>NZ_LDWR01000014.1 GCF_001039005.1 Burkholderia cepacia
CCGATCCCGCGCGCTTCGCGGGCGACGCCGATCCGCGACGGTATCGCGACTGGTCGAGCGCGCGGCCGGCGCTCCTTGTCATCGAAGCGCTGCATCAGTTCGCGGTCAAGGCGGCGCGCGCGATGCACGGCGAGCCGGCGCTGATGGTGCCGGCGCAACTGCGTGAACTGACGCTGAGCCACGTCGACGGTTATCCGCGGCTCGCGCTGGCCGGCACCGTCGCGAAACACGGCGATGGATATCGTGTCGAGGTAGCGGCGCGCGACGCCGACGCCGGCATGTATCCGGCCGTCGCGTCGGGCACCGTGTTCGTCGCGCTGATGCCGGCTCGCCGGCCCGCGTCCGCCGCGCCGGGAGAACGGCCGTGATGGCCGCCACCGCGACGCCGGCGCCCACGATCGCCGGCGAACACTTCGGCGTGATCGACGTGGCGAGTGCCGCACCGCTCTTCGACGAGCACTTCGAGCAATTTCCCGTGCTGCCCGGCTCGTTCAGCCTGAGCCTCGCGATCGCGATGCTGTTCGACGCGCTCGGTTTCGCGGCGGACCGCCCGCACCCGCCGCTCACGCTGCGCAAGGTCAGCTTCATCTGCCCGGTACGGCCGGGCGAGCGCCTGAGCGCGCGCCTGCGGAGCCTGCAACAGGAGGGCGCGCGCACCACCGCGCACGTCGAGCTGCGCAATGCGGACGGCCAAAGCGTGATGGACGGCATTCTCAGCTGGGAGCACCACGCATGACGAAACTTGCGATTGTCACGGGCGGCACCCGCGGGATCGGGCGCGCGATCGTCGATGCGCTGATCGCCGACGGCCATGCCGTCTACTTCACCTATCGATCGAATCCCGAGCTGGCCGGGACGCTGGAGCGCACATACGACGGCGCCGCGCGGGGCTTTCGCGTCGACGGTGGCGACTGGGCAGCCGTACAGGCGTTCGCCGACCGCGTGAACGCACAGGCGGCCGTCGACGTGCTCGTGAACAACGCGGGCATCAACGACGACGCGATGCTGCTCGGCAACTCGTTCTCCCGCTACTGGGAAACGTTACGGATCAACCTCGGCGCGACGATGGCGTTCTGCCATGCGTTCGGAGAAGGGATGCAGGCACGCCGGCGCGGGGCGATCGTCAACGTGTCGTCGATCGCCGCGCGCAAGCCGAAGGTCGGTAACGGCGCGTACGGCGCGTCGAAGGCGGCGATCGAGCGTTTCACGAAAACGCTCGCGCTCGAGATGGCGCGCTTCAACGTGCGCGTCAACGCGGTCGCGCCTGGATTCGTGCGCTCGGACCTGTTCGATCGTTTTCTCGCGTCGCAGGACGCGGCGGCGTTCTATCGCCAGATTCCGATGCGGAAGATCCTCGAGCCCGACCAGGTTGCGCGTGCGGTGCTTCTGCTCGCGAACGGCTCGCTCGAAACGACCGGAAGCGTGCTCGATCTCGGCAACGGCGAAAACATCAGTGGCTGACCCAGAGACTCAAGGAGAGTGGATCATGAAGGAAGACATCAAGAACATCGTCGCGCAAATCCTCTATCTGAGCGGTCCCGAGCAGGTGGCCGACTCCGCGTCGCTGTTTCGCGAGCTGAACATGAGCTCGATCGACTACGTCGACCTGTGCTACGAGCTCAAGGACAAGGTGGACAACCGCATCAGCCTCGAAAACCTGTGGCCGTTCAACCGGATGCTGCTCGATCCGCAATGCCACACCGGCACCGAATGGACCGATGCCGGCTGGCAGCAGGTGTGCGACGTGATGAGCTGGAACGGCCACGAGAAATGCAGCCTGCAGGATCTCTACGAGCACTTCTCGGTGAACTACATCGAGCGCCGCATCGCGCAGTTCAGCTGACCGGCGCGTTCCCGCCGCATCGCAGGGGCGCCGCGCCGCGCGGCGTCTCGCACCCGATCGATTCCCGACTTACGTGAATGGGGACTTGCCATGTCGTACATCACCGGCCTCGGCATCGCGACGGCCGCCTTTCCGGACATCGCGTCGCTGCTGGACGTCGACTTTGCCGAGCGCGAACCGCTCGCGCCGGCAGCGAAGCCCGGCGACTACGCGCGCGTCAACTTGCCGTTCCCGCTCGTTCAGCGCATGGCGCGCGAGGACCGTTCGCTGCTGAATCCGAGTTCGCGTCTCGCGCTGCAAGTCGCCGCCGAGGCGTTCGACGCGGCGTCGGCTGTCCGGCCCTACACGGCCGAAGAGCGCGAGCGGTTCGCGGTGTTCACCGGCGTCGAGGGCGAGGATGCGACGATGGCCGTGCTCGCGCCGTTGCACGAGCGTCGCGGTGTCGATAGCTGCGGGTACTTCGGCGAGGTCAAGGCGCACCTGAATCCGCTCGACATGCTGCGCCTGCTGACCACCAATGCGCTGTACCAGATCTCGAAGCTGTTCGAACTGCGCGGCGAAGGTTATCCGCTGCAGCGGATGTCGCTGACCAGCCTGTGCGCGCTCGAGGAGGCGCACCGGCAGATCGAGGGCGGCGCGATCGACCGCGCGATCATCGCGGCCGTCGGCGACATGACGGCGCCCGACAACGTCGGCGCGTTCGAGAAGATGGGCCTGCTGCGCACCGCGTCGCACCCGGTCGGCATCATCCCCGCGTTCGGGGCCGTCGGCGTGGTCGTCGAAGGTGCGCCGCGCGAGGGGCGCGCGCCCTGCGCGCAGGTACTCGACGTCCATTCGCTGTACAAGCCCGATACGTCCGTGTCGAGCGGCGACTGGTCGAGGCTGTTCGCCCGCTTTCCGGGCGAGGCCGCGCTCGGCGTGCCGCACGTCGTGCTGTACCAGAACGGCGAACCCTCGCTGGGCAAGGCCGAGCGCAACGCCGTGCAGAACGCATGGCCGAATGCCGTGATGCACGCGTACAAGCCGCACGTCGGCTACACCGGGCGGGCGAACAACCTGATCGACCTGGTCCTGGCGATCGCGGACCCGGCCATTCCCGTCGGCGCGCCCGTGCTGGTCAACGGCATCGGCGTGTCGTCGGGCCTCGGCGCGATCCTCGTGCGCAAACTGAGCGGGGTGAGGCGATGAAGCCGCGATCGGACGCAATCGTGATCAGCGCATTCGGCGCTGTCACGCCGCTCGGCGGCAGCTACGACGCGCTCCACGCCGCGCTGCGCGAAGGCCGCTCGGGCATTCGCAGGATCGAGAAGTTCGATTGCTCGACCTATACGACCCAGCATGCGGGCGTACCCGAGGAAGGTAACGAACGGGTGCGCTGGCCGTCGGCGCGGCGGATCTCGGCCGAACAGCTGTACGGCGATCTCGCCGCCGCGCGCCTGCTCGCGCAGGCACCGTTCGTCGCGCGCGACTACGCGCCCGAACGCATCGGCTGCCTGGTCGGCGTCGACGTGCCGGCTACCGACGTGCAGAGCGCGCTCGAGCTCGTCGACAAGGTCAACGGCGACAAATCGCGCGACGCGCTGATCCAGGTGCTCGTATCGCACATGCGCATGAGCGAATTCGTGAGCGGCGACGCGACCTCCGTGTTCGGAGCGATCCATCGCCACATCCCGTTCAGCGGATGCGCGCTTGCGCATGTAGGCCTGTGCTCGGCGTCGCTGCAGGCGATCGGGATGGGCATGCTCGCGCTGCGCCAGGGGCGTGTCGACGCGGCCATCGTCGGCGGCGTATCCGGCAAGGTCAATCCGCTCAACCTCGCGAGACTCGAATCGCTCGACGTGATCTCGACCGACCTGAACCTCGACCCCCGGCATCGTTCGCGGCCGTTCGACGTGCGTCGCTCGGGCTTCGTGCTCGCGGAAGGCGCGGTGCTGTTCCTGATCGAACGCGAATCGGCCGTGCGCGCCCGCGGCGACACGCCGCTCGCGCGCGTTGCCGGCTATGGTGCGAGTCTGGCCGCCGAGCACATCGTGATTCCGCACCTGCAGTCGCTCGAGATGCGGCTCGCGATGCAGCGTGCGCTGGACGACGCGGGGTGCGCGCCGGCCGATATCGACTACGTCAACGCGCACGGCACGTCGACGGTGCTCAACGACAAGCACGAGTCCGAGGCGATCCGCGCGATCTTCCCGATGCGGCCCGAGATGCCCGTCACCGCCAACAAGTCGCAGCACGGCCACCTGATCGCGACGGCGGGTGCGATGGAGGTGCTGAACACCGTGATCGGGCTGCGTGAGCACTTCATTCCCGCGACCGTCAATCTCGACGAGCAGGCGCCGGAGTGTCCCGTCAACGTGGTGCGCACGGCGACGCCGAGCGACGCGCGGCGCGTGCTCAAGAACTCGTTCGGCATGGGCGGGCTCGCCGCCTCGCTCGTGCTGGAAGGAGCGGCCGCATGAAGTTCGCGTCGCTGCTTGCCCGCGATGCGAACTGGCAGATCGTGTTGCATGGCGCGCGCCTGACCGCCGGGGACCTGCGCGCGCGGCTGCGTGCTGCCCGGCGGGCGCTCGGCGACCTGGAACCGCACCTGCGCGGGCGCAGCCGTCTGATCGCGGTCGGATTCTCGGGGTTCGACTATTTCCTGTTCACGCTGCTCGCGTCGACGCTCGGCTGCCGGATCGTCCTGTGCGACCCGAGGATGCTGTCCGCCGCGCTGCGCCAATACCGGCTCGATGCAATCGCGGTGGTCGCGACCCGGTCGATCGCCTGCGACGGGCTGCCGGTTGTCGTGCTCGACCCGGCGGCGGCCGATGCCGAAGAGACGGGGCGCGACGCCGCCGCGTGGGCCGACGCCGACGCCGACGCGCCGCGCGCGCAGATCGTCTTCATGACGTCGGGCACGACGAGCGCGCCCAAGCTGGTCGTCTACGATGAGGCGCAACTCGTCGAGAACGCGCTGGCGGTCGGCCGCTATCTGGGCGTGCAGCCCGGCGACGGCGTGCTGTGCATGTTCCCGACGCACTACATGTACGGCTTCTCGACGATGATGAGCGGCTTGCTGGCCGGCGCGACCGTCTGGCTCGAACGGCCGTCGCTGACCGCGCACGAGGTGCTCGGTTACCTCTGCAGCGGCCGGATCCGCTTCGCGCCGCTGATCCGCAGCATTGCCGAGCGCGTGTGCGAACTGGCCGAGGCGACGCCCGGCATGCGTTTCGACGGAATCGTCGTGCTGAATGCTTCCGACCGCATCTACGCGGCGCAGGTGCGCCGCCTGCTCGCGCTCGGCGCGTGCGTCTGGAACAACTTCGGCCAGACGGAGTCCGGGCCGCGGATCTTCGCGCTGCCGCTCACGCCGGACGACCTGCCGCGCCTGGATTCGTACTGCTTCGAGGGCGTCGTCGCGCCGGGCCGCCCGATCGATCCACGCATCGAGCTGTGGATCGTCGACGCGCAGGGCCGGCCGTGCGCGCCCGGCGAGACCGGCCATCTGCATTACCGCACGCCGTACGCGATGCATGGCTATCTGCTGCCCGACGGCAGTCTTCAGCGATTCACGACGCTCGAATCCGGCGACCTCGTGTTTCGCCGCGACGACGGCATCGTGTTCTGGGTCGGTCGCAAGGACGAGACGGTCAAGTGCAATGGCCGGCTCATCAACGTCAGCCTGCTGCACCAGCACTTCGATGCGTTCGACGACATCGCGAAAAGCTATTTTCTCGCCGATCCGCAGACTGGCGCGCTGACCGTGTTCGTCGTGCCCCGTCCGTCGCCGGCCTGTGCGGACGTGGATTTCACGGCGAGGATCCTGAGCCGCTACCGGGCCGCCTTTCCGCTGTATCCGCGTATCGCCGACGTGCGGTTCGTCGACGACCTTCCCGTCACCAGCACGGGGAAGATCTCATTGCGTCTCCTGCGCGAAAGCGCATGACTGCCGCCTGAACCTGGAGCCCACGATGTCCGACCGCACGACCCGCTTCGATTCCTCCGCCGTGAGCGAAGCGCTTTCGTACGATGCCCACTATGCGCGCCTGCTGCCGGCGGGCGTGGCCAGCTACGCGGCGTTCCGCACGCAGGTCGCGATCGAGACCGCGGACGACCTGACACGGCGCGTGCTGGAGCGCCTCGATCACGACGGTCTCGCCGGCGCGACGTTCTACACCACGTCGGGCACGAGCGGCGAAGCCAAGCTGCTGCTCAGCGCGACAGGGCGCAAGCGTCCCGATGCGACCTACGGCCGGGCGCTCGCGAACGCGCTGGCGGGCCGGGTGTTCGCGCCGACCGACCGGGTGGCGAACCTGTTCACCGCCGGCGGCTTTTCCACGCTGTACGACGGCGTGAACCGGCTGCTGGAAGCGATCGGTGCGAACGTGCTGCCGATCGGGCGGCTGGACGCCTACGGCGCCGATCTGCCCGCGATGCTGAACCTGATCGGCCGCACCCGTCCCAACGTCCTGGTCGGCACGCCGACGAGCGTGCTGCAATGCCTGCGCCTGCTCGACGCGCACGGCGTCGACCTCGACGTGACGAAGATCCTCTACACGGGCGAGGCATTCCCCGGGCGCAAGCGCGAGATCGTGCGGCGGTGCTGGCGCAATGCCGAATTCTTCGGACTGTACGGCACCACCGAAACGGGCTTTCTCGGCTATCACACCCCGCGCTGCGATGACGGGCATTACCACGTGCTCGACGACTGGTTCTTCCTCGAGGAGGAGGACGGCCAGCTGCTCGTGACGAGCCGCGCGAACCCGGGCCTCGCGATGCTCCGCTACCGGATCGGCGATCGCGTGCGCATCGGGCCGTCGGTGCGCTGCGCGTGCGGTGAGGCAGGGTCGGTCGTCGTGCTGCAGGGCCGCGCGGACCAGCGCTTCAAGTTCGCGGGCAATCTCGTCAGCGTCGCGCTGCTCGCCGATCGGCTCGTGGCGTGCGCCGGCCGGCCGCTCGATTGCCAGTTCCGTCTGGGCGCCGACGCGCAGGGGCGCGATTGCCTGCAGGTCGCGGTCGACCTGGCCGACGACGAACTCGCACCGCTCGCGCCACGGCTCGCCGGCGCGCTGCTCGAGATCGAGGACGTGCGCGAGTGCATCGACAAGGGCGAGGGCCGCCTCGACGTGGTCGGCCGCGATGCGTTGCGCTTCTCGGCGCGCCAGAAGCTGCCGCGCCTGATCGACGAGAGGCACGCTCATGTCCGATGATCGCGCTACCGCCACGCCCGCCACGCCCGCCACGCCCGCCACGCCCGTCGCGTCGGGTGCGTCGCGGGCCGAACGCATGCGGCAGTTCGCGGCCGAGGTGCGTGCGACCTGGCTGATGCTCTATCCGATGGTGCTGTCGTCGATCGCGGGCTACTGCATGACGCTGTTCGACTATCGCTGGATCCGCGACCTGCCGGCCGAGGACATGGCGCTGCTCGCGCTCGTCAACGGCAGCGTCGTCACCTTCATGTTCCTCCTCAGCAAGAGCTTCGAGGAATCGTTCGTCGCGGTGTTCGCCAAGGCGCCCCGTACGGACCAGGGCCGGTTGTTCGTGCAAAGCCTGATGTTCGCGGGCGGGATCGGCGTGCTGGTCGTGCTGGCGTTGATCGGCACGCGGGCGCCGCTGATGATGTTCATTTCCGGCGGTCAGTTCCACGGCGACCGCATGTTCGGCTACTACGCGCTCGTCATCGGCAGCTTCCCGCTCACGCTGCTCAGCACCGCGCTTTCGGCGGCGATGCGCACGTATGGCGACACCAAGTCGCCCGCGCGCATCAGCATCGTGTGCGGCGTGATCAACAACCTGCTCGACCCGCTGCTCGTGTTCGGGCTGTTCGGCCAGCATCCGACGCTGCAGCTGTTCGGCCTCGCGCTGACTTCGTGGATCACCAAGAGCCTGTACCTCGGCTGGTGTGTCAGGTGCATCCGCCCCCGGCTGCGCCGCGAGCAGGTCGCGTTGCCGCGCCCCGGCGTGGAATGGCCGACGCAGCGCCGGCTGCTGCGGATCTTCGTACCGTCGGCCGCGCTCGAGACGCTGACCTTCCTTGCGAACACGGCCGTCTATTCGATGATCGCCCGTTACGGCGTGCGCGCGATCGGCGGCTACGGCATCGGCTTCGAGCTGATGACAATCGGCTTCATCCTGATCAAGGGCTTGAGCATGGTCTTCATGATCCGGATCGGCCATCTCGTGCGCAGCCGGGCGCCGTCCCGCGCGGCGCTGCAGTCGGTGATGCTGCTGGGTGTGCTGTTCACGGCCGCGATCAGCATCGCGTTCTTCCTGCTGCGCACGCTCGCGCTGCGCTTTCTCGCATCCGATGCCGGCGTGATCGCCGTCGCGAGCGCGCTGCTCGACTATGTGCCGCTGTTCGTCTTCAGCTATCTGCTGACGAACCTCGTGACGGGCTGCTTCCAGATCCTCGAACGCCCGGCGCGCGCGATGGCGCTCGGCCTGTTCTTTTCCTGGATCGTCACCCCGGGCGCGATCTATCTCGGCGTCACGCATCATCTCGCGCTCACGCAGCTGTTCGCGCTGCTGGCGGGCGTGAGCGTCGTGCGCCAGACGGTGTACCTGACGATCTTCCTGCGGCTCATGCGCAGGCTCGGCGCGGCACCCGACGCCGCACCGGCCGGCGCGCGCCACGCCGTCGGATGAATCCGCGACTGCCTTACCCCTCGACCTCACGACTGGAGACCTGCATGCGTACCAACACCCCCGCCGAAGTCAACGCCGACACCTACGATCATTACGTCGACGCGTTCACGCTCGAATGGAACCGCAATCTCGTGCAACGCGTCGAGCACGAACTCGCGCAGCGGCACATCGCGTCGGGCCGGTTGCTCGATGTCGGCACCGGCACCGCGCGTACCCTGATCGAACTGGCCCGCGTCCCGTCGCTCGCGCCGCTGGGCTTCGTCGGGGTCGACTATTACGACGACATGGTGCAGCGCGCCGAGCAGAACGTGCGCGCGGAAGGGCTGGGCGAGCGCATCGAAATCCGCGCGGGCGACGTGCACGCGCTGCCGTTCGACGACGCGACGTTCGTCGCGGTGATCGGCCGCTCGGTCGTGCATCACTGGGCCGATCCTGTCGGCGCGTACCGCGAGATCTTCCGCACGCTCGCGCCCGGCGGATTCGCGCTGATTCACGAGCCCTGCAGCGATCCCGATCCGGAGGCGCTCGCGTTCTTCAACGAGCGGCGCGCGGCCGCGAACGTCCATCCGGTCCATCTCGAAGGCAAGTTCACGGTTGCGGAGTCGATCGAGCAGCTGCGCGAAGCCGGTATCGGCGAGTATGCGCAAGTGTCGAAGGGATCGGGGATGCTCGCGATCGGCTTCGAGGTGCTGATCGCGAAGCCGGCGCGGCAGTAAGCGAGGCCCGCCGATGCGACTCGCCCCTGACCTGCCGGCGCGGGAGGCTGTCCGGCCGCGCGCCGCGCGCGACGAATGCGAGATCGACGCGGTGTCGATCGCGCCCGACCGGCTCACCGTGCGGGGTGTCGATCTGCTGCAACTGATCGAGTCCGTCGATTTCACCGCCGCGATCCTGCACGTGCTCACGGGCCGGATGCCGGACGCCGCCGACGCGCGCGCGCTCGATCGCGCGCTCGCGGCCAGGCTGGCTGACGACGGCGCGCCCGAGGATGGCCTGCTTGCCGCGCAGCTGGCGCGCCGCCAGCGCCGACCCGAGGTGTTTCTCGCGGCGGCCGTCGCGGCCGGGCTCGCCGACGGGCCGCCCGCGCGGCCGGTCGCGTTGCCCGAAGCGTTGCGCGGCATCGGGCAGGGCGCCGAGATCGCGACGGGCCTGGGCATCGTCGCCGCGTTGCCGCGCCTGCTGTCGGTGTGGCGCGAGGTGTCCCGCGAGACGGCGGCCCGGACGCCCGCGACAGGCGCCGCGCGTGGCTTCAGCGCGGCGGTGCTGGACTGCCTGGGCGGCGATGCGTCCCGCGACGCGCAGGCCCGCCTGTTCGATGTTCTGCTGGTTGCACTGCACGGCGGCTTCGGCCTCGTCGCGCCGACCATCGCGCTGCCGCGCTTCTCGGCCAGCACCTACGCGAGCGTGGACTTGAACCTGATCGCGGGCTTGACGGGCAGTGGCCCCGCGCACGTGGGCGCCTGCAGCGACGCGACGCGCTTTCTCGCGCGCCTCGTCGGCAAGACGTCCGCCGAGATTCGCGATTGCGTCGCCGAGCGCGTGTGCGCGGGCGACCGGATTCCGGGTTTCGGCCACCCGCTGCTCGAGCGCGACCCGCGGCCCGCCGCGCTCGAGCGCCACGCGGCGCGGCTGGGTGTCGGCGGGGCGGCGTTCGACGCGTATCGGGCAGTGTGCGACACGATGCAGGACGTGCGCGGCCTGCCGCCGAACATCGATGCGGCCGCCGCGGCGATCCTGCTCGAACTCGGCGTGCCCGCCGCGCTCGCCACGCCGGTGTTCCTGTTTGCCCGGATGCCGACGATGCTCACGCACGCATTGCAGAAGAAAGCGCACCCGCCATTCGGCCAGACTCGCCCGATGGCGCGCGAACGCCTCGCCGCGCTGCCGAAGGCATGGATCTGACGCCGGCCCGCCGGCGCCCCACAACCCGAGATTGGATCGACACCGACATGCTGACCAACCTGCCGCTCGCGCCGCATTGCGCGGCCAACGATACCCAGCGCCGTATCGACTTTGTGAAGACCCAGATTCATCGCTGGATAGACGAGATGTTCGTGTCGCCGGACCGGCACGATCTGCGCGCCTGTTTCGCGAAGACGCTGCTGATCCGCAACTACCTGCTGTCGCCCGTGCTCGATGCGCACGAGACGGAATGCTTCCTGCGCGACGCGACGGTGCGCGACTACATGAAGCGCTTTCAGGCGCTGTCGCTCGACAACGAGGTCCGCTTCGAGCGGCAGATGAGCGACGTGTTGCGCGCGGGGCCGTCGAGCGAGGGGCTGCTCCTGATCATCAAGGAGTACTACGCGGAGATTTACCGGCTGCTCGCGCGGACCGAGATATTCCTGTCGGACATGTGCCCGGATTCGACGGTGGCGATGGTCGGATCCGGCGGGATGCCGCTTTCGCTCCTGTTCATGCAGTCGTTCAGCGGCGCGCGCATCGTCGGGCTGGATCTCAGCGAGGAATCGCTACGAACCGGCGAGCGTTTCGTCGATCATCTGTGCGCACTGCATCCGGCGCGCTATCGCCGCGACGCGATCGAGATGGTCCACGCGGATGGCGCGGCCTACGACTACGGCGCGTGCGACATCGTCATCCTGTCGATCCACATCGAGAACAAGACGGAGATCGTCGAGCGGATCATCGAGACGGCGCCGCGCGATCGCCGCGTGATCGTGATCGAGCGGCAAGTGCAGGGGCTCGGCCAGTATTTCTATCCGAACTATGGGTTCGATCCAGCCGGGCTGCCGCTCGCGAAGCTGGCCACGTTGTGCTCGTCGCTGCTGGTGAGCACTGCATACCAGCTCGACCGGTAGGCGGGCGCGATGACGGGATGCGAGATGCGCACGGGCGGGATCGGTCTGTTCCACGCATGGGAGCGGCAGGTGCTCGCGCTTTACATGGAGGCTTTCACGACCGGGGCCTACGCCGGGCACTATCTCGACGAGGCCGCGGAACGGGGCTGGATCTACCGGCTGTTCCGCGAGCATGCCGCGCGCTGCCATCTGTGGGTGACCGGCGACGCGCTGGCTGGTTTCCTGTTGTCGGCCGATTCGTGCTACGACCGCAAATTGCCGGCGTCGCTGCGCTCGACGCTCGGCGACGGGCCCGTGCTGTCGATCGCGGAACTGGCGGTCGCGCCGAGCTGGCGCGCACGCGGGCTCGGCGAAGCGCTGGTGCGGCGCTGTGTCGAGGAGGCCGCGCCCGGCTACCGTGACGTCATCGTGCGCAGCAACGGCAATGCGGCCGCCGCGCACCGGCTCTACCTGCGGCTCGGGTTCGAACCGTTCGGATCGGTGCGGGTGCGAAACGACATGCTGAGCGACGGGCGGCACGGCGTCGAGTGGGTCGACAAGCAGTATTTTCGTTATCGGATGGCTGGCCACTGACCGTGAGCCGGGCAGGGCGCGAAAGGTGGGGCACGCTCGAAGCGGCTAACGGGCGCCGTCTCCCCACGCAACCCGCCGCCACGCCACCGGCCGCTACATCAGCGACGGCATCGCGCTCACGGCGGTGTCGCACCGCCCCGCATCGGCCAACGCCTGGCCGATCGCGTGCTGAACGCCGGCCGGGTTTTCCAATAGATGGAAGTGCCCGCCGTCGAACTCGCGGAAGCTGACCGGGTGCCGCGACGCGCGCAACCAGTCACGCTGCCCGGCTGGGCTCAGCAACGTGTCGTCGCGGCCCGAGAAGACCGTGACGGGGCAGGGCAGCGCCGTTGCGGACGGCAGCGGAAAGAACTCGTCGACCACACGAAAATCCGCCTTGGCCAGCTTCAGCAGCATCGCCCGGAGCGCGTCGTGTTCGACCACTTCGCGCGGCGTGCCGCCGAGCGACACGACATAGTCGACGATCTCCGCGTCATTGCGTAGGTGAACCGGTGCGCCGTCGCGCCGCGCGTGGCGATGCGGGTAGAACGGCGCATCGGTGCCGGAGGCGCCGAGCCAGACGGGCGGATGCCCCAGTTGCGTCATGTCCCGCGCGAAACAGTACGCGATCAGCGCCCCCATGCTGTGGCCGAACACCGAATAGTCGCGCGGCAGCAGCGGCCGGAGGGCCCGCAGGAAGTCGATCAGTTCGGGCAGCGTGTCGATCGCGCGCGTGCCCAGGCTCCTGCCGCGACCGGGCAGTTCGATCAGCCATACCTCGATGTCGTCCGGGAACGACGCTCCCCATCGGTAGTAATTGGCCGCCGCGCCACACGCATGATGGAACACCAGCAGCCGGTGCCGCGCCGTCGGGCGCGCGAGCGGAATGGTGAGGGTACTGGGTAGCAAGGGCATGCTTCGAGACTCCGCTTTAAAGAACCGACTATAAAAATTTCAAACAATTAAACCGATTATCAATTTAACTGAAGAGGCGGATCACTTTCTGTCGGTTAGCATATTTATGAAACAATGATCGGGATTATTGGATGCCGGCGCTTATGATTTATTCAATTTTCATGCAATAGAAATGTAATTAATTCTAGATGGCTTATGGTAAAGTCTGCCGGCTTCGATTTCAAAATACTTGCATCGTTGCCAGGCGCGGACGGGCGGGCTGTTTTTGTCGAAATATCGAATTATTTGATGCGTGCGACACGCGTGATCGATTATTGAAACGAGAGAGACATGGAAGCCGAAACGCCGCAAAACGATGCCGTATTCAAGGTGGTCGTCAATCACGAGGAACAATACGCGATCTGGCCGGACGACAAGCATGTGCCGGAAGGCTGGCGCGCGGCGGGCCCGTCGGGAACCCGGGACGCCTGTCTCGAATGGATCAACGCCAACTGGACCGACATGCGGCCATTGAGCGTGCGGGCCGCGCTGCCGGCCTGACTGTCGACGCGTCGCGCCACGCAGCGCGCAAGAAAAGATAAAGGAACGATGCGGTATTTCGCGGCCCGGTGACGGCGCGCGCGGGAGCACGCTGCGTTTCGCCGAGAGAATCCGAGGGAATAAACACCATGTCTGTCGATGATCGCCTGGGGGTCTTCCTCAATACAGGCATTCTGGCTTCGCGCGCGCATGACCTGGGCTTGCTGATCGAGCGGCAGGACGCGCTCATGCAGCAATTCATGGAAGCGAAATTCGAACCGGCCGCCTGCGCCGCGCTGTTGCGCGACGCGATTGCGCGTTATCCGTTCCTGGCCGGGCTGTTCGATCCGGATTCGGTGGCGGCTGGCGGCTGCATCGCGAGCCGCGCGCTGCTCTACGATCTGCATCAGCACCGTGACCGCTGGACGCTCGCGCTCGCGCCGCAGCACGGCGATCCGATCGTGCTCGACACCGCCGCCGACGACGTGCCGCAGCTCGCGAACGCGCTGCGCGACGCGCTGCAGCGCAACCACTGGCAGCCGCTGTCCGAGCTGTACGCGGACCCGCGCCTGCTCGGCTGCGAACGGCCGGACGGCGACGCGGCGCTGGCGTGGCCGGCGTTCGACGGCCCCGGCATCCAGCGGCTCGAACACGCGTCGCTGCTGATCGCATCCGAAACCACCCGCCTGCTGACCGACCCGATCAGCCTCGCGATCGGCGGCAACGTCGGCCTGCCCGATCTCGATCGCGCGCCGTCCAACCTGGGCCA
The DNA here is from genome assembly GCF_001039005.1 of Burkholderia cepacia. GTDB lineage: Bacteria > Pseudomonadota > Gammaproteobacteria > Burkholderiales > Burkholderiaceae > Burkholderia > Burkholderia theae. Next base: position 14,045 of record NZ_LDWR01000014.1, read on the forward strand.
GCAGATCGACGGCATGCTCGTCACGCACGGGCATCTCGACCACTGGCACATCCCGACCATCCTGCGGCACGGCGGCGACGGATCGGTGCCGGTCGTCGTGCCGCACATCCCGGTCGCGTCGCTGCTGGCGCAGGACGACATGCAGCAGTCGCTGCGCGACGTCGGGCAGACGGTACTCGCGCCCGGCTGGGGCGAAACGGTGCGGATCGGCGACATCGAGATCGACATCCTGCCGTTCTACGGTGAGCAGCCGACCATCGGCGCGGCCGTGCCGCCGCAGGACGTGCGCAACTGGGGCAATTGCTACCGGGTCACGACGCCGCAGTTCTCGGTGATCCTGCTGGTCGACAGCGGCGAGGACGCGAAGGGCTCGGTGATGGACGTGATCGACCGGTCCGTTGCCCTGCGCGGCCAGCCCGACCTGGTCCTGAGCTGCTGCCGCGAGTTGCGCAAGCCGCCGTTCTGGCAGGGCCTGTTCACGTTCTGGATGGTGCTGCCGATGACCGACCTGCAGCGCCTGACGCACGTCGCGGAAGCGGGCGACGGCCCGTCCATCACGCTCGGTCCGTCCGGCATCGGCGAACTCTGCGCGCGCGCCGGCGCCCGCGCGTTCGCGCCGTATGCGAACGGGTTCTGCGGCATCGCCACCGAGATCGGCGATATCGGCTGGATCAACGGCGAGCCCGCGGAAGCCGACACGCTCGACCAGATCGACGCGCGCGTCGGCGCGCTCGGCGGCGCCACCCGCGTGATCCGCTGGCTGCCCGGCGACGTGCTGCGCCACGACGGCGATTGGCAGGTGTCCTGATTTTCTTCCTGTCGACAGGAGCCCCACGATGACTGGCAGCAAGATTGTGCCGATGCCGCGGATTCGCTACGACGGCAGCCGGAGCATGCGCGACGTTCTGGCCGGACTGAAGCATCCGGCCGTGCTGGAAGGATTCATCGAAACATGGCCCGCGCGCACGCGCTGGACGCCGGATTTCTTCGTCGAGCGTTACGGCGAGCACGAGATCACGGTGGAGACGTCGCAGCTGTCGCCCACGCCGACGCAGCCGGACCTCTACCTGGGCGCGCGCCGCTACGAAACCGCGCACCTCGGTGCGACGATCCGCGCGATGCAGGCGCAGGGTAGCGCCCGCACCGCGTACATCACCTACGCGGCGATCTATTCGACGGCGCCGGAACTGAAGGACGACATCGCGCCGCTGCACGAGCAGCACGGTTTTCCCGGCTGGATGCCGCACTGGCTGCGGCGCAGGCTGGTGTTGCGGCCGGGCTTCTGGCTCGGCCCGGAAGGGATCTCGTCGCCGATGCATTTCGACCGGCACGAGAACCTGAACGTGCAGGTGTACGGCCGCAAGCGCTGGGTGCTGTTCGCGCCCGAGCAGTCCGCCAACGTGTATTACCGGCAGCGCCGCGACCTGCCGGTGATCTTCAGCCCGGTGGACATGAGCGATCCGGACCCGGCGCTGTTTCCGCGCGTGCAGTCGGCGCCGCGCCACGACTTCGTGCTGGAGGCGGGCGACGTGCTGTATCTGCCGCCCGGCTGGTGGCACTACGTGGAATCGCTGAGCGATTCGATCAACGTGAACTACTGGTGGTGGTCGCCCCGCGCCGTGCGGACCTTCTGCCGGGTCGAGCTCGCGAGCCTGTGGCAGGCGCTTGCGCGCCGGTGGCGCCGCGCGGCCGACAGGGCCGGCAAGCCGATGTCGATGCCGCGCTGACGCGCCGGCGCCACGCCGTTCGTTCTATCGGGCCGCCGTGCCGGCGGCCGTGTCTCTTCAGGAAGCCATGATGCAGAACGAGTTTGATTTCACCGTCATCGATGCGCTGTACGCGACCGGCTATCACGGGCCGCGCGCGCTCGACCAACCGGAGTTCTACTGGCGCTCGATGCTGGGCTCGATGGTCGCCTATCGCGACAGCTTCTTTCGTCCGCTCGGCGAGGAGATCGCGCCGGCCGACGCGCGCGACGGCATCGAGATCGAGGCCACGCGCTGCGAGTACGAGGGCAGCCGGTTTCATCACACGCTGCCGATGAACATCTCGTCGCTGCGGCAGTTCGCGAACCACTGGCACCTGGTGCTGCCCACCATCTCGACGCTGCGCGACGGGTATTGCCGCCTGCGCGGCCACGACGGCGCGGTGTCGATGCTCGACCTGTGGTTCATCAGCAAGCTGTGCCAGCTGCTGCCCGCGTACCTGATCCGCCGGCGCGAGCAGCCGGCCGACCCGGACGGCATTCCCGTCGTGCCGTCGATCATCTACCGGATCTCGCTCGGCATGCACCGGATCGTGCATATCTCGCTGATCAAGCGGATGGCGTCCGGCGGCGATCCGGCCGCGCCGTGCCTCGCCAGCGACGCGTATTACCTGATCGCCGAGGCGGCGGGCCTGCTCGTCGGCCGCAACTCGGTGTGCGCGGGGCCGCAGACCATGGTCGAGCAGGCCTACCGCGCGATGATCGAGCCGGGGCCGCTGGCAGGTGCCGAAGCGAGCGCGGCCGAGCCCGGCTTCTACCGCTATGCGGCGGCGTTCCTGAAGCTCGAAGCCGAAAAATACCTGTTCGCGGTGCGGGCGGCGCAGCAGTTGCGCGCGCTGATCGTCGCGCTCGACGCGGTGCCCGGGCAGGCGCGAACGCGCGCGTTCCGCGACGCGCTGGCGCGCTTCGAGGACTGGTCCACCGAACACACGAGTCCGCTCGCGCACGAGATCGCCCGCGAGGATCTGGCGATGCTGCTGCAGGGCGACGAGGCCGAGATCGCACGCGCGCGGCAATGGCCGGCGGGGACGGTGCTGCGCCAGATGACGGCCGGGCTGAACCAGCTCGTCGCCGCGGCGGACCGGATGTGCGTGGCCACGCTTGGCGCAGATGGGCCGGCGCTGCTGGCCGAGATCGACGCGATGCGCGCCGCGCCGCGCGGCGCGGACGAATGGTCGGCCGACGCGTTCTCGGCGCACGGGCTCGACGCGGCGGCGGCGCAGGCGACGGCGGCCGCGCTCAATGCGTACCTGCACGACGAGCACGCCGCGCAGCGGATCTTCACGCGGCTCCAGCAGGAGGTGGACCGTGCGCTCGGCATCGGCGACGCCATCGCGCCGTACTCGGCCGATGACATCGCCGCCGTGTTCGGGCCGCGGCTGCGCCACTGCATCGCCGAACACTTCACGGAACCGGACGTCGCGGACCACGCCGTCCGTTGACGCGCGGCGCGCCGGGATCGACTTGCCGCGCCGTCCTTCACGTCCTTCATGCATCCAGACAGGGGCTAGCATGCGTACCACCTCGCTTTCAGCCTATCAGTACCGCTTCTGGCTCGAGTGGCAGCTCAATCCGCACTCGTCGGCCTACACGACCGCGCTCGTCTACCGCCTGTCGGGTCCGCTGGATCGCGACGCGCTGCGGCGCGCACTGGACGCGTTCGTCCACGAGCATGACGAAGGATGCCGCAGCACGTTCCGGATGGACGACGCCCGCGCGGTGCGAGACGTGCACGCTCGGGTGACGGTCGCGCTCGACTACCGCGACGCGCGGGCGGCGCCGGCGCTGGACGCCGACGAGGCAGACGCGTGGATCGCCGCGCGCGCATCGCACGTGTTCGCGCTCGACGACGCGCCGCTGTTCCGCTTCGCGTTGCTGCGCGAGGATGCCGATGCGCACCGGCTCGTGCTGAGCTTCCCGCACATCATCTCCGATGCGTTTTCGGCGGTGTACATCAACCAGCGGCTGACGGCGCTGTACAACCACGCGCTCGGCGCGGGCCCGGCGCCCGCCTGCACGTTGCGCGATCTCGGCGAGCAGCTCGCGTTCGAAGCCGCGTACCGCGCGTCGCCGCGCTACGACGAAGATCTGGCCTATTGGCTCGGCGCGCTCGCGCATGCGCCGCTCGGGGTCGAGTTCGACGCGGCGGCATCGGCGGAGCCGCGCGAGGGGCGCATCCACCGGCTGCGTTTCGACGCGGCCACCATGCGCCGGCTGCGCGCACGGGCCCGCGCGAGCCGCTCGACGCCGTTTCTCGTGCTGTCGAGCCTGTTCGCGATCGCGCTGGCCCGCTGGCAGGACGTGCGCGAGCTGGTCGTGACCTATCCGGTCAACATGCGCTCGCCGGGCTTTCGCGATGCCAGCGGATGCTTCGTGAACAACCTGCCGATGGGCTTTTCGCTGCGGCAGGGCGACACGTTCCGCGACATCGTCGCGCGCACCACCGCACAGCGTGCCGACAGCAAGCGCCATCAGCAGCTGTCGCTGACCGACCTCGTGACGGCGCTGCGGCGCACGCGTTCGCTGGCCGATACGCCCGTCTTCAACGTCGGCGTGACGGAAGCGTTCTTCGTGCAGGATGCGCCGCTCGCATTCCACGGCGTGCACGCGGAATTGCTGCCGGTGGTCGCCGCAGAGCGGCCGTTCGACCTGAACTTCGCCTATCAGCTGACGCCCGACGGCCTGTATGTGAATCTCGAATACGACACCGGCTGCCTGCCGCCGGCGCGAATCGGGGAGTTCGCCGCGCGCTTCGGCCGGCTGCTGCGCGCGTACCTGAACGACGATGCGCAGCCTGCGCTCGCGGTCGACCTGCTGGCGCCCGAGCAGCGCGCGCGGCTCGCGCAATACTGGCACGGGCCCGCGCGCACGCTCGACGCGACGGACTGGCCGGCCCGCTTCGCCGCGCAATGCGCCGCGACGCCGGATGCGCCGGCGGTCCAGTTCGGCGCGGAGCAACTGACCTATCGCGAACTGGATGCGCTGTCGGCCCGGCTGGCGGGCTTTCTCGCCGCGCGCGGCGTGACGCCGGGGGCCCTCGTCGGGCTGTGCTGCGAGCGCTCGACGGAGATGGTGCTGGCGATCCTCGCGGTGATGCGCGCGGGCGCGGCCTACGTGCCGCTCGATCCCGCCGCGCCGCCGGACCGGCTGCGGCGCATCGTCGACGATGCGGGGCTCGCGCTGCTGCTTACGCAGCGGCACCTGCTGGCGCGCCTGCCCGCCGGTCCGGCCGCGCGGCATCTGCTGGATGAGCGCGCGATCTGGCTCGCCGCCGAGCCGCTGCCGCAGCAACGCATTCACCCGGACGGGATCGCGTACGTGATCTACACGTCCGGCTCCACCGGCACGCCGAAGGGCGTCGCCAACACGCATCGCGCGCTGGTCAACCGGCTCGACTGGCACGGTTCGCTGCTCGCCGATGCGGCGCCGGTGCGTGTGCTGCAGAAGACGCCGTACTTCTTCGACGTGTCGGTCTGGGAATTCCTGTGGACGTTGCAGAGCGGGCATGCGCTGGTGATCGCGCCGCCCGAGGTACACAAGGATCCGGCCGGGCTGGCGGCGCTGCTGCGCGACGCGCGGATCGCGGTCGCGCACTTCGTGCCGTCGATGCTGAACGCGTTCCTGGACGCGGTGCCCGGGCAGCGCTTCCCGGATCTCGCGCTGGTCGTCTGCAGCGGCGAGGCGCTGCTCGCCGAGCAGGCCGAGCGCTTCCACCGGCTGCTGCCGGGCGTGCGGCTCGCCAACCTGTACGGGCCGACCGAGGCAGCGATCGACGTGACCGTGTGGCATTGCGCGGCGGGCGACGCCCATGCGTGCGCCGGCGTGCCGATCGGCCGGCCGATCGACAACGTGTCGCTGTACGTGCTGGACGCGTGCCTCGAGCCGTGCCCGCCCGGCAGCGCGGGCGAGCTGTACATCGGCGGCGCAGGGCTCGCGCAAGGGTACGTCGGCCGCCCGGACCTCACCGCGGCGAGCTTCGTGCCCGATCCGTACGCGGGCCGTCCGGGCGCGCGCATGTACCGCACCGGCGACGTCGCGAAGTTCGGCGAGCACGGCGAGCTGCATTACCTCGGCCGGCGCGACGAGCAGGTCAAGCTCAACGGCAACCGGATCGAGCTGCGCGAGATCGAGGCTTGCCTGCTGGCGCTGCCGGGCATCGCGCAGTGCGCGGTGGTGCCGGTGCGGGTGCAGGGGCGCGTGCGGCTGCTGCACGCGTTCGTCGAGCCGGCCGCGGGATGGGACGGCTGGACGGCGGACGCGCTGCACGCGGCGCTGGCCGAGCGGCTGCCCGACGCGATGCGTCCGTCACGCATCGACGTGGTGGAGCGCATCGCGCTGCTGCCGGCCGGCAAGATCGACCGCAAGCGCCTGGCCCAGCTCGCCGACGCGGCGCTCGAGACGCGCGTGCACGGTGCCGATGCGCGCGCGAAGACGCCGTTCCAGGCCGAGATCGCCGCCGAGTGGTCGGCCGTGCTCGACGTCGCCGACATCGGGCCTGACGACCATTTCTTCATGCTCGGCGGCAGCTCCGTGCAGGCGATCCAGTTGATCGGGCGTCTCAATGGCCGCTACGGGCTGCTGCTGTCGCCGCCGCTGCTGTTCGGCGCGCCGCAGCTCGACCGGTTCAGCGCGCAGGTGCTGGTGGCGCTCGGCCAGAAGGCCCAGCGGGAAGACCGCCTGGAAGCGCTGCTCGATCGCCTCGCGCCGGACGACATGGACGAACTACTCACAGTGTTTTCATCGTCGGGAGAGCTGGTTTGATGTCGCATAAGGATTCCACCGAAAACAAGCGTCGCCAATTGCTCGAAGCGTTCGGCAGGCAGCGTGGCGCGGACAGCCGCGACGCGATCACCCGCCAGGCGCGGCCGGCGGACCTGCCCGCGTCGGCGGAGCAGTTGCGGATGTGGGTGCAGATGGCGATCAGCGGCGGCGCCGGCCATTTCCACGTGCCGCACGTGCTGGAGATCGCGGGCACGCTCGACGAAGCGGCATTGCGGGCGGCGCTGCGCGACGTGGTCGCGCGGCACGAGGCGCTGCGCACGACGTTCGACGAGCGCGACGGCAGCCTGTACCAGCGGGTGCACCCCGCGCTCGATCCGTCGCTGCCGGTGCACCGTCACGCGGCGGACGCGACCGACGCGGAGATCGCCCGCGCGATCACGGCCGAAATCGCGCAGCCGTTCGATCTCGCACACGGGCCGCTGCTGCGCGTGTCGCTGCATCGTCTCGGCGACGCCCGGCAGATTCTCGTGCTGACCGCCCATCACTTGATCGTCGACGGGTGGTCGCTGGAACTGATGCTGGCCGACTGGTGGTCGGCCTACGCGGCACGGCTTGCGGGCCGCGCGTTCGAGCCGCCGGCAGACGACGAGCCGCACTACGCGGACTATGCGCTGTGGCAGCAGGCGCGCAGCGCCGCGGACAGCGCGCCGAGCCTTGCATACTGGCAGGGCCGGCTGACGGGCGCGACGACGCTCGAATTGCCGTTCGCGCTGCCGCGCCCGTCGCGGCGCGCGCACGACGGCGAACTGGTGTTCTTCGCGATTCCCGCCGCCGTGCGCGCGCGGGCCGAGGCGCTGGCGCGGCGGCAGGGCGGCACGCTGTTCACGGTGATGCTGGCCGCGTGGCGGTGCCTGCTCGGCGACTACGCCGGCCAGGACGACTTCTGCATCGGCACGACCGCGTCGAACCGCGTGCATCCGGGCAGCGAGCGCATCGTCGGCTTCTTCGCGAACCTGCTCGCGTTGCGCACCGCGCGGCAAGGCTGCGCCACGTTCGCCGCGCTGGTCGAGCGCGAGCGCGACACCGTCGCCGACGCGTTGCGGCATCAGGCGGTGTCGTTCGACCACGTGGTCGAGCAGGTCGGCGTCGCGCGCGATTCCGCGCGCAGCCCGCTGTTCCAGGTCAACTTCGTGCTGCAGGACACGAAAGGCGCGGTGCCCGGCGCCGCCGAGCCGGCGGCACCGGCCGGGATGCCGGCGATGACGGTGCGCGACGACCTGTACCGCTACGCGCAGTTCGACCTGACACTCTTCGCCGAGCTGACGTCCGACGGCGTGCGCTGCTGCACGGTGTTCCGCACCGATCTGTTCGAGGCCGCCGATATCGAGCGACTGTCGCGCACCTATACGCATTACCTCGACGCGCTGACCGCGCAGCCGGACGCGCCGTTCGGCACGCTCGCGCGCGGCGACGCGCCCACGCTCGACGCGCTGCGCGGCTGGCAGAGCCGGGCGCTCGGGCAGCCACTGCCCGACTCGATCGGCGCGGTGATCGACGCGCTCGCGCGGAAGCATCCGGGCCGCACGGCGATCCGCCACGGCGATGCGACGCTCGACTACCACGCGCTGAACACCCGCGCGAACCGGCTGGCGGATCACTTGCGCGATCTCGGCGTGTCGCCGGGCTCGACCGTCGGCCTGTGTCTCGAGCCGGGCGCGGAGCTGATCGTCGCGATGCTGGCGGTGCTCAACGCGGGCTGCGCGTATGTGCCGCTCGACAGCCGCTATCCGGCGGACCGGCTGCGATTCCTGATCGACGACAGCCAGGCGAGCGTGATCGTCACGCGCGAGGACGTGGTGGCGCGCACCGACGCGCTGCGCGACGGTTATCTGAACCTGATCGTCCTCGAGGACCACGACGACGAGATCGCCGCGCGCGACGGCGCGTTCGTCGCGAGCGGGCTGCCGGCGCAGATGCCGGCGTACCTGATGTACACGTCGGGCACCACCGATCGTCCGAAGGGCGTCATCGTGCCGCAACAGGCGATCCTGCGGCTCGCGTACCGGCCGGCCTATCTCGACGTGACGCCGGACGACGTGTTCCTGCAGTTCGCGCCGACCGCGTTCGACGCGTCGACCTTCGAGATCTGGACCGCGCTGCTGAACGGCGCGTCGCTCGTCGTGCCGGTCGGGCGCGACGCGTCGCTGGACCAACTCGGGCCGCTGCTGGTCGACGCACGCGTGACGATTCTGTGGCTGACGAGCGGCCTGTTCTCGGCGATGGTCGATCATGCGCCGGACGCGCTGCGGCGGCTGCGCTACCTCGTCTGCGGCGGCGACGTGCTGTCGCTGCCGCATGTGGCGCGCGCCCGCGCGCTGCTGGAACACGGGCAGGTCGTCAACGGCTACGGGCCGACCGAGACCACGACGTTCGCGACCGCGTACCCGGTGCGCGGCGCGCTGGCGGCAGGGCGCACGGTGCCGATCGGCATGCCGATCCAGGGCACGTCGGTGTATGTGCTCGACGACGACCTGAATCCGCTGCCGGCCGGCGCGGCGGGCGACATCTACATCGCGGGGCTCGGCGTCGCGCACGGCTACGCGAATCGGCCGGACCTGACCGCGGCCGCGTTCGTGCCCGATCCTTACGGCGGCGAGCCGGGCGCCCGCATGTACCGCAGCGGCGACGTCGGCTACTGGGCGCATGACGGTGCGCTGCATTACCTCGGCCGGCGCGACCGGCAGGTGAAGCTGCGCGGCTACCGGATCGAGCCGGCGGAAATCGAGGCGGCGCTGGCCGCGTGCCGGGGCGTGCAGGCCGCCGTCGTGACGGTCGACGCGACGCCGCAGGGCGACAAGCAGCTCGTCGCGTACTGGACCGCCAGCCCGGGCACGGGCACAGGCGCGGACGCGCCGGACGAAGCCGGCCTGCGCGCGCAGCTGCGGGCGTCGCTGCCCGATCATCTCGTGCCGGCGCGCTTCCACGCGGTGCCGCACATTCCGCTGACGGCGAACGGCAAGGTGGACCGGGCCGCGCTCGCGCGGCTCGCGCCCACGCAGGCGGCCGCCGAAACGGCGCCCGAGTTGCTGACCGATACGCAGCGCGCGCTGCGCGCACTGTGGGAAGACGTGCTCGGCCGCAGCGGGTTCGGCCTCGACGACGGTTTCTTCGATCTCGGCGGCGATTCGCTGCTGGCGATCCGGCTGAAGGCGCAGGCGCAGCGCCATGGGCTCGAATTCGAGATCCAGGACCTGTTCGTCCACCAGAGCGTGCGTACGCTCGGCGAGCACATCGAGCGGCAGTGCGGCGCAGGCGTGGGCACCGGTGCGCCGGCCGAGGCCGAGGCCGCCGTACCCCGGCCGCCGCTGACGAGCGACGCGGATCGCGCGCGACTGCCGGCCGGCGTCGTGGACGCGTATCCGCTCAGCCGCCTGCAACTGGGGATGCTCTATCACAGCCTGCGGCACCAGCACTCGAGCCTGTACCACGACGTGATCGGCTACGAGGTTGCGTATGCGTACGACGAAGCCTGCCTCACGCACGCGCTCGAGCGGCTGTCGGCGCGTCATCCGGCGTTGCGCACCGCGCTGCGGATGGAGGGGTTCAGCGTGCCGCTGCAGCTCGTGTTCGACACGGCGGGCATTCCGCTGGCGGTCACGGACCTGACCGCGCTCGACGCGGCGGCGCAGGCCGCCCGGATCGCCGCGTTCATGGACGGCGAGCGGTTCGCCGCGTTCGACATCGCCGCCGCGCCGCTGTTTCGCTGCTTCGTGTTCAAGCTGGCGGCGCAGCGCTTCAAGCTGGTGTGGAGCTTCCATCACGCGATGCTCGACGGCTGGAGCGAGGCCGCGCTGACCGCCGAATTCATCCGGCTCTACACGACGGGCCTGGCGGGCCTGCAGAACCTGCAGAACGACGAGCCGGTGCAGGCCGGTTACCGGGATTTCATCGAACTCGAACAGGCCGCGCTCGCCGATCCGGCCCAGCGCGACTTCTGGCGCGGCCAGCTCGACGGCGCGCAGGCGCTGTCGCTGCGCCGCGCGCCGCTGACGGGCGACGCGGCGGACGAACGGGTGGAGTATCTGGAGGTCGAGGTCTCCGCCGAACTGGAGGCGGCGCTGCGTGCGCTCGCGCGCGACGCGAACGTGCCGCTCAAGAGCGTGCTGCTCGCCGCCCACCTGCGCGCGCTGCAGGCGCTGAGCGGGCGGCGCGACGTGCTGACGTCGATGGTGACGCACGTGCGGCCCGAGACCGAGCATGCGGAGCGCGCGGTCGGGCTGTTCCTGAATTCGGTGCCGGTGCGCGCGGCGCTCGACGGCGCAGCGTCGCCGGTCGCGCAGGTGCGGCAGGTGTTCGAGATCGAGTCGGGCATTTTCCGGCACCGCTTTTATCCGTCGCAGCAGATCCGGCAGGACAACGGCGGGATCGAGCTGGGCGAGGTGCTGTTCAATTTCACGAGCTTCCACGTGCTGCGCGAGCTGGACGACGCGGACGTGCGGATGCTGGCGGGCCGCGACGGCCATGCGGTCAACAGCTTTCCGGTGCAGGTCGATTTCTCCGTCTCCGCGAGCGACCAGCGGCTGCGCTGCATCGTCGGCTACCGGGCCGACAGCCTGCGGCGTGCCGACGCCGAAGACATCGCACACGCCCAGCACGAAGCGCTGCGGCGGCTTGCCGGCGCGCCCGCGGCGCCGTGGCTGCTGCCTGCCACGCTCGCGCGGCTCGACGACTGGGCGGCGCCGAAGCCAGGGCTGCCGGTCGGCGCGAGCGTCGGCGAGCGCCTCGCCGCGTGCGCGGCCGCCGCGCCGGACGCCGTCGCGCTGATCGACGACGCGGGCGAGATAACCTATGCGGCGCTGCTCGAACAGTGCGACCGGCGCGCGGCGGCGCTCACCGCGCTGGGCGTGCGGCGGGGCGACGTCGTGGCGGTGTGCGCGGGCCGCGCGGCGGAGACGCTGCAGACCGTGCTCGCGCTGTTCCGGATCGGCGCCGTGTATCTGCCGCTCGATCCCGCGTTGCCGGAAGCGCGCCATCGCTTCATGGTGGACGACGCGCGCCCGGTGGCGATCGTCGGCGATGCCGCCGCGCCCGCGTGCCTGCGCGCGTGCGGCGTGCGTTTCGTCGAACAGGCGGTGCTGGCGGAAGCGGGCGCGGCCGCGTGGGCCGCCGCGCCGCGCGTCAGCCCCGGCGACCCCGCCTACATTCTCTATACGTCCGGCTCGACCGGCACGCCGAAGGGTGTGCTGTGCCGCCAGGAAGGCATCCTCGCGTTGTTCGATGCGCTCGAACACACCTATTCGCTGGCCGCAGGCGACCGCGTGCTGTGGAAGACCGCGCAATCGTTCGACGTGTCGCTCACCGAAATGCTGTGGCCGTTGATGAAGGGCGCCGCGATCGTGATCGCGCGGCCCGACGGCCAGTACGATCCGCGCTACCTGCAGCGCGCGATCGAGCAGCATCGCGTGACGGTGGTCAATTTCGTGCCGTCGATGCTGCACCTGTTCCTGCAGTCGCTCGACGCCGGCGCGGCGAGCCCGCTGCGCGCGGTGTTCGCCGCCGGCGAGCCGCTGCTGCCCGCGACCGTCGAGCTGGCGGCGCGCGTGCTGCCGCACGCGCCGCTGTTCAACGCATACGGCCCGACCGAGGCCAGCATCTACGCAACCGTGTGGCGCTGCGCGAGCGGCCCGGTGCTGATCGGCCGCGCGGTGGGCGACGTCGGCACGCATATCCTCGCGGCCGATCTCGCCCGGCTGCCGATCGGCGTGACCGGCGAGCTTTACCTGTCCGGGCGGGCGCTGGCGTCGGGCTACCTGAACCGGCCCGAGCTGAGCGCGGAGCGCTTCGTGCCGAACCCGTATGCAACGGGCGATGCGGATCGCGTGCTGTATCGCACCGGCGACCTGGCCCGCTTCGATCGGCACGGCGACATCGAATTCGTGGGCCGCGACGACCAGCAGGTCAAGGTGCGCGGCTTCCGCATCGAGACGGGCGAGGTCGAGTCGGTATTGGGCCGCCATCCGGGTGTCGCCAAAGTCGCGGTGCTGGCGCGTTCGGGCAGTGCGGGCGCCGTGCTCTACGCGTTCGTGCAGGCGGCGGGCGCGCTGCCGGACGGCGCGCTGCCGGACGGCGCGCTGAAGGCGCATGCGCAACAGGCGCTGCCGCCGTACATGGTGCCCGACCGGATCGTCGTGCTCGACGCGATGCCGATGACCGGCAGCGGCAAGATCGATCGCCTCAGGCTGGCCGACTGGCCGCTCGACGGGGCGAGCACCACCGACCACGCCGGCCCTGCCAGCCCCGCGCGGCGTACGCCTGGCGATGCGGAGGCCGCGGTCGCGGCGATCTGGCGCGACGTGCTCGGCGTCGCCGAGATCGATCCGGACACCAACTTCTTCGACGCCGGCGGCCACTCGCTCGCGCTGATCCAGTGCCAGGCGCGACTTCGTGGCGAGTTCGGCCGCGACGTCGACATCGATCACCTGTTCCGCTACACGACGATTCGCACGCTGGCCGGCTGGCTGTCCGCGTCCGGCGATCCGTCGGCCGACGTCGGCGGCGCGGCTGCCGCCGCAAGCGCGTCGCATGTCGACAGCCGCGACGTCGCGATCATCGGGATGAGCGCGGCCGTCTCGGGCGCGGATGACGTCGAGCAGTTCTGGCAGATGCTGCTTGCGGGCGAGGATGGCATCACGCGGCTCGACGACGCGCGGCTGCGCGCGCTCGGCGTGCCGGACGACCTGCTCGGCAATCCGCGCTTCGTCGCCGCACGCGGGTTGATTCGCGATCCTGACTGTTTCGACGCCGCGTTCTTCGGTTATACGCCGCGCGAAGCCGAGATCATGGATCCGCAGCAGCGCAAGCTGATGGAGGAAAGCTACCGCGCGCTCGAGGACGCCGGTTACGCCGGGCCCGGGCACGCGCGCGACGTGGGCGTCTACGTCGGCGTGGGCGCGAGCCAGTACCTCGCGAACCACGTGATCGGCAACCGCGACGCGGTCGACGCGCTCGGGCTGTACCAGATCAACGTGCTGAACCAGCCCGCGACGCAGATTGCCTACCGGCTGAACCTCACCGGCCCCGCGGTCACGCTGAACACCGCGTGCTCGACGTCGCTGGTCGCGCTGCACATGGCCGCGCGCGCGGTCGCGCAGGGCGACTGCGAACTCGCGCTCGCGGGCGCGGCGTCGATCGGCGTCGACGGCGTGCCGGGTTACCTGCACCGCACCGGCGGGATCTTTTCCGCGGACGGCTATTGCCGCGCGTTCGACGCGGCCGCGAGCGGCACCGTCGAGGGCAGCGGCGCGGGCGCGGTGGTGCTGAAGCGGCTCGATCTCGCGCGCCGCGACGGCGATCACGTGTATGCGGTCGTCAAGGGCTCCGCGATCAACAACGACGGCCACGACAAGGCCGGCTACACCGCGCCGAGCCCCGCGGGCCAGGCACGGGTCATCCGCGCCGCGCTGGCGGACGCGGGCGTGGACGCCGCGTCGGTCGGTTATGTCGAGACGCACGGCACCGGCACGCTGCTTGGCGATCCGATCGAAATGGCTGCGCTGAAGGCGACCTACGGACAGCATCCGGCACACGCGCCGCGCATGCTCGGCGCGGTCAAGACGAGCGTCGGGCACCTGGACAGCGCGGCGGGGCTCGCGGGCGTGATCAAGGCGGCGCTTGCGCTCGAACGCGGCAAGGTGCCGGGCACGCTGCACTTCGACACGCCCAACCCGCTGCTCGAACTCGACGACGCGGCCTTCCGCATCACGGCGGAAGCGGTCGACTGGCCGGACGGCGGCGCGCCGCGTCGCGCGGCCGTCAGTTCGTTCGGCATCGGCGGGACCAATGCGCACGTGATCCTGGAGGCCGCGCCGCCCGAGGCGGACGCGCCGACGGCCGCCGCCGCGCATTGCCTGCGGCTGTCGGCCGCCACGCCGGACGGGCTGCGGCGCGCGGCGGACGGCCTCGCCGCCGCGCTGCGCCGCCACCCGGAATGGGCGCTGGCCGACGTCGCGCATACGCTGCAGGCCGCCCGGCAGGACCATGCGTGCCGCGCGTTCGTGGTCGCCGAGTCGCGCGACACGGCGCTCGACGCGCTGGCGGCGGGCGTGTTGCCGGCCACCGACGATGCGCCGCACGCGCGCCCGGTGATTTTCCTGTTCACCGGGCAGGGTGCGCAGGCCGCCGGGATGGCGCGCGACCTGCATCGCGAGAACCCGGTGTTCCGCGCCGCGCTCGACCACGTGTGCGGGCGGTTCGCGAGCGCGGCCGGGCTGGCGCTCGAACCTTATCTGCTGGGCGACGCGAGCACCACCGACACGGCGCTGGTCCAGCCGCTGCTGTTCGCGTACGAGTACGCGCTGTATCAGGCGTGGACCGCGCTGGGCGTGACGCCGGACTACCTGATCGGCCACAGCCTCGGCGAACTGGTCGCCGCGTGCTGCGCGGGCGTGTTCTCGCTCGACGAGGCGGTCGGCCTCGTGGCGGCGCGCGCGGCGGCGATGCAGGCGCAGCCGGCCGGCGCGATGCTGTCGGTCTCGATCGCGGAGGACGAGCTGGCCGCGCAACTGCCGCCGACGCTCACCATCGCGGCGATCAACGGGCCGCTGCAATGCGTGGTGTCCGGCCCGGTGGACGCGGTCGAGCTGTTCGCGGCGCACCTGCGCAACACGGGTGTCGCGCATGCGCGGCTTGCGTCGTCGCACGCGTTCCATTCGCCGATGATGGCGGACGCGGCCGCGCGTGTGCAGGCGCATGCCGCGACGATGACACTGCGCGCGCCGCGCATCCCGTTGATCTCCAACCTCGACGGCACGCTGCTGGACGCGCGGCGCGCCACCGATCCGGCGTACTGGGCCGAGCACGTGCTTGGCGCCGTGCGCTTCTCGGCGGGCGTGCGGACGCTGGCGGCGCTGGGCGACGCGCTGTGGGTCGAGATCGGCCCGCGCGACGTGCTGGCGGCGCTGGTGCGCGCGCATCGCTGCGCGCCGGCCGACGCGGTGCTGGCGAGCTTCACGGAACGCACGCCGCGCACGATGGCGACCCTGCTCGCCGGCTACGGGAGGCTGTGGGCGAAGGGCGCGCGTCTGACCCGCCGCGACGCGTACGCGGGCGAGCGCCGCAAGCGCCTGCCGTTGCCGGGTTATCCGTTCGAGCGGACGCGTCACTGGTTGTCGGCACCGCCGGGCGGCTCCATCGGGCACGCACGGCCGGACGCGCTGGCGCCGACAGTTGCATCGGTGGCTGCACCGGCCGCGGTCGACACCCCGCCGGCCGCACCGGTCGAAACCGACGACGTGCGGCACGCATTGGCGCGCATCTGGACGGAGTGCCTCGGCCATGAGCAGATCGCGCCGACCGACGATTTCTTCGAACTGGGCGGCGATTCGCTGCTGGCCGGGCGCGTGCTCACGCGGATTCACGAGCGGCTGAATGCGGAGCTGACGCTCGAGGCGTTCTTCAGTGCGCCGACGATCGATGGGCTGGCCCGCGCGATTCGCGCGCAGGCCGAACCGGCGCAGCCCGCCGTGCGGGCGGCAACGCAGCCGGCCGCCCTGCCGGCCACCGGGCCGCGCCGCGCGCCGATGTCGTTCCAGCAGCGTCGGCTGTGGACGCTCGAACGGCTCGGCATGGGCGGTTCGGTCTTCCACCTGCCGCAATGCCTGCATCTGCACGGCGACGTCGACCGCGCCGCGCTGCACGCGGCGCTCGCCGGGCTGGTCGCGCGCCATCCGGTGTTGCGCACGTCGTTTCACGAGGGGTCGGACGGCGGCGGCGAGCAGCACGTGCATGCCGACGCGGCGGTCGCGCTGTCGATCCATGCGTACGCAGGCGGCACGGACGACGCACTGCGCGCGTTCATCGCGCAGCATCGCGACGCGCTGCGGGCGGAGCCGTTCGATCTCGCGCGGCCGCCGCTGTTTCGCGCGCGGCTGCTCGAACTCGGGCCACGCCGCGCGTGCCTGCTGATGTCGTTCCATCACATCGTCGTCGATGGCTGGTCGTTCCGGCTGATCGCACAGGATCTCGCGTCGCTGTACGGCGCGGCGAGCCAGGGGCGCGCGCCGGATGCCGCGCCGCCCGCGTGGGATTACGCGGACTACAGCGCGGAGCAGGCGGCGCGGTTCGCCGCCGGGCACTACGCGGCGCACGAGGCGTTCTGGGCGCATCTGGACGGCGCGCCGGTGCTCGACCTCGGCGGCGACCGGCGCCGCGCACGCACGCCGGGGCGCCTCGCGCACAGCGGCCGCGTCGCGGTGGACGCCGGGCGCGCACAGCAGGTCGACGCGCTGGCGCGGCGCTTGCGGACGACGCCGTACGTCGTGTTCCTGTCGGCGTTCCTGCTGATGCTGTCGCGGCGCACCGGGCAGCGCGACCTGGTGGTCGGCTCGCCGGTCGCCAACCGCGCGTCGAGCCGCACCGAAGGGCTCGTCGGCTTTTTCGTCAACCTGCTCGCGCTGCGCGTGGCATTCCCGGCAGCCAGCCGCGCACGGGCGTGGATCGAGCGGGTGCGTGACTGCGTGATGGCCGCGCACGCGCACCAGGACTATCCGTTCGAAAAGCTGGTCGAGCGCTACGCGGGCCCGCGCGACACGTCGCTGACGCCGCTGTTCCAGGTGGTGTTCTCGATGCAGGAGGCGCCGGTTCGCAACGTGCAGATCGGCGCGCTGGACGTCGCGTTCGAGGACACGCCGGAAACGGAAACCGAATACGACCTGACGATGAACCTGCATCGCGACGGCGCGGGCTACGGCGGCGTGCTGCTGACGCGCGACGGCGCGCTGGAGCGGGGCGAGGCGGACGAGGTGGTCGAACAGTTCCACGCGGCGCTGGACCTGTTGCTGACGCTGCCGGACGATGCGCCGCTGGGTGACGCGGGCGTGCTGTCGGCCGCGCAGCGGCAGGCCTGGCAGGCGGCGTCCGGGGCGGCCGACGCGTCCGCGTGGGCGGCGTCCGACCTCGTGTCGCTGCTGTCGGGCACGCTGACGGCCGGCAACGCTGCGCCGGCGGTTGCCACCGCGCACGAGACGCTCAGTTACGGGGCGCTGCGGGACCGGGTGGAGCGGGTCGCGGGTGCACTGCACACGCGCGGCGTCCGCACCGGCGACCGCGTCGCGTTGTGCTTGCCGATGGGGCTCGACGCATTGGTGGCGCTGCTTGGCGTGCTGCGTGCCGGTGCCACGTACCTGCCGCTCGATCCCGCCGCGCCGGCCGCGCGGCAGCACGCGATCCTGTCGCAAGCGGCGCCGGTGCTGCTCGTGCACGACGCCACGGCGGCGCCGCCGGCGTGGCCCGGATGCGCGGCGATCGCATTCGCCGCGCTTGGCGACGCGCCCGCCGGCGCGCTGCCCGCGCGTATCGATCCGCAACAGGCCGCCTATACGTTGTTCACGTCCGGCTCGACCGGCGTGCCGAAGGGCGTCGACGTCAGTCATCGGGCGGTCGCGCACAAGATCCAGGCGCTGTGCGCCGCGTATCGCATGACGGCCGACGACCGGGTCGTGCAGTTCTCGTCGCTCGTCTTCGACGTGTCGATCGAGGAGATCTTCACCACGCTGTCCGCCGGCGCCTGCCTGCTGCTGCTCGACCGTGCGGCATGGCCGACGCTCGGCGCGTTCAGCGGCCTGCTCGACGCGCAGCGCGCGACCGTGCTCAACCTGCCCGCGTCGTTCTGGCGCGAATGGGTGCGTGCGCTCCGGCTCGGCGAGGCCGTGCTGCCGGCGCGGCTGCGTCTGGTCGTGACGGGCAGCGAGACGGTGCCGCTCGCGGCGGTGCAGGCATGGCGCGCCGTGACGGGCCGCCGCGTGGCGCTGATGAACGCGTACGGGCTGACGGAAAGCGTGATCACGTCCGTCGTACACGACGTGCCGGCCGACGCGCGCCCGGACGAACGCGACGTGCCGATCGGCGCGCCGCTGCCGGGCACCACGGCCTATGTCCTCGACGCGCATCTGCAACCGGTACCGCCGCTGTGCCGCGGCGAGCTCTACCTGGGCGGTAGCGCGCTCGCGAGCGGCTATTCGGGCCGGCCCGGGCAGACGGCCGCGGCCTTCCTGCCCGATCCGTTCGCCGGACAGCCGGGCGCGCGCATGTATCGCACCGGCGACTTCGTGCGTCGCGACGCGCAGGGCGCGCTGGTCTACCTCGGCCGGGGCGATCGCCAGATCAAGATGCGCGGAGTGCGCGTCGATCTGGCCGAAGTGGAGGCGCTGCTGCTCGAACAGGACGGCGTGCGCGAGGCGGCGGTGCGGCTGTCGGGCGGGCACGACGCGATGGCGCCGCGCCTGGAGGCGTTCATCGTCGTCGGTCCGGACGCGTCGGGTGCGCCGGACACGCCACGCGAGGCGGCGCGCGAGCGGCTGCGCGCGCTGCGCCGCGTCGCGCCGGCGCATCTGGTGCCGCATGCGCTGGTTATCGTGCCGTCGCTGCCCAAGACGTCCGGCGACAAGATCGACCGCCAATGGGTGTCGACGGCGGTGCTGCCGGACGAGGCCGCAGGCGACGACGAAACGCCGCCGCTGCGCGCATTGCTGACGGTGCTGCGTGACGTGCTGCGGCTGGCGCAGATCGGCCGGGACGACAACTACTTCGGGCTGGGCGGCGATTCCATCCTGGTGCTGCGGGCCGTCGCGCAACTGAACCGGGCGGGCTGGACGGTCGATCCGCAGGACTTCTTCGCGAGTCCGACCATCGCGGACCTGGCCGATTGCCTGCGGCCGCTGGCGGCGCGGCCGGAGGCGGACGATACGTCCGGGTTTCCGTTGACGCCGTATCAGCGGCGCGTGTTGCAGCGTCCGCACGCGCACCACTGGAACCGCTCGCTGCTCGTTCAGGCGGCGCAGCCGCTCGACGCCGACGCGCTGCGGGCCGCATTCCGTTCGCTGCTCGACGCGCACCCGGGGCTGCGCTGCGTATTCGACCGCGACGCGCTGCTAGGCCGCGTCGCGCCGCCGGACGCGGACGCCGCGCAGCGCTGCTTCAGCAGCCACGACCTCGGCACGGCAGGCGATGCGGCGCGCTTCATCGTCGCGCACAGCACGACGCTGCAGCAGGGCTTCGATCTGGCGCACGGGCCGCTGATCCGGATCGCGCACTACCGGTGCGGCGCGGCCGGCGACCGGCTGCTGCTCGTCGTGCACGGGCTGGTGGCGGACAGCCACGGCTGGGCGGTGCTGCTGGACGACCTGGCCAATGCGTATGCGGCGCATGCGAACGGCCGGACGCCGACACTGGCCGTGCCGACGCTGGCGTACCCGGCCTATCTTCGCGCGCTGGACGCACGCATTGCCGCCGCGCGGCAGGCGGGCGAAACCGCCGCGTACTTCGCGCCGATGGCGGCCAACGTCGCGCTGCCGCGGGATCGGCACGCAGCACACGGCGAGAACGCCGAGGCCAGCCAGCAAGTCGTGCGCGACCGGCTGACGGGTGAGGCCGCGCGACAGATGCTGGCCGTCGTGCCGCAGCGCCTGCGCGTGAAAGCCGCCACCGTCGCGATCGCGGCGGCCGCGCGCGCGCTGACCGATTGGGCGGGCGGCGCGGTGGTCGCCGATCTCGGCCGGCACGGCCGCGACTGGCTCGACGACGGGCCGGCGGTCGAGCGCGCGGTCGGCTGCTTCGTCTGCGACGTGCCGTTGCTGTTGCCGCATCGCGCCGGCGTGCCGAGCGTCGCAGCGCTGCGCGAGTGGGAGGCGACGCTCGCCGCGCTGCCGCCGGCCGCGCTGGGCGGCGCGGACGTGCCGCCGCCCGCCGGCGTCGATCCCGACGCGTGGCGGCGCTGCGTGCAACCGCAGGTCAGCGTCGATTTCGTATCGGCGGCCGCCGCGCGACCGTCCGCGTGGTTCTCCGCTGCCACCGAGGCGGTGGGCGCGGACCGCGCGGCGATCGACGAACGTTCGCACCTGCTGAACCTCGTCTGCGTCGCGGGCGACGGCGAACTCGCGTTCGAGTGCCGTTACAGCGATGCCGTGCACACGCGCGCCACCGCCGAACAGTTGCTGCGTCAGTGGCGCGAGCACATGGAGGCCGCGCTCGCGCATGTCGCCGACGCCGCCATTCCCGTAGTCGAACACGACCATTCCTGACATGACCCGGATCTACCTGAAACCGAACGCCGTCTTCGAACCGCTGATCAATCAATGGTATGCGTGGACTTTCCTGCTGCAGCCGGCGACCTGCGCGCTGGTGATGAAGCAGGTGCACCTGCGCATCATGGAATCCTTCATCCGCGCGCCCGAGCTGCACCGGCGTTCCGCCGCGAAGATGGCCGGCGGGCCGTTCCTCAATGGCGGCCGGGAGCTCGTGCCGGCGGTCGAGGCGCTGATCGGCGACACCCGCACGCGCGCCGCGCCGCTGCTGGCGCTGGCGGACGCGCTGCGCGAGCTCGACGAACTACTCGCGCGGGAAGGGCGCGGCGATACGCTGTCGCCGTTGTATGCGCGGGTGCCCGAGCCGTTGAAGGGGCTCGTCGAGCTGGGTTACGACCTGCGCGGCCACGCGTCGTACCGGCTGTTCGAGCGGCTGCTGTACGACAGCGCCGGTTATCTCGACGCGCTGCAGAGCGTGAACGGCTTCGTCGCGACCAGCGACGACCGGAGCTTCATGCTCAGCACGCCGCGCTTTCCCGACGAGCACATGGTGCAGATCCGCCTGCCGTTCCGCGACGCGCTGTACGACGAGCTGTTCGCGGCCCGCCACGCGGGCGCTGCGCCGGACCTGATCGACCGTCTGCTCGTACACGCGGAAGGGGGTGCCGCGCGGCGCGCGGCGCTCGAAACCTGGTTCACCGACGCGCCGCCGCCGCGCCCGCCGTCGGTGTCGGCGCGCGCGGGGCAGCCGGTGAGGGTGCGCTACTTCAACCATGCGACGGTGCTGGTCGAAACCGCGGAATTTTCGCTGCTGACCGATCCGATCGTCGGTTATCCGCTCGGGCAGGGCGACGATCCGTTCACGTTCGCGGATCTGCCCGAGCGCATCGACTACGTGCTGCTGACCCACAACCATCAGGATCACATCGTGCTCGAGAGCCTGCTGCAGCTACGGCACCGGATCGGCACGCTGGTGGTGCCGCGCAGCCACGGCGGGTTCCTGCAGGACCCGTCGATCCGGCTCGCGCTCGAGGCGTGCGGGTTCGAGCGGGTGGTCGAGGTCGGCGAGCTGGACAGCGTGCCCGTGCCGGGCGGAGAGATCGTTGCGCTGCCGTTCCTCGGCGAGCACGGCGATCTGCATATCGCCGCGAAGATGGCCTTCGCGCTGAAGGTCGGCGGCAAGAGCATGCTGTTCGCAGCCGACTCGAACAACCTGCAGCCGGAGCTGTACCAGCGCATCGCGCAGCGCATCGGCCGGATCGGCACGCTGTTCATCGGCATGGAATGCGAAGGCGCGCCGATGTCCTGGCTGTACGGCGCGCTCCTGAACGAGCCGCTCGGGCGGCAGTTCGACCAGAACCGCCGCCTGAACGGCTCCGACTGCGAGCGTGCGTGGCCGCTGGTCGAGTGCTTCGCGCCGCGCCAGGTCTTCGTGTATGCGATGGGCGCGGAGCCGTGGCTCAAGTTCATCTCCAGCATCGAATACGCGCCGACCTCGCTGCCGATCGTCGAATCGGACAAGCTGATCGCCCGCTGCCACGCGCACGACATCCAGTCCGAGCGGCTGTACCTGAAGAAGGAAATCCTCCTCTGAGCGCGAGCGGCCGCGTGGCCGCCCGCATCGTTTCGTCGAATCGTCGAACCAGGAAAACACCCCCCATGCCGGATCGTCATCCGTCCCGTGTCGCTACCGCCTTCAAGATTCTCGCCGTCACAGTCGTGCTGTTGCTGGTGATTGCCGCGGGCCTGCTGTATTGGGCGCTGCCCGCCGCGACCGGCTATGCGTCGCATTACCTGTGCGTGCGCGTGCTCGCCGGCGGCGCCGGCAATCCGGGCGCGCTGTTCGCGCGCGAAGTGAAGCCGATCAATCCGTTGTTCAACCTCGTCACGTACCGGATCGACCGTGCGCGACAGACCGTCGAGGCCGCCGGGCTCGGCGTGCTGCACGCGACGGTCGCGCTGTACCGGCCGGGCCTCGGCTGCACGATCGCGCCGGCCGACGCGATCGACGCGTTGCGCGTACAGGGCCGCGGCCTCGCGCTGCCGCCTGCCGCGGCCGATGCCGACAACGCCGACGATGCCGCGCCGTCCGATCCGCCGCCGGCGCTGCGCAACGTGCTGGAGCGCGCGATGGCGGAGCCGTCGCCCGGGTCGCTGCGCAACACGCTGGCCGTGGTCGTGCGGCAGGACGGCAAGCTCGTCGGCGAGCGGTACGCGCCGGGCGTCACGGCCGCCACCCCGTTGCTCGGCTGGTCGATGACCAAGACCGTCACCGCGTTGCTGGCGGGCGTGCTGGCCCGCGACGGCAAGCTGACGCTCGCGCAGGATCGCCTGCTGGACGACTGGTCGTCGCCCGGCGATCCGCGCCAGGCGATCCAGCTGCGGAACCTGCTGCAATGGACGAGCGGGCTGGATTACCAGGAGGGCTATCTGCCCGGCTCGGACACGACGAAGATGCTGTACCAGTCGACCGACATGGCGCGCTTCGTCGCGAGCCGGCCGCTGAAGGTCGCGCCCGGCCGCGAGGTGGACTACCAGAGCGGCGGCAGCGTGCTGGTCGCGAAGATCGTCGCGCGCGCGGTCTCGCCGCGGCCGCTCGACATCGTGCCGTTCGCGCGGGCGCGGCTGTTCGAGCCGCTCGGCATCCGCACCGCGATGATGGAGCCCGACGCGTCGGGCACGCTGGTCGGCGGCAGCTACATGCTGGCGTCGGCGCGGGACTGGTCGAAGCTCGGCCAGTTGATCCTGCAGCACGGCGTGTGGCGCGGCACGCGCATCGTCGATCCGGACTGGGTGCGGTTCATGGCGACGCCGCAGGCCGAGCGGCACGACGGCCGGCGCGGCGCGCACCTGTGGCTGAACGCCAGCGTCGACGGCGCGCGCCGGTTTCCGTCGCTGCCGGAGGACCTGATGATGATGGACGGCTTCAATCACCAACTGGTGGTGATCGTGCCGTCCTGCCGCGCGGTCATCACACGGCTGGGCGCGACGGTGGACCGCAGTTGGGACACCGAACGTTTCGTCGCCGACGTGATGGCGAGCCTGCCAGGCTGCACTGGCCCGACAACCACGACCGCTGCGAGGTAAGCGAATCATGAGGATTACCGTACGAGATGCTGTGGCCGCCGATATGCCGGCCCTGCGCGAGCTGTTCCTGCGCTCGCGCCAGGAGACCTTCGTCTGGCAGCCGGCCGGCGCGTTCCAGCTGGCCGACTTCGAGGCCCAGACGGACGGCGAGCGGCTGTGGGTCGCCGAGGACGACGGCGGGCAACTCGCCGGCTTCGTGTCGGTCTGGGAGCCCGACCATTTCATCCATCACCTGTACGTGCACCGGCCGCATCACCGGCGCGGCATCGGCCGGGTGCTGCTGCGCGCACTGCCGGGTTGGCCGGCAACGCACTACCGGCTCAAGTGTCTGCGCGCCAACGCGCCGGCGCTGGCGTTCTATGCCGCGTGCGGCTTCGTCGAGATCGGCGCCGGCGGCGCGGAAGACGGCGAGTACCTGCTGCTCGAGTTCGACGGCAAGGACGGCCGATGACCGTCCACCTGCGGTACTGCCTGCAGCAGGCGGCGTTGTGGGGCACCTTCGGCCTCGTGCTGCCGGTCGTCACGCTGTTCCTGCTGCACAACCATTTCACGCTGTTCGAGATCGGGCTTTACGCGGCGCTGTTCAGCCTGTCGACCATCGCGCTGGAGCTGCCGTTCGGCGCGATGGCCGACCGCGTGGGCCGCATCCGGACCTATCGCTTATCGCTGCTGATGAACAGCGTCGGCTGCGCGCTGATGCTGTGCTTCAGCCAGAAGCCGATGCTGTACCTCGCCGCGGCGAGCTTCGGCATCGCGCGCGCGATGAGTTCCGGCACCGTCGACGCGTGGTATGTCGGCCTGTTGCGCGAGCACGGCGAGACGAAGCGGATTCCGTATTTTCTCGGCCGCGCGGAGCTGGCCTCCGCGCTCGGGCTGGCGAGCATGTCGCTGGTCGGCGGCGTGCTCCCGGACCTGATCGGCAGCCGGCTGTTCGACAACCCGTACAAGATCGGTCTGGCGTTCGCGTGCGGCCTGTTCATCGTGCTGCTGGGCCTGACGTCGTGGTTTTTCGCCGAGGCGGAGCGGGCGCCGCCCGAGGCGGCGCCGGCCGGCAGGATGCTCGACGATCTTCGCGAATTGGTCCGGTTCGCGTGGCATGGCGGCGCGGTGCGGCCGCTGATCGTGCTGTGCATGCTGCTCGGCGGCGTCGTGTCGGTGCTGGAGAGCTACTGGCCGGTGGTGCTGAAGACGCTTGTGCCGATGCATGGCGCGACCTGGGCGTTCGGCCTGTTCCTCACGCTGATGCTGGTCGTCAAGGGCGCGGGCGGCTGGGCGTCGTATCGCGTGATGAAGCATTGCGCCGCACGGCCGGCGCTCGCCGTGACGCTGCCGTTCGCCGGGCTCGCCGTGAGCCTCGTGCTGACGCGCTGGGCGTTTGACGTGGTTGCGTTCGGTGTCGTGCTGAGCGGGGTCGCGCTGTTCCTCGGCATCGCCGGCGCGGTGGTCAACGCGGTGCTGCATCACCGGACGCCCGATGCGCTGCGATCGCGCGCCGTCTCGTTCTTTTCGCTGGTGTTCCAGCTCGGCAGCATGATTGCGTCGATCGTGCTCGGCTACCTGGTCAGCCAGTGGGGCGTGCAGGCGGTGTGGTGCGGCGTCGGCGTGCTGGTCGCGGTGGCGGCCGGATACGGCGCGTCGATCGGCGGCTGGGCCGCCGGCCCGGTGGAAGAGGCGAAGGCGGCGGCGCGCGTGTAGGGCAGGGCGCGCCGGTTCGATTCATGTGTGATGCGCCATGCGGTAGCGGCAACCTTTTTAGTTTGTCACCCCACGATAGCCAAGGAGAGCGACTATGAAGCAGGAGATGCGCAACGCGATTCACGAAACGCTGGAGGCGCTCGTGTCGCAGTACGGGATAGCGGAGCTCGGACGCGTGATCGAGTTCGTCGACATCAACACGGGGCGGGTTCCGCTGCCCGCGTTGCCGAAACATCAGCGGCCGTTGCTGTTCTATTTCCCGGGGCTGGACGGCAAGCCGTGGTACGAGGCGTCCGATTATCCGGAGCTCGAGGCGTTCACGTCGACGATCGAGGCGTCGGTCGACATGCTGCGCGAGGAGTTTCTCGCGCAGGTCACCACGCCGATGCTGCTGCCGTACGAAGAGCAGGTGGCGGGACGTTTCGAGTCGATCCGGCGGAACGACTGGGGGTCGTTCTATTTCAGGCGCAAGGGCGAGCCGGAGGTCGAGGAGAATTGTCGCCGCTGCCCGCGCACCGCGGCGCTGATGCGGCAGGTGCAGGATTTCCTCAGCCCGAGCGGCGCCTTCATCTTTTCGGTGATCCAGGGCGGCACGCGGATTCCGCCGCATTCGGACACGACGAATCTCAAGCTGACCTGCCAGCTTCCGCTGATCGTGCCGCGCGGCTCGCGGCTGCGCGTCGGCGACGAGACCCGCGAGTGGCCGGACCGTCGCGCGATCATTTTCGACGATACGTTCGAGCATGAGAGCTGGAACGACAGCGACGAGCCGCGGGTTTGCCTGCTGGTCGATATCTGGCATCCGGGCATTACGCGTATCGAGCGGGACGCGGTCGAGCGGCTCGACGCTGCGATCAGCCTGCATCTCGGGCTGGATTTCCGGCCACCGTGGGCGGAAGCAGCCGCGGCGTAAGGCGGGGACGGGCGACCGGTTTGGGGGCGGTCGCCTTTTGATCATCGACCGATAGCGGCCTGACCAGGCTGTGGGGCCTGGTTTTCGATTGACGCGCGATGAATGGAAAATTCGAAATGCGCTCGTTGCTGCGCCGTCGGCGATTACGGTGGCGGCCATCGGGCAGAAGCCGCTCGATCGGCGCGCGACACGGTGGTTCATGATCGCCGTGATGAATGTAAATTGACATAATGCTGACTAGCGAAGTTTTTATGGGTCTGGTTGATATTGGAGGACTGCAGTCAACGTCACGAACGCTGACGTCCGCGTCGCCGTCGCCGATCGCTAATTTCGCGCGCGGCGTCGCGCTGCGGCGCGTGCCACGCAGCCGGGTTACGATGCGCCGCCCGCCGGCATGACAAACAGTCGTTCATCCCATACGACCGGCCGCGGTTCCGCAACTACAATCCGTACGGCGTCCGGGTGTGCGGGATTCACCAGCGCGTTGTATTCCGCGCGCGCGACGACCGACGGCACTACCAGGATCGCGCTGCGCGCTTCCGTCAGCCATGCGTCACCGAATCGACGGGCGATCTGCTGCGCCGGGGCGTCCCACCCTTCGGGCAACGATTCGGCGGTGTGTCGTTCGATGCTCACGTCATCGGACACGGTCGACTCGACGCATGCGTGCGTCTTTGGCACCCTGCCGATACGCGCATGGACGAGCACCTCGAGCATGGCGCCCGCGAACGTCAGCGCCGCATAAATGACCGGACGGCCCGGGCTGTTGACGCGTCCGCCGACCAGCATCGCGCCGGTGCCGCTCCAGATCGTGTGCCGCGTGTCGGCGATGCGGTACAACTTCATGCCGGAAGCCCGTAGAAGAGCTTCCACAGCACTTCCTCGACGCGACGCGCGCCGAGCTCGGTGAGCGCGACGTGTGCCACGGCGCGACCGAATCGAATGGCGGTCGGTCACTTCGGCTTGTGGCCGGCGAGCCCGCGCAGCGCAGCGCGTTGCGGATTCATTACTTCTGACGTGGCATAGGTGCCGCTGGCGACCTGCTGCCGCACGCCGTCGGCCATCTCGCTCGGGAGGCTGATACTCATTGCTGGGTGATGCCCGTGGTGCCTCCTACTCCATCCTCGTAACGCCGTCACGGACCGTGGTTTGCCAGGTGCGCGCCGGGCGGGCCGAAGTACAGCGCCGCGCGATACCAGCGCTGACGCCGCTTGCGAATCAGTGTGAGCAGATCGGCACACGTAGCGACGTCGGCGGCCGTGAGCCGCACAATGAGCTGGGGTCGAACCAGCCCTTGAGCGCGTGCTCGGGCTGTGACGTCTCAACGAGACTCGCAGCCCTCCGCGCCCTGCTTCGGGTATGGAGAGCGATGCGAGCGCGGATCTCGCGCAGGGCCCCGCCGTGGACATTGTTACGTATTTAAATGCATATCCGTGCCGATGTTCAAGAATACGATGCGCTTCAACAGCGTATTAAGGTTGACTTAACAGTTATCACATTGTCATCGCCGGTTTTTCGGGATATCGATTATCCGTGACATCTGCAGCCGATCAAGATGGATTTTTCGAAATAATCGTTTTCCAAGCACCTATGCCAGACTGCTTCCGTTTTTAGGACCGCCAGGCGCGAATCTCGTCGTGGCGCGGGGAGTCATTCCCCTAAACGACGCCGAATAGATTTACGCAAGCCAACAACGACATCGAAATCAGTCTTGCAAAAAATGGGGTGACCATAGATTTTCTGAAGCGCCCCGAAATTCTCCTTGCATTTCCCAAATCCTGGCCAATACTGATACCACTTTAGTACCAAATACATACCAAAGTAAACCAGGCTTTATCACCGGCATCCGCCATAAAGCAAAGGAGAATGTAATGCAACGTTCGATTTACCGCCTGTGCCTGCCCCTGATCGGCGCGAGCAGCCTTATCGTGGCCAGCTCTGCGGCCCATGCCCTGCCCAGCTGCAGCGCCTGGCAATCCAGCCAGATCTATAACGCGGGCGATTACGCCTTGTACAACGGCCAAACCTGGCAAGCGCAATGGTGGACGCGAGGGGAAACGCCTACAGCCAGCCAAGGGGCCGTTTGGCAGCAGCGCGCCGCCAACTCATGCGCGCCTATCAGCGGCGGCAGCTCAGGCAGCGGCGTGCCGCCGGAACCCACGCCCACCGTGGGCTACAACGTGGGCTCTTATTTCACCCAATGGGGCATTTATCAGCGCCAGTACTTTGTGAAAAACCTGATGGCCAGCGGAGGCGATAAAAAACTCACCGTGCTCAACTACGCTTTTGGCAATGTCTACGCCAACGGCCAGTGCGGCATGGTCACGGTGGCGGAAAGCGGCAATGGCGATGGCGGCGACGCCTGGGCGGATTACCAGCGCGCCGTCTCCGCGGCGGAGTCCGTGGACGGCCAGGCAGACAGCTGGGACACCCCACTACGCGGCAACTTCAACCAACTGCGTAAGCTGAAACTGACAAATCCGCAGCTCAAGGTGCTGATCTCCCTGGGCGGCTGGACCTGGTCCAAGAACTTCTCCACCGTAGCCGCCAACGACGCCAGCCGCCAGGCGCTGGTTTCCTCCTGCATCAACCTCTACATCAAGGGCAACCTGCCGCAACAAGAAAACGCTGGGGGACAGGGTGTGGCGCTGGGCGTGTTTGACGGCTTTGACATCGACTGGGAATACCCGGTGGCCGGTGGCCTGCCCACCAATCATTACAGCGCGGCGGACAAGCAAAACTTCACCCTGCTGCTGGCGGAGTTCCGCCGTCAGCTGGATGCGTTGGGCCAGCAGAACAAGCGTCGCTATTACCTTTCCGTCGCGCTGGGCGCCGGAGTGGACAAAATCCGCAATACCGAACCGAGCAACTACGGCGCTTACCTGGACTGGGCCAATGTGATGTCTTATGACTTCCATGGCGGCTGGGAAGCGCAAGGCCCCACCAACTTCCAGTCCAACCTCTACCCGGATCCGGCCAATCCGGCCCAGAACGACGCCAAGTTCTATGATATCGACGACGCGGTGAATGCCCTGGTCAGTGCTGGACTGGCCCGCAACCGCATCAATGTGGGCATCCCCTTCTATGGCCGCGGCTGGACCGGCGTGGCCGCCGGCCCTTATGGCAATGGCCTGTATCAAAGCGCCACCGGCCCCGCGCCCGGCACTTACGAGGCGGGTTACGAGGACTATCGTGTGCTGGGGGGCCGCGCAGGCGCGCGTTATGTGCATCCCGTCACCAAGCAGCTGTGGAGCTATGACGGCACGCAGTTCTGGAGTTATGACACACCGGATGTGATCCGCACCAAGCTGGGCTATGTCAAAGCCCAGCAACTGGGCGGCGTGTTCAGTTGGTCATTGGATGGCGACGATATGCAAGGCTCACTGCTGTCCACCATGGGCGAGTTGCGCAGCGCCACCGCCGCCACCAAGCCCACCGGGGTGGCGCCGAAGCGTTAATGCTAGCAAGGCATTTTTAGCTGGAGTCCAGCATGCCGGTCCGCGTGCCCAATCCCTCGCTCAAGGTACGCGGTCCTTTAACGACGCACCGGCATTGTCACGTTTGCGTAGGATAACGACATGAAAACGACCTCGCTCTATCGTGGACGCCGGTTTCCTGCGGCCACCGTTGCTCAGGCCGTGCGGTGGTATTTCCGCTTCCAGCTCAGCCTGCGCGATGTCGAAGAATTGCTGTTCGAGCGCGGTGTCGTGGTGAGCTGCGAAACGATCCGGCGCTGATGCGACAAATTTGGCGGGCCCAACGGGTTCATTGCGTTTCTGCGCCATCGAGGATAGAGGTGGCCTCGCAAATTCGGACAGCCAGATAAGTGGATCGGCCGGGGCCTGAGCCAGCGATAATGCTGGCAAAGGAACCGAGGAAATGACGAAGAGAACCCGACGCACGCACTCAGCGGCGTTCAATGCGAAGGTGGCGCTGGCAGCGGTCAAGGGCGAGCGCACGCTGGCCGAGCTGGCGCAGCAGTTCGATGTGCACCCGAACCAGATTACCGAATGGAAGCGGCAATCGCAGGAGCGTGCGGCGGACGTGTTTGGCGCGGCAGGCATGCCGTCGAGCGAGCCGCCGGTGGACCTGAAGGCGTTGCACGCCAAGATCGGCCAGCTGACACTGGAGAATGATTTTTTAGAAGGTGCGCTCACCAAGGCGGGATTGCTGAGCGCAAAACGATGATCGACCGTACGCATGCGCTGCCGGCTTCGCAACAGACGCGACTGGTCGGCATCGCGAGATCGAGTGCGTATTACCGGCCGCAGCCGGTCAGCGAAACCGATTTGTTGTTGATGCGGCGAATCGACGAACTGCACATGGAGTTCCCGTTTGCCGGGGCACGGATGCTGGCGCGCCTGTTGCGTCGGGAGGGCCATGAAGTCGGCCGCCGTCGCGTACACACGTTGATGAAGCGCATGGGCGTGGAGGCGCTGTACTGCAAGCCGAACACAAGCCGCCGCAACGTGCAGCACAAGATCTGGCCGTACTTGCTGCGCGGCATGAAGATCGCGCGGGCCGACCAGGTGTTCGCCCTCGACACGACCTACATTCCGATGGCGCGAGGCTTCGTGTACCTGACGGCGGTGGTGGACTGGGCGAGCCGCAAGATTCTCGCGCACCGGGTTGCCATCACGCTGGAAGCCACGCATGCCGTCGAGGCACTGGAAGAAGCGTTCTCCCGCTACGGGCTGCCCGACATCGTGAACACCGATCAAGGCAGCCAGTTCACGGCGGGCGCGTTCACCGAGGCCGTACTGGGTCGAGGCGTGCGGCTGTCGATGGACGGCAAAGGGGCTTGGCGTGACAACGTGTTCGTCGAGCGCGTATGGCGCAGCATCAAGTACGAAGAGATTTACCTGCGGGCCTACGAGTCGGTCAGCCATGCCCGGCGCTCCATCGGCGACTACATCGAGTTGTACAACCGGAAAAGGCCCCATTCGAGCCTGGCGGATCAGACGCCGGATGAGGCATACTTCGCGACACTGCCTGCGATCAAATCGGCAGCATGATTGCCTCGGCCGCTCCACTTAAAAATCTCAGAAAACTGTCCGAACGAGTGAGGCCATCTCTCGACCGTCGAGCTGACCAACGCACTGGAGCAGGAGAAGTCCACCGGCAAACAAGGCCAGATCGCCCATAAGCTGATGTACGTCGACCTGGTGATCCTCGACGAACTGGGCTACCTGCCGTTCAGCCAGACCGGTGGCGCATTGCTGTTCCACTTGCTCTCGAAGCTGTATGAACACACGAGTGTCGCGATCACCACCAACCTCAGCTTCGGCGAGTGGGCGACCGTGTTCGGGGACGCAAAGATGACGACGGCGCTGCTGGACCGCGTCACCCATCACTGCCACATCGTCGAAACGGGCAATGAATCCTGGCGCTTCAAGTCCAGTTCTGCCAAGGCGAAGGCAACGAGAAAGAGAGCAGCAAAAGCAACAGGCAGTGAGGAGCCATCCACATCGGAATAGATGTACTACGCTGTCTCGGGGTGGGTCAGATTTAGATGAATACGGTGGGTCACGATTCGGTGGAAATCAACAGAGACGGAACAGCTTCTAAAATATTTCGGAGATAAAGCAGGCAGCGGCATTCGTGACCGCCGCCTGCAGTACTACCCTCCGCTGTCGATTTATCGGCATAGCCACGAGTTCTGCTCTGATGGTATGCCTTGCCTACAAATTGACGAACAAGCCAGAATGCCCGAGCTGCCTATTGACGCCCCAAAGTTAGTCGATCCTTAGGAGCTTTTCCCGGAAGTGCGGGCGTCGTTGCTCAGCGTAGAAGTATATATTCGTCTGCAGCTTGATCACTTCTTCGTCCGACAACATTCGCACCACCTTAGCGGGCGAACCGAGAATCAGCGCACGATCCGGAAATTCCTTGCCAGATGTCACGATTGCGCCCGCACCAACCAGAGACTGACGTCCAATCCTGGCTCCGTCTAGGACTACGGCCTGGATGCCAATCAGAGAGCCTCCACCGATTGAGCAACCATGCAGTACGGCTTGATGTCCGACCGTGATGTGCGAATCAAGCTCCAACGGGAATCCCTTCTCGGTGTGTAGCACGGCGCCGTCTTGGATGTTGCACCCTTCTCCGATGCTGAGCGGCTCGGTATCGCCGCGCAGTACAGCACCGAACCACACGCTCGAATGGGCTGCCAAGTGGACATTGCCGATGACCGCTGCCGTGTCCGCGACAAATACACTGTCGTGAATCGTGGGTGTGCGATCGCTGAGTCGATAGATGGCCATTTCGTCCTCAACACGTCATTGGTGAGCCAGCTTCTGCGACCCCACCGCACCGATCGGCATGCTCAGCATATCCCGTACCTGCGCGGAGGTTTGTACAGCAATGCCCTTTGCATGGAGCGCCTCGCGCAACATTCGGACCTGTTCCCACGTGCCTCGAGCTTTCCGTACGCCACCTGGGGCGCGGCTGTCATATACGTTCAAGCCGTCCTCGAGCCCAACTCGAACCCCATCGAGCCCCAAGCTGAGTGCCACATCGGCCAGCATCACCTGCATCGGCCCGGGCAAGAGGATTGAAATCTTGCCCGTCGGGAAAATATTTCTAAGTCTCTCGACTACCGGTTGCAACTGTTCGGCCGCGATCGAAACGGCCCGCTCCCTGTGGGCGAGGTCGCCGATCGACAAGAGTTTGCCGATTTCTTGGCGGCAGGCAGGCTCGATCAGCGAGTCGTCCTCCACTTCTCCGGTAATGGGGTCGCGACGGTACTGATCCACGCCTGCCACCAGCATGAATAGGACCGGCTTGCCCGCGGCATCGAGGTGCTCTCGGTACAATGTCGTCGCGTTGTCAACGATCGTGTGGTTGAATACCTCAACTTCCGGGCGGGTACCGGTACGCCAAAAATGCGTGAACTGTGCGGCCAGGAAATCTGGCGCATTATCGTAACCACCACCACCCTGAAAGATAACCGCCGCTGGGCTGAGCGACGCCATTTCCGGAACATCCGCGTCGCCGTACGATTTCAAATGTGCGCGGCGCAAATCACTGCGAGCACTTTGGCGATCACCGCGTACACTCGTTGACAAATTCAAAATTGCCGATGCGTCACGCGCCTTGACTGCAGGCACGATTTGGTCGTAATGCTCCAGCACGATCTGATTGCGTTGCGAACCCACCGTGATCTGGCCGAGTCCGGGAATCTCGATTTGTCGACGGTCAGCGAGTTCGCGTGTATGCAGGTGAACGACTGCCGCACCTTCTTCCAACGATCGTATGGATTCCTTAACAATATCCATCGGAGAAATTGGCAGAAATGGCGAACGCGCCTTACCCGGTTGCCAGTATCCGGCCCCGCAGACCTGCCAGCCACATCCCTCCATTTTTCTCAACAAGGGCTGACAATTTTCGCGGATTGAATCGATTAAAGCAGGAGGGAAATAGCTATGAAGCTTTGCATGCTCCCAAATGAGATCGCCTCGTTCTGAGACCACCCAGCCATACGTGGTCAATTGCAAAACGATTTGTCGCACCAATGGCATCGACTTAACATCCATCAGCCATTCGCGTGGCAACGTCGTTGCTTCGGCAGCGGAAGTCTGCGGAGCATGCCACGCTTGATCCCGACGCAGCCATCCTTCCGATTCCAACGTCTGTCTGGCAGTGCCCGCATCGGCATGTTGCTCGAGCCAACTATCTGCGATGAAACTGTCGTGTCCGCGTGTAAGCAGCATCCCTCCGTGCGGAACAGCCTCCCAGCCATCAGCCTGCAATTGCGCAAGAATGCGGGCCGACTCCGAACCATCGATCAATTGGAGCAAATAGGACGGAATAAAGGTTGGCTCCAATGGATTGATCCATTTCGGAACGGCCCCGATCGGCGCAGCGGTAATGTACATTGAAGTCATGAATATCCTCCAGAGAATTGGACATTAATGCTTGTAGCGGGTACCACAGGCCAAATTCTACGCGACATAATTTTTAATGCAAGTAAACTGAAAGCAAATCATCATATTGATGAAAGAATTCGGGCTTAAGCGGAATTTTCGTAAATAATCTCGACATCTGTTTCGAGAATATGAAATTTTCACCCTATCCTTTGCAGTAATTTCTCGAATTTTTTGGCGGATTATCAGATGAGTACGTGACGCACGTGATTTTTGAAAATATAAATTTGTTGAAATTGCATCAAATCCGCGACTCGACGCGCTCATTTCCATATTCGCGCGCGTGGCCGCATGATGTGAGAGCTTGTGGAACTCCGTGAGGACCACGTGAGATCACGCGCAAGATCTGTCAGGATCTATGAACCAGTCTGGCAGTTTAGTGGTCAACCAATCCCGGACACTGTGTTAAGTTTTTCTTCCTCAACAGCCGGCGCCAGCCCATCGGCGAACTGATGCGGCCGCATCCAGTTGTACCGGTGCATCAGGTGACGGCTGATATCCCAGTGTGCTCCCTGAGCCGACGTATACCACACTGGCGGCAGCCATTCCCTCTTTCCGCTGCGGAATAGTCTGTCGCAAATAAATAGATTCGATCAACCTCACGATCGAGCATTGCGACTACGAACTGGAGAGAGTCCGCGTATTGAGAAAAAGTGTCGACAATGTCAGGCGAGTCTACTTTTTATTTAACATCAGAGTACAAACCAAATGCAGGCGAAAAATCACCCGCAAGAGAAAGGCAATAACTGATTCGCAGAGCGTCCGTCTTCTGAATTCGGCCAGATATTGACCTGCTCGGAGATGCCTGCGGAAATTTTCTGTCGATACTCGGGATATAGGTTTTTTCGTAGCGTTCGCTGTCGCCGGAGAAAGGAAGTCATGAAGAAGAGCCGGTTTACCGACGAGCAGATGGTGACGATCCTGCGTGAGGCGGAAAAGGCGCCGGTCGCCGAGGTCGCGAAGCAGCACGGGATTAGCGAACAGACGATCTACAACTGGCGGCAGCATTTCGGCGGCCTGGAGGCTGCCGACGTGAAGCGGCTCAGGCAGCTCGAGCAGGAGAACGCGCGACTGAAGAAGATGCTGGCGGAGCGTGATCTCGAACTGGACGTGAGGAAAGAGATCAACGCAAAAAAGTGGTGAGCGCGCTCGCCCGACGCCAGCAGGTCACGTACGCGAAAGTGCGGGGCCTGTCGGAGCGACGTGCGTGCGCGCTGATGTCGGTGGCGCGATCTGCATTGCATTACGAATCGAAGCTCGCCGTGCGAGACGCACCGGTACTTGCGGCGATGAGCATTCTGTCGGCGCAGTATCCCCGCTACGGCTACCGTCGAATCCAGATTTTTCTGGAGCGGCAGGGTCACCCGATGAGCGCGGACCGGGCGTGGCGGCTATGGCGTCTTGCCGGCTTGCAGGTCCCGCGCAAGCGACCTCGCAGGCGTGTGGCGGTTCGCCGTCCCCGGCCTCAGCCGGCGACGGCGGCACGGCACGTCTGGGCGTACGACTTCGTCTTCGATGCATGTGCCAACGGCCAGCAGTTGAAGTGTCTGACGGTGATCGATGAATACACGCGTGAATGTCTGGCGATCGATGTGGCTGGATCGATTCGCTCGGGACGCGTCATCGAAGTCCTGTCCCACCTGGTCAGCGTTCATGGCGCGCCGCGCTATTTGCGTTCGGACAATGGCCCGGAGTTCGTGTCGCGGGCCATCCTGAAGTGGGCCGCGCAGAACAGCATGGAGATGGCGCTCAACGATCCCGGCAAGCCTTGGCAGAACGGCGCAGACGAAAGCTTCAACGGCAAATTCCGGGACGAATGCCTGAGCCTTGAGTGGTTTCGAACGCGCCCGGAAGCGAAGGTTGTGATCGAGCAGTGGCGACGTCACTACAATGCTATCCGACCGCATTCGAGTCTGGCATACCTGACGCCCGACGAGTTCAAGCAGCAGTATTGTTCAACTGAAGCAACCGAGGCCGTTCCCCAAGCTTGAAATGGCCTGAGGAAATCAGGCAGGTCACCCCGCCTTTCTCTGCAGCGCGCATGACGATGCGTGAACTGCACACGTCCCGTTTTTCTACGACATACATCCACGCGGCCTCATGTTTAACTCATGCCCAGCCGGGTCGGGTGCATTCCGAATCCTGGCGGCACCATGAATTTCCATGAGGCGAATCAACGCTTCCGCGACTTCTCGCGTGCGGCCTCGCAGCCTGCGTACAGCGCTAACGAACCGGCTATGGAAGCGGCCTGTCGCCTGGCGCATCGCGAAGCCGCGCCGGGTGTTCAAGCCCGATTCCCGTCAGGTGAAGATGGCCGACGCATCACCATGAAAACAATGACCGGACCTTTAGTCGTGAACAACGCCGAACCCGTGAATGCCTGCAGCGCGATCTCCGGCAGCCCGGCAGCAAGTGCGCCGATCGAGTACCCGCACACATGCGTCTGATCTGTTTTCCTTACGCGGGCGGCTCGGCCGCCGTCTATCGTGGCCTGCAACCGCTATTGCCCGGGATCGAGGTGCACCGTCATGAGCTTGCCGGCCGAGGCAGCCGCCTGTCGGAGCCAGCCGTGCGGGATATGGCAACGCTGATCGACGCGTTGCTGGACGACCTGGGCAGTTGCTTCGATCGTCCCTTCGCACTGCTCGGCCACAGCATGGGCGCGGCGATTGCCGTCGAGCTGGCGCTGCGGCTTCCCGCCCATGCGCGACCGAACCTCCGGCATCTGTTCGTGAGCGCGCGCGCTGCACCGGGCAAGGAGCGCCCCGTTCGACGGATGCAGGCGCTGGACGACCGTGCGTTCATCGACGCGCTGCACGAGATGGGCGGTACACCGAAGGCGGTGCTGGACAACCGCGAAATGATGGCGTTGATGATGCCGGCGCTGCGTGCGGATTTCACGATGATCGAAAACTACCGGGCCGTGCCCGGACGCAGGCTGGCAGTCGACATCACCGCGTTCGCGGGCGTGGCGGATGAACAGGTCCCTGCCGATTCCGTTTCAGGCTGGGATGCCGCGACGACCGGGCGCTGCGAATTTCATGTCATCAACGGCGATCACTTCTTTATCCGGAGCGAAATGCGGGCGATGGCCGACATCATTGCGACGCGCCTGCGGCGCGCGGATCACGTTGCACCGAACGCCCTGCAAGCATGACGGGCATCGCACACGTCGGGATCCGCATCGCGCGATCGGCGTGCCGTGCCGTGATCGTCGAAGTGAAGCGCCTCGCGGTCCCGGCGAACGTGCCCGGGGGCAGATCGCCACTTACCTACGCGTCAAACCTGGAGTGCAATTGTGCAACGTAATCGAAAGCGGATCCTTGTGACCGGTGGCGCGGGTTTCCTCGGTTCGCATCTGTGCGAGCGCCTGGTCGAACTCGGTCATGACGTCTTGTGCGTCGACAACTATTTCACCGGCACCAAGCAGAACGTGGCTGCGCTGCTCGGCAACCCGAGCTTCGAGGCGCTGCGCCACGACGTGACCTTTCCGCTGTACGTGGAGGTGGACGAGATCTACAACCTCGCCTGTCCGGCATCGCCGATCCACTATCAGTTCGATCCCGTGCAGACCACCAAGACCAGCGTGATGGGCGCGATCAACATGCTGGGGCTCGCGAAGCGCACGCACGCACGCGTGCTGCAAACTTCCACGAGCGAAGTATACGGCGACCCCGACGTGCATCCGCAACCGGAGACGTACCGGGGCAACGTCAACCCGCTCGGGCCGCGTGCGTGCTATGACGAAGGAAAGCGGTGCGCGGAGACCCTGTTCTTCGACTATCACCGCCAGCAAAACGTGCAAATCAAGGTGGTACGGATCTTCAACACGTACGGGCCGCGCATGCATCCCAACGACGGTCGCGTCGTGTCCAACTTCATCGTGCAGGCGCTGCGCGGCGAGGACATCACGCTGTATGGCGACGGCAGCCAGACCCGCGCGTTCTGCTATGTCGACGACATGGTCGGCGGCCTGATCCGGATGATGGGCACGCCCGCGGACGTCACCGGCCCGATCAATCTCGGCAATCCGCATGAGATCGCGGTCAGTGAACTCGCGCAGATCATCTTGCGCCTGACGGGCTCGAAGTCGCGAATCGTATTCCGGCCGCTGCCGAAGGACGATCCGACGCAACGTTGTCCGGATATCAACCTCGCACGCACCCACCTCGACTGGAAGCCGACGATCGGGCTCGAAGTGGGGCTGCGTCGAACCATCGACTATTTCCGCTCGACCGTGCCTGCCTGACGCCACGCCGGTGTCCCGCTTTCCCGTGGCAGACGCAATACGGAGACCATGCTTCAATCAGCCGTACCGCTGCACCCTTGCCGTTGCACCATTGGCCGACACGAAGCGATGCTGATTCGCCAGTGTCCATCATCCGCGCTGCAAGCCGGATCCCCAAGCATGGAAAAACTCGATTATCTCAAGCATGTCGAATCGAATGCGCGAACCTACGCGACGTCGTTTCCACGGCTGTTTACCCATGCCGAAGGCGTACGCATGCGCGATTCCGACGGGCAGGAATACATCGACTGCCTGTCCAATGCCGGAACGCTCGCACTCGGGCACAATCACCCGGAAGTCAACGAAGCCGTCATGCGGTTCCTGTCCTCCGGTCAACTGCAACAGGCGCTCGACCTGGCGACGCCGGCCAAGCACGCGTTCGTCGAACAGCTGTTCTCGATGCTGCCGAACGCGATCGCTGATACCGGCAAGATCCAGTTCTGTAGTCCGAGCGGAGCGGATGGCGTCGAAGCGGCGATCAAGCTGGCCCGGCATCATACGGGCCGCCCGACGATCATGGCGTTTCACGGCGCCTACCATGGCATGACGGCCGGCGCACTCGCCGCATCGGGCAATCTCACGCCGAAATCGGCCGGCAGCAACGGGCGCGACGTTCATTTCCTGCCCTACCCCTATGCCTTTCGCTGCCCGTTCGGCACCGACGGCTCGGCAACCGATCAACTCAGCATCAACTATATCCGGACGGTCCTGTCCGATCCCGAGAGCGGGATCACGAAACCCGCGGCCGTCATCGTCGAAGTCGTGCAAGGCGAAGGCGGCTGCATCCCCGCTTCCGACGCCTGGCTGATCGAGTTGCGCGAGCTGACGCTGCGGCATGAAATCCCGCTGATCGTCGATGAAGTGCAGACCGGCCTCGGCCGAACCGGCGCGCTGTTCGCCATCGAGCATTCCGGCATCCGGCCGGACGTCCTGGTGTTGTCGAAGGCGTTCGGCGGCGGCTATCCGCTGTCGGTGGTGGTCTATGACAAGCGCCTGGACACCTGGCCGCCAGGCTCGCACGCGGGCACCTTCCGCGGCAACCAGATCGCGATGGTGGCTGGTTTGTCGACCATGCGCATCGTCGATCGAGACGGGCTGTCGGCGCACGCGGACGCGGTCGGCAAGCTGCTGGTCGCCGGCCTCGAACGTATTGCCGAACGCTTCCCCAGTCTGGGCCAGATCCGCGGCCGCGGCCTGATGATCGGCGTCGAAGTCGTGCTGCCCGGCCGCGATGGCCAACCCGGCCCGACCCATGCGGCGCTCGCGAAAGCCATCAAGCTGAGTTGCCTGCGCAACGGACTCGTGATCGAAACCGGCGGCCGTCATGGCGCGGTACTCAGGTTCCTGCCGCCGTTGATCGTCTCGGAAGCGGACATCCACGAGATTCTCAACCGCTTCGAACAAGCGGTGGAAACGGCCTGCCGCTCATAGGCACACTGCAGCGTAACCGTGAAGACCGGTCGGTCCGCGGTGCGTCGCGATCCACATTTAGATAAGGAATAGTTGACCATGCTGGGCATGACGGAACGCAAGCTGCTTGCCGACGGGGCCTCGCCGTTGCTGCTGGAGCCGGCATCGAGCGGGCGAGTGAACGGGCACGATCTCGTGCTGGCGGTCAACGACAATCGAGTTGAACTCGAATCGCGGCTTCTGGAACATGGCGCGCTCCTGTTTCGCGGTTTCGACGTGTCATCGGTCGTCGAATTCGAGGCGTTTTCGAACGCGGTGTCGGCTCATCAGTCCGACTACGTCTATCGTTCCACGCCGCGCACCTCGATCGGCAACGGCATCTTCACCGCCACCGAATATCCGCCGAGCGAGACGATCGCGCTTCATTGCGAAAACGCGTATCAACGCAGCTGGCCGCTGCGCGTCGCATTCTGCTGCCTTTGCGCGCCCACGGCCGGCGGCGAAACGCCGATCGCCGACATGCGGGAGGTGAGCCGCCGGATCGGAGCACGCATCCTGGGGAACTTCGAGGCGAAGCAGGTCCGCTATGTCAGGCACTACCGGCGGCACGTCGACATTCCGTGGGAAACCGTCTTTCAGACCACCGACCGCAGCCAGGTCGCGGCCTTCTGCGCAGACAACGGCATCGAGCACGAATGGCTCGACGACGACACGTTATGCACCGCACAGATCAACCAGGGCGTGGCCTACCATCCGGTCACCCGTGACAGGGTTTTCTTCAACCAGGCCCACCTGTTCCACCTCTCGAACCTGGAAGCATCGCTCGCCAGTTCGATCGTCAGCCTGTTCGGCGAGGATCGCGTTCCGCGCAACGCGTTCTATGGCGACGGGAGTCCATTCGATCTCGACGACATCGAGCAGATCCGCAATGCGTACCGCGAATGCGCGATCCAGTTTCCCTGGCAGCGCGGCGACGTCCTGCTCGTCGACAACATGCGATTCGCGCATGGGCGCAACCCGTTCGAAGGCGAGCGCAAGGTGATCGTGTCGCTGCTGGACCCCTACTCCCCCGACACGGGAATGCCGTCGGCCAGGTAGTCGGCAAACCATGACCGCGCGAATGAATGACCGGCCCGATTGAATACGCACACGAACCGCCGTGTCCTTGAATTACGGGGCAGACGCCGGTTTGGCGCGATGCTCTAATCTCAATATAACCCGATTCAAGAAGCAAGGCTGGCGGGCGCGCCGCGACTGGTCCTGAGGTCACGCGACGCGACAGTGAGCCCGGTATGCGCCCGGCACAGGGCTTGCATGACGGACTGTCTTTGCCCGTCAGAATGAACGCACGGATTCACAAGTGACGTGCATTCAGATCAACGTTTGGCAGACAACGAAGGTTGAGTATGCTTCCCGATACAAAATTCAGGACTGTTACAGAAATACTGCAGTTTCGCGGCAAGATCGAACCGGAGAAGACAGCGTTCATTTTTCTCGATAACGGCGAATCGGAACTGTCTCGACTCACGTACGGCGACCTGGACAAACGCGCGCGCGGCATCGCCGCCAGCCTGCAAGAGATTGCGCAACCGGGCGATCGTGTCCTGCTGGTCTATCCGCCCGGACTGGAATTCATCTGCGCGTGGGTGGGATGCCTGTACGCCGGCCTGATCGGCGTGCCTGCCTATCCGCCGCGCAGGAATCGCCCCGCCGATCGCCTCAAGTCGATCGTGGCCGACGCCGCGCCGGTTGTCGCGCTGACCGACGCAGCCACGCTCGGCGGCATCGCGCATCGCGCGGACGGCTATTCCGACACGCTGGAACTGCGGATCCTGGCGACCGATCAGGGCTTCGACGCACCGGCCGGGCAATGGCGCGCGCCGCACATCACACCGCAGACGCTGGCGCTGCTGCAGTACACGTCGGGCTCCACCGGTACGCCAAAAGGCGTGATGATCAGTCATGCGAACATTCTGAGCAACATGGCGGTCATCGCCGAAGCCAGCGATGCCGATGCGTCGGCCGTGTTCGTCAGCTGGCTCCCGGTGTTTCACGACATGGGTTTCTTCGGGAAGGTGCTGTTGCCGATCTATCTCGGCGTGCTGTCGGTTTTGATGGCGCCGGCGGCGTTCGTGCAGAAGCCGCACCGCTGGCTGAAAGCCATCACGAAGTATCGCGGCACGCATTGCGCGGCACCGGATTTCGCGTATGACCTGTGCGCACGCAAGATTTCGGACGAAGCCGGCGAACAGCTGGATCTGAGCAGCTGGCGGGTGGCATTCAACGGCGCGGAACCGGTGCGCGCGGAATCGGTGGCGCGTTTTTCGCGTGCATTTGCATCGCGCGGCTTCCACGCGGAAACCATGCGCCCGGTTTACGGCATGGCCGAGGCGACCTTGTTCATCTCCGGCCAGCCGGCGCGCTCGCAGCCGCTCGTGGCCGACTTCGACGCCGACGATCTTGCGCAAGGCGTGGCGACGAGAAGCGCGCACGGCAAGCGCCACGCGCTGGTCTCATGCGGCCGCGCCTGGGCGGGGCATCGCCTGCAGATCGTGAACCCGGAAACCGGTCAGCGCTGCCCGCCCGGCCGAATCGGAGAAATCTGGTTGACGGGCCCGAGCGTCGGCGTCGGCTACTGGAACCGCGCCGAGGAAACGGAGCGCACCTTCCGCGCGAGGCTGGACGGCGATGACGCGCGCTACCTGCGCACGGGCGATCTCGGCTTCGTCGATGGCGAGCACCTCTTCGTCACCGGCCGCCTGAAAGACCTGATCATCGTCGCGGGCCGCAATCACTACCCGCAGGATCTCGAGCAATCGGCCGAGGCAAGCCACCCCGCGCTGGCGCCCGCCGCGTCAGCGGCGTTCTCGATCAACGTCGATAACGTGGAGCGGGTCGTCGTCGCCGCTGAAGTGCGCCGAGAAGCGCTCAACACGCTGAACGCCGAAGCCGTCGCCACGGCGATCCGGCGCCAGCTCGCCGAAGTGCACGATGTCGATCTGTATGCGGCGATTCTGTTGAAACCCGCGACGATCCTGCGCACGTCCAGTGGAAAAATCCAGCGCAGCCGAATCCGGCAAGCCTTCCTCGATGAACAGGGGCTCGCGATCGCGGGCGAATGGCGGCGTTCGCTCTCCCGGGAGGCCGCACGCCCGGCCACCGCGGTGCGCGGCACGCGGGAACTGGTGCAATGGTGCATCGAGCGGGTCGCGCATCTGTCGGGCATCGCGCCCGGCAAGCTCGACCCCGACGCGCCGTTCAGCACCTTTGGGCTCGATTCGAAAGACGCGATCCTGCTCTCGGGCGAGTTGCAGGACTGGCTCGGGCAGCCGGTTTCTCCTACGGTCGTCTACGATTTCCCGAGCATTGCCCTGCTGGCGCGCCATTTCTGCGGCGCCGGGCATGCGGCGTCGGACGACACGCCCGTTGCCGCCACACGCGCGGATATCGCCATCGTCGGCATGGGATGCCGCTTCCCCGGCGCCAGTCATCCCGACGCATTCTGGCAGCGCCTGCTGGAGGGCCATGACGCGGTCGGCGCGTCGAACGCACGCGCCGGCGGCCTGCCGACCACGGGATTGCTGGACCAGGTCGATCAGTTCGATGCGGAATTCTTCGGCATCAGCGCTCGCGAGGCGGAAACGATGGACCCGCAGCAGCGCCTGCTTCTCGAGGTGGCGTGGGAAACGTTCGAGCACGCGGGGATCGTGCCCCGGCATCTCGCCGGCAGCCGCACCGCGGTCATCGTCGGCATCAGCAATTCCGACTACGTCCGGCTGGCGCAGGAAGAAGACGCGGATGTCGGCCCGTATGTCGCGACCGGCAACGCGCTCAGCGTCGCCGCCAACCGCATTGCCTACACGCTCGATCTGCGCGGCCCGAGCTGGGCGGTCGACACTGCGTGTTCGTCGTCGCTCGTCGCGGTTCACCACGCGTGCCGCGCGCTGCAGCGCGGCGAGAGCGATGCGGCGCTTGCCGGCGGGGTCAACCTGATCCTGGCGCCGCAATTGAGCGCGTCCTTCACGCAAGCGGGCATGCTGTCGCCGGATGGCCGCTGCAAGGCATTCGACGCGGATGCCAACGGCTATGTGCGCGGCGAAGGCGTGGGCATGGTGCTGCTCAAGCGTCTCGACGATGCGCTCGCGAACGGCGACACCGTGTTCGCCGTGATCCGCGGTTCGGCGGTGAACCAGGATGGGCGCAGCAACGGTCTGACCGCGCCGAACGGCCCGGCTCAGCA
Source organism: Burkholderia cepacia (assembly GCF_001039005.1). Taxonomy (GTDB): domain Bacteria; phylum Pseudomonadota; class Gammaproteobacteria; order Burkholderiales; family Burkholderiaceae; genus Burkholderia; species Burkholderia theae. The sequence goes on from NZ_LDWR01000014.1 coordinate 58,168, forward strand.
GGCAGTGATTCACAGCGCGCTGCGCGATGCCGGCGTGCGGCCGCAGGACGTCGGCTTCGTCGAGGCGCACGGAACGGGCACGCCGCTGGGTGACCCCATCGAGCTGAACGCGCTGACGGCTGTGCTGGGCGAATCGCGCCAACCTGAAGCGCGCTGCTGGATCGGTTCGGTGAAGACCAACATCGGCCACCTGGAGTCGGCAGCGGGCATCGCGAGCCTGATCAAGACCACGCTGGCGCTGCACCATCGCACCATTCCGCCGAACCTCCATTTCCGGTCGCTCAATCCGCATATCGCGCTCGACGACACGCCGTTCCGCATTCCGCAGCAGGTCATGCCCTGGCATCCGGAACACGGGCCGCGTGTGGCCGGCGTGAGTTCGTTCGGCTTCGGCGGCACCAATGCGCACATGATCCTGTCCGAAGCGCCGCACGCCGGAGCGGTCGAAGACGATCCGGCGGCGCCCGCGACGCACGTCGTGACACTCTCCGCGCGCACGCCCGAAGCGTTGCAAGCGCTGGCGGCGTCCTATGCGGCGTATTTCGACGCTCATCCCGAGGTCCGCTTGCGGGAGGTCGCGTCGACGGCGAACACCGGGCGCACCCACTTCACGCGGCGGGCGGCCATCGTCGCATCGAGTCTCGATGCATTGCGTTCACGGCTGCATGCCGTTTCGGCCGGCAAGGCCGCCGACACACCGCCCGCGGTGACGTTTCACTTTTCCGACGACGACGGCGCCAGCGCCGATGCGGTTCGGCAATTGCGCTCGGCGAGCCTCGCTTTCAGTGCGCTGATGCAGCAGCAACCGGACGCGGCCGAGGCCGGCTTCACGGCATTCCAGCGCGCGCTCGCGCAACTGTGGATGTCCTTCGGCATCACGCCGGACGCCGTCAGCAGCACGGGCGACGGGCATCGCGCCGCGGCCTCGCTGGCGGACGTGCCGCAGGCCCCGGACGGCGCTGCGGCGGGCACCCCTGGCAACGTCATCGAGATCGGCGCGCAGGCGGCCGCCTGGGACGCGATCCTGCACACGCTCGCCGAGCTCTACGTCCGTGGCGCATCCGTCAACTGGCATGCCGTCGAGCAGCCCGCCCCGCACCGCCGGCTCGCGCTGCCGACCTATCCGTTCGAGCGTCGCGGCTTCTGGCTCAACCCGCGCGCGCCTCGACATCCGTTGCTCGGGCGCCTCATGGCGCAGCACGCGCATTTGCCCGGCACGTGGATCTGGGAGTCGAGTCTCGACGCACCGGACACCGCCTTTCTCGCCGGTCATCGCGTGAAGGGACCGCCCGTCCTGCCCTATTCCGCCTATGTGGAAATGGCGCTGGCGGCCACCGCGGAGATCGGTGCCGACGGCCATACCACGCTGAAGGACCTCGCACTGCATGCGCCGTTGCCGCTGCATCCGCATGGATCGCGCGCCGTGCAGACCGTGCTGAGCCGCCAGTCGTGGGGACCGTTTTCGTTTGCCGTCTATCACCGGATCGAGGACACGAGCGCTGCCGCGACATGGCAGATCTGCGCCAGTGCCGAAATTCACGAATCGGATCGGAGCCACGCATGAAATTCGGCCTGATGTTCTTCGCCAGCAGTGAAGAGGCGCTGTCCGGCAACAAGTACCAGCTCGTGATGGAGAGCGCGCGCTTCGCCGATGCGAACGGGTTCTCCAGCGTCTGGGTGCCGGAGCGCCATTTCACCGAATTCGGCTCGCTGTACCCGAATCCCGCCGTCCTGCACGCCGCCCTCGCCGCGGTCACCGGACGCGTGCAACTGGTCGCGGGCAGCGTGGTCGCCGCGCTGCACAACCCGATCCGGATCGCGGAAGAATGGTCCATGGTGGACAACCTGTCGAACGGTCGCGTGGGCGTGTCGTTTGCCTCCGGATGGAATCCGGACGACTTCGTGCTCGCGCCTGACAAATACGCGACCCGGCAGGACGACATGCTGACGACGCTGCGCACCGTCCAGAATCTGTGGCGCGGCGGATCGCTGAATGCGAACAATGGCGTCGGCAAGCCGGTGCAATTGCGCATCTACCCGACGCCGGTGCAGCCGGAACTGCCCGTCTGGGTGACCGCCGCCGGCAATCCGCAGACGTTCGTCCGCGCCGGCGAAGTCGGCGCCAACCTGTTGACCCACGTGCTCGACCAGGACCGGGACCAGCTCGCGCACAAGATCGCGCTCTACCGCGAGGCGCGCGTGAAGCATGGCTTCGACCCGGCGACCGGCACCGTGTCGGTGATGCTGCACACGTTCGTCGGCGACGATGCGACGCGGGTGCGCGAGCAGGCGCGCGCGCCGTTCTGCAACTACATCCGCAGCAATATCGGACTGCTGAACGGGCTGGCGCAAAGCCGTGGCCAGTCGGTGGACGTGCGCGCGATGGGCGCGCGCGAACTGGACGAGTTCGTCGAGTTTCTCTATGAACGCTTCGCGCAATCGCGCGGCCTCATCGGGACGCCGGAAAGCTGCGTCGACCTGGTGCGGGACCTCGAGTCGATCGGCGTGGACGAAGTGGCGTGCCTGCTCGACTTCGGTCCGCCGGTCGAGCTGATCCTGGGCAATCTTCCTCACCTGCGCCGGCTGCGGGAGATGTGCGCGCCCAAACGGCGCGCCGAGCCGGCGAGATTCGATGCCGCCGAGGTGCAGGCGCGCTGCACCGAAACGACGTCGGGCGCGGACTTCAATGGCGAAATCCGGCAGTACGGCGTGCAGATCGACGGCGTGTTCGATGCGATCCGGCAGATCTGGCGCACGACCGGTGAGGCGCTGGGGAAAATCAGCCTGCCGGCCGACGCGCTGGCGTCGTCGCAATTTCAGGTGCACCCGGCGTTTCTCGATGCGTGCAGCCGCGTGCTCGCGGCCGCCATCGATCCGGACGCGCTGGAGGCCGGGGGCCTGTACCTGCCCAGTTCGATTGGTGCGGTACGGATTCATCAGCCGCCGTCGTCGGCGGAGGCGTGGAGTCACGCGACGCTGCGCAAGCCGACCGGGCAACCTGCGCTGGAGGGCGATATCCGCGTCCACGACCTCGCCGGCCGGCTGCTGATCGAGATCGATGCGCTGCGGTTGCAGCAGGTGCGTGCCGGGCGCGCCGTCGAGCGGCACGACTTCGCTGCCCTGCTTTATCAGCGTGTCTGGAGACCGTCGAGCGTCGAAGCGGCAGCCGGCGCTTCAGCACATGGCGAGTGGCTGATTCTCGCGGACCGTGGTGGCGTCGGCGCGCAATTGTCGGCCCTGCTGGAAAGCGCGGGCGATACGTGCGCGCTGCACTTCGCCGACGCGAGCGCGGCGCTGCCCGCGCTCGACCGGCCGCTGAAGGGCGTCATCCATCTGTGGAGTCTCGATCTCGCGCCCGCCGATGTCGCCGCGAGACGGCGCGCCAGCGCGAGCGTGCTGCAACTGGTCAGGGCGCTTGCGTCGCGCGCGCCGTCGGCCCGGCAGGCGCGTCTGTGGCTGGTGACGTCGGGTGCGATGAACGTTCTGGATGGCGAATCGACCGCCGTGGCGCAGGCGCCGCTGTGGGGGTTGGGCCGGGCGATCGCGGTGGAGCATGCGCCGCTGTGGGGCGGCCTGATCGACCTCGATCCCGCGCAGCCGTCGGCGACGGACATCGTGCAGGCGGTGCTGGCCGGCGGCCGTGAAGACATGATCGCGTTTCGCGGCGGACAGCGCCACGTCGCACGCATCGCCCGCGACAATCGCGAATTCGTCAGCCACCGGCCGGTCAGGTTCCACCCTGACGCGGCCTATCTGGTGACCGGCGGGCTCGGCGGGCTCGGCCTGCGGCTCGCGGCCTGGCTCGCCGGCAACGGCGCCGGCAAGGTCGTGCTGCTCGGGCGCAGCAAGCCTTCCGCCGCCGCCGAAAAGATCCTGCAGACGCTCGACGCTCGCTTCATTCACGCCGATCTGTCGCGTCGCGGGGACGTTGCGGACGCGATCGACGAAATTGCGCGTTCGATGCCGCCGCTCAAGGGGGTGTTTCATCTCGCCGGCGTGCTCGACGATGCGCTGCTGGCCCGTCAGGACGACGACTTCTTCCATCGCGCCGGCAGCGGCAAGGCCGACGGCGCGTGGTATCTGCACGAGCTGACGGCCAACCTGCCGCTCGACCATTTCGTGCTGTTCTCGTCGATGGCGGCGCTGATCACCATGCCGGGCCAGAGCAACTACGCGGCGGCGAACAGCTTCCTCGACGCGCTGGCGCAGCATCGGCGCGCGCAGGGAAAACCGGCGCTCAGCGTCAACTGGGGGCCGTGGGCCGAGATCGGCCACGCCGCCACCGACTACGGACGGCGCGCGCACGAACAGCTGGGCGCGCTCGGCGTGGGCACGCTGTCGCCCGAACTGGCCATCGCGACCCTCGAACGGCTGATGGCGTCCGGCGTTGCCCAGTCCGGGGTCGCGCGCATCGACTGGCCGACGCTGTTCCGGGTCGATGCGCCGGCTGCCGGGTCGGCGTTGTTTTCCGAGCTGGCGCAACCGGCCGCGCAGCCTGCGCAGCAGGAGACGGCATTGCTGCGCCAACTGCATCCGTGCGCGCCGCGCGAGCGGCTCGAGCTCATCGCCGGCACGCTCGCGAAGATGCTGGCCGAGACGTTGCGTCTGCCCGGCCCCGACGCCATTGCGCCCGAGCAATCGCTGCTCGATCTCGGCCTGGATTCGCTGATCGCGCTCGAACTGACCGACCGCCTCACCAAGGTGTTCGGCAGGCCGTTCCGCGCGACGCTGTTCTTTTCCTATCCGAACCTGCAAGCGCTCGCCCGGTACGTGCTCGGCGAACTGTCACCGTCGCTCCCCGCGCCTGTCGTCGACGAAGCATCCGACGACCTCGACGAGGACGACCTTTCCGAACTGATCGCGCAGGAGATCGGCGCCCAATGAACGCCAAAGCCACGCATGCACTGAAAGCCGCGCTCGACGAACTGCGCCAGCGGCGCGCGGAAATCGCGGCGCTGCGCTCGGACCGCAACGAACCGATCGCCATCATCGGCATGGCTTGCCGCTTCCCCGGCCGCAGCGATACGCCGGACGCGTTCTGGCAATTGCTCGACAACGCGCGCGATGCCGTCACCGAAGTACCCGGCGAACGCTGGGACATCGATCGCTATTACGACCCCGATCCGTCCGCGCCCGGCAAGATGGCGACCCGCCACGGCGCATTTCTCGAACGCGTCGATCAGTTCGATGCGGCGTTCTTCGGGATCGCGCCGCGCGAAGCGACCTATCTCGATCCGCAGCAACGGCTCCTGCTCGAAGTGGCCTGGGAGGCGCTCGAGAATGCCCATCTCGCGCCCGAGCGCTTCCGGCAGTCCGCCACGGGCGTGTACGTCGGCATTACCTGCTTCGACCATGCGATCCAGGTGTCCAATGCGGCGATGCCGTCGAGCAGCTACGCCGGCACGGGCAGCGCACTGAACATGGCCGCGGGCCGGCTGTCGTTCGTGCTGGGCCTCACCGGCCCGAGCATGGCGATCGATACGGCCTGCTCGTCGTCGCTGGTCTGCCTGCACCTCGCCTGCGAAAGCCTGCGCTCGCGCGAAACCGGCATGGCGCTCGCGGGCGGCGTCAACCTGATGCTGTCGCCCGAGGTCATGGTCAGTTTCTCGCAAGCGCGCATGCTGTCGCCGGACGGACGCTGCAAGACCTTCGACGCGTCGGCGGACGGCTACGTGCGCGGCGAAGGGTGCGGCATGGTGGTGCTCAAGCGCCTCGCCGACGCGCTCGCGGACGGCGACCGGGTGCTCGGCATCGTGCGTGGCACGGCGGTCGACCAGGGCGGCGGCGGCGGCGGGCTGACCGTGCCGAGCCGTGATTCGCAGGAACGGGTGATACGCCGTGCGCTGAACCAGGCGGGCCTCGCGCCCGGCGACGTCTCCTATGTCGAGGCCCACGGTACCGGGACCTCCCTCGGCGATCCGATCGAGGTCGAAGCGCTGGCGGGCGTTTACGGTCCCGGCCGTACGGCCAGCGAGCCGCTCGTGATCGGTTCGGTCAAGACCAATATCGGGCACCTCGAATCCGCGTCCGGCATCGCCGGCCTGATCAAGGTCCTGCTGTCGTTCGAGCACGACCGGATTCCGGCGCACCTGCACTTCACGCAACCCAATCCGCATACGCCGTGGCAGGACATCCCGATCCGCGTCGCGGCCGATCCGGTCGCATGGTGTCGCGGGGAGCGCCGGCGAATCGCCGGGGTCAGCGCGTTCGGATTCAGCGGCACCAATGCGCACGCGATCGTCGAGGAACCGCCGGTCGCACCGGCGCACGCGGCGCAGCGCCAGTTGCTGCTGCTGTCGGCCCGATCCGAAGCGGCGCTGGCGGCGCTCGCGTCACGCTACGAGCGCGCGATCGCCGGCGCGACGCCGCAGGAGCAGGCCGCCATCTGCCGTGCCGCCGCCACCGGGCGGAGTCACTATCCGTTTCGCACGGCCTATGTGTCGGGCGGGCGGAGCGCGTCGGCGGCCGTGGCGCGCACGGGCAAGGCGTTGCGCCTGGGCGCCCGGTTCGGCGTGCCGGACACTGGCGTCGCGCGCGCGCTCCACGCATCGGAACCGCTGTTTCGCGATGCCTTCGACCGTTGCGCGGTGCCGCTGGAGGCGCTCGATACCGACGCGGGCCGCTTCGCGGTCCAGTTCGCGTGGGCGGAACTGTGGAAGGGATGGGGCATCCGGCCGGCCGTCGTGTCGGGACACGACATCGGCGAATATGTCGCGGCCTGCGTGGCGGGTGTCGTGAGCGTGGCCGACGCGCTGCGCCTCGTGGCCGCCCGCCGGGACGCCGACGCGTTGCGCGCCGCGCTTCGGGACATGCCGCTCGCACGGCCATCGGTCCGCCTGATTTCCGGTTGTCTCGGCGCGGAGGTGACCGACGAGGTGACACACCCGCAGTACTGGCTGCAGCTTGCCGGGGCGCCGGATCAGCCCGACGCGCCGCACGTGCCGGAGGGGCTCGCCGACGGCTGGCTGCCGCCACCCTGCGCCGGCGAGGCACTGGAGCACGCACTCGCAGCGCTGTACGTGCAGGGCGGGCAGTTCGACTGGCACGCGCTGTTCCCGGCGCCGGCCCAGCCTGCCACCACCTTGCCGAACTATCCGTTCGAGCGGCAGCGGTTCAGCCTGGAGAAGATCCCGTCGCCCGTCGTCGGCATGGATGCCGGCAGCATCGACGCCGCGTTGCGGCACCTCAAGTCGTCCGGCAAATACCCGGAAGACGTGCTGAACGTGTTTCCGGACCTGCTCAGGGCCGCGTTCACCCCGGCCGAAACCGGCACCCCGGCCACGCCTCCGCTCTATCACGTGGTGTGGGAGCAGCAAGCGGCATTGCCGACGGCACGGCTCGCCGCCGACGCGTCCCCGTGGCTGATCTTCGCGGACGAGAGCGGTGTCGGCGAGCGGCTCGCCGCGCTGCTGCGCGCACACGGCGCGTCGTGCGCGCTGGTACGCCCCGGCCGCGACTATGGCGGCGGCGCGGAAGCGGGCTGGCAGGTCGCGCCCGAGCAGCCGGACCATTTCGTGCGCTTGCTGAACGAGACCGCCGCGCCCGGGCAGCGCATCGTCTTTTTATGGGCGCTGGACGAAGCCGTGGGCGCGTCACGCATGTCCACCGCGCTGCTGCATCTCGTGCACGCGCGGGCCGGCAGCGAGCGCGAGCGGACGTCTTCGATCGGGCCCAGGATCTCGGTGGTCACGCGCGACGCGGTGGAAGCCGGCGAAGCGCCCCGCGTCACGGGGCTCGCACAGGCTGCACTGTCGGGCCTGGCACGCGGGGCGATGATCGAGCATCCGGAATGGTTCCGCACGGCGATCGATCTCGATCCGGCCGCGCCGGCGGGCGAGACGCAGGCGCTGCTTCAGGAACTGCTCGGCGAGCACCGCGAAGAACAGGTGGCGTTGCGGCGCGACGTGCGCCATGTCGCGCGCCTGAGGCCGCTCGCGCAAGCCGACACGGCCGCGCTGCGGGTCGATCCGGACGCGGCCTACCTGATCACCGGCGGGTTCGGCGCGCTCGGACTGCACACCGCGCGATGGCTGGCGGCGCGCGGCGCGGGCACGCTGATCTTGGTCGGCCGTCAAGGGGCGGCGAGCGACGAGAGCCGGCGGGCGATCGACGAGCTGCGCGAGCGCAATGTGTCACTGCGCTGCGAGCGCCTCGATATCGCGGATCCGGTGGCGGTCGCCGATTTCTTCGCCGCGCTGCGGCGCGACGGCGTGCTGCTGCGGGGCATCGTGCATGCGGCCGGCATCGTCGGCTACAAGCCGATCGTGCAGGTCGAGCGCGCGGAACTCGACGCGGTCCTGGAACCGAAGGTCGCCGGCGCGTGGCTGCTTCATCAGCACAGCGCGCCCTTCCCGCTCGATTTCTTCATCCTGTTTTCGTCGATCGCATCCGCATGGGGCTCGCGTGACCAGGCGCACTACAGTGCCGCGAACCGCTTCCTCGACGCGCTCGCGCATCATCGCCGCGCGCTGGGCCTGCCGGCCCTGAGCGTGAACTGGGGGCCCTGGGCACAAGGCGGCATGACGTTCCCCGAGGCGGAAGCGCTGCTGCGGCGCGTCGGCATCCGGTCGCTGGCGGCGGATCGCGCGCTCGACCTGCTGGATCACCTCCCCGCCGTGCCGCAGGCGGCGGTCGTCGATATCGACCTGGCGCTGTTCCAGGCCTCGTACGACGCGCGCGGGCCCCGCCCCTTCCTCGACCGCGTGCGGGTGACCGGCACCGCCGCGGGCGCGCAGGCGATGCCGGCATTGCGCAACGCATCGCCGCGCGAGCGCAAGCGTCTGCTGGCGGACAGCATCGACCGCGCGGTGGCCCAGGTGCTCGGCTACGAAGCGGGGACGCTGGATCGCAATCTCGGCTTCTTCGAGATGGGCATGGATTCGCTGATGGCGCTGGACGTGCGCACGCTCGTCGAAACGGCGCTGGGCATCCCGTTGCCGGTCGCGCTGCTGTTCGATCATCCGACGGTCAACGCCCTCGCCGATTTCCTGGCGGACCAGTCGTCCGGCACGACGCCGGACGCGCACGCGACGCCGACGGAGGTCGTGCCGCCGCGGCCGGCCGCGGCGACCGTTGCGGCCCGCGAGACCGGCACGCCGGAGCCGATCGCGATCGTCGGCATGAGCTGCCGTTTTCCGGGCGCCGCGCACGACCTCGATGCCTACTGGCAGCTGTTGAACGACGGCGTGGATGCGATTTCCGAAGTGCCGCGCGAGCGCTGGGACGTCGACGCGTACTACGACCCCGATCCGGAAGCGCCGGGGCGCATGTATTGCCGCTTCGGCGGTTTCCTCGGCGACGTCGACCAGTTCGATCCGGCCTTCTTCCGTATCACGCCGCGCGAAGCAGCCGCGATGGACCCGCAGCAGCGCCTGTTGCTCGAAGTCAGTCACGAAGCGCTGGAGCATGCCGGGATTCCCGTCGACGGTCTCAAGGGCAGCCGGACCGGCGTCTTCGTCGGCATCACCACCAACGATTACGCGAACCTGCAGCTTCGCAACGGCGACGGCAGCGGCATCGACGGCTATTTCTTCACCGGCAATCCGCTCAACACGGCGGCCGGCCGCATCTCCTATGGACTGGGCGTGCAGGGACCGAGCATGGCGATCGACACCGCCTGCTCGTCGTCGCTCACCGCGATCCATCTCGCCAGCCAGAATCTGCGAAGCGGCGAATGCGATCTCGCGATCGCGGGCGGCGTCAACCTGATCCTGTCGCCGGACAATTCCATCGCCGTGTCGCGCACGCGGGCGCTGGCGCCGGACGGCCGCTGCAAGACCTTCGACGCGGCGGCGGACGGCTTCGTGCGCAGTGAAGGCTGCGGCGCACTGGTGCTCAAGCGCCTGTCCGATGCGCTCGCCGCAGGCGATCGCGTGCTGGCCGTGCTGCGTGGTTCGGCCGTCAACCACGATGGCGCATCGAGCGGCTTTACCGCGCCGAACGGTCGCGCGCAGGAAGCCGTCATCCGTCAGGCGCTGGGCGGGCTGCCCGCCGCCTCCATCGATTACGTGGAAGCGCACGGCACCGGCACCCCGCTCGGCGATCCCGTCGAGGTGCAGGCGCTCGCGACGGTATTCGGCGAAGGCCGTGACGGGGGCCGGCGGCTGCGGGTCGGCTCGGTGAAGACCAACATCGGCCACACGGAATCCGCCGCCGGCATCGCGGGGGTCATCAAGGTCGTGCTGTCGCTGAACCACGACCGCCTGCCCGCCCACCTGCATCTGCGCCGCCCGAACCCGCTGGTGCAGTGGGACGCGCTGCCCGTCGAGATCTGTGCCGAGGCGAGTGCGTGGCCGCGCGGCGAGCGGCCACGGCGAGCCGGCGTGAGCGCGTTCGGCGCGAGCGGCACCAATGCGCACGTGGTACTCGAAGAAGCCCCCATGCCGGCGCAACGGGCGACACCGTCGAGACACAACGTGCATCCGCTGGTGCTGTCGGGCAAGACGCCGGCGGCATTGCGCGAGCTTGCCGGGCGCTATCAGCGGCGGCTCGAAGCCGAACCGGGTCTCGATATCGCGGCCGTGGCGTTTTCGGCGGCGGCCGGCCGCTCGCATTTCGCGCACCGGCTGGCGCTGCCGGTGACCTCCGTCGAGGACGCCATCGACAAGCTGCGTGCCTTCCAGGCCAAGGAACCTGCGGGCGCGGCGCGGCCCGCCCCGCGCGTGAAGATGGCGTTCCTGTTCACCGGTCAGGGCTCGCAATACGCCGGCATGGGCCGCCGCCTGTATGACGCGTATCCGGTGTTCCGCGACGCCATCGACCGCTGCCGCGCGGTGGCCGATCCGCTGCTCGACAAGCCGTTGCTCGACGTGCTGTCCGCGCCGTCCGAGGACATCCATCAGACCGGCTACAGCCAGCCGGCCCTGTTCTCGCTGCAGTACGCGCTCACCACGTTGCTGGCGTCGTTCGGCGTGGTGCCCGACGCCGTGATGGGGCACAGCGTCGGCGAGTACGCGGCGGCTTGCGCGGCCGGCGTCTTCTCGCCGGAAGACGGCCTGCGGCTGATCGCCGAACGCGGCCGGTTGATGCAGGCATTGCCCCGCGACGGCGAGATGGCGGCGATTTTCACCGACCTCGCCACGGTCGAGCGCGCGATCGAAGCCTGTCCGCACGAGGTCGCGGTGGCCGCCGTCAACGGGCCGGCCAGCATCGTGATTTCCGGCAAGCGCGAGCGCATCGCACTGCTGGTCGACGCGTTTGCCGCGCAGGGCATCCGGTCCGTGCCGCTCAACACGTCGCACGCGTTTCACTCGCCGCTGCTCGAGCCGATGCTGGACAGCTTCCAGGCCGCGGCGCAAGCCGTGCCCGTCGCGCGCCCGGCCATCCCGTTCTATTCGAATCTCACGGGCGCCGCGATGGACGAGGCGCCCACCGACGCGTACTGGCGCCGTCACTGCCGGGAGCCGGTGCAGTTCGCGAGCAGCGTCGAGCGCCTCGCCGAAGCCGGTTTCAACCTGCTGGTCGAAATCGGTCCCAAGCCGGTGCTCGTCAACCTGGCCCGCGCGTGCTGCGCGCCGGATGCCGGGATCCAGTTCCTGGCCCTGCAGCGGCCGCAAGTCGAGCAGCAGGCGCTGATCGAAACGCTGTCGAGCCTTTATGCCCGGGGCGTCGATGTCGCCTGGGCCGCAACCGAAACACCCGCGCCCGTGCGCGTCGCCTTGCCGTCCTATCCCTTCCAACGCAGCCGTACCTGGTTTCAGAAAGCGGACACGTCCATGACTCAGACAAGCGCATCACCCATCGCTGCAACGCCGACCCACGACCGTAGCGGCGAGGTTCTCGAATGGCTTCGCGGCAAGATCGGCGAATTGATCCAGGCCGATCCCGCCACCATCAACATCGACCTGCCGTTCCTGGAGATGGGCGCCGACTCGATCATCCTGATCGAGGCCATCCGGCACATCGAGAAACAGTACGGCGTGAAGACGGCCATGCGCCGCTTCTTCGAAGACCTGGCGACGGTGCAGGCGCTCGCCGAATACATCGCGGACAACCTGCCGGCGGAAGCCGCGCCGTCCGAGGCCGAGGCCGTGACCGTGACCGTGGTCGAGCCGTCCACGGTGGCGCTCGCACCGTCCGCGGAGGGGCGTGTGCCGCCCGCCGCCGCGCCGGTGGAATGGGTGGCGGCCGAAGGCGGCTCCACGGTCGAGCGCGTGTTGCGGGAGCAGAATCAGCTGCTGTCGCGCGTCATGAGCCAGCAGATGGATCTGCTGCGCACATCGCTGACCGGCCACGCCGACGTCCGGCCGGCGACGGTCGCCGCGCAAGCCGTCACGAACGTTGCGAACGTCGCAGCCAAGGCCGCGATCGCGGTGCCGGCCGCCACGCCCGCGGCGAAGCCCGCGCCGGCAACTGCGGCCGCGACCGGCAACCGGCCGCCCAAGCCGATGATGCCGTGGGGCAGCCCGGTCGAACAGCGGGCGCGCGGCTTGTCCGCCGTACAGCAGGAGCATCTCGAAGCGCTGATCGTGCGCTACACGACGCGCACCCGGAAATCGAAGGAATCGGTGCAGGCGTCCCGCCCGGTGCTGGCCGACAGCCGGGCCACGGTCGGCTTCCGCTTTTCGACCAAGGAAATGCTGTATCCGATCGTCGGCGAGCGCGCGGCCGGTTCGCGGCTGTGGGACATCGACGGCAACGAGTACATCGATTTCACGATGGGCTTCGGCGTGCATCTGTTCGGCCACACGCCGGACTTCATCCAGCATCAGGTCAGCCGCGAATGGCAACGCCCGCTTGAACTGGGCGCACGCTCCAGCATGGTCGGCGAAGTGGCCGCGCGCTTTGCCCGCGTCACCGGCCTCGATCGCGTGGCGTTCTCGAACACCGGTACCGAGGCGGTCATGACCGCGATGCGGCTCGCGCGCGCCGTGACGGGGCGCGACAAGATCGTGATGTTCACGCATTCGTATCACGGCCATGCCGACGGCACGCTCGCCGCGGCGAATGCGGAAGGCGTCACGGAAACCATCGCGCCCGGCGTGCCGTTCGGCTCGGTCGAGAACATGATCCTGCTCGACTACGGCAGCGACGCCGCGCTCGAGGCCATTCGCGGCATGGCGTCGAACCTCGCGGCCGTGATGGTCGAGCCCGTGCAGAGTCGCAACCCGTCCCTGCAGCCCGTCGCGTTCCTCAAGGAACTGCGCCGCATCACCGAAGAGGCCGGCGTCGCGCTGATCTTCGACGAAATGATCACCGGCTTCCGCGTCCATCCGGGCGGCTCGCAGGCCATGTTCGGCATCCGGGCCGATCTCGCGACCTACGGCAAGATCATCGGCGGCGGCCTGCCGCTGGGCGTCATCGCCGGCACCACCCGCTTCATGGACGCCATCGACGGCGGCATGTGGACCTACGGCGACCACTCGTTCCCGGTCGCGGACCGCACCGCGTTCGGCGGCACGTTCTGCCAGTACCCGCTGGCGATGGCGGCCGCGCTGGCCGTGCTGGAGAAGATCGAACAGGAAGGCCCGGCGCTGCAGGCCGCGCTCAACGAACGGACCGCGCAAATCGCCGGCACGTTGAATGCGTTCTTCGTGGAGGCCGAGGCGCCGATCAAGGTCACGTGGTTCGGCTCGATGTTCCGCTTCGAATTCACCGAGAACCTGGACCTGTTCTTCTATCACATGCTCGAAAAGGGCATCTACATCTGGGAATGGCGCACCTGTTTCCTCTCCACCGCGCATACGGATGCCGATGTCGACCGGTTCATCCGCGCGGTGAAGGACAGCGTCGCCGACCTGCGCCGCGGCGGCTTCATCCGGCCGCACTCGAAGCACGGCACGGTCGCCGCGCTGAGCGAAGCGCAACGCCAGCTGTGGGTGTTGTCGGAAATCGATCCCGAAGGCTCGCTGGCCTACAACGTCAACACCACCCTCGAACTGAAGGGCCGGCTCGACGAAGCCGCGATGCGCGCCGCCGTCCAGGGCCTGGTCGATCGACACGAGGCGCTGCGCACGACGGTGACGCCGGACGGGTCGGGCCAGATCGTGCATCCGTCGCTGACGCTCCGGATTCCGCTGATCGACGCGGACCAGGACGCGTGGCGGGACCAGGAGAGCCGCGAGCCGTTCGACCTGGTGAACGGCCCGCTCTTTCGCGCCGCGCTCGTGCGCCTGGACAGCGAACGTCACCTGCTGGTGATGACGGCCCATCACATCATCTGTGACGGCTCGACGTTCGGCATCCTGCTCGAGGATCTGGCCCGGGCGTATGCCGGCGCCGCGCCGGCCGCGGCACCGCTCCAGTTTCGCGAATACCTGAAGCAGCTCGACACCCAGCGCCACAGCCCGGAAACGAAGGCGAATCGCGCGTACTGGCTCGCGCAGTGCGAGCGCCAGGCCGAACCGTTGAACCTTCCGGCGGACTACCCGCGGCCCGCGGTGAAGACGTTTCACGGCAAGCGCGTGTCGCTGCATCTGGACGCGGCGGCGGCCGCGCCGCTGCGCACCGCCGCCCGTCAGAACGGCTGCACGCTCTACATGGTGCTGCTTGCCGGCTTCAACCTGTTCCTGCACCGCATCGCCGGCCAGCAAGAGATCGTCACCGGCATCCCGGTGACCGGCCGTTCCGTGGCCGGCAGCGATCGCCTCGCCGGCTACTGCACGCATCTGCTGCCGCTGCGCTCCACGCTGCCCGAGCAGGCCACCGTGGCCAACTTCCTGGCCGGCACCCGGCAGAACCTGCTCGACGCGCTCGAGCACCAGGACTATCCGTTCGCCGAGCTGGTCCGCGAAATCGGCGCGCAGCGCGATCTCAACGCCGCCCCGCTGGTATCGGCGGTCTTCAATCTGGAGCCCGTGTCGGCGCTGCCCGGCCTGCCGGGCCTGACGGTCGACCTGGTTGCCCCGTTGATCCGCCACACCGCGTTCGATTTGAACGTCAACGTCCTCGACTCGGGGCAGGCACTCCTGATCGATTGCGACTACAACACCGATCTGTTCGACGAGCGCACCGTGGAGCGTTTCCTCGCGATCTACCGGACCCTGCTCGCGCGTCTCGCGGACGATGCGTCGGCCGCCGTTGCCCGGCTGCCGTTGACGAGCGAAGCGGAGCGGAACCTGCTGACCGTCGAGTGGAACCGGACCGAAACGGAGTTCGGCGAGGCCGCCGCGCAACCGCTGCACCGCCTGTTCGAACAGCAGGTCGCGCGCACGCCCGATGCCGTCGCCGCCGTCCATGACGACGACACGCTCACCTACGCCGAACTCAACCTGCGCGCCAACCGCCTCGCGCACCGGCTCATCGCGCGCGGCGTCGGGCCCGACGCCCTCGTCGGCGTCGCCATGGAGCGCTCGCTCGACATGATCGTCGCGCTGCTCGCAGTCCTCAAGGCCGGCGGCGCCTACGTCCCCGTCGACCCCGACTATCCCGCCGAGCGCGTGCGCTTCATGATCGAGCACGCGCAGTTGCGCTGGCTCCTCACCCAGCAACATCTGCGCGACGCGCTGCCCGACACCGAAGCTTCCCTGATCGTCGTCGATTCCAGCGAACTCGACCTCGATCTCGACGCCGTGGCCAACCCCGAGCCTGATCTGAACGGCGATAACCTCGCCTACATGATCTACACGTCCGGTTCCACCGGCCGGCCCAAGGGCGCGCTCAACACCCATCGCGCGATCGCCAACCGCATCCTCTGGATGCAGCACGCCTACTCGCTCGACGCCGACGACGCCGTCCTGCAGAAGACCCCGTTCAGCTTCGACGTCTCGGTCTGGGAATTCTTCTGGCCGCTCGTCACCGGTGCGCGCCTCGTATTCGCCCGACCCGGCGGACAGCGCGAGACCGACTATCTGGCCGAACTCATCGAGCGCGAACGGATCACCACGATTCACTTCGTGCCGTCGATGCTGCGTGCCTTCCTCGACCATCCGGACCTGGACGCGCACTGCACGTCGCTGCGCCGCGTCGTGTGCAGCGGCGAGGCACTGCCCTACGACCTGCAGCAGCGCTGCCTCGAGCGCCTGGACGTCAGGCTGTACAACCTCTACGGCCCCACGGAAGCCGCCGTCGACGTGAGCGCATGGGAGTGCAAGCGCGACGACCCGCACCGCATCGTCCCGATCGGCCGGCCCATCGCCAATACCCGCCTTCATATCGTGGACGCGCACATGCAGCCCACGCCGCTCGGTGTGGCAGGCGAACTGCTGATCGGCGGCACGCCGGTGGGGCTCGGCTACCACGGCGAACCGGAACTGAGCGCGGAGAAGTTCATCGCCGATCCGTTCTCGACCGACCCGCGGGCGCGCCTCTACCGTACCGGCGATCTCGCGCGCTACCGCCCCGACGGCAACATCGAGTTCCTCGGCCGCATCGATCACCAGATCAAGCTGCGCGGCCTGCGCATCGAACCCGGTGAAATCGAGGCGGTACTGACCTCGCACCCGCTGGTCGACGCCGCCGTCGTGGCGCTGCGCGGCGTGGACGACGGCGCGAAACTCGTCGCATGGCTGTGCGCGTCGCACCCCGAAGCCGAACTGATCGAAGCGGTCCGCGGCCATCTGCGGCAGCGGCTGCCGGATTACATGGTGCCGTCGGCGTTCGTCGTCGTGACCGCGTTCGAGACCCTGCCCAACGGCAAGCTCGATCGCGCGAGGCTGCCCGAACCCGGCGACGGCCCGGACCACGTTGCGCCCGCCAACGCGCTCGAAGCGCAGTTGACGGCCATCTGGCAGGAAGTGCTCGGCCAGGCCCGCATCAGTACGACCGCCCATTTCTTCGAGCTGGGCGGCAATTCGCTGTCCGCGACGAAGGTCGTCGCGCGCATCCGTCGCGATCTGCAGGCGAAGCTGGAAATCCGCAGCCTGTTCGCGCACCCCACCATTGCGGGTCTCGCGAAGCGCATCGCCGATACGCAGCCGATCGATTACGTGCCCGTGACGCCGCTGCCGGCGCAGACGCACTACGAACTCTCCCCCGCCCAGACCCGGCTGTGGGTCCAGGATCGCCTCAATGCGGGGCAAGCCGGCGGACCGCTGCCCACGTCCCTGCTGTTCGAGGGCGTGCTCGACGTGGATGCGCTCGTGCGTGCGTTCCGCGCGCTGAGCGAACGTCACGAGATCCTGCGCACGCGTTTCGTGCTGGCAGGCAATCAGCCGGTCCAGCAGGTGCTGCCGCCCGGCGAAGCGGCCTTCCCGGTCGAGGTCGTCAATCTGCAGGATGCCGAGAACCGGGACGCCCAGGCCATCTCGATCTACGAGAGCGAACGGCTCGCGCCGATGGATCTCGCCGCCGGCCCGCTCTTCCGCGTCAAGCTGCTCAGGTTGTCCGAAGTCCGGCACGTCTGCCTCTGCACGATGCATCACATCGTGAGCGACGGCTGGTCCACGGAGGTGCTGCTCGACGACCTGTCGAAGCTCTATGACGCGTTCGTCCAGCGTCGGGACAATCCGCTGCCCGCCCTCTCGATCCAGTACAAGGATTACGCCGGCTGGCTGAACCGCCTGCTCGCTGGGCCGGACGGCGCCCGCATGAAGGACTACTGGCTGGCCAAGCTGGGCGGCGGCCTGCGCGCGCTGGCACTGCCGGGCGACGTCGAGCAGCCGGCCGCACCGAGCTGGAAGACCTGGCGGTTCGAACTGCCCGCCGCCGAGACGACGGCGCTCGATGCGCTCGGCAAGCGTCACGGCGCGACCTTGTTCGTCGCGCTGCTGTCCGCCATCAAGGCACTGTTCTACCGCCGTTCCGGCCAGGAGGACATCGTCGTCGGCACGCCGGTCGCGGGCCGCGAGCTACCCGAACTCGAGTCGCAGGTCGGCCCTTACCTGAACGTACTGGCGCTGCGCGATCGCGTCGCCGGCGACGACCGTTTCGACACGCTGCTGACCCGGGTGCGGGACACCACCCTCGAAGCGTTCTCCCATCCGCTGTATCCGCTGGATCGCCTGCTCGACGAACTGCACATCAAACGCGTTGCGGGACGCAACCCGCTCTTCGACATCGGCCTGACGCTGCAGAACCAGCGCGAGGGCGCCGTCGATCGCTACGCGGGACAAGTGCACATTGCCGAGCAGCCGGACCACGATCCGCAACGCGCGGACACGGAAGCCGCGACGGACTTCTGGTTCCTGGCCGAGCCGCGCGCCGAGGGCCTCGCGATCAGCGTCGTCTATCACGCAGGGCGGTTCAGTGAGGCCCTGGTGCAAGGCCTTGCCGACGAGCTGACGTCCGTCATCGGCGAAGTGCTTGCCGATCCGGGCGTTCGCATCCGGAACCTGACCTTGGGACACCGTGCGCTGCACGCCGAAACCCGTCAGCCGACCGTCGAACTCAGCGCATTCTAAGGAGCCTTCGTTGACTATTTCGTCCAGCACACACGTCTACCTGCGGCAAAACATTCAGTTCGAACCGCTGATCAACGGTTGGTACGCGTGGTTTCACACGCTGCCGCCGTTGACCGCCGCGCTCAACGTGGCCGAGCGGTTCCTGCCGCTGATGCAGTCCTATGCCGCGTCGCCGATGATGCATGCGGCGGCCTGCAAGGATCCCGCGATGCGCGGTGGCCCGTTTCTCGACCTGGGCGGCAAGCGCGTCGACGAAATCCGCGCGCTGATCGAGCAGACCACCGCTCGCGCGACCCGCCAACTGGAACTGGCGAAGGCTTACAAGACGTTCTCCACGTTGCTGCTGGAGCAGGCGAAGGGGATGGCGTCGGATCCGATCTATCCCGAGATCCCGGAAGTGCTGAAAGGCTATGTCGAGATCTACTACGACCTGAATCACAACCCGTCCTTCCGGCTCTTCGAGAGCCTGCTGTATGCGAGCCCGCTCTACGCGCGCGATGCTCAGAGCATCGCGCTGTCGGCGATCGACGAGAACACGCCCCGGCCGTTCATTCTCAGCACGCCCCGGCTCAGCGACGAGCGCACGCTGTTTTGCAACATGGCCTTCGACGATCGCGCGCTCGATGCGCTGTTCCGGATGCGCGACACGCCCGCCAGCTACGCGAAAATCGTCGACCTGATGCGCGTGGAGGAGAAGGACGAGCCGCTGTTCCGCACGTTCTTCGTCGAGGAGGCGCCAGCGCCGAAACCGGATCGTTCGTTCGACGGCGACGACATCCGCATTCGCTATTACGGCCACGCGTGCCTGCTGGTGCAGAGCCGCGGCGTGAGCATCCTGATCGATCCGGTGATCAGCTACGGCTACGACACCGCGCTGCCGCGCTATACGTTCGCGGACTTGCCCGACCAGATCGACTACGTGCTGATCACGCACAGCCATCACGATCACATCGTCCTCGAAACGCTGCTGCAGCTTCGCCACAAGGTCAAGACCGTGGTGGTCGGCAGGAATCTCGACGGGTTTCCGCAAGATCCGTCACTGGCGCTGGCGTTGCGCAAGCTCGGTTTCGACGATGTGCTGGAAGTCAGGGATGCAGACGAAATCAAGGTGCCCAACGGCGTCATCACCGCCATTCCGTTCCTGGGCGAACACAACGACCTGGCGATCCAGAGCAAGCAGAGCTTCATGATCCGCTTCGGCACGCGCTCGGTGCTGTGCATCGCCGATTCGTGCAACCTGGACCCGCGCCTCTACGAGCATGTCTTCCGCCTCGCCGGCAAGCCGGACACGTTGTTCGTCGGGATGGAAACCGAGGGCGCACCGCCGTCATGGGTCTACGGCCCGCTGTTTCCCAAGACGCTGCCGCGCGACCTCGACCGGTCGCGCCGGGCGCGGGGCTGCCAGTTCGGCGAGGCGGCCGCGCTGGTGGACGACTTCCCGTTCAACGCGGCGTATGTCTACGCGATGGGCCAGGAGCCGTGGCTCAACCACCTCCTCGACAACACCTTCGACGAAAACTCGCCCAGCCATATCCAGTCCACCCAGTTTGTCGCGCACTGCAAGGCCAAGGGCATCGCTTCCGAAATCCTGTACGCGACGAGGGAGATCGTGCTTTGTCAGAACTGAATCTCAACGCGCTGTCGACCAGCGGGCAATACCAGGAACACCTGGTGTTCTGGAACGAGGCGCTCGGTCGCATCGACGAAGACTTCCGTCTTCAGCAAGCATGGCAGGCGTATGCGTTGCCCCTCGGCCCCGCGCCGGCGCTGACGTTCGCGCTCGACGGCGACGCGGCGCAGACCCTGGCGAAGCTCGCTGCCGGCAACGAGCTGGGCGCGTTCGTCGTGCTGCTGGCGGCGCTGTTCCGGGTGCTCGGGCGCTACGACGGCGCAGCCAGCCTGTTCGTGGATACGCCGCGCCTGATTGCCGAAGCCGCGAACGGTTCCGCCGATTCCGTCCCGCTGCTCGACGCCGCCCAGCCCGGCCCCACGGTTCGCGCGTACCTGAACCAGGTGCGCGACAGCGTGCAGCGCAGCTATTCGTATCAGGATTTTCCGATCGCGGCCCTCGCGCACAAACTGCGCGGCGAACGGCCCGCGACCAACGTCGGCGTGCGCTTCGACGGCCTGCACGAAGCGTGGACGGAGGGGGACTACGACCTGTCGATCGAGATCCGGCATCGTGCGTGCTACGAGATCGTCCTGACGGGCCGGCCGACGGTCTTCACGCTGCATTATCTGCAGCATGTCGCACGGCACCTGCGCAACGTCGTGGCCGGCTTCGGCGCGCTGGACGCCCCGCTCGACACGGTCTCGCTGCTCGATGACGAGGAACGTGCGCGCCTGCTTGCGCAGGCGGCGCCCGTTGCCGTGGATGGCACCTTCCTCGCGCAGTTCGCGCAACGGGTCGCGGCCACGCCGGACAGCATCGCGGTGGTGACCGCCGACGCATCGCTGACCGCCGACGCATCGCTGACCTATGCGCAGCTGGACGACCAGTCGTCCCGGCTGGCGGGCTTCCTGCTCGCGGAATATGCGATCGAGCGCGGCGACGTGGTGGGGGTGGTCGCCGACCGGTCCGAGCGCTGGATCGTCGGCATGCTCGGCGCGCTCAAGGCGGGCGCGGTATATCTGCCGCTCGACCCGGAGTTTCCGCGGGAGCGGCTGCGCTTCATGATCGAGGACGCGAAGGTCAAGGCGCTGCTGACGAACTCGGAATACCTGCCGTTGCTCGCCGATTTCTGGGCGATTCCGATGTTCGCGCTCGACTTTCAGCTCGACACGCTGGAACCCGCACCGGCGTCATCGCAGGTCGAGGTCGCGCCGGGCGACGCGGCGTACATCATCTACACGTCCGGCTCCACGGGCATCCCCAAGGGTGTCGCGCTCGAACATGCAGGGCTCCTGAACATGGCGCAGTACCATGTGAACGCCTTCGGTTTCGATGCCGACGACCGGTTCGTCCAGTTCTACTCCCCGGGCTTCGACGGCTCGATCATGGAGATTTTCGTCACGCTCCTCGCGGGGGCGCGCCTGGTGCTGGCGAAGACCGCCGTGATCCGGGACGTGCCGCGTTTCGTCGACTACATCGCGCAGCAGGGTGTCACCACCGTCAACGCGACGCCGGCCTATCTCGCGTCGCTCGACTGGAACGCGCTCGGCGCCGTGAAGCGGGTCATCAGCGCGGGCGACAACGCGCGCGTGGCGGATCTGCGCGAACTGGCCCGGACCCGCGTGTGCCACAACTCGTACGGCCCGACCGAGGCCACCGTGTGCATCGCGGACTACGTGGTCGACCCGGCGATCGCCTACGGCGCCCGTCTGCCGGTCGGCCGCCCGATCCACAACACGCACCTGTACCTGCTCGACGAGCACGGGGCGCTGGCCCCCGACGGGTGTACCGGCGAGATCTGCGTGTCCGGCATCGCGCTGGCGCGCGGCTATGTCGGCCGCGACGACCTGAGCGCCGCCGCGTTCGTCGACCACCCGTTCGAAGCGGGCGAGCGCCTCTATCGCACCGGCGACCTCGGCGTCTGGCTGCCGGACGGCAACCTGGAAGTCACCGGGCGCCGCGACACGCAAGTGAAGATTCGCGGCTATCGCATCGAGATGGGCGAAATCGAAGCGGCGCTCCGGCAGCACGCCGGCGTGACCGACGCGATCGTGTTCGTGCGCGAGGATACGCCGCAGCACAAGCAGCTGGTGGCCTGCGTCGCCACGGCGACGGCCAGCGTCGCCGGCCTGCGGGAACATCTGAAGGAACGCCTGCCCGAGTTCATGGTGCCGGCCTCGATCGTGACGCTCGAACGCCTGCCGCTGACACCGAACGGCAAGCCCGACCGCAAGGCGCTCGCCGCGCTGGAGCTGGCGCCCGTGCCGGGCGCAACCGCGTACGCCGCACCGGCCAATGACGTCGAAGCGCGCCTGGGCAAGATCTGGTCCGAGGTGCTGGGCCGCGAGCCGATCGGCGTGCACGACAATTTCTTCGAACTCGGCGGCGACTCGATCCTGCTCATCCAGGTGATGTCGCTGGCCCAGCAGGTCGGCCTCAAATTCACCGCCGACCAGTTTTTCGCGCATCCGACCATCACCGCGCTTGCCCAGGTTGCGGTGGAGGCGCCGTCGATCCGGATTTCGCAGGAACCGGTGGTCGGCCCCGCCCCGCTGACGCCGATCCAGTCGTGGTTCTTCGCGCAGGACGTGGCGGATCCGCACCACTACAACCAGTCGACCATGATCGAGGTGCCCGCGTCGCTGCGGCCGGACGTGCTCGAGCACGCACTGGCGGCGGTCGCGACCCATCATGACGCGCTGCGGCTGGGTTTCGAGCGCGTCGCCGGCGCATGGCAGCAATCGCATGCGGCGCCGCCGCTGGCGATTCCGCTCGGCGTCACGTCGCTGGCGGACGCGGCGCCCGCCGCACGGCAGGCGGCCATGCTCGCGACCGCCAGCGACCTGCAGGAAAGCTTCACGTTGTCGGCGCCGCCGCTGCTGCGCGCGCACCTGTTCCAGTTCGGCCTCGACGCGCCGCAGCGCCTGCTCGTGGTCGCGCACCATCTGGTGATCGACGGCGTGTCGTGGCGCATCCTGTTCGAAGACCTGTACGCCGCGTGCCGCCAGCGCGAAGCGGGTGAAGCGGTGCGGTTGCCGGCCAGGACGACGGCGTGGCGCGACTGGTCGACGCGCCTGTCCGAACTCGGTGCGAGCGCGCCCGACGGGCTGGACTACTGGCTCCAGGCCAGCGCCGACGAGCCTGCATGCTTCGACGACATGCCGGTCGGCACCGTCGGCGAAGCCGGCACGACGGTCATCGATTTCGACGCCGGGCAGACGCTCGCGCTGTTGCAGGACGTACCGCGCACGTTCAACACCCAGATCAACGAAGTCCTGCTGACGGCCCTGCTGCTCGCGTTCGGCGACTGGACCGGCAACGCCACGCTGGTCGTCGAGCTCGAAGGCCACGGTCGCGAGGACCTCTTCGACGGCGTCGATACGTCGCGCACGATCGGCTGGTTCACCACGCACTACCCGGTGTACCTGAATGCCGGCAACGCCACCGTGGCGGTCGACGCGTTGCGCCACGTCAAGGAGCAGCTGCGCGCGGTGCCGATGCGCGGGCTCGGCTACGGCGTCGCCCGCTACCTCGGCAACGACGCCGGCATCGCGGCGGCACTGGAACGGCAGCCGCCGGCGCCGGTGCGCTTCAACTACCTCGGCCAGATCGATCGCGTGCTGGCCGACGACACGGGCTGGAAACCGGTGCTCGACTTCGAGAGTCCCGAGCACAGCCCGCGTGCACGTCGCGGCCATCTGTTCGAGATCGACGGGATGGTGTTCGACGGGCGTCTGCGCCTGACCTGGCGTTACAACCGCGAGGCCTGCCCACCCGGCGTCATCGAGCAGCTGACGCAGTGCTACCGCAGCCGTCTGCTGTCGATCGTCGAGGCCAGCGGTGAAGGCCCGCGCGGGCTGAGTCCGTCGGACTTTCCAGCCGCTCGCATCAGTCAGGAAGCGTTGGACGCCCTCGTATCAAGGATCAAATCGTGACCTCCCCCACCATCGCCGATATCTACGAGCTCTCCCCGATGCAGGAGGCGATGCTCTTTCATGCCGTGCACTCGCCCGGCGCGAGCAGCAGCTTCAACCAGCTCGGTTGCCGGATCACCGGCAGCCTCGATCCCGCGCTGTTTCAAGCCGCCTGGCAGCAGCTGATCGATCGGCACCCGGTGATGCGCACGTCGTTCCATTGGGAGGAATTCGACAAGCCCATGCAGGTCGTGCATGCGCAAGCCACGCTGCCGTGGGTGCAGGACGACTGGCGCGATCTGCCGGACCACGAACAGCGCGCGCGGTGGCGCGCGCATCTCGACCGCGACCTGGCCGAAGGCTTCGCGCTCGATCGTGCGCCGCTCGTGCGCTGCCGCCTGGTGCGCGTCGCCGAGCACGCGTACCTGTTCAGCTGGAGCCACCATCACATCCTGGCCGACGGCTGGTGCCTGTCGCTCGTCATCGAGGAGATCTTCGAGGCCTATCGCGCGCTCACGCACGGCGTGCCGCCGGCGCTCCCCGCGGTGCGCCCCTATCGCGACTATATCCAGTGGCTGCAGCAGCGCGAGCCGCAAGCCGCGCAGCAATACTGGGCGCGCTATCTCGAAGGTTTTCACTCGCCGACCCCGCTGCCCACGGCCGCGCGCGCGGCCGCGGGCGAGCGCTTCGGCGAGGGCCTCGCGCAAGTGCAGGCCGACCTGTCGGCCGACCTGAGCGCGCGCCTGCGGCAATTTGCGGCCCGCCATCACGTCACCCTCAATACCCTCGCGCAAGCGGCCTGGGCGCTCGTGCTGTCGCGTTACAGCGGGGAGACCGACGTGGTGTTCGGCGCCGTCGTGTCCGGACGGGGCGCCAACCTGCCGGGAATCGAATCCATGCTCGGCCTGTTCATCAATACGGTGCCGGTGCGGGTGCGGGTCGACCCCAGGCAACCGCTGGTGCCGTGGCTGAAGATGATCCAGGCGCGCGTGGCCGCCCGCGCGCCGTTCGAGCACACCCCGTTGCCCGACATTCAGCGCTGCAGCGAAGTGCCGCTGACGACGCCGCTGTTCGAGAGCAACATCACGTTCATGAATTACCCGCTGGACGCGTCGCTGACGCATGGCGCGCACGGGCTGGCGGTCGACGAGGTGCAACTCTACAACCGCGCCGACATCCCGCTCGAATTCGTGGTGACGGCACGCGACGACTGGAAGATGGAACTGTCGTTCGATCCGCGGCGCTTCGATGAAGACACGATGCAGCGCATGCTGGGCCACGTGGCCGCGACGCTCGATGCCTTCGCGGCCGATCCGAACCGGCTGCTCGGACGCCTGCCGATCCTGCCCGAGGCCGAACGCCGGCTACTGCTGGACACCTTCAACGACACCGCCGTGCCGTTCGACGCCGCGCTCACCGTGGTGCATCGTCTGGAACAGGCCGCCGCGGCGCACCCCGAGCGGGCGGCGGTCGAGTACCGCGACAGCGTCCTGAGCATCGGTGAACTGAACGCCCGCGCCAACCGACTCGCGCACCGCCTGCTGGCCGCCGCCGAGCTGGGGCCGGACGCGCTGGTCGCGATCTGCATGCACCGGTCGGCCCACCTGATGGAGGCGATCCTCGCCGTCTGGAAGTGCGGCGCCGCCTATATTCCGATCGACCCCAACTATCCGGCGGCGCGCATCCGCACCATTCTCGAGGATTCCGGCGCCGCCCTCGTGCTGACCTGCGACGGCCTGTTGCCGGCCGAGCTGGCCTCGCTCGCGCCGGTCGTGTCGCTCGACGACGCCACCGGGATCGACGACGACACCAACCCCGGCCGCCCCGTGTCGCCCGACAGCCTCGCCTACGTGATCTACACGTCCGGTTCCACCGGAAAGCCGAAAGGGGCGATGGTCGAGCACGCCGGCATGCTGAATCACATGCTCGCCGAGATCGACGAGTTTTCGATTTCGGCTTCGTCGGTGATCGCGCAAACCGCGCCGCATTGCTTCGATATTTCGGTCTGGCAATTTTTCACGGCGCCGCTTGCCGGCGGCAAGACCGTGATCGTCGACGACGAATGCATTCGCGATCCGGCGTCCTTCATCGCGACCCTGGACGCCACCCGGGTCAGCATCCTCGAACTGGTGCCGTCCTATATGTCCGCCGTGCTCGACCGTGCGTCGGAACGGCCGGCGCTGATGCGGCACCTGCGGCACCTGCTCGTCACCGGCGAGACGGTCAGCCCGGCCCTGGTGAAACAGTGGTTCGACGTGTTCCCGGACATCGCGCTGGTGAACGCCTACGGCCCGGCGGAAGCATCCGACGACGTCGCGCAGCACCGCATGACGTGCGCGCCAACCACGCCTTACGTCCCGGTCGGCAAGCCGATCCGCAACGTACGCCTCTACGTCGTCGACCCGCAGATGAACCTGTGCCCGATCGGGATTCCCGGCGAACTGTGTGTGTCCGGCATCGCCGTCGGCCGCGGCTACCTGAACAACGAAGCTGCGACGCGGGAGGCTTTCGTCGAGGATCCGTTCATTCCGGAGCGCGGTGTCCGCATGTACCGCACCAGCGACATCGGCTGCTATCTCCCCGACGGAACGATCGCGCTCTACGGCCGCAAGGACCACCAGCTGAAGATCCGCGGCTACCGCATCGAGCTCGGGGAGATCGACAACGCGCTGGCCGCCATTCCGGAAATCCGCCAGGCGGCCGCACTCGACTATCGCGACGACGCCGGCCGCGCCGCGCTATGCGCGTATGTCGCGTTCCGCGACGGCGCGTCGCTGAGCGATGCCGCGATAGCCGCCGCGTTGTCCGCCACGCTGCCGGATTACATGGTGCCCGCCATCTACGTGGTGCTCGACGCGCTGCCCCTGAGCGGCAACGGCAAGATCGACCGCAATGCGCTGCCGCCGCTCGACCGGTCGCGGCTGTCGGCGGCGGCACACGCACCGACACCGCCCCGCACGCCCACCGAGACGCTGCTGTGCCGCATCTGGGGAGAAGCGTTGGGCATTCCGGCGCCCGGCATCCACGACAACCTGTTCGCGCTGGGCGGCGACTCGATTCTCAGCATGCGCATCGTGTCGCTGGCCGCCAAGGCGGGCCTGAAGCTCACCACCCGGCTGATCTTCCAGCATCCGACGGTTGCCGAGCTCGCCGCCGTGGCGACGCGCGGCACGGTCGGCGCGGCGGAGTTCGTCGCATCGTCCGGCCCGCTGTCGCTGACGCCGATCCAGAAGCGCTTCTTCGCGCAGCATCAGAACGATACGAACCAGTACAACCAGGCGGTCCTGCTCGACGTGCCGGCGGATTTCGATCCGGCCTTGCTGCGCCAGGCGTTGCGGCACGCGGTCAAATGGCACGATGCGCTGCGGCTGCGCTTTCGCGCGGGCGAGTCCGGCTGGATCCAGTCGGTCGTCGACGATCCGGAGGTGCCCGTCGGCGTGTTCGATATTCCGGGCGAGCGGCTCGCGCAGCACGTCGCGCAGTCGCATGCGAGCCTGAATCTGTCGGACGGCCCCGTCGTGCGTGCGGACCTGTTCCGCCTCGACGAAGGCCGTTCGCTTCGTCTGCTGCTGGTTGCGCATCATCTGGTCGTCGACGGCGTGTCGTGGGGCGCGCTGCTCGAAACCCTGTACGACGCCTATACCCGCCTGCGCAACGGCAAGGCGCCCGAATTTGCGGGCGGCAGCGCAACGTGGACCGCCTGGACCCGGGCGATCTCGCACTGGGCCGGCTCCGGCGCCGCCGACGCCGATCTCGTCCATTGGCAGGCCCTGGCGCGCGCCGACCTGCCCCGCCTGCCGCTCGATCGCGCCGCGCCGGCCGACGCCAATACCGTGTCGTCCGCCGACACGATCGTGGTCGAGCTGGGTGAAGCCGCGACGACGGCCTTGCTGGGCGCCGCGCCCCGGGCCTACGACGCGCAGATCAACGACGTGCTGCTTGCCGCGCTTGCGCGTGCCGTCAGCGACTGGAGCGGATGCGCCGACGTCCTGCTGGATCTCGAAGCGCACGGGCGCGAAGAACTGTTCGAAGACCTCGACATCTCGCGCACGGTGGGCTGGTTTACGTCCGTGTTCCCGGTCGCGCTGACGGTCGATCCCGGCCCGCACGATCCGGCTCGCCTGGTTGCGTCGGTCAAGACGCAACTGCGCGCCGTGCCGAACGCGGGCATCAGTCATGGCCTGCTGCAAGACCGGCTCGACGGTCCGGCGCCGCAGCCGCAACTGCTGTTCAACTACCTGGGCCAGACCGACCAGCTGTTCGCCGCCGCGCGCGACTGGAAACCGGCGACGGAGCCGAGCGGGGACGGCCGCCATGCGAACCAGCGGCGCGAACACCTGCTCGACATCAACGCCTACGTGAGCGGCGACCGCCTGCACGTTGCGTGGGAATTCAGCCGGGCCTGCCACGACGCCGCCACCATCCGGCGCGTCGCGCAAGCGTACCTCGCGGCGCTCGAATCCCTGGTCTCCGCCCCTGCCGACCCGTCCGCATCGACCCGGCCCGCGACCGGCCTGGCGCAGGCGCCGGCCTCGGTCATGCCGGACGAGATCGCCGACGTCTACGCGCTGACGCCGACCCAGCAGGGCATGTTGTTCCACGGGCTGTACGAACCCGCGTCGGATGCGTACTTCAGCAGCCTGAATTTCCGTATCGACGGCGCGCTCGACGTCGAACGGTTCCGCCGCGCGTGGGATACCGTGGCGCAGCGGCACGACATCTTGCGAACGTCGTTTCACTGGGAAGACCTCGACAGCCCCGCGCAGGTCGTGCATCGCCATATCGACTTGCCGTGGCACGAGGAGGATCTGCGCGCGACGTCCGCCGCGGAGGCCGAACGGCGCCGGCAAACCTACGACGCGCAGGACCGGGCACGCGGCTTCGACTTCACCCTAGCGCCGCTGATGCGCCTCGCGCTGTTCCGCATGGGCGATCACGCCTGGTGCTTCCACTGGAGCCATCACCACATCCTGCTCGACGGGTGGAGCTCCGCCCGTCTGCTGGGCGAAGTGGCCGCCGCCTATCAGGCGCTGCCGGCCGACGGTGCGCCGGAGCAGGACGCGCCGCCTGCGTTCGCCGAGTACGTGCGCTGGCTGGCGCGCCAGGACGCAGCCGCGGCGGAACGCTTCTGGAAGACGAAGCTGGCGGATTTCCCGGCGACGACGTCGCTCGTGCTGGGACGCCCGGAACTCGACGGCACGGCCGCGCCGGGCGCCTATGTCGAGGTGCCGCTGCTGCTCTCCGAAAGCGACACGCAACGGCTCGTCGCCTTCGCGCAAACCCGTCGCCTCACCCTCAACACGCTCGTGCAGGGCGCGTGGGCCCAGCTGCTGGGCCGCTACAGCGGCGAAGCGGACGTCGTGTTCGGCACGATCGTTTCCGGCCGCCCGGCCTCGCTGCCGGCGTCGGACGAGATGGTCGGGCTGTTCATCAACACGCTGCCGGTGCGGGTTCGCATCGACGCGCGCCCGACGGCCGCGTGGCTCGCGCAGTTGCAGATGGCGCTCGCGCAGCAGGAGGAATATGCGCACTATCCGCTGGCCGACATCCAGAAATTCGCGGGCCTGCCGCCCGGCGTGCCGCTCTTCGAAAGCCTGCTCATCTTCCAGAACTATCCGGTCGAGGAAGCGCTGGCCGACGGGCTGCCCGGCCTGCGGATCGGCGAATTCCAGGTGGCCGATCCGAACAACTACCCGCTGACGCTGGTCGTGACGCCGGGCAAGCGCCTGTCGCTGCAGGTGCTGTACGACGACGGCCGGTTCGATCGCGAAACGATCGTGCGCCTGTTGGGTCACGTCGAAACACTGCTCGTCGGCCTCGCCGGCGAGGAAGATCGCCCGAACCGCAGCGTTGCGCTCCTCACCGCCGCGGAGCGGGACGCCATCGTGCTCGGATGGAACGATACGTTCGCGCCGGTTCCGTCCGACCGGACGCTACCCGAACTGATCGAAGCCGTCGCCGCCGCGCACCCCGAGCGCATTGCGGTCCGCTGCGGCACGGAGGTCCGCACCTATCGCGACCTCGTCGAAGGCGCCAACCGGATCGCCGGTCATCTGCTGCACGTCGCGCCGATCCAGCCGGACGACCGGATCGCCGTCTGGATGCCGCGCTCGCCGTTGATGCTGGAAACGATCCTGGCCATCTGGAAGTGCGGCGCGGCGTACGTTCCCGTCGATCCGGCCTATCCGGCCCAGCGGGTCGAGACCCTCCTGACGCTGGCCCGGCCGGCCATCCTCGTCGCGACGGACGGCATGCCGCCGCCGGCGCTGGCGGCGATCCCGCAGGTCGACCCCGCGCGCCTGCCCGAGCATCGGGGCGCCGGCGCGCCGGCACCGCGTTGCCGGCCCGCGGACCTCGCCTACGTGATCTTCACGTCGGGTTCGACCGGCCAACCGAAGGGTGCGATGGTCGAGCATCGCGGCATGCTCAATCACGTGCTCGCGATGGCGCGCAGGGTCGGGCTCGGCGCGCAGAGCGCGGTCGCACAGACCGCTTCGCACTGCTCCGACATTTCGGTCTGGCAGTGCTTCGCGGCACTGGTGTCGGGCGGCACGACGGTGATCTATCCCGATGCCGACATTCTCGAGCCCGCGCGCCTGATCGACGCGCTTCACCGCGACCGCATCACGGCGATGCAATTCGTGCCGTCCTATCTGGCGACCTTTCTCGGTGAGCTGGAACGGCACCCGGCGCCGGCTTTCCCGCATCTCGACACGCTACTGACGATCGGCGAAACCCTGCAGCCGGCCTCCGCGCACGCGTGGTTCCGCCTGAATCCGGCGGTCCGGCTCATCAACGCGTACGGGCCGACCGAAGCGTCGGATTCCGTCGCGCATTTCAGCATGGAACGCGCGCCGGATCTGCCGGCGATTCCGATCGGCCGCCCCATCGAGAACCTGCGCCTCTACGTCGTCGACGCCGACATGAATCCGTGCCCGGCCGGCGTCAAAGGCGAGATCTGCATCGGGGGAGCGGGCGTCGGGCGCGGCTACCTGTTCGACGAAGCACGCACCCGGGCGGTGTTCCGCGACGATCCGTTCAGTCCGGAACCGGGCGCGCGCCTGTATCGCACCGGCGACATCGGCTGCTTCGGGGCCGACGGCACGCTCCACTTCTTCGGACGCCGCGACTTCCAGGTCAAGATCCGCGGCTATCGCATCGAGCTCGGAGAAATCGAAGCCGCACTGACGGGGCTCGCAGGCATCTCCAACGCCGTCGTGGTCGCCCGGCAGGCGTCGGACTCGGACATGACCCTGTGCGGCTACGCGTCGGGCACCGGCTGGACGCCCCAACGCCTGCGCGACGCACTGCGCGACACGCTGCCGGCGCATATGGTGCCCGACACCGTGATGCTGTTGCCGGCGTTGCCCGTCATGCCGAACGGCAAGATCAACCGCGCCGCGCTGCCGCTCCCGGATGCCGCGTCCGTGCCCGACGGCGCGCCGGCCGAACCGCAGACGCCCGTCGAGGCAGCGCTGCTGCGCATCTTCGCCGAGGTGCTCGGCCGTCGGCCGAAGGGCGTCGACGACGACTTCTTCGAGCATGGCGGCCAAAGCCTGAAAGCGATCCAGATGGTCAGCCGGATCCGGCGTGAACTGAAACTGAACGTCGCGGTCGCCGATATCTTCCAGGCGCCGTCGCCGCGCGCACTCGCGCGGAAGCTGGCGTCCCGCCCCACCGATCGCCTCGATGTCGATGCGCCCATCCCGGCGCTTGCGGTGCAACCGTCCTACGCGGTGTCCCGTGCACAGAAGCGGATCTGGCTCGCCAGCCGCAGCGCGGATCCGTCCACGTACAACATGGCAGGCGCGCTGCAGCTGGACGGCGCCGTCGACACGGCGCGCCTCGTCCATGCGTTCGACGCGCTGGTCGATCGCCATGAGAGCCTGCGCACCGTGTTTGCGATGATCGAAGGCGAGCTGCGGCAACGCATCCTCACCCGCGAGGCATCCGGATTCCGGGTCGAGCACATGGATCTCGCGGACGATGCCGGGCTGCAGGCCATCGATGCGCTGATTCGCGAGGAAAGCGGGCAGCCATTCGATCTCGCGTCGGGGCCGCTCTTGCGCGTCAAGCTGGTCCGGCTCTCGCCGACGGAACACCTGCTGCTGTTGAACATGCACCACGTGATATCGGATGCGTGGTCGATCCGCGTGCTGACCGACGACCTGCAAGCCCTGTATGCGGGACACGACCTGCCGCCGCTGTCGATCCAGTATCGCGACTACGCCGCGTGGCACAACGCGAGCCTCGAAGGTCCGCACGCCGCCGCGCATCGCGCGTACTGGCTCGCGCAACTCGCGGCGCCGCTGCCCCGCCTGCAACTGGCGTCCGACTTCCCGCGTCCCGAGCGGCCCGGTCATGCCGGGCAGACGCTCGAAGTCGAACTGTCGGAGCCGCAGGTGACGGGCCTCGCGGCACTGGCCCGCGCGCACCATACGTCGCTCTACACGGTGCTCCTCGCGTCGTTCTGCGTGCTGATGCACCGCTACACGGGGCGCGAGGACATCGTCATCGGCAGCGTGTCGGCCGGGCGCGACAGCGAGCAGCTCGAATCGCAGATCGGGGTGTTCCTCAACACCCTCGTGCTCCGCGTCCCGGTGCAGAAGTCCGCAACCGTCGAAGCGGTGATCGACACGGTGGCAAAAGCCTCCACGGACGCGCTGGCGCATGCGTCCTATCCGTTCGATGCACTGCTGGACGACCTGAAGATTCGCACCCCGGCCGGCCACTTCCCGATCTTCGACATTCAGGCGAACGCCATTTCGATGCCCGCGCCGCAGTCGGATCTGCGCATCACGGACCGCTCGCAGGCGGACACCACGGCCAAGTTCGATCTGTCGTTCCAGGTCGTGGAAAGCGATGGCCGCCACCGCATTCAGTTGATCTACAACGCCAACCTGTTCCGCCCCGCGACCATCGCCGCGATGCGCGATCGACTGCTCGCGATCCAGGACGTCTTCTGCCGCGATCCGGCCATGCCGGTCGATCGCATCCCGCTGTCCGGCGATGCGCCCGCCGCCAGCCCGCGCGTGCGGGTCGGCCTCCGCCTGAAGCAAGCGCGCGAAGTCACCGTCGACGACGTGCTCGAGGAGAAGTCGTGATGCCGGCCGGAGTTCGAACGGCGGACGCCATGCACCCGGCTTCGGGTTGTTTCAGGTGAACAAAACGTATCGAGGAGTTTCCTGTGCAAGACAATAACGTGCTGGTCACCGACCATCGCTATGCGCACACCGCGCGATTCTGGCGCGAAAGCCTGTCCCGGGTCACCGGCACCTACCGGATCGCCGCGCACGCGCCGAGCCCGCAACCGGGGCGCCTGCTGTCCCGCACGGTGCCACTCACGCCCGCGTCGCTCGACGTGCTGCGGCGCATCGGCGACGGCGAGCTTGCCGAATTCGCCGTCACGGCGGCGGGCATTGCGTTCCTGCTCTGGCAATACTTCCGGACGCCGGTCACGGTGCTCGGCACGCCGGAGCTTGCCGAGCACCCGGCGACCCGGGCCGGCGCCATTCCGCTGATCATCGAGGTCCGTCCCGAGGAGCGCATCGAGGACTACCTGTCGCGCGTGGCCGGGATCGTCGAGGAAAGCTATGCCGAGCATCAATTCCCGCTCGAAACGCTGGTGCGCAACGAAAAGGAGCTGGCGCTCGCGCAGCTCACGAAGGTCTCGCTGGCGGACGATCGGGTGCACCATGCACTGACGGGGCAGGACGACGACCTGCAGTTGCACCTGCGACTGGCGCGCGGCGAAATCGAGATTCGTCATGCCGGCGCCATCGAGCCGTTCGTCATGGACGGTTTCGCAAGCAGCCTCGCCACGGTGCTGCAGGCATTCGAACACCTCGACCAGCCGGTCGGCGACATCGACTCGAGCGCGCCGGACGCGCGCCGGCAGCTGGCCACCTTCAACGAAACCGCGGCGGCCGGCCCTCGCCATCCGACGGTCGTCGAGATGTTCGAAGCGCAGGTCGCCCGCACGCCGGCAGCGCCGGCCCTCGTCACCGACAGTGCGTTGATGACCTACGCCGACCTGAACGCCCGGGCCAACAGCCTCGCGCATCAGTTGCGCGAACATTACGGCGTCGGGCAGGAATCGCTGGTCGGCGTCATGCTCGAACGTTCCGAATGGATGATCGTCGCGATTCTCGGCATCCTGAAGGCAGGGGCGGCGTTTGTTCCGTTGGACCCGGCCTATCCTGCCGAACGGATCAACCACATTCTCGGCGACACCGGCCTGTCGCTGCTGGTGACCCAGTCGAGTCAACTGGCGCAATGGTACGAGTTCTCCGGCGTGACACTGCTGCTGGACCAGGCGCTCCCCAACTGGACGGCGCTGCCGGACAATCCGCCGTGTCGCGCCGAACCGGCGAACCTGGCCTACGTGATCTACACGTCCGGCTCGACCGGGCGCCCGAAAGGCTGCCTGCTCGAACACCGGAACCTGGCCCACTACATCGCGTGGGCCGCCGAGTACTACTTTCCGGAAAGCACGACCGGCAGTTTCGGCCTGTACAGCTCGCTGTGCTTCGATTTCACGCTGACCAACCTCTTCTGCCCGCTGGTGCGCGGCAAGACGCTGCGCATCTATCCGCAGTCGGAAAGCATCGACACCATTCTGGCCCGGATGTTCCAGCCCGGCAGCGGCGTCGACACCCTCAAGCTCACGCCGACCCACATTCACCTGCTGGAGTACATGAACCTGGCACGCTCCGGCGTGCGCAAGGTGATCGTCGGCGGCGAGGAACTGACGCCCCAGCACATCGCGACGCTGCGGAAGATCGATCCGTCGATCGAAATCTACAACGAGTACGGTCCCACCGAGGCGACGGTCGGCTGCATCGTCGAGCGCGTCGAGGACGTGCCGGCTTCGGTACTGATCGGCCGGCCCATTGTCAACACCCGGGTGTACATGCTCGACGAGGCCCTGCGGCCGGTCCCGCTTGGCGTGCCGGGGGAAATCTGCCTCGCCGGCGCCGGCCTCGCACGCGGCTACCACCTGCGCCCCGACGTCACCGCCGCGAAATTCGTCGAGCATCCGTTCCCCGGCGAAGCGCGCATCTATCGCACCGGCGACATCGGCCGATGGCTGCCCGACGGACGGATCCAGTGCTATGGGCGCGTCGACGACCAGGTCAAGATTCGTGGGCACCGTGTCGAACTCGGCGAGATCGAGGCCGCGATCACCGCGCACGAGGCGGTCGTCGGCGCGGCGGTCATGCTGCGCGAATCGGCTCACGGCGTGCGCAAGCTGGCGGCCTACGTCAAGGGCTCCGCGAGCCTGAACGTGCCGGACCTCAGGGCGTTCCTGGGCGGGAAACTGCCGGACTACATGGTCCCGTCCGACATCGTCCTGATCGCCGAATTTCCGCTCAACGCCAACGGCAAGCTGGATCGCCCGGCGCTGCTGGCCATGGAGCCGGCCGCCGCGCCCGACGCGCCCAGCCCCGACGCCACGCCAGTCCAGCTCGAACTGTTGCGCATCTGGCGCGACGTGCTCGACAACCCGGCCGTCGATCTCGCCGGCCGCTTCTTCGACTACGGCGGTGATTCGCTGCAGGCCATGCAGCTGGTCTCGCGGATCTGGGGCAGCTTCTCCGTCGAGATCGGCATCGACGCGATCTTCGAACTCCAGACCATCGGCGCGGTGTCCGACCTGATCGAGGCGTCGTCGCCCCGCGCCGGTGCGACGGCCGGCAACATCCTGCCCCGCTCGCGCGCGAACGACCTGCCGCTGTCCTTTCCGCAGCAGCGCCTGTGGTTCCTCGCTCAACTGGAAGGCCCGTCGGCCGCCTACAACATCTCGAGCGCGCTGCGTTTCGACGGCGAACTGGACCTCTCGCGCCTGCGGGCCGCCGTGTCCGGGATCAGCCGGCGTCACGAGATCCTGCGCACGACGTTTCCCGCCATCGACGGCCTCGGGGTCCAGCGCATCGCGCCGCCCGCGCCGGTCGCGCTCGACGTCGTCGACGTCGCCAGCGAGTCCGAGGCGCTCGCGCTGCTCGCCGAGGAAGCCGATCGCCCGTTCGATCTCGCCGCCGGGCCGCTCTATCGCGTCGTGCTGTATCGCGTGCATGCGGATTTGCACGTCTTCGGCGTCGTGATGCATCACATCGTGTCGGATGCGTGGTCGTCAGGCATCCTCATCGGCGAACTGGCCGCGCTCTATGCAGGCCAGCCGCTGCCGGAACTGGCCATCCAGTACGCGGACTACGCGGTGTGGCAGCACGAGCGCCTGGCGTCCGCCGATACGCATCGGGAACTGGCGCTTCTGAGCGCCTCGCTGACGGACGCGCCGGACCTGATCGAACTGCCTACCGACCGTCCCCGCCCCGCCATCCAGCAGTTCCGCGGCGCGGTGCTGCCGTTCCGGCTGGACGGCGAACGCGCCGACGGCCTGCGCGCGATCGCACGTGCGTCCGGCACCAGCACCTTCATGGTCGTGCTCGCTGCGTATGCGCTGCTGCTGTCGCGGTACAGCCATCAGCAGGACCTCGTCATCGGCTCCCCGATCGCCAATCGGCGCTCCAGCATGACCGAGCCGCTGATCGGCTTCTTCGCGAACATGCTCGCGCTGCGCGTGGACCTGTCGGGCAATCCGACCTTCGGCGAACTGCTGGCGCGCGTGAAGCGCGTCGCGCTGGACGGCTATAGCCGCCAGGAGATTCCGTTCGAACAGGTCGTGGATTCGCTCAAGCTCGAGCGCAACCTGAGCCGCACGCCGGTTTTCCAGGCCGTGTTCGCGTACGAGAAAGCGCAATCCCAGGCGTTGAGCTTCCCCGGTCTCGTGGCGACGCCGGTGTCGGTGGAGACCCACACCGCCAAGTTCGACCTCACGCTCCATATCCAGGATGCCGACGACGGCCTGGCGGGCTCGCTGGAATACAACCTGGACCTGTTCGACGCCGCCACGATCGATCGCATGGCGGAACACTTCCGCACGCTCGTCGATGCCGTGATTGCCGATCCGGACCGGCCGCTCGGCGGGCTGCCGTTGACGAGCGAAGCGGAGCGGAACCTGCTGACCGTCGAGTGGAACCGGACCGAGACGGAGTTCGGCGAGGCCGCCGCACAGCCGCTGCACCGCCTGTTCGAACAACAGGTCGCGCGCACGCCCGATGCCGTCGCCGCCGTCCATGACGACGGCACGCTCACCTACGCCGAACTCAACCTGCGCGCCAACCGCCTCGCGCACCGGCTCATCGCGCGCGGCGTCGGGCCCGACACCCTCGTCGGCGTCGCCATGGAACGCTCGCTCGACATGATCGTCGCGCTGCTCGCCGTCCTCAAGGCCGGCGGCGCCTACGTCCCCGTCGACCCCGACTATCCCGCCGAGCGCGTGCGCTTCATGATCGATCACGCGCAGTTGCGCTGGCTCCTCACCCAGCAACATCTGCGCGACGCGCTGCCCGACACCGATGCCGCCCTGATCGTCGTCGATTCCAGCGAACTCGACCTCGATCTCGACGCCGTAGCCAACCCCGCGCCTGATCTGAACGGCGACAACCTCGCCTACATGATCTACACGTCCGGTTCCACCGGCCGGCCCAAGGGCGCGCTCAACACCCATCGCGCGATCACCAACCGCATCCTCTGGATGCAGCACGCCTACTCGCTCGACGCCGACGACGCCGTCCTGCAAAAGACCCCGTTCAGCTTCGACGTTTCGGTCTGGGAATTCTTCTGGCCGCTCGTCACCGGTG
The DNA here is from genome assembly GCF_001039005.1 of Burkholderia cepacia. Taxonomy (GTDB): domain Bacteria; phylum Pseudomonadota; class Gammaproteobacteria; order Burkholderiales; family Burkholderiaceae; genus Burkholderia; species Burkholderia theae. The sequence continues at coordinate 95,675 of NZ_LDWR01000014.1, forward strand.
CGCGCCTCGTGTTCGCCCGACCCGGCGGACAGCGCGAGACCGACTATCTGGCCGAACTCATCGAGCGCGAACGGATCACCACGATTCACTTCGTGCCATCGATGCTGCGTGCCTTCCTCGACCATCCGGACCTGGACGCGCACTGCACGTCGCTGCGCCGCGTCGTGTGCAGCGGCGAGGCACTGCCCTACGACCTGCAGCAGCGCTGCCTCGAGCGCCTGGACGTCAGGCTGTACAACCTCTACGGCCCCACGGAAGCCGCCGTCGACGTGAGCGCATGGGAGTGCAAGCGCGACGACCCGCACCGCATCGTTCCGATCGGCCGGCCCATCGCCAATACCCGCCTTCATATCGTGGACGCGCACATGCAGCCCACGCCGCTCGGCATCGCGGGCGAACTGCTGATCGGCGGCACGCCAGTGGGGCTCGGCTACCACGGCGAACCGGAACTGAGCGCCGAGAAGTTCATCGCCGACCCGTTCTCGACCGACCCGCGGGCGCGCCTCTACCGTACCGGCGATCTCGCGCGTTACCGCCCCGACGGCAATATCGAGTTCCTCGGCCGCATCGATCACCAGATCAAGCTGCGCGGCCTGCGCATCGAACCTGGTGAAATCGAGGCGGCGCTGCGCACGCATCCGGCGGTCGACGACTGTGTTGTGATCGCGAAAACGGAAGGCATCCGAACGTTCCTGATCGCCTATATCGCGACCGCAACGCCGGACCTCGCCGATCTTCGCGACTATCTGGGCGGCAAGCTCGCGGACTACATGGTGCCGTCGCAGTTCGTCGCGCTGGCGTCCTTGCCGATGCTGCCCAACGGCAAGATCAACCGCAAGGCGTTGCCTGCGCCCGCGGACACGATCGACGCGGCCCGGCCGCACGCGCCGGCCGTCAAGCCCCGGGAAATCCTGCTGGCGTCAATCTGGCAAGACGTGCTGCAACTGCCTTCGGTCGGCATCCACGACAACTTCTTCGAACTGGGCGGCGATTCCATCCTGAGCATTCAGGTCATCGCGCGCGCCAATCGGGCGGGACTTCGTGTGACGGCGAAACAGCTGTTCCAGTACCAGACGATCGCGCAGCTGGCCGCCGCGCCTGACGAGCGGGCAACGCATGCGTCGAGCGTCAGCCCGCTGGGCGATGCGCCGCTCACACCGGTGCAGCACTGGTTCCTCGAGCAGGAGACCAATGCGCCGTCGCACTACAATCAGACGGTCCTGATCCAGGTGCCGGCGGATATCGACGCGTCGAGGCTCGCCGACGCGTTCCGGCAAGTCCACGAACATCACGACGCATTGCGCCTGCGTCTTTCGCGCAGCGCGGGCCGCTGGACCCAGGAAGTCGTCGCCGGCGGCGAGGCGCCCGCATGCTTCGCGAAGCGGGAGATCGCCGGCGACGCCGGCGAGCGCCTGGCGGCGATGCGCGCCGCCGCCGCCGAAGCCGAACGCGACATCGACATCACGCACGGCCCATTGCTGGCGGCCCGGCTCTTCTGCGTGGCCGACGAGCCGCTCGCCCGCCTGTTCGTGTCGATCCATCACCTGGCGGTGGACGGCGTGTCGTGGCGCGTGCTCCTCGAGGATCTGCATGCGGCCTACCACGGCCAGCCGCTGCCGGAGAAGACGACTTCGTTCCGCGAATGGGCGTTGCATCTGCAGCAACTGAGCCGGTCGCCGGCCATCGGCGACGAAGCCGGGCTGTGGCACACCCTCGTTGCGCAGCCCGTCGAACCGATGCCGGTCGATTATCCGGCCGCGGGTGCGGCCGGCAACGCGGTCGGCGACGCGGCGTGCGTGTCGTTCGAGCTGGACGAAGCCGCCACGACGGCGTTGCTGCGCCGGCTGCCGCGGGCCCACGACACCCGCATCAACGACGTCCTGCTCGCCGCGCTTGCGCAAGCCTGCAGCATGGTCACGGGCAACGCGCGCACCCGGATCGATCTCGAAAGTCACGGCCGCCACGTGTCGGATGCGCCGATCGACCTCACCCGGACGGTGGGCTGGTTCACCTCCATCTACCCCGTCGTGCTCGAGGCCGACGCCCGGCACACGCCGGAGGAAGCGCTGCGTGCCGCACGGCGGCAGTTGCGCACGATTCCGGCCGAAGGCTTCAGCTATTCGCTGCTCCGCTACCTGAGCCCCGACGACGCGGTGCGCGACAGTCTCGCCGCGCTGCCGAACGCCGATATCCTCTTCAACTATCACGGGCAGCTCGATACCGTGTTGCAGCAATCCGAAGGCTGGCGCCCTGCGGCCGAGGACCTCGGTTCGCTGCGTGCCGAGCGGTCGCAGCGCACGCATGCGTTCGAGATCGTCGCCGCCGTTGTCGACGGCAGGCTTCAGGTGGACTGGCGCTACGGCGAGCGGCTGCACCGGCGGCAGACGGTCGAGAACCTGGCCGCGCACTTCAAGGACCGCCTGCTCGACTTCGCGGCGTCGGTCCAGGACACCGCATGGGACGACATCGAGGACAGCTACCCGCTCTCTTCGCTGCAGCAGGGCATTCTGTTCCATTCGCTGTACGACCTGGATCCCGCCGCCTATTTCCAGCAGTTCAGCTTCGTCGTCCGCGGCCCGCTCCAGGTGCCGGCGCTCCGGCAAGCGTGGGCCAATGCGCTCGCGCGCCATCCCGTGTTGCGTACCGCGTTCGCGTGGGCCGATCGCGATCAGCCCGTCCAGACCGTGCTGCACACGGTCGACCTGCCGTGGGCGCGCCTCGACTGGCGATCCCGCGATGCGTCCCGCCGTGCGCAGGACTTCGACGCTTTCCTCGCCGAGGACCGGCGGCGCGGCTTCGATCTTCAGCGCGCGCCGTTGTTCCGCTGCACGCTGATCCAGGAAACGGACACGCGCCATCGCTTCTGCTGGAGCGCGCACCACATCATTCTCGACGGCTGGAGCACCGCCATCCTGATGAAGGAAGTGTTCGACGACTACCTGTCGCTCGTCCGCACTGGCGCGCCCGCGGCCACCGCATCGGCGCCGGGATACCGCACGTACATCGACTGGCTCGCGCGCCATCCTCGCTCCGCCGACGAAACCTGGTGGCGCGCCGAACTGGCGGGGTTCCATGCCGCCACGCCGATCGCGGCCGGTCCTGCCCGGCAGGCCGCCGGCGACGCCGCTCGGCAGGCTACGCGCCGGACCCAGCAATTCCTGCTGGACGAGGCCCTGGCCGCGCGGCTGCAAGCGCTCATGCGCACCCATCGCGTCACCCTCAACGTCCTGATACGCGCTGTCTGGGCATTGGTGCTGCAGCGTCACACCGGAACGGACGACGTCGTCTTCGGCGTCACCGTGTCCGGTCGCCCGCCGATGCTCGACGGCGTCGAGTCGGTCGCGGGGCTGTTCATCAACACGCTGCCGTTGCGCTTGCGCATCGCGCCAGAGCGCCCCTTCACCGAATGGCTGGCGGAGGTCCACGCAGCCCAGACGGCCATGGAACCGCATTCGTACAGCTCGCTGGTCGATATCCAGTCATGGAGCGAACTGCCCGCCCGCGACAGCCTGTTCGACAGCCTGCTGGTGTTCGAGAACTTCCCGGTTGCCGCTGCTCCCGATCTCGGGCCGGACGACATCGAGATCCTCGACACCCGCGCCTTCGCGGAATCGAATTACCCGCTGACCCTGACCGTGCACCCGAACGAGCGTGTCGGCTTCGAAATTTCGCACGACGCACACCGCGTCGCGCCCGACGTGGTGCGGCAGATGCTGGACACCCTCCGCGCGTTGCTGGAGCGATTCGCCGCCGAGCCAGACCAGTTGACCGGCCAGCTCGCCGATGCGCCGGCTGCCGGTGGCCAGCCGGGCGCGCCGCGCGGCGTGGCCGACCCTGCCGTCCAACCCGCCGCCGGTCCGGTTACGGCGGCACGCGCCGTCGCGCCGACGGCGCACGAAAGCACGTTGCTGGAGATCTGGCAGCGGATCTTCAAGCGAGACGACATCACGGTCAGCGACAACTATTTCGATCTCGGCGGTCACTCGATCATCGCGATCCAGCTGATGGCCAATGTCGAGAAGGCGTTCGATCGCCGGCTGCCGATTTCCTGTCTCTTCGAGAATCCGACGATAGAGAAACTGGCGGCGGCGCTGGCCACGCAGGAACCGTCCGCGCCTGCCGGCGGGCTCGTGCCGATCCGCGACGGCGGTCCCGCTGCGCCGCTGTTCCTCCTGCCGGGCGCCGGCGGGAACGTGGTCTACTTCCACCCGCTCGCGAACCGCCTGAACGGAACCCACGCGATTCACGGGCTGGAAGCGCTCGGCCTCGACGGCGCCTGCCTGCCGCTCACCCGCGTGGAAGACATCGCGGCCCGTCACATCGAACGCATCTGGCCGCTGGTGGGTGCGGGCCCTTACTACCTGGCGGGCCACTCGTTCGGCGCGCAGGTGGCGCTCGAAATGAGCCGGCAGCTCGTTGCCAAGGGCGCCGTCGTGAAGCTGCTGGCGATCTTCGATGCGTCCGCACCCATCGACAGCCCGGCCGCCACCTACTGGCAGGACTGGGACGACACCGAATGGCTGGTCGCGATCGCCCACGAAATCGGCACCTTCCTCGGGACCGACCTTCAGGTGACGCGAGACGACCTCGTCCCGCTCGATCCCGACGGCCAGGCCGGCCTGATCCTCGACCGGATCGGCGCTCGCGGCAGCTGGTTCGCGGACGCCGGACCCGACCGCCTGCGCGCCTATCTGCGCGTCTATCAGGCCAACTTCAAGTCGCACTACACGCCGCAAGCCTCTCCGCTGCCCGTGCCGATCGCGTTGTTCCGCAGTACCGAGCGCGATCCCGGCGACTACGACCCGTCGCCCGAGATCGCGCAGCTTCGCCTGGACCCGGCCTGGGGGTGGTCACGCTTCTCGGCGCTTCCCGTCGAGGTGACGGACGTCCCTGGCGACCACCTGACCATGCTGCTCGATCCGCATGCCGGTGTCCTCGCTGCCCATGTCAATCAGTTCCTGGAAAAAACGCCTTCATGAAATCAACGCCGACGATCGACAACACTTTTGCCCGCAAGGTCTGCATCAACCTGGACCGGCGTCCCGATCGCTGGGAGGGGATGCAGCGAAAATTCGCCGAGCAGAACATCCTCACGGTCGAACGGCTGCCCGCCGTCGATGCAAGGCTGGTGAGCGTGCCGGAATCCTTGGGCCACATGCGTCCGCAGGACTACGGCTGCACGATGAGCCATCTCGCCGCCGTCAAACAGGCCAAGGCCGCCGGCGCGAGCGAAGTCCTGATCTTCGAGGACGACGCGTTCTTCGCCGCCGATTTCGCCGCGCGCTTCCCCGACTTCATCGCGCAGGTGCCGGATGACTGGCACATGCTGTTTCTGGGCGCGTATCACTTCGCGCCGCCCATTCCCGTCGCGCCGAACGTCGTCAAGACCGTGGAGACGCTGACCGCGCATGCGTACGTCGTCAGGGACTCGCTTTACGACGCGTTCATCGCGATCAACGAACACCCGCCGGCCATCAACGACCGCAACAACCTCGTCCTGCAGAAGACGTTCAACTGCTACTGCTTCGAGCCCAATCTGGTCGGCCAGGAGTCCGGCTACTCCGACATCATGGACGAAGTCATGCCGGAAAAGCCGCTGACCTATTCCATGCCCATTCCGGATGGCTGGTAACGCCCGCGGTCCACGCTCGCCGCAATCCATCACTCGACAGGCCATTGAATCTCATGCAAATCACTACCGTTGACCATGAAGCGGCGTTCGTACAGGCCGCGCTGGATGCGCTTCACCGGGACCGCAAGCTCGGCGAGGCGATTTCGCTGGCTTACGGGAAATGCGAATCGACCGCCGGCGTGATCGACCTGATTTTTCCGTTGATCACGAAGAAACTGCGGATCGATTACATCCTCATGTACAGCATCGAAAGCAATCCCCGCACCCTCCTGAAATTTCTTCGGCTGATCGAGTCGCAGCTGATCCGGAACGACGGCTGGACGGCCGCGTCGGTCGAGGCCGCGTTGCAGGGCGTGGCCGATTCCATGAACGTCGGCTGGGAGCGTGCGCAGCGCCTGCTGAAGTGCTGCATCCTGTTTTCCGATTCGCCGTTGGAAATCGTCGAAAGCATCACGTTTCTCGGAAGGCACGAGGCCTCGTCAAGATTGAGATCGGCGGCACACGCCATCGAACTCAGTCACCTGGTCAACTGAGCCCTTCCCGTTTTCACGCCTTTCCGAATAGCGACTCATGGACTCCGAGCAAAGCAAATCGCCGCCGTGGCACTCAGCCGTCACCCTGATGTGGCGCAGTCATCCCTGGTTGACCCTGGGCACGGTCCTGACGGGCCTCATCAGCGGCGTGGCGTCGATCGCGGGCGTCGGCCTGATCAGCCGGGTGCTTCACGACCAGGACGATCGACCGATGCTGTTGATGATCTTCATCGCGGTGAACGTCGTCGCGGTGATCTGCCGGAGCGGCGCTGCCGCGATGCCGTCCTACGCGTGCATGAAAATCATGACGCGATTGCGCGTCAACCTGTGCAAGCGCATCCTGGCGACGCCGCTGGAAGACATCGACAGGCGCGGCGCGCCGCATGTGCTGACGATGCTGACGCAAGACATTCCGCAACTGAGCCAGACCCTGCTCACCATACCGACGATCCTGGTTCAATCCGTCGTCCTGATGTGCAGCGTCGCCTATCTCGCCTATCTGTCGTGGATCGTCTTCGCGTCGACGCTCACGCTGACGATCGTCGGCCTGGTGCTCTACCTGTTGTTCTATCGAAAGGCGGCCAATTTCACGGAACGCGTGCGCGACGAGTTCGTCCAGTTCAACGAATACACGCACAGCCTCGTGTTCGGCATCAAGGAACTCAAGCTCAACCGGGACAGACGACGCTGGTTCACCAAGGCGGCGATCGAAGTCTCGTCACGGCGCGTGGCGGGCTACAACTTCATCGAACGCTTCTGGTTCATGACCGGCGACAGCATCGGCCAGGTCACCGTGGCGGTCCTGCTCGGATTCCTGCTGTTCGGCGTGCCGTCTCTCGGCGTCGTGGATCCCGCCGTACTCACGGCGAGCATCCTGGCCGTGCTCTACATGATGGGGCCGCTGACCATGCTGATCAACATTCTGCCGATCGTGGCCGAGGGCAAGACCGCCCTCGCCCGACTCGCGGAATTCGGTTTCCTGATCGACGACACGCCCGATTCATTCGGCAAGCCGCCCTCGCCCGGCATGGGGGAATCCGCGCCGATCAGATCATGGCAGCGTATCGAGTTGCGCGACGTCAAGATGACCTACCGTGACAACGCGTCATCGGTCGACTTCGTCCTGGGCCCCGTCAACCTGACGATTCACGCCGGAGAGCTGGTCTATGTGATCGGTGGAAACGGCAGTGGCAAAAGCACACTGGCGAAGGTGCTCAGCGGCCTCTATGCGCCAACCGAAGGCCATATTGCCCTGGACGGAAAGGTCATCGACGACGATGCGCGGGAGCGGTACCGGAATCTGTTTTCCGCGGTATTCACCGATTTCCATCTGTTCAATCGTATCATCGGGCCGGACCATGAAAGCGCGAGCAGCGAGCGTGCGCAGGAATACCTCGAAACCCTGAAGCTGGCCGGCAAGATCGACATTCACGACAAAACGTACTCGACGACCACGGCCTTGTCGACGGGGCAGCGCAAGAGACTGGCGTTGCTTTGCGCCTACATCGAGGATCGCCCGATCTATATCCTGGACGAATGGGCTGCCGACCAGGATCCGGTTTTCAAGAAATTCTTCTACGAAGTGCTGGTGCCCGATCTGCAATCGCGGGGGAAATGCGTGATCATCGTGACCCATGACGATCAGTATTTCAGGCTGGCCGGTCGGGTCATTCGCCTGGATAGCGGTCGCATCTTCTCGGACTCGGCCAGGTGTCCCGTCAGCGCCGACATGGCAGGGTGACCGGTGACCCGGGCCACCGGGGTGTCATCGGCGGCGGCGACGATGCGATGCGGGTGTTCGCGCGAATGTATGTCGACCCCTCCGTGCAACGAGCGGGCGTCCGGACGATGCCGCTTCGTCACGTGACGATCCCGTTTTCAACGAACGGCGGATCGCCCGGGCCGGCGACCGCTTCACGGGCCGGATGCGTCGATCTGACACGCGGCGCCGCGCGCCGCACCGGATTCGATGGCCGGTGCTTCGTCGGTTTGTCCCGGATATCCGCGACAAATGGATGAGCGGCACGATGTTCGGATCATGTCGGCGCGCGCCGCGCGCGAGCGCAGCTTCAACGCCTCGTCAGGCGTCTTCCAACAGCGTTGAACAGATGGTCGATGAAGCAGCCGAAGCCGGAACCGCGATCCGATGCGCGAAAGGAAGCGGCGTCATGCCGCCGATGCGCACGGCGCGCAATTGTCGATCATCCATTTCGTGAGCCCGTGCCGGCCGCTGATGCCGAGCTTCACCGCGGCGCGCTTGATGTACGTCTCGACCGTGCTCTCCTTGACGCCGAGCTCGCCGGCCATTTCGCGCAGCATCTTGCCCGCGAGCAGGCCGAGACACACTTCACTTTCGCGCGCCGACAGCACGACCGAGGCGCGCGCCAGCCGCGATTCGAACTCGTGGCGCAGCGCCTCGACACCAGACCCGACCGCCATCGCACCGCGCGGCGTCCCGCCTTCGCGCACGCCCTGCCGCCGCGTCGATGCATGCCACTCGACGAGCGGCAGCAGCGTATCGGCGAAATTCCTCAGGAACGACATCTCCTGCAACGAAAAGTCGTCATGCGACGCCGCGCGATGCAACGAGATCACGTAGCGGCGATTCGCCTTGCGCGACACGAGGTGGCACTGGAATCCCACGCCCGCCCCACGCGGCGGCACGACCTCTCCGCCGTTGCCGCGCCGCATCAGCGGATCGACGTGAATGAGCTGCCGGTCGCAAGCGGCCACGATCCGGTTCCGCAGTGGATGCGTCTCAGGTTCCCGCTCGCCGTGCACGACCGGTGCGCCTCCGCGTCCGTCGTCGCGCGTCGCGCCGAACGCACCGAGCGATTCCACGTGGACCACTTCGCCCGCCGGCTCGTCGAGCGTCCATTCCGTCATCCTGGTGGTTGCGACCGGAATCGATCCAACCAGCAATGCATGCATGTCGGATGCGAACCGCTCACTGCCGGCGCTCGAAATCACCTTTCCGAGCTTCGCGAAGATCGCGACCATCTGACTCTCCTTGTCGTGCGTGCTTGAGGACGGCGGCGCAGGGATTGACGATTGCTGGCGAACCCTGCCATAAGCTGAAACATTTATTTCGGTCATTGAGTGTCGCGGGATAAAAGCGCTCTTGGCGTGTTTACCGAAGAAAACGAAACAAAAAAATCGAAACGATCCCTTTCATTGATTTGATGCACGAATACCCTAGCTGCGTATGATATCTACGATTTAAGATATTTTGCAGTCAATTGGATATTTTCATCAGACACCTCGTCCAACAAAACGGAAATAGATTGATGTACCAGTTTTGAATGAATAGATTCGCCATTATTTGGCACGATATTTTGCAACAATCCAGCCATGCATTGCGCGCGGGAGTTTTCGTTTCTATTTCCGTTTTTGTTTCCGTTTGCGAAACATCGTTCGAGAGAAGGCGAGGCGGATTTCATCCAGGATTATTCGTTCTCCACCGTGCTTTTTTTGCATTGATCACCGCTTGTCACACATCGAACAGATTGATACCATTTCGGCGATGCAATGGGTAAATCATCAACCGATCATGAATTGCGAGTGATTTTATTTAGAATTTTGAAACATGCGAATAAATATTCGCGCGCAATCGTCCTTTATTGATCGTCGCGGCTAGCGCTTCGTCACGCGATATTCAGTCGAATTCCCCTACTCGCCTGCCGGCAGGACAGGCCGGCGCCAGTTGAAGAAGAAACCGGGCGGCTTCTGGATTTCCTTCCAGAGGTCCGCGATGATGCGCGTCCGCGAATCGCCGAACCGGTCGTTTTTTCAATCCTGACCGGCCAACGCTTTAGCTCGCATCGCTGTTGTTCGAATTGCCGCATCCCGGTATCAACGCGTCATCTGTCGTCTTTCCGATCGTCAAAACCATTCCAAAAAACTGGAGCACACCATGAGTCAAGACTTCCAAGACGAACCTGCGTCGCGCCGCGCTTTCCTCGCCGATATGGCGAAGCTCGCGGCCGCAGGCGTCGTCACCGGCTGGACGCCGCTCTACCAGATTGCGGCCAACGCGCGGACCGCTGACGCGACGCCGCCCGGCTTCCCGGCCGATATCCCGCTTTACAAGCAGGCGTTCCAGAACTGGAGCGGCGAAATCGCAGTGCAGGACGTGTGGACCGCCGCGCCGCGCTCTGCCGACGACGTCGTCGCGGCGGTCAACTGGGCGCGCGCGAACGGTTACCGGATCCGCCCGCGCGGGTACATGCACAACTGGTCGCCGCTGACGCTGGATCCGGGCGCCGGTGGCGCGAATCTGGTGCTGCTCGATACGACGAAGTCGCTGACGGCCGTCTCCGTCGACACGTCGGCACGTCCGGCGCGCGTCACTGCCCAAACGGGCATCTCGCTGGAGTCGTTGCTCGCGACGCTCGAGCAGTATGGCCTCGGCGTGATTGCCGCGCCTGCGCCAGGCGACATCACGCTCGGCGGTGCGCTCGCGATCGATGCACACGGCACTGCCGTGCCGGCGGCCGGTGAAACCTTGCAACCGGGCCACACCTACGGCTCGCTGAGCAACCTCGTGGTCGCGCTCACCGCGGTCGTGTACGATCCGGCCCGGCAGCAATACGTGCTGCGCCGGTTCGAGCGCAGCGATCCCGAGATCGGCGCGTTCCTCACGCACATCGGGCGGGCTTTCGTCGTCGAAGTCACGCTGACGGCGGGCCCGAACCAGCGGCTACGCTGCCAGAGCTACGTTGACATTCCGGCATCCGAACTGTTTGCGCCCGCCGGCACATCGGGCCGCACGATCGCGTCGTTTCTCGATCGTGCGGGCCGGGTGGAAGCCATCTGGTTCCCGTTCACGTCCAGCCCGTGGCTTAAGGTCTGGACGCCGACGCCCAGCAAACCGTTCCTGTCGCGCGCCGTCACGCAGCCGTACAACTATCCGTTCTCCGATTCGATCTCGCAGTCCATCTCGGACCTCGTCAAACGGATCGTGATCGGCGGCGAAGGCGCATTGACGCCGCTGTTCGGCCAGACGCAATTGGCCATCACGGCCGCCGGTCTCGCGCTCACGCTCAGCGGGGATATCTGGGGCTGGTCGCGCACCGTGCTGCAGTACATTCGACCGACGACGCTGCGCGTCACCGCGAACGGCTACGCGGTACTGGCGCGGCGCGCCGACGTGCAGCGCGTGATCAGCGAATTCGTGCAGTTCTATCAGAACCGCGTCGACACGTACAAGGCGCGCGGCGAGTATCCGATGAACGGTCCCGTCGAAATCCGTATCACCGGTCTCGACAAGCCGGCCGATGTCGGCGCCGGCGCGGCCGTGCCCACCCTGTCCGCACTCAAGCCGCGCCCCGACCGGCCGGATTGGGACGTCGCCGTGTGGTTCGATATTCTGACGTTACCGGGCACGCCGTCTGCCGATCGCTTCTATCGCGAGATCGAGCAATGGATGCTCTCGAACTACACCGGTTCGTATGCGACGCTTCGCCCCGAATGGTCGAAGGGTTGGGGCTACACCGATACGGCTGCCTGGCAAGACGACACGATGCTCACCCGCACGATTCCGAACCTGCATCGTGAAGGACAGCCGGCGTCGAGCACGTGGGATGCGGCGCGCGCGACCCTCGAACGCTACGACCCGAACCGGATCTTCCGGTCGCCGCTGCTGGATCGGTTGATGCCGTAGCAATCCCGGCGGACGCCGGAGTCGAAATTCGTGGATTTTGCCGATGGCGTTCGCTTGAACGCCAATCTTGGCACGCCGGATGACGGCGGCGAAGACCTGCTTGCGCACTTCTCCGAGGTTCAGGGAAGTGGCTTCAAATCGCTTCAGGAGGGCCGGAAGGTCAGCTTCGAGTTCAAGCAGGGCCCCAGGGGGAAGCAGGCTGCCAGCATCGAGCCGCTGTCAGTTTTCCCCGCAGCGAATACGCCCGTTCAGGACAACGATCAGGCCGACGCCTGATCGCTGCAAGCCTGGAGCCGGGCGCACGCCCGGCTTGCCTTAGCGCTCAAGAAAGGGCCTGAGCTTGTCCGCCCGGCTGGGATGCATCAGTTTGCGCATCGCCTTGCTCTCAATCTGACGGATCCGCTCGCGGGTCACGTCGAACTGCTTGCCGACCTCTTCAAGCGTGTGATCGGAGTTGGTGTCGAGCCCGAATCGCATCCGCAGAACCTTGGCCTCGCGCGGCGACAACGCGCTGAGCGCCTCGTCGATCGCCGCGCGCATGTTCGCCTGAATCGCGGCCTCAGCCGGCGAACTCGCCGAGACATCCTCGATCATGTCGCCGAGCGTTGCATCGGCGTCGTCACCCACCGGGGTTTCGAGCGAGACAGGTTGCTTGGCGATCTTGAGGATGCCGAGCACTTTTTCCTCGGACATCTCCATGCGCTTTGCCAACACGGCGGGATGCGCTTCCTGCCCTGTCTGTTGCAAGATTTCGCGCGATATCCGGTTCAGCTTGTTGATCGTCTCGATCATGTGGACCGGCACGCGAATGGTCCGCGCCTGATCGGCGAGCGCACGCGTGACAGCCTGCCGGACCCACCAGGTCGCGTAAGTCGAGAACTTCCAGCCGCGCCGGTATTCGAACTTGTCCACGGCCTTCATCAAGCCGATATTGCCCTCCTGGATCAAATCCAGGAACTGCATGCCGCGGTTCACGTACTTCTTTGCGATTGAAATGACAAGACGAAGGTTCGCCTCGATCATCTCGCGCTTGGCCTGCCGCATTTTCAGTTCCGCGGCACTCATCTGGCGGTTGATCTGCTTGAGCTGCTGGAGTGGCAACGAGACCCGGGACTCGATGTCGACGAGTTTCTGCTGCGCCGCCTGAATCGCCGGCTGATGTCGCTCGAGCGCCGCGCCAAACTGCTGCGAGGTCGCCGCCGCGCGGTTCGTCCATTCGAGGTCGGTCTCGTGGCCCGGGAACGACTCGACAAACGCGTCGCGCGGCATGCCGCAACGGTCGACAGCAATCGCCAGGATGCTGCGCTCGATCGCGCGGACCTCGGTCACCTGCCCATGCACAATGGCGCACAGGCGGTCGATGGTCTTGGCCGTAAAGCGGATCGGCGCGAGTTCCCGCTGGATCGCCGTGCGCACTTGCGCAACTGCTGCGGAACGTGCATCTCCTGTGACAGGCAGATCCGGCAACTGCGCGAACAGTGCACGCACACGCGCAAAAATCACGAGACTGTCGTTCGTGAGTTCTTCGAGGCGTGCCGCGTTCACCTTCTCCGAATCCCCGGCGTCCGTTTCGATGCCGTCTTCGTCCGACTCATCGTCGGCAGCGAGTGCTTCCGCATCCTCTTCCTGGGACTCCGGCGCCATTTCGCTTTCATCGGCGTCGACACGGATGCCATCGACCAGTTCGTCGATGCGCAGTTCGCCGGCAACGATGCGGTCGACATCGGCAAGAATCGTGGACACGATCGACGGACACGCGGCAATCGCTTGAATCATGTCCTGCAGACCATCTTCGATCCGTTTCGCGACCTCGATTTCACCTGCGCGGGTCAGCAGTTCGCTGGCCCCCATCTCACGCATGTACATCCGAACCGGATCCGTGGTGCGGCCAAATTCGGAATCGACGGTCGACAACGCAGCTTCCGCTTCCTCGTCCGCCTGATCGTCTGATGCCGCGGCCGGCGCAGCGTCGGTTAACAGGAGCGCTTCGGCGTCCGGCGCTTGTTCGTATACGGCCACGCCCATGTCGCTGAACGTGCTGACGATGGTGTCCATCGCCGCCGTTTGGGTAAAGTTGTCGGGCAGGTGATCGTTGATGTCCGCGTGGGTGAGATAGCCGCGCTCGCGACCGAGCGCGATCAACGCGCGCATCTGGTGCTGGCGCTCCTCATTCTGGCGTGCCAGGGACGCGACGTCCGTCGGTGTCAGGGCCTGGGCCTGGGCCTTTCCCTTTGACACACGGCGGCCGGCTTTTGCCGTGGCGGTGATTTCAGGGGATATAGAATCGTTCCGATCAGGAATTGCCAATACATGCTCCTCGACAGATGAGCCGACGATCGTCGTGCACATGACACCAGAAGAATGGGTTGCCTGCCGGGATGCGAACGGAATCGTGTACGCACGGATAGTCGAGGGCGGGACGCCTCGCGCGAAATCCGTGTGTGCAGCTTGTGGGGGGCGTGAATGATACCGGAATGTATCGTGCGGCGCAACTTTGACGGCGGACATTCGCGGCCGTGGCGCATCGAATGTCTGGAAAACTGCCTGTAGCGGCGTCAACAAGTGGCTTCCCCGAACGTCCGCCAAGGCCGGCGGATTCAACCGGTCGCTGCAACAGCTTGATGGAATCGTTCAGCCGGTGTATCGAAGGCATGCGCTGGCTTATTGACGGATACGGCTCAGGATCTGCTGATAGATCCCGGGCGCATTCCGATGAGTTGCACGTGCAGCCATAGCGAGTTGCTCCCCCAGGAACCGCCACCCTTGACCGGGAATCCGTGCATCCCATGGCGCGCCCCAGCCATCGAGATTGGCGATTCCCGTCGACGCCTCCACATACGCGGCGTGAAAATCGCCGGCCTGCAGCCGCAAGGCGGCCAGCAGGAACCTCGGCTCCGCACATTGGGGCGCGAGCTGGATGCAGGCCCTGAGCGCTTGCGAGGCATGGCTGGAGGGAGCGGCGAGTGCATGCTCATACAACGTGGACAACCGACGTTCCTGTACGTCGCTGATGCTGGGAGCGCGGATGAACGACCGCGGCACGAAGCCAATGCTTCGGAATCCTTTGCACATAACGGACAACCACGACCCGTCGATCCTGAACAGGGTTCTGCGTTGCTCGGCTTCGTTGGCGAGATCGAGCAGTCGCAATGCCCTGCACTGTGCGGCCGTCACATGCAGCTCACCGTCGCCCGCGTGCGTCCGAATGCGTAAAGGCCTGCGCACCGGCGCGAGGTCAAGGCGCTCGGACGCTCGACGAAGGCTGTCCCGATCGAGGACGCAAAATGCATGGGCGAGCGCTTCGATCCGTTGGCCGACCACCATCGCAACCCGTTCGCGTTCGCCGGGTGCCACGACGCGATGGCGGAAGTACTGGGTCGAGTAGATGCTGTGAATCAGGCCTGCGAGACAGGTGTCGGGTTCGGCGCCCCATCCCGACAGCACCTCGTAGGTCCCCAGCAGGTGATCCCAGAGCGTCGAGCCGGAATGCGCGATGCGCATCGCATCCGCGACGAGGGCCAGCGTGGCGTTCAGACGATCCGCGTCGATGGGGGCGTCGCGCATTGCAGGCCACGCGCTCAGGTACGTCCGGCCTTGTTCGCGACACTTGCGAGGCGCGGCGCGATGCGCTTGCCGTCGAACGATGTGAGCGTGTCTCGTAGCGCGGCGATACAGGTTGCGATATGGGGTTCCAGCTCGGCAACGCCGGTAGGGCCCGCGCCGGTCATGAACGGCCGCATGGCGTCCGGCATGCCGGCCAGCGACGCTTTCAGCGCGTCGAGCAGGACGTCGCCGACCGTCGCGCCGCTGTGATTGAATGCCATGTTCAGCGCGAGCGATCCGCCGTCACCCGCCCTCGCCTTGTGCCACAAGCCGGGCGGCAGGCAGAGCAGGTCGCCCGGATAAAGCGTGACCTTGCGGATCGTCTGCCGCGCGACGGCTCGATGCACGGCGGCCATGTCGGTGCGCGTCGAATTCTCGGTCGGAAACAACGTATGAGGCGACGTGGCGTACCACCAGGTCTTCTCGCCATCGAGTTGTAAGGTGGTGGCGGTCCTCGCGTCGTAATGAAAATCGAAGCCCGAGGATGGCGGCGAAAGATACGCGCGGAAATCGACCCGCCCGGCAAAGCCGATTTCCCGCCGGACGTTGCGGGCCGCCGTCCACAGCGAACGGTGCGCAAGCTGCATGTCCGTCACGCAGATCGTGGCCCCGGCTTCGTACATCTCCCGGATATCGGCGGGACCGATGGTCGCCTGCTTCAAGCCGCCGAACACGCAGCGAATCTCGGTGACCTTGTCCAATCCGAAGATCATGCGCGACGGTTTCATCAGGAAATCGAATTTCCCCGGTTGCCCGCGAATCAGGAGCGGGCGTTTGCCGAAAGACTCGCGCAGGAACGCATCGATCGATATCGGATCGAGAATTTTCGCGAGGGTCGCGCGTGGGTTCGCTTGGGCTTTCACGTCATGTTTTCCTTAATGCGGCGCACGAGGGCATCGGTGTCGAGGCCATGCGCGCGTCTCAGGTCGGCGATGGCACCCGATTCGCCATGCCAACCCGACGGCCACGACAGAGCGCGCACGGTGACGCCAGGCGGGGCGATCCTGCGAACGGTGTCGGCCAGGCCGCCGGCCGGTCCATGGTCTTCGAGGACCACGATGCCGCGCAGACGTGGCTGGCTCGTGATCCACTGAGCGAGCACGGTTTCGCCGAGATGCGCGATGTGCCGCCACGGAATCGGCACGCCGTCGGCAGCCAGCGCCTGCACGGCCTCCTGTGCCCAGTGCGATGCGTATCCGCACGACAGCAGCACGGTCTCGCCGGCCACGCCGTTGCCTCGCACGACGCCCGGCGGCAGCCGCAGGTCGCCGACCGGTTCCCGGCTCGTTCTCACGTAGGCCGGCCGCGGCGAAGCGGCCAACGACCCGACGGCCAGTTCGACGTCGGCGGTGTCCGCGGGCGCCCAGAGATCCACGCCGCCGATGGATGCGAGGACACCGAGGTCCGACAGGCTGGCATGGCTCGCGCCATTGGTGCCGCTCGCCGCGCCCGCATGCGAGCCGATCATCACGACGGGCAGCCCCTGCGACGCGACGCAGGTGCGGATCTGATCCGCACCCCGATGGCACAGGAATGCGCTGAACGAGAACACCCAGGGCCATTGCCCGCTCACGGCCAGCCCGGCCGCGACGCCGATGAGCGCCTGTTCCGCTATGCCGGCCTGAACGAAGCGCGAGAACACGGGCCGCCCCTGCGCGTCGTACAAGCCGTAGGAATCGCCCAGGTCGCCGTCGAGCACCCAGATACGGTCGCTCTGTTCGGCCCTCCTTCGCAGCTCGTCGACAATCGATAGCGCCAGTCTTTTCATGCGGCAAACCTCTCATCGATCCGGAGCGTGGCCGGAGCCCGCGATGCGCGCCCACTCGTCGCCGGACAATTGGGTGCAGTGGCGACGAAACCGATCGAGTTGGAGCCCGAGGCCGTGACCCTTGACGGTTCGCGCCAGCAGGACGGTCGGCCCATGCCGGGGCCCTTTGGCATGCGCATGCACGAAGCCGGTCAATGCGTCGATGTCGTGTCCGTCCACTTCATCCGCGCGCCAGCCGAATGCGCGCCACTTGGCGAGGGCGTCGGGCAAGGGCGTGGAATCCAGCCGCGCGTCGTGCGCCCAGCCGCATTCCTGTTCCCCATTGAGATCCACGACCACGTGCAGATTCGGCACGCCGTGGCGGGCCGCCAGCATCGCGGCTTCCCAGACCATGCCTTCCTGGCATTCCCCATCACCCAGCACCACCCACACGTGGCGCGCGTCGCATGCGAGCGCCATGCCCAGCCCGATGGCGACGCCCTGCCCGAGCGCCCCCGACGAGAAATCCATGCAGGCCAGCCGGGTGCGATCGGGGTGCCCCTGCAGCGGGGAGCCGGCAGTACCGAACGTGTCGAGCGGCCCCAGGTCGACGCCGGCCTGCTGCAACACCGCATAGAGCGCCATGCTCGCATGGCCTTTCGACAGCAACAGGGCGTCGCCTGTCGCGTCGAGCGCGGACATCGCACGCGCGGCGAACAGCGCGAGCAGGATGTCGACGCAGCTCAAGGTGCCGCCCAGATGGCCGCCGCCGTTGGCGCGCAATCCTGCCAATATCGCCTGCCGCACCCGCAGTGCTACACTGGGATCGGCCAGTTCTGGCCGCACCAGCTGTCTGTCGGACGTCGCGCGCTTGCCGGTAGTGTTATTCATCTCGGATGCGATTCCCTTTGCAGGACGGGGATCGATACTGCCCTGACACTAGGATTCTCAAGGAAAGCCAACATGTCAACTCTCGAGCCGCTCAGCCTGGATATCGTCGTCACCTGGAGAGGGCGGCACGAGCTGAAACAGGCGCTTCCCTCCTTGTGCCAACTCGCCGCCCGGCATGACGGCGGCGTTACCGTGGTCAATTACGGCGGCGACGCCGATCAACTGCGCGACCTGATGGCCGGCCACGCGGCGAACGTCAAGGTGGTGCGCGTCGACGAATCCGGCTGGTTCAACAAGGCCCGCGCCCAGAATATCGGCGCCGCGCACACGCGTCGTCCGCTCCTGTTCTTCTGCGATTGCGACATCATCATTCCGGACGGGCAACTCGACGCGCTGGTCCGGCAGTTGCAAGCCGAACCCGACGCCTTCGGAACCGTCGCGGGCGTGACGGAGACCGTGCGCAACGCGCGCAAGGCCGGCCAGGTCGCGATGTTCGGCTATCACCTGAAGCTGCGGCTTGCCAACGGACGCGCGCTCGAGATCATCGACAACGAGGAAGACGCGGCGGA
Source organism: Burkholderia cepacia (assembly GCF_001039005.1). Lineage (GTDB taxonomy): Bacteria > Pseudomonadota > Gammaproteobacteria > Burkholderiales > Burkholderiaceae > Burkholderia > Burkholderia theae. The sequence continues at coordinate 114,312 of NZ_LDWR01000014.1, forward strand.
CGGCACACGCCAGGCGCCCGGCTTGCTGATGGTGCGTCGCGTCGGCTTCGAATGCATCGGCGGCTACAACGGATGCCTGTTGGGCTGGGGCTGGGAGGACCAGGACATGATCGCGCGGCTGACGCTGAGCGCCGGGCTCATGCGGCGCCAGAGCGGCACCGTGCTGCATGTGTCCCACGACGACGACGCGCGCATTCGTCATTATCCACCCGTGCAAGATCGTTGGGAAAGCCGCGACCGCATGTTCCGGCAAGCCCTGGCCAACTACGATCGCGGGGATTGGCTCGGGACCTATGAGGAAGACGCGTTGCGCGCAACGACGCGCAGCCCGGTTTCAGCGAGCTGAGGCGTCCGTCGCATCGATGGTCGCGCGCAAGCGCACCAGCAACGCGATTTGTTCGTCGAGCGCGTCGGCCCGCCACGCGGCAAGCGCCGCCGGCAAGCGGATATCCAGCGCGCGTTCCGCATCGTCAAGCGAGCGGGTCAATACATAGCGCCCGTCCTCGACGGTCACGCCGTCGTGCAACGCATACGATCTGTTCAGTTGCTCGGCCTGCTCCGGCGTCATGCCGCGCGGCAGCGCGAGATGGAGGCCGGCGGCATCCGCGCGCACCGGATAGCCGCCGGGCCGGCCGTGCAGGCCCGGCGCATGACCTTGCCATGCGTCCGCACGGCCTGACAGGGCGCGCAGCATCGGCGCGGCGAGCGCGCCCGTGAGGCTGTTGAGCGTGGCGTCGGCGGGCAGGCGCACGGGCGCGGTCAACGCGGCGGCTTCATGTTCCGGCAGGCGGCGGCCGTCCAGCCACACGGCCGGCGCGGGCAGTCCGTCCCAAGCGCCGCGTATCATCGCGCCGACGTGCGCGTGATGCGCGAGCAACGACAGGGGCACGCAATCGGTGCGACCGCGCAACATCGACGCGACGATGGCGATATTGCCGATCCCTCCCGCGACCGGAATGCCGCGCCCGGTCAGCACGTGGTTGGTCAGGTCCGGATAGCAGCCGTTGACGAGATGGGCGCCGGGATGGACAGCCGTCGCCGCCCGCATGACCCGGTCGGCGAGCGCGGCCTGCAAGGGTAGCGTGCAGCCGTAGCCCAGCCCCGCGATGAGTTTTTGCCACCCGCGCGTCATCGTCCACGGCGATTGCATCGACGCCAGGGTCAACACGACGCGCGGCCGATATGCGTCGAACAAGCGTGCCAACGATACGGGCGAGTAGTCGCACGCCACGGGGGTCACGGCAATGCGGCCCGCGCTTCCGCCGCCGAGTGCATTGGCGAGCGTCGCCATGTGATGCACGGCCGTCTCGTTGCGCGCCGCGGCAATCACGTCCATCGGCACGTCGCCGCATCCGGCGAGACTCATCAGCACCGCGTGAGCCAGCGAACCGGAGCCCACCACGATCAGATCGACGTCGCGCATGACGGATTCACTCCCCTACCTCGATGCAGAATGGCGATTGATCCAGCCACACAGAACCAGGATCACCCATAGCTGTTCGTGCCACCGTCCGTCGTCTCCGACATGGTCATAAGCGCGCAGCCTCGACAACAGGGCGGTCCGGAATCGCGTGGTCAGCGGCGCGATTCTCCACAGGTCGGAATCGGCGACCTCATCGACGACCCGCTGGCGAAACCGTGAGTCCAGCAGCCAATGCGCGATCGGCGCGAGCAGGATTTGCCGCTTGCGCATCACGATCTCCGGCGGCAGGTAACGACCGGCGACCTGACGCAGCAGGCGCTTGGCCCACCATGCATCGGCCTCGTACCAATAGCTCAGGCCGGGATCGATTGCCGACGCCCAGCCGTAGACATCCTGGCGCAGGAACGGGAAATCGAGGCGGGTGCCGTGCATGAGCGCATTGTCGGCGAGCGCCGGCAGCAGCAGCTCGCCGATCCGGAACACATACTCGTGCGCGGACATCGCCTCCGTCGGCAGCGCTTTGGGCTTGACCGCGAGCAACTGCCGATAGAACGCGACGTCATCCGCGAGCAACGCGTCGACGGCCTGCGGATCCCGGCTCAGACGCCGCATCTCGTCGACGGAAAAGAATTCCGCGATGCCGAGGAACAGCACGTCGTCGAGACCCAGCAGGCGCGCGGCCGGCAGGTCGTACAAGCCGGGAAGGTCGACGCCGAGCCGGCGCTGATGATGCATCTGGGCTGCGAGACACGTCAGGGGCTTGTGGTAGCCACCGAAGCATTCGTCCGCGCCCAGGCCGGAGACCGCGATGGCGTGTCCGTCCGCGACGGTCGCCTCGATCAGGGCGGCATGGGTCACGGCGGCGGGCGCCGTGAGCGGAAACGGAGCGTCCAGGATGCGGTCCAGCAGTTGCCGCGCGTGGTCGACGTCGAGGTGGACGATCCGGTGGCGGATGCCGGTGATGCGCGCCACGGTGGCCGCGTAGTCGGTTTCGTTGAGACCGTAGTCGTCGTCGAAGGCGATCGTATAGCCGGTGACGGCGTGGCGCTCGCGCAGGAGCGCGGCCAGCAATCCCGAGTCGACGCCGCCGGAGAGGAACAGGGCGATGTCGCGCGTCGCGTCGGCGACGTGATCGACGGACGCCCGAAGGCGCGACAGCGCCTCTTCCTGAAGGCAGGACGCATCGTGCGATACCGAAGCGGCTTGAAGGGGCCATGCGAAACGCCGGACGACGGGCGGCGCACCCGGCTCGCATATCAGCGCCTCGCCGACCTGCAGCGACTGGATGCCTTGCAGAAGCGCATGCGCCGCCCGCGGCCGGCCTCGCCACAGCAGATGCAGCAGCGAGCCGACATCGAGTTCGCACTTGATGCCGAGCGTCCGGACCAGCCGCTGCGGATCCCGATCCCACTCGATGCTGTCGCGCTCGATGCGGAAATAAAGCGGACGACGCGCGTGCAACCCGCGCCGGATGATCAGCGCATCCTGCTCGTCACGCGACACGTCGAGGTCGTCGTCATCGTCGTCATCGTCGTCCGGCGATGTCGCGCCCCAGGCGATGCGTTCGTCGCGCGGGTCGAGACGCCAGTCGGTCCGTCCCTGGCCGATCGGCGTGGCGTCCCGCGCACGCTCACGCAGTGCGGCACGGCCCGCGTCGGTTAACGCCGCCGCGCCTCGCATCGACAAGGTCTGCTTGCGCGCGCGGTGGGTCAGGCCTTGGCTTTCGTCGCGCGTTTCTTCGCGGCGGGCTTTTTCGCGGCTGTCCTGGTGCGTCGCTCGGCGGGCCGGATGATGATGCCGCCTTTCGTGTCGCCTTCGGCGCGCCGGATCGATCCGCCTTTCGTGTCCCCGCCATCCAGCGTGATTTCATAGCGCCGCTTGTAGAGCTGTTCGAGCGCGTCGAGATCGATGGAAATGGTCAGTGCCTTTTTGCCGCGCTTGGCGGCGGGCTTGGTGGATTTAACGGCGGAAACTTTATTGGATTTCTTTGTGGTTGCCACGTCTGCTCCTTTCCATGACGATATGAAGGGAACCCCCGTCAACACACGACGCGCCGCAATATCACGGTAATCGTTGCGTGATGACTGCGTGGAACGATTATAGGAGATATAAATCGAAGTTCCGTTATTTCGCATAACTCAAGCAATGCTGACCGCCTGCCTGATCGTCCACAACGAAGCGAGCGTATTGGCGAGATGCCTGACGTCCTTGATGCCGTGGGCCGATGCATGCTGCGTCGTCGATAGCGGCTCCACCGACGGGACCGTCGATCTCGCGCGGCAATTCGGCGCCCGGGTGCAGGTGATGCCGACACTCGCGGACGCGCGCGGCAGATTGATCGACTTTGCCGCAGCGCGCAATGCGGCGCTGGCGATGGTGCGCGATGGCTGGGTCCTGTCGATCGATGCGGACGAGGTGCTGGCGATACGCGATCGCGCCGAGTGGCGGCGCCTGATCCGCAGGCGCGATTTGCAGGCGATCGAACTGGTGATCCTGTCGGGCGGCACGCGCTGGTATGTGCCGAGAGTGTTCCGGAAGCAGCCGTGGTCGACGTGGCACGGGCGCGTGCACGAATGGATCGCGCTGCGGGAGCCGACGTGCCGGACGGACTGCGCCACGCTCACCAACCAGCCGGACAAGACGGGCAAGGAATCGGCGGTCGAGCGCGATCTGCGTCTTTGCGCGGTGGCATTGCGCGACGATCCCGACGATTTGCGGGCAGTGTTCTATCATGCGCGCGCCCTGAGGCTCGCAAAGCGCCATGCCGAGGCCATTCCCCTCTATCTGCGCTATTGGCGACAGGCGGAGTTCCAGGCGGGCCGCTACACCGCCATGCTGGGTGCCGCCACCTGCGCGCTGTTGATGCACGACCTCGAGGCGTCCCGCCGCTATGCGATGGTCGCGTATCGCCTCGATCCCGCGCTTGCCGAGGCATGCTGCGTGCTGGGCGATGTCGCGCTCGGCATGGGGCGTGCCGACCTCGCCATCGGCTGGTTCGACAAAGCGCTGCACAAGCGCCTGCCCGGGATCGCGCAGGCGCTGTTCGTCGACGAGAGCTGTTACGGGCCCTATCCGCGCGAGCGTCTGCGCTGGATCCGCGAGCGGATGCAGGCACGGTAGCGTGCGTTCACGCCAGCGCGATATCGAGTCGCCCGGCACATTCGATAATGCGGCGGAAAGAAAAATCATGACAAACAGGTAAATCTTTCATGTCGCCATTCCACCCACCCGGATTGCGAGTGCTGGCTCCTTGCTAGAAGCGGTATTCCTCGCCTATAAATGGACAACATTCCTCGAACACCTTCCGTTGCATATTTGCTTTTGAAAGGTCATAAGCAGGGCGCACGTATCGTTGAAGTCGATGGCCTTGGAGCCATCAAAACGGAGACGACTGAAAGGGTGGGATCTTGGCCAATCTTCAGCGAAGACGTGAAGACGACGAGCATGCGGCCGCCGCCCCACCCGGTGTCAGCGCGCCTGCGCTAACGCTTCCCAAAGGCGGCGGTGCCATTCGCGGTATCGGCGAGAAATTCGCCGCCAATCCGGTGACCGGGACGGGATCGATGACGGTGCCGATCGCTACCAGCCCGGGCCGTTCCGGTTTCGGTCCTCAACTATCACTCTCGTACGACTCCGGCGCCGGGAATGGCCCGTTCGGCTTCGGCTGGAGCCTTTCCCTGCCGTCGGTCACGCGCAAGACCGACAAGGGGTTGCCGCAGTATTGCGACACGGTCGATTCGGACGTTTTCATCGTTTCCGGCGCGGAAGACCTGGTGCCTGTCCTGGTGCAGGATGCCGCCGGCAATTGGGTGCGGGAAGCGCTTCCACCCAGAACGGTAAATGGCCGGATCTTCCGTATCCGTCGCTACCGACCGCGCATCGAGGGCCTGTTTGCGCACATCGAGCGATGGACAAACACGACCGACGCGACCGAGGTGTTCTGGCGGTCCATCACGCATGACAACGTCACCGCCTGGTACGGGAAGACGGCCGATAGCCGTATTGCGGATCCGGCAGACCCGAGCCGCATCTTCAGTTGGCTGATCTGCCAAAGCAATGATGACAAGGGCAACGTCGCCGTTTACGGCTACAAGGCGGAGGACTCGGCAAAAGTTTTCGAGGATTCGGCCGGGACCAACCTGCCCAGGGCCCGCGAACGTAACCGCACCCATCGGTCCCGTTCAGCGCAGCGTTATCTGAAGCGCATTCGTTACGGCAATCGCTCGCCCTACTTTCCGGAATTGAAGGCCGACGCGGCCTGGCCGGAACCTCCCGATGCCCGCGCGCCTGACGGCAGCGATGCGTGGCACTTCGAGGTTGTCTTCGACTACGGCGAACACGACACCAAAGCGCCGGCCCCCCACGACGCCGAGCCTTGGCCCTCACGACCGGATCCGTTCTCGTCCTACCGCGCAGGGTTTGAGGTGCGTACCTATCGGCTCTGCCAGCGCGTCCTGATGTTCCACCATTTTCCAGGCGAAGTCGGCGTCGAGCGGAATTGCCTCGTGCGCTCGACCGACTTCACTTACCCGGACGAAGTCAACCCCACCGATGCCCTCACTCCCGTCTACACTTTTCTGGAAGCCGTCGCGCAGACCGGCTACCGCCGCGACAATGGCGGCTACGACAGTCGCAGCCTGCCTCCGGTACAGTTCGAATACAGCAAGCCCACCGTGCAGGAGACCGTCGAGGAAGTCGATCCGTCGAGTCTCGACAATCTCCCCGTTGGCGTAAACGGCAGCGCCTACCGATGGACTGATCTGCACGGCGAAGGGATCCCCGGCATCCTCACCGAGCAGGCCGATGCCTGGTTTTACAAGCGCAACCTGAGCCCGCTGACCAGCACGGCGGCGTTCGCGCCGCTCGAAAACGTCGCGCTCAAGCCCAATGTGGCCCTGAGCAGCGGGGCGGACTTCATGGATCTCGCGGGCGACGGCCAACTCGACGTCGTTGTCATGGACGCTCCCGTCCCCGGCTCGTACGAGCATGACGACGCAGAGGGCTGGCAGCCCTTCCGCCCGTTCACCTCGCGCGTGAACCTCGACCCGCGCGACCCGAACCTCAAATTCGTCGATCTGGACGGCGATGGCCGCGCCGACGTGCTCATCACCGAAGACGACGCCTTCGTCTGGCATGCGTCACTCGCCGACGAGGGCTTCGGTCCCGCCCGCCGCGTTGCACAGGAACTGGACGAGGAAAGAGGCCCGCGCGTCGTCTTCTCCGATGGCACCGAGTCCATCTACCTGGCCGACCTCTCCGGCGACGGCCTCACCGACATCTGCCGCATTCGCAACGGCGAAGCCTGCTACTGGCCCAACCTGGGCTATGGCCGTTTCGGCGCCAAGGTCACGATGGACAACGCGCCCTGTTTCGACAACCCGGACCAGTTCGACCACGCGCGTATCCACCTGGCCGACATCGACGGCAGCGGCACCACCGACATCATCTATCTCCACCGCGACGGCGTGCGCCTGTACTTCAACCAGTCCGGCAACGGCTGGAGCCAGCCGCACACGCTGAAGGTGTTTCCACGCATCGATGACCTCGCAAGCATCGTCCCGACCGACCTGCTCGGCAACGGCACCGCCTGCCTGGTCTGGTCCTCCCCGTTGCCGGGTGATGCGCGCCGGCAGATGCGCTATGTCAACCTGATGGGTGGCCTCAAAGCCCATCTGCTGGTCAGGACCGTCAACAACCTTGGCGCGGAAACGCGCGTCGCTTACGCCCCCTCGACCAAGTTCTACCTGCAGGACAAGCGCGACGGCAAACCGTGGATCACCCGGCTGCCCTTCCCGGTGCACGTGGTCGAGCGCGTGGAAACCTACGACTACATCAGCCGTAACCGCTTCACCAGTCGCTACGCCTACCACCATGGCTATTTCGACGGCGAGGAGCGCGAGTTCCGCGGCTTCGGCATGGTGGAGCAATGGGACACGGAACAGTTCGCAGCCGTCGCCGACGGCAGCGTCCCGGCAGATAACGTCGCCGCTGCATCGCATGTGCCGCCAGTGCACACCAGGACCTGGTTCCACACGGGCGTCTACCTCGGTTGGGAACGCCTCTCGCGCCACTTCGAAAGCGAGTATTTCCGTGAGCCCGGACTGACCGTCGAAGCCGCGCGGCCGCTCTTGCTCGATGACTCCACCGTCCCGGCGGACCTGACGCCGGACGAAGAGCGCGAGGCTTGCCGTGCCCTCAAAGGCGCCATGCTGCGCCAGGAGGTCTATGCCGACGACGCGGATCACCCGGGCGCGACGCCGCAGCAGATCCAGCGCGCCCGCACGCCCTATACCGTCACCGAGCAGAATTTCACCATCCGCGCCCTGCAGAAACGAGGCGCGAACCTCCACGCGGTCTTTTTCAGCCACGTGAACGAGGCGCTGAGTTATCACTACGAGCGCAATCCGGCAGATCCGCGCATCCAGCACACGCTGACCCTGGAAGTCGATGACTTCGGCAACGTACTCAAGCAGGCCGCAATCGGCTACGGGCGCCGGCTCTCGCCGCTGTGGACGCAATGGGATCGCGACCGCCAGACAACGGCGCTGCTCACCTATACGGAGAACCGCGTCACCAACGCGATCGGATCGTCCGACGCCCATCGCAATCCGCTGTCCTGCGAGGCGACAACTTTCGAGCTGACGGGCTACACGGCCACAGGCCCGGCCGGTCGCTATCGGGCCTCCGATTTCGTCGAGCCCGATCCCGCCGCTCCCGGCCGCCTGCGTCACAAGTTCTCGGCCCCGGAAGTCGGTTACGAGGCCACTGCCGCCGGGAGCCTGCGCCGTCGCCCCGTCGAAGCGCTACGCACGCTTTATCGGCGCGACGACCTTTGCGACCTCCTCCCGCTTGGTGAGCTGCAAGCACGCGCCTTGCCCGGCGAAAGCTACAAGCTTGCCTTCACTGACGGCTTGCTCGACCAGGTCTTCCAGCGTCCACGCCAGGGGCAGGCCGACGAGCCTCTGCTTCCAGATCCCGACGCGGTGCTGGGTGGCCAGGCCGGCAACCGGGGCGGTTACCTGCGAAGCCGGATTCTCAAGGCGGATGGCCGCTTTCCGGCGAGCGACGCGGATGATCGCTGGTGGGTGCCCTCGGGGCAATCCTTCTACAGCGCGAATCCCGCCGACAGCGCCTCTGCCGAACTGGCGCAGGCCCGGCACCACTTCTTCTTGTCGCGCCGCTACCGCGACCCGTTCGGCCAGCACGCCTTCGTCGACTTCGACGCCCACGACCTGCTGATGACGGAGACCCGCGATGCCCTTGGCAACCGCGTGACCGTCCACGCCAACGACTATCGCGTCCTGCAGCCGCGTCTGGTCGGCGACCCGAACCGGAACCGGACCGAAGTCGCGTTCGATACGCTGGGCATGGTGGTGGGCACCGCGGTCATGGGCAAACCGCTGCCCGCGCCGGTGGAAGGCGACACGCTCGCCGGCTTCGTTGCAGACCTCACGCAAGCTCGGCTCGACGGCTTCTTCGATTCGGACGATCCGCATGCCGCCGCTGTGGGACTACTGAAAGATGCGACCACACGCATCGTCTACGACCTGAACCGCTTCCGCCGTACTCGCCAGGCCAACCCCGACCATCCGGACAAGTGGCAGCCGGCCTGTGCCGCCACGCTCGCCCGCGAAACGCATGTCAGCGCGCCGCTGCCACCGCAGGGCCTGAAGATCCAGCTCAGCTTTTCATACTCCGACGGTTTCGGCCGCGAGATCCAGAAGAAGATCCAGGCCGAACCCGGTCCGGTGCCCCAGCGCGACACGACCGGCAGGATCGTCATCGGCGCGGATGGTCAGCCCGTGACGACACCGGATGACGCGAGTCCGCGCTGGGTCGGCAGTGGCTGGACGATTTTCAACAACAAGGGCAAGCCGGTTCGCGAGTTCGAGCCCTTCTTTACCGACACCCATCGCTTCGAGTTCGCGGTCAGCATCGGCGTCAGCCCGGTGCTGTTCTACGACCCGGCCGAGCGCGTCGTCGCCACGCTGCACCCGAACCACACCTATGAGAAGGTGGTGTTCGACCCGTGGCAGCAGACCACCTACGACGTCAACGACACGTGCGCGCCGCGCAACGCGCAGACCGGCGACCCGCGCACCGACGCCGACATTGACGGCTACGTCGCCGAATACTTCAGGACCCAACCGGCCACTTGGCAGACCTGGCGCGCGCAGCGAATTGGCGGTGCCATGGGCGTGGACGAACGCAACGCCGCCCTGCGCGCCGAAGCGCATGCCGACACACCTGCCACCGCCCATTTCGATGTGCTGGGCCGCCCCTTCCTGACCGTGGCGCGCAACCGCGTCGTTTGCCCCGGCCACGACCTCGACGGCAGCGAAGAAAGTTTCGCCACCCGCATCGAGCTCGACATCGAAGGCAACCAGCGCGCCGTGCGCGATGCCATCCAGCAGGCCGGCGACGCGCTCGGCCGCATCGTCGTGCGCTACGCGTGCGACATGCTGAGCCACCGCATCCACCAGCTCGGCATGGAGGCCGGTGCACGCTGGATGCTCAACGACGTGACCGGCAAACCCATCCGCGCCTGGGACAGCCGCGGCCATGGCTTCACCACCCGCTACGACGCGCTGCGCCGCCCGACCGAGCAAACCGTGCACGGCACGACCAGCGAGTCCGACCCACGTACGCTCGACCTCGACATCCTGGTCGACAAGATCGAGTACGGTGAGACACTGCCGAACGCCGAAGTGCTCAACCTGCGCACCCGCATCTATCGACACTCCGATTCCGCGGGAGTGGCAATCAACGCGCGGCTCGATGTCACTGGCAACCCGACCGAGGCTTTCGACTTCAAGGGCAACCTGCTGCGCAGCACGCGGCAACTGGTCAGCGATTGCATCGCCATCCCCAACTGGCTGCTGAATCCCAGGCTGGACGATGAATGCTTCGAGAGCAGCACCCGCTACGACGCACTCGAACGCCCGGTCCAGTCCATCCCGCCGCACAGCAGTCTGGGACGCGGCCAGTTCAACGTCATCCAGCCGGTGTTCAACGAGGCCAACCTGCTGGAACGGGTGGACGTGTGGCTGGAGCGCGCGGCAGAACCCGTCGAGCTGCTGGACACCGCCAACGAAGCCCCATCGCCGGTCGGCGTCGCCGACATCGACTACGACGCCAAAGGCCAGCGCCTGCGCATCGACTACAAGAACGGCACCAGCACCTTCTATCGCTACGACCCGCTCACCTTCCGACTTGATCGACTGCTGACCAGGCGCAAGGCGGCAGACTTCCCCGCCGACGATCCGCGGCCGCCCGTTGCCGGCTGGCCGGGCAAGCAATTGCAGAAGCTGCACTACACCTACGACCCGGTCGGCAACATCACCCACATCCAGGACGACGCGCAGCAGACGATCTACTTCAGGAACAAGCGCGTCGAACCGAGCAACGACTACGTCTATGACGCCCTGTACCGGCTGATCCAGGCCACTGGCCGCGAACACCTGGGCCGGGGCGGCACGCCCATCGCCCATTCGCACAATGACGCCGGCCGCGTGGGCCTGGTCAGTGCCGACGCGACGGGGCGCTTCGCCCCCAACGACGGCAACGCCATGGGTACGTACATCGAGCGCTACGTGTACGACGCCGTCGGCAACTTCCTGCAGATGCAGCATCGCGGCAGCGGTCCGGCACATGCGGGCTGGACGCGCGCCTACGACTACCTTGATCCAAGCCTGATCGAAGACGGTAACGGCGGTGCGCTGCTCAAGGCCGGCAACCGCCTGACCCGCACGACGCTGAACCCGGCAGGCAACACGCCGCAGCCGGAAAGTTATATGCACGATGCCCACGGCAACATGCTGCGCATGCCGCACCTGGGCGGTGGCCTGCCCGGGCCGAATATGCACTGGGACTACAAGGACCAGTTGCGGCAGGTCAATCTGGGAGGGGGCGGCACGGCCTACTACGTGCATGACGCCTCAGGTCGGCGCGTGCGCAAGGTGTGGGAGAAGGCGCCGGGTCTCACCGAAGAGCGCATCTACCTTGGCGGCTTCGAGATCTTCCGCAGGCACGGCGGTTCCATCGGTACCCACACCGCCACGCTGGAGCGCACGACGCTGCACGTGATGGACGACAAGCAGCGCATTGCGTTGGTGGAGACGCGCACGCTCGACACGGCGGGCGACGACCCGGCGCCACGACAACTCATCCGCTACCAGTTCGGCAATCACCTTGGGTCGAGTTGCGTGGAACTGGACGAGCAGGCGCAGATCATCTCTTACGAGGAATACGCGCCCTACGGCAGCTCGACTTATCAGGCGGTGCGCAGCCAGACGGAGACGGCGAAGCGGTATCGGTACACGGGGAAGGAGCGGGATGAGGAGAGCGGGTTGTATTACCACGGGACGAGGTACTACGCGCCGTGGCTCGGGCGATGGACGGCCTGCGATCCGGCCGGCGAGGAGGAAGGTCCCAACCTCTACCAATACTGCTTCGATAATCCGGCGGGCTTCGTCGATCCTGACGGCCAGAGCGGCAAAAAACTCGCCATCGTCATGCACAACGAAACCAGGCCGGCTGGAACGGAACTCCCCAAACCCGAGAAGCCCGTCAAGCCTGATAAGACGAAGGTCAAAGCTCCCGGAAAGAATGCTTCAGATAAAGAGAAGGCGGAATACGAGAAGGACAAGAGTAAAGCCGATAAAAAATTCTCGGAAGGCATGAAAAAGTATGAAGCGGAAAAAAAGAAATACGATCAAGATTTGAAAGAATACAAGGCAAACCAGAAGAAATGGAGTGCTTATCATAAGTCGCAAAATGAGTTTGAAGCGTCTGAGAAGGCGCTGAAAGCCGCAGGTTATGACGTCGTGAAAGTCGATTCCGGCAAAGCGTTGCTCGAGGCGCTCCAGAACGCTGGAACGATCAAGGAACTCGTGATCGTGCACCATGGCACGCCCTTTGGCGTGGGCGGTGAAGGGGCTGGCGCCGGTCTGTACACCGACAAGCCGGCCCCCGGCACCCCACTCGACGCCACGCGCGGGGCCAAACTGTCGGACCTGAAAAAATTGATCGACGAGAAGAAGATCGTGTTCGATGAGGCCGCGACGATTGTCCTGGCAGGGTGCAGAACTGCTGGCGGTAAAGAAGGTTCGCATCCCGGGTCCACATGGACCGGACCGATCGAGGACACCTTCGCTTATCGGCTCGCAAAAATGACTGGCCTCGAAGTCTTCGGCAGCAAGGGTGTCACATCATACGGCAAGGACCAGCGAAGCTCGACGCCGTTGCGCTATAGCGCCATTAGATGGCATCGATTTACGCAACAGGGAAACTCGATCAAAACAGAAGAGTTGAAAGGGAAATATTTGAATGTCGTGACGCGACAAACAAGCAAGTCCCCCCCTTGATGCGGCGCCGGGAAGGTTAAGGCATGTGAGCCGCTACTGCTGAGCAACGTCGACTTCAACGAAACAAAACTCCGGGCGACAGCTCGATTTGTGCCGAGGAGATAGACCATGCCGCAAATACTCGTGATCCGGCTCCACCCGGACACACCCATCGGTGGCACGCGTTTCAGCGATTTTCTGACCGGCCTGAAAATCTCGGCCTTCGATCTGAGCGTCGGCGATCCCAAAGTGGGTCAGCATATCGGTGATGCCGCATTCGTGGCACCGGCCGCGCCACCGATCCCCGACCCGGGCACGACCATCGTCCAGCATTACACGCCGCCGATTCCACCGCTGCCGCTCACGATTTACGCCGAATCCGAAGCAACGGCGGTGATCCCGATCACGCTGCCCGCCGGATACAAGGAATACGTGACACCCGACGTCCGGCTCGAAATCAGCCGCGGTGGCGCGAAGATCGCGAGCAAACTCGTCTACTATGACGTCAACGTCGTGACCGTCGGCGCGTTGCCCGCGCCGGCAACGTATCCTGCCATTCCGGCCAGCGAGGTCGGGATCTATCTGCCGCTCCCTCGCCCGCTGTCGCCCGGTCTCGCCCAAATCGATTTGAGCCAGGGGCAGGCACCCGATTTCGAATCGCTCAAAACCGCCGTGCAAACGGTGTTGGCTGCGGATCAGGGGCCGGTGCCCGCCATCACCGACATCACACCCGTCCAGGCGACGCATATCGCCAATGAAATCATCTGGGGCCCGCAAGATCCGCTACCGGCGGCGCCTGCGAGCGGTACGACCGGATTCGACGATCTGGGCGCGTTATATACCAATCCCCCGAACGACGGCACGATCGGCAACCAGCTCGAACAGAACCGGCAGCAGTTCGAAGGCAACCTGAACAGCTATTACGCGACGCATAACGCCAACGTCGATCGGCTGGCCCGCTACACGTTTGCACTCGGTTGCGCGATGGCCTGTGAAAAGATGAGCATCGACGCCGAGATGGCGTTGATGGTCTTTCCGGTCAACCCCGGTGTACCGAGTCCAACCACAACGATCAGCAGCGCCGATGTCGTGCTGGTCCAAAGCGGCGGCGGTACCCTGGCGCCCGCATTCAAGGTGCCGGCCGAGTATTTCTACGCGCTCGGCGTCATGCTGCCCATGCAGATGCCGGCGAAGCAGCGATATCAACTCGCATGCCGCGACAACGAGGAACGTACGCTGCCTGCGCTGACGTCGGCAGTCGATGCCGGCACGATCAGCGATTCGCTTGCCGTCAATCCGGCCCAGGCGGCTCGGCGGATTGCGGCGCTCGTGCCCGGCGTGCAATACGACGCGACCGCGCCGCACTGCGAAGTCGATGCCACGCTCACGCCGCTCGTCAATGATTGGCTTGCGTATCCGTCTGCCGCCAGCTGGCGCGACTATCACCCTGGCGACGACACCGTCGGGTTCTGGACACCGGAAATCGCCGCGCAGCCGAACGCCTATCTCTCGCTCGACCTCGCGGCGGTGACGAACGACCACCAGCCGTTGATCGCTGCGATTCGTGCCATTCCCGTGACGAGCGTGAGCCAACTGTCGCTGATGTCGGTCACGGATTGGAACACGCTGTTTGGCACGCCGCCCAACATCGTGCTGCTGCCGCCCTTCACTGCGCCGGGAACCGCCAAAGCGCGTGTGGCGGCATTCATTCGCCGCGTCCAGAAATTCTTCGCGGTCGGTTTCGGGATCGCGACACTGCCGTCCGCCGCCGCGCCCGCCGCACCGGTGCTCGATTTGCCCACGGCCGACGTCATTGCCGACTGGGTCAGCGCTTATCAGGCGCTGGTGGGCGGCACCTTTTCCTTCGGCGCGGGCGCACTCGTGGATGCGAACGTGACCGCTGCCGCGCAGACGGCGTTGCCCGGCGACCCGTCGGCGCAGGCGTGGCTCGTTCAGCGCGTCACGGTGTTGAACGCCTTGTGTCAACTGGCCGGCGTTGCGTCGAATGTGATGCCGCCCGTGCCGAGCCTGGCGTTTTCCATCGCCGAAGCGTTGTATGCGCGCGGCTTCACCAGCGCGATGGACATCAACCGGCTGAACCAGGCGGATTTTGCCGATGCGATGCGCGGGACCGTCGCGTTCGATCAGGCCAATGCAATCTGGAGCGCGGCAGGCGGCGTCAATCCTCCCGCGCCGCCGCCACCGGGCCCGTTCCAGCCGGTGAACCCCGGCGGATTGGAGAACTGCGTGCCGCCGTGCTACCTGTCGCCCACGGGCACGGTCGAGTATTTGCATGAACTGCTGCGGCTTTCGGAGAATTCGACCTGCGCGGCTCCCGCTGCGCCGCCCGATCAAGGCAGGCCGACGCTCGAAGAGGCAATCGCCGCCCGCCGCAGTGACCCAGGCTTGCTGGACGTGAGCGCGGCAAACGCAATGACGCCGCTGCCGCTCGTCGACATCGTCATCGAGCAACTCGAAAACCTGGTCGCGCCACCGGCTTCCGGCGGCGTCTACAACACGGCTGAACATCACCTGAACGATCACAAGCTGTGCTCCGCGGACGAGTGTGCCGACGTGGTCGAGAATACGGACAAATGCCAACCGCCAGCCAGTTTGTTTCGCGCGTTGTCCGAATTCAATTCGCCGGCCACGCCGGTTGCAAACCGGGCGGCGTATGACGCGCTGAAAACCGATTTTTCGTCACCTGCACTACCGTATTCGCAGCCGCTCGACGTCAACCGTGCGTACCTCGATGCGCTTTCATCGTGCCGTTTTGCGGCGATGCGCGGCTTCAGAAAGGAGATCACCGAATTCGCACTCGACCCGACAGTCGTTGCGCCGACGTTTCAAAGCCATTTGTGGCGATACCCGGTAAAGATCGATATCGGCATCGAGTATCTCGGCATCAATCCCGAAGAGTATGAGCTTCTGTTCACCCACGACATTGCGCTCGTACCGACGCCAGGCCAACTGGTGCTGTATGAGTTGTATGGCTTCCCCGTAGCGAACCCGGGGGGCTTCAATTGGGTCGACGTCGTACTGCGGTTGCCTGAATTCCTGAAGCGCACGGGCCTGACTTATTGCGAACTCGTCGAGCTGCAAAAGTCGAACTGCTTCCGGTTCGCCGTCGTGCAGCAGCAAAGGCAGCGCGATACCAACGCGCCTGCCGGCACGGATGCGACGAGTGGAGGCGATAACCCGGGATTGCTACCCGTTTGCGAGCCTTGCTGCCCCGAGCATTACCGGATCGTTTTCCAGGACCCCAAGAATCCTCTCGATGCGTTGAGGTCTCTCGCGGTATATCTGCGACTGTGGCGCAAGCTTGGGGCCGTATGCGGAGCGCGCTACACGTTCACTCAGCTTTGCGATATCTGCGAGGTGCTTCAGCTTTTCATCGGCGGCAGTATCAACCCCGATTTCATCCGTCAACTGGCCTCGTTCCAGATTCTGCGCGACCAGTTCAGCTTGCGTCTGACCGATGGCACGGCGGCGAAAGGTGCACATGGCGCGGACCGGACGCATCTGCTCGCGCTATGGGCGGCGGCCCCCCCGGCGGCGAAGTGGAATTGGGCTGTGCGCCAGCTTGTCGATCGAGTCATGCGCTATTCCCAGGCACGCATCGACCATTGCCCGAAACGGCCGCCCCATTTCATCAAGCTGCTGGTCGAAAACCTCGATTCACTGTCGGCACTGGCCGGATTCTCGACGACCGTCGCGAAGGACAGTTGGCATGCCGTCCCGACCCATACGCTGCGGTTCGCCGAAGTCCTCGCGAAAATCACCGCCTCGCGTTTCGGCATCGGCGAACTGCTGTACTTGTTTTCGGTAGAGCCGCATCTTGACGGCGACGATCCGTTCCCGCTGCAGGATGCCAACGAATCGCTCGACCATCCCTTCGATCTGCCCGAGGAAGAAGCGCGACAGAACCACGCGCGTAACGAAGAAGGTGCGCAGGGCCACAGCCTGGATGCGTTGCGCAAGAAGCTGCTGGCCGTCGCCGTTGACGAAAGCGAGATTCATGACTGGACGTGGCACCGGATCGAAAGCGCATTGAAGATGGAGTTCGGTTATGCCGTGCCGCCCGGCGGCACCGATTACCTGACGTCGCTCGGCAAGCACTTCTTCCCCCGCACGCTGGAGCGCGCCGGTGTTGCCGTTGGGGCGACGGATCGGCAATACCGCACGCCGTTGACGACGGCATCGCCCGACATGTGGAATACGCCGGCGGAAGGTCCGTTCAGATTCGATGCGGCGACCAGCGAGCTCTACACGCAGCTTCCGCTGAGCGATCGCGCCGTGATCGAAAAACTCGTGCACGTCCGCGACCTCACGCTGGACGAGCAACACGCCGTGCAGAACCTGCTTGCGATGCCGCGCGTCGATCTCGCGCCGTTTGCGATGTTGTTCCCCGACTTCGCAGCGGCGGAACAAAATTTGATTGCCGAGCACGACGAAGAAAGGCGCTGGCACTGGTTTCGCGAGCGGTTTGCGCTGATGGTCAAGCGCTGCCATGTGATTGCCGCGCATCTGGTCGGCCATGTCGGTGCCGTCGCGAGCGCTTCGCTATGCGGTTGCACCGACGCGCCGTTGCCGCACGAAACGCAAACGGCATGGCTGATTCTGCGGCACCTCTTCGGCGACGAGAACCGCGGTTTGACTTCGTGGGAAAACGATTCGGGTGCGATACCCGATGTCATGTGGAAGCCGTTGCCGTCTGGCGGGGCGTTTGCCGCGCTGCTAGGACTCGTCGGAACGGGATTGATGGGCGAGTTCCACACCAGCGGCGGTGAGCTCGTCTGGCGCGAGCTCCGCGCGAACATGCGGGCGTTCGATACGGAGAAGAACGAGAAGAACGCGCCATTGCCTACGATTCTGCCGGCGCTCGAGTTGAGCCTTTCTCCCGAGCAACTGAAGCTCTTCGGCGTGCGCAACGGTTTCGCGATTCAGAACCGCCGCGGCATCGAGCTCGGTGGTGCCGCCGGCTTTCATATCAAGTGGCGTGGCGTTCTGATGGTCGACGAGGAAGGCCGCTACCACTTCGAAGCCGACGTACCGCGCGGGAACGCAGGCAAGGAGAAGGGCGAAGGCGGCGAAGACGAGCGCGAGTGCGATCCGGAGCGCCGCTGGCGAGTCACCTTGAGCCGCGGGCAGAAGACGTGGGCGGTGCTGTCACATCATTGGAAAGACGAACCCGGCGAAAGCGGTTCGACACTGAATTTGAAGTCGGGCGCATACAACCTCGAAGTCGAATTTTTCCAGAACGAACCGCAGTTTGCGGGCGAAGACGATGTGCGTCCGCTGCATACCGGCTTCGAAGTCAAGTATTCGGGCGCCGATACGCACGGGCAGCTCGTGGTGCTGCCGCTCGACAAGCTCTTCTGCACGAGCAAGGACGAACAGCTCATCGGCAAAATGAGCTTTCCGAAGGGCAGCAGCGTTGCCGAGTACCTGTACCTGAGATACACGAGTACGCTGCGCGACATACGTCGTACTTACCAACGCGCGTTCAAGGCGCTGCTTTTCGCGCATCGTTTTGCGCTCACGGGCCATCCGGCGAAGCCGTTCGGGCAGTCCGAGCTGGGCTATATGTTCGCGCATGCGGACTTGTTCGCGGGCGTCAGCTATTACCGCAATCCGGGTTTTGTCAGGCACGCCGCCAATTTCGACATGAACCTGCTGCCACTCCTCGACTACTATCAACCACCGGCAGCGAGTCAGGATCAACGCACCCTTCCGAGCAGCCAGCGCAGGCAGGCGCTGTTCGATTGGTGGGAGCGGATGTTCGATTACTCGCGAATGCGCGGGTCCACGGACGAAAGGGAAGACGAGAGCGGAAAGAAGACGTGGGCGCGTGCAAGACCCGTCTGGCTGTTGTTCGAACAAGCGGCTGAGAAGCAGCCCGACAACCCGGCTCAACTGCTGCGCCATCTCGACGTCGACCTGGATCACGCACCCTGCGTGCTGTCGTATTTCTCGACGCAGACGACACCCGTCTACAAGATCGACAGCGACGACCTGAAGGACGATCGATGGGCCGTCAGGGTCTGGCATGCCGACCACTGGATCGATGAACTTGTCGAACGTTGCCCGCCGAACGACATTCGTCTTGCACGGCCGGACTTATGGGCGTCGGACGACCCGGGCGCGCTGGTGCCCGGTGAAGCGCAAACCGGCAATGTCAATCTGGTGCGGCTTTTCGAAAACGCGATGATCGAGCCCGACGAACCCGATCTGCGCCGCTACGACGATCTGCAAAAGATCAACGATTGCCTGCGCGTGCATGCACGCGCGCATTTGCTCGCGTATTTGTGCGGAATGAATCGGGTGCCGCTGCCGTGGGGTGGCTACGCGAAGTCGCCTGAAGCGTTGAGCGCCCTCCTCCTCATTGACGTCGAAGCCGGCTTCTGCGAAAGGGCCAGCCGTATCGAAGAAGGCATCACGGCAGTGCAGACGTTCGTGCAGCGCGCGCGGCTGGGGTTGGAGGACTGGGCGATCGGACCGTCGTTCCTGAGTCTGTGGAAGAACGTGTTTGCCAGCTACAGGGTCTGGGAGAGTTGCCGCTGCAGGACGCTCTACCGAGAGAACTGGATCGCGTGGGACGAGCTGAGAAAGGCGCGCAGAATCGAAGCATTCCAGTTCCTCGAAGATCAATTGCGCCGCTCGACGCTGACGTTGGCCGCACCCGGCGGCCTGGAATACTGGGCGGCGTCGCTGCCGCCAGCGCATCCGGCGGTCGAACTGCTGCAACAGGGCACGCCTTCCACGCTGCGCTTGCTGACGCCGCCGAGGGAAGGGCTCGGCGTGCTGGGGACACCCGAGCGCGATGCCCGGCCCTCGTGGCTCGCGCCTGACTCCGGTACGCCTCAAGGGACACCCCAAGGCTCGAACAATCCCTCATCGCCCACCATCGCTCGCGTCGCGGACACGCGTGCCGCGGGCGCGGTCGTCGCGACGTCGGCCTCGAGCGCGTCACCTGCAGCCGCGTCCGACAAGCCGCCGTTCTGGATCGAGGCGGCCATCCGTCTTGGCGTGCGTTTCATCCGCGTTGCCGCCGGTGGCGTGCCGCCTGCCGCGGCGGCGTTCGTTCCGAGCGATTTTCATGCCGAACCGGGTTGCTGCACCGAATGTGGCTGCGTGCATCCGCCACTCGTCGACGAATACTATTTCTGGCTCGTGCCGGCGCAGACATTCGACGAGCCGTTCCAGGACGAGTATTACGACCCGTCGGAACAGATCTCCCTTTACTGGCACGACCCGCAGCAGATCCCGACGCTTCTCGACTGGAAGCCGGAATCGGCCGTGCGCCTTGCGTGGTGCCGAGTGCATAACGGCGAATTCAAGCAGCCGCGCCATTCCGGTGGACTGGTCAAGCTGTCTACCGGCGCGACGCCTGACCTGACCTACGTCGGGCGGCTGGACGACTCGCTGACTTTCGCTGTAACCGGCGGCATTCCGCCCACGCCCCTCGGTTACAACGGCACGGACGTCCCGGGCTTCCGCTACGACATGGCCGTGGATAAGTGCGTGACGCTGCCGCTCGTGGCGGATCCGACGCCCGTCGCGAGTTCCTGCCCCGCCGGGTTGCCGGCCTATCCGTATTTTGTTTTCGTCGAGCCCGGCGAGCGGCTTTTCGTCGAATCGATGTTCAGCCCGTCGATCGAAATTGCCGATGTGTTGCGCTGCCATTGTCATTTCGAACCGGCACTGAAGTGGTACGAGCTCGTGCGCAATCCTCTGCAATCCGACAATATGTGGGTGCATTGCAGCACGGGCAACCAGCCGGGCGGCGGCACCCTGGGAACGGTCGATGTGGCCGGGCAGCCGGCCGACGTTGCGGTGGCGGAGCAGCCGTCGGCGACGCATGGATCCTCGACCGACGGCGTGGATGTGCCTGGCCCTGGACGTGCGCCGCTCGACATGTGCTGCGATAGCACGAACATCTCGGCACAGACTGCTCGCGATCGTGCGATCGTGCTCGCTTATGCCGAAACGCTCGTCGAATGGGCGCGCGCGCTGATGCGGAAGAACTCGCGCGAGTCGGCGCAAGAGGCCCGGCTGATTCTCGACACCGCTTCGGCCATTCTCGGTCCCTGTCCACCGACCGTGCACAATCCGTCAAGGCCGCACAAGCGGACCGTCGCGACGTTCGTGCCATTGAACCCACCGCTCAATCCGCGGCTGATGCAGTTGTATTGTCATGTTCGGGACGGCCTTTCGCTCGTGCATCGTTGCCTGAGCGACAAGCGGCTGCGCAACCCGGATGTGGCGGGTACGTGCGGTTCGCCGTACTGGGGGCAGGATCCATGCTGCTGCGATCCGGCACCCCACCGGCCGTGCGACGAACCCGTTTGTTGCGAGGATGACGCCTGGTGTCACCCGCTCACGCAGTATCGCTTCGTCGTGTTGATGCAGAAAGCACGAGAATGCGTGGGGCACCTGCGCGAAATGGGCACGGCGCTCCTGGGTGCATTCGAACGCGGCGACGGCGAGTATCTGGCGCAGATGCACGCGCGGCACGAGACAGAGCTGGCCGACATGACGGTCGATATCCGGCAGCAGCAATGGCGCGAGGCGGACTGGCAGGTGCAGGCGCTGCGCAAGGGCAAGGAAGTGCAGCAGACGAACCGCCGGTACACCAAGCGGCTGATCGATGTCGGCCTCATCAATGGTGAGCTCGACTATCAGGACAATATGAACAACGAGATCGGGCTGCGCACCACGGCAACCGAGATCGAGGCCGTGGCGGAGGCAATGGAGCTGATTCCAGACCTCTTCGTCGGCTTCCCGTGCGAAGAAACCTGGCTTCCGCTCGGCACCAAGCTCGCGGGCATGTTCAAGACGATCGCTCGCATTACAAACGAGATCGGCGAGATCGCCGGCCTCAATGCGCAGCTCGATTTGACGCAAGCCGGCTGGCAGCGCAGGCTTGACGAGTGGGTGCATCAGGTCGAGGTCCTTGATCTGGAAATCGAACAGATGGAGATCCAGATCCTCGCCGCGGAGAGAAAGGTCCACGAGACCTTGCTCGAATTGAATCTGCACCAGCAGTCGCTCGAGCAATCGCGCGAAAGGCTGAACCTCTTGCGCGACAAGTTTACGAGTCACGAGCTATGGCTATACCTGCAGAAGGAAGGCATGGCCATGTACTGGCAAATGTACGAGCTGGCGCAGCATGTCGTGCGGCAGGCACAGCGGGCGTTCAATTTCGAGCTCGGTTTTACCGGTCGCAATTTCCTGCCGTGCGGAAGCTGGAACGGCCTGCAAGAAGGCTTGCTCGCGGGAGACAAGCTGCAACTCGCGCTCGACCGGATGGAAAAGGAATATCTGCAATGCCATCAGCGCGAGTACGAACTCACGAAGCACGTGTCGCTCGCGTTGCATTTTCCATTGCAGTTCCTGCAACTCAGATTGACCGGCTACTGCGAAATCGAAATACCCGAGTGGATGTTCGACATGGACTATCCGGGGCAGTATATGCGGCGCCTCAAAAGTGTCAGCGTGACGATACCGTGTGTAACCGGACCCTATACGGGCGTGCATTGCAAGCTGACGCTCCTGCATAGCTGGACGCGTATCGACCCGTGTCTGCCCTGCCCCGTGACGCATTGCTGCAATGACAAGCCGAAGGGTGCCTGCGGCTGCCGTCATCCCTTGCACGAGCATTACGAGGCGGGATGCTGCGATCCACGCGGCGTGAAGCTGTATGGTGCGCGCGAAGCGATTGCGACGTCGAGCGGCCGCAACGATGCGGGGTTGTTCGAGTTGAATTTCCACGACGATCGGCATTTGCCATTCGAATATGCCGGCGCCGTCAGCTGCTGGCGCATCGAACTGCCGCAGGAGAGCAACTACTTCGATCTCGATACGGTGGCCGACATGGTACTGCACCTGAACTATACGTCGCGCGAAGGCGGCACGGCATTGCGCGATGCGGCTCGCGCGGCCATTCGGGAGAGGCTGCCCGGCAATGGATGGATCTATCTCGACGTGCATCGCGACTTTCCCGATGTGTGGGAACAGCTGCGTCGCTCGCGCAGCGCGATGCAGGACGGCGAGCGGAGGCGCGGCGTCGATGACGCGCATCCGGGAGGCGTCATGACGCTGCCTATCTCAAGGAGGCTGTTTCCGTACTTGCCGGGTGATCCGTCGATCAAAGTCACCAAGGTGGCCGTGCTCTTCGACAGCAGTCATTGCTGCGAGCAGGAATGTCCGCACATCGACGAGTGCCCTTGCGCGCATGAAGCGAAGCGCGGCAGCCACCTCGTCGAAGTGACCGTCGACCACCCGGACGGCGAATGTTCGCCGGACGAGTTCGAGCTCGAATGCAGGAGCAGCGTCGATTGGCCGGGGCTGTATCACGGCAGCGGAGAGCTTCGTATCGCTCCGCTCGACGACTGCCATCCGGGCCATACGATGACGTTGAACTTTGCCGATCGCATTTGCGGGCTGGAGCGGGTTTTCGTGCTGTGCCGTTACGAAGTCATCGAACGTTGTTGCGAGACCGTGCGGCCGGGTTCGTCTTTCGACGTTCATGAGGGAGGCTGCCATGACTGCGCGTAAGCCGACAGTGCCAATCCGAGAGGGGAAGGTGGAGCACCCCGCCCACGACTCCGCCGAAACGGACCGCCAGAAGAAAGGGAAGTACCAATTTGTCACGGGCGTGACGTTGGTGGCGCTTGAGGACCGGGTCAATCAGCTGATTGACGAACATCCAGATTTGACGCTGAAGCAAGTATTGTTTGCGCAGGGAACCGGGTTCGTGGCCGTGCTCGAGCGGTCGGCGTGAGATCCGCGTCGTACCGCTCCTGTACGCCGTAATCGGTCGAACAACCAAGCGTCCGATCGGCCGGCGAGCTGTCGCCTTACCATTCGCGCAGGCTCCGAGGCGCAAACCAGCGCACGCCGACGGCGGCCGGGGCTCGGCGAAGAGTTATTGAGGAACGATGGAAGCACCCGTCAGGAAGCAATTGATTTGATTCGTTATTATTTTAGGGGCAGATTGATATGCGTTGATCCTGGTCGCGACGCGCTCAAGGCCCCCTGAATCTTCGACTTTCTCGGTCTGACCGAGAACGCCCAGGAGCGCGACATCGAACGCGCGCTCACGCAGCACATCACACGTTTCCTTCTCGAGCTGGGCGCCGGGTTCGCATTCGGATTCCCGCGTTTTCCAGGTGCGGCGATCAATCAGTTCAGCCTTGTACATGCCGCTGATCGTTTCAGGGCGTAGAATAGCGCCCCTTCTATTGGGAGACGACAATGTCCTGGTTCGTTTACGAAGTACCGGAATACCACGAAGACGCTGCACGCATTGAGCCCTTCAGCGAGCTGCGTAGCCGCGTTCTGAAAGTCGGTGGCCTGCCCATGGCCGACGAACTGGAAAGCGTTCGCGAGAACGCCGCGGCGACAGCAGACACGCCGGAGCGCCCCCTGCGTACTCCGGAAAATCCGCATGTCTTTCCGATTCCTTACGCCGACTCCATGATCCTGGTCGGGTTCATCTTCGATCTGAAACGCGAATTCCGGCAACTGGTCGTGTCGCCCGTGGAAATGCCCTGGCTGAAAGACGCGTAAAAGGTGGTCGGAACGGAAGCCGACGGGAGAGTTGCGCCTGTTCTGGCGCTGGGCCTGAATATCCAGCGTGCGCTTTCGGATATACATGCGTCGAGTTGGAGCCGCATGTCGGACTGAATCGAGCTGCGCAGTTATTAAAACAGGGCGGCGCCAAGCACATCGGACGAGAACCCAACGCCGGGCGCAATCTGAACAAGTTCGCTCATCTGCGGATTCTCCCAAGCAGACTGAACGTCGAAGCGAGCAGCGGCGTAGCGTGCGCTGCAGTTCCACACTTCGACGCCATCGCGGCTGAAGGTAGCCCATCTATCCTTTACGATCATCTCCGCGTACGGAAATACGTCGCCATGCCTATTTGCGGTGGCCGCAAAGACCGTCCGCTCACGACATTTCCCCCGGTATTTCCCATCGGGAAACGATCACGGTTCTTCGCATTCGCAATCCAGTGAGGAGCTTTGCCACGCCCGCCCCAGGTTGCGCCGGTTTTCGGATCGCGATACTTCTGCGCGATCGGCGCACGCTGTTGGACAGATTCAAGGTCATTCAGGACGTGGCGGACGACAAGCTCAAGCCGTAACGCGCAGGGGAGCGACTCGAGTTGACGACTCGACAGATTCGCCATTGCGAAACAATGACGGACAGGCAGACAGAAGTGCAATTGCGCTACGAAAACGGTACGTATGGCACGCTCGCGAGTTCATTGACGCGCCTGGCGTTTCGACTTATACGGCCCAGCATTCATGCTCATTCGACGTTAAATAATAAATAGAATAATTCAATTAAATGTAATGAAAAATGTTCAATAAAAATCAGCTTGAACTGACGATCTGCATTTCATAAGCTTCGTCGAGCGTGCACGAATACTCCCGTTCTCATTGAAGCGAGGATACCCATGTCAAACAGCGATAAATGGCGCGTGGTGGCAGCCAACGTGATTGCGCATGCCTGGCGCGATCCTGCCTACAAGGCGAGCGTCCTGCAAAACCCCAAAGCCGCGCTGGCGGCCGCCGGCCTTACCCTGCCCGACTCGGTCCAGGTCTCGGCATTGGAAAACAGCTCGCAAAACAAGTACGTGGTACTGCCGGCCCAGGACCGCCTCGAAGCGGACCCCGTTGCCGGAGCGAAGCTCCTCAAGGCGATTACGCCGCTGCCCAAGGGCGTGCGCGTCACGCTGCTGCAGGACACCGCGGACACGCGCCATTTTGTATTGCCTGTCCCGCCGGCCCAAACCACGTTGCAGCCTCACACCGATGCGGCGGCGGCCACCGCCATGGCTGCCGGCTGGGAAGCCGTCAATCTGTACACCACCGCCAATGCGGTGGGAGAAGCCAATGCGGCCGGCGTCCAGAACGTGGCTGGCGCGACCGAGGGCGTGGTCGTCGCGGTCGGCGCCGCCGTGCTGACCTGATCTTGTCCGACAGGCGGTGAGCGATCCCCGGATCGCCGGCGTTTGGGGATCGCGTGAGCCGATGCGCCCATCGACAGGGCGAACCGACGCCGGCGCCAGCGTTGAACGGACGAGGAGACGGCATGGCCGACATGCGCAAAGAACGTGAAGAGCGGGCCTGGGAAATCGCGCGCGGCTTTGGCGAGGACGTTGTCCCGCTGTTTACCGTTCCCGGCTGCGCCGATTCCGACTACGTCATCGACGTCGCCCGGACCAAGCGCCTGCTGGAACGGTGGTCGATGGACAACGTGTTCCGCGCCCGTCTCTACGAGCATCCGCAGGAAGCATGCGACGCCTACGGCATCGACATCGATCCGCAGAACGTTCGGATCCTGTGGCACGAACAGGAAGCGCGTCAACGCAAGCAGGATCGGGCAAACGGCCTGCCCGCCCCCGAAGACTCCCGCTCGGTGCGGCGCTATCGTTCCTTCATTGCCGAAAAGCTGGCGTTTCGCGACTGGATGCGCGACGTCAAGGCAGGCGTTTCCGGCCGGTTCGGCCTGTGGCGGCTGCAGCAGATGCATCGCTGCACGCTGGAACTCGGGCCAGCCAAGTCGGCGGGGCTCGTGCACGCGACGGTGGCCTTCGAATTGCAGAAAGGATGTTCGGTCGGATGCTGGTTCTGTGGCGTGGGCGCGGAGAAGCTGAGCGCTCATTTTGCGTACACGGCCGAGCATGCGGCCTTGTGGCGCGACACGCTGGACGTGTGTCGCGACGTCTTTGGCGATTCTGTCTTCAACGGATTCTGCTATTGGGCGTCCGATCCGCTGGACAATCCCGATTACATCCATTTCATTACCGATTTCCGGCGCGCTTTCGGCCGGTATCCGCAGACCACCACTGCCATTCCGTTGCGCAACGAGGCGATGACGCGCGAGATCCTCGACATGGTCAGGGATTGCGCCGGCGAGATCCAGCGATTCTCGATCCTCACGCTGAAAATGCTGGACGACGTCCACAGTCGCTTTACCCCGGAAGAACTGATCAACGTGGAGCTGCTGCCGCTCAATCGCGAGTCCGGTGTGCCCAAGGCCAATGCAGGCCGCGCCCGCGTCAAGTCGCCGCGCGGCCATGCCAAGACGAGCGACGAACAGCCGCAGACCATCGCTTGCGTGAGCGGCTTCCTCTTCAACATGGTCGACCGCTCGGTCCGAATGGTGACGCCGTGCCATGCATCGGATCGCTGGCCGAACGGCTATCGCGTGCTGGCCCAAGGACATTTCGACAACGCGGAGCAGTTGCGCAAGCTCCTGATCCGGTTGATCAACGGCGCCGGGCATGTCGTGACGCCCGACACCACGGTCGCCCTCAACCCCTGCCTCGTCGCCACGACCGTGACCCGGGAGGGCTACGACATTGCGTCCATCTGGGTCAGGCGCACCCTGGTCAACTTCCCCGCGTTCGCGGCGCTGGATCGCCTGCTGCGAGACGGCGTCCACACGGCGGCCGACGTCGCAATCCGCATCGAGGACGAAACCGGCACGCCGTTGGTGGACACGTTCAACATCCTCAACGAGTTGATGCGCCTCGGCGCACTGGATACCGAACCTGCGGAGGCCGAACCGGTCGTGCAACGCGTCGTCGCCGTCAAGGCCATGGACTCGGCATGACCCGGGGGCCCGAAGCCGCGGCCGACGCCCCGCTCCCCGGCGTCGACATCGTATTGGTCAACATGCCGTATGCCGGCGTCGAGCGGCCGTCGATCTCGATCGGCCTGTTGCATCGCATCCTGACGGATGCCGGATTCTCGGTTCGCTCGGACTACGCGAATGTGCGTTTTGCCGAGCGCATCGGCATTCAGGCCTATCAGTTCATCGACATCACGCGATCCGAGGATGTGGTCGGTGAATGGACATTCCGTCAAGCGGCGTTCCCCGACTACCAGCCCGATGACGACGCCTATCTGGCGCAATTGCTGGAGCGGCTGATCATGCTCCCGGAAAGTCGCGAGCGCCTGGGCCTCGACGGCTTGCGCCGCATGCTGCACGACATGCGTGATGCGGCCAACCGGTTCGTCACCGATACCGCGAACCGGATTCTCGAGATGCAGCCGCGCATCGTCGGGTGTTCGTCCACCTTTCAGCAACACCTTGCGTCGCTCGCGCTGCTGCGGCGAATCAAGGAAATGTCACCCGGCACGGTCACCATGATGGGCGGTGCCAATTGCGAAACCGTCATGGGCCGAACCACCCATCGCAATTTCGCCTGGGTGGACTATGTCGCGTCCGGCGAGGCGGACAGCATCATCGCGCATGTCGTCGGCAGGATCCTGCGGGCGAAGCCCGGCGCGGTTCCGTACGGCCTGCCCGATGCGATCCTGACGCCGCGCCACCGAACGGCGGGCTACCCTGTCGATCCCGGCTCGAACGACGGCGTGCCGCGCCACTCGTCGCCGTCGATCGAGCATCTGGCGACGCCCGCCTTCGGCGACTATTTCGACACCCTGCGCGACAGCGCGCTCGCCGCCTTGATCGACCCGGGCCTGCCGGTCGAAACCTCGCGCGGCTGCTGGTGGGGGCAAAAGAAGCACTGCACGTTCTGCGGATTGAATGGCGGCGGCATGGCCTATCGCAGCCGCAGCGCGGAACGCGTGCTCGGGCAATTCGACGAGCTGTCGGCATCCTATGGCATTCGCAAGTTCGAGGTCGTCGACAACATCCTCGACATGCGCCACTTCGAGACGTTGCTCCCGCAACTGCAAGGCCGCGGCTTCCGTCTGTTCTACGAAACGAAATCGAACCTGCGGCGCGACCATGTCGCCGCGCTGGCGGCCGCCGGCGTCACGTGGATCCAGCCGGGCATCGAAAGCCTGCATTCCCGGGTCCTGGCGTTGATGGACAAGGGCGCGCAAGCCTGGATGAACGTGCAACTGCTCAAATGGTCGCGCGAATTCGGTCTGCGGCTGTCGTGGTCCCTGCTGTTCGGATTTCCGGGCGAAGACGACGCCGATTACCAGGTCATGGCCGACATGGTGCCGAAGATCTGTCACATGCAGCCGCCCGGCGGCATGATCCACATTCGTTTCGACCGCTACAGCCCGTATCACGGCAAAGCGGCGGACTATGGCCTGGAGCTCGTTCCGGCCCGGCTGCTGCAGTACGTCTATCCGCTGTCGCCGGCGGACCTGATGGATCAAAGCTATTTCTTCGAAGAGCGCGGCGTCGCGGACCTGGGCCGCAACCTGTCGGTCGGGCTGACGCTGGAGCGCCCCGGAGCCGATGCGTTGCGCAAGGCGCTGGTCGCGTGGTCCAGGGCGTTCTGGTCCGGCATGCCGGCGGTGCTGTGCGAGGAACCCGACGGCGCCGGGCTTCGCCTGCTGGACACGAGACCGCTGGCGGCCGAGCGGCAGGTCCGGCTCGATGGCGCTGCCGCCGCCATCCTCAGGCTGTGCGACGGCGCGCGCAACACCGCCACGCTGCCGGAAAAGCTGCGCTCGGACGGGCGCTTCGCCGGCACTGACGAACAGATCGCCGACGCCCTCGCCTTTTTGCTCGAACGGGCGTACGCCATCGAACTGGACGGACGGATCCTGTCGCTGACGTTGAAAGGCGATCTCCCCAGCCTGCCCGACGGCTCGGAATTTCCGGGCGGCTTCGTCTGGCGCCCGGACTACACCACGGGCAAGGTCGCCGCGCGCCCCGAAACGGCCGTGGAGGAATGAGGTCATGCCGATGCGGATGGAGGCCGATCCTGGATCGAACCACCACGACGACGCCGACGATGGCCCGTGCGACGTCCTGTTCGTCTATCTGCCCTATGGCGCAATCGAACGTCCGTCCATCGCGCTCGGGCTGTTGAAGCAGGTGCTCGTCGATCACGGCTTTTCGGCGGGCGTGCACTACGCGAACATCACGTTCGCCGAGCAGATCGGCTTGCCCGTCTATGACGCGATTTCCCGACTGTCGCGAGAAATGGCCGGGGAATGGACCTTTGCCGGCGCCGCGTTTCCCGGCGCGGAGAGCGATCACGACGGTTACATGCGCACGCTTGGCGAGATACTGAAGCCGTCCGTCGCGGAAGCCGCCGCGCGCGAAATCGCGGCGCAACTGTGGCCCGTGCGCCGGCTGGCCGAGGCGTTCATCGCCCGCACCGTGGGCGAAATCGTGGCGCGGCGCCCAAGGATCGTCGGCGTCAGCTCGATGTTCCAGCAGCACTGCGCCGCCCTTGCGCTGCTGCGGCACCTGAAGCATGCGGATCCCGACATCGTCACGTTGATCGGCGGTGCGAACTGCGAAGACGCGATGGGGCTCGCGACGTGGCGCAATTTCCCCTTTGTCGACTACGTGGTGTCCGGCGAGGCCGATGAGCTGTTGCCGGACCTGGTCGCCAATGCGCTGCGATACCGCGCCAAGACCCCGCCGGCCCTGCTTCCGGCCGGTGTCCTGGGACGCGGAGGGCCGGCGGGCGTCGCCCCGCCCGCTGGCATCGGGCGGGCGCGCGTCGAGCGGCTGGACGGCAGCCCGACTCCCGATTACCGGGACTATTTCCGCCGCTTGTCGCATTCGCCCTTGCGCGACCTGATCCGCCCCGGCCTCCCGATCGAGACGGCGCGAGGCTGCTGGTGGGGCGCCGTGCGGCACTGCACATTCTGCGGCCTGAACGGGAGTTCGATGGCGTTCCGCGCCAAGTCGCCGGAACGGGCAATCGAAGAGTTCTCGACGCTCGCGGACCGGCACGGCATCAACCGTTTCATGGTGGTCGACAACATCATCGACCTCGATTATTTCAAGACCGTGCTGCCTCGTCTGCGCGAAGACCACGCAGGCGACTGGCAGATCTTCTACGAAACCAAGGCCAACCTTCGTCGCGACCAGGTCGCGCTGATGCGCGATGCCGGCATCGCCTGGATCCAGCCCGGCATCGAGAGCCTGAACGACAATCTGCTGAAGCAGATGGCAAAGGGAACGACGGCGCTGATCAACACGCGCCTGCTCAAATGGGCGCGGGAAGACGGCTTGTTCGTGTCCTGGAACATCCTGTTCGATATTCCCCAGGAGAACGATGACGATTACCGCGACATGGCCGGACTGATCCCGGCCCTCGTCCACCTGCAGCCGCCGCAGGCGATGGTGCGGATTCGTGTCGAACGATTCAGCCCGTACCAGAAAACGCCCGAGCTTTACGAGTTGAACATTGCGCCTGCGTGGCCCTACCGCTACATCTACCCGTTGGCGGAGCAGCAGCTTGCCCAGCTTTGCTACAACTTCGACACCCTCGGCAAGGCGCGCCTGCAAACGACCGGCGATTCGATTCCGGGTGCGAGCCCGCCGATCGAGCCCGGCAGCGGCGTTGCCCTGTGTCATCAGGCCGTGACCGCCTGGCGGCAGCTTCACGACGCCGCCGCCAAGCCGCTGCTGTGCATTACCCCGCGCGCCGACGGCGGCGCCACGGTGCTCGATACGCGTCCCTGCGCGCGCCAGCGCGTGAGCCAGGTGTCGGCCACGGCAGCCGGGATACTGGCGCTATGCGACGGCGGAGCGACATCGGCGCAGATCGACCGAGGCCGGCTCGCGCCGGGAGAATGGGACGCGCTGATCAGCAACCGGTGGCTGCTCGCCCTCGGCGAAAAATACCTGTCGCTGCCCGTCAACGGCGACGTACCGGCCTTGCCGGCCCGCCAACGCTTTCCCGGCGGCTACATCACGACCGGCCCCGAATCGTCGGGGCTGCTGCTGGCGGAATGACGGCGGCATGTCACGGAACGCGTTGCGTCATGCCGGCCGACACCAGAATTGGTACATCGCGCGAAAGGTATCGGGATAAATCTCTTCGAACGCGGCCCATCCGGCGAGATCCGCGTCGTCGTCAGCGGCGAGCAACGCGCGCTTGCACGCATGGATGTCCGGATCGACCTGATCGAAACCGAGGAATGCCAGCCCCAGCGCCGTCAATGCGCGGGCGATGCGGGGAATGTCGAACGGATCTTCATGTTCGTTGACCATCAGATCCCGAAAGCCGGCCAGGCTGTAGAAATCGGTGTAGCGCCAGACCGATGCGAGGGCATCGTCATGAGGAAGGGCAAGCAGCCGGGCGCGCGCCGCCCGCAACGCATCGTCATCGCATGGCGGAACGACCAGGTCCGCGATGCGCTGGCGCGCCGCCGCCACGCCGCGGCGCGCCAGCGCGCTGTACAACCCGATCCGCATCGTGCCGCCGGGCGCCAGCGCCGGCATCAGCGCGCGCCAGCCGGCCTCGGGATCGGCCAGATGATGCAGCACGCCGCCGCATTCGATGTGGTCGAAGGTCCCGCCCAGCGACGCCGCATCGTGCAAGTCCACGCATGCGAACGAAATCGTCGAGATCCCCAGCGCCCTCGCCCGTGCTTCCGCATATCGCAAACTGGCGGTGCTGACGTCGATGGCAACGATGTCGGCGTCGGGCATCGCGGATGCCAGTTGCGCCGCATGTCGTCCCGTGCCGCAACCCGCCACGAGGATCCGGGGCCGCCCGCGGGGCACCGGGGACGACGCGTGGCGGAACGGTCCGCAGAATCCGGCAAAGCCTTGCGGCGGCCTGCGCGTGATGCGCTGCCAGACCGGGTAGGCATGCGCTTCGTACTGCGCATGCAGACGTGCGGCAACGTCGCCCGATTCGATGCCCTGCGGCTTGTACGCCGGTTCGATGTCCGGATACGCATCGCAGATCGATCGGGCTGCATCCAGCCGGCAGTGCGCCGCTTCGTCGGCCGGCACCGGCCACGCGCCGCCATTCAGCCGGCATTGAGCCGCCAACGCCCGGCACAACGCCGGATAACGATCGCTCTCGTGCGACAGCAGCAGCCATCGCCGCACCCGGGACAGCATGCGCTCGATCGTTCGATTGGGCGGCAAGCCCTGCGAAATCAGTTCCAGCGCAAGGGGACGCGCATTCAGCAGCGACGCCAGTGCCGCCGGATCCTCGGCGTGCCCATCCGCGCCGATCAGGCGTGCCAGGCCGGGGTCGCGCGCCTGTTGCAGCCATCCCGCGGCCGTCAGTTGCTGTGCGTCGACGTCCGCATCACGCAACAGCGCGACAAGCGGCGCTTCGTCATCGGCCGAACGCACGATGGCGTCCGGATGAGACTTCAGCAGATCGACCAGTCGCGAACGGACAGACAGATCGGCCGGCCAGCGTCGCATCGCGTCGAACAACAGCGCGAGCGCCGCGGTGTGTTCACCGCGATCCGCGAGCCAGCTCGCGAGCAATGGATAGGCCGGCGCAAATTCCGGCGCATCGGCGATGCAGCAGCGTGCCTGCGCGATGGCGGCATCCAGGTCGCCTTGCGCCGCGAGGGCCGCACCAAGGTTGAAGCGCGTCGCCACGAGGCCTGGATCGACGGCGAGCGAGCGACGAAAGTCGTTTGCCGCGCTCGCCGCCCGCCCCAACGCAAGCAACGCGCGGCCTCGATCGTTCCACATCGGCGCCGATCCCGCCGCCTGAGCCACCGGCAACGCGGCATCGAGCCGGGCAAGCGCCAGTTCCGGCAGACCGCACGCCAGCGCGACGGCCGCAGCCAGGTGCAATCCCGCTGCGTCGCCGCGCTCGGCCGCGGCCTCGGCCAGCCGATCGGCGAGCGTTCGGGCGTCCTCTCGCCGTCCCGACGTCCACGCGTCGCGAACGTGTTGCGACAGGGCTTCTCCGCTCGGCGGGAGGGAAGTTGTGGAGACGCTCATGATTGCCCCGTTCGTGTCGTCGGCAAACTCACCGCAGTCCATTCAACCGTGTCCACACAGTGAACGATGAATACAGCTCCTTCGCGTGATCATAGCGCGCCGTCTTCGGCGTCCGAACTGCCCGCCCGCCAGGCGCGGGTCTGGCGGCAGATTTGCCATATGGCGGAAGGACTGGCCATCGCTCCGGCGATTGACAGCCTGATCCGTCACGACGCGGTGGTCGCGCGCGCGGATACGAACGTCCCGTCCGCGTCATCGTGCAATCCCGGTTTCGTCGGCGTCGCCCGGCGTGCGCTGGCGCAGCAGGGCCGGCTGACACCGGGAGACGCGGCGAATCATGACTGGTTGAGGCGGCTGGACGACTATCGTCACGTGCCTGCCCTGCTGGACCTGTGTCACGCGCTGCTGGCCGGCGAGCCAGGCAACGCACAGCGCGCGACGGCCCCCCTGCTGCGAGCCTGGAGCGTGGCCAGCGATTTCCCCGACCGCATCGCGACTGAATTGCTCGCGTTCGTGGCGGCGCCGACGCTTCTGACGCTGGCCGATAGCGGGTGCCTGCCGCCGTTTCGGCCTGAATCGTTCCCGTTGCCGGCCGACGTTTGGCCCGTCGGCGCCGCGGGCCGGCATGCGCAGGCGGCGCTGCGATGGCTCGGCTGGGTCGACGGACCGGCGGCGGCCCCGCAGTTGACAACGGAAGGCCGCATGGCGGCCGCCTTTTCCGGGCAGTTCCGCTATCCGCTGTCCTACCTGCCGATGTTGACCCGCATGGACTCGCTCCTGTTCGGCGATCCGGGCATCGCGCTGGCACGCAGCGGCGACGCGACGGAGCGTCACCTGGACCGTGCCGCCGACATTCGCTTCTCGACCGAAGTGTTCCAGCGCAGCTGCGCACCTGTCCTGTCGGCAATGGCCGTGCCGCTCTTTCATCGCAGCCGGGGGGACAGCCGGCCACGGGTCGTCGTCGACGTTGGCTGCGGCGAAGCGACGTTGCTGGTGAGTTTGCTTCGTGCCATTGCGAGCGACCCCGCTTCGGCGGACGCCGCGGAAAATCTTCTGCTGGTCGGCGTCGAAAACAATCCGGTGGCGGAGCAGGCGGCGAAACGCACGCTGGCAACTTGCGGAGCGAAGCACGTACTGATACGCGGAGACATCTCGTACCCGGACGCCATTGCCGCGCGTCTCGCCGTCGACGGAATCGATTTTGCCGATGCGCTCCATGTCAACAAGTCAGTCATCCACGACCGGGAACTGGTTGACGCGTCGCCATCGGAGGCGACGCAAGCGGAACGGCACGGCGCGCGCGCCGGCCTTCCGGGTGCGAATGCCGGTGACGGAATCTTCGCGCGGCCCGACGGCAGCCTCGTCGATGCGTCCGCCGCGCAGGACGATCTCGTTCGTTTCTTTCGACGCTGGCGCCCCTATCTCGCGCGTCACGGCATGATCGCGCTCGAGCCGCACGCGCTCACGGTCGACGCGGCGGCGGCGCTGTCGGGGCGCAGTATGACGGCCGTGATGGAGGCGCTGCACGGGTTTTCCGGCCAGTATCTGGTCACCCTGGACCGCTTTACCGAGGCAATCGGCGCCTCGGAGCTGTGCCTCGCCGCGCAACGGCTGATCGGATCGGAACTGACCGGGCACGTGCACATGAGCTGCAGCCATCTCGTCGCCAAGCGCGATTCACGACATGGCCTGTAGAAAACCGGCCACGACCGGCGCCAGCGCGCTGACGTCGAATTGGTAAGCCCCGTGCCCGAACGGGCTGGTCAGATGATGATGGGAGACGGCGGTGCCGTTGCTCGCGATCGCATCCGCGAGCCGCGCGATCTCGGCACGCGGGTAGCGCCAGTCCGATTCGTAGGACACCAGCAGCATCGGCTTGTCGATGGCCGACACGCCGGACGACAGGTCGGGATATCCGTCCGCCAGATCGAACAGATCCATTGCCTTCGTCAGGCAGATCAGCGAATTGGGATCGAAGCGCAGGCTTGCGTTCGCGCGCACGCGGGCAAGAAAGGCTTCGACGGCGAATTCGGGTGCCGGAAACGCGAGCGGCGGCACACCGCCATCGGTCGCCGGTGAATCGGCCCGGCGCCTGCCGAACTTTTCCGCCAGCGTGTCCCGGTCGAGCCACAGGACGGACCCGATCATCGCACCCAGCCCCATGCCTGCCAGCGGCCCCTGCGCGTGTCCGTAATAATCGCCGCCCTGCCAGGCGGGATCGGCGTAGATCGCCTGCCGCATCAGCTCCCACAACGCGATGGTGTACGCGGACGTGAACGGCGTCGCGCTGATGGCGATCGCGCACGACAAGCGAGTCGGATGACGTCGCGCGAATTCCAGTACCTGGAAGCCACCCATGCAGCCGCCGGCGACCGCGCGAAACCGGGGAATGTCCAGGCGATCCTGCAATCTGACCCATGCATCGGCCATGTCCGCCATGGTGACGCGCGGGAAGCGCATGCCGAAAGGCCGGCCAGTATGCGGATCCGTGGCGGCCGGCCCAGTCGATCCGGCGCATCCGCCTGGCACGTTCGCACAGACGACGAAGTAGCGATCGGTATCGAACATCCGGCCCGGGCCGATCGCCAGTTGCCACCATGGCTGCGGCGGCCCGTCGGGAAGCGGGGCGCCGGCCGCATTCTGATTTCCCGTCAGTCCATGGCAAATCATGATCGCGTTATCGCGACTGTCGTTCAGCCTGCCATACGTTTCCACGGCCAGATCCAGGCGAGCCAGCATGCCGCCAGTCGACACGCGCATCGGTTCGTCGAACGAGACCGTGAAGCGGCGTTGGCCCAGGCCCGGTTCCGTTTCTTTCTCGATCATGGGCGGAGCGACCTCGTCTACCTGCGTTTCACGATGGCGGCGAGATCAAGCCCGGCCACGTTGCGATACGCACCGATCCTGGCCTCCAACGCCCGGCATCAGGGGGCATCCATTGCCGATGCTTTCCGCAATATCGGTGCGCAACGCATTTGATTTAATAATCCGTGCAATTTTCGAGCGGCGCGAAATATTCGCGAAACTCCGTGTTAAAGCGTAGCACGCGGTACTTGCATGCAAGCATGCATTTGCTATCCGTCCGACGTCATTTTTTATGACCGGGAACGCGAGTTCCCGGATAGGTGTATCGAGTCGGCCGATTATTCGAGATTTTGTGTTTTATCGATGCGATTGCTTCGTAAATTCATTTGCAGATCGATGACGATTCCCCCTGCCGTCGGGCAGTTCGCCGGGGCAGACTGATGTCTCGTTCGAGTTCCCGCTCAAACGATCGACCGCCGCTTGTAGCGGCCAAGTTGCCATCCATGGCCCGTTCCTGATTATGATGGCGTTCGACTATCCTGTTCGGCACCCGTCACCCGCGTAATCGACCATTGTGATGCGCGGAGGCCTCGTGGACAAACTCGCCGCGCTCGCTCGCCTGCCGCCGCGTGCTACTCTCGTCAATGGCACCGGCCAAGACAGTTCCGTGGTGCGCGACCAGTGAACATTGTGGATTCACGCATCATGTACTCGATCTTGCCCGCGTTCGTATCTGCGTTGTTTCTAGGGTTTGGCCTCTACGTGCTGGCCACCAAGGGTCTCACGCGCGTGTCCGTCCCGTTCGCCTTGATGTGCGCGGCGACCTTCGTCTGGCAGGGAACGTGGGCGTTCCTGTTCCAGACGACCGATGCGAACGTCGCCAACCTGTTGGTCAAGGCTGGCTATCTGTTCATCCTCTTTCTGCCGACGACCTTCTATCATTTCGTGACGGAAATCGTGTCGCGTCGGGACGAGCGGCCGATCATGTTCGCCTCCTACGGACTCTGCGTCCTGCTGGCTGGGCTGCTGGTCACGAGCAATGCGGTCGTCGATGGATTTCGCCTGCATTTCTTTGGCCCGTATCCCAAGGCGGGCCTGCTGCATCCGCTGCACGTCGTGCAAACGGTATTGCTGGTCGGCCGCAGCGGTTGGCTCCTGATCGACGCAAGACGACAGGGGCGAGCGCGAGACGTCCGGCAACTGCTTGCGCAATGTCTCGTCAGCCTGGGCTTCTACTCGCTCGCGGCCACCGACTATGCGGTGAACTACGGCGTCGAGTTCTATCCGGTGGGGGTGCTGTTTATCGCGATCAGTCTCGGGATTCTCGCGACGTCGATCGTCCGTTATGGCCTGATGGGCCCCTATCTCCTGGCTGCGACGGTCGCGCACGAGGTGGCCACGCCGCTGGCGGCGATCGGTCTGCACGCGGACGAACTGCGCAACGTCCTGCCGGTGTTGCTGCGCGGGTATCGGCTGGCGGTGGAGCACCGATTGTGCGCCGACGGTTTGTATCCCGGACAGCTGGAGCGACTGCCGACGCTCGCGTCGTCGATCCGGCGCCAGGTCGACACCACGAGTACTGTGGTCGAAATGTCCCTGGCGTCCTTTACGCTGGACCGACTCGATCGCCGCGGCTTCGCGGCCCATCCGATACGGGCCTGTGTCGACGCCGCGGTGGATCGCTTTCCCTTCCGTCCCGGTGAGCGGGACCGCGTATCGGTCGGCTCAATCGATCCGGACCTTCGGTTCTCCGGATCCGACTCGCTCGTGATCTTCGTCATCTTCAATCTGCTGAAAAACGCCCTGTACGCGATCCACGCAAACGGCCGTGGGCAGATCGAGATCGACGCCCATCGCAGCAACGGTTATTGCGTGGTGCGTTTCAGCGATACGGGCCCGGGCATCGCCCCCGATGTGCTCCCTCGAATCTTCGACGCCTTTTTCTCAACCAAATCGCACGGTCAAGGCGCCGGCATGGGCTTGAGTTTTTGCCGCCGCGTATGCGAAGCGCTCGGCGGCACCATCGCGTGTGAATCCATCCCTGGCGTCCGGACCACGTTCACGATTCGGCTGCCGGAGCCTGGTTCGCCGGCGGACCAGGCATTGCGCGATCCGCCGGCGCCCACCCGGCGCTATCGCATCGGGTAAGGCGGTCTCACATTCAGTTCGCGGTGGACGGCAGGATCAGTTCATATGCCTTGACCCGCTCGATGATGCCCGGCGGGAACCGGCGGATCCGCTTGTCGGAACCGGCAAACACGATCTGCTGATACCCCAGCGACACCTGTCGTCCGTCAACGTAGAAGCGAAACAGCAGATAGGCCGAACACTGCCGGACCTCGAACGTGTTGAGATAACAATCGACCCGCTGGAACGGAAACGTCTCGTGGACGTATTCCTGATGCGCGCGTTTCGTCACGAACGACCCGCCGGCCGCCAGCAGGTTGTTGTGGATGCATTCGTGAAACCAGCGTTCACGGCACACGCCCTGCCATTCGAAGTAGCGTGCGAAATAAGTGTTCATGAAGGCATTGGAATCCTTGAGGTAAATGTCGATCACATGGTGGAAGGTTTTCTCGGACAGATGTGCCGTTTCGTTGGAAAGGACTTGAAGAATCGCGTCTCGCGTCAACATGGATAACTCCTTGAGTCGCTACTGGCGGTAGCGGCGCATTCCTTCAACGAGAAGGAATGGCCCGATTCTCCCCGTGCAATTCCGATGAGCGGCGCGGTCAAGACGCGCCGAATTCGCAAATGACGAGCAGTTGATATGCGTCCCACTTTCGCCGGATAATTGGCGCGGTCGTGCAACGCGACCGTCATTCGCGGTAACGTGTCTCCGGTACCGCATCTTCTTTTGCTGATTTATCGAGACTCGTATGCAACCCTTCGTTAGCCAGCCGGTGCTCTATCCCGTGTCCGTGGTGTTTGTCGACGACAATCCGGATTTCCTGCAGGCGCTGCGGGGCGCATTTCCGGACGAACACCTGAACCGCTTTTTTACGCAACCGCAGGCGGCGCTCGACTTCGTGTCGTCGCGTGACGCGGAGCTGCCACCCACGGCCGCGGACTATTTCGGTGCGGAGAAAAAAGGCGGAAATGCGATCGGCCAGGATGCGCTCACCGATCCCGCCCGATTCGAGGCGGTGGGCGCGGTGGTCGTTGATTATTCAATGCCGGAGGTCGACGGCGTCCAGTTTCTGTCCTCCATCCGCAACGCGAACTGCATGAAAATCCTGCTCACCGGCATCGCCGATGAGCGCGTGGCGGTGGACGCGTTCAACGCGGGACTGATCGATTGCTATCTGAAGAAAACCGACGTCGAGATGGCGCGCAAGCTGGCAACCGTGCTGGACAACGCGAAACGCAAGTACTGCGCGGCCCGCGGGCACATCAGCCTGCATGAAGCGGGGTCGACCTACCGGGATCCGCGGATCGTCAAACTGATCGATGAGGTGGCCGCGCGGGAAGGCATCGTCGAATACTACTGGCGCCCCAACCAGGACGCGGTGCTGATGTTCGACGCGGCCGGCGCGCCAAGTGTATTTCTCGCCTGGAACGAAGAGGACTGGTCGTTCCACTGCGATATCGTGGCCGACGCGGACGGGCCGGCCGAATTGTGCCGCGGCATGGAAGCGCGCCGTATCATGCCGCTGTTCTGGCCATCTCAGGCCTATCGGCCGGGCCTCGCGGACGTTCACTGCGCGGCCCCGCTACCCGTTCCGGGATGGAACGGCACGTTTTATAGCTGGACCCGTCTGGATGATTCGGCCACCGAGCGCGAGCTGCCGACGTTGGCAAAATGGCGTCACGCGTAAGCGATCATCCGCCTGTCTCCCAACGGAAAGGAGAGGTGGTGCGATGCTGTCGTCGACTCGGTAGCAACTCAAACTGGAGCAATCCCTGTCAATATTGACAGTTATCAGCGGCGCGGATTTTTGTTCCAATAGCACCCTATTCCGAGGGCCACCCACTATTCCAATTAGACGGCACGTCCATTCAGGGCATGCCGTTGACCAGCGGCCTGCATCGCCTCCCGATATCGATCGATTCTCGATCTGATGTTGTCTCACGCTTCCGATAGCTGCAGCGACAAGCGATCCGTAAATTTCCGACTGGCGCATTGAGGCTCGGTTTCATGGGCGAAGCCAAAGCAATCATCGAGGTCTGGCGCCGGGATTACAATGAGAGCCGACCTCACTCTGCGCTCAAAGAGTCGGCACCAGCTGAATTCGCCCGTCAGCTGCTGCTTTCGGTGGGTCCGGCTGGACCCGAAACGCCGCAAAAACTTGCTCTAGATCTGGTCCAGGAAACCCAAGCGGATCAATTTCCGCAGGACCATACACAACGCGCTTGCCAAAGCCGCCTGCATCCGAGAGATCGTCCTATCGATAGCGACTGCGAAGATCCGCTATACGGCTATCGAACGCTGCGGTAAGACAAGCCGAGTCGACGCATTCCTTCGTCACCTTCTCAAGCCAGGCCTCCTGCTCAACACGCACCCCGACATCCTTACCGCCAATGCGAGCCTGTGCGGCTTCATACTCTTTTAATTCACTGGTATACGCCGTTGCAAGCGCCTGATTTCTGCAAACATTGGCACCGAAAAACGTACCATCTTCGGCGCAGCTAATACCTGCAGCACTTGGATGCGCAGTGACATCTTGTGCGCTGATTGTGGATGCCACCGACGATTCCGACCCGGCCGTCGCGGTTGTAACTTCAGGCGCAACAACGCGTTCGTTCGAGCCCAGTGCGACTCCACTATCGGAAGGTCTGTTATCCACTTGCGGGGACGCTCCCTGGGGTTCAATAGCGACAACGGGATTTGCCGTTGTGATCTTGTTGTTCGATTCTTGAACCGCCTGCGATGGCGTCTCGTTAGCGCTTGCGGACGACGAATGCTCCGAAGGCGAAGTCAGCGATATGATGGCGGCACCGGTGATACATATACCGATACCGTACAGGACTCGCTTGCCGGCGCGTCCGAAATTTCGAGTATCAGGTTCATTATTCTTATAACCGGTCTTAAATCGCCTGTCGACCTTGCGTGTGTCAACAAATCCACCGATACCGACAAGGCCAACCATAATTCCGACAAAAAATAATCCAAATCCAAAATTAATCATTTTCCAGCCTTATTGAAAATAATATTTTCATTTTTATTAAAAATTTTTGTTTTAATCAAAAAATAAAATACATCCGAGCCAAATGATATCAAGCCTGACTCGCCTCCCTCGTCAAGCAGCGATAAATCATGGCGCCGGAAGGCGATTCATCGCAAAAGCTTCGGAACAGTCGTAGTGCTCCTGTGAAATCAAGGGATACTTCGCGCACTCGGCGGCGGCAGACTGCTCATATGCCTGCTCGGATGAGACAAGCTCCGGCGCGCCAGCGGGGCCGCCTGCTGCCCTCAAGCGCTTGAGGTATAGGCTGTGCTCCGCGGCCTGCAGGCTGCCGCGCTTATATTCACTCGACGCATTGAGTTTCAGCAATGATGTAACGATATTCTGCGCACCGGTAAGCGACTCCGTGTCACTGTCGGCGCAATAAAGCACCGTGGTCGGCCGGTTTGCCGCTAACAGAAAAGCATAGACGCAGGATTGCGGCTGCCCCGCAGAGAGCGCCGCGGGGGCAGCGGCTGAGCCGCGAATGGCAATCGCGCCCGACAATTCGGCTGGGGGCAGAAGCGAGGCGTCTGTAAAACCTGCGTTCGCAACAGCATTGGCTTCGTTGCCCAGTTGGCGTGTGACAACATCGACCGGCAGAGCGCGCAGAGACTGGATTGCCTGGTCAAACCACGTCACCGGTACAAAACGATTGCGTTGAGTAACGACACGAATTTGCCATATTGATGTGTCGGAGCCTCCCGTCGTCCGTTGGCAGACGCCGACCTCGTCGTCGCCCGGGTTAGGCAAAGCACATATTGCATTCTCGCCAAACCATGGCAAATTTGCCTTGAGCCGTAGTGGGCCCATACTGAGCGTCTGCTGCCGCCAGGACATGGCTGGAGCGAGCTTCGGCTCAACTGCTTGCGGCTCACTTGCCGCAGGCGCACTCGCCATATCAAGCGGCGGCGCAACATTCGAGGGTGAATGCCTATTGTTTCCGGAAATGAGCACGCCCGCCGCCACTGCGACAACTAGACCGAAATACGCCGGAGCTTTACTTGCGGACATGATTCTTGGATTATTATCAGCTCAAGACTAAATACTAACGCGCGACTACGATCTTAGCTAGCGCGGCAAAGTGAGAAGACCATGAACGAACACAACGAATTCGCTACCCAAATAGCGTTTGGCACGGACAACTTCGCGGAGAATCCGGAACAGCGCTGTCCGTGCGTACTTGTATTGGATCGGTCGGGTTCCATGAATGGCGATCCCATTACCCAGCTGAATTCGGGCCTCACGACCTTCAAGGATGAACTGGCAGCGGATTCCCTCGCGATGAAGCGGGTCGATACTGCGATTGTGACATTCGGTCCGGCGACACTGGAGGTGCCGTTTCACACGGCCCCTAATTTTTTTCCGCCGACCCTAACCGCTGGTGGTGATACGCCTATGGGTTCCGCCATCAATCTCGCCCTTGATACGCTTGAGGCACGCAAGGCCGAATATAAGGCGAATGGCATCTCTTACTACCGTCCGTGGATTTTTCTGATCACCGACGGCGGCCCTACGGATGCTTGGCAATCGGCAGCAGCGAGAGTTCGCGAAGGCGAAGCCGCCAAGAAGTTTGCTTTTTTCGCCGTCGGAGTTCAGGGCGCCAACATGGACACCCTTGCTCAAATCTCGGTCCGTCAGCCCCTGTCATTGCAAGGACTGAAATTTCGCGAACTGTTCCAATGGCTTTCGGCATCGATGGCGGCGGTCTCCCGCTCCACGCCGGGCACTGAGGTTCCGCTTACGGCCCCTACCGGTTGGGCCTCGGTGTGAACTGGAAAGTCATTGGTGCCTCGGTCGTCGGTAGTTCGCATGCTCAGAACTCGGGCCCCTGCCAAGACAGTTGCTTCTATCACGTAACCGAAGATGCAGCCGGCTCCAGTTTTTTGGTCGCGCTCGCATCGGATGGTGCAGGAAGCGCGCAATTCGGCGAGGTGGGGTCGGAGATTGCGTGCGAGCGCGGCGGGCGAATTCTTCTTGAGGCCGTTGAAAAACTCGGAGAGGCGTCCCTGACAGAGGCTGCAGCAGTTGCCCTGCTCGACAGCGTTCGGTCTGAAATTGGCAACGCAGCAGACGAGCGCAACGCGACCGTCAGAGATCTTGCGTGCACGCTATTGGGCGCGGTTATCGGGCCGACACGTGCACTGTACTTCCAGGTTGGTGACGGAGCCATCGTCGCAAGGAACGGTGACGCACTCGCGCCCGTGTTCTGGCCGGAATCGGGCGAGTACGCAAATATGACTTACTTCATCACCGACGCCAACGCTTCTGACCACTTGCGCGCTGCAGTTCGGCATTCAACCGATGAAGTCGCACTGTTCAGCGACGGTTTGCAACGATTGGCGCTCGTGTTCGCGACAGAAACTGCCCATGGGCCATTCTTTGAGCCCATGTTCCAAGCGTTGCGCCCGTCCACTGATGACCAAGTGGATCCGCTTTGCTCTGCGCTCAAGCGATTTCTCAGCAGCGACGCAATCAACGACCGTACGGATGACGACAAGACGCTGATTCTTGCTACACGTTGGACAGGGGTAACAAGTGTCAGTAGCGTTTGACGAACAGGGAAATCAGCTCCAACTCGGCAAGAAACTCGGCCAAGGCGGCGAAGGCGTAGTCTTCGATACAACGCATAAGGGCGAGACTGTCGCCGCGAAAATATACTCCCATGCGCTTCCGCCGGAGCGTCAGGCGAAGTTGCGTGCGATGGCGCAAGTTGGCGATA
This sequence comes from Burkholderia cepacia, assembly GCF_001039005.1. Classification (GTDB taxonomy): domain Bacteria; phylum Pseudomonadota; class Gammaproteobacteria; order Burkholderiales; family Burkholderiaceae; genus Burkholderia; species Burkholderia theae. Next base: position 158,445 of record NZ_LDWR01000014.1, read on the forward strand.
CGTACTTGAAGCAGATTGCTGCTTGGCCGATTAGCGTCCTGCTGACACAACGACTGGGGCCGGTCGGTGGTTTCACGATGCCGAAGTTCTCGGGCTATCAGCCGGTACATCAACTATACGGCGTTTCAAGTCGACGCCAAACGTTTCCTAAGGCTGATTTTTCGTTCCTGGTGGGGACGGCCCGTAACATCGCGGCCGCGTTTGACGCTATCCATGCGCATGGTCATGCCATCGGTGACGTCAACGAGAACAACATTATAGTCAGTCACCAGGGCACGGTTAAATTGCTCGACTGCGATTCGTTTCACGTCAACACAGCGACCGCGAGCTTCCCCTGCACGGTAGGTGTCCCTCATTACACACCACCAGAGCTGCAGGGGCTAAACACATTCCACGGTATCACGCGGACAGCAAACCACGACAACTTCGGCCTAGCGGTCCTGATCTTTCAGTTGCTGTTCATGGCCCGCCACCCTTTTTCCGGTGTCCCCAAGACACCGGGCGACCTGCAATTGGAACGGTCCATCAAGGAATTCCGCTTTGCCTATGGCGCCGATCGCCTAGCCAGGCTGAACGACATGCCACCGAAGGCGCTAAGCTTGGACTACCTGCCCCGCGCAATGGGCGACCTCTTCTGGCGTGCGTTTACGGAAACGGGTGTGAAGCATGGTCGACCGAAGGCTAACGAATGGGTCGCCGCCCTGGATAGCCTGCTGCACTCTCTCCGGTCGTGTAGTGTCGAATCCAGGCACAAGTACCCCGGCCACTTGCCTACCTGCATCTGGTGCGAACGAGACAAGCTTGGAACACCGTATTTCACGCCGGCCGCGGCAACAGGGCCGACCATCAATTTCCATGCACCAGGGGCAAATATCACCGCCCTTTGGTCGCAAATTCAAGGGCTGTGTGCGGTCCCGACGCTGCCCCTCTACAGCCCGCCGTCTCTCAATCTGACGGGGCGCCCCACACCCAAGTCGGCAAACAATCCGCTTATCCTTGCGCAAGGTGCATATCTAGCGATCTGTGTCGCTGCTTTCATACTTTCAATTGTTGCGCCACAGCTTTGGTGGTTTTGGCTCGTCGCCGGCGGATTTGCAATCAAGGAATTCAAGCCCCCGGTACCCGCTGAGCTGAATGCGCGAAAGAGCGCGCTCGAGTTCGCGAAGCGCACTTATGACGGCACGCTCTCGGAATACGAACGGGTGCGGACTGACCGTCGTTTTGCTGATATCGTCCGAGATGTCGGTCAAATTAAGGCTGAGCTCGACGACCTTCCCAAGGTACTCGCGCGTGAAATGAAGCAACTCCAGGAATCGCTGGTCGCGCGTCAGCTACACACCTTCCTCGATCGGCATCTGATCCACAACGCAAAAATCCCTGGAGTGGGCGATCAGCGCAAACAGACGCTGGTGTCGTTCGGCATTGAGTCTGCGGCCGACATCACTCCATCAGCGGTTGCCAACGTTCCAGGCTTTGGCGCAACTCTGACGGCCAATCTGATGACCTGGAGGAAGTCTATCGAGCGCCGATTTGTACCAGTCGCAGGGGCAACGCCGACGCAGCAGGACATCAATACCGTGAACGCGCGCGTAGCGTCACTGCGAACTCAGCTCGAACATCAACTCCGAGAGGGGGCGTCGCGCCTGCAAACCGTACGAAACGAAATTCTCGTACGTCAATCGAACGCGAAAGTTGCACTGGATGCAGCATATCGTGCGCTCGCCCAAGCGGAAGCAGATCTCACGGTTATGCGGAAGACTTGAGGTCAAAATTGATTCGTCGCTTCCCCCGTTCACTGCTATTGCGCTCAGCCGCCAGTCTGCTGCTCTGTTGGGGCATGCACGCTCACGCGCAGGAGGCGCTGCCTCAAGTGACCCGATTCCTCGATGCGTTTCGAGGAAGGCCTGTCGGACCGATAGCCGTCGCGCCGGCGGTAAGCGCACTGCCCAGCACAAATCATGTCCCCGTCGCCAATCAACTACCTGGCCCAGGAACACAGCAAGACGCGCCCGGATCGCCCGTCACTTGTCCACCCCGAGTGGACCGAACTGGATGCCCAGGGTCGTCTAATGCACGTGCTCAGGTGAACTGTCCGGCCGGGATGGCAACGGGGCCCAGCGGCTGTGTGCCGATTGCGATGCCCGCACACGCCCATCGCATTTCGTCCGATGGGCAGTGGCAATGTGACGACGGGTACCAACAATACGGCGCTATATGCATGGCAATGCAAGCGACTCCACCCAATGCACATCTGACGGGTGAGAGTTCCAACTGGGCATGTAATACCGGATTTAGGCGCTTCGCCAATACGTGTGTCGCGGTCAATGTCCCGCTCAATGCACACCTTGCGGACACATGGAACGGTTGGGCGTGCGACAGTGGCTATCGCATGATTGGCAGTTGGTGCGTTCCGCAATGAGTCGTCGAGCGATGCGCATGTTGAGCATGCCAAGTCCTATCCACATGTTCGAACCCCGCGCGCCCAACTTCGTGTTCAGCGCTCGCTTCGAATAGCGCTGAGCGCCTTCACGGCCAAAGCTCTACCGACGTCTGTCAAACTCTGCGCGTCGGGGAAATTCAAGATCTCGCCCGGCTAAAGCCCCGAAGATCCGTTCAAGGTCGCGCCTTGTAATCGGTTGTAATCGCCACGAACGCGAGCCACTTCTACACTGTCAGCGAACACAAATCGTCGCTCAGCAGGGGGATGTGAAATGAAACGGATGATTCTGACCGCTGTTGCTTTGGCTTCGTCGCTCAATGCCGGGCATGTACTCGCATACGCATGTCGAGCGGATACGGGTAAAGCGTTGACCGCGAGCGAATCCGCAACAGCGAACCGGATGGTTGGTAATCTGGTAAATCTGAAGAATAGCGACAATGTTGCCGACTACATTCAGAAATGCTATCACGCGGCTGCATCAAACTGCGCAGTCGGCGTGGATGTCGGTAGCACGCACACGAACGATGGTGATTCAAAGCCGCACTGGACGTGGAGAATTGGTAAAGCTCAAGATATCGGTGTCTCTTCCTCAGTAAGAACGATACATATCTATGCTGCCGACCAAAATGGAAAATATCCATTCTGGCCGTATGACACCGGCTCCGACCACCCATGCGGTGCACCGTAAATTGAAACGCCCTGTCGAAATATCCAGAGCTATCAAGTCACGCGCTGAACGAAGACCGGTACTGGACGAGCCGTGGCGTTGTGGTTCGGGCAGTTGACCGGTCACATTTCCGGACCTGCACGCTTCGCTTGCTTTGGGGTTAGCGCCGTCTGCGGCCGTCAGCGCATCCGCCGTTTTTCCTCGTTCATCACCTCTCCCGCGACGGTAGCCCGCGGCCACCTCCCCTAACCCAAACCACCTCCACGATTCCCCATCTGCTTCAGCGCGTCATGCGATTCGAGATAGCGTGAGAAATCGCAAGCAAGTGTACGCACACGGCATCCGCGCTCGGGCGATCTATCGGCGTCCCGGCTTCCAGAAACGGGCATGTGATGACCGCGATGGCGTTCCCTGCCCTATCCAATAACGGGAACGACATGTTTTCCAACCCGCTGAAGCTCAAGCTCGATATTCGTGCGTATCCCATTCGACAAATGGCGTCGAGCTGCCCATGCGGGATTTCCGTGAGCCCACCTTCGTCAAACGTCGCACGCTGCGTGGCGCGCAGCATGGCAATCCGGGCCTGGACACCCTGAAAAGCCAGCAGGGCCAAGCCCGGCGCGGTGTCGATCACGCCAAGTTCCGCGCCGATCCTGGGGGTAATCGTGAGTCGGTCAGGCGGCTCATAGGTTGCGACGACGCGCACCTGGCCGTCGTGAAAGATGCCCAGGAAAGCGGATTGAGATACTGCGCGGACGAAATTCGTCATCTCCGGATACAGGATGTCGAGAATGTCGCGCAATGCCGGATGTTGCATTGCCAGTCGATAGATCTTGGAGGAGAGGTGATAGCGATCCCCGCCGGATGCTCGATGGACGTACCCGCGTGAGACCAGCCTCTCGACCATCCGATAGATCTCGCTCGGACTGCGACCGAGCGCCGTCGACATCTCGGTGCGCGACAAGCCGTCAGCCTGCCCCGCAAGCAATTCCAGTATGTCGAGCCCCTTGTCCAGCGCGGGTGCATGATAGCGCTCGTGCCTGACTGCGCGATGCGCGTTTTCCAGAGAGTGGGATTCAGAACCAGTCATCAGTTGTACAGATCGATCCGGTGAAATGCACCAGGAGCGCGCAGTGCAGAGGCATCGGCTCGCATGACGCGGCGGTTGTAGTCATGCCCGGAGCCGACGCAATCATGGCCGGAAGCGAGCACTGCTCTTCGAACAAGGGGAAGAAATGGGCTTCTGATTGTTTTTATCGACACGACGCTTGTCGGTCGTCATCGCTCGAACGGTCGGACAGCGCCGCGCTTCCGGCCCCGCCCGGCCCGATTGGACCAGGCGAGGCTGGAGAGGGTCGGGCAACTGCCCGCCATCTTCGCGCGCAACACCCCATCAGCCAGCAAAACCCTGCCGACCGTCCGTTGACGGCGATGGCATTGTGGTCGACGAGCGCCCTCGTGCCGATTTTTTGTGTGATTGCTCGTCGGAATGCCACCGCCCGCCCGGCCATGTTGTTTTCTGCGTCGATCAAAGCGGCCACATGACCGATCGACGCGCCGTCATCGCGCGGGGCGCTGCCAATGGTGGCATCGCTGGTCAAGGTTCTCGGGAGCGCATTGCCGGCGAACACGCCCCGTCTCTCCTTGATTGGCGCGAATCTTAAATGAACGCGTGCGGCGAAAGCTGACAACTTCTGACATCCGGCTCGGATGCGCAGCGGGCGCCGTGCGGCCGGACGACGTCGGGCGTTCGGTTATAGTGACGCCCGATCGCAGAAACCGACACGAATCGCGTGATGCTCCCGCTCATATTCTTCATATTATTTTCCTGGGCCTCGGGAGCGTTTGCGTCAACGCCCATTCCGCTACCGGATGGCGGGCGCGTCAACATCCAGGCGGGCTGGGATCTGCTGCGCGATCCGGGCAACGCGCTCACCGTCGAGCAGATATCGGGCGCCGAGATCGCACGCCGGTTCGTCGGCCAGACGTCGGAGCCGGCGCTCGGCTATGTCAACGGTGCGGTGTGGCTGCGTCTGACCGTGATGCGGCCGGCGAGCGCACCGCCGATGTGGCTGCTGGAATTGCGCTCGTCGCTGCTGAACGACGTCACGCTGTACGTGCCACAGCCCGACGGCGGCTATCGGCGCCACGTCGCGGGCGACCGCAAGCCGGTGGAGCAGCGCGACGTCGCGTACCGCAACCCCGTGTTCCGCCTCGATCTACCCGCCGGCCAGCCGGTCACGCTCTATCTGCGGATCCGCAGCACCAGCACCATGAGCTTCTCGATGGTGCTGTGGTCGCCCGACGCGTTCATCTCCGCGACGAGCAAGGAATCGCTGCTGTTCGGCCTGCTGGACGCCGCGCATCTCGTGCTGCTCGCATCGAGCCTGTGGCTCTTCCGGGTGACGCGCGACGCGTCTTTCGGGCTCTACGGGCTGAGCGTCATCGTGAACCTGCTCACCGCGCTCGGTGCCGAAGGCTACCTCTACCAGTACCTGCTGCCGGACTTTCCGCTCGCAAGCAACGCGGTTTACCTGCTCAGCTGGCTATTCGGCACGCCCGTCGGCACGCTGTTCACCGCTCACTATCTCGGCCTGTTCAACGCGCGCTGGCGGCGTCCGACGATCGCCTTTTGCGTACTGACGATCGTCGCGGCGCTGGCTGCCGCGCCGCTGATGCTGGTCGTCAACGTCTGGTGGGTGCGTCCCCTCTACCTGTTCTGGCAGATGGCGGTCATCATCGTGATGATCGCCGTTTCGATCTGGCTCACTGCGAACGGACACCGGCATGCACGCGTGATCGTGCTCGTGCTGCTGCTGTTGCTCGGCGGCAGCGCGTTGCGGGTCGCGCGCAACGTCGGCTGGGCCGCACCGGGGCTGCTCGTCGACAATGCCGGCTATCTGGGTATGCTCGCATTCATGCTGATCATGAATTCGGCGATCAGCGCGCGCTACAACGCGATGCGCAATGCGATGGAATCCGCGCAGGCAGACGCTTTGCGCGTTGCCCGCCAGGCCGAGCGCGATCTGGAAGCCAAGGTCGCGCTGCGCACCCAGGCGCTTCGCGAGGCGATGGAGCAAGTGGAAGCGTCTCTGGCGATTGAAAAGCGCGCGCAGGACGAGCAGCGCCAGTTGCTTGCAACCGTCTCGCACGAGCTGAGGACGCCACTGGCCGTGATCGACGCCACCGCTCAAAACCTCGAGCTCGACGATGCTCATGCCGATGCGCTGACCTCGTCGCGCTACCAGAAGATCCTGCGCGCGACGCAGCGTTTGACGGTGCTGATCAATGACTCGTTGCACGAGGACGGTTTCGAACTGCTGCGGCGCGGACCCCGCATCGACTACGCCGGCCTGTCGGCGCTGCTCGACGATGCGGCCACCGCCGCCGCCGTGCTGTCCGACGGCCACCGCATCGAAATCGAAGTGAACGATCTCCCGGACGCCTTTGCATGCGACGTCGGCCTGACGCGTCTCGTGCTGCGCACGCTCGCCGACAATGCCGTCAAATACACGCCCGGCGGCACCCGGATCGTGTTGCGCGGCCGGCGTGTGCCGGGCGGCGTGGAACTGGAAGTGGAGGACGGCGGCCCCGGTATTGCGCCGGCGGACCTGCCGCACGTGTTCGATCGCTTCTATCGCGGCCGCAACGTGGGCCGCAAGCCCGGTACGGGCCTCGGTCTACCGCTGGCACGCCGCATGGTCGAGATGCAGGGCGGTACATTGAGCCTGGTCAGCAACGAGGGGCGCGGCTGCCGGGCGACCGTCTTCTTGCCGGCGAACGCCGACCAGGCGGCCGTTGCCGCTCAGCCGACCATCAGCGGTGCGGCGAACGCGTAACCGGTGCGATGCACGGTCTTCAGCGGCAGCTCCGAGCCCGACTCGCCACGCCAGCGCTGCCGAAGTCGGCTCACCATCGTCTCCAGCCTGCGCTCGTCGTAGTCGACCCAGTCGAAACCGAACGCCTCCGCGATCTGCCGCCGGCTGACTGCCTCGGACGGATGGCGCGCCAGCAGTGCGAGCAGGCCGATCTCGCCGGCCGACAGGTCGAGCCGCCCGCCGTCCGGCGCGAACAGCACGCGTGCCTGACGGTCGAGCCGCCAGTCGCTGGCGACCCGGCGGCCGAGGGCCTGAAGAATGGCGTCGAGTTCGATCAGCTTCACCGGCTTGACGAGATAATGATCGGCCCCGCCAACCAGGCCATTGATCTTGTCCTGCGTCTCCCCTCGCGCGGTCAGCATGACGATGCCGCAGTCGCGATGCCGGGCCCTGAGCCACGCAGCCGCATCGAAGCCGCTCCCGTCCGGCAGCATCACGTCGATGATCGCGAATGCGAGATCCGACGCCCGTTCCCGGAACTCCGCGACCGTGCCGGCCTGACTGACCAGCCAGCCACGCCGTTCCAGAAACGCGGCGATTTCCTCGCGTAACTCGACCTCGTCATCGAGCAACAGCACTTTAGCCATACCACCACCCCGGCCCCGCGTTGTGCACTTGCGGAGTTTTCCTTGTTTCCGTCGCCGATCGGCGGCTGTGCCGCGCTGGATTGCGCGACGCATTCGTCATCGGCCCCACATGTGCTTGCGCGTCGCGAGCACGGGGAATTCTAGCCGACGATTAGCGTGGCGATGACGTCCGGTTGCAAGGAATCGAAGGCCGGGCCGGATGCGTAGCTCACGCGATCGTCGACCGGCCAGCGGATCGTGTTGTCGCTGGCCGGAACCGTGGAGGAGAAAGGAAAATCACAGCGCGTCGGCTTCCCGGGCCATCTCCCCACTTCGCTCTACCCAGCCCCCGCCCAACGCACGGTAAAGCGTGACGAGGTTGGTCCAGCGCGCCAGCCGCGCATTGATCAGCGACTGCTGCGCGGTGTACAGGTCGGTCTGCGCGGTCAGCACCGACAGATAGCTGTCGACGCCGTTCCTGTAACGCAGGTCCGACAAGTCGAAGCGGCGCTGCTGCGCGTGCTCGTTGCGCTCCAGCGCAGCGATCTGCTGGTCGTACGTGCCGCGTGCGGCCAGCCCGTCCGACACGTCGCGGAACGCCGATTGAATCGCCTTCTCGTAGTTCGCGATCTCGATGCGCTTCTGCACGTGCGCGAGATCGAGGTTGGCGATGTTCTGCCCGCCCTCGAAGATCGGCAGCGCAATGTTCGGCGCAAACGACCACGCCGCCGTGCCGGCCTTGAACAGGCCACCCAGCGTCGGGCTCGCGGTACCGAACGCGGCCGTCAGCGAGATCTTCGGGAAGAACGCCGCACGTGCCGCGCCGATGTTCGCGTTCGCGGCCAGCAGCGTCTGCTCGGCCTGCATCACGTCAGGGCGACGCGTCAGCAGGTCCGACGGAAGGCCTGCCGGCACGTCCGTCAGCAGGTTCTGCGAGTCGAGCGGCATGCCCGGCGGCAGATCGTCCGGCAGCGGCTCGCCGATCAGCAGCACCAGCGCGTTCACGGCCTGCGCGCGGGCGCGTGCCTGAGCCTGCTGGTTCGCGAGCGCCGTCTCGACCACCGTCTGCGCCTGACGCAGGTCGAGTTCGGAGCCCGTACCGTTGTCGAACTGCAGCTTCGTCAGGTCGTACGACGCCTGCGCGGATTTCAGCGTGTTCTCCGTGACCTTCAGCAGATCGTCGGTCGACAGCACCGTCAGGTACTGGTCAGCCACCTGCGACACCAGCGAGATTTCCGACGCCTGCCGCGCATACGCGGTCGACAGGTATTGCGCGAGCGCCTGGTCCTTCAGGCTCTGCACGCGGCCGAACAGATCAAGCTCCCACGACGCCGACAAGCCGACGTTGTAGGTGCGCGTGATCAGCGACTGCTGCGTCGTCGACACACCAGCCGGTACACGCTGGATGTTGCCCGTACCCGTCGCATCGAGCGTCGGGAACAGGCCGGCGCGCGTGATCTGATACTGCGCACGCGCCGCCTCGATGTTCAGCACCGACACGCGCAGGTCGCGGTTGTTCTTCAGCGCGATCTCGATCAGCCGCTGCAGGCGCGGATCGACGAAGAATTCGCGCCAGCCGATGGCGGCGGCCGCCTGGCCGTTCGCGCTGCGCGCGCGGGCCGCGGCACCTGGTTGCGTCGCATAGACGCCACCCGACGGAAACGCCTGTGAGACCGGCGCGTCGGGCCGCGTGTAATGCGGCGCCATCGTGCAGCCCGTGGCGAAGAGCGCGGCTACCGCGGCAGCCGCAACGCGGATCCGATTCATGTTGCTCCCGTTGCGCACCACCGAGGCACGCGTTTCAAATTGCTCGCTCATACCGTCTCCAGCACACGTGCCCGCTCGCTGGTCGCCGCCTCGCGATGCCGTTTGGCGATCAGCGTGTAGACGGTCGGCAGCACGAACAGCGTGAATAACGTGCCGACCAGCATGCCGGTCGAGACCGTGATGCCGATCGCGAAGCGGCTGGCTGCGCCCGCTCCGCGCGCGAAAATCAGCGGCACGAGCCCGGCGACCATCGCGGCGGTCGTCATCAGGATCGGTCGCAGCCGCACCGCGGCCGCGTGCTCGATCGCCGCGCGCCGGTCGAGGTGCTGCGTGCGCTGCAGTTCGTTCGCGAAGCTCACCATCAGGATCCCGTGCTTGGAAATCAGGCCGATCAGCGTGACGAGCCCGATCTGCGTATAGATGTTCAGCGTCGCGAAGCCGAGATACAGCGGCACCAGCGCGCCGCACACCGACAGCGGCACCGACACGAGGATCACGAGCGGATCGCGCAAGCTTTCGAATTGCGCGGCGAGCACGAGGAAGATCACGACGAGCGCGAACACGAACGTGACGGTCAGCCGGTTGCCTTCCTGCACGTATTGCCGCGATTCGCCGAGCCAGTCGATGTCGTAACCGGCCGGCAATGTCTGCTTCTGAAGAAATTCGACCGCCTGCCCCATCGTCACGCCGGGTGCGGCCACCGCCGACAGCGTGGCCGAATTCAGCTGGTTGAATTGCGTGAGCGCGTTCGCCTGGCTGCCGTTCGACACGCGCACGACGGTCGACAGCGCGACCATCTTGCCGCTGCGCGTCTTCACGTAGTAGCGGTTCAGCATCTCGGACGACAGTCGCTCCGCGCGTGCAACCTGCGGAATCACGTCGTACGAGCGGCCGTCGTGATCGAAACGATTCACGTAGTTCTCACCGACGAGCACCGCGAGCGTATCGGCAATGTCCTTCATCGTGACGCCGAGCGCATTCGCCTGGTTGCGGTCGATCGTCACGCCCACCGCGCGGCTGTCGAACGTGAGGTCGCTGTCGACGACCGCGAACAGCCCGCTCTTCGACGCGGCGGCCTTCAGCTTGTCCATCGTCGCGAAGATGTCCTTGAAGTCCGCGGGCGCGCGCAGCACCATCTGGATCGGCAGGCCGCCGCTCGACGCGGGCAGCGACGGCAGCAGGAACGTAAACACCTGGTCGCCGGCGATGGCATTCGCGCGCGTCTGCACGAGCGCCTGCAGGTCGGCGGCGCCGCGCGTGCGTTTCGACCAGTCGACGAGGTTCACGCCGGCGAAGCCGAGATTGGCGCCGCCGACACCGTTCAGCACGAAACTCGTATCGGCCTCCGGCAGCGATCGAAACACCTTCTCGACCTGCGGCGCGTAGCGTTCGAGGTAATCGAGATTCGCATACTGCGGGGCCTTGACCTGCAGCATGATCGAGCCCTGGTCCTCCTGCGGTGCCAGTTCGCGCTTCACGCCGCTGAACAGCACGCCGATGCCCAGCAGCACGCCCGCGCCGAACACGAGCACCGCCGGCCGTGCGGCAAGGCTCGCATGCAGCAGGTGCCGGTAGCCGCGCGTGACGCGCGACAGCGTGTGTTCGATCGCACGCGCGATGCGCCCTTCCGACATCTTGCTGTCGAGCAGCAGCGAGCTCAGCATCGGCGACAAGGTCAGCGCGATCAGCGCCGACACGCACACCGCGCCCGCGAGCGTGAACGCGAATTCGCGGAACAGCGAACCGGTCAGCCCGCCCATCAGCCCGATCGGGGCATACACGGCGATCAGCGTGATCGTCATCACGATCACCGGCGACGCGATCTCGCGCGCGCCGAGCAGCGCCGCGCGTGCGGGTGGTTCACCGGATTCGATGTGCCGGTGAATGTTCTCGACGACGACGATCGCGTCATCGACGACGAGCCCGATCGCCAGCACCATCGCGAGCAGCGTCAGCAGGTTCAGCGAGAATCCCGCAGCCAGCATCAGCGCCGCGGAGCCGACGAGCGCGAGCGGAATCGTCACGACCGGGATCACGACCGCGCGGAACGAGCCGAGGAACAGGAAGATCACGACCACCACGATCGCGATCGCCTCGATGATCGTCTCGCGCACCTCGTCGATCGACGCATTGACGAAGCGCGCCACGTCGAACACGTCGCCGATCCGGATGCTGGCCGGCTTGCTGCGCTCCATCGTCGGCAGCAGCGCCTGCACGCCGCGCACGATGTCGAGCGGGTTGCCCGACGGCGTCGCGTTGATGGCGATGTTCACTGCGCGGTGGCCGTTCATCAGCGCGCTCGCGTTGTACTGCTGGCCGCCCAGCTCGATCGTCGCGACGTCGCGCAGCCGCACGAAGCCGCCGTTCGCATCAGATTTCACGACGAGGTTGCCGAACGCGGCGACGTCGGTCAGATCGGTGTTCGCGGAAATGTCGGCGACGGTGAGCGCCCCCTTCAACTGGCCCGGCGCAGCCTGGACGTTGTTCGCCTTCAGCGCGGCCGACACGTCCGCAGCCGACAACCCGTGCGCGGCCAGCCGCGCGGCGTCGAGCCAGACCCGCATCGCGAGGTTCTGCCCGCCGACGATCTCGGCCGATGCCACGCCCGGCACCGTGGTGACCAGCGGCTGCGCGACCCGCACCACGTAGTCGGTGATCTCTGGGATCGACAGCGTATCGCTCGAGAAGCCGAGGTACATGACGGCCGTGGGCGCATCGGTGAGCTTGGTGATCACCGAGTCGTACGCGCCTTCGGGCATCTTGTACTTGACCTCCTGCACCTTCGCCATGATTTCCGTCATCGCGCGGTCGGCGTTGGCATTCAGGCGCAGCCGCGCTTTCACGACGCTCTTGCCCTGGGTCGACGTGGACGTCAGGTACTCGATGCCGTCCGCGGTCGCGATCGACTGCGCGATCGGCGTCGTCACGAAACCCTGCATCAATGCCTGCGATGCGCCGGGATAAGCCGTCTCGACGCTGATCGTCGCGCTCTCCAGCATCGGATACTGGCGCACCGGCAGCGCGCCGAGCGAGCGCAGTCCGATCAACAGGATCAGCACGCTGCAAACAAGCGACAGCACCGGCCGCCGCACGAAGATATCGGTGAAACGCGCACCTTGCGTGGTCTGGCTCATCGCACGGTCTCCCGTTGCGTGGATGCATCGGCGAGCGCCTGCACCTTCGCGCCCGGCGCGACGCGCAGCTGCCCGGTCGTCACGACCGCATCGCCGGCGCGCAGCCCGTCCTCGATGACGATGCGGCCCTGGTCGCGCGTGCCGGTGCGCACCTTGCGAACGCGCGCGACGCCGATGCCGCGCCCGTCCCGCTGCTCGACCACGACCACGGTGTCGCCGGCCTGCGACGTCTGCACTGCCGTATCCGGTACGCTGATCACCGCGTCGCGGCCCGGCAGCATCAGATGGGCGTCGATATACATGCCCGGGCGCAGCAACTGGCCGGTATTGGTCACGGTGGCCTGCACGGTGATGTTGCGAGTCTCGTCGCCGACCTGCGGCTCGATGGCCGTCACGCGCCCGTCGAACGATCGCCCAGGATACGCATCGGTCGTCACGCGCACGGTCTGACCGAGCGCGACGCGGCTCAATGCCTTCTGCGGCACCGTGAAATTCGCATGCAGCGTGTCGAGATCGGTGAGCGTCGCGATCGCGTCGCCCGGGTTCAGGTACTGCCCGAGATTCACGCGTCGCAACCCGATCACACCGGAGAACGGCGCGCGAATCAGCTTCTGCGTGATCACCGCCTGGGTCTCGCGGATATCGGCGCGCGCGGCATCGAGTTCGTAGCGGCGCGCGTCGAAGGTCGCCTTCGGCTCGGCGCCGTTCGGCGCCAGTTGCTCGGAGCGCGCGAACTGCCGGCGCGTGTAATCCGCCTTCGCCTGCAGCCCGGCAAGCTTCGCCTGTTCGGGCGCGTCGTAGAGCTGCACGAGCGCTTGACCGGCGCTCACACGCGAGCCCGCGACGAACTGGATGCCGACGATGCGGCCCGCGACTTCCGGCGCGATCGTCACTTGCCGCACGGCTTCGAGCGAGCCGACCGCGTCGAGCGTCGGCGCCGTCGACTGCGGATTCACGACGACGGTTTCGACCGGCAACGGTGCGGGCGGCGGCACCGGCCGATCGGCAGCTGACACGCGCTCCGTGCGCCAGAAGAATAATGCGCCGAACAGGACGGCCAGCGCGCCGGCGGTAAAGAACATTGAGCGTCTCATGGAGAATTCCCGATCGAGTCTGTCATGGCATCAGTTTGGACAGGGCGGTATGATCCGGATGTCAATTTTTTGAATTCCTGATTAAATATTTCGCGCACCGGACGCAAAAAAAACCGCATGCCCGGGACGTCGGGTCATGCGGCCAAAAAAGCACCTGCTACGACGGTCAGAGGGTCGCAGCAGGCGAGCGCCACGCGTGAAGGGTCCACGCGCGAGCATACGGATGCGACATCGCCAGCACGACCGCGCCGAACAGCAGCAACGGGTTGGTGCTGACGGCACCGCACATCAGGAACAGCGCGGACAGCGCGGCCGCCGTGCCGATACCCCAAGCGGTCGCGACGCCGAGCAGGATCGACAGGCCCGCTGCGAGCTCGAGCCAGGGCACGGCGAAATTGACCAGCGCGACATGCGGCAATGCGACGTGCCCGATCGCGCCGATCAGTGCGCTTCGCACGGCTTCCGGCGCCGCCGCCGAGCGCGAGACGGCGGCCGTGAGGAACGGCCCGGCATCGAAGTGTCCGGCCAGCTTCGTGAGGCCGGCCCAGCACCAGAAGGCGCCGAGCACGAGCCGCAGCGCGAGCGCGAGGGCCGTCTTCATCGCGCCACCTGCGGATGCAGGCGATGCAGTTGCCGGAAGCCGACCATGGTCACGCCCAGCAGGCACGCGAACATGACGGCGATCGCCGCATTCGTTTCGATCGGCAGCGCGCTGACGACCCCTGACACGATGGAACCGAGCGCCAGCATCAGGCACCCTTGCAGGCTCGCCGCGGCGCCGGCCCGACCCGGGAACAGCGCCATCGAGCGGGCCATCGCATTGGAGAAGATGAAGCCCTGCGCGAAGGCAATCAGCATGATGCCGCCGAGCGCGGTCGGCAGGATCAGCTCGCCGCCGCTCGAGGCCACGCAGGCCACCCCGAGGGCAAACGTCGCGATGCCGCCGCGCATCAGCTGCTCGCCGCTGTAGCGGCGGATCAGGCTCCGGTTCAGTGTCGTGCCGCCGAGGTAGCACAGCCCGACGCCAAGCGCCGTCGAGCCGAAATACGACGCGGAATGACCGAGACGGAACTGCACGATGTACGGGCCGATCACGTTCCACATCAGGAACGCGGAAAAACTCATCCCGAGCATCGCGACCGCCGACAGGAAATGCGGATCGGACAGGATCTCACGGTAGCCCGCGATGGTTTGCCGCGGCGTGCGCCGCAGTTCCGGCCGCAACGTCTCGCGCAGACCGGCGAACGCGAACGACAGCACGACGAGGCCGTACCCGCAATAGACGACGAAGTTCCAGCGCCAGCCGGCCCATTCCTGTACGTGTCCGCCGATATACGGCGCGATCACGGGGCCGAGGCCGAATGCCAGGCTGAGATAGACGATCGCGACGCGGAAGCGGTCGCCCTTCAGCCGGTCGACCAGCACGGCGCGCGCGACGACCTGGCAGGAGCCGATCGCGAAGCCCTGGATCGCGCGCCCGATCATCAGCACCTCGAACGATGGGGCGACGACCGCGAGCACGCTGCCGGCGATGAACAGCGCGAGGCCGAACAGCACCGACGGGCGGCGGCCCCACCAGTCGGCGAGCATGCCGAATGCGAGTTGGCCGATCGCATAGAACACGAGCGTGATCGTGATCGTGTTCTGCATCATGCTCGGCGCGACGTTGAGTTCTCGACCGATGGCCGGAATGCTCGGCGCATAGAGGTCGATCGCGATCCCGCCGACGCTGTTGATCAGCGGCGCCAGGAACACGAGAAAGTTTTCGTATCGTTTGGAATCGGACATGGGGACGTTCCTGAAATGACGGGACAGGCCGACGCACATGCGTGCGGCCCGTCGGGATCAGTGACCGTTTGCGGCCAGTTCGACCTGCCTCAGCGGCATGCGCGCCGACGGTGCATCGTCGAGCGGGCTCCACATTGGCAGATCGTTGCGGGCGGCCAGGTCGTCGATCTTCACCATGATGACGCGCGGCGCGTTGTCGTAGTACGTGCCCCAGTCGACATGCGTGTCACGTACCCGGCTCACGCACGCGGGGCCGAGATCGTCGTAGGCGATCTGCAGCGACTGCACGATGTGGCGCACCCGCTCCGTCGCCGTCATCAGCACGTACCGGTAGTGATGCTGGGCCAGCGTGCGGAACACATTCGAGATCAGGTAGCGCCCGGCGCCCTTCGAGCCGAACGACGAGAACTGCCCGAGTTCGACGAGTTCCGCGCGCGACAGCCCGTACAGGCGCGTGAGCGACTCGTCGAGGTAGTGTTCGGAGAACAGCGGCGCGCTGTCCCCCCAACTGAGCCCCACGCACGCATAGCCGGGCAACGACATCGCGCGGTCGGTCAGGCACCAGAACTGGTCCGGCCGTGGCTCGGGCCGCGCGCCGTGCGCCTGGTAGTAATGCTGCGTGACCGCGAGCTGGATCTGGCGATAGGCGCCGTGACCCGGATGGAAGGTTCGTACGATGTGCACGTTGGGCTCCCGGTCAGTACAGCGACGCCGCGTGATCGCGCTCGATCAACTGGCGGCGCGGCCGCCCGGTGACCGTGTAGTAGTCCTTGCGGAAGCGCTCGATATCGGTCACCACCCTGACCCGCCGAACCCGCGCGAAATCCGCGAGCCGCGGTTCGAGCCGCGCCATCTCGTCGCGCACCGCCGCTTCGTCGTGCGCGGACAGCACGATCGCCGCCGGCTCCTCGCGTCCTTCGCCGAACACCACGATGTCGTCGATCAGCGCGCTTTCCTTGTAGACCGTCTCCACCCACTCCGGCGAGATGTTGCGTGCCGTCGACAGGATGATCACGTGCTTCTTGCGGCCGGTGATGTACAGGAAGCCGTCGACGATCTCGGCGATGTCGCCGGTATGCAGGTAACCGTCGGTCAGCTCGCACGACGTGTCGTCCGAGTTGTAGTAGCCCGCGCAGAGGGTCGGCGTGCGCACCCGCAGCTCGCCGTCGACGATCACCGGCAGGATTCCGTCGAGCAACGTGCCGGCCGAGCCGATACGGCGCTGGCCCGGGTAGTTCAGCGAGATGATCGAGCTGTTCTCGCTGAGCCCGTAGGCCTCGTAGACCTGCACGCCGCGCTTGTCCAGCGATTCGAGCACGGTGGCCGGAATCTTCGCGCCGCCCGTGATGATGTGCGGGTTGCGGCGGCCGAACAGCTGCGTCACGCTGGTCGATTCGAGCAGCGCGTCGGCTTCCTCGAGCAGCTTCGGCGGCAGGTACAGGAAGTTCGGATCGACGCGGGCGATCAGGTCCAGGTAGTCGCGCGCATTTCCGCTGCGCGAGCCGTACTCGGCGTAGTTCGCCGGCATCAGCGTCAGCGAGCCGCCGGACAGCACCGGCAGGAACACGCCGAGCACCTGCTCGATCAGCAGGCTCATCGGCACGATCGACAGGTAGTCGAGCGGGCCGGCCGGCACGCGCTTCAGTACATTGGTCACGAGCAGGCCGACGGCCTCGTCGCGGATCTTCACGCCCTTCGGCTTCGAGGTTGTGCCGGACGTATGGATGATCCCGCAGATGCCGGGCTCGATCCGCTCGCCGGCGCGTGCGCCGGCTGCCGGCCACGCGTCGCGCCCGCTCGCGGCGTCGAGGCAGGCGATGCCCGGCAGGATCGCGCCGATGCGCGCGGCGGTATGCGCATCCTGCGTGAAGATCGCGGTCGCCTTGTGCAGCAGGCTGCCGATCTGCTCGTCGGAGAATTCGATCGGTACCGGCAGCAGCACGGCCTTCACGCGGAAGATGGCGAGCATCGTCGCGACCCACGTGTAGCTGGAGCGTGCGGCGACCCCGAACACGAGGCCGCTGCAGTCGCCGTACACGTCCTGCAGTGTGGCGGCGATACGCGCGACGTCCGCGCGCAGTTCGTCCAGCGAGTATTCGCGGCCGTCCATTTCCTTCACGACGACGCGGTTCGGTGCTTCGGCGAAATGACGTTCGATGAGTGCGCTGATCATGCGATGGCTTCCTTGCGATAGCTTTGGGCACCGAAGATGCGGCGTCCCGTGTCCGCGAGGCGGCGGCGGCCATGCATCACGCGGCTGTTGTCGATTGCGACGATGTCGCCCTTGTTCCAGAACAGGTCATACGTGTAGCGGGCGGTCACGTCCTTGATTTCGTCCCAAACCTCGAAATCGATGTCGGTGCCGTCGGCCCAGGTGATCAGCGGCGGCTCGTAGTTCACGCTCGGTCCGAGCAGCGAGTTGCAGAACGCGCGGCGGCCGGAGAAGCAGCTGGTGGTGATCGCGTCGGTCACGCGCTCGGACGACACGAGGAACGGGTCGAGACGGCGATACTGCTGGCCGCGCACGCGCTGGTTGACGACCTCGAGATGCGAGTCGTTCACTTCGTCGGCCGGCACCTGCAGCTCGATGCTCAGGAAGCGCTGCACGTTCGGCCAGGGAATGCGGCGCGCATACTTGATCTGGCGCTGCTCGAACAGGCGACGCACGGCCGGCGTCAGTTCGTGCAGCACGCGCTGCCCGTCGCAGATCGTCGTCTCGGAGCCGACGCGCGCCGGCTCGAGGCAGTAGAACCATTGCAGGTCGGGCGTGAACGGCAGGTTGCCGTTTTCGCGGTGCAGGCCCATTTCGAGCGCGCCGGCATCGATCTCCGCGGTGTTCTCCGTCGAGGTCTTGCGCGCCGGGTCGAACGTGACGCGCGCCGAATGCTGGCTGACGAAACGGTTGAAATCCTCGAGCGAGTCCGCGAAATTGCGGTAGATCACGACGCCCGAGTGGGCGAGCTGCTCGTACAACTGGTCGGTATCGACAAGATCGATCGCCTTCTGGCCCGGTTCGAGGCTTTCGATCAACTCGAAGCCGAAACGCGGCAATGGTTTGTGCTGAACCTGCGCAGTGACTACGTCAACTACATCCATCATGGTTGCCTCTCAGTGTGGTTGGTCTTGAGTTCGAAGCGCGGCTTCGTCGAACACTGACCAATCTACCGACACGGCTGGGCAGACCGTTTTAAAAATTAAATGGAGAATGTAAATTTTGTTTAGGGTCCTGCAAGGAAGCCGGCCTTTGCTTCCTCACCGTCAACAAACCGGACGCGGGCCGGGGCCGGTTGTTACGCTCGGGGCAGTTCCCCCGGCTCGAGTGCGTTCGCGCTCGCGAGATCCTTGAACAGCGTGCGCATCGTGCGGATGTCGGGGTTCTTTTCCATCTGGGTGGACCAGATGACGTCGAGGGTGAAGGTCGGGAAGCCGAGCGGCACCTCGCAAATCTGCACGGCGGCCGGAATCGACAGGTAGGGAATCAGGCGCCGCGGCAGGATCAGGACGACCGGTAGCCGCGCGACGATATTCAGGCAGGCCTGGTAAGTGTTCGCCCGCGCGACGATGTTGCGCGACCGTCCGAGCTTTTCGAGCCAGCCGTCGATCATGTTCCGCTCGGAAATCCACGGCGTCGGAAAGACGTGGTGCATGTCGCAGAACTCGTCGAGCGATACGCGTGTCGACGGGGCAAGTGTGCGCGACGCGGTCAGGCACACGAACGTGTCGGACAGGACGGATTCCCATTGCAGGTCGGGATGGAGCCGGTGATAACCGGGACCAAAGCCGATCGCGAAATCAATTTCGCCGGCCAGCAGCCGTTCGACCGGCAGTTCGCGGCCAAGCCGGTCGACGACCAGCGAGGTTTCCCGGCCACGCTTCATGAACGACTCGAGCACGCCCGGCAACAGCAGCAGCTCGAAGTACTCGGGTGCGCATACGCGAATGACGCGGCGCGCCGACGCGACGACCTGATCGTCATCCATGTCCGCGCAGTGGTTCACGGCGTCGATCACGTTACGCAGATAAGGCTCGATGGCCTCGGCCTTGGACGTCGCGACGAGACTGCCGTGATCGACGTCGAACAACGCGTCGTGGAAGCAGTTGCGCAGCCGTTTCAGGCAATAACTGACGGTCGGCTGGCTGATGCTCATGACTTCAGCGGTGCGTCGCGCACTTTTGTGTTCGTACAGGCACAGGAACACCATCACGTCCTGCAGATCAAGTTGGCGCAATACGTTGTTGTTGAGCACGTTATTTCCTGATCGTTGTTGTTGTCACTGTTTCAGGCCCCTCGCAAAACCCGGCCAGATATCGCATGAGCGTACGCTCTCCCCTGTCGCCGCTAATCCTCGCCGTCCGCCGGCAGTGCCTCGCCCGGCAGCGCGAGCAGCGCGCGCTTCAGTAACGCGGCGAGCGTCGTACGCGCGTCGCCGTCCAGGCCGCCGAGCAACAGGTTCTGGGTGTCGACGTGAACGTCGACGGCACGGTCGATCAGTTCGAGGCCTGCTTTCGTCAACCGCACGGCAAGTCCCCGGCCGTCCTGCGGATTCGGCACGCGCTCGACGAAGCCGGCCTGTTCGAGCCGCATCAACCGGTTGGTGATCGCCCCCGACGTGATCATCAGCGAGCGATAGAGCTGCGTCGGCGACAGCTCGTACGGCTTGCCCGCCCGCCGTAACGTTGCCAATACATCGAATTCGCCTTCCTTGAAGCCGAACGGCGACAGCGCTTCGGCGCGCGCCTTTTCGCAATGCTTCGCGAGCCGCGCCAGCCGTCCAAAGATTTCCATCGACGCGACGTCGAGTTCCGGACGCTGGCCATGCCATTGCGCAACGACGTGGTCGACGTGATCTTCCTGGCCCCGCACGGTCATGCATGTCCTCTCATTCGAAGATGCGCTCGATGAGCGCTTGTCATCAATATATCTCAATATTAAGATAACCACGAGGGCGCCCGTGCGCACGTCACTGGAGCAGACAATTGACAAAACTATCACTCAGAGACCACGACATCTATTATGCGGACGTCGGCAGCGGCATTCCGGTCATGCTGATTCACGATCTGGGTAGCTGCGGCCGCGCATGGGCGCGGCAGATTCCGTTCCTTCGCCAGGCAGGTTATCGCGTCATCGTGCCTGATCTTCCCGGTCACGGCGCATCGTCTCATCCGGATCGCACGCTCGATACCCCGGCGCTGGCCAGCGCTCTGGAGCATCTCCTCGATCATCTCGGTCTTGACAGCGCGACGCTGGTGGGCCTCTCGTTCGGTGGTGCGATCGCGCTGACGATGGCAATCGATGCACCGTCGCGCGTCGGGAAGCTGGTCGTCTGCAACGGATTCTCGAATTCGACCGCCGACGATGCGGTACGCCGTTTCGAGCTGTGGAAAGCCGGATTCCAGCGCGACGACGGTGCGATCCGCTGGTTCGAGGACATGTGGCCGTTACTGGTCAGCGCGGAGTACGCGCAATCGGAGGACGGTGAAATCGCGTATCAGATCGGACACGCACAAGCGGCTGCGGCCAATCCGGCTTATCTGGCGCGCTTGTGCGACGGCATCGCAAGCTACGACGTACGAAGGCGACTGAATCTCGTACGCAGCGAGACACTCGTATTGCAAAGCGAGGATGACGGAATCCATCCGGCCATCGAGGGCCAGCGACTTGCCGCAATGATTCCAGGCGCCCGGTTCGGCATGCTGCCCGGCAGCGGCCATCATCCGAACGTCGATCGTGCCGGCACGTTCAACTGGACGCTCCTGCGATTCCTGGCGGGACATGAGGTGCTGGATACAGCGTGCGATACGTGCCCGCAATAAGCGCCGATCGATACCGGAATGCAGGACGCGGCTGTGCGCTTTGGGCCGGCCAGCGTTTCGTGGACACGCCCGCTCACCCGGTCAAAAGACAAGGGGCGCTTCGCGGCCCCTTGTTGGTCGAGCCAATCGCAGCCTGCTTCGCTCGGATGGTTTTTCGCGACGATCGAGCAGTTGTGACAGGAAAGATTCTCCATACCGACCGGTTCCGCCCGGCGGAAATGCGGCGGCGTCGGCGTTTTCGTAATCCCCTCTGAAGTCGGCCCTCAACACCGACGCCGTCAATTGTTCACGTTCTCGCAGCTCTTCGGGCCGTCGCCCCAGCTCTTTCCCCCTCCGTTCGTGCACTGCCGCTTGGTGTATTGCTCGGGCAACTGGCCTTTCGGCAGCTTTCCGTCGGCGGGACAATTGTGATGGAAATAGCAGAAGGATGTTTGGGCGGCGCTGGCTTCTCCGTTGAAAACAAGGCAAGCCAACAAGGTCGGAAAGAGAATCTTGGCAATAGTGCGCATGTCGATGATCCGGATCGAAAAATGGCGGGTAAAGAGACAGGCGCCGTCACGGCGCCTATCTCTCATATAACAACTGTGGCCTGGCCGTTTAGTTATCGTATTCGAGCAAAAGCCCGGATCTCGCCGGTTGCGCAGCAATGAGCCTTTCCACCACATTGTTTTCGACGGCCACTTGCTGGCCATAAGTGATGTTGAGCTTGATCGTGCTGCCGTCCATGGTCGCATTGACGGTCGCGAGATTCAGCCCGCTAGGATAGGTCAACTGCAGCGGCCCGACGACGACGTTGCTCGAGATCACTTCGCCGAGGACGAGTGAATTGAACAAACCGACCCAATAAGTCGGCGTCACCTGGAACTGAGCCGATGCGCCGCTGACCACACCCTTCTTGTACACGGATCCTTGACCGCTCATGCCGATGCCAAGGTTCGCGAGACTGGCCGACTTGTTATTGATGACGATGGAATCGGCCGGTACGGATCCGCTCGCCGGGATCAGTTGCTGGACGTTATCTTGGAAAACGCAGTCCCATGCCGTCCCCAATTCCGCCTTCAACGTCTGACTAGCTTTATAGACCCCGATGCCGCCGATCTGTTGGTAATTGGCAATGGCGACGTTGTAAAGAATATCCCACGTCACACCGCTGGAACCGCTTTGCGGGACGGTCGTTTGCTTCCACGACACGCTCTCCAACCCAATGGAACTCGGCAGGGTCTGATAGACAGCCATCGTCCAGGTTTGTTGGGTGCCGTTGTTGAAATCGACATAATAAGAAGCCATTTCCGGTCTCCACGATGAAAGATAGATTTTGTGTCTCGACGCACATATTTCATCTATAGCTTGGTTTTTTACATAAGCACCTCCGTAATGCGCGATTGACGATTCGATATTTTTTTGGCAAATAAAATCCACTTCACCCGAGATTCGGGCTGCATGCTTTTCGGAAGCATTCAGCACTCATGCTCGGAATGTTTTCCGTCAGGAATAGGTCTTCCCGCCCCGTTTGCGACTACCCGAGGCTCTGGTGAAATTTTCCAATAAATTATTTTTAAAAAGGGCCGATGTCGTAATGATTTTAAGATGACAGACGACAATCCAATCTGCGCATCCCCGCCAGATCATCTTAGGAAATTTTTTTAAAATCAAATGCGACAAACGCCCTATCGTTTACCCCAAATATGAATTTGCTTATTTTTATCTCCAATTCAATGCAGAATTTCGCGCCAGACAACGGATGGTATTCTTGTCACCACTGAGTCGTGTCGTTTCGACTTCAGATCCGATCGCCTACGCGGTACCTGCATCAGACGCACTTGCGTGGATGCCGGACGTCCGTTGCATATTTAAAGACAGTTGCCGCCATAGATGATAAACACAGCATCTTGTGTCAATTTTATTTCGACGCAAGCGAAGGTAACAATCAAGGCCAATATTCAGTAAAACAGATTCCAGCTGTCGTTGTCATTCCGCTTCATATCGCCCGTTCCGCTCCGGCGGTATCACGCCCCGCCCCGCTCCACGCCGAATCTCCAGAAACTCGCCACGCGCACGCCTTCGGCGCGATGTTGCCGATACCGTCGACGCGGCCGACAAGATCATTTCATATTTCTCACCAAATCCTGACTTGATTAACATCGTCATTGTTAAAAATTAATCTGACAGAAAATATCTTGTAATTATAAAAGCGACCTTCTAGCATGCGTCTGCGGTTCGCGACATGTCTTATATCAAGGTTGGTGCTTGATGCATTCCTCGAAATTCACGCTTTTATTCACAATCTGGGGGATTACATGAAGAAACTGTCTCGTCTGCTGTCCATCACCGCGATTACCCTTGCGAGTCTCAGCGCTTTTGCCCAAGCCGGCGACCAGTCGGCCGCGGTCGACAAGGCGCTGCAACTGATCCAGCAGAACCCGTCCGCCTTCAGTCTGGCTACCGGCAGCGCCGCACGCACGTTGAAATTCGCGGCGCCGCTGGCGGGCGCGCCGACGGACGGCGACCAGTTCCAGGTCCGCGACGTGATCGTCGATCCCGACGGCACCGAGCACGTGCGCTTCGACCGCTTCTATGCGGGGCTGCCCGTGATCGGCGGCGACGTCGTCGTCCATTCGAGCAAGGGGCAACTGAAGCAAGCGAGCGTGACCCAGCCCGCGCCGGTCAATCTCGCCGGCAAGGTCGGCAAGGTTGGCGACCGCTTCGTGGTGCGCAACGCGCCCGACGTGGGCGCGGCCCGGGTCAAGCGCATCGCGGCCGCGCGTTTCAATTCGGACGTGCGCCGTGTCGACGAAGCAGAACTCGTCGTGTTCGCACGCGACGTCACGCCGACGCTGGCGTATGCGGTGCGCGTATACGGCAAGTCGACCGACGCGCACGGCGATGCGGTGCTGTACTACGTCGACGCGCGCACGGGCACCGTGCTCGATGCGCAGGACCTGATCAAGACCGCCGCCGCGACCGGCACCGGCCGCTCGCTGTACTACGGCACGCTGACGCTGACCACCGACCAGACCGGCACGAACTCGTACCGGATGCTCGATCCGAATCGCGGCAGCGGCTCCGTGTATGACGGCCGCGGGCTGATCGCGGAAGACGTCGAGCAAGCGACCGACCTGCCGATCTTCACGAGCAGCACGAACGTGTGGGGCAACAACACGACCACCGACCGGCAGACCGTCGCCACCGACATCGATTATGGTCTCGCATTAACTTGGGACTACTACAAGACGACGCACAACCGCAACGGTATCTTCAACGACGGGCGCGGCGTGAAGAGTTTCGCGCACGTGGTGTTCGACACCGGCAGCGGCACGACCGGCGCGAACGCGGCATGGATGCCGTCGCATATCATGGTGTACGGCGACGGCCAGCCGGGCACGAGCCTGCCGAAGCCGGTCGTGTCGGTCGACGTGGCCGGTCATGAGATGAGCCACGGCGTGACCGAGGCCACCGCCAACCTGAACTATTCGGGCGACGCGGGCGGCCTGAACGAGTCGACGTCGGACATCTTCGGCACGCTCGTGAAGTTCTACGCGAACAACCCGAACGATCCCGGCAACTACGTGATCGGCGCGCGCGTGGTGAGCGGCGGCCTGCGCAAGATGTACAAGCAGGATCTCGATGGCCGGTCGTTCAGCTGCTATCCGTCCGGCGGCTTCTCGTGGTCGAATCCGCGCCACGATCCGCACTTCACGTCGGGTGTCGGCAACCGCTTGTTCTACCTGCTGTCGGAAGGCCCGGTGGTGCCGTCGACCGATACCGGTCTGTCGAGGACGCAACTGGTTTGCAATGGCGACACGACCTTCAGCGGCCTGGGCCGCGAGAAGGCCGGCAAGATCTGGTACCGGACGCTGACCGTGTACCTGAACGCCAACTCGAGCTACCCGAACGCGCGGCGTGCGTCGATCCAGGCGGCGAACGATCTGTATGGCGCGAACTCGGCCGAGAGTGCAACGGTCGCGCGCGCGTGGAGTGCGGTCGGGGTGAATTGATGGCGCTTGTGTGGGTGTGTTGAACGCCGGAGGGTCGCGTGGCGGTACTTCGTTTCGGAGGAAGGCACACCGATCGAAATCGCGCGGTTTTCTCGCGTGAGACAGGCACGTGTTGATCAGCCGCCTGCGATTGCAGGTGGCTGATCGGCGAAAGTTTCAACCGTGCGGCGCGCGTCGGACCATGCCCTTCATTCTGCCTTCGCCTCCACGTTCGTGCGCTTGATCGCCAATAACCTGCCCGTGGTTTTCGACGGATGGCCGATTCCGCCGTCCTACAGCCAGTAGCCGAGGCCCATGAAGATCGTGCCGCCCGCGAGGTTGCCGAGCGTCATGAATACTTCGTTGTGGATCGCGCCCGCCAGCGTGACTGTGTCGGGATGCGGCGCGATCAGAGACGAACCTGTTCGCGACGCGCTGCTCGACGCCGCTGGCCACGAACGCGAAGCTCAGCCCGAGCTTGGCACCATCGTTCGACGTTCTAGCCGCCATCCAGATCGCGAGGCACACGAGCCAGTTGCACGTCAGGCCCTTTGCGAACAACGGCACGGCCGGCGTCGTCATCTTGAGCTCGACCGCCTTGAAGAACGTCGCGGAACCGTCGGTCAGCAGCACGCCGCCGCCGGCCGCGTACAGGATGTACCGCGAGCGTCAGTGCGCTGAGCAGGTTCCCGATCCAGCTCGCGACCCACACGGCAACCATCTCGCGCAACCCGGAGTCGCGGCGGAATACGGAAAACGGCATGTACATCGCGGTGCCGGTGAACAGCTCGGATCCGGCGAACACGACGATCGTCAGCGCACAGCGCCCATGATTGGGTGCGTGTATGCCGGATCGATGTGGGTTCCGACGGTGAACATCAGGATGTCGCCGAAACCGATGTAGGCGCCCGCCAATTACTCCATTCCCACCAGCCGGAAAATGGATGGGGTCGAGATGCGCATCCGTCGGTCGAAATCGCAGCGATCGTACACCCTAAAATTGAGATAATTATTTTACTCATGACGTTGATTTTTTTCAGATCATGAGTCGATCGATTATTTTTGCCTATTCATCTAAAATCAACAATTAAATTTTTTGAAAAGAGAGCTTATTAATGGAGTGAATTTTTCCGTCGAAAATATTTTTCTCCAAGAGTCGATGCTTAACACTTGAGTGGTTTGCGAGATTAAACTCGGAAGTCTATCGCGACTTGCTGCGCCAGTATCTCTTTACATCCGAAGCTGTTCTATATCGAAATTTAGACTCCCGGCCTTCAGTATAGCCTTCGACCCCAGTCATTGAGCCGTCTTCAGAAACGCGCTTGTTTTCCACTAGCGCTTCATTTTCATCAAAATTATAAGCGTATACTTGGTAAAGCTTTCCATAGGTACCATCGCCGCGATTGTTTATATCCCATGCAACAATGGAAAAAATGTTAACGTGGCCATCCAGAAGCATAAAAGATATCGACTCTACTATCGGGATGCCTCCTTCAATCGTGTATCGAGCAAATTCTGTTTTTTCACATCCATCTTTTATTGGTCGATAAAAATCGAGAACCAACGGATAGCCGAGATGTCCGTTTTCGATAGAAATTCGAGAATTCTTTATCAACTCAGATGCATCGAACACGTTGTTTCTTACATTTACCACTAGACATTTCGCGATGCGTTCGGCCCCATATCCGCTGAGGGTGAAAACGAACAGCGTCGCACCCGCCACCAACAACTTGGAAATAAACATACTATGCAGCTACCCCGTATTCAGTCGCCTATGCGGCGATTTCAGGTTCGAGTATCCGGTCGAGTTTGCGAACGAGATCGACTCCGATAAATAAAATATCAATCTACATTCTTCGCACGATCTTCAACTTCAAGTGAAGAGCACATTAACCACATATCTAGTGGCCTCGAGCCTTCTGAGTAGTTAACTTGACACCATCCTGCTGTAACCTTTTCAACTGTAAGCCGATCTCCTTCGATCAGAAATTTTCTTGTCTTGTCGCTAATGTTGGGTAATTCGAACAGGTGGCTTTTAAACTTCAATCGAACAGGAATATTATCGTCCCCGCTCATCAGGGAGGCGAAAGGCGAATTTATTGCCCGCCGAACGTCCAGTCTTGACTGGCAAGGAAAATTGTATACTACTTCCGTTCGATCTAATATGAAGCTATAACCCGTTCCAAACCAATTGGAAGCGCGCTCATTACGACGTAAGACGTTCCCGGTCAGATCAAAAACATCGACAGAGTAGAATTTTCCAGACGAATTTGGTTCCGCGAGAGAGTTTCGCACTGTCATTGAGTGGATTACGAAGATTTTTTCTCGATAATCTTCATTGATTTTGAATGAAAATGCGTCAACAATTTCACCAGGTGTATCATCATAGAGTAGCCCACGACCTTCGGCCCTTAAAGGGGATTTTTCATTCGCGATGTAATACAAGGAAATCGCCTCCGTGCCGACTTGTTCCCCAGTCTTCGGATCCAATGCCTGCTCTCGAACAAAGCAGATTGTTCCACTCTTTATGCTCAGCGGCGGGTAACTCTGTACACCGTGAATATCGGTGCACGTATTCTTTGCGCATGCCGGGCAGCTTGCGAGTGCGATCAACAAGAAAAAATAATTCTTAATCATCAGTACACTCCGATGAAAAGTCTTGTTTGAATTTGGTGGAAATCTCTCTTTTTAACCGCTGTCGTTCAGAAAGATCTTTGTATCCGGGGTTTATTGGGTGAGTAATTTTTTGACGCCCTCGTCTCCGGTGGTCGTTGGATTTTCAGCAATCGAACCAATCTCCCTGTCACTCCAGAACCATCATCCAGTATCCGCAATCAGTCTAGGGTTATTCCCGACAAGCTCTATCTGATGGCGGTGCAACTCGCTCCCCGCGTCGCAGTCCGTGAATCGGAGAA
This sequence comes from Burkholderia cepacia, assembly GCF_001039005.1. GTDB lineage: Bacteria > Pseudomonadota > Gammaproteobacteria > Burkholderiales > Burkholderiaceae > Burkholderia > Burkholderia theae. The sequence continues at coordinate 186,482 of NZ_LDWR01000014.1, forward strand.
CGGACGTCGGTGCCGATGTCGTACAGGTGAGAAGCCCCACGTGAAAAGTTCCGCGACAACGAGCCCGATAAATGGAGTCCATCGCAGTGCGATCCTCCGCTCGTCCACCGCGCCTCGGCTGAACCACCGTTGGTTCACCACCTGTTTCGCATCGACGATCCCGGCCGTGTATTCTTGCTCCCTCACGCCCGCGCGCAACATACGACTATTCACCCTATACGAATGATGTTGCTCATAGCGCTCGGGGAACGCAACTCCTTATGGGACCAACTGCGCGTCTGGATTCGTCGGCTTGATCGACGGGTCACAGGGAAATTGGTTCTGGCTAGAGGGTGTGCGAAGTCCGTTCGGCATTAATTTATTCTTTGGCGCTCATGCTCCATCCGAATGAAAACCCGGCGGTAAAGGTTTGCGAAGATCAACAGCTGGATCGAGTGGATACTGATCGACCATAAGATCGAAATCAGGGCGATCGATCCTGTATTGCTATTTTTTAGCGACAAATAGTTTATCTCGGGTTGCCGCGATCACATAGTCATTTAAGTCTTCGAACGGGTCGAAGCTGTGCTCCATATAATTCATAGCGACAAAGGTCTTTCCACCATCCGTCGAGTACATCAGTTCAGCAGTCCATCCGCGATCATTGGTCGCAAAATGCGGCGGCGCCGAAGCTGGGAAAACCAAATTCTTGCCGGTGGGGTCGGCATTAATCAGATTACCTTGGTAATTTTCCACGTCCCCACGTCCGAGCTGCTGACGGATGCCTTCACGAGTAACGTATTTCGTCGGTTCGCCGATTGCTCGCACGCCGTGAAAATCGAGCACGTCCGCTAGTGCGGCGCTCTTCGCCTGCGGCACGTCAAGATAATAGAATTGGTGTGGCTTCGTGCTGGCGCACGTCGTAATTTTATCGGTTGCTTCGTAACTCAAAGCGAACTCCTGTTGGTCGACTCGGCGAAGATGGACTGATAGCGCGCAAAAATTTGACGTAATCGTCTAAGCCAGGAACCCACGGCGCTACCACATACTACGGTGAACGGTTCAAAAATCTATCGAGCGTCACATAATTTGAATATCCAATCGCGAGATCTCGTTCATATCATTCGTGCCTCTGCAATCGGGCAGAAGCGTCGAGCGAGGGCATCAGGTCACGCCACGACCTTTTCATCGATCGTGTCTCACAGAGATCCCATTGACGTTTGCTTATCGAGAGGCGCTCTTCGGCTCCCCTCCTGCAGCAACGAGCAACTGGTCAACGAGCTCGAGCTTCAGCGGTTTGTCCGCGTTGAGCTTTTTCTTGTCGATCACGTATTTCCAGCCGTCGCCATTGCCAGGGTTGCGGTAGAAGGCGACGATCGCGACATATTTCGTGTCTGCCTGCATTGGCTGCGTGAGGCTGGCCGACGCACCTGGATTCAGCACGGAAGCGACGCTCGCCTGCATGTCCTGGGCGAGGACGATCCGATCGTTCTTCAACAAGTCCTCGTAGGACGCGCCATCGAACATCTTGCGATCCTTCAACTGGTATACACGTACGACGACTGAAGTCGCGCGGCCTGCGTCGTCGGGGTTCAATGCCTCGCGAGCAGACAGATCGACGTTGAGCACCTTCACTTGCTTGAAGAACACCGCGTGATACGCGCTTGACGAGGCGTCGGAAACGGATTGCCACGCGCCGCATGCGGACAGGAGCACGACGGAAGCAGCAATCGAAACTACGAAACGAATTGACATTGACACTCCTTAAATAGGCGTGTTGTGAGTTGTCTTCCTGTTCGGCGGCGACGGGCTACTGTCCCGCAACGCTCGACGCATTGGAAGTGAAATCGATCACTGGCGCTTTCGAAATGGCCGCCTCGTTCGCCACACTGAAGTTTGGTCTCGGTTGATAGTCGAACGCCTTTGCGATCAGCACGCCAGGGAATTTCCGGATCTGGACGTTATAGGCTTGAACGGTTCGGATATAGCGGCCGCGCGCGACGGCGATCCGGTTCTCGTTTCCCTCCAATTGAACCTGCAAGTCCCGGAAAACCTTGTCCGCCTTCAGGTCGGGATACCGCTCGGAGACCATCATCAATCGACTCAGTGCGCCCGATAGCTCGCCTTGACGCCGATCGAATGCCGCTAGTGCGGCTGGTTCCTTTGCCATCTCGGGCGTGATCTGGATACCGCCGACGCGGGCCCGGGCGTCAGTGACCTCCAGCAAAACCCTTTCCTCATGCGACGCATATCCCTTGACCGCCGCCGCGAGGTTGGGCACAAGATCTGCGCGGCGTTGGTATTGATTGAGCACCTCGGACCAGGCAGCATCTACCGCCTCGTCCGTTGACTGGATGGCGTTGTAGCTGCACCCTCCGAGCAAAACAACTACCGACCCAAGTACCAGGATCCAAAGTGACTTCATTTTGTCTTTCATTTCAAATGCCCCGAACAGCGCGATTGTGTGATGTGCGACCTTCGTTGAGATGATTGTGCTGCTTACCAATTTCCCGATGCACCACCGCCCCCGCTTGATCCGCCCCTTCCGGAAAACGTGTCTGATGCGGGCGAACCGGAACTGGAACTCGATCTTCCCGTGGAGCTGGATGTCGACGACGAATTGCCTGCAAACGTAGCGAAGAGATACAAACAGATCAGCAGCACACCGAGCACGAGCAGCCCGATCAGGATCAACGTGTCCTCGACCGACAAGCCAACTGCGAGGCCGAGAAGAAACAGAACCAGTAGCGTTACACCGGCGATCGCGATACCTCGATGAATCAGCACGGAGCCTTGATACACCTCCACCACGGATGACCATGACTTCCGAATGCCATCGTTGCGAAAGAATCCAATGCATCGTGCGATACAGGTTTGCAATCCCCAGCCGAGCAAACACGCGAGTGGCCCCATCAACGCCGACACCATGAAAACGAGAAGGACTGTGCCCACCATGTCCAGTTCCATCGGATCCAGCAGCAAGACGACGATCATGGCGAGCACCGTCAATGCATAACTTGACGATAAAACGGTTGGCCACCGCGGCCAGTACCTTGCCGCGGCAATGCCAGCGACAATGTTCGCCAGCCCGAGCCAGAGCGAGAAAGAATCGCCCGGTAACGGGCTCGATTCGTTTGATGCCGGTTTCCGTCCGTCCTTCAAGCCTGATGCGGATTCTGGCAATGGCGAAGCAAGCCGGTTTGCCAACGCGTCGACTGCCAGGCTAAGCCCAGTTTCGATCTTGCCCGCACGAAATGCCGGGACGATGCGGTCATGGATGATCTCGCCGACAACAACGTCAGGGAGCGTTCCTTCGAGCCCGTACCCCACCTCGATTCGAACGCGGCGATCCTGTATCGCTGCCACCAACAGGATTCCGTTGTCGACGTTCCGTTGGCCGAGCTTCCATTTCTCGAAAACCGTGGAGGCGAATTGCTCTATCGAATTCTGTCCAATCGACGGCACGACCAGCACCGCCAACTGGACACTCGTCGTCCGTTCGAGGTCGTCGAGACGTCCAGTCAGGTATGCCTTGCACGATTCGGTCAGCACGTCACCGGTATCCGTCACCCTGCCTTGCAGTATCGGTATTCCGTCCTTGCTTTCAATGACGGGGGCAATTCCGGCCATGCCGGCGTGCGTACAGACATCCGGCGATGGCTTGGCGGTTACGCCCGACGCGGTTGATGGAGAATTGGTTGCCGTAGCGTTGGCCGTCGTCAGCGACGTCGCGATCGCAAGCGACGCGAGGACGAGCATCCACGCTCGATTTCCGGCGGCCTTACGCCGGAGCCCCGTAACCGGAAGGAAATGTGTTGCCCTGCAACTGCGCCACAAGCCAGCCGGCCAGCGGGCCAGCCATGAGGCACCCACTGATCGCAGTAAGACCAAAGCAGTCGCTGACGTTGTGAATCGGACGGTCATGGCATGTTTCCTGTCAAGCGTGTGCTGCGGCAAGGTGTGGATTGGGCCCGGGCGCGGCGAACGCTTCGTAGACGCCGAGCGGAATATTGACGACACGCTCCTCTTCAGCCGGCAGCACGGTAGTCCAGCCAAGCCGCGGCGCCGGACCGGCATTGCCCCGACCGATCGCGGGTTCCGGTGCGTAGCGCGACGACACTTCCATGCGCACGTGCACATCGGCTTTGACACCCACATACAACTGCAGATAAGCCATCAGATCGCGATGCAGCGTCCCGCCGGGTAGCAGGCCATGTGCCTGTTCCGCATCGGCGGGATGCAGCGTCACGCGCACCGCCCGGCTGCGATACGCCATGCGTTTGCCCAGTACATAACCGCCTCCCAGACCGCCGCGCTTCCCGCTTTCCGGCGCGCCGATCGCATCGCCGGTCGAAGTGAGCGGCTGAGGTCGGCCGGTCGACGTCGTGACAGGCCAGAACTCGTCGACCCGCACACCGACGCGCGGTATCGCCAACGCGACGACGCCGGCCAACCCTTCCGGGGTGCGGGTGCGCTGAATCAAGAGCCCCAGCAGCGCCAGCATCCGTGAATCAGGCAGGCCGGCACGCTTCGGCTTGTCACCCCAGCCGAACCCGGCCAGACACAGCAGACTGCGCGAATGCGCATCGACACCGCCGGGCCTGAAGTGCTCCGGATAGCGGTACTTCTGCCAGGCGCGATACAGCAGCGTGACGTACCGGTGATTGAACTGGTCGAGAAATGCTTCGACCACCTCGTGCCCTTCCTCACGCAGCACGATCTCGTCAAGCATGTGCGAAGGCATCGCTGCGTCGACGCCGTACAGACCCATGAACGTCGTGCGCACGGTCGGCGGCGCGTCAGGCTGTTCGTCGTCGAACTCGACCGACGCAACTTCGCCGGTGGGGAAGCCCATGCGCGGCCGCGGTCGGAATCGCACCGGATCATGCTCTGGGGTGTCCCGCGCACCGAACCCCGGGAGGTCAGGCATACGGACTTCGAGCAACCGGCACAGCTGCATGAAGTTCATGCGTGGTGCGCGCGCCAACAGCGACGCGAACAGCGGATCGAGATTGGGGAGATCGCGAGGCTTCATAGCGGTGCCCGCCCGGCCTTGCTGCGTGGCCATTCGACGCGGGCCTGCGACGGCAGGCTGACGATCGCGAGCTTCGTGAACAGATTGATGTCGGCGTAGAGCGCGAAGAACCGATGCAGCAACTCACCGAACAACATCACGTCGCCCTCACCTGAAAACGCGTGGCTGTCGAGCGTAACCTCGATCAGTACGCCACGCTCGACCGAACCACCGGACACTTCCTCGATCAGTTCCTGCGACACCCGCAGAATGCCCACGAGCCTCCGACGGTTGAGTTCGTCGTCCGTCCAGTCGTAAAGCGCGAGCGCTCCGCGCAGCACTTCCGCGTTCATCATCGACAGGAAGTTCGGCGCCAGATGAGACAGCACGCGCCACTGGAAGCGATCTTCCGTCGGCGGATACAGCGGCAGTGTTGGCGACACGAGATTGCGCACGCCGGCGACGTTCTGCGTGCTGGTCGCGAGTTCGTTGAGGCTCGCTTCCCGCAATCCTTTGCGCGGCAACAGCCCGTTCGTTCCTGTCACACGCAGCGACAGGCTTTCTTCCGGCAAGGTCTGCATCGTTTCCCAGGCGTGACCGCCGAGAATCACCCACGTCTCGTGAAGTCCGGAGACGCCCGGCCTCACCCGCGTGTGGAAATACCGCTCCGGTGCCTCATGGCGCAGCATGCCGCCGCGATGCCGGAACGTGGCGAACGGCACGTATTCGTACCGTTCGGCCGTTTCGTGGTCGAATGCCTCGATCGCGTCGACCGAATACGTTTCGACATGCTCGCCTTGATGGCCTGCCGGCACCACGCGGTATTCAGTTTCGTGATGGTCGATCTGGATCGGCTCTGCATCCAGTTCGAACAGGTTGATCACGGGAGAACAGAACAGTCGCACGTTCTCCGCGCTGAAGCGCTGGTCCGATGGATAAGCGTACTTCAGCACGATCTCCAGCTCGAAACGGGTCGAGCTTTCGGGGAGCTTCGTGATATCCAGTCCGCACAGGTCGACGAACAGGAATTTTTCGCGGAACGTAAAGTATTCGAGCAGCAGCTGGTAACCCGAGAACGCCGTATCGGCCTTCGGCCACAACCGTTCTTCGGGCGAGAAGCCGGCCGGCTCGATCGTGACACCCGCAAGCGGCAGCGCTTCGCCATCGCGGATTTCCGGAATGCGCCAGTGGATGGTGTCGATCTGGCGCGTGAGTGCAAGGTGCATCGCAAACGCTGTCGGCAGATCCGCACTCAAGTGCAGGCGCAACCGCGACAAGTCAGTCTCTTTGCGACGTGCCGAGCCGTCGAGCGCGAACCCGAGGCGGATCACAGAGCGGCCGTCGTGGCGCACCGCCGGTCCGGCATGCGTGATCGTGATCGGCTGCAGTGCGACGGCTTGCGTGGTTCGGTAAACGCACTGCACCGTTTTCGACGTCGTGCCTTCGGCATCGTTTGCGGGGGGTACGGCGATCAGGGCGGAGCGCACCGGCACGCCCGCCGGCACGACTTCGGTTCTTTGAAGCTTTTCCGCAAGCGGGACAAGCTCGACGACCGACAGCGACGGGATCATCCGCAGGTAATGCGGCCATAGCAGGCTGACCAGCCCTTCCGTCAGTTCCGGTAGCTCGTCGTCGAGCTTCTGGCGAAGCCGACCGGTCAGGAACGCGAAACCTTCGAACAATCGCTCGACGTAGGGGTCGCGATCGCCGACGCGATCGAGGTTCAGCAAGCGCGCGCGGTCAGGATGCGCCTTCGCGAATTCCTTGCCGGACTCGCGCAGGTAGCGCATTTCCGCTTCGTAGTAGCGCAGGATCGGGTCGTCATTTTCCATCGTAATACTTGTTATGAGAGAGTCAGTGCGCGCGCCGGATCGAGCACGGTCAGTTCCGCCTGCAGTTCGCCGATGCGGCGAGCGAGTGTCGGTTTGTCGGCGTCCTTGCGGTTGCTTATTGCTTTCAACGCACGAACCAGTTGTTGCTTGACCTCGAAGACCAGCGCCGGCTCCCAGCGCATCAGCGGCAGCGACCGGGATGACGTGTCGAGCTCGGCAAGCAGTGCCAGTGCCGTATCCGGGCGGCCGGCATGATCGGCAAGGCGCGCCATCACGAGCCGTTGCAGGTAGCGGTGGCGATCGGTCCTCATGCCCGGCAGCGCTTCGAGCCACGCGAATGCGGTTTCCACGCCTTCGCGCCCGGCCAGTTCCCGCGCCTGCGCTTCGATTTCCGGCCAGTCGCCGGCATTGCCTTCGCAATCGGCAGACACCGGCAACGGCGCGACAACTTCGCCCGCTTCGAGATCGCGCACGACCGCGTGTCGTGCGATCCATTCGAGCGTCGTGTCGTCGGCGAACGGTGTGCCGTCGTTGAATGCCAGCCGCTCGATGCCGGGCAGCCGTTCGAGGAACAGCGCGAAGTCCGCGCGCAGCAGTTCGCGGCACGTGTTGTACGGCATCCCGGCGTGATCGAGGGCGACGTGCTGGAAATACTGGAGGTCGAACCAAAGGTGGTTCACGCCTTCCATGAACGCACCCTCGACGCGCTCGAGCAACTCGTGCCATTGCTTCTGCAACACAAGTCGTTTCATTTGCTGGCGCAGCTCGGCGCGTGGCGGGACGAGGCGCGTGCGGGTTGCGGTATCCGCCGGCGGCACCTCATGCAGCGTGTCCCAGCGGATGCAGCGCACGAGTCGGACCGACGGCAGGTAGCCGTTCTCCTGGTCACGCAGCCAGACCGCCATCGTGCGTGCCTGATCGAGCAGATCGCGTGCGGAGGCGATGGCGACGGGCGTCGTTGAGACGATCGCACTTGCTATCGCGACGGTTTCCGATTCCGCCCCGCGGGCAGGTTCGCCTTTGCGCTCGAAGCGGGAGACGAGTGGTTGCAGGTTCGGACGCGCGGCTTCGGGCCACGCGCTCGTGGCGGCTACCAGCACGTCGAGCGCGGCGAGCGCACGCTCTAGGTCGGCCGGCGCAAATGCACCGCGGCTGTCGAGCAACTCGATCACGCGTGCGGTGGCCAACATTTCGAGCGCGCCCTTCTTTGCCTCGACGCGCGTGGGCAGGACGGCCTCTCCGAATCGGTCCACGAGCGCGGCCGCCAATTCGAGCCCGTCCGCGAAGCCAGCGGTGCCTTCCTGACGCAGTCGCGCGAACGCGAAGTACCCGGCCAGACGCAGATCCTTGCCGATTTCCTTGATCAAATGCTCGCAGGACCTGACGATCAACCCGTCGTCGATGCCGGAAATCTTTTGCGTTTCTTCGCGAAGCTCGAAGAACACGTCTTCGTAGCCCGGATCGCGACCCACACCGCTGTCACCCGAGAGCGGGAGCAGCCACGCATTCCACGCATCGAGCCGCGCACGTACCAACTGCTCGGCGTCTTCGCGAGCAGGGAAAAGACCCTTGAACAGTCCCCCCAGTTTCATTCGACCTCCGGCAACGCGCCACGTGGAAGCGGCATCGCGGCGTGTTTGGCCGCTTCGATCATCGACCGCGGCAGCGGCGGCGGATTCGCGGACGAGAGCTTCGCTCCCGACTTCGCGGAACCCGTCAGGAAAATCCGCGTCGGCAGCGTGAAGTTGCGCAGTTGCAGCACGTCGAGCGGACCCGCACCGGCCTCGCTGCGCAGCTGCACCTTGAGCGGAATGCCCTGGCTCGTATCGGGTGTCCACGTCAGCAAATAGCGTGCGCTGTCCTGCGACGACACATTCGCGCGCTCCAGCAGCCGGATCAAGCCGAACCGGCCCTGCGAATCGAGCGCTGACCGTAAGCCGCCCTGCTCGGTCTGCCATTCGATGTGAGACAGGTTTTCGAGCGACTGGCCCGGCCACTCGAACGGCACCCATTCCTGCTTCTGGTTGAAGTAGCGCAACTCGCGTCCGGACAGCACGAATTTCATGTCGGTCACACCCGGTGTCGGCACGGCCTGCAGTTCGTACCGCACGCGTGCATCTCCGGATGGGAACAGCACGGTCGAGACGCGGGTCAGCTTATTCAGGCTGCTGAGGAAGCTCGGATCGATCGTCAATGCACCGTGGTCAGCACCCTGCGCGGCGACCCACCGGTCGCCTTGCCGCTCGACCACACCGGCGAGTTGAGTCGTGACGAACTGCGCAATCACGCCGTTGTCGGGCCGCATGAAGCGTGCCATTTCAGGTAGCGACGCGTCGTTGTCCGAGTCAGAGAACGGATAGCGGCCGCCGAACGCCTTGTTCCAGTCCGCCACGATCGCAGTGCGCCAGATTTCGTTCAGGCTCGACGCGGCTGGCTGCACGACGACCTGCCATGCCTGGTCGAACGGCGTCCGAAAAAGCTCGCCGAAGCCGGCCCACTGCTCGCCCAGACTTGCGGCCACACGGCTCGCGTAGTCGCGACTGTCCGAAATGTCCGACGTCTTGCCTTGCAGGACCGATTGCGCGGCGAGACGGGCAATCGCGTCCGGATCGGCGCCGGAGACGATTTGCGACGCCTTGAGGCGCATGGCGGTGACCCGTTCGAGGTAGCGAGCGAGACTGAGGTCCCCTGTCGCAGCCAGTTGCGCCGCGGCCTTGTCGTTGGATTGGGCGCCGGACACCAGATCGCTGCCGGTCAAGCGCAAGATCGGTCCAAAGGCCGTTGCGAGCGGCGCAAGCTGCGGCTGGACCTGTTTTGACGGATCTTTCTCGTCCGCGCCGACAAGCTGCTGTGCCTTGTTGATCAGGCTATCGGAAAGTGACTGCGTGTTCGCGCCCGCTCCCGCCTGATAAACAATCACGTTCATCAGCGCGACGAGCGGCGAGCGTTGCGGGTCGCCCAGCAACGTCAACTGGTCGGCCGTGGCCGACAACGTCGGCGCGGATTGCCACCGCAGGCTGTTAAGGAACAGCGCCCACGCACGCGCATAATCGTCGAAGTAGCGCTGGCGCAGCTCGGCTTTCAGCGTAGACGGCGTCTGGTTGCCGCTCTTGGCGTCGGACAGCACCCAGTCGCCCGAGACGTCGCGCTGGGTGCTGGCGTCATCGATCGCCTTCGCGATCCGTTCGTCCCACGCGGTGCGCGTGAACACGCCGGGAACAGTCGCCGTCGTGTTGAACAGGCCACGACTCGTCGTGTCGCCGAGCAGTGTCGCGAGGGAGATTGGCGGATACTTGGGCGTCGCTTCATCGATGATCTGCTGATAGAGCGCGTCCTTGGAGTTCTGGATGCCGCGCACGCCAATCACCGTCTGGCGGGCCGAGGCAATCAGGTTGCCGTCTGGCACGATCGCGAGCGCGGAGATGTTCGACGTGGTGTCGCGGCCGAGATGGCCCGCAAAGAAGGCAATCGTGTGCTGGCGCAGGTCTTCCCAGGCGCCGGACGACAGGGGCGAGTTCGCAGGGCGTTCGGGGGCGGCGGTCGCAACGAGTTGCGGGGTCAGGAATGCAGCGACCGCGCGTTCGGGCTTCGCGAGCATCAGGTAAGCCTTCAGCGTGTCGTACGCGGCCTGCACCTGCGTATTGCCGCCGCCGGCGATCTCGGCGTCCGACAGTGATGCAAGCTGGTGTAGATGCGCCTCGAGCTTCTGGCGGATCGGTACAACGAGGATGCGGTTTGCCGCATTGGCGTAGCTCGGCCAGAGTGCATCGAGCAGCGCGTTGTCGCGGTTCAGACCGAACCGCGCCGGCCACGGTGCGCCTTCACGCTGATGGACTTCCAGCGTATCGATTTGCCGGTCAAGACCGTTGAGGGTTTGCAGGGCCTGCGTGCGATCCTGGACAGCGGATAGCTGCGCGACCGTATCGGCTGCGTTCCGGATCGTTGCACGGTTGACGAATCCCGACAGCATCGTGCCGCCGATCCAGCAGCCGACAAGGGCGGTCGTGAACCATGCTGCGGTCGTCGACAACGAGAAGCCAACGCGGCGACCGTGGATCTTGCGGCTGTGCTCGGCGACGGTCTGCCAGATCGTTCGGTGTTGAGGTCCGGCCGGCGGTTCGTCGTCGTTCGCTTCGGCGGGCAGCGATGGCACCAGCTCCCGTTCCTTGAACAGCGGTGCGAAAAGGAGCCCGTGGACCGCGTGCCGCCATACACGTGACTGGGAAGTTTGCAGTACCAGACCTGACAGCGCACTACGAAGGTTCGAAATATGCTGCGACAGCTCGGCGGGGTAACGGTCATCCGCATCCTTCGTCAGGCGTACGACACCGGCGTCCGCCAGGTTGCAGGTGAGGTCTTGCAGTGACGTGTCGATCTCGTTCGCGCTTACGCGTGCGTTGGACCATGTCAAGGCGATCGCCTCGTCGGGACTCGACGTCACGCTGCCGAAATCGGTGACGTTGAGCAGATACGCGGGCGCAGCCCAGCGCAGGGCACGCGGGTAGCGCGCAAGCCGTTGGGCGAGTTCGTCGGTATCGAACGGCGTATTGGCCGAACTGCGGTTACGGGTCACCGCCACAATTGCGTCGATCGGGCGACGGCGGCGCAGGCGGCGGATCTGGTCGAGCCATTCGGTCTCGAGCGTGTCGCGGGTTTGCCTGGCGTACAGCAGGATCGTGTCGCCGGTGATCAGATATCCCCTGTCGATGAGCCCCGGTGCCAGACGCTTCACTAGCGGTACGTCGCCGGCGACGAGTACCCATCGTTCGCGGTAGCGCCAGCGCCAGCCGTTGCGGTCGCGCAGGACATTGCGAAGTGCCGCAGCTCGGTCGGCTTGTCCCGGCGGTTGGCCCTGATCGTCGTGGTCAACGGACGCAGCGCGTTTGCCAGTGTCGTAACGGGCAAACCAGCGGGACGCTCTCAGCGAGGCGATCCCCAGAAGCACCACCTCGAAGTACTTGACCAGCAGGATCACCAGCAGCAAGGTGGAAAACAGCGACAGTTCGATGATGATCCGGGTATCACGAGACCACCCGTGACGAGACCCTTCCACCCATATCGCTATACCGAGCGCAAGGAAGACGATGACGGCCGCAATGCCAATGAAGAGGCCGGCTGGTCGAGTCTTGTTTTCGTTCTGGTTGTCGTTCATGTCTGCTTTCTACACATGAGGGCGATCAGTTCCTCACCTTCGCCACATAGCACCAATTGAGGATCGCCAGTTGTCCAAGCACTTTCTGCGGCAAGGGCGACGGCCAACCACGGCCCTGCGCCTGAACAGTCGCCCACCGACGTCTCGAGCGTGATCCATCGCGTCTCATCCGGGAATGATGCGGCTTGCCGAACCGCACTCACACTGTCATCGATCAGGCCATGCACCCACACCGTTTGCAGCCTGTCGCGCGAGGATTGTCCCCAACGGGCTGCACGCTCAATCGTCGAAGCGGCGACATCAAGCGTGCCTTTGCTTGGCCGATGCAGCCGTAGCCTGACAGGATTGGTCGGAGACGTAAGGCGCGGGTGCCCAACGAGCAGGGCGACGCCCGCCTCTGCAACACCGTCAGACAGGATGGCACTGATTGCATCGCGAAGCTCAATAGCCAACAGCAAGCGGGCTGTGTTGACGTCTCGCTTGTCAAGCCATGCGTCCGTCCGGAAGAGCGATATCGTGTGTTCACCTGCCACGCCCTCCACCTTCAATGCAGGCACTTGTTCGGCGAGCACTTCCCGTAGCCGGGTCTCGACAGCGTCGGATTTCAGCCTGGACCGATGATGTAGCTCGACCTGGAGCTTCGTGTGTGGTGGAAGAGCGCTGAGCTGCGGCAGGAGACGGTTGATCAGACGCTCGATCAGCCACATACACACGGCGTGATGGCGGGCATGTTCGACGAGTTCGTTACCCGGCTGAAAACGAATCTCGGGAATGTCGAGCCATCGTGCATGGACTTCGCTATCCGGGACCGCGCCGCTTGGCCGTAGTTTCGCCAGTTCGGTTCCGGTCAGTATTCCTTCGAGCGAGTTTTCCGAATCGTTCGCGGCAAAGCACCATGCATGGCCCAGTATCGTCGTTGGCCGGCCCGCCATGGCATGACAAGCCTGTTCTGCCTCATCGCTGACACGGTTAATCGCAATCGCCTGATTGCGACGGACATAGCCATACCCGAGCCAGGAGCACAGCAGAAATGCCCACACCATGAACGGGTAGCCCGCGACACAGAACCAGAACCACAGCGTGCTCGTCGGCGCGCCCGCGGGCCAGAGCACGATCGCCAGCGCCGCCCCTACGCCAATTACGAGAATTAGCGCGATCGTCCAGACGATCATCGACGGCTGCGGCGCGGGTGGTACCTCTACCCGTGGCGGCACGCGATTGAAATCGACGGGCATCGCTTACTGAACCTGCGCCCCGGTGGAAGAGGCAATGAGGACCGCCCCACACCGCGTGTGATCGCCGTCGCGCGACAGGGGCGTGGTGCCATCCCTCATTCTTCCGCTGCCTTCGACGATCTCGTTGTCGCCGTGGAGCGGGCACGACACTTTGTCGCCGACGCGGGCGGCTCGACGTCCCTTTACCTTGATGCGATCAGAGCCGGTCAGGATCTGGCCGCCGTGGCTCGTTGCGTCGCCTTCGTATGCGAGATTTTTCATTTGATGTGTTTCCTCGTAAATTTCAGAAAATCTAATTGCCATCAATAAACCGAGAATGGTCCTTTGGGTGGAACCCCAACCCAAAATCCTTTAATTCCATTTCCAATTCCATTCAACATGAATGCTCCACTGGAAATTCGGTCGGAACCCATCTCCAAGAGGTAGTACATCCCATTTTCCACATTTCCCTCTAATGTGATTTTTCGATTTCTTTTGGTATAGCTATAGGTACCATTTAGGCAAATTCCGGCTGTCGAAATGGAGTAGTTAATCTCATAAATTCCGTGAATCATGGCAGTGCCGCTGGTGGCATCGGACACAATTGATCCAATCGAATAGCACGAAAAATCACCCTTAAACAACACCGCGTCATCTTTTAGATTTGCCATCAAAAAGAACTTAGAGCTATTTTTCAATGGAATAAATTCATACCCGGCGATCGAGAAAAGCTGTCTATTATGTTGATCGAGCACGACAATCTTTTGTTTGCTTGTCTCCGATGCCCCTTCAGGCGCGCATCTAGCAATTCTGTACGAGCTGGCCTCAACACCCACAGCGCTTGCGCAAGATCCAGGGGACAAGCTCTTAAGCCAATCGTGGTTCACAGTATAAATATTTAGGTTGGCGGTATTGATTGACGAAGAGACATCAAACTGATGAAGTTCTTGTCTTTGACAAATTGCGCCAACCGCTCGTGTTTCTTCGACGGAGTCGTAAGTATTTTTGTACAAACATTCAACATACAGATTTCCGTCAACAAACTCTATTGGCGCAAGAATCTCGTATTTGGTGCGCGATCCTTCTGATTCTATTTTTAGCGCAATCCCATATCCAACGACAGACACTAAACTTGATGATAGGGATGACTCATTCACGATGAGATTATCGTACGAGCCAAGTGGTTTTTCATCTTCGTAGAAAGAAACAGAGTTGATCTGATTGTTCGAGGTTATCCGTGCTTCGTATGTATGGCCGTCGCGCGCAGAAACAAACTTCAAAATTTCGGCGCGGGCACCTAGTGGCAGGGAAATGGCGATAAACATGCATGTTATAAATTTCAGCATTTCACGGCCTCAAGAATCGACTTAAATCGAACTGCGAAAGAAGCAATTGTGTCGGCCTGATCAAGGCCATTAATAATTCTTCTGGCGTTGAAGTAATCCTGCTCATCAGCATTGACGTAATCCGCCAGTTTCTTGCCGGTGAATATACCCCTTTCCATCCCGTATACAGTCGCCCACGCAGCGATTTCAGGCTCGAGCATCCGATCGGGTTCGTGAACGAGATCGACTCCGATCTGCTCCCCGATCGTCCGATAGTTATTTTTCCACGTTACCTGAACATACCCTCTTCCGCGGTAAGTGTAACCATCTCCTTGCTCTGTATTTCCATTATCCTTTGCACGTTGTCGACGCTTTTTATTATCGGCCAAAATTGGATCATATTTATTAAAATAACTTTCTCCTCCACCCTCGGTCGTAGGTTCAAAATATATAAATATTTTCTCACCCTTGTGATATTTTTTTGTCTCGAGTCTAGCTGTTCCAAGCATATAGGCTATATACGGAATATTGCATTCTTTATTTTTGTATTTTTCGTAATAATCGAGAATTCCTTGGATAAGAATCCTTAAATTTTCCTTCGATGTGGCATCAAGTTTCTGAGTGCCAATCTCAAAAGAAATGTGTTGCCCTTCATATATTTGCAAAAATTCATCCACATTGATACAATTGCAGTTGCACTTGAAATTTCCCACTAATCCAATAGGATTGACGTGATAGACATCCGGCCCCGGGATACCGGCCTTCACGTCATCCCACCACGCAAGCGCCTCGATCCGCTTCCGTTCTTCCTCGTGATGTGGCTTTGGGCCCGTTTGCTTTTCCAGCTCGGTAATCAGCTGCGTCCACTTTGACGGATTGGCCCACTCGCTTTCGTGCTTTACGATCAGTCGGGATGCCGCCTGCATCAGCCACGGATATCCGCCTCGCTCGGTTTGCGACAGCGTGCATAGCTCATCAGCTGCCTGCTTGCCATCGCCTTTCTTGAACAGGGCGTCATACACCTTGAGCATCAAAGGACTGAGCTTCGAACGCGAAGCAAGGTCGACAGCATTGGCGCCGCTCGCATAATCAACCCACGCCTGTGTTGTCGCAAAGATCGTGTGCGCCGGATCATGGGCGTCCGCGAAGCACTCAAAGTCGACCCACTTCTGCGCGAATTCCCGCGTCACCCGCCCACTTGCGTGATTGAAATCGCAAACCCAGCCGTCGATCGATTGACCTTGTGCATTCACGCCGTCGACATGCCACCAATTCACCGGGTAACCGGGATTGGGGTTCGGATGCGGCTCGGGGATTCGCAGCTTCGGGTCACGTGCCAGTTCGGCGAGCGAATACACTTGGACCGCGTCCGTCTTTCTCGACTGTGGGTCAGTGCCTGGAACGAACTTGTTATCCTGGGTACGTTGATACAGTACCGTGCCCGGTGCAATCCGCAGGATTGTTGGCGCGGATGGCAGGCCCAGTGCCGCCCAGTCCTCCTTGTGCGGTCCGTGCTGGTTGACCCATGCGCGGCCCTGTTCGAGGAACGACTGGATGCCTTCGTCGCAGAACACCTCGATGTGTGCCATCCGGGTTCCAGACGTGCTTTGATTCAGCGAGTCGTAGCGGCCGAGGTGGCCAATCAGGTCCCCCGCCTTGACCGGAATGCCGCCTCCATCGCCTTGCGGATCCCCCTTTGTGCACGTCTGATTCGTCGTCACGATCACGCGGTCGAACATCGAGTCCAGAATGACCTCCTCGACGACCGGCCCGCCGTTTTCCTGGCCGAGATAAATCCAGCCGCCGATGGCACGGGAGGGCTCGACGTAGCCACCGGCGTCGGGCGGATACGGCGATGCCCCGTGCAGGTCCGTTACCTGGCCCCAGTCCTTCTCCCTTTTGCCGATGCTGACGTTCGCGCCCTGCGGCAGGATGCCAATGGTTTCTCCGCGTGGGTGGCTTTTGCGCACCCGCAGTCCCTGCTGCGACGGATCGGGGGCTTGCCCGTTGCGACCCGGTGAGGGCTTGTCCTGCGCATGCTGAGTTACCTGCCATTGCCGCGACCAGTACGACGGCTTGTCACGCTTCGGGAAGTTCGTGTAGTCCTCCCAGGACATCAGGTGCATGTACAGGCTGTAGAACGTCAGCCTCGTGCCCTGCGGGAACTCCATCGTGTGTCGTACCAGCGCGAAGCCCGTGCTAAACGGCGCCTGAATGGGCGATCCGCTGCCAGCCTCGGAGATTTCGCTAAGCGGATAGGTCTTGTTGGCGCGAAACGCGATCAGAACGCCATCGGCGACGCAGCGCAAGCCAGCATCGAGATCCAGCGACTGCCCTGCGCCCGCCTCCGTGATGTGGATACCGCCGTGCCACATCCCCTTGCGGCTGACGAGATACGCGCCTGATGGCTCTCGTTCGGCGAGCAGCCGGTAAATTTCGTGTTCGTCAGTGAACTGGGCGGAGGCCTCTGACTGGCCCCGCCCCTTACGCAGGAATGGAAAGGCAAACGGCAACGGTTTCAGCTTGGTCTGGGCCGGCGTGGGCACTTGCGGCTTCTTCGGTGCAGGTTGGCTTGTCATAATTGAGCTTATTCAGAAAATCCGAAGTTCGTTGCGTCTTTCACGTCGTTGAGCGGCGCCTTGGACCATGTCGGGAATTTGAAGCTGCCACCGTCAGGGTCGTCGACTTTCAGGTTGCCCTTGAGCTCGATTTCTCCGGCCGGACTGCCGAGAATGATCTTGCCGCCCGAGAGCTTGATGTAAGCGCCGGAGCCGTCGCCGAGCGTGACACCTTTGCGGCCAGTGATGACCACTTCCCCATCTGACGAACTGGCTGTCATGTCCTGCATCGACATCAGTTCCATCGTGTCGGACTGCGCCTGGACCTGAACCTTCCCCTTCGCGGCGAGGATCCGGATCCCAAGCCGCGCTGCAAAAACCGAAATCGCCTCGCCAGCGGCGACTGCGATACGCTTCATGACGCCAATGTCGAGCCCGTCACCTGCAGTGATAAACATTTGCTTGCGGGCAGCAAGTTGCATCTGCTGGCCACTGGCGAGCCCGATGCCATCGGGGGCTGTCGCGACGATGACGGGTTTCTGAAGTTGCTTGAGCTTTTGCTGGATCAGCACGCGCTGTTGATCGATGTCAGCCTGTAGCGCTTTCGCAGCGTTTGCCGAGTCATTCAGCGTGTGCAGGATCTGTTCCGCCTGCTCGAGCGTCATGTCGGCGTCCTGCATCGCGAGTTGCTGCCCAGCAGCGCCTGGCTGTCCTTCAGCGGTAACCAATACGCCCTTTGCGCCCCGGACAGCAGCCGGCCCGTCGGTGCGCAATTCCACACCGTGCCCACGCTCCTTGCGGTCACCGTCGACCATATGCCCCAGGTTAAGCTCGCTGGCCTGAAACGGCGTCGTCAGATGGATGTGCTCGACACCTTCCTTGTCTTCCATCCGCAACTCGTTCTGCGCGGTCGTACGGATAAGGTTCCGGGTGTGATTGAGGTTATTGACGAGATCCGGATGCAGGCTGTCGTGCATCGCACCGACGATCACGGGACGGTTTGGATCGCCCCCGGTGTGAATGATCGCCACCTCCGCGCCGTCAATCAGCGGGAAATGATGACCGTAGTTGTCACCGCTATATGGCTTGGCGAACCGCACCGGCCGGCTCGTGCCACCGGGACTCCATTCATCGAGGTCGAACGGCAACTTGATCACATACCAACCTTGTTCGGTCAGGTACGCGTACTTGTAGTTTCCGGGCGACGTGATGCGCGCGGGCAGAATGCCGTCGATGACCGGGCGCGAAATCTCAGCCGTCGACGTGCGCCACACGCGGTCGGACGGAATTCCTTCGAAAGTCACCCAATACGACTGGTCGCGGCCGCCTTGCGACTCCACCGATGTGACAAAGATCCCGTGCTGCGCGTCGGCCGGATTCGGCTCGAGCCGCATGACTTCACCGGCCTCCAGCCAGAACGGGTTGCCGGTACCCTTGAACGTGACCTGCGTTGCCAGTAACGCCTCGTGCCGCAAACGAGCGAAGCGCTTGCCTTCTTCGGGCGTCTCGTAGTGTTCGCCCCAGCGATAATCGACGCCATTCGTCGTCTTGTCGTCGCGCGCGGCGTTTTCTTCGACCAGCAGCGGCACACCGGCCTGCCGGTGGTTGTAGTCGTGCAGCCGCACCGCTTCAGGCACGCGTCGGGTCCGCTTTTCGAGCGTCTTGATCGCATCCGTACCCGAGCTCTCGAGCCCCGAGTCGCGCCGGTACGACACGGTGCGTTGCTTGCGCGCATAGGCGTCCAGGTCGTCGCCGAACACAAGCACCGCATGATCCTTCTTCTGCTCCCACCGGAACCAGATCCCTTCCTCCGCGCAAAGGCGCTGGACAAAGGCGAACGTCGTCTCGTGATACTGGGTGACGTATTCGTGCCGCTTGTACTCGCCGCGCAACTGAAAAAGGAAGTCGACCCCGGCCCGGTAGCCGTAATGACGCAGCGTGTCGGTAACGATCTCCTCGACCGACTGCTTCTGAAACAGCCGGCTCGTGACACCTCGATTCAGATCGGCGAGCTTCGGCTCGAGCCGGACCCGATAGTGTGTCTGATCGGCCGACGTACTGCACTCGTCGAACTGCGTCACGATGCCGTGGACCGTATATGCAGGCGACATCTCGCTGAATTGCGCCGCGTTCTCGCCGAACATCCTGCGCAGATAGTCCATGTTCGGATCGACCGGAGCGACGATGAATTTCGCCGGTCGGCCGACCACCTGGTCCATCGGGATTCCCGAAATCGGACTCGTGAATTCGATATCGTAGCGGTACAGCTCGCTCACCGCGTCGCGGCCCGTGAATCGGAGCACGGACGTCGGTGCCGGATGCGGCGCCAGCTTCAATTCATAAGCCTGCGACGGCAATATCATCGACATGGGTTTTCTCTCAGGTGCACGCACACAAAGGCGCTGCCGGGGCAACCATCGGCGCCCCGGCGGATCGTGCTTGATACGTCAGATCAGTTCTTGGCCTTCGGCATCTGCGACACCAGCGACAGGCCGATATCCATGCCTTCGACCTGGAAGTGCGGGATGATGAAGAGCTTGATGCGGAAGAAGCCCGGATTGTCTTCGATGTCCTCGACGGTCACCTTCGCTTCGCGCAGCGGATGCGACGCCTGCAGCTCGTCGCCCGGGTCCTTCATTTCGGTCACGAGACCCTTGATCCAGCTGTTCAGCTCAAGCTCGAGCAGACGCCGGTCCTTGGTCGTGCCGATGTTCTCGCGCTGAATCAGCTTCAGGTAGTGGGCGATGCGCGACAGCAGGAAGATGTACGGCAGGCGTGCGTTGATGCGGCTGTTGGCCGTCGCTTCCTTGGTCTCGTACAGCGCGGGCTTCTGCGTCGAGCTGGCCGAGAAGAAGCACGCGAAGTCGTGATTCTTGTAGAACGAAAGCGGGATGAAGCCGAGATTCGCGAATTCGAACTCGCGCGTCTCCGGAATCAGCACTTCGGTCGGGATCTTCGGCTGCACGCCCGTGCCGAGGTCGTACAGATGGACCGGCAGGTCCTCGACCTTGCCGCCTGCCTGAGGGCCGCGGATCTGCACGCACCAGCCGTTGTTCACGAAGCTGCGCACCATGTTTGCCGCGAACGCGAACGACGCGTTGACCCACAGATACTTGTCGTGGTCCGGGCCCTTCACCGCTTCTTCGTAGCTGAAGGCACGAACAGGCGTCGTATCCTTGCCGTAAGGCAATCGGCCGAGCACGCGCGGCATCGTCAGGCCGACGTAGCGCGCATCGTCCGTGTCGCGGAAGCTCTTCCACTTGATGTATTCGGCGCGATCGAAGTAGTTGCCGATGTCCTGAATGGCCGCGACCTCCTCCATGGACTTCTTCCCGAAGAACGCCGCACCGACCGCACCGATGAACGGCATGTGCGCGGCGGCCGCCACCTTCGAGATGTTGCGCAGCAACGCCACGTCCTGCGGCAAATGCGTGAACTCGAAGTCGCTGACCATCGCACTGATCGGCTGCCCGCCCGGCGTGTCGTACTCCTCGATGTAGGTCAGGCGATACAGGCCGCTCTGGATCAGCTCCGGCGTATCCTCGAAATCGCGCTGCAGCGCATCCTTCGATACGTCCAGAACCTCGATGCGAGCGTTCTTGCGGAAGTCGGTGCGCGAGACGAGCATCTTCAGGCCACGCCAGCGACCTTCGAGCGCCTGGAAGTCCGGCGTGTGCATCACGGCATCGAGCTGCCGGCTGATCTGGCGATCGAGTTGCCCAATGTAGAAATCGAGCAGCGATTTGTCGAGGCGGTCGACCGGCTTGCTTTCCTTCGCGATGAGGTTGAGCAGCGCATCCATCCCGCGCGCCACACGCTCGTCGGCCGACGCTTCCGACAGCGTATCGTTATCGCGAAACGCTTCGAGCGGCCGCGCTTCAGCGACCGGCTTCAGGTTGATCTTGTTGCACAGCGCGGCGTAAACGCTGTCATTCTCGAGCACGACCGTTTCCGATGCGCTCTGACCTGCTTCATTCTGTTTCATGGTTCTCTCAGTCCCGTTCCGTATGGCTGCGTGGTTGCTCGAGGCGGTGACGGCCCGCTTCGGCCGGCCCTGCTCAGGCATGGCCTTCCGGTTGCGTAGCGGCCGTGGCGATCTGTGCCAGTTCGCCACGCAGCTTGTCCGTGAGGCGCCGGTCCTTCAGGATCTTCTCGAACTCACGGCGGAACGTGCCGTTGTCGAGCAAATTCGACTTGAGGTCGCGCAACAGATTGCGCATCGCCAACATCGCTTGCAGTTCCGGAATCTGGCGAGCGACCTGCTCCGGCTCGAAATCCTTCATCGAGCGGAATGCGAGATTCACCGGGAGTTCCGAGCCGTCGCCGGCCAAGGTGTTTTCCGCAGCAATCTTGAGATCCGGCGCGTAGTCGGCCAGGACAGCATCGAAGTTGTTCTTGTCGATATTGACCTTCTTCCGCTCGGCCAGCGGCGCCTGCTCGCGTCCCGCGCTGAAGTCGCCGGCGACGAGCAGCTTCAACGGTAGCTCGACCTTCTTCTGGGCCCCGCCCGTATGCAGATCCAACGTGATTGATACGCGACTCTTCGGAATTTCTCTCTGGAAGCTATCCATTTGCAATCCTTAATTGTTGATGGCCATGCATGGGCAGGCACGCGATGCGTTCGGCACGATGCTGACCTGTTCGATGCAACGCATACGCATGCAATGCGTGGCATGCCCCGATCGACGCTTCATCGTGTGGTCTCCGTTCGTACGGCGAAATCGCATCGCACTTATACACGGTAAACCCGACGCCCGTCAAAACGAGTCGTGTCATTGCCATTAAATTAAATGTAAAAAACAGTCATATCGTGAATTAATGTTCACATTTGAGAATCGCGACGTTATCAAAATAAAGAATTTGTCGATCACAAAAGATCGCTTCAATTGTGACTGAATCTACGTGTAACCCACTATGTACTTGAGTTTCGCGAATTGACAATTTGTGTGCCACCTCTTTCGAGGCGACGCTTCGATTGATCTCAAAAACAAAATATCTAGAAATAGATTGTGTCTATATTTGACATTTTTCCGTGCTCACCAGTCTCGTCATTAGTAAACCAAACTACTTGGATTTAACGTTATTGGTTGCATGTTTATCAGAAGATCGTGTATAGGTTACGCCCTTGTACCGAATAACGATCAGACGCACCACACGAGAGACCATGCGAATCGAGAAGCCACTTTGGCACGAGGGCCTCATCCTGACACAGCAGCATTTTCAGCAGCAGGACAGGTGGACCGAATTTGCGCTACGTCAGTACGCCTCCGCGGCAATTTCAGAGCCGTGGGGAACGCTTGCCGTCGAGGTCGACGAGGAGGCGCTGGCGACTGGGCGCCTGAAACTCGCCCGCCTGAAGCTGTGCTTTCCGGACGGCACCCCGGTCGATACAACCATTGCCGATGCGCTGCCTTCCGCGCGCGATCTGACGCAAGGCGTGCCGGCGGACGTTCATAGCGTCGTCGTGCTCGCAGCGCTGGCGCTGCCGGATGCGAACGGCAGCAACTGCCGTTTCGACGAAACCTCCCTTGCTCGCCCGCGGCGCTCATACCGTGAATTCGTGAAGGTCACGGACCTGAATGGAACCGGCGAGACCGAAATCGCGGCCGAGCGGCATGCGATTCGCCTGCTGTTCGACTTCGAATCGCATGCCGACGATACGGTCTGCGCAATCGCTCGACTGACGCGTGGATCGAGTGGCCAGTTTCAGGTCGATCATCGGTTCGTGCCGCCGTGCCTCACGCTCGGCAGCCATCCGCTCCATCGCGAGCGGATCAATCGCGTTGCGGACATCCTGCACGCCAAGAGCCTCGCGCTCGGTGCACGCCGTAGCGAGCGCATCGAGCAGGTCGCCGAATACGGCGTGGCCGACGTGCAGCTCTTCTGGTTGCTTCACTGCATCCATGCGGCGTGGCCGCAGTTGCGGCTGTTTTCTACGCATCCGAGCCGGCCTCCGGAACATCTGTACGCCACCCTGGCACAACTGGCCGGCGCGTTGATGACCTTCTCGACGGGCGCCCAACTGACCGACATTCCGGCGTACGACCACGTGCGTGCCGACGAGGTGTTCGCGACGCTCGAGTCGACAATCCGGGCGTTGCTCGACGCCATCATTCCGTCCCGGGTCGTATCGATCGGCCTCACGCGCAAAGGGCCGACCACCTGGACCGGCCAGTTCCTCGATGAGCGCATCGTTGCGGACGCCGCAGACTGGTACCTGTCGGTCAACGCGCCGATTCCCGCGTTCGAGCTTGTTGAAAACTTTCCGCGGCTGTGCAAGATCGGCGCGCCTGACGATGTCGAACACATCATCAATTCCGCGCTGCTCGGCATTCCGCTCAAGGCGGTCCAGCGCGTGCCGGGAGCGATCCCGGTGCGTCTGGACAACCACTACTTCGCGCTGGACTCGGCCAGCGCCGTACACACCAGGATGCTCGCCGCGCGGGCGTGCCAGATCTACCTGCCCGCGTCGGTACCAGACGCTTCGCTCGAACTCTACGCGGTGCTGCACGCATGAACGCGCTGAATCCCAACCGAAACGACATTGCCCTGCTGCAGAATGCGGCGGGCGCCGGCGGCCCGACCGTCGACGGGATTCGCGATCTGCTGCGCGACACGGCGCTGCTCGTGACGACACTCGGCTCGGGTGGTACGACGCCTGACCCGGTCGCGTTGCGCGGACGGTGCGTGCAGCTCGTCGCGCAGTTCGCAAGCGACCTGGAGCGACGAGGCTTTCCGGACGATGTCCGCAACGAGGCGCTGGTCGCGCAGTGCGGGCTGCTCGACGAGGCAGCACTGCGACATCTGCCGGGCGACTCCCGGTCCGCATGGGAGAGCAAGCCGCTGCAGGTGGAGCAGTTCAACCTGCACGAAGCGGGCGAACGCGTGTTCGAGCGACTCGACGCCCGCATGCGCGAGCCGTCGCCTTCGGTCGCCCTTCTCGAGTGCTACTCGGCGATCCTCGGGATGGGATTCGTCGGCCGATACGCTCGCGACGGTGAAGCGAAGCGCGCTGCGTTGATTGCGTCGCTCGACGCCAAACTGGAAACGCTGCGCTCGACCTCCGATCGGCCGTTTATCGCCGATCGTGCCGGACGGCGGCTGTCCGATTGGTTCTACCGGCTTTCCCCATGGGCAATCGCCGGACTCGCCTGCATCGCCGCCGCGGTTGTATGGGGCGTCTGGTCCGCGGCGCTCGACGCGCAGCTCGCACATCTTGTGACCGCAAAGGCTGCGCTCCCGTGAAGTCCGACCTGCCTGTTCTGTCTGTAGCTTCGACGCGGACGCCCGATCGGGGTCACGAAGGGCTCGGCTATCCGTCGCGAGTCATCTTCGCGTACTCAGCCGCGCTGGCGCTCGCGGTGATCTGGCTGGTGTTGCCGCTCGGTCCGGGTGTCATCTGGACGCTCACTGTAATCGTCGCCGTCGTTACGCTCGCGCTGATGGGGTGGTGCACATGGCAGCTGTCCCGCGCGCGTGAGCAGAGTGCGAACGTGCTTGCCGCGCTGGGCGCCGCGACGTCGGACATTCCGGTGAACCTGCGCACGCGCATGCCGCTCGTGCTGATGACCGGCGATGGCCTGCACGCGTTATTCGACCGGATTGACGAATCCCGTCACGTGCACGTCGGTGACGGCGGCATCTGGCTGCGTGTCGACCGCCCTCAGGATCTGTCGCGACTGGCCGTAGCGGTCAGGCAATGGCGTGACGGCCGGCCCCCCGACGGCGTCGTGCTGTCGGTCGCACCGGCGTTGCACGCGGGGGTGGACGTGCTGACGCAAAAGCTGCGCGTCATTCGGCAGGCAGTTGCCGATGCTACCCGGATGCTGGGCACGCGATTACCAGGGTACGTGGCGGTCTACCAGCGACTTACCACCGGCCCGGCCGATTTCTCGATGCCGGAGTGGTACGGCGTTTCGTCGGCTACTCAAATGACGGACGCCGATCGTTTCGAGTCCGTGATCCGTGCGGCGGAGGATGCGGTCCGGCGTGCACATGACGATCGCGTGGCCGCGACGCATGCAGCCGCGCTTGCGTCGATCGTGGGTTGGACGCAGCGCATCGTGCTGGGCGCGCTTGCGGACCGACTGCAGCCGGCGACTCCGTGGGCATTGTTCGGCGCCGGCTGGGTCGACTGCGGCCCCGCAAGCGGACCGGACGCTCCGTGGGAACGCGATGTCGAAATGCAGACTCGCGTGAGACGTGCAACCTCCCTCACGTCGCCGGCGCCGTGGCCGCTCCCTCAGCCGCTGATCGAGGCGATGCCCCGGCGATACTGGATGTCGCCTCGCCTGGCAGCCATCGCGCACGCGCTCGCTCTGCTCGCCTGCGCCGCCGCCGTCGCGTTCTGGGGGGCGGCCAGGAACAACGAAGCCCTGCTGACCCAAATGGGTTCCGATCTCCATCGCTATTCGACGATCCCGGCCGGTCGTGACGCCGCGAAACGCGACGCGCTGCAGGCATTGGTGGCCGATCGTGATCAGCTTGACCGATATGCACGCACCGGCATCCCGATGCGCTTGTCATTCGGCATGTACCGCGGTGCGCGGTTGATGCCGGTGCTGAACGATGCGATCGCATCGTATGTGCCCCCACCGCCGCCGCCCGCTGTGGTCACGCTTGACAGCATGTCGCTGTTCGACAGCGGTCGCGCGCAACTGAAACCCGGCTCGAACCGCGCAATGGTCGACGCGCTCGACATGATCAAGTCACATCCCGACAAGCGAATTCTCGTTGCCGGCTACACCGACAACGTAGGCGATCCGGACAGCAACCTGAAACTCTCCACGGCGCGCGCAGAGGCCGTGCGCGACTGGCTGATCGACGCGTCGGGTATTCCAGCGACGCAATTTGCGATCCAGGGTTATGGCATCACGCGACCGATCGCAAGCAATGACATGCCTGACGGGCGTGCGAGGAACCGCCGCGTCGAAATTACGCTGATTCCGGATCTCCCCTCCGACCACGGTGTGGTCAAGTAAAGAACAGGCTTTAGCCCCTGAAGCATTTCGCTTCGGGATTCTGAGGCTCGGGGGCTCGCTCCGGGCAACATTAGCAGTACGTATAAAGGAGTGAAGAAATGGCAATTCCTGCCTATATGTGGCTCAAGGATGATGGCGGCGCCGACATCAAGGGTTCGGTGACGGTTCAAGGCCGTGAAGGCAGCGTCGAGCTCGTCGCATTCGATCACGGCGTGCACATCCCGACCGACGGCAACACCGGCAAACTGACGGGTACGCGTGTTCACAAGCCCATCACGCTGACGAAAGAGACGGACGCGTCGACGCCGTATCTGTACAAGGCGGTGACGAGCGGCCAGACGCTGAAGTCGGTCGAGATCAAGTGGTACAAGATCGACGACTCGGGCAAGGAGAAGGAGTATTTCAACACGAAGCTCGACAACGTCAAGATCGTCGCTGTGAATCCGGTGATGTACGACATCAAGAACCCGGACTACGAGAAGCACAACCACCTCGAAAACGTCGAGTTGCGCTACGAGACGATCACGTGGTCGTACAAGGACGGCAACATCATCCACAAGGACACCTGGAACGAGCGTTCCTGATCCTTATCGCACGGTCGGAACCGCCGAGTCTTTTAGCGGTTCCTTTGCCGGCCTGAACTGGTCTGGCCGGCCTTTTTCTACCCGGGAGCGAGCCACGCCGATGGTTGCGGCTTACTCCCTTCCGTATCCAGGCATCGACATGACTCCGCGCGACACTACTCACCTGCTCCGTCGGCTGAATCCGCACTGCGCCACGGCGCTCGAAGCGGCCGTGAGCCTATGCCAGACGCGTCTCGCGGACGAAATCACGGTCGAGCACTGGCTGCTCAAGCTGCTCGAAGCGGCGGACGGCGATATTCCCGCGATCCTGGGGCACTACGGGATCGACATCGACACCGTCTGGGATGCGCTCATCGCCGCCATCGACCACCTTCCCCGCAACCTGCGGGGTAAGCCCGCGCTCTCCCCGCAACTGGCGACCATGCTGCAGGATGCATGGATGCACGCGTCGTCGGAGACGGATGACGCAACCATCCGGTCCGGCAACCTGCTGCAGGCGATTGCCGATACGCCCCATGTGCTGCGTGCCCGGAACGCATGGCCGCTGCGGTCCGTCAGCAGCGCGCAGGTCCATCGGATTCTGCCTCGCCTGGCCCATCGGTCTTGCGAGGGCCGGTTCTACGAAGGCAGTGAAGGTGGAACGGACGACAGTTCGACGGCTCCTACCGAAGACAATACCCGGGAGACGGTCGCGCGCATTGCGACGATGACGCCTGCGCCCCAGCGGACCACCGAAGGCGATGCACTCGCCCGTTTTGCGATCAACCTGACCGACAAGGCCCGCCGCGGCGACATCGATCCTGTATTCGGCCGGGATCGCGAGATCCAGCAGATGGTCGATGTGCTCGCGCGCCGGCGCAAGAACAATCCGATCCTCGTCGGTGAGCCGGGCGTCGGTAAAACCGCACTCGTCGAAGGCCTCGCGCTGCGCGTTGCCGACGGGAGCGTGCCCAACGTCATTCGCGACGTACGCATTCTTACGCTCGATCTCGGACTGCTGCAGGCCGGCGCCGGCGTGAAGGGCGAATTCGAGCAGCGCCTCAAGAACGTGATCGACGAAGTGCAGGCCTCCCCGATGCCGATCCTGCTCTTCATCGACGAAGCCCATACGCTGATCGGCGCAGGCAATTCCGCCGGCGGTGCCGACGCAGCCAACCTGCTCAAACCCGCACTCGCGCGCGGCGAACTGCGCACGATCGCGGCGACAACATGGTCCGAGTACAAGGAATTCTTCGAGCGCGACGCCGCGCTCGAGCGACGTTTCCAGATCATCAAGGTCGACGAACCCGACGATGATGCGGCTTGCCTGATGCTGCGCGGCCTGAAGAACCGCTATGCGGAATACCACAACGTGCACATCCGCGACGAGGCGCTCGTCGCGGCTGTCAAGCTTTCGCGCCGCTACATCCCGGCCCGGCAACTTCCGGACAAGGCGGTCGACCTCATCGATACGGCCGCCGCTCGCGTGCGCATGGGTCTTGAATCGCCGCCGGCAGAACTGCAGCGTGCAGGCGCAACGGTTGCCGCCCTCGAACTGGAGCAGGCGATGCTCGACTCGGACGCGCAGGCCGGCATCGACGACGTTGCGGGCCGACGCGCGGTGCTGGAAGGCGCATTGACCGAGGCACGCAACGTCCTGACAGACCTGAAGGCCCGCTATGTCAGTGAGCTCGAACTGGTGCGTCTCGTTCACCGGCATCGGGCCGCGATCAGCGAAAGCAGCTCGATGCCCGAGCGCAACCCGCTCGACGAAACCAGACATCAGCTTGCCGATCGACAAGGCAGGACGCCATTGGTCTTCGTGGACGTCGATGCATCGGCGATCGCGCGCGTCGTCGCGGAATGGACAGGTGTGCCTGTCGGCAACCTGATGGAAGACGAACTGCAGAGCCTGCTGACCCTCGAGCAGCAGTTGGCCAAGCGCGTGGTCGCGCAGGACGACGCGCTGACCGCGCTCGCGGAGAGCCTGCGTACCGCGAAGGCGGGTCTCAAGAATGAACATGCGCCACTCGGCGTATTTCTGCTCGCAGGAACATCGGGGGTCGGCAAGACTGAAACGGCGCTGGCCCTGGCCGACTTGCTGTTCGGCGGGGAGACGGCGCTCACGACCATCAACATGTCGGAATATCAGGAGTCGCACACGGTATCGCAACTGAAGGGATCCCCGCCCGGCTACGTCGGTTACGGCCGCGGCGGTATCCTGACCGAAGCCGTGCGGCAGCGTCCCTACAGTGTCGTACTGCTCGACGAGGTCGAGAAGGCCCACCGCGACGTGCTGGACATGTTCTATCAGGTGTTCGACCGCGGCACGATGCGCGACGGCGAAGGGCGAGAAATCGATTTCCGCAACTGCGTGATCCTGATGACCTCCAATCTTGGAAGTGCCCAAATCGACGACGTGACCGCGAACAATCCGGACATCACGCAGGCGGCGCTACTCGACGCAATTCACCCGCAGTTGGTGGCGCACTTTCAGCCTGCCCTACTGGCTCGCTTCCAATCCATCGTCTATCGGCCGCTCGACACCACTGCGCTCGCGTCGATCGTGCGGCTCAAGGTGGCAAAAGTCGCCGAACGCTTGCGCCGGCAGCACGAAGTTGAACTGGCGTGCGATGACTCGCTGGTCGCGGCAATGGCGGAGCTTTGCCTGGCGCGCGAGTCCGGCGCACGCAACGTCGATGCGTTCCTTGACCAGCGCATCCTGCCCACCGTATCCCGTGAATTGCTCGTGCGCATGGCGGCTGGCACCACGCCCGCGAAGATCGTTTTGTCGGGTTCGGCCGACGGAAATCTGACAATCGATTTTGTCGATCGTGACGACGCTGCGGCCGGGACGACAGAACCCACCACCACCGCCGTGTCCGTGTAACGGACGAGGATGACCATGCAGCCGGGACCCTCCCTCTATGACATGCTGCTCGGCCAGATCGGCGGCGAGCCGCTTGGCGCCTATGACGACCGGACACTGGAATGCATGAGCGTCCAGCAGAACGTACAGCGCATCCTGAACACACGGGCTGGCGCACTCAAGCACCTCCCCGACTATGGTCTGCCGGACCTGACGAACATCTACAAGGCGCTACCCGCTTCAGCCCACCTGCTCAAGCAGCAGATGGAAGCGACGCTTTTGAAATATGAACCACGTATCCGCTCGATCGACGTCGCGATCCTCGAGAACGACGATCCGGGCATACTGGTGAATTTCGAGATGACGTGCCATCTGAAGAAGGCCGGACTCGTACGGTTCGGCACGTACTTCGAGCCGCCCGGCCGTATGTGGATCAAACGCAGAATTCCGGAGCGCGGTTGATTCGACGATTATTCGCGGAGACCAATGTGAACTGCCATTTCGCGCGGCGTTACCGCACGCGGCCGCACCAGACATCGGTCTCGGAACAAGGACACGTGGTGCGCCACCACGTCGCTACCCGGCCGATTGCGAGCAGGTTTCCGCGCAACGGTTGACGCATTGTCCGACCCGATGCCGGGTGGCAAACGGCCCCAAGCAGCCTTTCGATCGAGGTCACACAGGTTGGCCGGCGCGGATGCGGCCGGCCTGCGGCGACTTTCTGGTCGGGGAGGAGCTGATCGGAGCAATGCCCGAGGATCAAAGGTACCCGTTGTTGGCATGAGCGCCCCCTCCACTGGAACGCCCCCCGCCCCGCATCACCGCCCGTAAAAAACGACCGGCTCCGGTTCCACACCCCCGCTGCATCGCCTCGACGCGCGCGGTCCGCCCGCGTCGCGCATCTTCGGTGTTGTGCAGCGGCATCCCGAGATCGAGCACCACTTGGTCGGCGCCCGGCACACCGCCCGCCGACCACGCTTTCAGCAGCGCGCGGATGGCCGCATACGAGCGCGTCGGGCCATTCGCCAGCCGGATCGCCAGATCCTGCGCCGCTTTTTCCACATCGGCTTCCGGAACCACGAACGCGGCGATCCCCAGTTCACCCGCCGTCGTGCCCGACATCACCTCGCTCAACATGACGTAGCGTGCCGCACGCGCCGGCCCCGCCCGTTCCGCGATCCGTTGAACGGCACCGCAGACGGGTATGGTGCCGACCGACGGCTCGATGCAGCGAAACGATGCGTTATCTGCCGCCACGACCAGGTCGCATGCGAGCGCCAGTTCGAACGCACCGCCCCAGGCCCGGCCGCGCACCGCACACACGGTCGGAATCTGCAGCGCTTCGATCTTGCGATACGAATGATGCATGTCGCTGATGAAGGTGCGCCACGCGTTGAATTCCTTGTCGATGAAATCGAGGATATCGCCGCCCTGGCTGAAATTCGGGCCTTCCGCACGAACCAGCAGCGTGCGGATGTTCGCTTCGCTGGCCTCGTGGATCGCGTCGCTCAGGTGTTCAGAAAACGCGGTGGCAATCAGGTTGAGCGGCGGGTTGCCGAGCACGATGTGGCCAACGGAATCGTGACGCTCGAAACGGACGGATTTCATGTGTATCTCCTTGATCAGGCAGTTTTGCTGGTATTCAGATCGAGTTCCCGGATCATGCTTTCGCGCATCGCGAACTTCTGCGCCTTGCCGGTCACCGTCATCGGCATGTCTTCGACGAAGCGGATATAACGCGGGATCTTGAAGTGCGCGATCTGGTCCCGGCAGAAGTCGCGGATTTCGTCCTCGGACGCATCCTCGCCCGGCTTGAGCACGATCCACGCGCAGATCTCCTCGCCGTACTTTTGATCGGGCACCCCGAATACCTGCACGCTCTGCACCTTGGGGTGGCGGAACAGGAACTCCTCGATCTCGCGCGGGTAGACGTTCTCGCCGCCGCGAATGAGCATGTCCTTCACGCGCCCGACGATATTGCAGTAGCCGTCGGCATCGATCGTCGCGAGGTCGCCGGTGACCATCCAGCCGTCGCGGATCGAATCCTGCGTGCGCGCGTCGTCATCCCAGTAGCCGAGCATGACCGAGTAGCCGCGGGTGCACAGTTCGCCCGTCTGCCCAATCGGCACGACCTTCCCGTCCGCATCGACCACCTTGCACTCGAGATGCGGCTGGATGCGGCCGACTGTCGACACCCGCTTGTCGAGCGGATCGTCCGTCGCGCTCTGGAACGACACCGGGCTGGTTTCCGTCATGCCGTAGGCAATCGTGACTTCCGTCATGTGCATGTTCGCCACCACCCGCTTCATCACCTCGATCGGACACGGTGCGCCGGCCATGATGCCGGTGCGCAGGCTGGAGAAATCGTGGCGAGCGAAATCCGGGTGGTCGAGCTGCGCGATGAACATCGTCGGGACGCCGTGCAGCGCGGTGCAACGCTCGTCGCTCACGGCCGCCATGGTGGCCGACGCATCGAACGCCTCGCCCGGAAACACCATGCACGCGCCGCTGGCCGTACACGCGAGGACCGACATCACCATGCCGAAGCAGTGATACAGCGGTACCGGCACGCACAGCCGGTCCGTTTCCCGCAAGTTCATGGCCGCCGCCACGAACCGTGCATTGTTGATGATGTTCCGATGCGTCAACGTGGCGCCCTTGGGCGCGCCGGTGGTGCCGCTGGTGAACTGGATGTTGATCGGGTCGTTGGCATCGAGCGCCGCGGAAATCGCATCCAGCTCGTCCATCGGCACGCCCGCGCCGCGCTCAAGCACCTGCCGATACGTCAGCATGCCCGGCGTGCGCACCTCCTCCATGCGAATCACCCATCGCAGCGTGGGCAGCCTTGCCGCACGCAATTCGCCGGGTGCGCAGTGCTGCAGCTCGGGGGCCAGGGTCTGCAGCATGTCCAGGTAGCGGGATGTCTTGAACGACTCAGGCGCGACGATGGCCTTGCAGCCCACCTTGTTCAGCGCGTATTCAAGCTCCGCAAGCCGATACGCCGGGTTGACGTTGACCAGGATCAGACCGAGCCGGGCGGTCGCGAACTGCGTCACGGTCCACTCGAACCGGTTGGGTGACCAGATGCCGATCCGGTCGCCCCGGCGCAGCCCCATCGCATGCAGGCCGGCGGCCATCGCATCGACCTCGTCGGCGAACGCCTGCCAGTTCCAGCGCACGCCCTGCGCGCGGAATACGACGGCGGGACGTTCGCCGTGAAGCTTCACGGTCTCGGCCAGCAGTGCCGGCACGGTCAGTTCGCTCAACGCGGAGCCGGTGGCGCCTTTGACGTAGGACAGTCCATTGACCGGCAGCGTCGCAACGTCGCAACGTCGCCGGGCCCGGATGTTCCAGGCTGCATCTTCATTCGTGCCTCCAGAGTTTCACCGGCGCAACGCTTGCCACGACTCGCGCGTGGGCTTCGTCTGAACCGTTTCTGGATTGCATCATTATATCTTCCTCGGAAGATGTCAATACGGGATTTTTCCCGTATCGCGGTGAGAGGTGGTTTCCGCATGACCAGCCCTTAAAAGGCGAAGAAATCTACGATTTCAACCCGGGAAATCGAGTGGAAAGATGCGCGCGTACGCTCTCGAAATACAAGCGGATACCATCCGTGGAAGCTTGTAAAAATGTCTTCGCCGTGATGCAAGCCCGCACGAACGACGCGCGCACCGTTTCTTCAGAACATATGGCGAATGCCGACCATCACCCCGGTCTGGTCCACGCCTGGCGCCGGCCACGAAGACGTGCCCGCGGTGCCGCCGTCGATCGTGAGCACGGAGTTGCGTTGATTGAAGATGCGCCCTGCCGTCACGTACACGGAGCTGCGCTTCGACAGCAGATACATCGCGCGCGCCGCAATCACGGAGGCGCCGGCGTCGTATCCGTTCACGGTGAGATGGCCGAACTGCGCGTCGAGGACGATGCTCGGAACCGGCAGATAGGTCGCCCCGAGCCACCAGTAATTGCTGCTCGCATCGAAAACGCCCGGTGCCATCTCCCCGTGGTTGATGCGGTGCAGGAAGCCGCCGCCGATCGTCGCCGTGCCGAATTTCACGTAGCCGTCGATGACGGCTCGGGTGTCGGTCTGCGAGCTGCTCGGCAGCGGCGAGTCGGGCCCGCCGCCGCCATAGTTGCGATCGAACGCGGTGGAGATGCCCCAGCTGTCCGCCTCGTATTTCAGCATCGCGGAGATCGACTTGCACGCGCGGTAGTCGGTCGGCGACTGGCCCGCGCATCCGCCGGCGGCCGCGGGCGCGACCGCGTCCCGCCCGAGCGAATAGCTGACGCCGAAGGTGAGGCCCGACGACGTAATGCTGTAGACGATCGTATTGTCGAGACGTGCCTGGGACAGATAGGTGTCGAGCAGCCCTGCCGCATAGATGTTCGGCCCCATCGTATCGCCCGGTATCGCCCAATAGATCTGCGAATACTGACGGCCGACCGACAGCGTGCCCCACCGCCCCGACAGCCCGACGTACGCCTGCCGGCCGAACAGGCGGCCGCTCTGGTTCAGCGTCCCCTGCCCCGGCGAAAAACCCGACTCGAGCACGAAGACCGCGCTCAGGCCGCCGCCCAGATCCTCCTTGCCGCGAAGGCCCCACCGCGACGGCAACGACCCGGTGAGTTGCGGCACCTTCACCACACTCTGCTTCTGGGGGCCGACGTTCGTCACGTATTCGACGCCGGTATCGATGATCCCGTACAGCGTCACGCTCGATTGCGCGTGCGCCGCTCCCGACGCGCACATCGCGAGCGTCGACAGTCCGAGCCGGACCGCGTTGCGCCGCGTTATCCCTTCTCCAAACCCATTTGTCCTCAGACACATTTTTGCTGCCTCCATGTAGTTCACATCTTCCACGGAAGATAATAATCACACATCTTCCATGTCAACCAGTAACCGGGTCGTGAGTTACCCTATGCTTGTTCGAAGAGGCGCTTGTACGGGCGATTTGCGCGAAATTTCGGCCCATCATAGTTTTCCCTACCTCGACTTTTGGTTCATCGTTATCTATCTTCCACGGAAGACGAATGAGATTCGTCTGATCCAGTTCATGTGGCGAGACAGGAAAATGAAAGAGTCAGAAGATCATCAGGCGGCCGCTCATCCCCGGAGCATGCCGTCGCCGGCCGACACCGCCGGCTTCGTCTGGAGCGACGACTACGCGCTCGGTCACGGGTCGATGGACGACACGCACCACGAATTCGTCGCGTGCGTGAACGCGCTGCTCACGACGCCGGACGACGATCTCGAACGTGCGCTCGACGCGTTTGCCGAGCATGCGCATCACCACTTCGGCGACGAGGATGCCGCGATGCGCGACACGGCCTATGGCTCCGCGGGCTGCCATATCGACGAGCACGCGGCCGTGCTGCGGTCGATCGACGAGGTTCGCGCCGCACTGGCCGAAGGCCAGCCGCAGGTCGTCCGTGCATTCGCCCGCGCGTTGGCCGGATGGTTTCCCGAGCACGTGCGCGTGATGGACCAGGGGCTCGCTCGCTGGCTCGTTCAGCAACAACTGGGCGCGGCCCCGGTGGTCATCCGGCGCCGTCTTGCGGTCGCGGCGTGACGCACGTCCCCCCCTTTTTCATTCGAATGCTCATCATGGAACAGAACCCCCTCTCACCGAACGCGTTGCTGCGCGTCGGCGTATCCGCGAAGACGTGGCTGGCCGACGACATCGTCGGTTATGAATTCGCGTCGCTGTCGGACGATCGGTTGCCCGACTTCGAAGCGGGCGCGCATATCGACGTGCACTTGCCCGGCGGGCTCGTGCGCCAGTACTCGCTGTACGACCTGCCCGGCGAGCCGTCGCGCTATCGCATCGGCGTGCTGCGCGATCCGCAATCGCGCGGCGGATCCGCGAGCCTGCACGACGACGTCCGCGCGGGCGACGTGCTGTCGATCAGCACGCCGCGCAATCACTTCGCGCTGCACCGTGGCCCCGAGCAATCGCTGCTGTTTGCGGGCGGTATCGGCATCACGCCGATCCTCAGCATGGCGCAGCAGCTGGCGCGCGAGCACCGGCCGTTCACGATGCACTACTGCGGCCGATCGCTCGCGCGGATGGCATTCGTCGAGCGCGTGCAGCAGATGGCGTCCGTCGACGATCCGCGCGCACGGGTACAGGTTCACGTCGACGACGGCCCGGTCGAGCAGCACCTCGACGCGCGCGCCGCGATCGGCTCGCCGTCGGCCGACAAGCATCTGTATGTCTGCGGCCCGACAGGCTTCATGGATCACATCCTGCAGACCGCGCGCGCGCTCGGCTGGGACGACGCGCATCTGCACCGCGAATATTTCGCGGCGGCGCCGGTCGAGCCCTCCGACGAAGACAGTCCGTTCGAAATCGAAATTCACAGCAGCGGCGAAGTGATCCAGGTGCGGGCCGACCAAAGCGTCGCGCATGCGCTGCTGGATGCCGGTTTCAATCTGCCGCTGTCGTGCGAACAAGGCGTTTGCGGCACCTGCATGACGAGGGTGCTGGCCGGCGAGCCCGACCATCGGGATCTCTATCTCACCGACGACGAAAAAGCGCGCAACGACAGCTTCATGCCGTGCTGCTCGCGCGCGAAGACTGCACGGCTGGTACTCGATCTCTGAGGCCGCCGCCCGCGACCCGCTGAACACTGCAACGAGGGAATCCACATGTTGACCAAGCAGGACAATGAACTGATGTGCCGCACCGGCCCGGGCACCGCGATGGGCAATGCGATGCGCCGCTTCTGGCTGCCGGTGATCCAGTCGTCCGATCTGCCGCAGCCCGACGGCGACCCGAAAACGATCGAGCTGCTCGGGCAGCGGTTCGTGGTCTGGCGCGACCGGGACGGCAGGCCCGGCCTCTACGACGAAGGCTGCCTGCACCGCGGCGCGTCGATGCAGCTCGCCCGCGCGGACGGCGACGGCCTGCGCTGCATCTATCACGGCTGGAAATTCGCGGTGGACGGAACGGTGCTCGACACGCCGAACGTTCCCGATCCGAAATTCAAGGACCGCATCAGGGGCCGCACCTACCCGGTGCGCGAAGCGGGCGGTCTGATGTGGGCGTATCTCGGCCCGGCGGGCAACGCGCCGCCGTTCCCGCACCGGGCATTCATGGATCAGCCGGATGCGCATCGCATCAACGTGTGCGCGATCGTCAACTGCAACTTCGTGCAGGTGATCGAAGGGCTCGTCGACTCGTCGCATCTGACCGTGCTGCACAGCTCCGCGCTGGCCCAGACCAACGACTCCGATCTGGATTATGCGGGGAAGATCACGCACATGCAGTTCGACGCGGCTCCAGCGATCGAGGCGGATGAAACGGATTTCGGCTTTCACTACGTCGCGATCCGCCAGGCCGGTGACAACCGCATCGCCCGCGTCACGTCGTTCATCACGCCGGGCTTCATCGCCAACGCGAACGGCGACGTGTGGCTCGCCGCGGTGCCGATCAACGACGAGCGCTGCTATTTCTTCCACGTGTGGTGGGATGCCGACAAGCCCGTCGGCGAAGAGCCGCTGCGCAGCGCGCAGCTCAAGTTCGTGGGACTCGACGAGCCGACGCTGCGCAAATACGGAATGACGCTCGACACCTGCGACTCGCCGGCGGCGATGTCGTTCGCCAATGGCTATGGCCAGGATCGTCACGCGCAGCGCGGCGGCCACTTCACCGGATTCGACAGCATCACGCAGGAAGACGCCGCATGCAGCATCTCGAGCGGCGCGATCCGCGACCGGTCGCAGGAAATGCTGTCGAGCGCGGATCTCGCGATCAGCCGCCTGCATCGCACGCTGCTCGCGTGTGCGCGTGCGGAGCGCGATCAGCAGGACATTCCGGCGTTGCGCGCGGAATCGGGTCGTGCGATCGGTGTGTCCGGCGAAATCGGCCCGGGCGAGGACTGGCGACAGCTGGTTCCGCACCACCGGATCGTGTCGTCTTCCGGCACCCGCACGCAGCGCAACGCATAACCCAGTCTGAAACAGGAGTTCGATATGTTGAGCCACGACGATAACGAAATGCTGTGCCGCGTCGGTCCGGGCACGCCCGGCGGCGCATTGATGCGACGTTACTGGCACCCGGTCTGCACGTCCGCGCAATTGCCGGACCCGGACTGCGCACCGCTGCGCGTGCGCCTGCTCGGCGAGCAGTACGTCGCGTTCCGCGACTCGAACGGCCAGGTCGGCCTGCTCGAGGAGCTGTGCATGCACCGCGGCGCGTCGCTCGCGCTCGGCCGTGTCGAGGAAGGCGGCATTCGCTGCCTGTATCACGGCTGGAAATTCAGCGTGTCCGGCGCCGTGCTGGAAACGCCGAACCACGCGGACCCGAAATACGCGGCGCGGATGAAGGCGCCCGCGTTTCCGGTGCGCGAGGCCGGCGGCATCGTGTGGGCCTACGTCGGCCCGAAGGAACTGGAGCCCGCGTTTTCGCGCTACGCGTTCATGGATGCGGCGCCGAACCATCGCGTCGTGCTGCGCATCAACGTCGCGTGCAACTACCTGCAACTGGTCGAAGGCGGCGAGGACAGCTCGCACGTCGGCGTGCTGCACACCAACATGGCGCGGCCCGGCTGGAAGGACGACGCGTTCACGCGTAATCCGGACGTCGTGAATCCGGCCGCGCTCGCGTCGAACGATCTCGAACCGTCGCTGAAGATCGAGGACACCGCGTTCGGCTTTCACTACGTCGCGCTGCGCAAGACCGATGAGCCGGGCGTGCGCAATGCGCGCGTCGTGCCGTTCATCGTGCCGTACGGTCGCATCATTCCGGCGCCGGCGTTCTTGTTCACCGTGCTCGAAGTGCCTGAAGACGACACGCACACGAGCACCTACATCGTCGTGCACGGCGATTCGCCGGTCACGGAAGACAAGATCATCGAACTGCTCGGCCTCGACGATCCGAAGTATTACGATCGCCAGAACTGCACGTTCAACGCGAGCTGGGCCGATTCGTTCGGCCAGAGCCGCGAGCGGATGAAGGAAAACTGGACCGGGCTGCGCGGCGTCGAAGTCGAGGACGCGACGATCGGGCTATCCCAGGGGCCGCTCTACGACCGTTCACGCGAGCATCTGGTGCCCGCGGACCAGGCCGTGGTGCGGGTGCGCCGTGCGCTGCTGGCAGCGGTCAAACGTGTGATGAACAACGAGCCGCCGCCGGCGCTCGGGCTCGATCTGCGCGGCGTCAGCGCGTGCGACCGGCCACTCGCGGACGATGCGGCGTGGCAGGAACTGCTGCCGACGCATCGCGACACCATCGAAGCATGAGGAGAACCTTGATGACGAACGATCAAACCCGCAGTGATACGCCGGACTACCTGTCCCTGCTGCGACTCGACGGGCGCGGTTTCGTGGTGCTCGGCGCCGGCCAGGGCATCGGCGAGCAGACGGTTCATGCGCTCGCGCAGGCCGGTGCGCGTGTACTTTGCGTCGATCGCGACGAAACACTCGCGCGTCGCATCGCCGAAGCCGTCGACGGCATTCCGTGTACGGCCGACGCTACGTCGCGCGACGACATGCAGCGCGTGTTCGACACGGCGCGCCAGCACTTCGGCCGCATCCACGGCGTCGTCGACATCATCGGCGTCGCGGGC
This sequence comes from Burkholderia cepacia, assembly GCF_001039005.1. Taxonomy (GTDB): domain Bacteria; phylum Pseudomonadota; class Gammaproteobacteria; order Burkholderiales; family Burkholderiaceae; genus Burkholderia; species Burkholderia theae. The sequence goes on from NZ_LDWR01000014.1 coordinate 225,542, forward strand.
ATCAAGCCGCTGGCCGCCGTGGACGATGCGTCGTGGAATCAGCAATTCGACATCGTCGTGCGCCACGCGTACCTCGCGCTGCAGATCGGCGGCGAGCTGATGAAGGCCGACGGCGGCGGCACGTTCGCGTTCGTCGGCTCGCTCGCCGGCGATCGTGCGGTGCCGAGCGAGGTCGCGTATGCGGCGTCGAAGGCCGCGCTGCACCATCTGGTCCGCTGCGCGGGCGTCGAGTATGCGCCGTACAACGTGCGCATCAACGCGGTGTCTCCAGGGTTCGTGCGCACGCCGCGCCTGAACCAGCGGCTGGACGAAGCGACCTGGACGCGGGTCGGCGAAGCGATCCCGATCGGGCGCGCGGCCACGCCCGCGGAAATCGCCGGTCACCTGCTGTTCCTCGCGTCCGACCTGAGTGCCCACATGGCCGGTGAGATCGTCACCGTCGACGGCGGCCTCGGCGTGAAGGCCGCCATTCCAGCCATCACGTTTGCCCCGTCGGCAACCCCTACGCCATGAGCCAGATGACACAACCTTCGCCACGCGACCTCATTCATCCGTCGCTGCGCGCGTTCGCCGACGCGGCCGCCGCGCGGCCTAGCCTGGCGCAGATGAGCGCCGACGACGCGCGCGCCGGCATCGCCGCACGCACTGCCACGCGGGCGCCCGGCCCGCGCGTCGACAAGGTTTTCGACCTCGCGATTCCCGGCCCGGACGGCGGCATCCCGGTGCGCATCTACCATCCCGACGGCGCCGTCGGCGTGACGATGGCCTTTCACGGCGGCGGCTGGCGGATGGGCAATCTCGACAGCTTCGACGCCGTGTGCCGGCATCTCGCCAACGATTCCGGGCTGGCCGTGATCAGCGTCGACTATCGGCTGGCGCCCGAGCATCCGTTCCCGGCGGCGCTGGAAGACGTGTGGGCGGCGACCTGCTGGGTAACCGAGCACGGGCACGAGCACGGGTTGTCGACCGGGCGGCTGACCGTGTTCGGCGAATCGGCCGGCGGCAATCTTGCCGCCGTCGTGTGCCTGCTTGCGCGGGAACAGACACACCCGCGCATCCTCGCGCAGGCGCTCGTGTATCCGGCGACGGACGCCACGCAGCAACACGCGTCGCGGTCCGTTTATGCGGAAGGCTTCGTGCAGCGCACCGCCGACGTTGCGCATGCGTTCCGCGAGTACGCGCTCGATCACGGCGTGTCGCCGTCGGTCTGGACGTTGTCGCCGTTCCATGCGGCCAGTCACGCGGACCTGCCGCCGGCCCTCGTGATCACCGCCGAGTGCGACGTGCTGTGCGACGACGGCGAAGCCTATGCGCGCAAGCTCGCCGAAGCGGGCGTGGCGACGACGTGCGTGCGTTATGCGGGGATGCTGCACACGTTTTACGGCATGCGCGGCGAGGTCGGCGCCGCCGCACTCGCGCAGCGGCAGGTGGCCGACATGCTGCGTGCGGCCGTACACGCCGGGTAGCGATCGACGCGAACGTGCGACCGGGAAACTTACGTACAATGGCGGTCAGCCACGCCGGTCATAGCCCCGTTACGATCGATCCGGTCGCACGCCCTTCCAAGGAAGCCATCGAGATGAGCACCGCAGACGCAAAGCAGCCCGCCCGCAACCGAACCGGCACGAAAGCAGCGCCGGCGCAGACGGAATCCGCTCCCAAGGCGAGCCTGCCGCGTCACAGCCTGATCGAACTGATCACGCTGCAATGGCAGCACGAGCACAGCGAACTCGATCTGTCGAATTTCCTGATGGCGATCTACTTCATGCGGATCGGCACCCTTGTCGAGCAGTCGTTCGACAAGATGTGCCAGCGCATGTGGGGCATCAGCGGGTCCGACATGCGTGTGCTGCTTGCACTGCGCCGCAGCGGGCACCCGTATGCGAAACGGCCGACCGATCTGTATCGCGCGCTGCTCGTGACGTCGGGCGCGATCACCAAGAAGATCGACCGCCTCGCGAGCCTCGGGATGGTGGAGCGTCAGCCCGATCCGGGCCACGCCGGCGGGTTCATCGTCCGCCTCACCCGGAAGGGGCTCGACGTCGTCGACAAGGCCGTCGTGAAGCTCGCGAACGAATCGTCGATCGCACCGGCGATGGCGCATTTCTCCGATGCCGAGCGCGAGGCCGGCAACGATTTCTGCCTGCGCACGCTCGCGTTGATGGAAGACCTGGTGCTCCCGGACGCCGACGATACCGACAGCGCGCCGCCCGCGGCGCGGGCCAAGCCAACGCGTCGCGCGCCGCGCGGCGGCAAGTAAGGGCGGGCGGGCCGGCGCGTGTAGCGGGATCGGGCCGGCACATCAGGCACAATACGCGGCCTCGCCATTCCACCGCGGTCAAACACATGCGCTTCGTCGTCGTCGGAACAAGCGGGTCGGGGAAATCCACTTTCTCCAGCGTGCTGGCGGCTGCCGCGAGCTGCCCGTACATCGAACTCGATCAGCTCTACTGGGGCCCAGACTGGAAAGCCGTTCCGCCCGAGCAGTTCGAGAACGCGGTGCTCGCCGCGACGGCCGGCGACCGATGGGTCGCCGACGGGAACTACAGCGCCGTGCGCGACCTGCTCTGGTCGAGAGCCACGCACGTCGTCTGGCTCAACTTCGGGCGATGGACGGTGTTCTCCCGCGTGCTCTGGCGCACGGTAAGCCGCGGGCTCATGCGCACCGAGCTTTCGCACGGCAACCGGGAGTCGCTGCGGATGGCGTTCTGCTCCAGAGATTCGGTGCTGCTGTGGCCATACACCACGTTCGACAAGAACCGCGTCAAGTTCGCCACCCTGCGCGACGATCCGAAATTCTCGCATCTGCAGTGGACGGAACTCACCGAGCCATCGCGTACCCGCGCGTTCATCGACATGCATGCCCGCCCCGGCAGGTGAATGCGGAGCGGCATCCGCGCGCGTGTTCGGTTTGAACATCACGCTGTCCTCGTCCCTCGTCCTTGTCGCAACGAATAGCCATTAAATATCACATTGCGATATATCAGGATGTCTGACTGAAAGGCCTAGACACCGTGCAATCCACTAGCCGTGAGCACTTGCCGGAACCTATCTCGGGGCGTATGGTTGATTTCTCTATCGCCCTTATCCGGGAGATATCAACATGGCTGCCACACAATCCGCGGCCACGCCCCTCTCCGACGAGGAAGCCCGGCGCCAGTTGCGCCGCGCCGTCATCGCCAGCACGATTGGCACCACGATCGAATGGTATGACTTTTTCCTCTACAGCACGGTCACCGGCCTGGTCTTCGCAAAGCTGTATTTCCCGCAATCCCACCCGCTCGTCGGCACGCTGCAGGCGTTCCTGATCTATGCCGTCGGCTTTGTCGCGCGGCCGGTCGGCGCGGCGATCTTCGGCCATTACGGCGACCGCATCGGACGCAAGGCCACCCTGATCGTGACCCTGTTGCTGATGGGACTCGCCACGTTCGCCGTCGCCTTCGTGCCGACCTACGCCGCGATCGGCATCTGGGGCGCGGTCATTCTCACGGTGCTGCGCTTCATCCAGGGCGTCGGCGTGGGCGGCGAATGGGGCGGCTCGGTCCTGATGTCGATGGAGTGGGCGCGCACCAATGCACATCGCGGTTTCGTCGCATCGTGGCCGCAGTTCGGCGTGCCGGCCGGATTGTTCCTCGCCAACCTCGCCGTGCTGGCCATGAGCTGGTTTTCCGGCAGCAGTTTCCTCGCGTGGGGCTGGCGTGTGCCGTTTTTCCTCAGCATCGTGCTGGTCGCGATCGGGCTCTATATCCGCCTGAACATTCTCGAGACGCCGATCTTCGCGAAGCTGCTGGCCGAGCGCCGGATCGAGAAGACGCCGATGCTCGAAGTGTTGCGCAAGCAACCGAGGGATATCGTGCTGTCGGCATTCGCGCGGATGGCCGAACAGGCGCCGTTCTATATCTATACGGCGTTCGTGTTCACGTACGGGATCACGGCGCTGGGCGTGTCGCGCGAACTGCTGCTGACGGCGGTGCTGGTGGCATCCGTGGTCGAGTTCTTCACCATTCCGCTGTTCGGGCACGTGTCGGATCTGATCGGGCGCCGGCGGATGTACGTGATCGGTGCGGCTGTCGTCGGTGTGTTCGGATTCCTCTACTTCGCGATGGTCGATACCCGGAACCCGGTATGGATCTTCGCGGCCATCGTGCTGTCGCTGGTCCCGCATTCGATGATGTACGGGCCGCAGGCCGCATTGATCGCCGAGTCGTTTACCGGGCGGTTGCGGTATAGCGGCGCGTCGATGGGTTATCAGCTCGCGTCGGTCATTGCCGGTGGCCCGGCACCGCTGATCGCGACGGCGCTGTTCGCCTACTACCATTCGGGGTATGCGATCGCGGCGTACGTGCTGGTGTGTGCGGTACTGAGCGTGGTCGCCGCATCGAAACTCGGTGACTACACGAACAAGGATATTTCGCGGGAATACGACGACGCGCGAGGGTTGGGCGATCATGGGCACGCGCCGCCGGTGACCTGACGAACCGGTGGGCGATCGCGCCATCGTGAATGGTATGGGGTGCGCGTCCGTTCGGCGGCACCCCGCTCACTTCTTGTTATCCGCGCGAACGGTGCCCAGCGCTTCGAGCAACGGCCGCAGCGCATCGAGTTCCGCGCCGAAGCCGGCCCAATCCCCTGCCTTCAGCCGCTCGATCGCGCGGTTGTAATGAGCCAGCGCGTCGCGGGCGCGTGTATCCGCTGCGCCGCTGGCCGGCACCGCAACAGCCACCGGCCCCGTCTCCTTGAAGAGTGCGGCCAGCGCCTCGCTCAGGTTCTCCTCCATCACGACGCGATCGCCGTAGGCTGCAATCACCCGTTTCAGCTCGGGCAATTGGCCCGATGCCGCGCGCAGATAAAGCGGCGACACGTAGAGAATCGAGTTCTCGATCGGCACGACCACGAGATGGCCGCGGATCACGCGCGAGCCCATCTGGTTCCACAGCGAGATCTGCTGCGAGATTTCCGTGCTCTGCTGGATGCGCGCCTCGATCTGGTACGGCCCGTAGATCAGCTTGTCCTTCGGGAACGCGTAGACGATCAGCTTGCCGTACCCGGGCGGATCGCAACGCGCGGCCAGCCACGCGATCATGTTCTCGCGCTGGCTCGGCACCATCGGCAGCATCAGCACGAAGCCGGCCTGCGCGTCGCCGGGCAGCCGCATGATCGTGTAGTACGGCGCCATCCGCGTGTTCGCGGCGTCGGCGCCGTCGATATCGCCCAGCGCGCGCGGAAACTGCCAGAGGTCCTCGCGGTTATAGAACACTTCCGGCGCGTCCATGTGATACGCGCGGTAGAGGTTCGCCTGGATCAGAAACAGGTCTTCGGGGTAGCGGATATGCCGTTGCAGATCCTGCGGCATCGCGTCGAGCGGCTTGAACAAACCGGGGAAGATGCGCGCGTAGGTCCGCACCAGCGGATCGGACGGATCGCTGACGTAGAAGTCGACCGTGCCGTTATACGCGTCGACCACTACCTTGACCGCATTGCGAATATAGTTGGCGCCGTCGCCGACACCGGGCGGCGCATACGGAAACCAGCGGCTGGTCGTATAGGCGTCCTGCATCCAGAACAGGCGGCCGTTGCTGGCTACGATGTACGGGTCGTGGTCGAGCGCGAGGAACGGCGCGATCGTGCGGATCCGGTCGCGGATGTTGCGGTGAAACAGGATCCTGCTGTCGTTCGTGATGTAGTGCGTCAGCAGGATGTTGGGATCGTCGAACTGCCACGCGAACAGGCTGCGCCGCGCCACGCCGCCGATCGCGACACCGTCGCGCCCGCTGTAGGACGTGTAGACGTTGCTGTCCCCCTTCGGGTAGTCGAATTCGGGCACGCTGCCCTTCACGATCACATAACCCTGCCCGCCTTCACCGAAGTAAATGCGCGGTTCGCTGATGGCCGGCCCGCCCTCCGCGACCGGCGGAATGTCACGCAGATAGAGCGACGGCAAGCCTTCCGTGGATTTCTCCGTGACCGGCGACATCACGACGCCGTTGCCGTGGGTGAACAGCAGATGCAGGTTCACCCAGGTTCGGGCGTTCTCCGGCAGCATCGTCTGCTCCAGCTCGCGCGCCGACAGCATGACCTGCCGGTAACCGGAGTCGAGCCGGTAGCGATCGATATCCACGGAGAAGAACTTGTAGTAAGTCCGGATCTCCTGCAACTGTGCATAGGTATCCATCAGCGGCTGCACATCCCACAGGCGGATGTTGTCGGCGGTCGCGCGATTCGCCTGCAGCGACGCGAGATTCAGGCCCTCCTCGGCCGCAAACGGCTTGACCTCGATCTGCGCGAGACCGTAAGCCTGCCGCGTCAGCGCGATGTTGTGCTGGATATAGGGCGTCTCGAGCTGCAGTTCACTCGGCTTGACGTAGAAGCGCTGGAACAGCGCGGGATAGAGGATGCCGAGCGCAAACGACGTGCCGAACACCAGCAGCACCGCAGCGGCCGGCAGCCGATAACCGGGCCGGCGCATGTTGACCAGCATCGCAACGGCCGACGCCGTGGCGAGGCCGACGAGCAGCCACAGCACCGGCAGCATCACGTGGACATCCGTATAACCGGCGCCGACCACGACACCGTTGTTGTCGTAGAGCAGCAGAAAGCGTTCGAGCCACCACGACCACGCCTTCAGCAGGAAGAAGAGCGCCAGTAGCGCCGAACCGTGAACGGCGGCGGCCGACGAAAGCCCCTTCGGCCGCCGCAGGGTGATGTCGCCGCGCAGCCAGTAGACGATGCCTGCGGCGATCGCGCAGCACACGACCACTTGCAGCAGCAGGTTCTTCAGCACGATCCAGACGGGGAGCGCGAACAGATAGAAACCGATGTCCTTGCCGAAGATCGGATCGTGTGCGCCGAACGGCACCTGATGCAGGAAGCGCAGCGCAACGTCCCAGCTCGACATCGCACCGGCGGCGATCGCAAGCCCCAGGAAGGCGGCGCCGGCGGCAATGACCACGCGCCATGGAATGCGCGACGCGACGTCCCTTGCCAGCGCCAGAAGGACTTCCTCCTCGCGCGTCGACGCGGTGTCCTCGACCGGCCAGACATCGACGGGCCTTGCATGACGATGCGCGAGCAACCCCGACGCGCCGATCGCGGCCGCCGCCACGGCGAACACCGCGACGAACAGCAGCACCCGCGTGGACAGGACCGTCCAGTACACGCCGCCATAACCGATCGACGAGAACCACAGCCAGTCGACCAGGACCCCGGTGATGCGCCCGACGACGATCAGGCAGGCGATGACGATTGCAGCCGCGATCCCATAGCGTTTCAGGCGCGAGACGGATGTTGCTTGCGAGCGCATCGAGGCTCCTTTGCCGGGCCGTCATGCGCGGCCGGCTGCGGCCCGATCGGGGTGTGCCGCCGATCCGTCGGTGAGGATCGCGGCTGGCCGCATGTCTGAATGCTACGCCCGTTGCCGAAACGTCGCCATCCGGCGGCAGGCGCGACGTCGCCGGGGACGATCGATCGCAGCGCAGTGCAGCAAATTCGATCGCGCTGGCCGCCGCCGCCCGCCTGCGTTATGTCTTGATCATTTTCCGTACGGCGTCAGGCGTGATGACCTGTGACGTTCCGGAGCGGCCGTCATAGGTCATGAAAGGCAATTCGGCGCCGCCATGGATCGACGCATATTGCCTTTGCAATTCCAGCGCCGCTTCCGGTTCGTGCGGGCTGACGAATATCCCCTGAAGATCTTGCGGACGTGGCTTGAGAAGATTCTCGTTGTGCGGGAGCACCGGCTTGATCAGTGCGTTGGTGCCCATGTCCTTCTTCGCGCCCACGACCATCGAGGTGTCCGCGGCAAGCAACAGGCCGCTGCGCTTGTCTTGCTGAAACGCATTGAAGGTCCCCGTTCCGTTCACGGCGCCCCCTCAGTAGAGCGGCGCGTGAGCATAAAAGAATCCGTCGGTCGCCAGCACCGCGCTGATGACGTGGCCATGACCATCGCGTGTGCCGCGCCAGATTGTCTGGTTGTCGGAGTTCGTGTCGACACTCGACGCCTGAATGTGAGCGGCGACGATCGGAAATTCACCTCTCAATGCCAGGAATTCGAATTCTTCGTCGAGTTGATGGGCACCTTCGTTGACGGATGCCGAGCGTTCGCCGCCTGCGAGCCGGATCGCGAGCATGGATGGATCTCCACCCGCGGCAATGACCCGATCCTGCAATTCCGTCAGGCATGCCCGCGGGGTAACGATGCGTCCGTTCGCGGCGCCGGTGTAATGGGTCAGTGCGAGAACGGTGCTGCCGCGGGCGCTGCGCGAAGGCGCGCTTGCCGCGCACGCGATGCAATTCGCGACGCCCTGCGTGCCGAGCTTGCGATCGCCGCCGGGCGGCACCACGATGACCTTCAGCTCGCCGTCTTCGACATTGTCGACATTGTCGAAGCGGACGTTCGCCGTGGCCCGGATATAGTGCGTTCGATGATCGTCGGGGATCATCGAACGCATCGCGTCGAACCAGCGGTAGCGCTCGCGATCCGTATCGGAGAGAGGAACGCGCGTATTCGACACCGCCACGAACGCGCGGTCGATCGTCGGCGTAAGCGGCCTCACCGGTTCATTGTGCCGAGGTTCGTAACGATGGTCGGCCGACTCGTCGAGAAGGGCCATGTGCGGTGCGTAGCCGTACTCGCGAATGACCAGCGCTTCCCGATCGGTGACCCATCCCGGGGCCGACTGTACTTCGACGGCGAACACCTGGCGAGTCGCGGCGAGGATACTGCCTTGCCGGTTCTCCCGCAGAATCTGGACCGGGCGAACGAGTGCCGACGAATAGGATGAAACATGGCGCATCGGTGGCTGGCCGTCAGGTGCGGCAAGTACCTCGAAGTCACGCGTGCGCGGCATCACTTCCATCGGATTCACGGTCGACGATGAAGGCGTCGAGCCGCTGGCGCGGGCGGTCAGATTCGCCAGTGCCGGCGGCATGGATCGGCCCGTGGGCAGCGGCGGTTGCCGCGCCGCGCCCGGCGTGCCCGTGCCGACGTTGTCCGGTGCATGGCCGACAGGCGGCGCGCGATCGATGGGAAGCGGCATGGTCGTATGGCGGAGCGAAAGCAGAAGTTTCAGCCTATTCCGTCTACCTGCCCCGCTTCACCATGCATCGGAAGCGGTTGACGGAAACGCGAAGCACGATCAATCGCGGCCATTCGATCACGTGGTCAGGATCGAATCCGGTCGGAGCGACATGCCGGCGCGTGTGATTCGAGCAAACTTCGCATGGTCGGATGGTCGTTCGCATGCGTGAACCGAAGGGCCGAAGAAGTCGTGTTAGAACTGGGTTTTAACGCAAGAGCCCGGAGTCCAGACATGTCGATATCACGTGTGAGAGGCGCGAACGCAGCCCCTTTGCCGCGCCCATCAACGGCGGACGAGGCCGGTGCGCCCCGTACCGCCCGATTTTCGAATCGGCCCGCGGTTCCCGGGCAACTCGCCGGCCTCGCCCCGCGGATGGCTCGCGGCTCACGTGAGTCGGCGGCGCAGTCGAATGGTCACGAAAGCGAGCCTGCGTCGCCGCTGGACCGCAATATGGAGTCGCAATTCGAATTGGCGAAGATTCAGTCGTTTACGAGTCTGGTACAGGCTCAAACCGAAGCAATGAAGACCAGTTCGGAAGGCATCGCGAAGGCAGCCGCGCCGGCGTAGCGCGAACGCGGCGTGTGCATACCGCATGCTTCCCGACGCGTGGGCCGCGAACGCGCTTGACGGATGATCGAGCGTGCCGCCGAGCATTGGTCAGGCCGCGCGTGTCAGAGGCGAGGCTTGCGGGTCGGGTCCGGGCGTTGTTGTGTCAGTGCGGTCTCGGTGCTGGGCGTGTAGAACATCTCCTTCATGTGCCGGGCGATCGCGCTTCTCACCACGACGTGAAAGCGAGAATCGATCTTTTGCGTGATGGCCTCATCCAGTTTGCGCTCCAGTTCCGCACGGGCTGCCGTTCGTCGCGCCAACGCGTTCCACGGAAACAGCTCGTGTCGAAGCGGGCCCAGAACACGCTCGTCGAGCCCGAGATGTTCACCCAGGTCGAACACAAAGTTGAGGAGTTCGTTCCCACCTTTGGTCACCAGCGAATCCGTGTCCTGTTCGATGTAGTGCAGCACAACGTCCTGAACGTGAAGCTGTCGTGCCGGACCTTGCACCGCGTGTCCGGACAACACGGGGGTGTTGTGGTGGATGGCTGCGCGGTTACCGGGCGGTGGCGAATGATCGCGCGCGGCACTGCCGGGCCGATCGGCCCGTTCCCGGGTATCGAACCCCGCGGCGAACGCTTCCAGTCGCTCGCCTGCCGCCAGCAGCGATCGTTCGTGCGCCGCGCGTGCCGCGTGTACCTCACCCTGACGTTCCGCTTCCCGCTCGGTCAATCGGTTCGCAAGCGCCAGCGCTCGCTCGTGCCTGCCCTCTGCCGCGTCCAGCGATGCAATGCGATGCTGCATCGGGCCGCCGGTGCGCCGGGCGAGTTCGATGGCGGTTTGCGTCGTCGCCCGCGTAGCCGCGGTCAGGCGCACATTCGTTTCGGCGATGCGCGTCGTCAACTGGCGCGGCGCGGGCCGGGATGACGCGCCGGCAGACGACTGCATACGCTTGAGAAATTCCGGCCGCTCGGGCAATGGCGGCGGTTCCGCCGCCGATGTCCGGGAGCGGACGTCGGCGTCCGAGCCAGAGTCCGAATCGGAATCGCTCGAATCCGGCGAAGAGGAGCGACTGGAAGCGTTCGAGACGCTGGGAGAGGATCGGGAGATGTTCGGCATGGCGTCGCCTGTTGCGTCGAGCGTTTTTCGAAAAAGGAAAAACGCCGATGATCGCCTCCGAGCGGCCTGTCGCCCGGCGCGCATGCGAACGCATGTTCGACGAAGCGATGGTTATCCGGTCGATGGCAGGATGCCGGACCATGGCGGCGAATTCGCGCAGCGCGCCGTGGATTCGCATGCGCCCCCCGTATGCGATCGCATCGTGCGGGCATGATGGATGCCTCACACTCCCGACGATCGAACCCATGGCCATCCGAGCGATCGCGCTTCTGGCGCTGCTGCCGTATCTGATGCCTGTTGCCCATGCCGAATGCTTTTCCGAGGCGGCCGCCTATCAGCATGTCAACGAAACGATTCTGCGCGCGCTCGCGTGGCAGGAATCGCACGACAACGTCAACGCGAAGCGCGTCAACACCAACGGGTCGATCGACTACGGCCTGATGCAGATCAATTCGATCCATCTGTCGGTGCTGTCGAACTACGGCATCACGTCGCACACGTTGATGGATCCTTGCGCGAGCATCTATATCGCCGCGTGGCATCTGCGCAAGATGATGCTCAAGTACGGCAATACGTGGAAGGCGGTCGGTGCGTACCATTCGCAAACCCCGGCGGAACGCGATCGTTATGCGGCACAGGTCCGGCTGATCGTGCAGCGGATGCAGTCGAACTGACGCAAGCGGCATGCGCCGCCGAACCGGGTAAGGCGCCTACCGTGACGGTGCGATCTGCTCCATGGTCACCGAGATCCGGTGCTCGAGCAGCGACGCACGCTGCCGGCGGGCTTCATGCGCCGCCTGCTCGAGCAACGTCCGCACGTCGCCGGCGTGCACGCCGGCGCGGTGGCGCAACACCGCGTGCACGCGCAACACTTCCGGCAGCAACCACCGGCGTCCACTGTCCGGCAGGTTCGCGCTCATCTGCTCGAACAGGCGATTCAATGCCGGGCCGCCCGCGAGATTCAGCGCCATGCCGGCAAACTGGTCCAGCATGGCCAGATCGATGATGCTCACGTGGCCGCGCGCGAGGTTGCGCAGCGCGAGCTGGATCAACTGTCGGGTCTCGTCGCGCGTGTCGTCGGTCGCCTGGATCCACAGCAGAAAGCTGCGTCCGATATTGCGCCAGCCTGCCAGGCCGTTGCGTTGCGCGACCTCGACGAGCAGCCGTGCCTGTTGCGCGACGCGCGACGCATCGCCTTCAAGCAGGAACAGCACGCACGCCATCATCGCGGCGGCGCAGCGCGACAACGGATCGGACTGCTGCCGTGCGCCCTGCAACGCGTGCAGCAACGCCGGATGCGCGATCGCTTGCGCGCCGGTGAGCCACAGCGAAATCGTGAGCGCGTTGTCCGCGACCGCCGTGATGTAGTCGGGCCGGCACATGTCCGGCGCAGGGACGTCGGCGCTGCCGCAATCCACGTCAGAGGCTGGAACAGGCGCGTCATGGGGCGACAGCAGTTCGATCGCCTCGTCGTGACGGCCATCCAGCGTCAGCAGTGCGCCGCGCAGCAGCGCAAAACTGCGATGCGACGATGACACATCGCATTCCTGGGCGATCCGTGCCCGAACGCGCATCAGGAGTTCGGGCGAATCGTCGCTGAAGCCGGCTTCGAGCGTGCGCAGCAACAGGACCGACAGCGCGTGCAGGCGGCTGTCGTCGTCGGCACAGGCGGTCGCGAGTTCGTAGACGCGCCACCACGCGGCAATCGTGTCCGCCGGCGGCGGCGCCGGCATCTCCTGCTGCATGGCCTGCGCCAGCGTCAATTGCAGGAGCATGAGGTCGCGCACCTTGAGAATCGAACGCGACAGATCGTGGTCCAGGATGCGGCCGGTCCAGATCATCCATTCGCGGGTGAGGCGCGCGGCGGCCCAAAGCGGCCCCGAATGCTGCAGCAATCGCGCGGCGGTCTGGAAATGCCGCGCGTCGATCGACCAGCCGACGGCCCGGCGCACGTCGGCAAGCGCGGGCGCGCGACGCGCGGGCTCGTCGTCGCGGCCGTCGGTCTCGCCGAGCCGCTCGGCTACCCGCAGCGCGTGTCGGGCTCCCACCCGTGCGTAGTCGTGCCGATGCGCGAGCAGATCGAGCGCGAATCGCCGCACCGCCGTCGGCACCCGCAACAGGCGGCCCGCGTCGATCGACGGGAGTTCGACCAGCAGGCCGGCATCGATCAACGTCGACACGACGGCCTGCATCGCGTCGTCGTCGGGGATGCGGGTGGCGTCGTCTTCAGCGGACACCGCGTGTGCATCGGCGAGATCGAACGGCCCCGCGAACAGGCTCGCGCAACACAGGACGTGCTGCGCACGCGCATCGAGTGCGGCATACGCGTGGGCGACCACCATCGGCACCAGCGCGGCAGGCGACAATGCCAGCTCGCGGCTGCCGGCTCGCTGCAGCATGAGGCGGCGCCAGCGCGCATCCCAGGCCGCGACCGACTCGGCCAGTGTCGTGCGGCCGCGCGACGCGCCCGCGATCTGGCGCGCCGCTAGGTCGAGCGCGAGCGGATTGCCGCTCAGCGCGCGGCAGATCGATTCCAGGTTGCGCTGCAGCGACACGGCAGGGTCGGCGCGGCCCGGCGTGCCGTTCGAGGCCGCGCCGGCGGCTTCGTTCGCGAACCGTGCGCCGCACGCTTCAAGCTGCGCGGCAAGCAACTGGCAGGCATCCGACGGCGGCGCGTCCGGCACGGCGGGCGATGCGTCGTTTGTCGGCCGGAGCGCAAAGCGCAGCGGCGCCAGCGGCAACACGTATTCGCCGGCGATGAACAGCGGCGCTTCCGCGCACACGATCACGCACACGTCGGTGGCCGCCAGCAACGCGTCGACCACCGCGCCGACTTCATGGGCGAGCGGATCGCAATCGTCGACGATCAGCAGCGTGCGGCGGCCGGCGAGCCGCGCGATGAGCCCGTCCAGCCCCGGCGCGGCCGGTTGCGGCTGCTGCGGAAGTTGTGCGGCGATCGCGTCCGCGATGCCTTCGGGCAGCGTCAGCCCGGCCAGCTCGATGCGGACGATGCCGTCCTGAAACAGCGCCGCGGTGCGCAACGCCGCTTCGTGCGCGAGCCGCGTCTTGCCGTTGCCGTACGCACCCATCAACGTGACCAGCCGATGTTGCGACACCCGCATCGACAGCTCGGACAACTCGGCATCGCGTCCGATCAGCAGCTTTCGCGCGGCGTCGCGCTCGGGTGCGGGGTCGATCCTGTCGTCGCGACCGTTGGCCTGCCGCGGGCCCGGCGCCGCATACGTGTCGGCCGCGGGCACATGAATCTCGTTGTCGGCGGTGCCCAGCTGGTCGCGTAGGTCGTACCACTCGGCGGCGAAGCGGTAGCCGCGGCGCGGGACCGTCTCGATCATGTCGCGATCGTCGCCGAGTGCGCGGCGCAATTGCGACACGAGCGCGTGCACGCTATGGGCCATGACGGACGCCACCGGCCGCAGACGTTGCTGAAACTGCTCGATCGATACGATCCTGCCGCCGGCATCGACCAACGTGATCAGCACTTCCATCGCGCGCTCGTTGATCGCGAGTGCGCTGCCTTCGACATACAGCACGCGCGCGTCGCGATCGAGCGCAAAGCGGCCGAACAGCGTGACATGCGCGGCCGAAGCGGACGGCGACGGGTTTGGCTTCATGCGCCGCCTCTCGGGAGCGCGGCGACGAAGACGAAGGGAAGCGGAGTTTTCATGTCGGCGTGAACTTGATCGACCGTTGCGCGGGCTGCGTCGATTCGTGTCGATCGATCCGATACAGGCGGGAAGATGGGTGAACCTGGGCGCTCGACGGTGAGGCGCCGTGTGCGTCCGCGGCGGCGAGTGCCGGACGCAACCGTCAACCTGGACAATCCGGACAGGTCATCGTTCGGCGGCAACGCGAGCCGGCCGGGTGCCGAACGCGGGTGCCGCGGGCAACCGGTCGCGACGGTCACCCCGACAGCGGGGGCGACGCAACGTCGCCGCGAGCGCGGATGGAGCATTCACATCCGCTCGGTTCTCTCGATGAAATTATTGTCATGCGCATGTCGATTGGTTGACACGTTTTTGTAAACGGTCGCGATGTCGCAGGCAACCCCTGGGTCATTGCAGAGAATCAGGGAATGCATTTTAGTCTGAGTCGGCATTGCGCGCTGGTTCGTCGGATACGCACATCACGACCCAAGTCGATTCGAATGGACATTCGAATCGTACCCGCCGGCCGCCCGGTCGTCATTGCGCAATCCGGACAGCGAATTGCGCGTGCCGGTCAACGGACGGGCGGCGGTAGGCGCATCAGTTGGGCGCGGGAAGGTTGAACGGTTGGCCCGGCGTATGCACCCATGCGGCAACGACCTTCGCACCGGCCGGCCCCGCACGCGTCACATGCACGACGCCGGCCGGCAACCGGAAGGTCTCGCCTGCGTGAAATACCTTCGGCGGCTGGCCGTCGAGCTGCACGGTGACGTCTCCTTCGAGGACATAGCACAGCTCGGGGCCGGTGGCCGCATGACGCGGCTTGGCGGCATTGGGCGGGAATTCGGCGATTCCCATGCCCATCTCGCGATCGGTGTTCGGGACGGGCACGCGCTGCAACACGATCGTCGGCTTGCTGTCGGGCGCACTACCGGCTGCCTGTACGGACGGCGCGGTCACAAGCGCTGCGAGCACCAGCGAGCCGCTTGCGGCCATTCTCAGCGCGACCGCATGCCGCCTGCGCACGCTGGCCATCAACGACATCCTGTTTCCCGACTTCATTGCGCGGTTTCCTTCATCAGCATCGATATCGAACAACCGCCACTGTCGCGTCTTCGGCGTATTGCGACAAGCAACGATATATTGCGCGCGACCCTGGAAAATCTTATGGAAAGACCCCGCATCGTCATTCAGTCGTTTTAAACGCATTCGACTCACGCATGCCGGTCGGTTGCCCTCGTTTCCACATACGGCTCGAAATTGGTCAATTGCACGGCCGTTTGCGTGTGCGACTCTTTCGCGACGAGTACGTATCCGCTGCCGATCGTCTTGGTGGCCTGCGTCTGCCGGATGCCGAACAGGCCCACCGGCGCGAGCATGGCCGGATCGTTCAGGAAGTCCTGCATGGCTTCCGACGCGGCGAGCAGCCGGTCCTGCGCCTGTGCCTTGCGGTGCGGATCGGCGGTGGCGGCCACCTCCTGCTTGAGCGTTTCCACCATGCGCTCATGCACCGTGTACACCGCGAATCCCGTCGTGTCCGGCCGGAAAATCCAGCGTTCGCCCAGGCTCGTCGCGCCGTCGTATTCGACGGCGGCCTGCGCGATGTACTGCGCCAGGCGCTCGGGGCCGATACCCTGCTGCCACGTCGGGTTCCGCTCCACGGCCCTCTGCCAGCCGCTGAAGTCGTGATAGAACGTGTCGCGCACCATCAGCGACGCGATGGGGCCGCGATTGTCGCGCGCCAGGTACGTGCTCGACACCTTGCTGCTGAGGAGCGCGTCCGTCACGCCGGCATCGGCCAGCGTCAACGCTGAAAACCGCTGCGCGGCCGGATCGTGACCGCCCGCCGACAGCGTCGGCATCTGCAGGCCCGCCGCAACGTTGGTGCTGACCGATGTCGCGCTGCGGAAGGTGGACGACGAAGCGACGGACGCGCCCTGTTCGACCGACAGTGCGTGATCGACGAGCGTGGCGGTGCCCGCCACGCTGCCGAACACGCCCGGCTGGATGCCTGCACCGGCCGGGGTCAGGCGCGCGTTGACGCTGCCCGATCCGACGGCCACCAGGTTGGCCGCGTTCGCGCTGCGCGATGCCATCTGGATCGACGGCTTGCCGATGCACGCGGCGGCGAACGCATCGGCATAGTCGTCCGGATCGCCGGACCCTGCGTCGACCTCGCCTGCCACCCGGAACATCGTGAGCACCATGTCCTTGCCGTCCTCGCGCCACTGTTCGAGCGCGGCCGGATCGTGCCCGAACGCGCGCCGGGGCACGGCCGCGCGAAACAGCACGCCGCGCGTTTGCGTGCTGCTGCCGCGCAACGCCCCGCCACCACTGCCGCCGATGCCGACCATTCCGCCCGCGAGGGTGACGCCGCCGTAGCCGGACGCACCGCCCGCCACCGTGCGGACGCGCTCATCCTCGAAGCGGATCGCGAAGCCGTTGTTCTCCGCGCCGACCGCATAACCGCTGGTGTTGCTTTGCAACCCGGTCACCGCGACGGCGACCGGAACCACGCCGAGCGCCACCGACAACTGCACGCCCGCGGTGCCGCCCGTCATCGCGCGATACTGCGTGCCCGGCTCGGTGCGGTCGACCAGCGCCGACCATTGACGCTCGAGCGACTCGCTGTCGATCCGCTCCAGCGGCAAGATTCGACCGTCGTCGGCGATGTGTCGCGCCTGCTCCAGCCGGCCGCGCCATTGCAGCGTGTCGTCTTCGGCATGGCGGCTCGCGCCGCTGAGATCGATCCAGCGTTGCAGCGCTTCGCGACCGAACGGCACCGGCGCGGCGGTCAGCTGGCTGACGAATTCCGCCTTGCGGTTCGGATTCTCGTCGAAATGACGCAACGCGGCCGCCTTGACGTTCGGGGCGGCGCCGCCGGCATCTTGCTGCACCCGTTCGCGGGCACGCTGCCATAACTGTCCGGCCGTTTCCGCATCGACGCGGAACGACTCCGGCCGCGGGCTTTGCGCGACCTGCGGCCGGGTGCCCGGAAGGTCCAGCGCGCGCGTGTCCTGCCAGGCGGTGAGCTGCTCCGCGATCAACGCCAGCGACGCGAGTTCGCCGGGATCGTTCGCGTGCGCGAGTCGTTGTTCGCAGTAGGCCAGCAACGCATCGCGTGTGGCCGTGACGTGCCCGTCGTACACGGCCCGTTGCTTGTCGCTGGTGTCGAGATCCTGGCCGAGCATGCCGGGCATCGTGCGATAGATGGCCCCGCCCGGGCCGAGGGCCTGCTCTCGGGGCGGGGCGACGTCTGGCGCCGGCGTCGACTCCGGTGCCTGGAATGGCGATACCAGTTTGCGCGCGACAGCCGCCAGCGGGCCGCCTTGCAGCCGGCCGAACGTGTCCTTGACGAATGACATGCCGTCATGCGCCCACGCGCTCCACGTATCGCTCGGCGGACGGCCGGCACTGGCTGCGACGGAACGGGTGAGACGGTGGTAAGCGAGCGCGCCGCCGTCCGTGAACGGCGTGCCGGGCCCGCGCTCGTCATGCGACCACAGGAGCGCCACGACCGCGGCCAGTTGGGACCGCGTCGCGCGAATCCGCACCGTATAGTCTTCGTGATCGATGACGGCGGTTCGCACGCCGCGCGGATCCTGCGATTCGTGCGTGACCTGCACCGCGGCGGCCGGCCCCGGTTGCGCTTTCGCGACGATTTCCATCGAACCCAGCGCACGCAACGCGTCGAGCGCGAGCGATGCCTGCGGGTTGTCGGCCAACTCGCCCCAGTGGTCCGGATTCAGCGCGTCGCCGGGCACACTGCTGAAACCCGGCTGGATCACGGCCAGCTTGGCCGTCGCCCGCAGAAACACGACGAGCGCGCCGGCCTTGCCGACGTTGCCGTCATCCTCGTCACGCAGGCCCTGGAGACCGAGCAGCGCATCCAGCGCCACGCCTCCCGGATGGTCCGCGGTGCCGACGAGTTGTCGTGCGGCCTGCCACGCGAGCCGCTCGACGGCCGGGTCGGTCGACGCTTGCGCGCCGTCGCCGTGGCCGTCGGCGTGCAATTGCAACGGCTGTTGCAGCCGCCGCGCGATCTGCACCGCGAGCGTCGGGCTGCCGCCGGACACGTCGGCCAGCACGCGGGTCACGTCCCAGCGGTGTTCGAACGGCAATGCCTGGATGAAGGCGGTCAACTGCCGTGGCGCGTTGGCGGGCTCGGGTTCGCTGCGCCGGCTTGCGCTGCGCGCGTCGTCCCGGCGAGCGGGCGGCGCGGTGACGGACGTGCGGAAGTACCCGCGTATCAGTTGCTCGGGTTGCCCCAACGCGCCTATCTGCTGCTGAACCCATGCCTTGGCCGCGTGCGACGGCGTGCTCGGGTGCGTCACGGCCAGGTCCCACTCCGGGCGCAGGCCGGGCCACGCACCGGGCATCGTCGGTTCCTCGGCGGATTGCAGTTGCGCTGTCCGTTCCAGAAACTTTCGGGTCGTGACGGCTTCGGGATGCGTGAAAACCGGTGCGCCGTCCGGTATGTCGCGTGGCTCGCCGGGCGGACAGTCCGTACGCGGATCGTTGATGCGCGTGCGCGGACCGACGCTCTGTTGCCAGCTGGCGGCGCCGAGGCTGAGCGTGGTGCCCGCGGGCGCAAACGCATGCCGCCCTGCGTCAAGCTTAGACTGCACGTGCCGCAGGCCATCCAGTAGCGGAGACGGCCGGTTGCCGCGGTCCGTCCGTTCAGCGGGCGATGACGCGGGAGCCGGGCCGTCGCCTCGTTCAAGCGCGCGCTCCACATTCATCGGCGTGGCGCGATTGCCTCCAATCGTATTGCCGTCTCCCACTTTGTTCTCCGGACGGTAATTGTTTTTATCGGGCTCACCTCGTGATACGCATCGGGCTGCAACGGCGTGAAGGCGGAATGGTGCGATCCCGTGTTCGACGGCCGGGTGACGAGATGGGCTGCCCATGACGGCATCGGGTCTTGTTGCGCGGTCCGACGTCACCCGGACCGCACGATCACGCGTTCATTGTCTGCGTCCGTTCCGTGCGTCGGTTCATCTCATGGCGAAAGCATGTACGCGAAAACGCAGCGGGATACGCGTGATCGCGACAATCCGGGGCATGTTGTCAGGCGAAGGGGCAGCCGGGCTTTCGGGGCAGCCGGCCGGCATGCCCTTCATGCCCGCGGCACCGGCTGTCGCGGCCAGTGCCGGTCCAGTCGATCGGCCTCGCGCGGCGACAGCTTCAGCGCGGCCACTTCATGCTCGCCGCGCGCGCCTTTCTGCACCGCGATCTGCAGACCGAGCCGCAGCCCCGCCGTGACTTGGCGGTCGCTCGTCTGGATGGTCAGAAGCTCGGTCGGCATCCACGAGTCGACGCGCCGGAGCAGCGCGTCACGCCGGTCGAGCAGTGTGTCGATGTCGTGCGCATGCGCTTCGCCGCGATTTTTTGCGGTCAGCGATGCGATCCGGTCGTCGAGCGCGTCGGCTTCGCTGGCCGCGTGTTCGCGCAGGCGGCGCCGCAGCACGAAGCGCAGGTTCTGCACGCGGTTCTCGGCGACGTGGGACAGGTAACGTTCGATTTTTTCACGGCCGGCCGCGAGCACCCGTTCGTAGTCCGCCGTCGTGGCCGGAAGCGGACTCCCGGGCGTCGCGCCGAACGCGAGGAGCCATGCCGGATCCTCGCGCAACGCCTTCTTGTACTGCGTGAAGTCCGCGAATTCGGTGTCGGCATTCGACGCGCGCACCTGCAGCCTGCCGCGTTCGCGCACGAGCGTCGCCTTGGCCTGGTGAAACGAGTCGTGAACCGGCACTTCGAGCCCGATCAGCTTCGGGGAGAAAATCGACACGGTCGCGACATCGGCCGGATGCGCGCTGCCCGTCTGCGCGTTCTGCAGTTGATCGCTGATGCTGACGTTCACGCCGACCTCGACGCCGACGCGATGGCCGCTGCCGACGCGATGGTTCTCGATCATCGTCTGGCCGCTTGCGTCGACCGAATCGAGTTCGGCACGCCGCACCCATTGATAGGTGCTGCCCGCTGCCGCGTTCGCGCGTGCCGAATACTGGCCTGCGCCGATCTTGACGCCCGCCCGCAGATCGGCCGCGCCGCCGACTTTCCGCACCCTGGCGGTCTGGTTGTTCCAGGCGACCGAGAAGTCGTCGTGGTCGAAGAAGCGGCTGCCGAGTTCGTTCCACAGCGCCCGCTCGTTCCTGCCCCGGCCGGCGTTGTCGAACAGGTAGCGGTTGACGGCCTTCAGTTGCCGCCGGCCTGCCGCATCGTCGTACGCGTCGTTGTCCGGATGCAGGCGCCGCGCGATGCTCAGGTCGACGGTGCATTGCCCGGTATCGTCCCACTCGTGCCCGAGTTCGAGGTTGCCGGCCGCACGCGCGATCCCGATGTTGTGGCCCACCTGGATGCCGCCGCCGGCCTCGAAGCGGTTTCTGCGCTGCGTACCGAAGCCGATCTTGTACGCGGCCGTGCTGCGGCTGTACTCGAGTACCGACTGGCGTCCGTGCGACGCCTGCAGGTTGACGCGCGGCGCAATCCACGGGAACGACGCGGCGGTCGCGCTGATGCCGCGCGTGCTCGCGCCGATGACGCCGCCCTCCGTGACGACCGCCTTGCCGCTGCCTTCGAGCGCGTCGATGATGCGCTCGCCCGCGTCGCGGAAATGTGCGGTTGTCGTGCCGCGCGGCGTGACCGCTTTCCCGAGCGCGATGCGGTCGATCGTGTCGAACCGGGTGGCGACCGCGGCCGGCACGTCGTCGCCGATGTGCTTGCGCCAGCGGCCGAGTTTGTTCGCATCGAGCACGTCCGAGCCGCCGATCAGATGCTTGCGCACGCGCTTGAGCGCGTCGGCGCGCGCCTGCGGACTCCGGTCGGCGCCTGCCAACGTGTCGCGGAACGCAACGAGCGTGCGGCGCACGCGTGCTTCGCGTCGCGTCGATCGGCCGCCGCCGGACGATGCGCGTTCGCCGGGCCTTTGCACGGTACGCCGCGCGAGCCGGTCGATCATCGCGTCGTCGAGCGTGTGCACGACGCGTTCGGCGATGAGGCCGACCGTGGCGTCGTCGTATTTCATTCCATACTCGACGGGCTGCCTGCCGGTGCCGGACGCAGGTTCGGCGGCGCGCGACAGCGCCGCCAGCACCGCGAGTTCGGCCGCGCCGACCGTCTCGTGAATCGCGCGGCTGTCCTTCCTCAGTTTTCCGGCGCCGCCCGCCGGTTCGCGAACCGCCGCGTGCGCGTGCATCGCGATGAACGCATCGCGCAGCGCGGCGTCGAGCACCTGTTCGTCCTTGGACCATGCGCCGAGGCTTGCGCCTTGCACCCCGCCCTTCATCGCCGCGACGGCGCTCTTCCGGTATCCGAACGGGCGCACCGCGGCCGCGAACATCGAGCGCTGCGCCGCGACCGGCACGGCATCGTCGCGTTCGTCCGGCGCAGGATCGAAACGGTCCGACGTCGCGCGCGGAATCGTGTGATTCAGGAAGCGCGCCAGCCGGTTCTTCGTGGCGGCGAACGGCGTTCCCGGCCCGTCCGTGAAAAAGCCCTGACGACCGGCGAGCAACGCGCCTTTGTCCGATGCGTTCAAGCCTGTCGTGCTCTGGCTTCGCCATAACCGCGACGCCGCACGCACGATCCACGCGGCATGGGCGCGCGGCGTGGCCGACGTATCGTCGATCAATGCCCGCGCGTGGCGTTCGACGTCCGCCGGATCGGCTTCGCACCGCGTCGTGTCGACGAGGCGATCGGCGGCCTGCAGCCACACTCTCGGCGCATACCGCGCCGCACCGTCCGCGGGCGGCCACGCGCGACCGGCCAGCGCATGCACGCAGTCGTAGCCGCTGGCGGTCTCCGCGAGTTTTTGCGCGGTTCGCCATGCAAGCGCCGTCAGATGGTTGTCGATGAAACCGGCATCGCGCGCAGGTTGCGACCGGATCGACAATCCTTGCCGCAGGCGATGCAGCACGTCGCGCGCGAGCCCCGGCTGTTCGTAGCAGGAGTCGGACAGCGCATCGATCAACAGTTCCCCCTGACAGGCCAGACCCGCCGGCGACAGGCCCGGTGCCGACGCGAGCGCGTGCCGTACATCCGCGACGAGACGGTCGATGCTGGCCGGGTCGCGGTTGCTGAAGCAACGGTGCGCGGTCACGGCCAGGTCGTCGATCCGGTCGGCTGCATCGTCGGCCGGTGTCGTGCCGCCCGTGCGTGCGCTGAAGCCGCCGAGCGCCTGCTGCATCGATCGCACGGGCTTGCGCGTCGCGCTTCCCGGCGGCGCGTAGGCGAGCGATTCGGCCTGCGTCGCGTCGGACAATTCAGGCGGCGGAACGGCAACGTCCCGCGTGGGATCCTTCGTGTGATGCGGAAGAACCGGCCGGCCTTTCGTGCCGATCTTGAGCAACGACAGCGCGGTGAGATCCATCGGGAGATTCGGCCGCTTCGGATGGGCAATCGCGTTGCCGGCCGCCTTGGCGCGGGATTTGAGACTCGATTTCAGTCCGGCCAGGACACCGGTGACCTGGCCGGACCCTGACGCCGCCGGTGCCGATTCCGTGTGTGGTGGCGTGGTGGCCGGCGTATCAGCTGCATCGTCAGTCGCCCGTGCTTGCAGCGTGCCGGTCGATAGGTTGAGCGCGGGAGTCGACATCTCGCAGGAACAATCATGTAGTGGGATGCAGCCACTATCGCGACGGGACATGAAACTGCCGTGACGCCAGATAATGAATACGACCTGATAGTAATAATCAGGAAACCTATTTTATTATCGGTAAGCATTACACAGCCGGAACTTCGGACTTCCGCACGGTTTTTCGCATGATGCGCGCGGCACGGCTCGTCTCCATCTAGTCTTTGAGCATTGGAATGTCCATTGACCCGATACGCATGCCCGCGGTCAATGCGGGGCGTTCGGTCATGGAGGCGTGATGATTTCGATCCAGTATCCCGATTCGGTTTCGATGGGCGCATTGATTCATGGCGGCCAATCCGGTCAATCCAATGATCTTGCGTCCGTTCTCAAGGGAATCCTGCAGGACATAGAGGGACTGCTCGCCACGGAGTTCGGCGGATCGCAGGCTCAAGGTCCGGCGGGTCAGTACCAGCCGGCGCAGGTGTCGCCGATGCCGCTCGGTTTTCACACGAACTTCACGCGGACACAGTCTTCCACCGACACGACGAAATCGGACGGCCCCCCCGCGCCTGCCGGAAACCAGACGCGGTGTGCTGCGTCTCCGGACCCGACGATGGCGCCATTCGCAACCCAGGTGCCGAACGATCAGACGAAGCGTCCGCCCGGTGACAACCGGACGGCCCAGCAGATCATCGACGACAACCCGCTGCTGAAGAACCTCGGCAATCAGAGCGGCGTCAAGGACAACCTGAACAAATTCGTTGGCGGCAACATGTACAACGATCCCGATCAGGCGTTCAAGGCGGCCGCGTTGCTCACCAACATCAAGAGCTCGGCGAACAGGAACGGCGACGCGCGCGATGCATCGCAGGTCGGCAACGGCAAGATCGACGGCTTCACGAAAGACGGCGACGCGCGTCACGGTACGGAAGCCGGGCTGCTGCAGGACGTGGTCGGTGGCGGCGGACATCCGGGAGGCGGCTGGGCGCACCTCGAGCAGACGGGACACAAGCTCGACGAGACGAACGATTCCCACGTGAACCTCGACGGCACCAACAAGGACAATCTGCAGTGGGGGTTCGAGCAGGCCGGCAAGTATATCGGCGCGTTCTTCAAGGGCATCGGCAAGAGCCTCATCGACATCATCACGAAAGGCCGCATCAATCCGGTATCCGCGATCCTCACGGTCATCAAGGATGTGGGTACGTCGGAGGCCAAGACGGCGATCGAGAACAGCAACCTCGGCAAGGATGCGAAGCAGACGGCGGACAAGGTCTTCGGCGTGCTCGACAACATCTGACAACGTGTCGGCACGCGCGCACTGTTCAGCACCTTGAAGCGATAAACCTCGCCAATCATTCGCGCCGCAGTGCGCGCGGCGTAATGCGAAAGACGATCTTCCCGTCGCCGGTGGGCACGCCGGTCCAGCCGTTACGCTTCATGAATTCAAGGCAGACGAGATTGTTGGCTTCCACGACCCCCAATGCCTCCGGCGTCATGCGGAACAGCCATTCGAGCGCGGGCTTCCACAGAATGGCCCACCTCCCGTGGTACGCGGGCAGCACGGCCAGGTGAGCGTGACCTCGATCGAGAATCATGCCGCCGATCGCGTGGCCGTCGCATACGAAACCGATGGACGGGCACCCGCTGTAATGAGCGATGAACACTTCCTGGCTGACGACCTGCAGCATGTCAGCTCTGCCGGCACGAAAGTACGACGCATCGGCCTCGTAGAAGACCGCCAGATCCGCGCGGTCTGCCAGGCGGTATCGCTTCATCGCGCCGGTTCGAAGCCGTGGGCTTGCCGCTCGATGCCGAGCAAGCCGCGCATGGCCTTGCTGATGTCGGGGTCGGGGCTGTCCTGATGTTCGACCGCATAGCTGTGCCATAACGGATCGCCGAGCGCGTGCAGGCAGAGCGCCTTCAGGTCCGGGCGCTCGTCCTCATGCAACCCGTTGACCAGATGCAGCGCATCCTGCGGGCGTCCCCGCCGGATGGCGATCGCCACGGGAAATATCAACAGGGATCGCGCGGCGGGACGCGCGACGCAAAGCCGTTCCAGCAACGCCTCGGCTTCGTCGAAACGATCCCCCATGATGCTATCGATCACCGCGCGTCCCAACTGGGCAACATCATCATCGTCGTCAGGTTGCATGAGCGTTCTTTCCGAGTAGTGAATCGGACAGGATTACGAATCTCTGCTGGCGGACGGCGGGGTCTCCAGGGTTTTCAGGCCCGACCCCAGCAAGTCCTGCATCAGGCCGTCGACCGGTGACGAGCTGGCGGCCTCCTTGCCACCTCCGGTGATCTCTCCAAGGACTTTCGCCCCGACTTCTGCAATTGCACCCATTTGATTCTCCTGATTCCAGTGTGAGACTCGATTGATGCGAACTCTGGTTGACCTTCGCTACTCCAGATCGCAATGAAA
The DNA here is from genome assembly GCF_001039005.1 of Burkholderia cepacia. Classification (GTDB taxonomy): domain Bacteria; phylum Pseudomonadota; class Gammaproteobacteria; order Burkholderiales; family Burkholderiaceae; genus Burkholderia; species Burkholderia theae. Next base: position 250,957 of record NZ_LDWR01000014.1, read on the forward strand.
AGACTAGCGCGCGGTGACATGCCCGGCGCCCGCGAACCGAACCGACGTGCCGCAAAGCGAATGTGAGCGAGTGCGTTGTCCGCAGCCGGCGGAAACGGTTCGGCGCCGTGGCGTTCCGGCACCTGCCGCCCGGCCTGCGCAGCCGGACACCCATTCAGAAATCGGCTTTCTGATTCAGGTCGCCGACGCTCATGGTGAACTGCGATGCCGAGAAGACCGCGTTGCCGCCGGGGCCTTCCTGCGGGGCGAGTTTGCTGTCGACGCCGAGAACATCGCGGCCGCCCGTCATGAGCCGCTTGATCTCATCGCTCGCGCCGGCGTTGAACGAAAGCTGGCCGGTCTGCTGATCGTATCGCCCGACGGAATTGCCGCTGCCGTTGAACAGATTGCCGTTCTGGTCCATCTTCAGGTGCAGTGCGTCTCCGCCGGCCGGCGAGTTGAACTTGACGTCACGCAGCCCCTGGCCCTGGCCTTGCCCGAAACCATCGCCGGGCATCCCGTTGCCATAACCGCCACCGCTCTGAATGCCGTCGCCGTTCATGCCGTTGCCGCCCATCGGCATCCCGTTGCCGCCCATCGGCATCCCGTTACCGCCCATCGGCATGCCATTACCCCCCATCGGCATGCCGTTCCCGTAACCACCGCCCATGCCGTCGCCCGCGCCGCCGTTGCCGCCGTCGGCACCGCCGCCCATCCCCAGCATGTCGGCAATCAGTTTCTCGACGTCTTGCTTCAGCTTCTGCAAGATGCCAAGACCACCCATGATTCCGCCACCGGAAAGACCTTGCGGCGACATATTCGACGAACTGCCGAAGATTGCGCTCAGGCAACCTGACGTGATGTCGTTCATGTATTTGCTCCCGCTGAAAAATTGTGGATCGCCAGAAGAACCGGACGCACCGTCCGTGGGCGGCCCGATTCACCGTCAGACTAGGGGCACGCACGCGCGAACCCGGCGACCGATGCGAAGCCGCGTCATGCGAACCGAACCCGTCGATCACCGCGCGATGCGGATAGCGGTGTGCGCGGCGCGCCCGTTCGTTGCCGCGCACGATTCGTCGCCCCATTCAACGCTTCGTGCGCACGGGCATGCACGACCATCACGTCGCGGACAATCTCGATGCCGCCATGGCTGCGTCATCGGCGCATCGACGCGACCCGTTCGTCCGCCTGATCCGGTCGCGACGCTTACTACGTCTTCGGAGCCAACACCATGTCGAACCCACAAGTCGTGTCGAATATCCTGCTGACGATGTTTTCCTGGGGCGTGCGTTGCGGCTCGCGTGCCGAGCTCGAGGACATGCTGCCGGCGTTGCGCGTGCTGCACCCGCACGGCACGACCGGCGACATCTGCGAAGCGCGGCTCGAGATCGGCTCGTCGAACTGGCTTGCCGCGTCGCAGGTGCTACGGCAGATCGACGAACGCGGCGACGGCGGGCCGATCAGTTGGGCACTGCAGAGCTGGTGCCTGTACATGCAGAGCGATATCGATTGGCAGCGTTGCGCGCGAGCGGTGCTCGCGAACGGCCACCCGACCGCGATCGCGATCGTCGACCGCTTTCTCGCGGCGGCCAGCGACAATCAGCAGGTGGGCTACCGCAGCGCCGACGCGCATGCCCGCGTCGCGGAAGCGCTGAGTTCGAACCGCGTGCAAGCGGCCTGATTCGAGCCGGCACGATCCGCATGTTCCCGAGCCCCTCCTCCGGCTTCATCGTGTGCTGCGCATCGCACGCGACGCGCGCGGCGCGCACGCTGGCGTCGGCGATGACGCTGGCCGCCCTCGCGGCCTGTGCCGCGCCCCATGTCGTGCCGGCCGATGACGACTTGCCCGCGATGCTGCGGGCCGGCCCGGCCCAGCACCTCGACCAGGTGCTGACCGCGCGCGGCCAGACCGTTTACGAATGCCGCCATGACGGCGAGGTGCGTTTGTGGGCCCGCGAAGGCGATCTCGCGACGCTCGTCGACCCGCAGCGCCAGAGCGTCGGCACCGTCGCGCCGGGCGGCTATTTCACGGCCTACGACAGCAGCTACGTCGTCGTGCGCGCCGATGCAGTCGCGCAGGTCACGGCCGGCACGCCGGTCTGGGCGCGCTTCGTCGCGCGTCGTCGTCCGGGCAGCGTGATGCGCGGCGGACGCTTCGCGCGCACGTCGATGATCCAGCAGGTCGCCACCCGTGGCGGCCTGCCGCCGGATCCGCTGTGCGATCGCGAAGGCAGCACGCTGCTGGTGCCGTATGGCGCGACCTATCTGATTTACAGCGCGCGCGCCGGCAGCGCAGCGAATGCGGCGACGCAAACCGGCCGCGGCGGCGCAATGCCGGCGCCGTGGCACGCTCCGGTTCATCCGGCAAACGGCACGGTACCGATTCCAAACAACTGACCAATACTCAATCAAAGTCAGTTGATACTTTACGGCTTGTAATATTTCGCGAAAGCCCTTGCGCCACAAGGCTGGCGCAGGCGATCTGTTAGACATTTTGCTCTTAAGATGAGCAATTGACCAAATATTGAGCGATGAAAAATTGATTGAATATTCGCTTAACGTCGCTCAATTCCTCGCAATTGTTCCAATATTTTTTCCTCAGCGTGACAGGTTCCAGGCCGCGTCATGTCATTTTTTGCGTTATTTAACAAAATGTTACGGATCTAGCGAGGGCCTCCCCCTACCTTTCGTGGGCCGGGACAGGCGCTGTCGTGTCCTCCCGAGCGTCCAAGTAAAAGAGCGATGTCTTCGCGAGGTGCCCATTGAAACTGGCAATCTTTACCCACGATTCGGCGTTGTTTCATCTGATTCAAAGCTGTCTGGTCGGCGATGGCGTTATCTGCACGCGCTATAGCGAGGACATCGATCTGGCGCGCGCGCTGCATCGGGAAGAATTCAGCGCGATCGTATTCGACGCTTCCGCGGGCATGGATGCGTCCCACCCGGTGCTGGCCCGGCGCGCGTGTTATGGCGACCGGCGCGCGCCGCTGATCGCGATCGGCGAATTTCTCGCGCACGACCGGGCGATCGCCGCGTTGAGCGCGGGCGCCGACGATATCGTGCTGAAGCCAGTCGATCCGCGCGAGCTGCGCCTGCGCTTCCTGCTCGCGGTGCATCGCTTCACCGGCAATCCCGCCGAATCCGGCAAGCCGCAGCCGACCGACGACGAAATCGGCATGGGCATCTACCGGTTGAGCCGCCGCAACGGCAGCGTGGAAATGAACGGCAAGGTGGTACGCCTGACCACCCGCGAATTCGCGATTGCGTGGGTGCTGTTCTCGCAGCAGGGCAACTACGTGACGCGGCGCGCGATCGCCGCGACCGTGTGGGGCAGTTCCGAGGAAATCGTCGGACGCACGCTCGAGCAGCACATCTACAAGCTGCGCAAGAAGCTGCTGCTCGACGGCGCGTGCGGCATCGTGCTGCGCACGATGTACGCGCACGGCTATCGGATCGAGCGCGTGGTCGAGCGGGTGATGGCGCAAGTTGGCGAGCCGGCCAACGCGCGGCTGCTCCGCGCGTCCGCGGCCGGGCAGTCGAAGCTGCTGACGAGCGACAGCGAGGCCGCGTGCAACACCTAGGCGAGGTCCGGCCGGGATTCGCTAAAAGAAATGGCCAAAGAAGCACCCGCTACGGGAGGGACATGCGAGAGATTGAATGCGAAGCCGGAGGAAGCCGACTGGGGTAAATGGTTACTTTTCGTCTACGTCTCCCATTACCCTTGGCATGGCGCGGATTGCAACCCGCGTGGCGCGTTCGGTTAGTGTGCCGGCGCCGTGTAGCGAGTAACTTTCGACCTAGTCAGAACTCGCTGAGAGACCACGATGTTTGATAGAAGCAAAAAGACGGCCCTCGTGACAGGCGCCTCCTCGGGCATGGGCAAGGAAATCGCACGACAGTTGATCCACGATGGCTTCCAGGTCTATGTGGCCGCCCGGAACGTGGACAAGATGATCGACCTGGAGCGCCGCGGCGCGAGGCTGCTGCGCATGGATCTTTCCCGCGAAACGGAAGTCGTGGCGGCTGTCGATACGATCCTCAAGGAAACCGGGGGCGTGGACGTGCTCGTCAACAACGCCGGATTCGGGCTGTACGGGCCGGTAGAGGACGTTGGAATCGAGGAAGCGCGATACCAGTTCGAAGTCAACGTGTTCGGCACGGCCCGCCTCACGCAATTGCTTCTTCCTGCCATGCGCGAAAAGGGAAGCGGCACGATCGTCAACATCACGTCGATGGGTGGCAAGATCTATACGCTGCTGGGCGCGTGGTATCACGCGACGAAACATGCGCTCGAGGGGTGGTCGGATTGTCTGCGGCTCGAACTCGCGCCATTCGGCATTCGCGTCGTGATCGTGGAGCCGGGCCTGATCGAGACAGGATTCGGCGACGTGGTTTCACGCGGCCTGCTTGCGCGCTCCGGAAGCGGCGCTTATGCGAAGCTGACTCAGGCCGTCGCGAAGGCCACGCAGCAAGCCTATGACAATGGACGCGGCACGGACCCAGCCGTCATCGCCAACGTGGTATCGCAGGCAGTGCGTGCTAAAAAGCCGCGCACGCGATACGTCGCCGGTAAATACGCGAAGCCGATGATACTGATTCGCACCTGGCTCGGCGACCGCCTGTTCGACCGCGTGATCATGAGCCAGATGCGCTAGGATGGGTGCGCGTCCTCACAAGCCGGACATGAGCGAACGCCAGGGCTATTCCAGGCAGAGGCAACGATGAGTGCAGTCATGGCAGACCGGTGCAAGGTGCCGCAGGCGTTCTGGCGCACGTTGGCGCACGCCGGCGTACCGCCGTCCGCGATACTGCGTCTGGCTCGGCTACCCGCCACGCTGCACTTGAATCCGAAGGCACTCGTGAGCACGGAGCAGTACTTCGCGCTATGGAAAGCGATCGAACAGCTTGCGCCCGGACCAAGCCTGGGCATCACACTCGTGACCCAAAGCGATACTGCGACGCACCCCCCTTCCATCCTGGCTGCATTCCATGCACGGGGCTATCGGGACGGCCTCGAGCGGATCGCACGCTTCAAGAGACTGTGCACGCCGGAGCAATTGCATATCGCCGAGGAAGGTGCCGACTGCACGCTCACCGCTGAATGGCTATACGCGACCGAACCTGAGCCCGCCATTGCGACCGATGTCACGTTCGCGATGTTGCTCGAGCTCGGCAGGCGGGGCACGGGTCAACGCCTGACGCCGCGCCGCGTGGAGTTCGTTCGCACGGGGCCCCGGCACGCGTCCCACCGCGAGTATTTCGGTTGCCCGATTCGCTACGGCGCGTCGCGCAATGCGCTCGTGCTGAAGTCGTCCGATCTGGACCGACCGTTTCCCGGCCACAATCCTGAATTGCTCGAGATGCTGACCCCCGCACTTACCGAAGCGCTTGGGGAACTGGAAGCGCGCAGCTCGATTCGTGAGCAGGTGAAAGCTGTGCTCAAGCGGTGTCTCGCAAGCGGCCGGCCGGAACTGCCGGATGTGGCGCGCGACCTCGGGATGAGTGAGCGGACGCTTCAGCGCCGCATAACCGATGAAGGCACGACATTTCGGGATCTGCTTGCCGAGGCGCGGCAGGAGCTCTGGCGACGGTTGCTCGCGGACCCGGCAGCGGGCATCGACGAAGTTTCCTGCCTGCTGGGCTATCAGGACACGAGCTCGTTCTATCGCGCGTTCCGGGATTGGGAGGGCGTCACCCCAAACCGGTGGCGCGAACTGAACTCACCGAGCTTTGCCGCCGAATCGATCTGAAGTGCATGCATCTCCGGACGAGTTTGCGCCTCAGAGCCCCCCGCTGTGCCGTCGACTTATTGAAGGCAGCGCAGAGTCCGTCGGTCGAGGAGGTAGTCCACACCCGCGGGCAGACTGCGCTCGAGCGATCCTGAGATCCCGTCTGCAACCCGACCTGGCGTGCGTGATTGATGAACACCGGCCGACCGCATGCCGTATCTGGACGGAGATATGACGGATTTTTCTCGAATCCCGGCCGAGCCTCTAGGCGTCGTGGCGCGCGGCGTCCGGCTCCAGCGTTTTCAGATACGCGCGGGCGTCGTTGATTCCCGCAGGGCCGATATTCTGCTCGATCGTGTCGAGCGAATCGCTCAGCCGTTTGCGGACTTCCTGCCGGTCGCCTGACGCTAGGCCGTTCGACGCGTCGACGATCGCGTTGAACGAGGACTGCCAGTTCCCTTCGTTGAGCGCCAGCAAGAAGAGCTTCGGATCCGCGGCGAGCCCCTCGACGATCGGTTTGAGCTGCGCCGACGGGATGCCGCGCGTGCTGTTCGCGATGCTGGACAGATTCGTTCGTGCGTCGCGAAGCGAGCCCGGCGTGGTGGGCTCGGGGGAGCGGAAGATGGCCGTCTGCAGCGCGATCAGGATATTTGCCCGATTTCCCGCCGGGAGGGTCCGGGCCGCGGCAAGCGATTGGTCGAACACGGCTTGCTGTGCTGCGCGCGGCAGCGTGACGTTGATGAGGGTGGAAGCGTGATACACACCCGCCGCCGCGAGTGCCGGGGGGCGCATGCGGCTGAACGCCGAGATGCATTGCGCGAGCTGAGCCGTATGTTCCTCCGCCTGGACGGGCGCGATGCGCGTCATCGCCTCGGACATCTTCCCGCCAATCGTGAGGAAGAGCGTCTCCGGGGCGTGCTCGCTCGACGCCGGGATCGCTTGCGAGTCCGCGCGCGATGCGACCATCCCGGTCAGTCGATGCAGTTTGTCCAGGTCGGTAGTGGAGTCGATCTCGTCCCGCAACGTGCTGAATGAATCGACCGGGGAAGACGTGGTGCTTTCGGCCTGCGGTGACCCTGCGGCATCCGGCCTTTGCGACGTGCGGCTCGCCGGCCGCGTGCTCAAGCCGCCGAGCGGCCCCCCGGTTGCGCGAAGTTCCGTGGAACCGCGCTGCTGCGCATGGGGAGACGCGGGCGCTTGCCCTTCAACGTGCGGTCCGGCGATCGGGCTTGGCGGTCTTGATCCGACAGGGAGTGTCATGATGTCCTCGTAAAATTGAATGATTCGTAGACCGAAGATACGTTCGTCACGGACGGTCGAACGAACGCGATGCGATCCGGTCGATCGAATTGCGCATGGATGTCCGCTGCCCGGCCGCGCGTGCCGCACGACATCCACCGGTCGTCAGAATTCGATCAGCCGCGGCGACAGCAGCACCAACCGTTCCATGTGGCTGTGCTGGTTCTCGCGATAGCGGAACAGGCCGCCGAGCAGCGGGATCTTCGACAGCACCGGAATGCCGCTCTCCCCGTTCGACGTGTTGTCTACCCGATAACCGGCGATCAGCAGGCTTTCCCCCTGCGACACGACCGCCTCGGTGTTGATCGTGCTGGTCGTGATGACCGGAATGTTGTCGACCTTCTCCGAGGTCGTCATGCCGTCTTCGACGTGGACCTGCAGCTTGATCTGGGTCCGCCCGTCTTCGTCGACGACCATCGGCAGCACGCGCAGCGACGTGCCGGTCGAGATCGCGTACAGGTCGCCCGACGTGTAGCCCTGCACGCGGACATAAAAGCGCTTCTTGTTGTCCATCACGGCTTCGACGTTGTCGAGCGTCGCCACCTTCGGGCTGGCATCGATCTTCGCGAGATTGCTGTCTTCGAGCGCATTGACGCGCGCCATCAGGTAGCGCCCCGCATCGCCGAGCACGGCGGTCAGCGACAGGCCGGCCGGCGTCGCGTTGAGGATCGTGCTGCCCTTCGAATCGGTGCCGCTGAAGATGGGGTTCAACTGCCCGTTCGAATAGCTGTTGGCCGCCGTCGTGCCGGTGCCGGTCTGGATATCGATGTGGCTGTTGTGCGCGCGCCAGTCGACGCCGAGCTGACGCAGCGCCGAATCGTCGATTTCGATGATGTGCGCTTCGATCTCGACCAGCCGCCGCCGCACATCCAGCTGATCGATCAGCGACTGATACTGGCCGATGCGCTGCGGCAAGTCGCGGATCAGCACGGAGTTCGTACGCGGATCGGCCTTGATCACCGGCAGCATGCCGGCGCCCGACGGCACCGCGCCCGTGCCGCCGCCGGCGTTCGCGTAGCCGCCGTCCGCGCCGCGGCCCGGCGCCGGCGCCGGCGGCTGCGCGGCAAACTGCGGCGCGCTGCCCGAGCCGCGACCGAAGAAGGCGGGCAACGGCGGATTGACGCCGCCGCCGGCCGGGTTGAACGGCGAGCCGCCGCCGGTGCCGCCGGACGCATCGGTCATCGGCGTCTGGCGTTCCATGCCGGGCGTCATGGTGCTCGCGCCGAGGCCCGGGTTCCCGTCCGCATCGTCCTTGCCCGCGTGATACATCTCCGCCAGCACGCGCGCGACGCCCGGCACCGTCACCGTCTTGCCGTCGATCACCACGTCGTGGTCGGCCGCCCAGCCATGTTTCAGCGGGAAAATGCGCACTCCGGTGCCGACCCGCCGGTTCGCGTTCTGATCGAGGCGCGACGCGAGGTTGGCGACCAGCGCCACGTACTGGCTCGGGCCGGTCACCAGCGCCGCGCCCATCGACGGATCGTAGACGATCGGGAAGCGCTTGTTCTCCAGCCCCATCTGCGCGAGCGTCGAGCGCAATTCCTTCGTGCGGGCGAAGTCGAGATGAATCACCCGGCGTGTCACGTCGCCGGCGCTGCTGATCGACAGCACGCTGCCGTCGTAGAACCAGACGAACCCGAACGTCGACGACAGCGTATCGAGGAAGCGCCGCGGCGACATGTCGAAGCGGCCGGACACTGCGCCATGCACGTCGCCGGCCACCGACGCGACGACGCCCTGGCTGGCTGCGAAATCCCGCAGCACGTCTTTCAGGTCCTTGCCCTCCACCTCGATGTGCACGGCCGAGGTCCGGAACGGCACGTCGGCCGCCAGCGCGGGGCGCGCGCCATCGCCGACGGCCAGGGAAAGGATCAGGCACAGTTTGAGGCTGGCGGCGAATCGCCTTCCCCACGGATTGCGACGCGAAATGACTGTCATGTGGTTTGCCGGCTGACTGGAAATTGATCGGGCGAACGCGCGGTGCGTCGCTGCGGCGGATTCGGTGGACTCGGCGGGTTCAGCGCTTGAGCGTGTCCGACGGCGCTTCGTCGAACTGGCGCCGGTAGCCGTTGACCAGCGTCGAGCGGCTCTGCACGCCCCATCTCGCGGCGGCGAACAGCACGCTTGGCGCGCCCAGGGTGGTGCCGCTTTCGAGTTCCGCGCGAATCCGCTCCATGCGCTTCTGGCGAATGATTTCGGTCGGCGTCGACCCGAGGCTGTTCTTGAACGCGCTCTGCAACGCACGCTCGGTCACGCCGATCTCGGCCGCCACCTCGCGCACCGACAGGTCGCTGCGATCGAGGTTTTCCATCAGGTAGCGATACGCACGCCGATACCTGGCCGGCAACCGTGCACCGACATCGTCGAGCTGCTCGGTCACGCGTTTCGCCCGATGGGCGAACGGCGCGAGCGCCGCCGATGCGTCCCGCAGGCACTGCATCGCGACGAGCGCATAACGGCTGTACAGCTGCGCCGCGTCGGCGTCGCGGCCCTGCGCGGCCCGTGTTTTCGCGAGGCAGTACAGCGATTCGAGTTTCCAGCGGCCTTGCGCGGCACGCCGGTCGGCGCCGAGCGGCGCCAGCATGGTTTCCGCGAGCTGCGGCGCGCCGCCGGCCAAGCCGGCGAGCGCGATCTCGATCCGCACCGCGTACTGATACGCATAGAGGCCGTTTGCCATCGCCCAGTTCAGGTGCGCGACCGCGGCTTGCGCGGCTTCGCGCTGCCCGGCGGCGAGACGCTGAACGTGGCCCAGATAGTCGATCCGGCCGCGCAGCAGCGGCGAGCGCACGTGCGCGACGGCCGATGCAAACTGTCCGGCCTCATCGACGGGCGATGCCCTTCCCGCCGTCAGGCCCGACTGCCAGAACACGTGATCGGCCAGCTGTGCGGCGGTGCGGAGCGCATTCTGCACGCGCAGGTCGTAACGCAACGTGTCGATCAGTTCGCGCCATACCGGCAGTTGCGGCATTGCGGCATCGCCCGCTCCGGCCTGCGCATCAAGCATGACCTCGAGTTCGCCGAGCAGCCCTTCGGCCTCATGCAACTGCCCCAGTTCGAGCAGCACGCACAGCGCGCCGAAGCGCCCTTCCATCGATTGGCGGGATTCGAGCCGCGGATCGTCGACGATGGACATGAAGCACGACATCGCGGTGCCGAACCGATGACGGAAAAAGGCCTGCCAGCCGGCGTTCCGGCACGACGCGATGCGCAGGTCGCGGCGGGACGAGCGGATCATCTTCTGCGCTTCCCGGTACGAATCCTCCGCATCCTCGTCGATACCAAGCATGGTTTGCAGGTCGGCCTGAATCTGCATGCAGCCCGATGCGCTGCTTTCATCGTGATCGCATTGCTCCGCGCAGCGGCTCGTGTACGACATCGTCTCCGCGATCTTTCCGTCGAGCAGCATGCCGAGATGGTCGGGTTGCGCATCGTGACAGGCCAGCACCGAGACGAGCGGGAAATAGAGGCTTGAAAACATGTCGGACTCCATAGTGATGGATCGGGAGCGTCGACATGAAACGATTGCCGACACCCGCCGCCGGCGTATCGCTTGCGCGCCCGTTGATGCAGGGTGTCGAGCAGCGTGCCAGGCTATGGGAGCAATGTAGACGAGGACGACATGTTGAACATTCAACAAACCTAACGCCACGCCCCGATTTGAGGAGTGTTGAAAATCCGGCCGTGTTTCCGCGGCTTCAGCAGCTTCAGCACAAGCGGCCGCGATTCAATGCGCGGCCGCCCCCGGCCCGCGCGCGAGCTCGCGCATCTGTCCGGCGAACAGGCGCAAGTCGAGCTGATCGTGGATCTGATCGACGAAAATTCCGCAGAACAACGCGAGGATCAGCACGGCCATCGCGCCTTTGATCGGCTGGCTGAGTGCGCTGAGCTCGAGCTTTTGCGCCGACTTGGATGCCAGGTTGGCGCCCAGGTCGATCAGGACCATCACGAACACCATCGGCGCGGCGAGCTTGGCGATCATCTGCATCAGCGTATCGGTCTGACGCAACACGAACATCTCGAGGAAGTTCATGTCGATGGGCGTCCGGGCGGCCACCGGCCACCAGCGGTACGACTCGTACAACGCCTGCAGCAGGAACTCCATCCCGCCGAGCGACCAGAACGCGACGATCGCGACCTGGCTGAGCAACGTGCCCGACGGCGTCGATTTTTCCGAGCGCATCGGGTTGGTCAGCTGCGCGTTGTTGTAGCCGCTGAGATTGTCGAGATAGATGCCCGCGCTCTCCGCGACCCAGAACACCGTCGCGGCGGCAAACCCCAGCACGGTGCCGATCAGTGCTTCCCGCAGCGCGATCACGACCAGCCCGGTGCCGGCCAGCGATCCGGCGAAACCCACCGGTTGCGCGATCGCGATGTAGAGGCTGAAGATCAGCGCGACGCCGTTGCGCAGCGGCCCCTGCAGGATACCGTCGGCGGTCGGCGGGAACAGCGTCAGGATCACGAGGAGCCGGATCGAGCACACGCCGAGCACCAGCAGGTCCTGAACCAGTTGCGGGCCGACCTGCAGAAATTGATCGTTCATGCTCAGCCGCGGCGCGCCAGCGCCAGTTCTTCCGCCGCTTCGTCCTCGGCGTCGAGCGCGATCTGGTCGAGCGTCCGTTCGAGCTGCGTCGTGCGCGTGCGGCACATGTCGATGCGGCCGCGGTTCTGCGCGATCGCGCGACGCGCATCGGCCACTTGCCGGTCTTTCGCGGCCACGGCGTCGCGCTGCGAGTCGAGTTCTGACCGCGTGGCCAGCACCTGCGCGTCGACCACCTCGAGGTAACGACGGCAGCCGTCGAAATCGTCGATCGCGAACGGCTCCGCGCCGGTCATCATGCCGGCGATGCGCGCACGCTGGCGCGCGACGATCGCGTCGAGTTCCGCGAGCCGGGCCGTCGTGTGTTCGACGCGCGCCTGCAGTTCCGCGTGCTCGCGCCGCCGCGCGTCGAGTGCGCCGCGCAGCTCGGGTTCCATTCGCTCGCGGCGCGCGCCCGCGCGCTTGAGCGCCGTAATCCGGCGCGAGATCGTGCGCATCAGAACGTGCCTCCGCCGCCGACCTGCGCCAGCTCCATCATCATCGCCTCGGTATCGGCGGGGTCCGCATAGTGATCGGTCCGCTGCGACAGGAACGCATTGATCGCGTCGATCTTCGCGATCGCTTCGTCGGATAGCGGATTCGAACCGGGCTGGTATTCGCCGACCTGCAGCAGCATCTCGACGTCTCGGTAGCGGGCCAGCAATTCGCGCAGCCGGGTCGACGCCGCGAGATAGCCGGGCGAGACGACTTGCGGCATCACGCGCGACAGGCTGCCCAGCACGTCGATGGCCGGATAGCGGTTCTTCGCCGCGATCTCGCGCGACAGGATCAAATGACCGTCGAGCACGCCGCGCACCTCTTCCGCGATCGGGTCGCTGCCCGACTCGTCTTCCGCGAGCACCGTGTAGAGCGCGGTGATCGAACCGGTGGCGCCCATGCCGGCGCGTTCGAGCAGGCGCGGCAGCTCGGCGAAGATCGACGGCGGAAAACCGCGTCGCGCCGGTGGCTCGCCGGCCGCGAGGCCGATCTCGCGGCCGGCGCGCGCGAAACGCGTCAGCGAATCCATCATCAGCAACACACGCTTGCCTTCGTCGCGAAAGTGCTCGGCAATCGCGGTCGCGACATAGGCGGCTTTCGCGCGCTCGATCGAAGAACGGTCGGAGGTTGCGCACACTACCACCGAACGCGCCATGCCCTGCGGGCCGAGAATCAGCTCGACGAACTCGCGCACTTCGCGCCCGCGTTCGCCGATCAGCGCGATCACGTTGATATCGCATTGCGCGCCGCGCGCGAGCATGCCGAGCAAGGTGCTCTTGCCGACACCGGCCGGCGCGAAGATGCCGATCCGCTGACCTTCCGCGAAGGTCGTCATCGCGTCGATCACGCGCACGCCGGTCGGCATGGTTTCCTCGATCATGCGGCGCGTCATCGGGCTCGGCGGATCCGCGAAGATCGGCCGCGCCTGCGCGTCGTCCATGCCGAGCGGGCCGAGGCCGTCGATCGGTTCGCCGAGACTGTCGATCACGCGCCCGAGCAGCCGGTCGCCGACCTTCACGGACAGCGGCCGGCCGAGCCCGACGACGCGCGTCGAGCGCGAGACCTGCGTCAGCCGTGCGAACGGCGACACGAGCGCATAGTCGCGCGTGAAGCCGATCACTTCGCCGTGCTGCAGCAGCGTGCCGTCCGGCGCACGCAGCTCGCACAGCTCGCCGAGCTGCAGGTCGAGGCCCGCGACCTTGATCAGCGTGCCGATCACTTCGGTGATCTTGCCGCTTTGATGCACGCGCACGCTGGCGCGCAGTTCGCGTTCGATCGCGTCGGTCAGGTCGCGCAGCCGCGTGTCGCGCACGGGCGCAGTGCGTTTGCCGGCGGCCGGCGCCGCCGGGATCGCGGCCGGCGGCGCATCGGCGGTGTCCGCAGGCGGCCCCTCCGGCATATCGGTCAAAGCCATGTGTCGGCCTCCTCCGCTTGCGCATCGTCGCTTGCAGTTGTTGCAGCCGCATCGATCGGATCCGCCGGCACGTCGTCGTCATCGTCGTCATTCACTGCCATCCGATCGTCATCGGCACCGCCGGCTTCCTGAACCGACTCCTTCAGCGCACGCGCGATGGCCGCCCGCATCGTCCGCAATTGCGTCGACACGCTCGCGTCGATCAGGCCGACGTCGGATTCGCACAGGCAACTGCCGCGCGCGAGCCGCCGGTCTGCCGACACGGTGACCGGCAACGGCCGTCCGAGGTCGCGCCAGCGGCTCGCGAGGCCGTCGAACGCGGCGCGCGCATCGTCCAGATCGTCCGGATGAACCGCGACCCGCAGGCAGGTCGAACCCTCGACGATCCGGTCGACGGCCGACAACGCCCGCTCGAACAACGCGCTCGTGCCTTCGCTGCGCACGATCTGCTCGACCGCGACGGCGACGATCTCGGCCATGCGCACGCGCATCCGGTCCTGCGCCGCCCGCGCGTCGCTGCCCGCCTGCGCCACGTTGACGAGCCAGTCCGCGGCGCCGCGCGCGCTGCCTTCCTCGAAGCCGCGCTGCTCGGCCGATGCGAACTCGGCGCGCGCAGCATCCAGCAACGCGTCCGCGTCGGCACGGCCGGCGGCGACGATACGCCGCGCCTCTTCGCGCGCGGCGTCGAGTTCGGCGCGGGCATCCTGCCCGGCCTGCCGGTAGGCCGTCTCGATGTCGACCAGCGTCCCGAACACTTCGCGCGGCAGGATATCGCCATGCGCGCCGAACCGCGGGCGCGGATCATCCGCGGAAGAATCGGCTTGTCGCGGCTTGCTCAGCCAGATAACCATGCGTACTCCGGCAACAGATGGGGGAGTTCGGCAAACAGCGCGTCGGTGCCGTGCCGGTCGAGGTCGGCCGGAATCCGGTCGACCCAGCGATGCGGCGAGCCCGAGGCGAGCGCCGCGTGGCGCGACGCCGGCCGGTATCCGGCCGCGTCGTCCGCATCGACCGGCAACGCGAGACGCAGCAGCGGGCACGGCGAATGCGCGTTGCCCAGGTCGCGCCGGATCAGTGCATGCCCTTCCAGCGCGAGCGTTGCGCCATCGATTGCCGTGACCGGCGGAATCGGCGTGCGCGCCGCCATCTGCTCGATGTCCGGCATCGCCTGCCGTTTGCCCGGCTGCTCGACGATCAGCCGGTCGAGCGGGAGCCCCGACCATTCGGCGACGCGTGCGCGCATGCGCTTGTCGACGATCCGCCGTATCTCGCCGCGCCGGAAGCGCAGCGCGCGAATGCGCAGCACGCGCAAGCCGGCCTCCGGCGGCAACGCGTCGACGCACAGCGCGCCCGGACCGGCGGCGGCCTGGAGGTCGGGCAGCGGCAACCCCACGCAGCGAAGCAGTGCCAGCGAGCACGCGTCCAGGCACGCGCGCAGGCGGATGGCGGCGTCGGCGCCGGCATCTGCCGCTGGGTATACCGGCGTGTCTGCACCGCGTTGCCCGGCCATCGCACGTGCCAGCGCGACGGCCGCGGCCTCGTCGATGCCGAGCGCGCAGGCCAGCCACGACGGATGCGCCCACTGCAGCACGCTCCGCGCGTTGCGCTGCCACGCCGTCAGCGCGGCCGCGGCCAATCGATAGGACATGTCGGTCATCGCATTCATCGACAGGACAGGGTCACGATCCGGCGCGGCCCATCGCGCGAATCGACCGGCATCTCGCGTTTCACGTTCAGGCCTGCGAGCCGCGCTTGCGGCGCAGCGACGCGAGGCCCGCGATACGGTCACCCAGCACGTCGGCGGCCGGCTTGAGCCGCTGTTTCAGGACGCGGTGCCGCATGGCCGCCGCCGCGCCGCCGATCACCAGCAGCAGCGCGCCAACGCCCGCCAGGATCCAGCGCAGCGGATGCGGCTGCGCAGGCGCTGCGGCCGCGATTTCCACCGGTTCGGCCGCGACCGCGGTCACGCTCACCTGATCGTACGAAAGCCCTTCGACGCTGTGCACGACGAGGTTCTTGATCTGCGGCACGAGCGCATCGATATCGGATTCGGGCCGGTACTTGATGAACACGGCCGCCGACGAAGGCTTCACTTGCTGGGCCAGCGGATCGTTGTTCGGCAGCACGATCTGCACGCGCGCGAACATGACGCCGTCGATATGCGACAACGTGCCCGACAGTTCCTGCGACAGGCCGTAGATGAAGCGCACGCGCTCCTCGGTCGGCGTGGACACCAGCCCTTCCTTCTTGAACAGGTTGCCGAGATCGTCGAACTTGCTGTGCGGCAGGCCGCGCATCCGCAGAATCTGCATCGCACGCACCATGTCGCCGCTTTCGACCTGCAGCACGTAGGTCTTGCCGCCGTCCGGGCTCGCCTTGTCGGCGCTCACGCCGCGCTCCAGCAACGCGACCGTCATCTCGTTGACGTCCTGCTCGCTGAGGTTCGCATACAGCTCCTTCTTGCACGACGCCAGCAACGCGCAACCGGCCAGCATCAGGGCCAGGCCGGCCCGCCGCGTCGCGTCGCGCTTCCATCCAGGCCGGCGCGTCATGGCTACTGGTTCTTCATCAGCGTTTCGGCCGACGACCTCGACGACGACACGACGCTCATCTTCGCCTGGAAGTCGAACTGCACGCGGTACATCTCCATCGCGGCATCGGCCGATTGCGCGATCACCTGCTTCACATCCATGTTGGCGCTCTGCGCCGACAACTCGGTGATGCGATCCATCGCGTGCTGCGCGGCCGCGTCGTGCGTGGTCAGCATTTGCGCGATCACGCTGCCGCCATTCGCGCCTTCCTGATGCGTGCCGGGCGGGACCAGTTGAGGCTGATTCATCAGCGCCTGGAATTTTTCTGCCGCCCCGGCGTTGGCGGCATCGCCGCCCTTCGTGAGATCGGTCAATGCCGAGTCGATCATCTGGCTTGTGACTGCGTGGCTCATTCGCCCTCCTCGTTCGGTGCTGTGCAATGCCGCCGATGCGGCGTCGATCACGCGCGCAGGTAGTTCAACTGCGGGGCGGAAGCCGGCGACGAGGCCGGGCCGTCGTCGCGGCGCGATGGTTCGTCCTGCGGCTCGCCCGCGAACGGCCGGCACGATTCCGGAATCGTGAATTCGCCGCCGCGATAGTCGCGCACCGCGTGGTTCAGGTCCTCGCGCGCCTCGAGCGCGCGCACCAGTTCGAGTGCCTCGCGGTTCGGATTCGATTCGAGCGCGCTATGCGCCCATTGGCGCCAGCCCGGCTCGCCCTTGGACGCGAGGCAATAGGCCATCATCGCCTTCGCGTAGACGAAGTCCGGCGCGAGGTCGATCAGCGCCCTCAGCGCATGCGCGGCATCGTTCCAGCGGCCGTGGACGATATGCAGCACGCCGTCGAGCATGCCGATCTCCGCGACGGCCGGGCGGAACACGCGCAACGCATCGAGCACGAGCTCGACATCGAGCGTGTCGCCGGCCGCCTTCGGAAACCGGGCGAACAGCGCGGCGGAGACGGTATCGATCAGGCCGCACACAACGTCGTGACTGCATTGCAGGTAGTCGGGTGGCACGGTCGCCGCAGACGGCGCAGGCTGGCTGTTGAGCATGACGTTGACTCTCCATGGATACGGGCAATCGCCGTTGCGGCAGGCGCATCGCGCGCCGGCCCTCGTGACATCCGGCCACGCGTACCGCGACCAGCGATACATCCCACCATAGCAACGGGGCGCGGCGCGGCCGGCGCGCGACGCGAAGCCTTCCGTGCGCAAACGAAGCCCCGCGCGACGACCGCGCAAAACCGGCGGGAACCGCCGCTCGCTTCGTTTGCGCCGCCGGTGCTTCGGGCCTGCCGGGCGGGCCGACCCGCGCGGCCCTATGATCGGCGCAGGTTCGTCGACACATGCAGCGTGCCCGGACGGCCCGCGGATCCCCGTGCCGGGTGCGGCTGCATCCGGCCCCGGCCGTCGGGGCCGGCCCGGCGCCACGTCGTCGCGCTTGCCCGCCCTTCCGACCCAGGCCTTCGATGAGCGACGAGAAAACCGAAAAGCCGACCGACAAGAAGCTGCGCGACGCGCGTCGCGACGGCGAGGTGTCGAAAAGCACCGACCTCATCGACGGCGCGCTGCTCGCGACCGGTGTCATCGTGCTGCTCGCGTGCGGCGACATGATCGTCGACGCGACGCGCTCGTCGCTGCACATCGCGCTCGATTTCGTCGCGGCCAGCCACGACATGGTCACGCTGGCGGTGGCGTTGCAGCAGATCGGCACGCGGCTGGCGGGCGCCGTGCTGGTGCCGGTCGCGGCGGCCCTCGTCGCCGTCGTGGTGGCGCTGGCGCCGCAGGTCGGCTTCCAGGTGTCGATGAAGCCGGTGGCGTTCAAGCTCAACGCGGTCAGCCCGGTGGCCGGGATCAAGAAGATCTTCTCGATGCGCACGGTGATCGATCTGCTGAAGATGATCGTCAAGGGTTTGATCGTGTCGTTCGTGATGTGGCGCACCATCGACGCGGTCATGCCGATGGTGGCCGGTTCCCTTTACCAGCCGCTGCCGCAACTGTCGCGGCTGCTGGGCGTGATCGTGCTGAAGCTGTTCGGCGTGGCCGCGCTGGTGTTCGTCATCATGGGCGCGGCGGACGTGAAGCTGCAGCACTGGCTGTTCATCCGCAGCAAGAAGATGAGCAAGGACGAAGTCAAGCGCCAGCACAAGCAGGACGAAGGCGACCCGATCATCAAGGGCGAGCGCCGCCGGATCGCGCGCGAACTGTCGAACGGTCCGGCGCGGCCGAAAGTCGGGGCGGCGAACGTGATGGTCGTCAACCCGACCCACTATGCGGTCGCGCTGCGCTATGCACCCGACGAACACCCGCTGCCCGTGATCATCGCGAAAGGCTTCGACGCGGAAGCCGCGCGCCTGCGCCGCGAGGCGCAACTGGCCGACGTGCCGATCGTCGGCAATCCGCCCGTCGCGCGTGCGCTCTACCAGGTCGAGCTGGGCGCGCCGATTCCCGAAGAGCTGTTCGAGACGGTCGCGGTAATCCTGCGCTGGGTCGAATCGCTCGGCGCGTCGCGCGCTCGGCCCGATGCGGGCGCCCGCGCCGACGCGCTCTGACCCACGCAACCCGGTTACGTCCCATGGCCACCCTGTTCAAGTCGCTGAAGCTGCCCGCCGGCGGAGAAATCGCGTTGCTCGCGCTGATCGTCGCGATGATCTCGCTGATGATCCTGCCGCTGCCCACGCTGCTGATCGACATCCTGCTGAGCCTCAATCTCGCGATCAGCGTGACCTTGCTGATGGTCACGCTCTACGTGCCGAGCATCGTGTCGCTGTCCGCGTTCCCGACGCTGCTGCTGTTCACGACGCTGTATCGCCTGTCGCTGAACATCGCGTCGACCAAGTCGATCCTGCTGCACGCGGAGGCCGGCGACATCATCGACAGCTTCGGGCAACTGGTGGTCGGCGGCAATCTGGTCGTCGGGATCGTCGTGTTCGTGATCATCACGGTCGTGCAGTTCATCGTGATCGCGAAGGGCTCCGAGCGGGTCGCCGAAGTGGGCGCGCGGTTCACGCTCGACGCACTGCCCGGCAAGCAGATGAGCATCGACGCCGACCTACGCGCGAACAACCTGACGCCCGACGAGGCGCGCCACAAGCGCGCCACGCTGGCGCTCGAGAGCGCGCTGCACGGCGGCATGGACGGCGCGATGAAGTTCGTCAAGGGCGATGCGGTCGCCGGGCTGATCATCACGGTCGTCAACATCGTGGCCGGCCTCGCGGTCGGCGTCGCGTATCACGGGATGAGCGCGGGCGAGGCGGCCAACCGCTTCTCGATCCTGTCGATCGGCGACGCGATGGTGTCGCAGATTCCTTCGCTGCTGCTGTCGGTGGCGGCCGGCGTGATGATCACGCGTGTGTCCGACGAACGCGAAGGCAAGTCGCTGTCGCTCGGCGCCGAGATCGGCCGGCAGCTCGGCGCCAGCGCGCGCGCGCTGGCCTTCGCGTCGCTGCTGCTGCTGGCGTTCGCCGCGGTGCCGGGTTTTCCGTGGCCGCTGTTCCTGCTGCTGTCGGGTGCGCTCGGCTTCGCCGCGTATCGGCTCGGCCAGCGCAAGCCGTCCCGCGGCGCGTCCGCCGACGAGCCGCTCGGCTCGATGCAGCGGGCCGGCGCGAAAACCGGCTCGCCCGCGATCCTGCCGCAGGCACCCGCGTTCGCCGCGCCGCTGGGCGTACGCATTTCCGCCGATCTGGTCGTGCGCATCAACCAGCCGGCGCTCGACCGCGCGTTCGAGGCCGAGCGTGCGCTGCTGCAGGAAGAACTCGGGTTGCCGTTCCCCGGCATCACGATCTGGGTCTCGGACCGCGTTCCGCCGTCGAGCTGCGAATTCCTGATGCACGACGTGCCGCAGCTGTCGCTCGCGCTGCCGCCCGGCAAGGTGGTGCTGCCCGATCTCGGCGCGGCGGCCGCGAGCGCGCCGGAACCCGGCGATGCGCGCACCGTGGACAACGAAGCCGCCAACGCGATGATCGCGCAGTGCGACGTCGGCATGCCGCTCGTCGCGAATGGCCCGCAAACCTACTGGATCGACGAAAAATCGGTGCCCGCGAAGACGCGCGTGTGGCGCGCGGAGCAGCTGATCGCGCATGCGTCGGTCGCGTTGCTGCGGCAGCACGCGGCGTTGTTCGTCGGGGTCCAGGAGGTGCAATACATCTTCGACCAGATGGGCGGCGACTACCCGGGGCTCGTCGCCGAGGTGCAGAAGGTGCTGCCGCCGCAACGGATCGCGGACGTGCTGCGGCGTCTGCTCGAGGAGCAGGTGTCGATCCGCAATGCGCGCAACATCATGGAAAGCCTGATCGCGTGGGGACCGAAGGAAAAGGACATGCTGATGCTCACGGAATACGTGCGCGGCGACCTGTCGCGCTTCCTCGCGCACCGCGCCGCCAACGGCGCGCGGCAGTTGCCAGCCGTGCTGTTCGACATGCCGGTCGAGCAGCATATTCGCCAGGCGATCAAGCAGACGCCGACCGGCAACTACCTGGCGTTGCCGCCGGAAGAAGCGAAGTTCCTGGTCGACAGCATCCAGTCCTTCGTCGGTCCGGTGCCGCGCGCGGGCATCGCGCTGGTGACGTCGATGGATATCCGCCGCTACGTGAGGCGCATGATCGAATCGCAACTCGGCTGGCTGCCGGTCTACTCGTATCAGGAGCTGGGCTCGCATGTCGATCTGCAACCGCTGGGCCGGGTGATGCTGTAAATCGCGATGTCCAGGATCCACCGCCCCGCCCGTATCATCGCGCCCGCCACCGAGCCGGCCGACCCGCCAGGCACGCGCCGCGCGCGGCGCTTCGATTACGCGGCGCTGCTGCGCCGGCGGGCCGTGCCGCGCGTGGCCGGCACGGAATCCGACGGCGATGGCGACGGGCAGCACGCGTATGACGCACCGGATTTCGGCGCCGAAGGCGACGACACCGGCGGCCACGTGCCGTTCGGCACCGCGCGGCGCCACCCGCGCGCGGGCGCTGCGCTGGACGAGCGGATCGGCGCGGCCAGCGCGCCGATCGTCGGCGCCGTCTACCGGCAGCAGAACCGCTTCATCGAGCTGACCGCGCGCATCGCACGCGAGATCGCCGAGTTCTGCTCGAACCGCTCGATCGCGCGATCGGGCAACTGGGATGTCAGCCTGCCGCTCGACCCGGCGGTATTGCCGGACACGACGCTGTACCTGTCGCTTTCGCCTGCCTGTCTGCAGCTTCGTTTCGATGCGCAGGATCCGTCGAGCAGGCAGCTACTCTGGCAGCACAGTCGCCTCCTGGATCGCGAACTGACCGGACTCCTCGATGCATGGGGCGAACCGCGGCAGATCGAGATCGTCATCGAGTGACGCGACGTCACGCTCGGATCGTCTGCCGCATGCCTGCCGACGAGCGTCCCGACACCGGCCTGGACAACCCTCAATCGCTATCGTGCTCACCGAAACAGTTTCGCGAAATGACGGCATGACGGGCGGCGCGGCACAGCGGCCGCCCGCCCTCGTCGCGAACGGCGCCGACGTGCCGGCGTTGCCCGCCGATGCGCTGGCGCATGGCCTGCCGCGGCTGACGCCCGCCGCCGCGCAAGCGAGCCGGATCCTGTTCGACGCGCGTGTCGACGCGCTGGTGTCGCATCTCGGCGGCGTCACCGGATGGCAGCTGAAACCCGCGGCATCGACAGCCGATCCGGGTGCGCATCCCGCCGAACCGGGCCGGATCGTCCTCGCGCATGTCACGGGGAGCCTGTCGATCGACGTCGATCTGGCACGCTATCCGGCGTTGCAGATACTCGCGCCCGAATCCCGCGGAGCTGGAGCGGCGGCCGGCACCGGCGCCATGCACGCGTTGCGGCAATCGATCGCGAGCGTGCTGCTGGCGCCGCTCACGGAGGTGCTGCTCGCAACGGGCATCGGCACGTGGCGCGTCGCGGACGTGCTGCGAACCGGCAGCGCGACGGCCGCGCGGCATCGGGAGCGTCACGCGGGCCGGACGCCGGACACGCGCGACGTCAACGACGATCAACTCGCCGCGGATGTGTCCGTCACGTTCGACGGATACCGCCACGATGCAACGCTGCGGATCGGCCCGGCGACCCTCGCGCTGCTCGAACGGCGCCTGTCGTCGCTGCGGGCGAGCCGGTCGCACGCGGCCCCGGCGCAGGACGCGCTGCCTGCGCAGCCCGGCGCCGTCGACACCTTTCGTCCGCCGCTGCGCATCCCGGGCCGCATCACGATCGGTGCGCGCCGCATCGCGATAACCGCGCTCGAGGCGCTGCGCCCCGGCGACGTCCTGCTGCGCACGATGCCGACCCATATCGAGACCGCACTGGGTCTGGGCGATGCGTTTCGCGCGCGCGCCGCCTGGGGGACGCCGGGGCTGACCCGGCTTTGCGCCGCTGTCGACATCGACGGCAGCCGGCTTGTCATCATCGAGGAGCCCGTCATGACCGACGAACTGCAACACACCGACGACGACTCTCCACCGCTCGCCGACGATTTCCACGACGAGCCCGTCGACATCGGCGAACTGGACCTGCCCGTGCAGTTCGAGCTCGACAGCGTCGCACTGCCGCTCGCGCAACTGTCGTCGCTGCGTCCGGGTTATGTGATCGAGCTCGACACGCGCGTGACCGACGCGCGGATCAGGCTGGTCGCGCACGGGCAGACGATCGGCCAGGGCGAGCTGATCGCGGTGGCCGACCGTCTCGGCGTTCGAATCCTGCGGATGGCACACGACGATGGTTCAGTACAGTGATCTCACCGGGCTGCTGCTCGTCGTCGTCGCGATCACGATCGTGCCGTTCGTCGCGATGGTCGTCACCTGCTACATGAAGATCGTGGTGGTGCTCGGCCTGTTGCGCAACGCGCTCGGCGTGCAGCAGGTGCCGCCGAACATGGTGCTCAACGGCATCGCGATCCTGGTTTCCGCGTACGTGCTGGCGCCGGTCGCCATCGCCGCGTCGCGCAATCTGCCGACCGATCCGGTCGCCGGCGAATCCAGTTCGCAGGCGGTGATGCAGGCGTTCAGCGCGGCGCGCGAGCCGTTCCGCAAATTTCTCGAAGCCCATGCGCACCAGCGCGAGCGGCGCTTCTTCGTCCGCTCGGCGGCGATGGTCTGGCCGAAGGACGTCGCGAGCGAACTGAAGGACACGGACCTGTTCGTGCTGGCGCCCGCCTTCACGCTGACCGAGCTGACGGAGGCCTTCAAGATCGGCTTCCTGCTGTATGTCGCCTTCATCGTGGTCGACCTGATCATCGCCAACGTGCTCCTGGCGATGGGGCTGAACCAGGTGCAGCCGACCAACGTCGCGATTCCGTTCAAGCTGCTGCTGTTCGTCGTGATGGATGGCTGGTCGACGCTGATCCACGGCCTCGTGCTGACCTACAAGTAGTGCGCTGCAATCGATACCGAACCTCTGTTCACAGGGACTCTCGATGGAAATCGACGCGCTGATCGGCGCTACCGCCCAGGGGATGCTGCTGTGCCTCTACTGCTCGCTGCCGGTCGTCATCGTGGCGGCCGCGGTCGGGCTCGCCGTGTCGTTCCTGCAGGCGATCACGTCGATGCAGGACCAGACCTTGCCGCATGGCGTGAAGCTGGTGGCGGTGGTGATCACGATCGTCATCGTGGCCCCGCTGGCGGCGTCCGCGGTGCTGCATTTCGCCAACCAGATGATGCGCACCGCGTTGCCCCAATGAACGCCCCCATCACGACGATCGCCGCTGCGCGCGTCCGGCCCGGGGGGCTTGGCCGATGAGCCGGATCTCGCACAATCCGTACGCCGCGGCCCAGGACGGGCTCGCGCAAGCCGAGCAGGCACGCGCCGAACGTACGCGCGACGACACACGTGCGACCCATCAGGCCGCGTTGTATCGCGGCCGCACGACCTTTACCCATGCGCACCGGGCGAGCGCGAAGCT
>NZ_LDWR01000140.1 GCF_001039005.1 Burkholderia cepacia
GACAGCGCGAAGCTGCCGTAGCCGATGAAGTTCGCCGGCACGTGGATCTTCATCCACCAGCTCTGCAGTGCGGGCACGAGCGGCTGGATCTGCTGCGCATCGCGCGCGACCGAATACCACATCAGGAAGCCGACCGCGGCGCTGATGACCAGCAGCACGAACGCGCCGAGCGCACGCGTGCCGTAGTGGCCTTCGTAATACAGATAGAGCAGCGCGGTGATCAGGCTGAACAGGACGAACACCTCATACAGGTTCGATACGGGGATATGCCCGACGTCGGCACCGATCAGGTAGGACTCGTACCAGCGCACCATCAGCCCCGTGAAGCCCATCAGCACGGCGACCCACGTAAGCTTCTGGCCGATCGCGGCGCCCGTTTGCGAGCGCGCGAGCAAGCCGATCCAGTAGAAGATCGTCGCGAGCACGAACAGCGCGCTCATCCACAGGATCGCCGACTGGCTCGACAGGAAGTATTTGAGGAAGAACGCAGAATCGGCGCGCGCGAGATCGCCCTGGTAGATCTGGATCGACAGCAGCGACAGCACGGCGATCGACGCCATCATCAGCCGCGCGGGCTTCCAGCGCCAGCCGAGCGTGATGAGCGCCGGCACGGTGCCGATCATCACCGCCTTGTCGTAGTAATCCATGTGCGCGTTGTAGTGCGCGAGCGCATAGCCCGCGCCCACCACGAGCGCCAGTGCGAACAGCCAGTCGAACAGCGACAGGCGCGCGAGGAACGGACGGTCGTCG
>NZ_LDWR01000141.1 GCF_001039005.1 Burkholderia cepacia
GAGCTGAAGGTGGCGGGTAGAATGGATCATGAAGAGAGCCGCCATTTCCACCTTGCCGTCGGTCGACGCGCCGATTTCGTCCAAGGGTCACCGGTTTCCGCCCGGCCTCATCAGTTATGCGGTGTGGCTGCATTATCGCTTTCCGCTGAGCCTGCGGATGGTCGGAGAGATGCTGGTGGCACGGGGAATCGAGCCACATACGAAACGGTGCGGTGCCGGGCGCCGAAGTTCGACCTGATGATCGTCAAGTGCATCCGTTCGACGGTATCTGGACGAGGTGGTCGTGACGATCAACGGCAGGAAGCATTGGCCTGGCGGGCCGTCGGCCAGCACGGCGCGGTGCTCGAGGTACTGGTGCAGCGTCGCCGCGACAAGGCGGCGCCAAACGTCTGATGCGCAAGCTGCTCAAGAGCGCCACGGCTGCCCACGCGTGATCGTCACGGACAAGCTGCGCAGCTACGGGACAGCAAACACCGAACTGGGTCTGAACGTCGAGCATCGGCAGCACAAGGGGCTGAATAACCGGGCGGAGATTCGCATCAGCCGACCCGGGTGCGCAAGCAGGTGATGCGGTGCTTCAAATCGGCGCGCCAGCTGCAACGATTCGCTTCCATTCACGGGCAGGTGTCGAAT
>NZ_LDWR01000142.1 GCF_001039005.1 Burkholderia cepacia
GAGCCACCGTGCGCGTCAGCGCACGGTGGCTTTTCAAAATATTTTCACAAAGGGGCTTGCGCGAACGGGTCGGGGTGCATAGAATCACGCCTCTTTCGCGCTAACGGAAACGCAGCGCGGGAGAGAGAAGCGGTGCGGTTGGGGTGCGGTGGTAACGAGCCCTGGCAGCACTCGAAGTTGAGCCCCGCAGTCGCAACGAAGCAGTTAAAAAGTTGTTGACGAACTGCGAAACACGGTTCATAATCTCGCTTCTCTGCTGCTGAAAACGCAGCGCTGCTGAGAAACACGAAGTTCCTCGCAGATTGCTCTTTAAAAATTAACAGCCGATAAGTGTGGGCGCTTGATGGAAGCGAGCTGATCCTCGGATCAGATGGCGAAAGTATCAAGAGTCTCACACTAAAGTAAGTCAGGTTTATGAAGCAATTCATATTCCTGTCAGCTTTGAGTGAGC
>NZ_LDWR01000143.1 GCF_001039005.1 Burkholderia cepacia
GCCGCACGGCTGAAATGGCACAGCTCGGTGACCGTCAGGAACGTTCGAAGCAGTTTCAGTTCCATTCTTCAAAGGAATCGTAACGATCGAAATATTCATTTTACCGATCGAATGCGATGGCGTTCAATACGGACATGCCCTTCCCGGAATTAACCGTCATGTCTCTGGATCATGTGCCCGAATGCGTGGCCGACACCGCGTGCGATGCCGCGGTCACGAACGAACGCCTCGCCGTGGCCGATGCGCGCGCACCGAAGCGTCGTGCCGAACGCACCGACGGACGCAGCCGCCGCTTTCGCTTCGGCGACGCGCTCGAGGACACGCCGCCG
>NZ_LDWR01000144.1 GCF_001039005.1 Burkholderia cepacia
TGCACTACAGCCGGCTGTACGACGCGCTGCATAAAGCGCTGCTGTCGCAGCCCCTGATCCACGGCGACGAAACAACGGTCCAGGTGCTCA
Source organism: Burkholderia cepacia (assembly GCF_001039005.1). Lineage (GTDB taxonomy): Bacteria > Pseudomonadota > Gammaproteobacteria > Burkholderiales > Burkholderiaceae > Burkholderia > Burkholderia theae. The sequence continues at coordinate 91 of NZ_LDWR01000144.1, forward strand.
AGGAGCCCGGCAAGGCCGCCCAGAGCAAAAGCTACATGTGGTGCTTCCGCAGCGCCGAAGATTGCGCTGAGCCGGTCGTGCTGTTCGAGTACCAGCCCGGGCGCGGTCAGGAATATCCGAAGGCGTTCCTTGGCAATTACGCGGGCATGTTGATGTCCGACGGTTATGCCGCGTGGCGCACGCTCAAGAAGGCGACGCACTTCGG
>NZ_LDWR01000145.1 GCF_001039005.1 Burkholderia cepacia
CGTGGATTCAGGGCAGGGTCAGTACCTTCGGCGCCAGATCGTCGAGCCACGCCTTGAAGGTATTCAGCAACGGCACGGTGTGCTGCTGCCGCAGGCGGTGCGTGTAGCTGGCGCGCGTGTCGCCGTCGGGCAGTTCGCCTTTGGCAAGCGCCTCGACCTGATACAGCGCCTGGAAGTACTCGAGCGCCCTGGCGACGCGCGGGCTGGGCTTGTTCTTCTGGCTCTTGAGGACGTCGGTAAACATTCTCCTCGCGTGCGCCATGCATCCGAAGTGCGTCGCCTTCTTGA
>NZ_LDWR01000146.1 GCF_001039005.1 Burkholderia cepacia
CGCCGCGCGCGCGGCGCTGCTGCGTCAGTTCGAGCATCGTCTGCTGCAGTTCGGCCGTGCGTTGCGACAGCGCGAGCCGCTGCTGCTGGTCGCGCAGGTCGACGTAGGCGGTTGCGACTTCGGCGGCGATCGAAACCTGCGTGTCCGACAGATCGGCGTCGACGGCCTCCGCTTGCGCGGATGCCGCTTCGACTGCCCGGCGCGTGCCGCCGAACAAGTCGATTTCCCAGGTCGCGTCGAAGCCTGCCGAATAGAGTTGCAGCGGGCCCGAGCCGCCCAGCGACGGCGATGTGCCGCCCGACTGGTTCGAGCCGTTTGACGGCAACAGCGAACCGAGCGCGCTGACGTCCGGTTCGCGCATGCGGATGGCCGCGACGGTGGCCGACGATTTCGGCAACTGGGCCGCGCGCTGTTGCGAGAGCTGCGCGCGTGCTGCGCGCAATCGCGCTTGCGCGGCGTGCAGATCGGGGTTGTACACGAGCGCGGTGGCGATCAGGTCGTCGAGCTGGCGGTCGTTCAGCGCGTGCCACCACGCGCTCGGCGCAGGCGCGCGGGTGTCGATGCCGGATGCCGGCGCGCGCACGAAGGTCGGTGCATCCGGCGCGGCGGGCGCGCCGCGGTAGTCGGGGCCGACCGTGCAGCCGGCGAGCAGGCACGCGGCCGCGCACAGCGTGAGCGCAGGGTGGCGGGGCAGGGAGAAGGGTTTCATCGCGTAAGACGGTTCAATGGCCGGACGACATCGGCTGCGGCCCGCGCGGCGTTCTCAGCAGCAGCGCGAGCGGTACGCAGGCGAGCAGTGCGAGGCCCAGCAGGTAGAAGGTTTCGGAGTAGGTCATCACGACCGCCTGGATCTGGATCTGCTGCGCGAGCTGGCCGAGCGCGCGCATGTTCGAATACGCGAGGTCGCCGGTGTGCGCGAACCAGTTGGCCGCATAGGCCGACAGCCGGTCCTGTCCGATCAGCGAATTCGCGGTCACCGATTCGCGGAGCGCGGCCGTATGGAAGGTCGTGCGCCGGTCGATCACGGTGCCGATGATCGCGAGCCCGATCGAGCCGCCGAGGTTGCGCGCCATGTTGTAGAGCCCGGCCGCATCGCCCGAGTCTTCGCGTGCGACGGCCGCCATCGACGCCTGGTTGAGCGGCATCATCGCGAGCATCTGCGCGACGCCGCGGATCAGTTGCGACCACACGAAGTCGTGGCCGACGCTCTGCGCGGTCAGGCTGATGTCGAGCATGCAGCTCAGGCAGAACAGCAGCAGCCCGGAGATCACGAGGATGCGGAAATCGACCTTGCCGAGCAGGCGCGGCAGGATCGGCATCACGAGAAAGGCCGGCAGTCCCGACAGCAGCATGATCGCGCCGGCCTGCTCGGCGTTGTAGCCGGCGACGATCGCGAGGAACTGCGGCAGCAGGTAGGACACGCCGTACAGGCCGGCGCCTACCGCGGACACGATCACGATCACGCTCGCGTAGCGCGGGTTGCGCATCAGCGACAGCCGCATGATCGGCCGCTTCGCGAAACGCTGCGACAGCGCGATCAGGATCATCCCGGCGAGCGACACGAGGCTCAGCGTGACGATCATCTGCGATTCGAACCAGCGTTCGCGCTGGCCTTCCTCGAGCACGACGGTGAGCGAGCTCAGGCCGATCGCGAGGCCGGCGATTCCGAGCCAGTCCGCGTTGAAGAACGAGCCCCATTGCGGGCGGTCCGACGGCAGCCCGAACACCAGCAGCGCCATCAGCAGCAGGCACACGGGCAGGTTCAGGAAAAAGCACCAGCTCCAGTTCACGTTTTCCGCGAGCCAGCCGCCGAGCACGGGGCCGAACAGCGGCCCGAGCAGCACGATCAGGCCGAACAGCGTCATCCCGACCGGCAACTGCGACAACGGCAGCCGCGTGCGGATGATGGTCTGCGCGGTCGGGATCAGCGCACCGCCGGTGAAGCCCTGGCCGATCCGGCCGGCGATCATCATCGGAAGCGAATGCGACCAGCCGCACATCATCGAGAACGCGATGAAGAGCGCGGAGTTCGTCAGCAGGAAATTGCGCAGCCCGAACACGCGCGTGAGCCACGCGGCGAGCGGGATCATCACGATTTCCGACATCAGGTAGCCGGTCGAGATCCACGTGCCTTCGGTGCCGGTGGCGCCGATTTCGCCCTGGATCTGCGGCAGCGCGGAGTTCGTGATCGAGATGTCGAGCGTCGCCATCAGCGCGCCGAGCGCGCCGGCCGCGACCGCGATCCAGTCGGTCACGCTCGCGCGGCCTTCGTGCGGCGGCGCGGGCATCGTGGCGGGCGTATCAGCCATGGTGCTGCTCGTCGCGGGCCGAACGCGTATCGACGTCGACCGTCACCGACAGCCCCGGCAGCAGCATGCGCTGCGCACGCGCGTCCGCGGCGAGGCGGATGCGTACCGGCACGCGCTGGACGATCTTCGTGAAGTTGCCGGTCGCGTTTTCGGGCGGCAGTAGCGCGAACTGCGCGCCCGTGCCCGGTGCGAAGCTGTCGACGACGCCGGACAGCGCGCCGTCCGGCAGCGCGTCGACGTGCAGTTCGACGGGCTGGCCGATGCGCATCTGGCCGATCTGCGTTTCCTTGAAGTTCGCGACGAGGTAGATCGTATCGACGGGCACCACGGTCAGCAGACGCGTGCCGGGTTGCACATATTGACCGACGCGCACCGTGCGATCGCCGACGCGGCCGGCGAGCGTGCTGCGCACGACCGTGTTGTCGAGGTCGAGCTGCGCCTGTGCGGCGCTGGCCTGGGCGGCCTCGAGCTGCGCGCGCGCCTGCTGGAGCTGCGCGGTAAACGACGCGATCTGCGTGCGGGCGGCGGCGATCGACGCGTTGTTTGCGGCGAGCGTCGCGGCCGCCTGGTCGCGCGTGCTCTTCAGATCGGCGACGCGTTCGTGCGTTTCGGCGCCGGTCGCCGCGAGCGGTGCATAACGTGCGTATTCGTCGCTGGCGTGGCGTGCGTTGATCTGCGACACCTTCGCCTGCGCGTCGGCCTGTTCGAGATTCGCGTGCTGCTGGCCGATGTCGGCTTCGGCGCGCGCGATATCCGCGCGGCGCGCGTCGATGGTCGCGAGCGATTGCGCGAGCGCGACCTGGTACTGGCGGACGTCGAGTCGCACGAGCGGATCGCCGGCCTTCACCGCCTGGTTGTCGCGCACATACACGTCGGTCACGTAGCCGGCCACCTTCGGCGCGGCGGTCATGCTGTCCGCCTGCAGGTACGCATCGTTGGTGCTTTCGATGAAGCGGCCGGTCGTCCACCAGCGGCCGAGCCAGACGGCGCCGCCGATGGCCGCGAGCACGGCGACCACGAGCAGGATGCGCCGCTTCGATCCGACCTTTTCGTTGCGCGGCGTTGTTCCGGTTTCCTGACGATTTGCTTTCTGTGGCGGGTCTTGCAGCGTCGACATGCTGGCGTCCAATTTATTCCGAGTGGAAGAATTATTCCAGTTGCTAGAATTGTGTCAAGTAGAATGTCGATCGATCGAATGACGAGGAAGGCATGAACGAAGCGAAGAAGCTGCGTCGCACGTCGGCGGGCGGCTACGCGCGCGGCGACGAAACGCGCCAGCGGATCATCGAGGCGGCGATCGAACTGTTCGGCGAACGCGGGTTCGCGGGCGCATCGACGCGCGAGATCGCCGCGATGGCCGGCGTGAACGCACCGGCGCTCCAGTACTACTTCGAGAACAAGGAAGGCGTTTACCGCGCGTGCGTGGAGACGATCGCCGAGAACGGCTGGGAGGTGTTCGCGCCGTCGGTCGGCCATGCGTGGGCGATGCTCGACGCGGACGCGGACGTCGACGTGCTGATCGACGCGTTCGTCGGGCTGCTGCGCGCGTTGTCGGACCGGATGTTCACGGCGCCGAAGACGATGAACCAGCGGTTGTTCTTCGCGCGCGAGCAGGTCGGCCAGGAGCCGGCGAGCGCGAGCGAAATCCTGATGAAGCGCATGCGCAAGCCGCTCAACGACGTGAGCGCCGAGCTGATCGGCCGCATCTCGGGGCGGCCGGCCGACGATCCCGTCACGCGCTTGCGCGCGATGAGCCTGTACGGGCAGATCACGGTGTTCCACATCGCGGAGCGTTCTGCGCTGCAGGTGCTCGAATGGGATGCGTTCAATGGCGAGCGCGCGGCGCTGCTGATCGAGACGATTGCCGACCAGACGCGCGTGCTGCTCGAACAATGGCATGCGCAGCGCGATGGGTTTGCTACTGGTCCTGAGGCTGCCGCGAAGCGGAAGCCGCGTGCCGCGGCGAAACGCACGACGAAGCCGGGTGCATCAACCTCCGCGGCGAAAAACACGCGGCGCGTGACCAAGCCCGCCGCGCGTTGAGCGCGACGGGTCGCTAACCCGGCAAGTCAGTTCGGCTTGCGCGCCGGCTCGTCGCTTGACGGCGGCCGGGGCGCTGTTTCAGCGGCATTGCCGTTGCCGTCATGGCTGCCGTTCTCGCCGTTGCCGACCGGCCGCGATCCATCCGCGTACGCGACGACGCTGCGCTGCGGATTGGCGATCCGGATGCCGCGTTCGCGGAAGGTTTCCGCGATGCGCCGGTTGAATTCACGCTGCACGCTCCAGCGCGTCGAATCCGTGCACTGCATCTGTCCGGCCAGCGCGAGCGCCGCGCCGTCGACCTGGTCGATGCCCCAGTAGCTGAAGTCCGACAGGATGCCGTCGTGGTATTTCGGATCGTCGCGCAATGCGGCGCCGATCTCCTTCAGCGTCGCGATCGCGCGATCGATGTCCTCGCCATAGGCGATGCTGACCTTGACGGCTGCATTGCCGAGCCCGCGATTCGTGTTGTTGACGGTCGTCACCGAGCTGAACGGGATCGTGTACAGCGAACCGTCGCCGCCGCGCAGCCGCACGGTGCGGATCGACAGGTACTCGACCGTGCCCGACACGCCGGCGAGCGTGACCCAGTCGCCGACCTGCATCGCGTTTTCCATCAGCAGGAAGATCCCGGTGATGAAATCCTGCACGAGCTTCTGCGAGCCGAAACCGAGCGCGACGCCGAAGATGCTGGCGCCGGCAAGCAGCGGGCCGACGTTCACGCCGAGCTCGCTGAGGCCGGTCAGCACGACGACGAGCGCGATCATCACGAACAGCAGCGAGCGCAGCATCGGCAGCAGCGTGCGCAAGCGCGCCGCGCGCACCAGATTGCCTTCGCGCGTCCAGCGCTGCAGACGGCGCTCGATCGCAATGTTCGCGGCTTCCCATACGACGAGCGCGACGACGGCCGCGATCGCGATCGTCATCAGCGCCGACGCGAGGCGGTGGCCGATCGTGCCGGTCTCGAACGCGCGGAAGATCGGCACGCCCCAGATCTGCAGCAGTAGCACGACGGTCACGATGCCGATCGCGCCCGATACGATCTGGCGCAGCAGCGGGTAGTAGCGGTACGCGTGCAGATGAACGAGCGTGCGGTCTTCGTCGCGGCCCTGGAACAGCCGCGCAAGCGCGCCGAACACGACGATCGATACCATCCGCATGCCGATCATCACCGCGATCGAGCGGCCGCCGAGCGTGATCAGCACGCGGTAGCCGTTGTGGACGTCGAGCGCCCACACGAACCACAGCGCCATCACGATGAATACCGACACGGGTGCCCATGCGTCCGCGAGTGCGTTGCCGGCCACCGCGAAGGTCGGCCGGTCCGCGCCGGCCGCGCGGATCCGCGCGGCGACCGGCCGGCGGCACTGGAGGATCAGCGCCGAGATCATCACGTGCCCGACGAGTGCGACCGCTTTCAGCAGCGCGACGTGACCGGCTTCGCTGAGGCCGAAGTTCGCGGCGATCTCGACCGCGGCCGTGCACGCGCCGACCACGATCACGATCCGCGCGATCGAGCGTTGCGCGAAATCGGCCCATGCGTCGCTGATATGCAGCAGCCGCAATTGCCGCGCATCGGGCTGGAAGAACAGCCGGCTGACGATCGTGACGAGCCGGCAGATCACGTAGATGTCGATCAGTGCCTCGAGCGCGGATTCGATCGGCGTACCTGCATCGCCGATCACCGACATCGTCAGGCTCGCGACGCCGACGAACACGAGCAGCGGCACCGCGCGCAGTACGAGGCTGACGAGCGCGCGCGGCATCCGGTGCAGCAGCGTGGTTTGACGCTGCGCATGGCCGAGACCTTGCGACGATGCGGGCGCGGTGTCGGGCGGGGTGGATGCGTCCGGCGGTGATGCGTTGTCGTCGTCGGGCGTGACGGAATCGGGCGCGGTGCGGCGCGACGGGTCGGCGCGCCGCGCGGCCACCGTGGCCAGCGCGCGTCGCAGCAGCCGCTTCGCGAACCATTCGACGAGGAGCGCGGGCACGAGCACGGCGATGATGAGGAAGATCGCGTGCATCAGATCAGCGCGCGCGTCGGCGCGCACCAGCCTGTCATGCCACCAGCTTCCGACCGAGCCGACATCGAGCAGCGAGCGCAGCGATTCCTTCAGCGCGCCGCCGATTTCGATGGTCCAGCGCGACCCCTGGCGGACGAGCATCGACGCGAGCCCGTTCGACGTGAGCGCGCTCGGGGCGGCCGCAGCCGACGCGCCGCTGGCCGCGGCCGTTTCGCTTGCGGCGACCGCGGGCGCGCTCAATGCGCCGACGGCCGCAATCGCACGCAGCGTCGTTTCGACCTGCGCGCGCTCGCGCGGGTTTTCGAGCACGGTGAGTGCCTGCTGCGCCTGTTGAGGCGTCAGCGCGGGCGCGTTGCCGGAGGCGGCCGACGCGGCGGCCGGGGCGGGAGCGGCCGCGTGCGTGGCCGAGACGACGGCGGCCAGCAGCCAGCCGAGGAGGAAATGTCGCATGAGTGGGCATGCGGGCGCGCATCGGCGCGCGGCCCGCCGAGCTGAACGATGGACGGAAGTTAACATGATCGCGATCGGAACCGAATAGTTCCTTCGATGAGTATTCGAATCGGGCATGCGCGAGGCGGCGCGGGCGTTTGCGAGTCGTTCGAGCATCGCATTGCCGCGATTCCGGCTGCGCATTCTGTCATGTATGTGTCTGATGCAGACTGTAGACGACCCGATATGTGGGAACGTCCTGCTTGCCGGATCGTAAGGTAGCTGTAACGACGCGTGCACCGCGTCATATGAATTCGGATTCCTGAAGAATTACACCTGCCCGTCGTGAAAAACCGGCAGAACGTGCTCCGCGAGTTCCTCGATGACCTCGCGCACGGGCCGGTCCGATCCCGGATTCAGCGTGACGTGATGCGTGCCCGCCGCGCGCATGCCGTGCAGGATGTCGACCAATGCATGGCGCCCGGTTGCATAGCCGAGCGGCAATGCAGTGGCCGGCGTATCGGGACGCGCGGCGAGGTCGAGCCGCATCGACACGCCGAATGCGCGAAAGGCCGGCGACGCGAGCCGGTCGACCGCCGCGCGCCACATCGAATAGCGGGCGCGCTGCGTGTCCGGATCGCGGTGATACGTCATCCAGCCGATCGAGTGCCGTGCGATCCAGTCGACGCTCTGTCCGCCCGAGCCGACCGCGAGCATCGGCACCGTGCCGTCGCCGCGCGGCAGCAGCGTGAATTCGGGCGCGTCGGACGGTGCGTCGTCGGGCAGCACGCGAGACGGCACGCCGAGCGCGGCCGCGACGACGTCCCAGTGTGCGCGGTACCGGTCGCGCCGCGTTTCGGCGTCGACACCGAACGCCGCATATTCGGGCGGCCGGTCGCCGGAGCCGAGCCCGAGGACGAAGCGTCCGCCCGACAGCGTCGCGACCGACAGCGCGCCTTTCGCGATATGCAGCGGATGACGCAGCGGCAGCACGATCGCGCCGCTGGCGAGCGCGATCCGGCGCGTGCGCGACGCCAATGCGCCGAGCAGCACCCACGGGTCGAGGTGGCCGACCGGGTCGGGATAGTCGGCGCTGTTCAGCGGCACGTCGCGAATCCACAGCGCGCGAAAGCCGAGCGTATCGGCCAGCGCCGCGAGTTCGAGCTGTTCGTTGAAGTCGGCGACGATCTGGCCGCCGCGAAGCGGCGGCCAGATCGTCG
>NZ_LDWR01000147.1 GCF_001039005.1 Burkholderia cepacia
CGGTCAGCGCGGCGCGATTCGAGAGTGCGGCATCACACCCTTGTTTGCCAAGACCGGCTCGCCGCACGGCAGCGGCCTCGGCAAACCTCTCTTCGACGCTGATGAGACTCGTAAATCGAGTGAACGTGAATTTCTTCACATCAAGGAGGACGTACCATGAGTTTCCAGACCTTTCTCCAGTCCCTAGGTGCTGCCGCGCACGTGGATATCCGCGTCGCTGAACAGTCCGGGGGGTGCACGATCTGTTTCGATGAGCATTTGGAGGTGGTTTTTGAGCATGATGTCCAGAAAGATGTGGTCCGGGTGTTTGCCACGGTGTTTTGGCTCGATAGCCTGAGGCAGGATGCTCGTTCGCGCTTGTGCGAATTGCTGTTGCAACTACACCTGTTTGGTCTGTCGACAGACGGAAATTACTTCGGCTATGACCCGCAGTTAGAGAGGGTGATTCTATTTCGCAATATTCCGCTGGTCGTTGAAGATATTGTAGCCGTGACTGAGGTGGAATCATTCGTGAACCAACTCGAACGCTGGCAAAAAGGGCTGCTTGATTACGTCAGCAATGGCACGACGGAGGTGATACGGGGCGCTAACATGAAGGTGAGGCACAATGACATCCACCGTTAGAATTGGAGGCAAGGTGCTCGGCTTCGCCGCGCTGAATAAGTTCGATACACTAAATGCGGTGGTCAATAGGGTATCTAGGGGCAGTATTAATCGGGATACGCTGGCGCAAAGCATTCTGCGCGATGCCATCCACCTGGGCACCCAATACGCTATCGATCACAAGTTACTCGGGCAACGTTCTGCCGAGCTTGTCCCTTTGACTCGCGATGCGCTGATTGATAATGACTTGGCTCGGATGAAGATGGCCGTTGGGCAACTTGTCTCGAGTCCCATAGCCGAGGTGTACTCGCGAGACTCAGCGATGGTGAGGGCTGGAAAGGCTTTGCTGGCCAGCGCCGCAGGCTATGCTACAAGTACCGTTGGCGGCGCCTTGGTTGGAGACCACGCCGCAGAGAAGATTGTCGCTACGCATGTGAAGATGCACGGCTGGAAGCCGCTGGAAGACTACATGCGAACCGCTCTAGCCGGGACCGTTGGCGGCAATTTTATTGCGGGGCAGATCAAAGCCATTCTGACACGCACTATGGTGAAGCGTGAGTTTGAATCCCTTGACAGTGCCGTATACCGTATGTTTGCCGGGCAGGTGAACGAGTTTCTCACCGGAAGCGGCGACTACTTGAAACCGCTGCGGGAGTACGCTCCGGTACTGACGACCATCGGCGAAGCCATCGCACCATACTCCGGACAATTGCGGGACGGCGTTGACAATCTTGCGCAGAAGGTCCTTGGCCAACCGAAATTGGTGGACGCGCGCGAAGTCAGCGAGGCGGAGATCCAGTACGCTCGCGTGCACGGGAGACTGCCGCCAGCGATCAGAGCAGGGGCGGTAACGAAAGACACCACCGATCGTGCGATTACTGCGACGTTGTTGCGTGAGCGGATAGTTGCCTCCGAGCTGAGCAGAGGGGTTACATCTACCGAAACGGTGCAGGCCGAAATGGATGCCGCCCATCGGGACGAACGTATTGATGCCAATCGGCACGCTGTAGTCAGCAAACTCGTCGATATGCTTTCTGATGCGCAGCTGAAGCCGTTGGGCGTGCGCGGTGGCATTGATATGGCACACACTCTCACAGGCCAACTCGACCGAGTCGAGGCGCAAAGCCATTTCATCACCGATCTGCCGGACGATATTGCAGCGGCAATGTGCAATGCGTTGGCCTTGGCACCGACGGAGACCACTACCCTTAACGGCTTCGTGGTGGGTAGCGGCTACGCCGAGCACGCGGGAAAACTGCGCCTGACACTACCGAAGTCGGATTATGGTTACGCGGATGCGGCCATCGAGGGAGGTCGTGCCGTCGTCAGCTATAGCCGAAACCTGGTGGGAGGCCTGCTCGGTTCAGACATTGTGGGCGACCCCGCATATCAATCCTCTGCAGAGCTCCGACAACTCTACAACACATGCGGGCGCAGCGAAGAAATGCTGGCCACAGTTACTCGCTTTCTTGATCCTGAGTTTGCGAGAGCGGCATTATCGCGCGCTACATTGCAACAGATGCGTGAACCCGGTTCGGATTTGGTTATGGCAGGCGGCGCGTACTTGGCATTGCGCGATCCAAGTGCGCCTGAACTCCGCTTCGACGTACAACGTTTGTCTGGCATGGTGGCGGTTAGCATCGAAGCCATATGGAAAATTGATCGCTATGGCGAAACTCTTAACAACCTGCGTGAACCGGAGGGGGGCAAGCCTAGCCAGCTGACCTCGGCGGTGCGCATCACTATGAAGCCGGACCCAATGGACGGATCACCGGCCATTGCTTACCACCAGATGGGAGTGCTCGCTAGTGTGAACAACGTACTTCAATTCGACCTGAGCACCGGGGCACTCAAGCAATGACCACGAGGGACTTTGGCGCTAAGAGACGGTGTCATA
>NZ_LDWR01000148.1 GCF_001039005.1 Burkholderia cepacia
GCAGGAAAGGCGTCGAGCGGCGCGAGGAGGGCGCTCGCGGTTGCGAGCGGAAGGAATCTTTTCATCGCATTACCTGTAAAGCGTCGTGAGCGGCCGGCCCGCGCGCGTGGCGCGAGCAGGCATGCCGTTATCCGAACGGAATCAGAACCACTGCTTGTAGCGGCGCACGTAGATCGTCTTGACGATCTGCGCGAGCAGGATGTAGCCGACCATCGTCGCGGCGAGCCACAGCCAGAAGGTGCCGGGCAGGTGCATGAAGCCGATTGCTTCCGCGAACGGCGAGAACGGCAGCCAGCAGCCGATCGCGATCGCGGTGAACGTGGACAGCAGCACCGGCAGCGACGCCGTGCTCTGCAGGAACGGGATCTTCTGGGTGCGCAGCAGGTGCACGACGAGCGTCTGCGAGACGAGGCTCTCGATGAACCAGCCGGAATTCATCACGATCTGGCCGCCCGTGCCGCCGTTCAGGTGATACATCGCGCCCGCGCCGAACACGGTCCACATCAGGATGTACGTCGTGATGTCGAACACCGACGACGTGGGCCCGACCCACAGCATGAAGCGGCTGATGTTGCCGGCTTCCCACTTGCGCGGCTTCTTCAGGAACTCGGGATCCATCTTGTCCCACGGCAGCAGCATCTGCGACGTGTCGTAGATCAGGTTCAGCACGAGCAGTTGCGTCGCGAGCATCGGCTCCCACGGCAGGAAGGCGCTGGCGACGAGCACCGAGAACACGTTGCCGAAGTTCGAGCTCGCGGTCATGTTCAGGTACTTCAGGATGTTGCCGAACGTCTCGCGGCCCTTGATCACGCCTTCCTCGAGCACCATCAGGCTCTTCTCGAGCAGGATGATGTCGGCGGTTTCCTTCGCGATGTCGGCGCCGCTGTCGACCGAGATGCCGACGTCGGCATCGCGCAGTGCGGGCGCATCGTTGATGCCGTCGCCGAGGAAGCCGACCGTGTGGCCGTTCGCCTGCAGCGCCTTGACGATGCGGGCCTTCTGCAGCGGCGTGAGCTTCGCGAACACCGTCGT
>NZ_LDWR01000149.1 GCF_001039005.1 Burkholderia cepacia
ACGTGGATTCAGGGCAGGGTCAATGTGGAAGTGGCAGCTCTCTTCATACCCAGTTCTACACCCCACCTTCAGTGCCAACCTGACAGTACCCAATACCCCTTAACATGCGTGAATTGCATTGGACATCTGCAAGCCCCGAAGCCATCATAACTACAGCTAGCTAGCATTTTATTTTGCCGATCAACATGCCGTTATTAATTTTATACATAAATATAAATAACATCAATTCACTCAAGACTTTGGCTAATCGAAAATAAATTATTATTGAAATTCGGCTATTCTGGGTGGGATCGCATTGGCGTGTCTTGTCAGAATTTTCCTTCGCTTCACAAGAATAAATTTGGAGTTCTGTAGTCGGCATTCAACTTCGCCGATTATAAAAATCGGCTCGGCCTGTATGACAGATCATTCGCCTCTACAGGAGCATACTGTGCATAACGAAACAATCTTATCATTCAAGCAATTCCGCTTCTCGAGTGATGGCATTTTGACTTACAATTGCAACGCAGTGCCGTTGGCGACCAAGGAACGAAAACTCCTGAGCGCACTCCTACTGGCTGATGGCCGCATCGTTATTAAAGAGGACTTGGCTCGTGCGGGCTGGGGGCATGCCGAAATTAGCGATGAATCGCTGACTCGCGCGATATATGTATTGCGCCGCACACTCGTCGCTAATGCCCCGGGGAAATACATCGAAACCTGCTACGGTCGAGGTTACCGCTTCCTCTGCCCGGTTCAGCGATTGGCATCCAAAGCGATACAGGCAGTCAAACTTGTTCTTCTGCCATCCGATCAATTAGAACTTAGTTGCATACAGCACGCGCTAATTCAGTGCCTCACTTCAGACAACCAGAAATGGTTGTCCGTCACATCAACACCGGCCGTCGCATACTTACTCGCCAAGTATGATCGGCTCGAAGCAATCAATTGCCTCGATGTAGATTATTATGCATCTATGGGCCAGACGGGATCCACGCTTCGGATCGAACTGGCCAACGCCAGCACCCACGAAGTGATCGCTAGCGCGCCTTTCCGTATGGATAACGTTGGCGCTATCGCGCGCCGCCTTTGTGCATGGATTCTGTCGTGCATCCCACAAGTGCGCCCGCCACTGCCTCTACAAGGCACGGAACAACACACCTTCGCCTTCCAGCAGGCTCTCGAATCCCTCCACACCCAAACCCCGAGGCGATTGGAGCCGGCAGCCGGACTGTTCCAGCCTGCCCCTCGAGCCGAGCCACGCCACATTCCATCGCTCTGTGGCTTAGGTGACGTTATCCCGCCGAGTACACCATTCGTAAGTTAGCGGGTTCGCCGGTTTTCGATTGATGGTATGCGATCCGTTAACGACGTCCTTGTCTAGAAATCGCTGCACTCTGATGCTACGTGTCCACGTGGACACGTAGCCACTTGCACCGATGGCAGAGAAAAAAGACTTACGAAGCCGTCTGCTGATCGGTGGAGCGGCCCCCTGGACCGGCCAGCGTTTCGTAGACATCTTCGAGCCATAATGACCTGCCCCCGGTTTTAGTCCGGGCTGCAGTTAGAGTCCGAGGTTAAAAACCGCTGCTTTGCATCGTGCGCCCGGGCGAACTGCGCGGGTGTCAGATAGCCGAGCGAACTATGAGGCCGCTCGGTGTTGTACTCGATACGCCATTCCTCAATCAGCCGCTTGGCGTGGCGCATTGACACGAACCAATGCTCGTTGAGGCATTCATCGCGGAACCGGGCGTCATGATTCATTCGGATCAAGGCAGCCAGTTCACCAGCGATGACTGGCAATCATTTCTGAAGGCTCACCACATGGTGCCGAGCATGAGTCGTCGCGGTAACTGTCACGACAATGCCGTGGCGGAAAGCTTCTTCAGCGCGCTGAAAAAGGAACGAATAAAACGGCGAATCTATCCGACCAGGGCGATGGCAACCACAGGTGTGTTCGATTACATTGAGATGTTCTACAACCCAATCCGCCGGCACGGTTTCGCTGGCTGGGCCGGCCCCCGCGAAAACCGGACACGGGGTAACGCTTAAATTATGAGGTAGTCTTCTGCCTATGTTTAAGAGGCGGTTTCAAAAAGAG
>NZ_LDWR01000015.1 GCF_001039005.1 Burkholderia cepacia
ACGGTGATGGCAACGGCCACGGCAACGCCAGCGGCCATGGCGACGGTAATGGCAACGGCCACGGTAACGCCGGCAGCCATGGCGATGGTAATGGCAACGGCCACGGTAACGCCGGCAGCCATGGCGATGGTGATGGCCACGGCAACGCCGGCAGCCACGGCAAAGGCGACGGTAGTGGCCACGGTGACAGCGGTGGCAACAGCAACGGCGGTCACGGTAACGGCAGTGGTGCCGGCGGTAACGGCGGTGGCAACGGCAATGGCAACGGCGCTGGCCACGGCAATGGCGGCGGCCACGGCAACAGCGGATCGTCCGGAGGCAACCACTGACCTGGCGCGTTGCCAGGTGGCGAGCGGTCAGAGCATCTCGAGCGCGCGCTTGCTGCGCGGCGGACGGAAGTACGCGTCCAGCTGCGCGCGCTCGTCATCGCTCAACACGAAATCGAGCGCGGCGCGGTTGTCGCGCACATGTTCGATTCGCGACGCCTTCGGGATCGCGAAGACACCCGGTTGCGCAAGCACCCACGCAAGCGCGACGCGCATCACCGACACGCCGCGCTGCCGCGCGATCTCGTCGAGCGGCGAGCGCTTCGGCAGCCGCCCGTGATCGACCGGGCTGTACGCCATCGCCGGCATCCGGTGTTCGGCAAGCCACGGCAGCAGGTCGAATTCCGGGCCGCGCCGCGCGATGTTGTAGAGGATCTGGTTGGTCGCGCATGCGTCGCCGCCCGCTTCATCGACGAGTTCGGCCATGTCGGCCGTATCGAAGTTGCTCACGCCCCAGTGACGGATCTTGCCCGCGCGCCGCAACGTCTCGAAGCCTTCGACCGTCTCCGCGAGCGGCACCGAGCCGCGCCAGTGCAGCAGGTACAGGTCGAGGCGATCGGTACGCAGCCGCTTGAGGCTCGCGTCGCACGCGGCGACGACACCGCGCCGGCTCGCATGGTGCGGATAGACCTTGCTGACGAGGAACACGTCGTCGCGCAGCCCCGCGAGCGCCTCGCCAACGAGCGTCTCGGTCGCGCCGTCGCCGTACATTTCGGCGGTGTCGACCAGCGTCATCCCGAGCGCGACGCCCTCGCGCAGCGCGGCGATCTCGTCCGCGCGGCGGGCCGGTCGCTCGCCCATTTCCCAGGTGCCCTGGCCGAGCTTCGGAATCGTCTCGCCGTCCGGCAGGACGACCGTGGCGATCGTGTCTGTCATGCGTTCCTCGTTGCGGATTCGTGGCCGCGTACCGCGGCCGAAGCATGGAATACGACGCATCAGTGTAGTCAATCGGCACCGCGGCCGCCTATTGCACGGCAAAAACCGGCTATAACGGCGCCGCATGATGACTTAGAATGGCCGCAACCTGATCGATACCCACTCCTTGACTGCTCCCCTTCCCGAAGAAAGGGAATTCCCACTTCACTGAACGCAACCCGACATCGCCTCAAAGAGACATGGGAATTACACTTTCTCCATGGGCTGACACCGCCAGTCCGGCGGCCAAAACGTTGCACGCGGCGTTGATGTCGCGGTCGTGCGTCGCAACACATCTCGGACAGACCCACGCGCGGACCTTCAACGGCAGCTTGGCTACGGTATGCCCGCAGTCGGAACATCGCTTGCTGGACGGATACCAGCGGTCGATGCCGATCAATACGCGTCCGTACCACTCAGCCTTGTACGCTAATTGCCGCACGAATTCCGACCAGCCCGCATCGTCGATCGATTTCGCGAGCTTTCGATTCTTCAGCATGTGGCTGACGGCAAGACTTTCAATGGCGATCACTTGGTTTTTGTTGATCAGCCGAGTCGATAGCTTGTGCTGGAAATCCCTGCGGCAATCTGCTATCCGGGCATGCATGCGAGCGACTTTGAGCCTGGCCTTCCTGAAGTTGGCGGAACCTATTTGCTTCTTCGCAAGCCGCCGTTGCAGCTTGGCGAGTCTTGTTTCGTTCTTTCGAAGCGCGTTCGGTGCGGCAATCTTCTCGCCAGTCGAAAGAACGACAAAATCTGTCAACCCGAAGTCGATACCAATCTGGCCACTCGCCTCCGATTTTGCGGAAACTACATCGTCGCAAAGCATGGACACGTGGTATCGACCGGCAGCGTCTCTCGACACTGTGACGGTCGTCACCTTCGCGCCTTCGGGAATCGTACGCGACCAGCGAATCGCGAGTGGCGCATCCATCTTGGCCAGCTTCAGCGAAGTGCCGTCCCATCTGAAGGCGCTCCCCGTGTACTCGGCCGACTGCGCACCGTCCTTGCGCCGGAAGTTTGGATATTTCGCCCGCTTGGCAAAGAAGTTCGCGAATGCAGTCTGCAGATGGCGCAGGGCCTGTTGGAGCGGAACCGAACTGACCTCGTTCAGCCACGCATGCTCGGGGGTTTTCTTCAGCGCGGTGAGCGCAGCGGAGGTCTCGTGATAGCCGACACGTGCCTGACGCTGCTGCCACGCATCGGTGCGCATTTTGAGCATGTGGTTATACGCAAAGCGCGCGCACCCGAACGTCCGGGCGAGCATCGCTGCTTGCTCGGGCGTCGGGTAGAACCGGAATCGGTAGGCACGCTTGATGTCCATGTGTCACACCATGTCATAGGCCGGCGTCAGCCTCAAGCTTTGGAGTGGCAGTCATTTGACCGCGCTCCTTTCACGCCCCTACCTTCACCCCGAAGGAAGTCCCCTTGGGAAGAAGGACGGGGTTTCTCGGAACAAATCTGATGAAGTCACCCACGGACGACCGCTGGCAGGACCTGCGCCCCGACCCCGACAACGACACGCCGCTCTACCTGCAGCTCACCCGCAAGCTCGGTGACGCGATCCACGACAACCGCTGGACGGCCGGCGAGGCGCTGCCTTCGGAGCGCGTGCTGTCCGACGCGCTCGGCGTGTCGCGCATCACCGCGCGCAAGGCGATCGCGCTGCTGGTCGAACAGGGCTTGATCCGCCGCACGCAAGGCGCAGGCAACTTCATCCAGCCGCGCTACGAGGATCCGCTGTCGCGGCTGTCGAGCTTCAGCGAAATGCTCGAACGCCGCGGCTTCAAGCCAAGCTCGCAATGGATTGCGCGCGAGATCCAGCCCGCGAACCGCGACGAGGTCATCCAGCTCGGGCTGTCGCCCGCCGCATCGGTTACGCGCCTGAAACGCCTGCGCCTCGCCGACGGCATCGTGATGGCCGTCGAGAACTCGACGTTCCCCGCCACGCTGATTCCCGATCCGCAGGCGATCGGCGGTTCGCTGTACAGCTATCTCGAAGCGCGCGGCACGCCGATCGTGCGCGCGCTCCAGCATTTCCGCGCGGTCAACGCGACCGACGAGATCGCCGAACAGATGGGCATTGCGCCGCACGACGCGCTGCTGCTGATCACTCGGATCGGCTATACGTCGGACCAGCGCGCGATCGAACTGACCGATACGTACTGCCGCAACGACTACTACGACTTCGTCGTCGAGCTGCGCAAGTAACGCCCACCGCGCCGCCGGCGCTCACAGCCAGCGCGCTTCGTCGGTGCCGAGCGGCACGGGCGGGCACGCAAACGACGGCGGCGTCGCCGACAACCGCTCGGCCGGCCGCACCGCGTCGATCATGCCGAACGGCGACGCGGTGCGGTCGATCCGGTCGCGCACGTCGGCGGCCGAGAGGTCAGGTGCATGCAGGCCGTCCGGCACCGCACCGAACGACTGCAGCCAGCGCCCCGTCTGTGCGAGCGACAGCCGCACGTGCCAGCTTCCCCCTTCGCGCGCCCGGCGCGCGAGTGCGATCATCGCGCCGAACGCCGCGAGATAGCCCGTCGCATGATCGAGCGCCTGGCACGGCAGATGGCGCGGCCCGTCCGCATGCGCGGCCTGCTGCTCCTGCCACGCGATTCCGCTCGCCGACTGCACGAGGCTGTCGAAGCCGCGCCGCTTCGCCCACGGCCCCGCATGCCCGTAGGCAGACACCGACACGCACACGATGCCGGGCCGCAGCTGCGCCAGCGCCTGCGGCGCGAAACCGAGCGCCGCGAGCGCGCCGGGCCGATACGACTGCAGGAATACATCCGCATCGCGCGCGAGCGCGTGCAGCGTATCGACGCACGCCGCGTCGCGCAGGTCGATCCACGTCGAACGCTTGCCGCGCCCGTTGTCGATCACGAGCGGCGCGATATTCGGCAGGTGCGGGCCGTTGACGAGCAGCGTCTGCGCGCCGTGCGACGCCAGCGTGCGGCCCGCGACCGGCCCCGCGATGATGCGCGTGAGATCGAGCACGCGCACGCCGGCGAGCGGCTGACCGGCTTCGCCGCGGCCGATCGGCTCGACCGGCGCGTCGCCAATCCGCTCGATCTCGAACAGCGGCAGTGACGCGATGGCGCGCGCCTGTTCGTGCGCCGCCCATTCTTCAGGTGTTCTGATCAATGCCGCGCACAGGCCGGCCTCGGCCAGCGCGGTATCGAGCGCCGTGCCGTCCCACGTGCGGATCGCCGCCGCGACGTCGGCCGGCTGCGCGCCGCAGCCGAGCACGTCGAGGATCCCGTGCAGGTGATGCGGGAAGTTCGCGTGCAGTTGAATCCAGCGCCCGTCGCCCGTCTCGAAAAAACCCGTCACCGGATGACGCAGCTCCGGCGGCGGGCCGTCGTCGACACGCAAGTAACGTTCGCTGCGGAACGCGACCAGCGCGTCGCGCACCGATACGTCGACGGATTGCGCGACGCCCGTGCGAAGCCGATGGCATTCTGCCGCCGCGAGCCCGGCTGCCGCGATCGTCGCGGCAGCGAGCGTGCCGACGTGGAACGTCGACGGTAACGTCGGGTCCTGCCCCGTCACGGTCGCGCGAGCGAGCGCGTCGGGGTCGCCGTGTGCGAGTTGCCACAGATGCGTCAATGCGAGTTCGGGTGTCATGGCCGGATGCGTGCGGTAGTGGAGACGAAATCGAGTCTAGAATTCGCGACAGGCGCGATCAATCTTGATTGCGCGAATCAATACATAACGAATAGTTGTAGCGGAGCCGCCCTTCATGCGCTCCGACAGGAGCGATCGGCATGACCTCCCTCAGCGCGCAGGAAGCCTCCGGCATCCTCGGTATCAGCGTGAGCACCCTTTATGCGTACGTGAGCCGCGGCCTGCTGCGCTCGCTGCCCGACGGCACGACCAAGCGTCGCTGCTACGACGCGGACGAGGTGCGCCTGCTCGCGCGCCGCCGCGCCGACGCGAAACGCGCGGGCGGCGTCGCCGAGCGTTCGCTCGACTGGGGCGTGCCGGTGCTCGAATCGCGCATCACGCAGATCGCCGACGGCCGCCTGCGCTACCGCGGCGCCGATGCGATCGCGCTGGCCGACGATACGACGCTCGAAGAAACGGCCGCGAGGCTCTGGGATTGTCCGCCCGCGCGGCTTGCCGCCGCATCGCTCGCGTCGACCGGTTTCGACGCCGCGCAGTGGGACGACTGGGCGCGCCGCTGGGCGCATCTCGCGCCGCTCGAACGCACGCTGGTGCTGCTGCCCGCGGCGGCGGCATCGCTGCCGCGCCTGTGGGCGCAGGGGCGCGACGCGCAGCTCGATTCGGCCACGCTGCTGCTGCGTGTCGCCACGGCCGCGCTCGCCGGCATCGCGCCGGGCGACGCGCCCGTGCACCGGCAGCTTGCCGCCGCGTGGCGCGTGCGGCGGCGTACCGAAGTCGACCTGCTGCGCCGTGCGCTCGTGCTGTGCGCCGATCACGAACTGAATCCGTCGACCTTTGCGGTGCGCTGCATCGCATCGACCGGCACTCACCTGTTCGGCGCGATCGCGGGCGGACTCGCGGCGCTGTCGGGGCCGCGCCACGGCGGCGAGACGTTCCGCGCGGGCACGCTGCTTGACGAAGCGGCCCGCGCCGCCGACCTCGATCGCTACCTCGCGCTGCGGCTTGCGCACGACGAACGCACGGACGGCGGCCGCACGGCACTGTCCGGCTTCGCGCACCCGCTCTATCCCGACGGCGACCCGCGCGCGCTGGCGCTGCTCGACGCGCTGCACGACACGGCGCCGGACCGCCCGGCGTTGCAAGCGGCACGTGCGCTCGCCGCGCGCGTCGAAGCGGCGACGGGCCTGCGTCCGGCGATCGATTTCGCGCTCGCGGTGCTGGAGCGTACGCTCGCGTTGCCGGACGGCGCGGCGTTCACGCTGTTCGCGGCCGGCCGCACGGCCGGCTGGATCGCGCATGCGCTCGAGCAGTACGCGGACGGGAAGCTGATCCGGCCCCGCGCGCGCTACGTCGGCAGCGACGCGGCCGCGTGACGGCGGCCGTCGCGCCACGCGGCGAGCGGCCGCCACCACGCCTGCGCGGCGCGCGCGTCCGGCACCGCGAGCGGACCGAACGCGAACGTCGCGCCGTGCGGCCCCGCGCTGACCCAAACACGCATACCGGGCATGAACGTCAGCGAATCGCCGACGCCGAGCCAGTGATCGTCGGGCCGGCCCTCGATCGTCACCCATGCTTCGCCCCCGGCCACCTGCAGTGTGGTGCGATCGACGATCCGCCACCGCCCGGCCGGCTCATCGCCTTCGATTACGTAAAGTCGCAGTTCACGCATGGCAGCCTCCTGGTCGCACGGGTTCGATGGCACCAGTATTTCGGACAGTGGCAGCACACGGACAGATACGCCTGCAGACACTTTCGGCTGAACTGTACTGGTCAGTGAACGGACGGGCATCCGCCGGCCGGCGAGCCGGGTGCCGCACCCCGCGCCGAACCTGCACGGCGCGGCGGCTTTCCCTACAATGTCGGCTGTCCCGCGCCACCGCCCGTCTTCATGTTCCAACGCCCGCCCGCCGTCGCCCCCGGCGAAAAGAACCTCACCGTGATGCTCTGGCTCGTTGCGACGGGCTTCTTCATGCAGACGCTCGATTCGACCATCGTCAACACGGCGCTGCCGTCGATGGCCGCGAGCCTCGGCGAATCGCCGCTGCGGATGCAGTCGGTCGTGATCGCGTACTCGCTGACGATGGCGGTGATGATCCCCGTGTCGGGCTGGCTCGCCGATACGTTCGGCACGCGACGCGTGTTCTTCAGCGCGATCCTGGTGTTCTCGCTCGGCTCGCTGCTGTGCGCGAACGCGCATACGCTGACGCAGCTCGTCGCGTTCCGCGTCGTGCAGGGGGTCGGCGGCGCGATGCTGCTGCCGGTCGGGCGGCTCGCGGTGCTGCGCACCTTTCCGGCCGAACGCTACCTGTCCGCGCTGTCGTTCGTCGCGATTCCCGGCCTGATCGGACCGCTGATCGGGCCGACGCTCGGCGGCTGGCTCGTGAAGATCGCGTCGTGGCACTGGATCTTCCTGATCAACGTGCCGGTCGGCGTCGCGGGCTGCATCGCGACCTTCTATTCGATGCCCGATTCGCGCAACCCGGCCGTCGGCCGCTTCGACCTGAAAGGCTATCTGCTACTGACGATCGGCATGATCGCGATCTCGCTGTCGCTCGACGGGCTCGCCGATCTCGGGATGCAGCACGCGGCCGTGCTCGTGCTGCTGATCCTGAGCCTCGCGTGCTTCGTCGCGTACGGGCTGTATGCGGTGCGCGCGCCGCAACCGATCTTCTCGCTCGAACTGTTCAGGATCCACACGTTCAGCGTCGGGCTGCTCGGCAACCTGTTCGCGCGGATCGGTAGCGGCGCGATGCCGTACCTGATCCCGCTGCTGCTGCAGGTGAGCCTCGGCTACTCGGCGTTCGAGGCCGGGCTGATGATGCTGCCGGTGGCGGCGGCCGGGATGTTCTCGAAGCGGATCATCACGCGCCTGATCACGCAGCACGGCTACCGCAAGGTGCTGCTCGCGAACACGATCATGGTCGGGGTGATGATGGCGAGCTTCGCGCTGATGCGCGACACGGTGCCCGTCTGGGTGAAGGTCGTGCATCTTGCGCTGTTCGGCGGCTTCAACTCGATGCAGTTCACGGCGATGAACACGCTGACCCTGAAGGATCTCGGCACCGGCGGCGCGAGCAGCGGCAACAGCCTGTTCTCGCTCGTGCAGATGCTGTCGATGAGCCTCGGCGTCACGGTCGCGGGTGCGCTGCTCGCGACGTTCACCGGCATGCTGCGCACCGTGACGCCGAGCAACACGCTGCCCGCGTTCCATGCGACGTTCATCTGCGTCGGGATCATCACGGCCGCATCCGCGTGGATCTTCGCGCAGCTCGCGCCCGAGATCCGCGACACCGCGCGCAAGACCGACCCGTCCGAACGCGCGTGACGCGCGGCGCGCGCCGAACCGGAACGGTGCGCACCATGACGGTGCAACGCGCCCCTGCGATGCACCCGCCGTGCGCCGCGTGGCGGCCGCGACGGGCTGCCGCACGGGGCAGGATGTCGTGCATGCTTCTTGCTCGCCTATTCTCTAGGTAAACTGGCAGTCTTCCTTCGGCCGACATCATGAGCATGATCGACATCGATCCCCCTGGCTTTCAGCCGCCCCGCCCCGTCGCCGGTGACGACGGGAACCGGCGCACCGTGCTGTATGGCAGCTACACGGTGTTCAGCGTGTTCCAGCCCGTTTTTTCCGTGTCGCACCGCCGCGCGATCGGCTATCACGCATCGCTGCGCGCGCACGACGAGGAAAGCCGCCAGGTGGCCTCGCACGAGGTGTTCACGCAGGCGGCGCGGCGCGGCGACCTGCTCGAGCTCGGCCGGCTCGCCGAATCGCTGCATCTCGGCAACTTCCATGCGTTCGACAGCCACGACGAATGGCTCTTCCTGAGCCTGCATCCGGCCGCGCTGATGGACACCGTCTACGGCGACGCGCTGCTCGCGAACCTGAAAGCGCTCGGGCTGCCGCCGCACCGCGTGGTGCTCGAGGTGCCGGAACAGGCGGGCGGCGAGACGCCGCGCTACGCGGCGATCGTCGACGGGCTGCGCAAGGCCGGTTTCCTGATCGCACTCGTCGGTTTCGGCGCGAAGCATTCGAACATCGACCGCGTGTGGCACCTGCATCCCGATATCGTCACGCTCGACCGAGGCATCCTTGCGCAAGCGAGTGAGCACTCGCATCTCGAACGCGTGCTGCCGGGGCTCGTGTCGCTGCTGCACGAATCCGGCCAGCTCGTGCTGATGGGCGGGCTCGCGACCGAGCGCGACGCGCTGATCGCGCTCGAGTGCGACGTCGACTTCGTGCAGGGCCAGTATTTCGCGGGGCCGAGCGTCGACCCCGTGCAGCCGCAGGCCGCCGCGGGCAGCATGGATACGCTGTCGGCCGCGCTGCGGCTGCGCGTCGCGCAGCGCGAGCGCACCCAGGCGGAACGGCTCGCGCCGTACGTCGCCGCGCTCGAGGAAGCGAGCCAGAAGCTCAGCGCAGGCGCGCCGCTCACCGATGCGGCCGCCGCCGTGCTCGGGCTGCCCGAAACCGCGCGCTGCTTCCTGCTCGACGCGTCGGGCCGCCAGATCGGCGACAACGTGCTGGCACGCGGTAGCGTCTCGCAGCGCGCCAAGCGCTTCCGGCCGCTGCTGCATTCCGAGGGGGCGAGCTGGGAGCGCCGCCCGTACTTCATCGACGCGATGCGCGCGCCGGGCCGCGTGCACCTGACGTCGCCCTACCTGTCGATCAACGAGGCGCACCTGTGCGTGACCGCGTCGATCGCGGCACCCGTCGCGACCGGCATGCAGGTGCTCTGCGTCGACATCAACTGGGAAGCGGCGCTCAACCGCGAATGAACGCGCCGGCGCGCCGCATTCACGCGGCGCCGGCCTCCTTGCGCACGATCAGCCGGTGCACGCGCTTGCCGGACGAAGCGCTGACGACCTCATGCTCGTCGATCACGCGTATGCCGGCGCCGAGCGCCGCATGCATCCGCGCCGAGTCGAGCGGCGTATAGAGGCGGCCGCGCTCGTCGCGCAACACGCCGTTTCCGGCTACCCGCCAGCTCAGGTACAACGTGCCGCCCGGCATCAGCAGATCGGCCAGCCGCGCGGCGGCCGCCGACGCGTCAGCCTGTTCGAGGTGCATGACGACCGTTTCGCACAGCACGTTGCGAAACGCGCCGGACGGCACGCCGGCCAGCGCCGGCAACGCGGCCAGTTCGAAGGTCAGGTCCGGATGGTGCCTCCGCGCCTCGTCTAGCAGTGCAGTGCTCGCGTCGTAGCCGCGCACATCGAAGCCGCGCGAAGCGAGCCAGGCCGTGTCGCGCCCCGCTCCGCAGCCGACGTCCGCAGTCGGTCCGGGCGAGAAATGCTGTTCGAGCAGCGCGTACATGTCGTCGGGGGCGGCCTGGTCGAGCCAGTCCTGCGCGTATTGCGCGGCATGGGCATCGTAGGCGTCGAGAGTCGGGCGATCCACCATGGTGATTGCTCCGCATAGGCGTCGTATGGCGCACCTCGCATCTTAGCCGTTGCGCGACTGAAGTGACGTTGCGCCACCCCACCGGCGCGACGGCCGGTCAATCCCGCCGCTATGCGGCCCGCACGTCGCCCGCGCGCGGCGCCTGCGCGGTCAGCTCGGCCCACAGCGCATCGCCGTGCCACGTCGGGCGCGCCGCAGCGCTTTCCGCGTCGTGGACCAGCGCACACAGCCGCGCATTGACGGGCGCCTGCGCGCCGAAGCGCGCGGCCAGCCGCACGACCTCGCCGTTGATCCACTCGACTTCCGTCGCACGGCGCGCCGCGAGATCGTCGGACATCGACGAACGCGCGAGCGGATCGATCGCGAGCATCCGGCCGCCGAGCACGCGAAACGCGGTATCGGGAAGCTCGAGCACGGTCGGGATCCACGCAGCCGGCAACGGCGTCAGCCGCGCGGGCCGGATCGCGGCACGCGCCAGCCAGTGCAGCGCTTCGCGCTGCGCGAGCGCGACGCAGCGCCGGTACGCGCGTTGCGCGAGTTCGTCGCGCAGCGGCAGGTTCGCGAGCGCATTGACTGCGTTGTTCAGGTTGAGCAGCAGCTTCGCCCACTGCACGGCCGGCATGTTGCGATGCAGCGCGAGCGGCAGCCCGGCACGCGCGAATGCGCCGGCGAACGGTTGCAGCGCGGGCGACGCGTCGGCCGCGAGCGCACCGGCCGAACCCTGGTGAAATGCGCCGGGCTCGCGCTCGATCACGTTGAACGGCACCATGCCGGCCAGTACGGTCGCTTGTGGCAGCGCGTCGCGCAGCACGTCGGCGTTGTGCAGGCCGTTCTGGAAACTGATCACGACCGTGCCGGGCCGCAGCACGCCGGCGAGCTGCACCGCGGCATCGCGCGTCGCGGCCGACTTCACCGCGACGAGCACGAGCCGCGCGGTAGCCGCGGCCGCCGGATCGGTCGAGAACGCGACATCGGCCGGCGCGAGCGTCGCGCGATAGCCGCGCTGGTCGGTCAGCGTGAGCCCGTGCAGATGAATCGCGTCGCCAATCCGCGCGCGGCCGACGAGCGTGACGTCCGCACCGGCCGCCGCGAGCCGGCCGCCGAGATAACAGCCGACGGCGCCCGCGCCGAACACGCAGACCGGCGCGTCAGACATGCGAGTGCGCGCCGCCGTGTACGGGGCCGGCCCGCCGCTCGACTTCGCGGCGCACGTCGCCGCGCAGTCCCGCGAAGAACGCGACTTCGGCGACGACGAACAGCGGCCCGACCATCAGGCCGACCAAGTCGTCGACGAACGCGGGCTTGCGCCCTTCGAACCAGTGCCCGACGAACTGCACGATCCAGCCGACGACGAACGCGCCGATGCCGATCGCGAGCCATTGCGCGGTCGGCAGCAATGCGAGCGCCTGCGCGGCCCACAGGCCGAGCGCGAACAGCGCGGTCATCACGATCCCGAACCGCAGGTCGAGACGCAGGTAGAACGCCGCGAACGCGACGGCAAGCAGCAGCGCCGGCGACAGCGCGACGCCGGCCAGCATCCCGATCGCCGGCCGCGACAACAGCACCTCGACCGCGAACACGATCATCGGGATCCCGACCAGATGCGTCGCGATGTTGCGCGCGTCGCGATGGTAGGCCGCATACTGGGAAAGGTGGTCTTCGAGCGTCTTCATGGCGTCTCCTGGTCGGTCGTTGAGCGCTATGATGCGCGTCACGCCCGAGAACCTCTGTCAGCTACCCGACATCGCGTGCCCATGCCCTCGTCGCTCGCCCCCTACCTGCCGCAGATCGAAGCGAACCCGTGGTTCGCCGCGCTGCCGCCCGCGTTGCGCGCGGACCTGCTCGCCGGTGCGGCGCTGCGCCGCCTGCCGGTCGGCCACGCGCTGTTCCGGCGCGGCGACCCGCCGTGCGGGCTGTACGCGGTACTGGCCGGTTCACTCACGATAGGTGCGGTCGACCCGCAGGGCAAGGAAGCGCTGCTGACGGTGGCCGAGCCGGTCACCTGGTTCGGCGAGATCGCGCTGTTCGACGGCCAGCCGCGCACGCACGACGCGATCGCGCTCGACGATGCGCTGCTGCTGCACGTTCCGCAGGCCGCGCTGCTCGCGATTCTCGACGCGACGCCGCAATACTGGCGGCAATTCGCGCTGCTGATGGCGCAAAAGCTGCGCCTGAGCTTCCTGACCGTCGAAGCGATGAGCGTGATGCCGGCCGCGCAGCGGCTCGCCGCCCGCCTGCTGATGATCGCCGACGGCTACGGCGGCATCAGCGCCGGGCGCACGCGCGTCCGGCTGTCGCAGGAAACCCTCGCGTCGATGCTGTCGCTGACGCGACAGACCACCAACCAGTTGCTGAAGGCACTGCAGGCCGACGGCATCGTGCGCCTGCATGTCGGAGAAATCGAGCTCGTCGACGTCGACGCGCTGCGCCGCGCGAGCGGGCTCGGCGACACGCCGCGTTGAGGCCGCCGCCCGGCGGCCTGCTTCACGCCGGCCTATTGGTGCGTGTATTGCGCGCCGCCGTCCGCATCGATCACGACACCGCTCAGATACGACGCTCGGGCGGACGCGAGGAACACGACGAGATCCGCCATTTCCTCGGGTTTGGCCGGCCGGCCGAACGGCAAGTCGGCCAGCAGCTCGCGCCAGCGCGCGCGATCGCCGAACCGGGCCTCCGCGCGCGATTCGTAAAGACGAACCAGCCGGTCCGTCTCCGTCGGTCCGGGGTTCACGCCCACGACGCGCACGCCCTTGCGCGCGGTATGGCCACCCGTGGCGCGCGTGAACGCGATGAGCGCCGCGTTCGCCATCGATCCGCAGATGTAGTCGTAGCGGGGCGCGGCGCCCGCCATCCCGATCACGTTGACGATCACGCCCGAGCCTCGCTCCAGCATCGCCGGAAGCGCCTGCCGCGTCGCATTGATGTAGCCGTACACCTTGACGTCCCACGATGAGCGCCATGTCGCGTCGTCGACGTGGTCGAGCCCGCCGCCGGGAATCGCGCCGGCGTTGTTGATCACGATGTCGGCGTCGGCGATGTGCTGGCCCAGGACATCGCTGTTCGACGCGATCGACAGATCGAGCGCGAAACCATCGATGCGGCCCGGATGCTTCGCGCGCAGCGACCGCAGCGCGGCATCCACCGTGGCCGCGTGACTGCCGATGATCGTGACGTGCGCGCCCTCTTCCGCCAGCCGCTCGGCACACGCGTAGCCGATTCCGCGAGATCCGCCCGTGATTACCGCATGCTTCCGGTCAAGCTCCAGATTCATTGCCGATGCTCCTTTCGAATGCGTTGGGGGTTGCCGCCATGCCGTTCGTCGAGCCGCATGTCGACGAGCGTACGTCAACGCGCGTTCACGTCGATGTCCTTCGCGTGACGCGTCGCAGCCGGATTCCGGGCAATAAAAAAGCCTCCACGAGGGAGGCTTTTCAGACCGGCTGCGGCGCTGTCCATTCGGATAGCCGAACGTGATCGCCGTTTCCAGCGTGTCCTGACAGACCTTACGCGAAGTTCTTCGCTGCGAAGTCCCAGTTCACGATGTTCCAGAACGCTTCGACGAACTTCGGACGTGCGTTGCGGTAGTCGATGTAGTACGCGTGTTCCCACACGTCGATCGTCAGCAGCGCCTTGTCGGCGGTCGTCAGCGGCGTGGCGGCGTTGCTCGTCGACACGATGTCGAGCGAACCGTCCGCCTTCTTCACGAGCCATGCCCAGCCCGAACCGAACGTACCGACCGCAGCCTTCGTGAACGCTTCCTTGAATGCGTCGTACGAGCCCCACTTCGCGTTGATCGCGTCGCCCAGCGCGCCCGTCGGTGCGCCGCCGCCGTTCGGCGACAGGCTGTTCCAGAAGAACGTGTGGTTCCAGATTTGCGCGGCGTTGTTGAAGATGCCGCCCGACGACTTCTTGACGATCTCTTCCAGCGACAGGTTCTCGAATTCCGTGCCCGGGATCAGATTGTTCAGGTTCGTCACATAAGCCTGATGATGCTTGCCGTAGTGGTACTGGATCGTCTCGAGCGAGATGGTCGGCGCGAGTGCGTCTTCAGCGTACGGGAGCGGCGGGAGCGTATGAGCCATGGCGATTCCTTCGTTGAGTATGTAGGGGGGCTTGTGTTGAATGCTGCCGAGCGTCCGATTGTAGGCGAGGACGAATAACCCCGCAAACTCACGGGCCATTTATCCGCGGTATGCGGAAAAGCGATGTTTGCGCATCGTCCGGCAGGACGAACCGACGATGCGCGGCGTCCGTTCCCGTGCTTCGCGCGTGCGTTGCGGGACCTGCGTTTCGCTTACGCCGGCCCGCTCAGATCGTATCGGTCAAGCGCGGCTGCACGTCGGCGAGCGATACGTCGGCCGAACCTTCGGCCAGATGCACGGTCAGGCGGCGCTGCGGCTTCAGCGCGCTCGGCGCGCGCACCGCGCGGCCGGTCTGCGCGTCGATGAGCGCCGCATAACCGCGCTCGAGCGTGCGCTGCGGGCTCAGCACTTCGAGCCGTGCCGCACAGGCTGACACACGTGCCGTGTCGCGTTCGTGACGGCGCTGCAACGCAACCGCGAGACGCTGCGACAGCCCCGCGAGCGCCAGGCGCGCCTGCGACGGATCGGGCCGCGCGCGCTGCCAGCGCAACTGCGCGAGCGCAAAACGCGCGCGCGCGTCGCGCACCGGCCGCGAGGCCGCCGATGCGAGCCGCACCGCGAGCTGCTCGACATGCGTGCGCTGCCGCTGCAGCCGCTCGGCCGGGCTCACGAGCCGGCGCGCGAGCCAGTCGAGCTGCTGCGCACGCTGTTCCAGCATGCGTTCGATGCCGCGCGCAAGCGCACGCTGGCGCTCGTCCACCTCGCGCAGCAGCAGCGCGCGCTGCGGGCTCGCGAGCTCGGCCGCACCGGTCGGCGTCGGCGCGCGCAGGTCGGCCGCGAAGTCCGCGATCGTGAAATCGGTTTCGTGCCCGACGCCGCTGACGACCGGCAGCTCGCTCGCCGCGATCGCGCGCGCCAGCGCTTCGTCGTTGAACGACCACAAATCCTCGATCGAGCCGCCGCCGCGGCAGACCAGCAACACATCGACCTCGCGCCGCGCATTCGCGGCCTGGACGGCCGCGACGAGCTTTTCGGCGGAACCGGCGCCCTGCACGGGCGCCGGATAGACGATCACCGGGATGTGCGGCGCGCGGCGCGCGAGCGTCGTCAGCACGTCGCGCAACGCGGCGGCCTGCAGCGACGTGACGATGCCGATCGCGCGCGGGTGGGCCGGCAGCGGCCGCTTGCGCTCGGGCGCGAACAGCCCCTCGCTCTCGAGTTGCGCCTTCAGCCGCAGGAACGCCTCGTACAGGCGCCCCTGCCCGGTGCGCCGCACGGCCTCGACGTTGAGCTGGACTTCACCGCGCGGCTCGTACATCGTGACGACCGCGCGCACCTCGATCCGGTCGCCTTCGCGCGGCGTGAACTCCGCGTATTGCGCACGGCCGCGGAACATCACGCAGCGCATCTGCGCCTGCTGGTCCTTGATCGAGAAATACCAGTGGCCGCTCGCGGCACGCGTGAAATTCGACACTTCGCCCGATATCCACAGCAGCGGAAACGAGCGCTCGAGCATCGTCGAAATCGCGCGATTGAGCGCCGAAACGGGAATCACTTCGTCACCGCCGCGCGTCGCGCCGGGTGCGGAAAAAGGAGAGTCGGGAAGCATGGGCGGTCGGATGAATGCTGGCGGCGACACGATAGTCCGACACGCGCGCGACGTCCAGCGCCGACCGCATTCGCCGCGACGCGCGGAAGGTGTCCACATTCTGGCAATGATCCGGCTAAAACGCTTTGAAACCGCCTAAAAAACCAGACAATTCGTCATAACACATTGATTTTTATAGATTTTTAAACCTTTCGAAATCATTCGCATCCGATTCGATGCCCGCCCGACGGGCGTTTGAGGCGATCGAACAGGGAGTTTTTCACAGAGTTATCCACAAGCCGCCGCGATCCGGCCCCGCGGGCTGCGTCGGCCGGTCGCGCTTGCCGCGCCCGCCTGCGGCGCGCTAGAGTGCCGCCTTCCGCAGACCCCGCGGCATGCGCCGCCCAACGGAGAATCCGCCTTGACGAATCCGTCCCACGCCGCGGCGCACGACGCGCCGCGCCCGGCCCGATGAGCGCGCCCGGCGGCCCGCTCGCCCGGCTCGAAGCGCGCCTGACACGCGAATGGCAGCGGCGCGGCGCGCTCGCGTGGGCGCTCACGCCGTTCGCATGCGTGTTCGGCCTGTGCGCGGCGCTGCGGCGCACCGCGTATGCGCGGGGCTGGAAAGAGCCGGTCGACGTCGGCGTGCCCGTCGTCGTGGTCGGCAACGTGACCGTCGGCGGCACCGGCAAGACGCCGACCGTGATCGCGCTCGTCGACGCGTTGCGGGCGGCCGGCTTCACGCCGGGCGTCGTGTCGCGCGGCTACGGCGCGAACGTGACGGCGCCGACCGCCGTCACACCCGCGTCGCACGCAAGCGCGGCCGGGGACGAACCGCTGCTGATCGCGCGCCGCACCGGCGCGCCCGTCTGGGTGTGCCCCGACCGCGTCGCGGCCGCGCAGGCGCTGCGCGCCGCGCATCCGGACGTCGACGTGATCGTCAGCGACGACGGCCTCCAGCACTACCGCCTCGCGCGCACGGTCGAGCTCGTCGTGTTCGACCACCGGCTCGGCGGCAACGGCTTCCTGCTGCCGGCCGGGCCGCTGCGCGAGCCGCTGTCGCGGCACCGCGACGCGACGCTCGTCAACGATCCGTACAGCGGCGCGCTGCCGCCGTGGCCCGACACCTACTCGCTCGCGCTCACGCCGGGCGCCGCGTGGCACCTCGACCAGCCCGCGCTGCGCCGCCCGCTGTCGCAGTTCGCGCACGAACGCGTGCTCGCGGCGGCCGGCATCGGCGCGCCGGAACGCTTCTTCGCGACGCTGCGCGCGGCCGGTCTCGCGCCGGCAACCCGTGCGCTGCCCGACCACTACGCGTTCGCCGACAATCCGTTCGTCGACGACGCCGTCGACGCGATCCTGATCACCGAGAAGGATGCAGTAAAATTGGGGGCTTCCTGGCGCGACGCTCGACTGTGGGTCGTCCCCGTCGAAGCCGCGCTCGACCCTCGCCTCATTGCCCTCGTTGTGGAGAAACTCCGTGGACGCTCGCCTGCTTGAAATCCTTGTGTGCCCTATCTGCAAAGGCCCGCTCCACTATGACCGTGCCGCGCAGGAGCTGATCTGCAACGCGGACAAGCTCGCGTACCCGATCCGCGACGGCATCCCCGTGATGCTCGTCGACGAAGCGCGCCAGACCGTCGAAGGCACGCCGGTCGACCCGGCCGGCCGCTAAGCCGCCCGACGACGCCCCGGCCGCGGCCCATCCGCGGCCGGCTCGCCGAACCCGCCGGGCGACCGGCTCCCGACGCGCCGCCCGCCCCGACCTTCTCACCGCTCCCCCGATGACTCACCCACAACCCTTCATCGCCGTCATTCCCGCCCGGCTCGCCTCGACGCGGCTCCCGAACAAGCCGCTCGCCGATCTCGGCGGCAAGCCGATGGTCGTGCGCGTCGCCGAGCGCGCGCGCGAAGCGGGCGCGCAGCAGGTGCTGGTCGCGTCCGACGCGCAGAGCGTGCTCGACGCGGCGCGCGATCACGGCTTCGAAGCGGTGCTGACGCGCGCCGACCATCCGTCCGGCACCGACCGGCTCGCGGAAGTCGCGGCGACGTTCGGGTGGAGCGACGACACCGTCGTCGTCAACGTGCAGGGCGACGAGCCGCTGATCGACCCCGTGCTGGTGCGCGACGTAGCGTCGCACCTGGCCGCGCACCCGGCGTGCGCGATCGCGACCGCCGCACACCCGATTCACGCCGCGGCCGACGTGTTCAACCCGAACGTCGTGAAGGTCGCGCTCGACGCGCAGAGCGTCGCGCTGTACTTCTCGCGCGCGCCGATTCCGTGGAGCCGCGACGCGTACCAGCCGCACTGGCCCGACGTCGCGGCCATGCCGGCCCCCGCCTTTCCGGTCTACCGGCACATCGGCCTCTATGCGTATCGCGCGCGTTTCCTGCGCACGTATCCGACGCTCGCGCAGGCGCCGATCGAGCAGGCCGAGCAGCTCGAGCAACTGCGCGCGATCTGGCATGGCGAGCGCATCGCAGTGCTGATCACCGAGCAAGCGCCCGAAGCCGGAATCGACACGCCGGCCGATCTCGCGCGCGTGCAGGCCCTTTTTCAGCCGGGTTCAAAATAACCCGTGGCATAATCAGGCGATTGTGCGAGCCGTCCGTGACCAGCGCGTTCTCGCTTGACCCCGCCCGCGGCCCTGCCGGCAGCCGCGCGTCGCCGAAGCCGACGCGCCGCATCAGACCAGCCCGCCGCGCGCCAGGCAAGCCCCGCGCACGCTGTCGCCGACGCCTTCGAAGCTCGCCACACGAATCTACATACTTGGAGATATCACCATGCGTTTGATCCTGTTGGGTGCACCCGGCGCGGGAAAGGGCACCCAGGCAAACTTCATCAAGGAAAAGTTCGGCATCCCGCAAATCTCGACGGGCGACATGCTGCGCGCGGCCGTGAAGGCCGGCACGCCGCTCGGCATCGAAGCGAAGCGCTTCATGGATGAAGGCAAGCTCGTGACGGACGACCTGATCATCGGCCTCGTCAAGGAACGCCTGAAGGAATCCGATTGCGCGAACGGCTACCTGTTCGACGGCTTCCCGCGCACGATCGCGCAGGCTGACGCGATGAAGGAAGCCGGCGTCGCGATCGACTACGTGCTCGAGATCGACGTCCCGTTCTCGGAAATCGTCGAGCGCATGAGCGGCCGCCGCACGCACCCGGCATCGGGCCGCACGTACCACGTCAAGTTCAACCCGCCGAAGGTCGAGGGCCAGGACGACGTGACGGGCGAACCGCTGATCCAGCGCGACGACGACAAGGAAGAAACCGTCAAGAAGCGTCTCGAAGTGTACGAAGCGCAGACCAAGCCGCTGATCAAGTACTACGGCGACTGGGCGCAGCGCGGCGAGGAAAACGGCCTGAAGGCCCCGCAGTATCGCAAGATCTCGGGCCTCGGCAGCGTCGAGGAAATCCGCGAGCGCGCGTTTGACGCACTGAAGTAAGCAGCGCATCGCGCATCCGCAAGCCGCCCTTTCCGGGCGGCTTTTTTTCGGCCGCGCGACGACGCCCCGTACAATCGGTCGAACGGGTACGCCCGGCCAACCGGCGTGCCGGCATTTCCGGCGATCGCCCGGCATCGGACGGAGCTACCGCTTTGCATGGGACCTCCCTAAGCGCTAAAGCGCTAAGGGCGGTCGACAAAGGAGACAGTCATGGAGATTCGCGGCAACGTCTTTCTGATCACGGGTGGTGCATCGGGCCTCGGCGCCGGAACGGCCCGGATGCTCGCGCAGGCAGGCGGCAAGGTCGTGCTCGCCGACCTGAACGAGGCGGCGGGCGTCGCGCTCGCGACCGAGCTGGGCGGTGAGTTCGTGCGCTGCGACGTCTCGAGCGAGGCCGA
The DNA here is from genome assembly GCF_001039005.1 of Burkholderia cepacia. Classification (GTDB taxonomy): domain Bacteria; phylum Pseudomonadota; class Gammaproteobacteria; order Burkholderiales; family Burkholderiaceae; genus Burkholderia; species Burkholderia theae. The sequence goes on from NZ_LDWR01000015.1 coordinate 19,785, forward strand.
CGCTCAGGCAGCCGTCGACGCGGCGACGCGTGCGGGCACGCTGCGCGGCCTCGTGAACTGCGCGGGCATCGCGCCGGCCGCGAAAACGGTCGGCAAGGACGGCGCGCATCCGCTCGACGTGTTCGCGAAAACGATCAACGTGAATCTCGTCGGCACCTTCAACATGATCCGGCTTGCGGCCGCCGCGATGGCGGCAACCGCGCCGACGGCGGAAGGCGAGCGCGGCGTGATCGTCAGCACCGCGTCGGTCGCCGCCTTCGACGGGCAGATCGGCCAGGCCGCGTACGCGGCATCGAAGGCCGGCGTCGCGGGCATGACGCTGCCGATCGCGCGCGACCTGTCGCGCAGCGGCATCCGCGTGATGACGATCGCGCCCGGCCTGTTCGAGACGCCGATGCTGCTCGGCATGCCGAAGGACGTGCAGGACGCACTCGGCGCGATGGTGCCATTCCCGCCGCGGCTCGGCAAACCGGCCGAATACGCGATGCTGGTGCGCCAGATCGTCGAGAATCCGATGCTCAACGGCGAGGTGATCCGCCTCGACGGCGCGATCCGGATGCAGCCGAAGTAAGCGCCCATGAAAAAACGCCCGCGATGCGGGCGTTTTTTTCGAGGCGCCGGCAGTCGCGCGCCGGCTCAATCCTCGCCGTCGCGCTGCATCCGCTGCCGCAGTTCGGTGACCTGCGACTCGACGACGGTCGCGTCGTCCGCATCCGGCCGCTCGCCGAGATACAACTCGAGATCCTCGAGCGCGGGGCGCAGGTAGTCGAGCCGCGCATACGCGAAACCGCGATCGCGCACCTCGTCGAGCTGCTCGGGCAACAGGATCACGAGGCGCTGCTGCACCGCGAGCAGCCGCTGCCAGCGTTCCGTCTGCAGATAGATCGTCTTCAGGTTGCGCAGCATCCGCGCAATGATCTCGCGGCTCGTCGCGGGCTGCAGCAGCGCACGCAACGCGCTGTCGACCGCACCGGCCGCGCGCGCGACGTACGGCTCGAGCATCTCGACCATCTCGGCTTCGGACAGCGAATGGCCATTGGTCGGATCAATGATCAGGTCGCCGTCCGGCAGCGTGACGCGCAGCAGGAAGTGACCGGGGAACGACACGCCGCGCGCCGGTACGCCGATCTGCTCGGCGAGCTCCAGATACAGCACCGACAACGAGATCGGAATCCCGCGCCGCCGCTTCAGCACCGCGTTCAGGTGGCTGTTATCGGGGTCGTAGTAGTCGTTGTGATTGCACGCGAAGCCCAGTTCGCGGAAGAAGAAGTCGTTCAGCGCGGCGACACGGCCCTTCAGGTCCGCATCGTCGGCGAGCCGCCGGCTCAGCCGCGCTGCCAGCATGTCGAGTTCGGCCAGCGTGCCCTGCAGGTCGAGGTCGGGATACGCGTCCTGCGCCAGCGACAGCGCGGTTTCCGTGACGGGCAGGCTGTCGTCGTCCGCCACGAGCGTGCTGAAGTAGTCGAGGACGCGGGTCATAGCGGTCGTCACTTGGCGCGCCTTCTGAAGTAAGCGTATTTGAAGCCCATCACCCACAACATACCGAAATATAGTGCAGCGAACAGCACGAGGCACGCGGCCATCAGCGCGATGCGATCGAGCGGCTGCGCGCGCATCCCGGTCCAGTCGAAGCTGATCGAGAGCCAGTGCATCACGCCCGCGAGCACCAGCGTCGCGCCGATCAGCTGCATGAAGAAGCGCAGCCAGCCCGGCGACGGCTGGTAGATGCCGCGCTTGCGCAGCCCGATGAACAGCAGCAGCGAGTTCAGGCACGCGCCGACGCCGATGCTCAGCGTGAGGCCCGCGTGACCGATCAGCGGCACGAACACGTAGTTCGAGATCTGCGTGACGATCAGCACGCCGATCGCGATCTTCACGGGCGTCTTGATGTCCTGCTTCGCATAGAAGCCCGGCGCGAGGATCTTGATCAGGATGATGCCGACGAGGCCGATCCCGTAGGTCGCGAGCGCGCGTGCGACCATCGTGACGGTATGCGCGTCGAACTTGCCGTAGTTGAACAGGGTCGCGGTGAGCGGCGTCGCGAAGAAGAACAGCGCGAGCGCGCTCGGCGCCGCGAGCAGGAACGTGACGCGCAGCCCCCAGTCGAGCAGCGCCGAATATTCGTGCGAATCGGCGTCGACGTGCGCCTTCGACAGGCTCGGCAGCAGGATCGTGCCAAGCGCGACGCCGAGCAGCGCCGTCGGAAATTCCATCAGGCGGTCGGCGTAGTTGATCCACGACACGGCGCCCTGCCCGAGCCGCGACGCGATGTTGGTGTTGATGATCAGCGACAGCTGCGCGACCGACACCGCGAACGTCGCGGGCACCATCTTCGCGAGCACGCGCTTCACGCCGGGGTGACGCAGCGCGCGCAGCGGGTTCAGGCCGATCAGCGGCACCATGTCGATCTTCTTCAGGCCCGGCAGCTGCACGAGGAACTGCAGCACGCCGCCGACGATGACGGCCCACGCGAGCGCGTATACCGGCACCTTCAGGTGCGGCGCAACGAACACGGCGGCGCCAATGAACGCGACGTTGAGCAGCACCGGCGCGAACGCGGGCAACGAGAAGCTCTTGTACGTGTTCAGCACGCCGGACGCGAGCGTCGTCAGCGAAATGAACACGATGTACGGGAACATGATCCGCGTCATCGTGACCGCGAGCGGGAACGCCTGCCCGTCGGTGTGCAGGCCGGACGCGACCGCGAACACGACCCACGACGCGCCGAAGATCCCGAGGACCGACAGCACGGCAAGCGCCCACGCAAGCACGGTCGACATCGCGTCGACGAGCGCCTTCGTGGCATCGTGCCCCTGCTGGTTCTTGAACTCGGCGAGGATCGGCACGAACGCCTGCGAGAACGCGCCCTCGGCGGACAGGCGGCGCAGCAGGTTCGGGATACGGAAGGCGACGTAGAACGCGTCGGTGTATTGACTGGCGCCGAACGCACGGGCGATCAGCGTCTCGCGGGCCAGTCCGGTCACGCGCGACAGCAGCGTGAAGCCGCTGACCGTCAGCAGGGCTCGGAATAGATTCATGGGGCGCTTATTATACGGACGTTGCGTGGCCCAGCACGGACCGAAGCCGAAAAGCACGCACGCCACCGGCGTCCCTCCCGACGGGAATCACTTCAAGCTTGCCACTCGCTTGATTTTGTTGCTATAATCGCCGGTTTCTGGGCTCGTACATGCACGGCAACTGCCGTTTTCATGTCCCAGCCTCGGTTAAACTCACCGTTTTTTTATGCGCCCCTGGGCAATCGTTCTCAGGGGACGGATCGAAAAGCAGCGCTTGGCCGTCAGGCTCCAAGCTCTGGAAACAGGACAGGATAAGGAACCGTCATGGCTAACTCCGCACAAGCACGCAAGCGCGCCCGCCAGGCCGCGAAGGCAAACTCGCACAACTCGGCGCTGCGCTCGAAATTCCGTACCGCGATCAAGTCGGTTCGCAAGGCTGTTGAAGCCGGCGACCACGCAAAGGCTGCCGATCTGTTCAAGGCTGCCGTGAAGACGATCGACACGATCGCCGACAAGAAGATTGTTCACAAGAACAAGGCCGCTCGCAGCAAGAGCCGCCTGGCCGCAGCCGTCAAGGGCCTGCAGGCAGCAGCGTAAATCTGGTGCACCCGCTCACGCGGGCGCTCCTGTTTCCTGCGATCGCAAAAAAGCCCGCCTAGGCGGGCTTTTTTGTCGTCTGTCGTCCGGACATCACACCGGCCGACGACAGCCAGGGCGGGCGCAGCAGGCGCCCTCGCCCGTCGGCATCATTTCTTCGCGCTGTAGTCCGGCAGTTCGCACGCCTCGGTGACGACGAGGTTGTTGTCCTTCGCGAAATTCAGCACGAAATCGAAAGCCATCGGCTCGATGTCGCGCAGCCGGGAATCGAGGATCACGCACTTCAGGTCGCCGAGCATCGTCGGGCGCACGTACAGCGAATACTTGAGACGCGCATTCGGCCCGCTCGCCCCCGGCCCGAAGCAGGCCATCACACCGGCCAGACGTTCCGACCAGTCGCTCGGGCGAAACTTTTTCCCGTCTTTCGTGATGCCCTGGATGAAAAATTCGGTCGGAGGGGTTTCAGCCATGTGGTTACCCAAGTGACGGCCCGGCGATGCCCAGGCGACGGCGCCTGGATACGCGAACACAAAGCTGGAATGAACGGCGGCACAAGCCATCCGATATCCCGAAAACGGGGCGTCGGAGCGCGCCGCCGGTGTACTGCACCGGATTTGTGCAGCGCACGGCTTGTGTCCGGCAGAGCGCGATGAGGCTTGCCTGCCGGGCTGGAGAAAACTTTTGGATTATACCGCAGCGCGCCATCGCGCGTCGTTCCGAGGCCCCGCTTCGCGTGCCGCCGACGGCACGACGAGATCGCGCCCCGTTTCTCTCCGTGGCTCGTCAAAGCACAGAAAATCCTTTATGCTGCTTTGAGTTATCCACACCCGACGGTGGCGCCGTCCGGCCTCGCTGCCGGGTGAAACCCACCGTATCTCGCTTCATGACCGCCAAAACCATTCGTCACTACCTGCAGTTCAAGGATTTCTCGCTGGAAGACTACGAGTACGTGCTCGAACGCACGGGTATCCTGAAGCGCAAGTTCAAGAACTACGAGACCTATCACCCGCTGCACGACCGCACGCTCGCGATGATCTTCGAGAAGAACTCGACGCGCACGCGCCTGTCGTTCGAAGCCGGGATCTTCCAGCTCGGCGGCCACGCCGTGTTCATGAGCACCCGCGACACGCAGCTCGGCCGCGGCGAGCCGGTCGAGGATTCCGCGCAGGTGATCTCGCGGATGGTCGACATCATCATGATCCGCACGTTCGAGCAGGAGATCATCCAGCGCTTCGCGGACAACTCCCGCGTGCCGGTGATCAACGGCCTGACGAACGAATACCACCCGTGCCAGGTGCTCGCCGACATCTTCACGTACTACGAGCACCGCGGCCCGATCGCCGGCAAGACCGTCGCGTGGGTCGGCGACGCGAACAACATGCTCTATACGTGGATCGAAGCCGCGCAGATCCTCGGCTTCAAGCTGCGCCTGTCGACGCCGCCCGGCTACGCGCTCGACATGAAGCTCGTGGCGCCCGACAGCGCGCCGTTCTACGAGGTATGCGACGACCCGAACGAAGCGTGCAAGGGTGCCGATCTCGTGACGACCGACGTGTGGACGAGCATGGGCTTCGAGGCCGAGAACGAGGCACGCAAGCAGGCGTTCGCCGATTGGTGCGTCGATGAGGAAATGATGGGCCACGCGAACCCGGACGCGCTGTTCATGCACTGCCTGCCCGCGCACCGCGGCGAGGAAGTGACGGCCGGCGTGATCGACGGCCCGCAGAGCGTCGTGTGGGACGAGGCGGAAAACCGCCTGCACGTGCAGAAAGCGCTGATGGAGTTCCTGCTGCTCGGCCGGCTGAAGCACTGACACGCGCGGCCTCGCCGCAAGCGACAAGCGCCGGCACAGCCGGCGCTTTCTATTTTCCCGCCACCCGCGCGGCAGGCGCGCTCATGCCGATGCCCCCATCAGCCCGGCGCCGGCTGCGTCGCGGCGAAGCTTGGCCGCTCGCGCATCACCGCCTGCGCACGCGTGACGTTCGGGTATTTCCGCAGCAATTCCGCCCCTTCGGGGAACATGCTCACGTACGCCAGGATCGGCGCCAGGAACAGATCCGCCATCGACAACTCGCTGCCGGCCAGGTAATCGCGCCCGCCGTACGCGGCGTCGAACACCTGCAGATGCTTGTCGATTTCAGGCAGCGCCGCGTCGATCACAGCGCGATCAGGCTGGCCATTCTCGCCTTTCGGGAACACGTACTGCAGCACGTAGCGGCGCACCATCGCGTCGTACGCGTAGCAGTTGATCACGCTGATCCATTGCTCGCCGCGCGCGTGCGCGGTGGCGCCCCACCGGGGCAGCAGGCTCGGGCCGTCGAACGCTTCGTCGATATAGCCGAGGATCGCACGCGTTTCGTAGAACTCGATCGGACCGTCGCAGAATGCCGGGATAAGCCCGAACGGGTTATGCGCGAGCACTTCCGGCGAATGCGGCGGCAACGGCTGCAACGTGTACGCGACACCCTTTTCCGCGAGCGCCATCCGCACGGTCCGGCAATAGCTGCTGCGCGGATCGCCGATCACGACGACGGTACCCGCGCTGCCCTCCGGGTCCAGCAGATCGTTGAGCCGGTTGAACACCGATTGCCACCCGCCCATGTGCGAATCGCGCTCGGCCTCGCTCGGAAAGCCGCTGTGACGCATGTGCAGATGCGTGCCACCGTCCTGGTCGGTGAACGTGACCTCGATCAGCGTCTTCAGGTCGGCCGGCATCGCGCCGGCCTCCCAGGCCCACGTGTACGCCAGAAAGTCGACGCGATCGACCTTCTGGTATTCGCCGCCCGCGATGTGGCGCGAACCGTCGCGCCCGCCCATCACGATGCGGTACTTGCCGCCGACCCGCGCATCGGCGCTTGCTTCGATCACGCCCATCCCGCGCGGACAATGCCAGGTCGCCAGCGCGGTTTCGTTCGTAAACGCGTCAAAAACACGTTCGCGCGGCGCGCGGATGAACCGGTTCAATTCGAGATGAAACGTCGCTGCCTGACTCATGACTTCTCCCGCCGAGGTGGGGCGTCGTCGCCGGCCGTGCCGCCCGCGCACGATTGTTCGACGAACGCCGTCAGTCGATCGAGGCTCTCTTCCCAATATTGCCGATAGGCTTCGAGCCACCCGTGCGCATCGCGCATCCCGTCCGCGCGCAACCGGCAGATTCGCCAGCGCGCATTGACTTCCCTCTCGATCAGCCCGGCCTCCGACAGCACGCGAAGGTGCTTCGAAATCGCCGGCGCCGACATGTCGAACGGCCGGGCCAGTTCGCCGACGGGCGCCGCGCCCTCGGCCAGCCGCACCAGGATCGCGCGCCGGGTAGGGTCGGCCAGCGCGGCGAACACCGCGGACAGGGGATCGGATGTGGAGTGCATGATCTCATTTAACTTCAAGGTTAAATGAGAGTCAAGGGGATGATGAGTGTGGCGGCGTGGCGGCGTGGAAGGACGGGCAGCGGGACGGAACGACGCACGCATCGCAGCCGAGCGGTGCAGCGCGATGCGGGGCATGACGGCGTGCTTCGAGAAAAATGGACGATTCGCCGTGTGGAACCGGCAACAGCCGGCACGGTTCCGTTACGCGGGTGTCCTGGCCCGGCTTACAGGCAGACCGGCTCCGGCTCCAGCTCGACGCCAAATTTCGCGAACACGTCGTGCTGGATCGCCTGCGCCAGCGCGAGCACGTCGGCGCCGGAGGCGCCGCCGCGATTGACGAGCACGAGCGCCTGGCGGTCATGCACGGCCGCCGCACCCAGCGCACGCCCCTTCCAGCCGCAGCGGTCGATCAGCCAGCCGGCCGCGAGCTTGACCTGCCCGTCCGGCTGCGGATACGACACGACCTCGGGCGCGCGGGTGCGCAACGCATCGAACTGCGCGGCATCGATCACCGGATTCTTGAAAAAACTGCCCGCGTTGCCGAGCACGAGCGGATCGGGCAGCTTCGCGCGGCGGATCGCGACGACCGCGTCGAACACGTCGCGCGGCGTCGCCGCATCGGGCGCGATACCGCGCGCGTCGAGCTCGCGCGTGACGTCCGCGTAGCCGAGCCGCGGCGTCCATTGCCTGGGCAGCCGGAACGTCACCGACACGATCGCGTACCGGCCGCGCCCTTCCCGCTTGAAGAAACTGTCGCGATAGCCGAACGCGCAGCGCACGGCGTCGAAGCGCTCGCTGCGCCCCGTCGCCAGCTCGACCGCGACCAGCGAGTCGAAATACGCCTTCATCTCGAGGCCGTACGCGCCGATGTTCTGGATCGGCGCGGCACCGACGGTGCCCGGGATCAGCGCGAGGTTCTCGAGGCCCGGCATCCCGTGCTCGAGCGTCCACGCGACGAATGCATGCCAGTTCTCGCCTCCGCCGGCCTCGACGTACCACGCGTCGTCGTCCTCGCGCACGACGCGGCGGCCCGCGATCTCGTCGAGCAGGACGACACCGTCGAAATCGCGCGTGAACACGACATTGCTGCCGCCGCCGAGCACGAGCCGCGGCAGGCTCGCGACGCGCGGGTCGCGATGCAGCGCCTCGAACTGCGACGCGTGCGTGACGCGCGCGGCAAAGCGCGCCGTCGCGGCGATGCCGAACGTGTTGTGCGCGGCGAGCGGATGGTCGGGAAGCAGCGACAGGGCGGAATCGTCAGGGGGCATCGGCATTCGCGGTCACGTCCGCCCGAGCGGCGCATGGCCGGCCTTGGGCAAACGGAGGGGCATCGGTAAAATGGCAAACAGTCCGCAATTATAGCGAGTGCCCGCGCGCGAGCCGGGTGCCCGCATCTCAAGGGAGAAAACCATGCCATCGTTCGACGTCGTTTCCGAAGCGAACATGATCGAAGTGAAGAACGCCATCGAGCAGTCGAACAAGGAAATTTCGACGCGCTTCGACTTCAAGGGCTCCGACGCGCGCGTCGAGCAGAAGGAGCGCGAGCTGACGCTGTTCGCCGACGACGATTTCAAGCTCGGCCAGGTCAAGGACGTGCTGATCAACAAGCTGGCCAAGCGCAACGTCGACGTGCGCTTCCTCGACTACGGCAAGGTCGAGAAGATCGGCGGCGACAAGGTCAAGCAGATCGTCACCGTGAAGAAAGGCGTGACGGGCGATCTCGCGAAGAAGATCGTGCGGCTCGTGAAGGACAGCAAGATCAAGGTGCAGGCGAGCATCCAGGGCGACGCCGTGCGCGTGGCGGGCACGAAGCGCGACGATCTGCAGAGCGTGATCGCGATGCTGCGCAAGGACGTGACCGATACGCCGCTCGACTTCAACAACTTCCGCGACTGATCGGCCGCCGATCCGTCATCACGCCGGGCCCCGCACACGCGGCGCGCCCGGCACGCGGCAACCGCCGCTGCGTCAGGCTTTCCCGCCGTCCTGCGCGCCGCCGTCCGCGGCCGCCTTCTTCTTGTCGCCGATCCGGCTCTCCTGCCCCGCGAGCAGCTTCGAAATATTGCCGCGGTGACGCCAGATGAGCAGCACGCTCATCGCGAGCACAGCCCACGCGACCGGGTTGTGGCCCGTGCCGAACAGGAATACGTCGAACACCGGCGCGAACACGGCCGCCGCCAGCGCCGCGAGCGACGAATAGCGGGAGAAGAACGCGACGATCAGCCAGGTCAGCGCGGTCGCGAGCCCGAGCACCGGGTGCACGGCGAGCAGCACGCCGGCCGCGGTCGCGACGCCCTTGCCGCCCTGGAAGCGGAAGAACACCGGATACAGGTGGCCGAGGAACACGGCGATCGCCACCCATGCGACCGCGACGTCGGGCAGGCCGAAGTGCCGCGCGAGCCAGACGGCGATCCAGCCCTTGAACGCGTCGCCGACGAGCGTCAGGATCGCGGCCTTCTTGTTGCCGCTGCGCAGCACGTTGGTCGCGCCGGGATTCTTCGACCCGTACGAACGCGGGTCGGCCAAGCCCATCGCCCCGCTGACGACGACGGCGAACGACACCGAACCGATCAGGTAGGCAACGAGGGCGGCGAGCAGGATCTGCATGCGGAGGACTCTTCTTTCAACGTATCGGTAAAGGGAAGGCTATGTGCGGCAAGCCGAAACGGCGCCCATTCTACCGAACGAGCACGGCCTGCCACGAAGGTGAAACCCTCAGTCGACGCTCGCGCACTGCACGGGCTGCGCGCCGAGCAGCGACGTGAGCACCGCCGGCTCGAGGCTGACGAGATAACCGCGACGCCCGCCGTTCAGGTAGATCGTCGGCAGTTCGAGGATCGTCGCCTCGACGTAGACGGGCATCGTCTTGCGCGTGCCGAACGGCGACGTGCCGCCGACGAGATAACCCGAATGGCGGTTCGCGACGTCGGGCTTGCACGGCTCGACGCGCTTCGCGCCGATCTGCCGCGCGAGGTTCTTCGTCGACACGGTGCGGTCGCCGTGCATCAGCACGATCAGCGGCTTCGCGTGTTCGTCTTCCATCACGAGCGTCTTCACGACGCTGTGCTCGTCGACGCCGAGCTGGCGCGCCGATTCGCCGGTGCCGCCGTGCTCGACGTATTCGTACGGATGCTCGCCGAACGCGACGCCGTGGCGGCGCAACAGCTGGGTCGCGGGGGTTTCGGACACGTGTCTGGATTTGCTCATGGCGGCATTCTAATGGTGAACGACCGGCGCTCGCGCGATGGCGCGCCGGCGCCGGCGGTATACTCGCGGCCCGTTTTCCGCCGGGCGGCCCGCGGCATCGCCGCAACGATCCCGCCCATCATCATTGCGGACATCGCGAAGCGCTATTGCCCGATTGGCCGATTGTGGCGCGCGCGTCGTCATGGCACGATCGTTCGCAAACATCGTCACGCCGCCGCCCGCCCCTTTTCTGGAGACGCCATGCCCTCGTCCATCCGTTCCTCCGAGCCGCTCGACGTCGATGCGCTGCTCGCCGCGCTGCCGAGCCGCATCGCCGACGTGCCCGCGCGCTGGGCCGCGCAGGCGCCCGCGCACCCGGCGCTGATCGAGGACGCGCGGTGCCTGTCGTATAGCGACCTGTCGCGGGCCGTCGACGCGGCGGCCGTGCTGCTCGCGCGCCTCGGCGTGCAAGGCGGCGACCGCGTGATGATCGTCGCAGAAAACTGCGTCGCGCAGATCGTGCTGCTGTTCGCGGTCGCCCGCCTCGACGCGTGGGCACTCGTGTCGAACGCGCGGCTGTCGGCCGGCGAACTCGACGCGATCGCCGCGCACGCGCGTCCGAAGCTGATCGCATTCGCGACGGACACCTCGCCCGACGCGCGCGCGCATGCGGCACGGCACGGCGCGACGCCCGCCGGCGCGCTGCCGGTCGACATCGGCGCGTGGTCGTATCACGTCGACGCGAGCGCGCCGTGCGAAGCGGTGGCCGCCGACGGCGCCGCGCAATGCGCGGCGCTGATCTACACGACCGGCACGACGGGCGCGCCGAAAGGCGTGATGCTGTCGCACCGCAACCTGCTGTTCATCGCGGCGACGTCGAGCACACTGCGCCGCGTGTCGCCGGACGACGTCGTCTACACGGTGCTGCCCGTGTCGCATGTGTACGGGCTCGCGTCGGTCTGCCTCGGCAGCCTGTACGCAGGCGCGACGCTGCGGCTCGCCCCGCGCTTCTCCCCGGAAGCCGTGCGCGTCGCGCTTGCCGACGAAAGCGTCACGATCTTCCAGGGCGTGCCCGCGATGCACGCGAAGCTGCTCGAACACCTGCACACGCACGGCCACGCATGGCACGCGCCGCGCCTGCGCTTTGCCTATTCGGGCGGCTCGCCGCTCGACGCGAACCTGAAGGCGCGCGTCGAGCGCCTGTACGGCGTGCCGCTGCACAACGGTTACGGGATGACCGAAAGCAGCCCGACCATCACGCAGACGCCGCTCGATGCGCCGCGCGCCGACAGCTCGGTCGGCGTGCCGATTCCGGGCGTGGAGATGCGGATCGTCGCACCGGACGGCACCGACGTGCCGCCGGGCGAAGTCGGCGAGATTCGCGTGCGCGGGCCGAACGTGATGCTCGGCTACTACCGCAACGCGGACGCGACGCGTGCGGCCGTCTCGCCCGACGGCTGGCTGAGCACCGGCGATCTCGCGCGGCAGGAGGCGGACGGCGCCGTGACGATCGCGGGCCGCAGCAAGGAACTGATCATCCGATCGGGCTTCAACGTGTATCCCGTCGAAGTCGAACAGGTGCTGAACGCGCATCCGGACGTCGTGCAGGCGGCCGTCATCGGCCGTGCAGTCGAGGGCAACGAGGAAGTGCTCGCGTTCGTCGAGCTGGTGCCCGGCGCGGCGGCGGACGAAGCCGCGTTGCACGCATGGTGTGCGGAGCGGCTCGCGCCTTACAAACGCCCTGCGCGAATTCGCGTGCTCGACGCGCTGCCCGCCGCGTCGACGGGCAAGGTGCTGAAGCACAAGCTGCGCGAGCTGGCCTGACGCCGGCCGGCGCGCACGGCGCAGTGCCGTGCCGTGCCGGATTCGCGCTAACCGCGCGGGTGGTGTTGCGCGTGCAGCGTCTTCAGCCGCTCGCGCGCGACGTGCGTGTAGATCTGCGTGGTCGAGATGTCGCTGTGACCGAGCAGCAATTGCACGACGCGCAGGTCGGCGCCGTGGTTCAGCAGGTGCGTCGCGAACGCATGCCGCAGCGTGTGCGGCGACAGGTGCGCGCGCACGTCGGCGTGCTGTGCGTGGCGCTTGATGATGTTCCAGAACTGCTGGCGCGTCATCCCGTCGCCGCGCGCAGTCACGAACAGCGCATCGGCCGCACGCGCGCCGAGCAGCGCCGGCCGCGCGTCGCGCAGGTAGCGCTCGATCCAGCCGTGCGCGACTTCGCCGAACGGCACGAGCCGCTCCTTCGAGCCCTTGCCCATCACGCGCACGACACCCTCGTTGAGGCCGACCTCGACGGTCTTCAGCGTCACGAGCTCGCTCACGCGCAGCCCGCTCGCGTACATCAGCTCGAGCATCGTGCGATCGCGCAGGCCGAGCGGCGTGCCGACGTCGGGCGCACCGAGCAGCGCCTCGACCTGCGCCTCGGACAGCGTCGACGGAAACCGGGCCGCCTGTTTCGCGGACGTGATCCGCAGCGTCGGGTCGGCGCTCGCGCGATGCTCGCGCACGGCCCAGCCGTAATAGCGACGGAACACCGACAGCCGCCGGTTCGACGACGTCGCCTTGCCGTCGCTGCGCGCCGCGATGTAGCCCGTCACCGTCGCCTCGTCGGCCGAATCGAGCGGCGCATCGTGGGTCGCGGCCAGCCATTGGGAAAACAGCACCAGATCGCGCCGGTACGCGTCGAGCGTGTTGCGCGAGAGCCCGTGCTCGAGCCACAGCGCATCGCAGAACACGTCGATCGACGCGCGGCTCGCGAGCAGCGCGGGTGATGCGGCCGCGGCATCGCCGTCGGCTTCGGGGGAAATCAGCGGTTCGCTCATCAGTACGGCACGCCCTCGTGCGCCAGCAGCCAGCGCTTCACTTTCTGGTAATAGCCGTTGTCGTCGTGGTTCGCGAAGCCGCCGAGACCGCCCGCCGCGACGACGCGATGGCACGGGATCACAAGCGGAAAGTAGTTCGCGCCGCACGCCTGGCCGACCGCGCGCGGCGCGCTGCCGATCCGCTTCGCGACCTGGCCGTAGGTCAGCACGGTGCCCGGTGGAATATCGCTGATCACGTTCCACACGCGATGCTGGAACGCGCTGCCGACTTCGGCGAGCGGCAGGTCGAAGCGCGCCGACGCACGCTCGAAATAACGTTCGATCTGCTTGACCGCGCGCTTCGCGAGCGGCGAATCCGGATCGACCGACTTCACCGACTCGGGCAGATAAACGATCTCGCGCACCACCGCGGCGTCCGTGCGGATGCCGACCTTGCCGAACGGCGCGTCGATGACTGCATTGAACATGGCCCTCTCCTGACCGATGAATGCGCGCGGTACCGCCGCGCGCCGACGACACTTTACGCCGCCTTCACGCGCCACGCAGCGCCCATTCGACATGCTCGCGCACGACCGGCGACGGATCGTCAGCCCGCGCGCGCAACGCGGCAATGATCGCGTCGCGCGCCTGCGGCGCAAGCCGATCCGCGTCCGCGCGCAGCGCGTTGCCGAGCCCGACGGCGAGATTGCGCAGCCAGCTTTCGTAGCCGATGCGCCGGATCGCGCTGCCCTGCATCCGCGTGTCGAACGCGTCGGCGTCCCACGCGAACAATTCGACGAGCGTCGCACGGTCGAGGCCGTGCCGCACGTCGAAATCGGCGACCGGTGCGGCCTGTGCGAACTTGTTCCACGGGCACACGAGCTGGCAGTCGTCGCAGCCGTACACGCGATTGCCGATCATCGGCCGCAGCGGCTCGGGGATGCTGCCTTTCAGTTCGATCGTCAGGTACGAGATGCAGCGGCGCGCATCGACGCGGTACGGCTCGACGATCGCGCCGGTCGGGCATGCGTCGATGCAGCGCGTGCAGCTGCCGCAATGCGCGCCGGGCGTCTCGGGCGCGGTGTCGGGCGACGTGCGCGCATCGGTCGGCAGCGGAATGTCGACGTAGATCTCGCCGAGGAAGAACAGCGAACCGGCATCGCGCTGCAGCAGCAGCGTGTGCTTGCCGCGCCAGCCGACGCCGGCCTTCTGCGCGAGCTCGACCTCGAGCACGGGCGCCGAATCGGTGAACACGCGATAGCCGAACGCGCCGATCTCGTGCTCGATGCGCTCCGCGAGCGTCTGCAGCCGGTTGCGCAGCACCTTGTGATAGTCGCGGCCGCGCGCATAGATCGACACGACGGCCGCCTGCGGATCGTCGAGCCGCGCCCGTTCGCGCGCGCGCCAGTCGTGCGGCACGAGCGCGCCCGGCTCGCCGTCGGGTGCGGCGGCGGCGAGCGTTTCGGCCGGCAGGTAGGCGAGCCGCACGGAAATCACGCGTCGCGTACCGGCCACAAGTTCGGCCGGCCGCGCGCGTTTCATCCCATGTTTCGCCATATAATCCATTTCGCCGTGGTATCCGGCTTCCAGCCAGGCGGCGAGGCCTGCTTCGGCATCCGAGAGATCGGTATCGCTGATGCCGATCGCCCCGAAACCCAATTCGCGCCCCCACGCCCTGATGCGAGCGGCGAGCGCAGTCAACGCCGCATCATCGAGCGCGCACGGCGCCGCGCCTTCGGCTTGAGTCGAAGGCCTGTCGGATGCGGCGAGTTCCGGTAATCGGTTCATCGCACTATTTTACGAGAATGCCAGCCACGTCCCATACGCCTCATGCCGCCACGCTGCCTGCCCCGTTCGCGGAGCGCGTGATCGCACTCGCCGACGAAGCGGCGACCGAGGCCTTCGGCACCCGCTTCGCGCACGCGCTCGACGCGGCACGCGTCGATCTCACTCGCGCACACGCGTTCGACGGGCTGCAGATCCAGCTGGTCGGCGATCTCGGCGCGGGCAAAACGACCCTCGTGCGCGCGATCCTGCGCGGCCTCGGCCACCCGGGGCGCGTGCGCAGCCCGACCTATACGCTCGTCGAGCCGTACGCGCTCGAACGCGGCGATGGGGAACTTGAGGTCTATCACTTCGATCTGTATCGATTCAATGATCCGGCCGAATGGTCCGACGCAGGCTTTCGCGAGTATTTCAATTCCAGCGCGATCTGCCTCGTCGAATGGCCGCAACAGGCGGGCGCGCTGCTCGGCGTGCCCGATCTGGTTTTCTCGCTCGACGTGGATGGCGACGGCCGCGCCCTCACCGTCCGGGCGTATAGCGCTTCAGGAAAGGCATGTCTCGAAAGATGTTGATCAAACCGTTCCGCTCGATCGAATCGGCGGCCACCGCGACGCACAACTGGCGGCGCCGCCAGATCCTGCGCGCGGGCGCGTCGACGCTGGTGCTCGGTCTCGTCGCGCCGCGGCTCGCGCACGCGTCGTCGGTGCTCGGCGTGCGCGTGTGGCCCGCGCGCGATTACACGCGCGTCACGATCGAATCCGACCAGCCGCTGCAGAATAGCCAACAGCTGCTGCAGGGTCCCGACCGTCTCGTCGTCGACCTGAGCGGTCTCGATCTCGACCAGGCGTTGCGCGACCTCGTGTCGAAGATCGCGCCGAACGATCCGCAGATCCAGTCGGTGCGCGTCGGCCAGTATCAGCCGCACGTCGTGCGCATGGTGTTCGACCTGAAAGGCTCGGTGAAGCCGCAGGTGTTCACGTTGCCGCCGGTCGGCACCTACAAGTACCGGCTCGTGTTCGACCTGTATCCGGCCGTCGCGCCCGATCCGCTGACCGACCTGATCGCGCAGACGGAACGCAAGGAGCAGGCGCTCAACGACACGGCGCGCGCGCAGCAGATGCAGCCGCCGACCGCGCTGAACGGGCCGGCCACGCCGCCGCCGAGCGCCGCCGGCGACAACAGCGACGCGTTCTTCCAGCGCTTCGCGCAGAACACGCCGGCCACGCCGCACACGCCGCCCGCCGCCGGCGCGCCTGCAACGCCCGCGAAGCCGGCCGTCAAGCCGCCGCCCGTCATCGCGCGCCGCGACGACAGCGACGACGACGGCGACACCTACAAGTTCACCGCGCCGAAATCCGGCAAGGGCGGCACCGTCCGCCTGCTGACGGTCGCGATCGATCCGGGCCACGGCGGCGAGGATCCGGGCGCGATCGGCGGCGGCGGCACGTACGAGAAGCACATCGCGCTCGACATCGCGAAGAAGCTGCGCGCGAAGATCGACGGTGCGCCGAACATGCGCGCGATGATGACGCGCGACGCCGACTTCTTCGTGCCGCTGAACGTGCGCGTGCAGAAGGCGCGCCGCGTGGGCGCCGACCTGTTCGTGTCGATCCACGCGGATGCGTTCACGACGCCGTCCGCGCGCGGCTCGTCGGTGTTCGCGCTGTCCGACCACGGCGCGACGAGCGCCGCGGCACGCTGGATGGCCAACAAGGAGAATTCGTCCGACCTGATCGGCGGCATCAACATCAAGACGGCGGACGCGGCCGTGAACCGCGCGCTGTTCGACATGTCGACGACCGTGCAGATCCGCGACTCGCTGCGCTACGGCAACTACGTGCTGAAGGAAGTCGGCGGCATCAACAAGCTGCACAAGGGCTCGGTCGAACAGGCCGGGTTCGCGGTGCTGAAGGCGCCCGACATCCCGTCGATCCTCGTCGAGACCGCGTTCATCAGCAACCCGGAAGAAGAGAGCCGGCTCAACGACGACAGCTATCGCGACCAGATGGCCGACGCGATCTTCCGCGGCATCAAGCGCTATTTCGCCGCGAATCCGCCGCTCGCGAAGAACCGGATGGCCTGACGCCTCCCTGGCCGTCCCCTCCCTGCCGCCGGCACGCAGCGCGTGCCGGCGCGTCACGATGCCGCGAAGCGGCGCATCAGTTTCCCGCCGAACACGTTCACCGCGAGCCCGCCCATCACGAGCGCCGTGCCGATCAACTGCGTGCGCGTCAGATGCTCGTCGAGCAGCAGCGCCGACGACGCGAGCCCGACGATCGGCACCAGCAGCGAGAACTGCGCGACCTGCGCGGCCGGGTAGCGCGACAGCAGGCGGCTCCACAGCCCGTAGCCGAGCAGCGTCGCGACGAACGCGAGATAGACGACCGCGAAAATCGATGCGCCGTTCAGGCCGGCGAGCGCGGTCGCGATCCGCTGCGGTCCTTCGAACCACAGCGACAGCAGGAAGAACGGCACGGGCGGCACGAGGCTCGCCCACACGACGAGCGACACGAGGTTCGCACGGCCGACCTTCTTCGTGACGATGTTGCCGAACGCCCACATCGCGGCCGAGCAGATCGTCAGCAGGAAGCCCGCGAGCGTCATCGCATGGCCGCCCTGCGCCGCGATCACGACGAGGCCGCCCGCGGCAATCGCGAGCCCGATCAGGTTCTGCACGTGCAGCCGCTCGCCGAGGAACAGCATCGCGAACACGAGCGTGAAGAACGCCTGCGACTGCAGCACGAGCGACGCGAGGCCGGCGGGCATGCCGACGTACATGCCGGTGAACAGGAACACGAACTGGCCGAGCTGGATCGTCGCGCCGTACAACACCAGCAGGCGCCACGAAATCTGCGGCCGGCGCACGAAGAACACCGCGGGCACGGCCGCGAGCGTGAAGCGCAGCGCGCCGAGCAGCATCGGCGGCATGCCGTGCAGGCCGACCTTGATCACGACGAAGTTCACGCCCCACGCCAGGATCACGACCAGCGCGAGCAGCAAGTCCTTCGGTGCCATCATCGGCGTCTCCTCGATTGTCGAATCATCGTTATGCAGCCGGTCAGTCTACCGGGTTTCGCCCCCCGGCCCGATACCCGCGCGGCGCGAATGGAATCGCCGGCGGGCGGCTATTACAATGACCGGCATCACCGCCGCCGCCCCCACAGGAACCGCCATGAACGATCCGATCAAAGCCCTGCTGAAGCCGCACGTGCGCGACATCGGCAACCTGCAGGTGCGCCGCACGCTGCCCGCGCTCGCCGCGCGCCTCGTCGGCCCGTTCATCTTCTTCGATCACATGGGGCCCGCCACGCTGCCCGCCGGCACCGGGCTCGACGTGCGCCCGCATCCGCATATCGGGCTCGCCACCGTCACCTACCTGTTCGACGGTGCAATCCTGCACCGCGACAGTCTCGGCTCACGGCAGGAAATCGTGCCGGGCGACGTGAACTGGATGACGGCCGGCCGCGGGATCGTCCACTCCGAGCGCACGCCCGACGCGCAGCGCGCCAGCGGCCACACCGTGCACGGGATCCAGACCTGGGTTGCGCTGCCGCGCGCGCACGAAACCACCGGGCCGTCGTTCGAGCACCATGCGGCCGACACGCTGCCGAAGCGCGACGAAGACGGCGTGGCGCTGACGGTGATCGCCGGCGACGCATTCGGGCTGCGCTCGCCGGTCACGACGTTCTCGCGCACGCTGTATGTCGCGGCCGAATTCGCGGCCGGCGGCCGCATCGAACTCGACGCGTCGCACGAGGAGCGCGCGGTCTACGTGGTCGACGGCGATCTCGCGATCGACGGCACGCCGGTTCCGGCCGAGCAGATGGCCGTGCTGGCGCCGGGCGCGACGGTCACGCTGACGAGCGCCGGCGGCGCGCGCGCGATGCTGCTCGGCGGCGACAGGATCGATGGCGAGCGCTTCATCGAATGGAATTTCGTCGCGAGCAGCCGCGACGCGATCGCGCGCGCGAAGGAAGCGTGGACGCGCCAGGAAATGGGCAAGGTGCCGGGCGAGACCGAGTGGATTCCGCTGCCCGAATCGAAGCCGCGTTGAAAAATCGGCGCGCCGCCCCCATCCTGACGACATTCGAACGAAAGAGAACGACATGGACACCACGCTTGCCACATTCGAGAAAGACGTCATCGAGGCGTCGCTGGACATGCCCGTGCTGGTCGACTTCTGGGCGCCGTGGTGCGGCCCCTGCAAGACGCTCGGCCCGCTGCTGGAAAAGCTCGAAGGCGACTACGAAGGCCGCTGGAAGCTCGTGAAGGTCAACGTCGACGAGAACCAGGAACTCGCCGCGCACTTCCAGACGCGCAGCATCCCGCACGTGATCGCGTTCGCCGACGGGCGCCCGGTCGACCAGTTCGTCGGCGTGCTGCCCGAAGGGCAGTTGCGCGCGTTCCTCGACCGGCTGCTGCCGGCGCCCGAGGAAGCCGAACACCGCGCCGCGCAATACGCGATGGCCGAGGAGCGCTACGACGACGCGCTCACGCACCTCGAAGCGGCGCTCGCGCTGAACCCCGGCTTCGACGACGCGCGTCTCGACCTGATCGAACTGCTGCTCGCGAGCAACCAGGTCGACGCCGCACGCGCCGAGACCGAACGCCTGTCGCCGGAGATCGTGCAGGGTGGCGATCCGCGCTACCAGGCGATCAAGACCCGTTTCGACGCGCTCGAAGCGACGGCCGACCTGCCGCCGACCGACGCGCTCGAGGCACGCATCGCGGCAAACCCGGGCGACCTCGACGCGCGCTTCGACCTCGCGCAGAGCCTGATCGCGCGGCGCGCGTATGAAGGCGCGCTGGAACAGTTGCTGGAAATCGTGACACGCGATCGCGCGTACGGCGACGATCTCGGCCGCCGCACGATGATCTCGGTGTTCGAACTGGCCGGCGATCGCCCCGACCTCGTCGCCGGGTGGCGGCGCAGGCTGAGCATGGCGCTCAACTGACGTTCAACTGACACGCGACCGGCCGGGCCTTACGGTCCGGCCGCATCGCTTGCGGCGCGTTGCCCGCGCCGCACCCTTCTTCGATACCCGCGATTCGCGGATCAGCCGGCGGCCTGCGCCGCGATCGCGCGCAACGCATGCGCAGCGGCCGCGAAGCCGAAGCTCGCGGTCACGCACACGCTCGACCCGAATCCCGCGCAGTTGAGCCCCGCGACGTGCGCGGCCGTGGACGGCTCGGCGCCGTCCTCGATGTCGCATGCGGCCGCTTCCGGATAGATCAGCGGCTCGTCCGAATACACGGCGCTGACCTTGAAACGCGCCTTCGGCCCGCGCGGAAAGCCGTGCTGCTTGCGCAATTGCGCGCGCACCTTCGACAGCAGCGGATCCTGGATCGTCAGCGCGAGATCGTCGATCCGGATGCGCGTCGGGTCGAGTTGCCCGCCCGCGCCGCCGACCGTGACGAGCGGTTGCCGTTTCTCGACGCACCATGCGATCAGCGCGACCTTCGTGCGCACGCTGTCGATCGCGTCGATCACGTAGTCGAAGCCGCCGCCGAGCAGCGCGTCGAAGTTGTCGGGTTCCGCGAAATCCTCGATCCGGTTCACGCGGCACGCGGGATCGATCAGCGCGATCCGCTCGGCCATCGCGTCGACCTTCGGCTTGCCGTAATTGCCGTCGAGCGCGTGGATCTGCCGGTTCGTATTGCTTTCGGCGACGTTGTCGAGATCGATCAGGGTCAGCGTGCCGATCGCACTGCGTGCGAGCGCCTCGGCCACCCACGACCCGACGCCGCCGATCCCGATCACCGCGACATGCGCACGTTCGAAAGCGGCGGCCGCCGGCGCGCCGTACAGCCGCGCGACGCCGCCAAAGCGCCGCGCGCGATCCACGTCAAGCTGGATTGTCGAGGTCGGGGTAACATCAGAAGAACTGGGCGGGGCAGTATCGGCGGCAGACATGGCAGCAAGGAAAACGTAAGTCGTGCAGCCCTCTATTTTGCCTGAACTCCCCGCTCTCACGCGCCACTGTGCACGCACGTTTCTCGCGCGTTCGCTATACTGGCCCCAGATTGAAGCGTTTGCATAACATGACGACTCTCGCCGATCTCCGCATCAACTATTCACGTGCTTCGCTCGACGAAGCCGATGCCGCCCCCGACCCCTTCGCCCAGTTCGACCGCTGGTTCAAGGAGGCGCTCGCCGCCAAACTGCCCGAGCCGAACACGATGACGCTCGCGACCGTCGGCGACGACGGCCGGCCGTCGGCCCGGATCGTGCTCATCAAGGGCGTCGACGAACGCGGGTTCGTCTTTTTCACCAATTACGAAAGCCGCAAGGGGCGCGATCTCGCCGCGCATCCGCAAGCGGCGCTGCTGTTCTACTGGATCGAGCTCGAGCGCCAGGTGCGCATCGAAGGCCGGATCGAGAAAACCAGCGCCGAAGAAAGCGACCGCTATTTCGCGTCGCGCCCGCTCGGCTCGCGCATCGGCGCATGGGCGTCGGAGCAGAGCGCCGTGATCGACAGCCGCGCGACGCTCGAAGCGCGCGAAAGGGCCATCAGCGAACGCTATGGCGACGCCCCGCCGCGCCCGCCCCACTGGGGCGGCTACCGCCTCGTGCCCGACGCGATCGAGTTCTGGCAGGGGCGCCCGTCGCGGCTGCACGACCGTCTGCTCTATACGCGCGACGCCGACACGTCGCCGGGCTGGACGATCTCGCGCCTGTCGCCGTAAGCGCGGCGCCGGCGCACGCCGGTCGTGTCTCGTGTTGCATCCGGGCGCACGCTTCGCAAGCGGCGGGCGCCGGTCAAGATACTTGGCTGTATTCGATTCAACGAACAAACGGAGAATCCAAATGTTCTGGGAAAAGAAGCTGGCACAGTGGGCGGACGAAGTACGGGCGAAAGCGAACATACCGGCGCGCCTGGTGCTGTGGAACGGCGAACAACTCGATTTCGGCACCTTCAGCGCACCGCAGGTCACGCTGAAGGTGAACAGCGCGTCGGCGTTGCCGCTCTTGCTCGAACCGAGCCTCGACAATCTCGGCGAGGCGTACGTGAAGGGCAAGATCGACATCGAGGGCAAGGTGTCGGACATCATCAACATCAGCTACTCGCTCGCGCGCAGCACGGTGACGAGCGCGAGCAAGCTCGCGCGCGTGAAGCGCTACTTCACTCACACGAAAAACACCGACAGGAAGGCGATCCAGTACCACTACGACGTCTCGAACGAGTTCTACCGGCTGTGGCTCGACGAGAACATGGTGTACTCGTGCGCGTACTTCGAAAACGGCGACGAGGATCTCGCGACCGCGCAGGTCAAGAAGATCGATCACATCCTGACGAAGATCCAGCTCGAGCCCGGCCAGCGCCTGCTCGACATCGGCTGCGGCTGGGGTGCGCTCGTGCTGCGCGCCGCGCAGAAATTCGGCGCGACGTGTCTCGGCGTGACGCTGTCGCAGAACCAGTTCGATCTCGCGACCGCGCGCGTGAAGGCCGCGGGGCTGGAGAACCAGATCGAGATCCGCCTGCAGGATTACCGCGAGATAGACGGCCAGTTCGACCGCATCACGAGCGTCGGTATGTTCGAGCACGTCGGCCGCAAGAACCTGCCGCTCTATTTCTCGCGGGTCCATGACCTGCTCGCCGACGACGGCATTGCGATGAACCACGGGATCACGTCGACCGACGCGGAAAGCGGCGAGACGGCGCTCGGCGGCGGCGAGTTCATCGACCGCTACGTGTTCCCGGACGGCGAGCTGCCGCACATCAGCCTCGCGATCGAAGCGGCGCAGCGCGGCGGCCTGGAAGCGGTTGACGTCGAAAGCCTGCGGCGGCACTATGCGCGCACGCTCGAGATCTGGACGGAGAATTTCGAGGCGAAGGCCGAAGAAGCGCGACAACTCGTCGACGACGAAAAATTCCGCATCTGGCGCGTGTATCTCGCCGGCTGCGCGTATGCGTTCGAGCACGACGACGTGTCGATCTTCCAGATCGTGTGCCGCAAGGCCGGACGCAGCGCGAAAACGCTGCCGTGGTCGCGGCGCTATATGTACGAACACGCGCTGCCGCGCTAGGCGGCGCTCCACGCTGGGCATGCATGGGTGACGGCAGGACGCGGCGCAAGGCGCCGCCGGAACGACAGCAACGCGACGACACGGACGGGTCGCACGCCGACGGACAATTCGACCTGTTCGGCGTGCCGCCCGACGCCGCTCGCGCGTCGCCGGCCGCGCACGCCGACCTCCGTGCGGACGCCGATGAACCCATGACGCCGGGCGCACCTGACGATGCGCGGCCGGCGCCACCCGCCCGCGCAGCCTCCCGCTCTGCCGACGAAGCACCGTCCGCATCCTCCGGGCTGCTGTGGGACGAACCGTCCCCACCTGCCGCGCCGCCGAAGAAAGGCAGGCGCCAGCGTGGCGTGCCGCCCGCGCCGATCGCCGCGGACGTCGCCGACGCAGCGGCCGGCCTGCCGCCGAACGTCCGGCTCGGCACGTCGTCGTGGTACTTCCCCGGCTGGAACGGCATCGTCTACGACGGCGATTTCGCGCAGACGAAGCTGTCGCGCGAAGGGCTCGAAGCGTACGGCGCGCATCCGCTGCTGAAAAGCGTGAGCCTCGACCGGTCGTTCTACGGCCCGCTGTCCGTCGCCGACTACCTGCGTTACGCACAGCAGGTGCCCGACGACTTCCGCTTCGTCGTGAAGGCACCAGCCTCGGTGACCGACGCAGTCGTGCGCGGCCGGCGCGGCGAGCCGTCGGGGCCGAACCCGACCTTCCTCGACGCGCAACTCGCCACCCGCGAATTCGTCCAGCCATGCATCGAAGGGCTCGGCCGGAAAGCCGGCGTGCTCGTGTTCCAGTTTTCGCCGCTGCCCGAACCACTGCTCGCCGAACCGGCCGCGCTGATCGACCGGCTGGCCGCGTTCTTCGCGGCGCTGCCGCCGCTGCCGCCGGAAGCCGACGGCCCGCGCTACGCGATCGAGATCCGCGATGCGAGCCTGCTCACACCGCGTTTCATCCGTGCGCTCGCGTCACTCGGCGTGCGCTACTGCGTCGGCCTGCACGCGCGGATGCCCGACCCGCTGCGCCAGGCCGCCGCGCTCGCGCTGCTCGACGGCGATGCACCGGGTCCGCTGATCGTGCGCTGGAGCCTGCACGGCGGCTTCAAGTACGAACAGGCGAAAGCGAAGTACGAACCGTTCGACAAGCTCGTCGACGAGGATCCGGCCACGCGCTCGGCGCTCGCCGAACTGGCCGCGCGTTATGCGCTGGCCGGGCAGCCGGTGATCATCACGATCAACAACAAGGCGGAAGGCTCCGCGCCGCTGTCGTGCATCGCGCTCGCGCGCGAGATCGCCGCCGCGTGCGCGCAGTGGCGCAACGAGGCGGCGTAACGCCGGTTCCTGCCGTTCAAATACTCACGCGCCGCGCAGCGACTTCAGCCGGTGCGAGAACTTCTGCCGGAATTTCGCGAGCTTCGGCCCGATCACGACCGAGCAGTAGCCCTGCCCCGGATTGCGCGCGTAATAGTTCTGGTGATAGTCCTCGGCCGGCCAGTAGTTGCCGTCGAGCGGCACGACCTGCGTGACGATCGGCTGCCCGAACACCTGCTCGCGTTCCAGCTCGCGGATCACGTCGAGCGCGGTGTCGCGCTGCGCGTCCGAATGCGTGAACACGACCGACCGGTATTGCGTGCCGACGTCGTTGCCCTGCCGGTTCAGCTGGGTCGGATCGTGCGTCGCGAAGAAGATCTCGAGGATCTCGCGATAACCGATGCGCGCCGGATCGAACGTCACGTTGACGACTTCCGCGTGACCCGTGTCGCCTTCGCAAATGTCGCGGTAGCCGGGATTGCGCGTATGGCCGCCCGCGTAGCCCGACTGGACGGCCGTCACGCCGTCGACGTCGAGAAACACGGCCTCCGTGCACCAGAAACACCCGCCTCCCAACGTCGCGGTTTCAAGCATCTCGTTCACCATGAAATCAAACCCTCGTTGATGACGGCGGCCGGCCTGCATGCGCCGGCGCCACCGGTCCGTCTCGCCGCTGCCCGTCCGTGAGGCGGGACGATGCGGCACCTCGGCAAGTATCTCACTCGCACGCGAACCTGGCAGATTGCCCAGGTGCCGCGCGCGACCCGTCGCCCGCTTTCTCGTCTACACTTAGCCACGCGAGCGCAGCGGCAAACCCGCTGCCTCGCGCAAAGCGCCCGATGCGTGCCCGACCCTGATGCAAACATCATCTGCCGGAACATCGATATGCATGTGTTAACAGACACCGCCCGCGTCACTCGCCCGGCCGTCGCCGCGTCGCGGGCCACCGCTTCGACGGTGCCGCCCCCTTGCCGTGCATCCGTCCCGCCCCGCGCGCGGCGATCCGGCACACCGCCTTTATCCGCTTTCACGATCTGATGCACGGCGCCGCGCGTGTCATCGACGCGTGCATGCGCCTGCCGATCGCTCCCGCCGGCGTGATTCGCGCCGCGCGGCAACCCCGACCCGCACGCCCGCATCGTACGGCCGTGCGTTCATGATCCGATACCACTGAGAGGGCATTACCATGAGCATGCGGCCTGACCCGACGTTTCACGCTTCGCCGGAGCTTGCGATGCAGGCGCCGGCGGAAGAATTTGCCTATACGTTGTTGCTGAGCCCCGATTTTTCCAGACCCGACGCGCTCGCCGTGATCGACGTGAAGCCCGGCTCGTCGACCTACGGAAAGATCGTGCATACGGTGACGATGCCGAACACCGGCGACGAGTTTCATCACTTCGGCTGGAATGCGTGTTCGTCTTCGCTGTCGCCGCTGACCGGCCATGCGTTCCTCGAACGCCGCTTCCTGATCATCCCCGGCCTGCGCTCGTCGCGCATCTACGTGATCGACACGAAGCCGCACCCGACGCAAGCGCGTATCCACAAGATCATCGAGCCCGGCGAGATCTTCGCGAAGACCGGTTATTCGCGGCCGCACACCGTTCACTGCGGCCCCGAGGGCATCTACGTGAGTACGCTCGGCGGCGCGGGCGAGGACGGCACCGACGGCGCGCCCGGCATCTTCATCATGGATTGCGAAACCTTCGACGTGCTCGGCCGCTGGGAAATCGACCGCGGCCCGCAGGACAAGCATTACGACTTCTGGTGGAACCTGCCGCGCGACTACATGGTGTCGAGCGAATGGGCGCTGCCGCCGCAATTCGAGAACGGCATCGTGCCCGAGGACCTGCTCGCGAACAAATACGGGCACCGGCTGCATTTCTGGGACCTGCGCGCGCGGCGCAACGTGCAGACGATCGATCTCGGCGCGCAGCACCAGATGGCGCTCGAGGTGCGGCCCGCGCACGACCCGGCGCGCGAATACGGGTTTGTCGGCGTCGTGGTCGACACGACGAATCTCGAAGGCTCGATCTGGACCTGGTGGCGCGAAGACGGCAAATTCCACGTGAAGAAGACGGCGACGATCCCGCCCGAGCCGGCCGCGGCCGACGAACTGCCGCCGCTCCTGAAAGCGTTCGGCGCGGTGCCGCCGCTCGTGACCGACATCGACCTGTCGCTCGACGACCGCTTCCTCTACGTATCGTGCTGGGGCACCGGCGAGATGCGCCAGTACGACGTGTCGGACCCGCACAACCCGGTGCTCGTGGGGTCGGTGCGGATCGGCGGGATCGTGCGCCGCGCGCCGCACACGAACGGCCGCACGTTCGCGGGCGGCCCGCAGATGGTCGAGATCAGCCGCGACGGACGGCGCGTGTACTGGACCAACTCGCTCTATTCGACGTGGGACGACCAGTTCTATCCGGACGGTGTGCCGGGCGCGCAAGTGCTCGCTCACGCGGGGCCGGACGGCGGGCTGACGCTTGCGGACGACTACTGGGTCGAGTTCCCCGACGGCTATCGCGCGCACCAGATCCGGCTCGAAGGCGGCGACTGCTCGACCGACTCGTTCTGCTATCCGTCGGTCAAGCGTTGAACACCGGTCTTCACGCCCAGTTCGCGCTATGGGCGGCCGTGCTCGCGAGCGGCATCTATCACGGGCTCAACCCCGCAATGGGCTGGCCGCTCGCGGTGTCGAACGCGCTGATGACGCGCCGCGGCGGCGCGCTCGTCGCGGCGCTCGGCTATCTCGCGCTCGGCCATACGCTCGCGGTATTCGCGGTGATGCTGCCGTTCGGGCTGCTCGCCGCGCTGCTCGCGTGGCAGTCGGCGATCCGGATCGGCGCGAGCGCGCTCGTGATCGGCTTCGGCGCCGTGCTGCTGATCCGGCGCCGGCATCCGCGCGCGCTTGCGCGGATCCCGCCCGCGCGGCTCGGCCTGTGGTCGTTCGCGGTCGCGCTCGCGCACGGGGCAGGGCTGATGCTGGTGCCGATCTACCTCGGGCTCTGCGGGCTCGACAGGGACGCCGGCCACCGGGCGGCGGCCACGCTCGTCGATGCGCATCTCGGGATGGCGCTCGTCGTCGCGGCCGTGCATGCGGCCGCGATGATCGCCGCCGGCGGCGGGCTCGCGTGGCTCGTGTACCGCTATCTCGGGCTGAAGTTCGTGTCGCGGAGCTGGTTCAATCTCGATGCGGTCTGGGCGTCGAGCCTGATCGTGACGGGCGCGCTGTCGCTCGGGTTCGCGGCGGCGCGATAGCGCGGGCGGGCTCGATGGCTGGCATGGCGAATCGGTGGATGAGCGGACAGGCAGATGGACGGGCCGACGGCACGGCACGAAAACGCGACAGGACGGCCGTGCCGATCCGCCCGCCGTCGCGAACCCGGCATCGCGCCGCAGTGTTCGCTACGCCACCCTGGCCGTCCGGCCGGGCCCGGCGGCCCCGATTCCGCTAAAATCGGGCCATGCGCACCACTTCCCAATCGACCGCCTTGTCGCCTTCCGTCCGCCGCGCCTGCCGCACCCGCGTCGCGCCGCGCCCGCCCGTTTCGTTCCGGATGGCCGCCCGATGACCCGCGCCAACCCGCCGGATTTCGACACGGCCGCCTTCCGCCAGGCGCTCGGCCAGTTCGCGACGGGCGTCACGGTGATCACGACGCGCGCGCCGTCCGGGCAGCTGATCGGCATCACCGCCAGCTCGTTCAACTCGGTATCGCTCGATCCGCCGCTGGTGCTGTGGAGCCTCGCGCACAAATCGGCATCGACACCCGTCTTCCGCGGCAACAGCCATTACGTGGTGAACGTGCTCGCGGCGTCGCAGCTCGACCTGTGCAAGCGCTTCTCGACCTACAAGGGCGATCGCTTCGAAGGGATCGCGCATGCGGCCGGCAACTCGGGGATGCCCGTGCTCGACGGCGCGCTCGCGTGGTTCGAGTGCCACAACCGCAGCCGCTATGACGAAGGCGACCACGTGATCTTCGTCGGCGAAGTGGAACGCTGCGGCGTGCGGGCCGCATCGGATACGACACCGCCGCTCGTGTTCCACGGCGGCGGCTTCCACGGCCTTACACAGCTTTGATCGCGCCCGTGCGCGCCAGCCCAACCGGCGCGCCGGCTTCGTCCTTCAGCGTCTGCAGCACGATGTTCGAGCGTATGTCCATCACGCCCGGCGCCTTGTAGAGCCGGTTCAGCACGAAATCCGAATAGTGCTTGAGGTTGTGCGCGAGCACGCGCAGCAGATAGTGGCTCTCGCCCGTGACGACGAACGCGCCGACCACCTCCGGCCATTCGCGCAGCGCTTCCGCGAAGCGCTCGTGCCACTGGTTTTCCTCGTTGCGCATCGATACCTGCACGAACGCCTCGAGCTCGAAGCCGAGCTTCTCGCGGCTCAGGCACGCGCGATAGTGCTCGATCACGCCCTGCTCCTCGAGCAGGCGCATGCGGCGCAGGCAGGCGGATGGCGAAAGCGAAATACGTTCCGCCAGGTCGAGATTGCTGATTCTGCCCTCCTCCTGCAGTACCGCCAGAATCCGGCAGTCGGTGGCATCGAGCGTGATCGCATGCATTTTTGGTCCCCGTTTTCCCTCTGAGTCGAATTATCTGCCAATCCGGCGGATTGTCCATGTTTATTTCGCAAGCACTTTCTGCGAGCGTCCACCTATCATTCGAAGCATCGACTTACCGCTTCGTCATGCCATGGACACACTCTGGGACATCTCGCCGCCTGTCAGCCCCGCCACTCCCGTGTGGCCGGGCGATACGCCGGTTTCCGTCGAACGCGTGTGGCGGATGGAGGCCGGCTCGCCGGTCAACGTCGCACGCCTGACGCTATCGCCCCACACCGGCGCGCACTGCGACGCGCCGCTGCACTACGACGCCGACGGCGCGCCGATCGGCGCCGTGCCGCTCGACACCTACCTCGGCCCGTGCCGCGTGATCCATTGCATCGGCGCGTCGCCCGTCGTGCAGCCGGCCGACATCGCGGCCGCGCTCGACGGCGTGCCGCCGCGCGTGCTGCTGCGCACCTGTGCGCAAGCGCCGGTCGCGCAGTGGGACCCCGGCTTCTGCGCCGTCGCGCCCGACACGATCGACCTGCTCGCCGCGCGCGGCGTGAAGCTGATCGGCATCGATACGCCGTCGCTCGACCCGCAGGAATCGAAGACGATGGACGCGCATCATCGCGTGCGTGCGCACCGGATGGCGATCCTCGAAGGCATCGTGCTCGACGACGTGCCGCCCGGCGACTACGAACTGATCGCGCTGCCGCTGAAGTTCGCGACGCTCGACGCGAGCCCGGTGCGCGCGGTGCTGCGCGCGCTGCCCGTGCGTTCCTCCTGATTACCCCGACCTACGACCCGACATCATGATCAAGACCCGTGAAGACGCGCTCGCGCTCGACCGCGACGACCCGCTCGCCCCGCTGCGCGACCAGTTCGCCCTGCCCGACGGCGTGATTTACCTCGACGGCAATTCGCTCGGCGCGCAGCCGCGTGAATCGGCCGCCCGCGCGCAACAGGTGATCAGCGCCGAATGGGGCGAAGGCCTGATCCGCAGCTGGAACACGGCCGGCTGGTTCGCGCTGCCGCGCCGGCTCGGCGACAAGCTCGCGACGCTGATCGGCGGCGCGCCCGGCGAAACGGTCGTGACCGACACCATCTCGATCAACCTGTTCAAGCTGCTGTCGGCCATGGTGCGCCACCAGGCCGAGCGCGCGCCCGAGCGCCGCGTGATCGTGTCGGAACGCTCGAACTTCCCGACCGACCTGTATATCGCGCAGGGGCTGATCGAACAGCTCGGCGGCGACTACGAGCTGCGCCTGATCGACGATCCGGCCGACCTGCCCGATGCGCTCGGCGCGGACACGGCCGTCGCGATGATCACGCACGTGAACTACCGCACCGGCTACATGCACGACATGCCGGCCGTCACGCAGCTCGTGCACGACGCGGGCGCGCTGATGCTGTGGGATCTCGCGCACTCGGCCGGCGCGGTGCCGGTCGACCTGAATGGCGCGCGCGCCGACGGCGCGGTCGGCTGCACGTACAAGTACCTGAACGGCGGCCCCGGTTCGCCCGCATTCGTGTGGGTGGCGCAGCGCCATCACGCGCATTTCTCGCAGCCGCTGTCCGGCTGGTGGGGCCACCGCGCACCGTTCGCGATGCAGCCGGGCTTCGCGCCCGATCCGGGCATCGCGCGCTTCCTGTGCGGCACGCAGCCGATCGTGTCGATGTCGATGGTCGAATGCGGGCTCGACGTGTTCCTGCAGACCGACATGCACGCGATCCGCCGCAAGTCGCTCGCGCTGACCGATGCGTTCATCGCGCTCGTCGAGTCGCGCTGTGCAGGCCTGTCGCTGAAGCTCGTCACGCCGCGCGCGCATCACCAGCGCGGCTCGCAGGCGAGCTTCGAGCATCCGCACGGCTACGAGGTGATGCAGGCGCTGATCGCACGCGGCGTGATCGGCGACTACCGCGAGCCGTACGTGCTGCGCTTCGGCTTCACGCCGCTCTATACGCGCTTCGCCGACGTGTGGGATGCCGTCGAGACGCTGCGCGACATCCTGGCCACCGAAGCGTGGAAGGCGCCCGAATTCGCCGAGCGCGGCGCGGTGACCTGACCGGTTCTGCCCGGCGCGCAGCGCAGTGACATGCGGATAACGCGCCGCGCCCCCGTCATTCAATCCTGGAGAAAGTCGTGAATTCTGGTCATATGCAGCCACCCGGCGACGACACGCCGGCGGGCTGCCCGTTCTCGGGCGCACGCCCCGCGCAAGCGGCACACGAAGCGCCGCACGTGCCGGGCGAAACCTCGGGCCAAGCCGGCTGGCACAACGCGCAGCTCGATTTCTCGAAGTCGATGAGCTACGGCGACTACCTGTCGCTGAATGCGATCCTCGACGCGCAGCATCCGCTGTCGCCCGATCACAACGAGATGCTGTTCATCATCCAGCATCAGACGAGCGAGCTGTGGATGAAGCTCGCGCTGTTCGAGCTGCGCGGCGCGCTCGATGCGGTGCGCACCGACGCGTTGCCGCCCGCATTCAAGATGCTCGCGCGCGTGTCGCGCATCCTCGAGCAGCTCGTGCAGGCGTGGAGCGTGCTGTCGACGATGACGCCGTCCGAGTATTCGGCGATGCGGCCGTATCTCGGGCAGTCGTCGGGATTCCAGTCGTACCAGTATCGCCAGCTCGAATTCCTGCTCGGCAACAAGAACGAGCAGATGCTGCAGCCGCATGCGCACCGGCCCGATATCCTCGAACAGGTGCGCGCGACGCTCGAGGCGCCGTCGTTCTACGACGAGGTCGTGCACCTGCTCGCGCGGCGCGGTTTCCCGATCGCGGCGGAGCGGCTCGAGCGTGACTGGACGCAGCCGACGCGGCACGACGAAACGGTCGAGGCCGCGTGGCTCGAGGTGTACCGTCACCCGCAGCAGCACTGGGAGCTGTACGAGATGGCCGAGGAGCTGGTCGATCTCGAGGACGCGTTCCGTCAGTGGCGCTTCCGTCACGTGACGACCGTCGAGCGCATCATCGGCTTCAAGCAGGGCACGGGCGGCACCAGCGGCGCGCCGTATCTGCGCAAGATGCTCGACGTCGTGCTGTTCCCCGAGCTCTGGCACGTGCGCACCACGCTGTAACGCACGTGATGCGCCCGCACGTCACGACGATGTGCGGGCCAGCTCCTCTCCTTCGCGCGGCACCGACTGCGCGCGCGACAGCCGCGGAATATGCCGCCGCACCGCGAGCAGCGCGACGCACACCACGCCCATCGCAGCGGCGAGCATCGTCAGGTACGCGCTCGCCCCGCCCGTCGTGATCACGATCGCGCCCGCGAACGCGCTGAGGATCGCGCCGAGCCGGCCGAACGCGAGCGCGCTCGCAGTGCCCGTCGCGCGCACCGCCGTCGGGTAGATGTACGCGCAGAGCGCATACATCGTCGACTGCACCGCGTTGACGAACAGCCCGTGCAGGCCGAGCCCGACGATCAGCCAGCCCGTGTGACGGCTCGCATCGACGCCCATCAGCCACACCGCGCTCGCCGCGCCGCCGATGCTGCACAGCGCGAGCGGCCAGCGCGACCCGGCATGCGCGATCGCCCACGCGCACAGCAGCGCGCCGATCACGCCGCCGAGGTTGTACGCGGTGAGCCCCGCGCCCGCGACCGACACGCTCAGCCCGCTCGCCGCGAGCATCGTCGGCAGCCAGCTGAACGCCGCATACACGGCGAGCAGACACATGAAGAACGCGCACCACAGCGCGATCGTGTCGCGCGCCTGGCCGCTCGCGAACAGCGCGCCGAAGCCGCTGCGTCCACCGGGCACGCGTGCGTCCTTCATATCGGAAAACACGGTGCCCGGCGCGACCGGCCGCTGCATCCGCGCGAGCAGCGCGCCGAGTTCCGGCCAGCGCGCGGGGCGCCGTGCGAGATAACGCGGCGATTCGGGCAGTGCACGCACGAGCACGAAACCGAGCACGAGCGGCAGTGTGCCGCCCGCGAAGAACAGCCCGCGCCAGCCGTAGCGCGGCAATACCTCGTGCGCGAACAGGCCGGCCAGCATTCCGCCGAGCGGCACGCAGACGATCGTCGCCGTCACCATCATCGTGCGGCGCCGCGCAGGCGTGTATTCGGCCGTCATCGTCGTGGCCGTCGGCAGCGCACCGCCGATACCGAGCCCTGCGAAGAAACGCAGTATCGCGATCGCGGTGACATCGGGCGCGAAGCCGATCGCGCAGGTCGCGATGCCGAACAGGAACACGCTGCCGATCACGGCCTGGCGGCGGCCGAAGCGATCCGCGACGATGCCCGCGCACGCGCTGCCGATGCCCATCCCGATCAGCCCGGCCGCGACCGCCGGTGCGAACGCGCCGCGCGTGATGCCCCATTCGCGGATCAGCACCGGAATCGCAAAGCCGATCAACTGGCCGTCGAAACCGTCGAGCACGATCGCGAGCGCGGCGAGCAGCACCACGCAGCGCTGCATCGTCGTGAACGGCCCGTCGTCGAGCGTCGTGCCGATGTCGACCGACGGCGGCGGCACTCCGTCGCACGTGCTCATGCGACCTCCCGTGCGCCGCGCATGCGCGGCAACGTGCGCGAGCGGCGCGCGGCAAGACAACGGCATTCGATGGCTTTCATCCGCTTTTGCTCCGAGAAACCCCGTCATTCATGGCGACGAGGAAAGGAGTGCCGTTGACAGACGACGCTCCACCGTTAAAGTGACCAGCATGATTCTTGTCTACCGCTACCGCGTGAAGTCGCTCAACGGACTGCTTAACAAACAGAGCCGCGCGGTGAACTATGTCTGGAACTTTTGCAACGACACGCAAAAGCACGCGATCAAGTGGAGCAAGAGGTGGCCGACGGGTTTTGATCTGAACGTGCTGACAACCGGTAGCAGTAAGGAACTCGGCATCCACTCCGGCACGGTCAACGCAACGTGCGAGCAATACGCGAAGTCTCGCAGCCAGAACCGACGCCCTTACTTGCGCTATCGCGGCAGAAAATCGCTCGGCTGGGTACCACTGAAGGGCCGTGATCTGAAACGCGAGGGCGACGCGTTTCGTTTCGCCGGCAACACTTTCCGCGTGTTCAGCAGCCGTCCGCTTCCCGACGGCAAGATCAAGGACGGCACCAATTTCGCGCAGGACGCGCGCGGCAACTGGTTCCTGAACATCGTGATCGAAATACCCGATGTTCAAGCGCGCCCGATCCGTACCGGCGTCGGAATCGATCTCGGCCTGAAAGACTTCGCCACACTTTCGACCGGCGAAAAGTTGCCCAACGACCGGTTTGGTCGGCGCGCGGCTGCAAAGCTGGCGAAAGCCCAACGCGCGCGAAAGCACAAGCGGCATATCGCGAAGCTGCACGCCAAGGTGGCGAACGCCCGCGCCGATTTTCAGCACAAGCTCGCACTCGATCTGGTGCGGCGCTTCGATTACCTCGCGGTTGGCAATGTGTCGGCTGCGAAACTCGCCAGAACCAGGATGGCGAGAAGCGTCTATGACGCATCCTGGTCGTCCTTCCGAGACAAGCTCCGCTACAAGGCGATCGCGCACGGAGTCACATTCGAGGAAGTCGACGAAAGAGGTTCTACCCAGTCCTGTTCGGCGTGCGGGTCGAAAGACAGCACGACGCGGCCGAAAGGTATCGCGGGGCTGCGAATAAGAGAGTGGACCTGCAGTGAGTGCGGTGTCTTGCATGATCGAGATACCAACGCTGCGTTGAACATTCTCCGATGCGGACGTGCATCGCCAAGTGTGGGAATCCCCTGCCTTTAGGCACGGGAGGACGTCAAGGCGTCTCCAGTTGCCCGGGCTGGCCCGTTGGCGCGTGCCCGGATCTCGTACTGCGCGGTCGGCCGGGCGCAACGCGTCAGCGCCGGCTCCGGTGTCTTGTCCAATCCGTCCCGAGCCGGCGCCATCGCACACGCGCGGCGCGCTCGTATCGTCGTGCGGCGCAAGCCGGCCGCCGGCCTGATGCTCAGTTCACCCGTGCGTCGATCAGCCGGACGAGCGCGAGCAGCGTCTCGGCGTGCGGCACCGCGACGCCCGCTTCGCGCGCGGCCGCGACGACCTTGCCGCTGATCGCGTCGATTTCCGTGCGGCGGCCCGCGAGCACGTCCTGCAGCATCGACGGGCGATGGCCGCGATGCGCGTGGATCGCATACTCGACGTTGCGTGCGATGCGTTCGCCGTCGACCTCGATACCCTTCGCTCGGGCGACGGCGGCCGTCTCGGCCGCGATCGCGAGCGCGAGCCGCGGCCCGTCGTGATGGTTGCCGAGCTGGTCGACCGTGCAGCCGGTCACCGCGCACAGCGTGTTGAGCGCCGCGTTGAACGCCACCTTCTCCCAGATCGCGGCCCACACGTCGGCATCTAGCGTGCACGCGAGCCCCGCGCGCGACAGCGTGTCGGCCACGGCCGTCGCGAACGGGCGTGCCACGCCGTCGGCCGTCATCATGCGGATCGTGCCCGCGCCGTGCGAGCGAACGTGCGCGGGCCCCGCGGCGTCGGCCGGCCACGTCGTCACACCGACCAGGATCCGTTCGAGCGGCACGAACGCATTCAGCGTCTCGACGTTGCCGAGCCCGTTCTGCAGCGTCAGCACGTACGTTCGCGACGTCAGCGACGCGCGCACGCCGTCGAGCGCGCTGCGCGTATGCAGCGATTTCGTGAAAACGATCAGCAGGTCGAACGGTGTGTCGGGCGACGCGGCCGCGGCCGCATTCGCGGCGTCCGGCCGCACGGCCTGCAAATCGCGGATGCGCCGTTCGCCGCGATCGTCGTCGATGCGCAGCCCGTCGCGGCGGATCGCCTCGAGATGTGCATCGTTCACGTCGATCAGCGTGACGGCCTCGCCGCTTTCGGCCAGCAGCCCGCCGAACAACGAGCCCATCGCACCCGCGCCCAGAATCGCGATCCTCATCGTCATGGCCTCGTCAGAACGGATAGTGGCGTGGCGCCGTCTGCACGGTGATCCAGCGCAGGTCCGTGAACGCCGCGATGCCGGCCTTGCCGCCGAAGTGGCCGAAGCCGCTGTCCTTCACGCCGCCGAACGGCATCTGCGCCTCGTCGTGCACGGTCGGGCCGTTCACGTGGCAGATGCCCGATTCGATGCGTGCCGCGACGCGCATCGCACGCGCGACATCGCGGCTGAACACGGCCGACGACAGCCCGAACGCGTTGTCGTTCGCGCAGCGGATCGCCGCCGCCTCGCCGTCGACGCGCACGATGCCCTTCACCGGGCCGAACGACTCTTCCGCGTAGATGCGCATCGCCGGCGTCACGTGGTCGAGCAGCGTCGCCGGGAACAGCGTGCTGTCGGCCTTGCCGCCGCACCGCAGTGTCGCGCCGTGCGCAAGCGCATCGTCGATCAGCGCGTTGCAGCGCTCGACGGCCTTCATGTCGATCAGCGAACCGAGGACGACGGGCCCTTTGCGCGGGTCGCCGAGCGGCAGCGACGCGGCCTTGGTGGCGAGCTTCGCGACGAACGCATCGGCGATCGACGCGTCGGCGATGATCCGCTCGGTCGACATGCAGATCTGCCCGGAATTCGCGAACGCGCCGAACGCGGCCGCCGCGACCGCCGCGTCGATATCGGCATCGTCGAGCACGACGAACGGCGCCTTGCCGCCGAGCTCCAGCACCGACGGCTTCAGGTGGCGCGCGCACGCTTCGGCGACGATCCGCCCGACGCGCGTCGAGCCCGTGAAATTCACGCGGCGCACGGCCGGATGCGCGATCAACGCGTCGACGACGGCGCCCGCATCGTCAGGCGCGTTCGTCACGAAATTGACGACGCCCGGCGGCAGCCCGGCCTCCTGCAGTGCCTCGACGATCAACCCGTGCGTGACGGGGCACAGCTCCGAACCCTTCAGCACGACCGTGTTGCCGCACGCGAGCGGCAGCGCGAGTGCGCGCGTCGCGAGGATCACCGGCGCGTTCCACGGCGCGATGCCGAGCACGACGCCGGCCGGCTGCCGGACGCCCATCGCGAGCGAGCCGGGCACGTCGGACGGAATCAGCTCGCCGCCGATCTGCGTGGTCAGCGACGCGGCCTCGACGAGCCCGCTCGCGGCAAGGTGCACGTTGAAGCCGGCCCACAGCGCGGACGCGCCCGTCTCCGCCGCCATCGCGGCGCCGAACTGCTCGTGCTTCGCTTCGAGCGCGGCGGCCGCCTTCAGCAGCAGCGCGCGGCGCGCGCCTGGGCCGAGCGCGGCCCATTCGGGAAACGCGCGGGCGGCCGCGTCGGCCGCCGCGCGCGCATCGTCGACGGTGCACGCGGGCGCGACGGACGCGATTTCGCCATCGAGCGGGTTGCGGCGCACGAAGGTCGCGCCGCTGGACGAATGGCGGCGTTCGCCGCCGATCAGCATCGATACGGTTTGCATGGATTCTCCGCAAAAGACGCGCGCCGCGCGTCAGGCAATCTCGACTTCGACGACGACCGGCGTCGCGGCATGCAGCGCATCGGTCAGCGTGTCGCGCAGGCGCGCCGCGTCGGCGACGCGCACGCCGCGGCAGCCCATCCCTTCGGCGAGCGCGACGAAATTCAGGTCGGGCAGATCGGTGCCCTGCACCGGGTCGCCGGGGCCGAAGCCGAACACGGGCGCGAAATCCTGCAACGCCGCATAGCGCCGGTTGTTCAGGATCACGAACGTGATCGGCAGCTTCAGTTGCGCGGCGCTCCACAACGCCTGGATCGAATACAGGCTCGAGCCGTCGCCGATCAGCCCGATCACGCGCCGGCCCGGCTGCGCGAGCGCGACGCCGACGGCGGCCGGCATCCCGTAGCCGAGCCCGCCGCTGTCCATCGTGTAGAACGTGCCGCTGCGCGTGAACGGCAGGTGTTCCTGCATCACGGGCCGCGCGCTCGGCGCTTCCTCCACGACGATGTCGTGCGCGTCGCGCACGTCGGCGAGCGTCTGCAGCGCGAACGCGGCCGACATGCGCTCGCCGGCGGCCGGCGCGTCGACGCGCACGCGCGGCGGCCGCGGCGCGGGCATCGGCCGCTCGGGCGGCGCCGGGCGCGCCAGCAGGTCGCGCGCCGCGAGCCGCAGGTTGCCGACGACCGCGTCGCCCGACGGCGTCCACGCGGCGACGCCCGGATCGTCGACGAGCTGCACGAGCACCGCACCCGGCGGCACGTGCGGGCCGAAGCCTTCGATGTGATAGGTGAACGCGGGCGCGCCGAACGCGAAGACGAGGTCGTGCCCGTCGAGCCGCGCGACGATCTTCTCGCGGATCGCGGGCAGGAAGCCGCCGAACAGCGGATGGTCCTCGGGGAAGCTGCAGCGCCCCGACATCGGCGCGACGTACACGCGCGCCCGGTGCCGCTCGGCGAGCCGCACGACGTCGTCCCACGCGCCCGCACGATCGACGGCCGCGCCGACCACGAGCGCGGGACGCCGCGCGGCGTCGAGCGCGTCGCCGAGCCGCGCGAGCGCGTCGGGATCGGGCCGCACGACGCTGCTGACGTCGCGCCGCGGCAGCAGCTCGGCCGGCTGGTCCCAGTCGTCGACCGGGATCGACACGAACACCGGGCCGCGCGGCTCCTGCATCGCGATGCGGTATGCCCGCGCGATCGCGGCCGGCACGTCCTGCGCGCGTGCCGGCTCGATGCTCCATTTCACGTACGGCTTCGGCAGCTCGGCGGCCTGCGTCGCGCCCAGGAACGGATCGAACGGCAGGATCGCGCGCGCCTGCTGGCCCGCGGTGACGACCAGCGGCGTGCGGTTCTTGAACGCGGTGAAAAGATTGCCCATCGCATTGCCGACACCCGCCGCGGAATGCAGGTTGACGACCGCCGCATTGCCGGTGGCCTGCGCATGGCCGTCGGCCATCCCGACCACGACGGCCTCGTGCAGGCCGAGCACGTAGCGGAAATCGGCCGGGAAATCGCGGAACATCGGCAGTTCGGTCGAACCGGGATTGCCGAACACGCGGTCGATGCCGAACTGGCGAAGCAGGTCGATGACCGCGTCGCGAACGGTGACGGGTGCGGCGGATGGGGGCGGATGGCCGGACATGCTCGGGTGACTCCTCGATGGCTTGGCGGTTTCCACAGTATCGAAGTGCAAGCCATTCTCGGATACTGTATTTTTTGCGATAAGCCATTACATTCCGGCATGACTTTCGATCTCCGACAATTGCGCGCCTTCACGACGATCGTCGCGTGCGGCAGCCTCGGCCGCGCGGCCGACGCGCTGCATGTGACGCAGCCGGCGCTGAGCCGGATCCTGAAGCGGCTCGAGGACCAGGTCGGCGCGCCGCTGTTCGAGCGCCATTCGAAGGGCGTGCAGCTCACCGCGTTCGGCGACGCGTTGCTGCCGCACGCGACGCTGCTGCAGCACGAGGCCGAGCACGCGCGCGAGGAGCTCGACGCGATGCGCGGGTTCGCGAAGGGCACGATCAAGGTCGGCGCGGTGGGCAGCATCGCGAGCCTCGTGCTGCCGGTCGCGGTCGGCCGCGTGCTCGACCGCTGGCCGAACCTGCGCGTCGAGATCATCGAAGGCGTGTGGGACCGGCTCGCCGAAGGGCTGAACAAGCACGAGATTGATCTCGCGCTGTCCGCGCACGGGCCCGACACCGACGAGATCGTCGCGATTCCCGAGTGCCGCTGGGAAGATCGCAGCCATATCGTTGCGGCGCCGCACCATCCGCTGCGCGCGCTCGGCCGCGCGCCGACACTCGCCGATACGCTGGATGCGCGCTGGGCGATTCCGCCGCGCGGCACCGCGCCGTTCGACCACATGCGCGCGACCTTCGACGCGCACGGGCTCGCGCTGCCCGACATCGCGGTCGAGACGCGCTCGGTCACGACGCTGAAGAGCCTTGTCGCTCACGCGGGTTTCCTGAGCTGGATGGCCGAGCCGATGTATGGCGCCGAGCAGCGCGCCGGCACGATCGACACGCTGCCCGTGCGCGAGGTCGTCGCGGTGCGCACGCTCACCGCGTTCCGGCGCCGCCACGGGATCCTGCCGGGGCCGGCCGGCAAGCTGCTCGACGAACTCGTCGCGCTCACGCGCGAGGGGCGCTGACCGCGTTTCCCGGCCGGCCGCTCCCGGCCCGCTCCCCCCTTCCCGCCTGCCCTGCCCGCGCGCCGCCGCAGCGCACCATCGAAATGCCGTTTCCCCGCCTTGACTTTCGCTCGCCTGAATACGATCATTCGCTCACACGACGAGCAAATGATCTAGTCGACAGGAAAGACTGGCACGAACAGGAGACACCGGATGAGCGAATCGTCCTCCGCCCGCGCGCCCGTGCTGCTGCACATCGGCGCGGGCTCGTTTCACCGCGCGCACCAGGCGTGGTATCTGCATCGCGTGAACGCGGCCGTGCCGGCCGACGAACGCTGGTCGCTGACCGTCGGCAACATCCGCGACGACATGCGCGCGACGATGGAAGCGCTGGCCGCGCAGCACGGCGAATACACGCTCGAAACCGTCACGCCGCAAGGCGAGCGCGCGTACGAGACGATCCGCGCGATCACGCGCGTGCTGCCGTGGTCGATCGACCTCGCCGCGCTGATCGACGCCGGCGCCGATCCAGCCTGCCGGATCGTGTCGTTCACCGTCACCGAAGGCGGCTACTACCTCGACGAACACAACCGGCTCGACATCGCGAACGCCGATCTCGCGGCCGACCTGCAGGGCGCGCGCACGACGCTGTACGGCGCGCTCGCGGCGCTGCTCGCCGAACGCATGACGCGCGGCGCGGGCCCGCTGACGCTGCAGAGCTGCGACAACCTGCGCAACAACGGCGCGCGCTTTCGCGCGGGGATGCGCGAATTCCTCGAGCGGCGCGGGCAGGCCGACCTGCTCGCGTGGTTCGACACGAACGTCGCCACGCCGAGCGCGATGGTCGACCGCATCACGCCGCGCCCGACCGCCGACGTGCGCGAACGCGTGCTGGCGGCCACCGGCATCGACGACGCGTGCCCGGTGATGGGCGAATCGTTCATCCAGTGGGTGATCGAGGACCGCTTCGCGGCCGGCCGGCCGCGCTGGGAGCTGGCCGGCGCCGAACTCGTCGACGACGTGCACCCGTACGAGGAAGCGAAGATCCGCATCCTCAACGCGACGCACAGCTGCATCGCGTGGGCCGGCACGCTCGCGGGCCACACGTATATCCACGAAGGCACGCACGACGCGGCGATCCGCCGCTTCGCGCACGACTA
This sequence comes from Burkholderia cepacia, assembly GCF_001039005.1. Classification (GTDB taxonomy): domain Bacteria; phylum Pseudomonadota; class Gammaproteobacteria; order Burkholderiales; family Burkholderiaceae; genus Burkholderia; species Burkholderia theae. The sequence continues at coordinate 60,539 of NZ_LDWR01000015.1, forward strand.
CGTGACGCAGGACGTGATCCCGTGCCTCACCCCGAGCCCGCTCGATCTCGCGCGCTACCGCGACGTCGTGCTCGAACGCTTCGGCAATCCGTACGTGCTCGACACGAACCAGCGCGTCGCGGCCGACGGCTTCTCGAAGATCCCCGGCTTCATCGCGCCGACGCTCGTCGAATCGTTCGCGCGCGGCGCGGCGCCGGTCGCCACCGCCGTGCTGCCCGCGCTGTTCCTGCGCTTTCTCGAACGCTGGGCGCGCGGCACGCTGCCGTACGCGTACCAGGACGGCGTGATGGACGAAGGCGCCGCGCGGGCGATCGTCGATGCCGACGACCCGGTCGTCGCACTGTGCGCGAGCCGCCCGCTGTGGGGCTCGCTCGCCGGCAACGCGGCGCTGTACGAGGCACTGCGCGCCGGGCTCGCGCGGGTCGACGCCTGGCTCGCGCCGCGCTGACGCGCGGCAGCCGGCGCCCGGCCGCACGGGCCGGGCGAACCTGCTTGGCACATGCCGGGCAGCACGGCTAAAGTAGCGGCTCCTCTCTGACGGAACGGATCGCTCATGTATCTCGGCATCGACCTCGGCACCTCGGAAGTGAAGGTGCTGCTGCTCGCCCCGGACGGCGCGGTCGTCGGCACCGCCGGCTCGCCGTTCACCGTGTCGCGGCCGCATCCGCGCTGGGCCGAACAGCATCCGGACGACTGGTGGCAAGGCACGCTCGCCGCGCTCGCGGCGCTGCGCGAACGGCATCCGCAAGCGTTCGCGCAGGTGCGCGGCATCGGCCTGTCGGGCCAGATGCACGGCGCCGTGCTGCTCGGCCGCGACGACCGCGTGCTGCGCCCCGCGATCCTGTGGAACGACATGCGCAGCGCCGACGAATGTGCGCTGCTCACCGAACGCGCACCCGATCTCCACGCACTGGCCGGCAATCTCGCGATGCCGGGCTTCACCGCACCGAAACTGCTGTGGGTCGCGAAACACGAACCCGACGTATTCGCGGCCACCGCGTGCGTGCTGATGCCGAAGGACTACCTGCGGTTCCGGCTGACCGGCGCGAAGGTGTCCGACCCGTCGGACGCAGCCGGCACGCTGTGGCTCGACGTCGCGCGCCGCGACTGGTCCGACGCGCTGCTCGCCGCATGCGGGATGACACGCGACCAGATGCCCCGCATCGTCGAGGGCAATGCGCCGTCGGGCACGCTGCGTGCCGATATCGCACGCGAACTCGGGCTGTCGGAGGCCGTCGTGGTGGCGGGCGGCGGCGGCGACAACGCGACCAGCGCGCTCGGCATCGGCGCGATCCACGCGGGCGACGGCTTCGTGTCGCTCGGCACGTCGGGCGTGCTGAGCGTGGTCGGCGACCGCTTCATGCCGAATCCCGCGTCGGCCGTGCATGCGTTCTGCCACGCGATTCCCGATCGCTGGCAATTGATGAGCGTCGTGCTGTCGGCCGCGAGCTGCCTGCGTTGGGTCTGCAAGCTGACGGGCACCGACGAGCCCGCGCTGCTCGCCGAAGTCGCATCGCTCGACGCCGACGCGCTCGCGACGGCACCGCTGTTCCTGCCCTACCTGTCCGGCGAACGCACGCCGCACAACGATCCGTATGCGCAGGGCGTGTTCTTCGGGATGACGCACGCGACCGAGCGCGCGCATCTCGGCTACGCGGTGCTCGAAGGCGTGACGCTCGGCCTCGCCGACGGCTTCGACGCGCTGCATGCGGCCGGCATCGAAACCGACCAGCTGTCGCTGATCGGCGGCGGCGCGCGCAGCGCGTTCTGGGCGCAGCTGATCGCCGACGCGCTGAACGTGCGCACGCGCCAGATCGGCGGCGGCGAAACCGGTGCGGCGCTCGGCGCCGCGCGGCTCGGCTGGCTAGCCGTCGGCGGCGATCCGCATACGGTGCTGACCAAGCCGCCCGTGCGTGCCGAATACGCACCGGACGCCGCGCGCCATGCGCAGCTGCGCGAACGCCTCGACGCGTTCCGCACGCTGTACCGTCACGTGCGGCCGCTGTACGAACCGTCGCGCACGCGGCTCGCGTAAGCGCCGCGGTCGCGCGCACCGGCCGCCGGCCGCGCGCGCGACATGCGGTACAGTGGATGCCATCATGCGGCCCGCCGGCCGGTCCGCGGGCGGCCCCCCAGCTCCGAACCGAATCGCTATCGTGTCCAAGTCCTCAGAAAAACTCGATCTCGCCACGCGTGCCGCGTGGCTCTACTACGTCGCGGGCGACACGCAGAACGAAATCGCCGAAAAGCTGCAAGTGTCGCGCCCCGTCGCGCAGCGCCTCGTCGCGTTCGCGGTCGAGAAGAACCTGATCCGCGTGCGCGTCGACCACCAACTCGCCGACTGTCTCGATCTCGGCGCGCAGCTGTCGAAGCGCTACGGCCTCGCGATGTGCGAGGTCGTGCCCGTCGATGCCGATGCGCCCGATGCGATCGACCGCAAGCTCGCGGTCGCCGGCGCGCAGGTGATGGAGCGCTACCTGGGCGAGACGCGGCCGATGGTGATCGCCGTCAGCAGCGGCCGGACGCTGAAGGCCGCGGTCGCGCAGATCGCGCAGATCGAGCGCCCGCAGCACCGGCTCGTGTCGATGGTCGGCGCGATCGCGGCCGACGGTTCGTCGAACCGCTACGACGTCGCGCAGTACATCTCCGAGAAAACCGGCAGCAAGCACTTCCTGCTGCCCGCGCCGCTATTCGCCGACAGCGCGGCCGAGCGCGCGCAGTGGTGCAACCACCGGCTGTACCGGATCGTCGAGGCGCTGTCGGGCAAGGCCGACGTCGCGTTCGTCGGGATCGGCAACATCGGCCCGCACTGCCCGCTCTACGAAGACGGCTTCATCACCGAACAGGAGCGCGACGAGATGACCGCGCTCGGCGCGGTGGCCGAATTGCTCGGCATGCCGATCGACGCGCAGGGCAAGCTGATCGACGTGTCGACCGGCACGCGCGTGACGAGCGTGTCGCTCGCCACGCCGCCGAAGCGCCCGACCATCGCGTTCGCGGGCGGCCCGAAGAAACGCGACGCGGTGATCGCCGCGTTGCGCGGCCGCTGGATGTCGGGGCTCGTCACCGACGAAACCTGCGCGCGCGCCGCGCTCGACGCGAAGACGGACTGATCCCGCAGCCGTTCGCTCAGGCCGCGCGCGGCGCCGGAAACGCATGCCGGCGCGCGCGCCACGCGCCGACCCACGCGGCCGCCAGCAGCGCGACGAGCACCCACGGAATCGCACCGGCGCCCGTTGCGCCGAGCAGCATCCCGCCCGCGATGCCGCCCCCGGCGATCGCGAGGTTCCACACCGTCACGAGCATCGACTGCGCGACGTCGGCCGCGTCCCCCGCGGCATTCGCGGTGGCCGTCTGGAACAACGTCGGCGCACCGCCGAACGCGAGCCCCCACAGCGCGACGCCCGCATAGACGATCGTCATCCCCGATCCGGCGCCGAGCATCACCGCCGCGAGCGCGAACAGCGCGATGCTGGCGAGCGTCAGACGCCGTTGCGCGGCGCCGATCCACGCGCCCGTCAGTGCGATGCCGACCAGCGACGCGACGCCGAACACGAACAGCACCACATCGACCTGCGCGCCCATCCGCACGCCCGCAAGAAACGGCGCGACGTACGTGTACAGCATGTTGTGCGCGAGCACGTACGCGAACATCACGGTCAGGACCGGCCGCACGCCCGGCAGCGTCATCACGCCGAGCACCGGTTCGCGCGCGCCGGCCTGCTGGCCGGGGTAATCGGGCACGCGCAAGCGGATCCAGCCGATCAGCGCGAGCGCCGCGAGCGTGATCAACGCGAACGCGACGCGCCAGCCGAGCGCCGCGCCCAGCGCGGTGCCGGCCGGAATGCCGATCGACATCGCGACCGGCGCGCCGAGCATCGCGACCGCGATCGCGCGGCCGCGCAGCGACGCGTCGACCATCCGGCTCGCATAGCCGGCCAGCAACGCCCACAGCAGCCCGGCCGACATGCCCGCGACGAAGCGCGCGGCGAGCGTGAGCGCGTAGTACGGCGACACGGCGGTCAGCGCATTCGACACGACGAAGCCGGCCAGCGCCATGAGCAGCAAACGGCGCCGGCGCATCGCGCGCGTTGCGGCAACGAGCGGAATCGCCGCGACGATCGAGCCGAGCGCGTACACGGTCACGAGCTGGCCGATCAGCGCGGCCGGCACGCGCAGGTCGACGCTCATCAGCGGCAGCAGGCCGGCCGGCAATGCCTCGGTAAGGATCGTGATGAAGCCGGCCGTCGCGAGCGCCAGCAGGTTCGCGACCGGCAGGCGCTCGTCGGCGGGCGCGCGATCGAGCGCGGCGTCCGATTCGGCGCAGGACGCGGTGACAGGCTGGGATGACATGGCGTGACCTCGAACAGTGAAGGAACGCCCATCGTAAGGAGCCGACGCGAGAAGAAAAACCGGGTTAGAGTTCCGGACAATCCGGACGTCGATGTCCGCAATCGGGATCTTGCATGGAAAATCTGGGCGGCTTCGTCGTGTTCGTGCAGGTCGCGGAAACGCGCAGTTTCGTCGCGGCCGGCCGCGCGCTCGGGCTGTCGGCATCGGCGATCGGCAAGCGCATCGCGCGGCTCGAGGCGCGCCTGAACGTGCGGCTGTTTCACCGCAGCACGCGCAGCATTACGCTGACCGCCGAAGGCACGCGCTTTCTCGAACGGTGCCGGCGCGTGATCGCCGAGATCGACGCGGCCGAGCAGGAACTGAAGTACAGCGCCGAAGCGCCGCGCGGGCGCTTGCGCGTGAGCCTGCCGACAATCGGCACGCTGCTGCTGCCGGTGCTCGCCGACTTCATGGCCGCGTATCCGGAGATCGAACTCGATATCGATTTCAGCGACCGGCTCGTCGACGTCGTCGAAGAAGGTTTCGACGCGGTGCTACGCACCGGCCAGCCGTCGGATTCGCGGCTGTCGTCGCGGCTGCTCGGCCATTTCCGCCAGCACCTCGTCGCGTCGCCCGACTATCTCGAGCGGCACGGCACACCGCACACGCCGGCCGATCTCGCGCGCCACCGTTGCCTGCATTACCACTTCCCGAGCAGCGGCAAGCTCGAAACGTGGCCGCTGCGCGTGCCGCGCTCGGGCACGCCGCCCGACGTGCCCGTATCGATGGTCAGCAACAGCGCGGAAACGCGCCTGTGCTTTGCGCTGCGCGGGCTCGGCATCGCGTGCCTGCCCGAGTTCTTCGTGCACGGCGCGCTCGATGGCGGCACGCTGCGCGCGGTGCTCGACGAACACGTCGCGAGCCGCACGCCGCTCTATGCGCTGTGGCCGTCAGGCCGCCATCCGACGCCGAAGCTGCGCGCGTTCGTCGATTACATGGCCGCGCACTTGCACCTGTGACCGCAGCCGGCCGTCACGCGGCCTTCGCGTGCACGCCGAGCCGCCGTAACGCCTGCCCGTGCTCGTCGAACAGATGGCAGTGCTCGGCCTGCGCGTGCACGTGCAGCGCGTCGCCGGTGCGATACGTATCGAGCGGCGGAATCCGCGCGATCAGCCCGTCCGGCGCGACCGCCGACTCCGCATACAGATAGGCGGCATCGCCGAGCGACTCGACGGCCATCGTCCGCGCGGCGACACCCGTGGCCGCGGCCTCGACCAACAGATGCTCGGGCCGCACGCCGACGGTCACTGCCGCGCCGCTCTGCAGCCCCGCCGCCTCGACCGCGACGCGCTGCGTCTCGCCGCTGTCGAAGCGCACCAGCACGCCGCCCGCATCGACCGATTCGACCGTGCCTGTCAGGAAGTTCATCTTCGGCGAACCGATGAAGCCCGCGACGAACTGGTTCGCCGGTGCGTGATACAGCTCGTTCGGCGTGCCGACCTGCTGCACCGCGCCGCCCGACAGCACGACGATCTTGTCGGCGAGCGTCATCGCCTCGACCTGGTCATGCGTCACGTAGATCATCGTCGTCTTCAGCTCGTCGTGCAGCCGCGCGAACTCCAGCCGCATCTTCACGCGCAGCGCGGCGTCGAGGTTCGACAACGGCTCGTCGAACAGGAACACCTTCGGCTTGCGCGTGATCGCGCGGCCGATCGCGACGCGCTGCCGCTGGCCGCCCGACAGCTGCTTCGGCTTGCGGTCGAGCAGGTGATCGATGTGCAGGATCTTCGCCGCGTTCTTCACCGCCTGGTCGATCTCGGGCTTCTTCGCGCCCGCGAGCTTGAGGCCGAACGCCATGTTGTCGTACAGCGTCATGTGCGGGTACAGCGCATACGACTGGAACACCATCGCGATGCCGCGCTTCGCGCTCGGCACGTCGTTGACCTTCGCGCCGTCGATCAGCAGGTCGCCGCTCGAAATATCCTCGAGGCCGGCGATCATCCGCATCAGCGTGGATTTGCCGCAGCCGCTCGGGCCGACGAACACGACGAATTCGCCGTCGGCGATGTCGAGGTTCACGTTGCGCAGCACTTCGGTTTCGTCGTAGCGCTTCGCGATGTTGCGCAGGAGCACACTTGCCATGATCTGTCTCCGTTCGTTCGTGATGCGCCGCATGCACGCATGCGGCGCGTAACTTGTCCTAGTTCGGCAGCACCGCGCCCGTCGCCTGCCAGCGCGCGACGTAGCCGGGCAGCTCGTGCATGTCGTCGAATACGTGACGCGCGCCGATGCCGCGCAGCGCGTCGATCTGCGCGGCCGACGCATGCCCGCCGCCGACGAAGCCGAGCACGGTCATGCCGGCCGCGGCCGCCGCGGTGATGCCCGTCACGCTGTCCTCGACGACGAGGCACTGCGCGGGCGCCACGCCGAGCGTGCGCGCGGCCGCGAGATACACGTCCGGCGCCGGCTTCGGCCGCGCGACGGAATCCGCGCAGAACAGCCGGTCGCCGAAGAAGCGCGCGAGGCCTGTGCGCGCCAGCGCCGCCTCGACATACGTGCTGTAGCTGTTGCTCGCGCAAGCCGTCGTCAGGTCGATCGCGGCCAGCGCCGCGTCGATGCCTTCGACCATCGGCGCGTTGACGGCCGCCGCCTCGACCGCGCGGCGGATCGCATCGACGTCGTCGGTCGACAACGTGCGACCGACCGCGTCACCCGCGCCGGCCAGTACGCGTTCGATGCGCAGACCGAGCAGCGGCATCACGGCCGGCCGCGCATCGACGCCCGGCCAGCGCAGGTCGAGCTCGCGCACGATCACGTCGGCGGCGACCGCTTCGCTGTCGATCAGCACGCCGTCGCAATCGCAGATCAGCACATTTGCACCTTGATTGGCCGAACTCATTTGACCGCCCCGAACGTAAGCCCGCGCACCAGCTGCTTCTGCGACAGCCAGCCGACGATCAGGATCGGCGCGACCGCAAGCAACGAAGCCGCGGACAACTTCGCCCAGAACAATCCCTCGGGGCTCGAGTACGACGCGATGAACACGGTCAGCGGCGCCGCGTTCGAACTCGACAGGTTGATGCTCCAGAACGCCTCGTTCCACGACAGGATCACCAGCAGCAGCGCGGTGGACGCGAGCCCCGGCAGCGCCATCGGCATCAGCAGGTAGACGATCTCCTGCCACGTCGACGCGCCATCGATGCGACCGGCTTCGAGGATGTCCTTCGGGATCTCGTTGAAGTACGTGAAGGTCATCCACACCGCGATCGGCAGGTTGATCAGCGTGTAGACGATCACGAGGCCCGACACGGTATCGAGCAGCCCCGCGTTCTTCCACAGCAGGTAGATCGGCACGAGCACGCCGACCGACGGCATCATCTTCGTCGACAGCATCCACAGCAGTACCTTCTGCGTGCGGTGGTTCGGGAAGAACGCCATCGCGTACGCGGCCGGCACCGCGAACAGCAGCGAGATCACCGTGACGCCCGCCGAGATCAGCACCGAATTCCACGCGAACGCGAAGTAGTTGCTGCGCGCGAACACCTCGCGGAAGCTGTCGAGCGTCGGCATGAAGAACAGCGTCGACGCATACGCCTGCTGCTCGGTCTTGAACGCGGTGATCGCCATCCAGAAGATTGGGAAGAACAGCAGCAGCGCGATCAGCCACGCGAGCGTGCCGGGCAGCGCGCGCCGCACCAGGTCGAACACGGCCGGCACGCGCCGGCCTTCGAAGGTCAGGTCGCTCATTTCTCGTATTCTCCCTTCAGGTTGCGCGCGAGCATCCGCACGAGGAAGAACGACACGACGTTCGCGACCACCACGGCGATGATGCCGCCGGCGGATGCGAGGCCGACGTCGAACTGCTGCAGGCCGAGCGCGTAGATCAGGTACGACAGGTTGGTCGTCGCGTCGCCGGGGCCGCCGCCGGTCGTCGTGTAGATCTCCGCGAAGATCGACAGCAGGAAGATCGTCTCCATCATCACGACCACGGCGATCGCGCGCTTCAGGTGCGGCAGCGTGATGTAGAAGAACATCGCGATCGGGCCCGCGCCGTCGATGCGCGCGGCTTCCTTCTGCTCCTGGTCGAGCGACTGGATCGCGGTGAACAGGATCAGGAACGCGAACGGCAGCCATTGCCACGCGACGATGATGATCACGGCGGTGAGCGGGTAATCGGCGAACCAGTCGATCGGCGTCATCCCGAGCGCGCGCATCGCGGTCGCGACGAGCCCGTACACCGGATGCAGGATCATGTTCTTCCAGATCAGCGCGGACACCGTCGGCATCACGAAGAACGGCGCGATCGCCAGCAGGCGTGCCACGCCCTGCCCGTAGAACTTGCGGTCGAACAGCACGGACATCAGCACGCCGCCGACCACCGTGATCGCGAGCACCGCGCCGATCAGCACGAGCGTGTGCCAGATCGCGGGCAGGAACGACGGATCGGTCGCGAGGAAGCGGTAGTTGTCGAGGCCCGCGAAACCCTTCACATCCGGGTTCAGCAGGTTGTAGCGCGAGAACGAATACCAGATCGTCATCGCGAGCGGAATCGACATCCACAGCAGCAGCACCGCGACGGACGGCGACACGAGCCAGCTCGCGCCGCCGCGCGCGCGGCGCGGCGCGCCCGGCGGCGACGACGCGTCGCCGACCGACGGCGCGTGACTCAGGGGAAGACGTAGGTGACGCATGATCGGGGTCCCTCCGGTTGATGCGCGGGCGCGAACGGCCTGCCCGCCTTTCAGCGTGGGCGACCCGCACCGTGCCCGACGGCACACGGTGCGGGGCCGCGTTACTTCTTGTAGCCGGCCTGCCGTACCGCGCGGTCGGCGGCGGCCTGCCCGGCGGCGAGCGCCTGGTCGACCGTCATCTGGCCCGCGACCGCACCCGCGATCGACTGGCCGACCACCGTGCCGAACGACTGGAATTCAGGAATCCCGACGTACTGCACGCCCGTGTACGGCACCTTCTTCAGCGACGGATCGGTCGGGTCGGCCGTCTCGATCGCCTTCAGCACGAAGTCCGAGAACGGCGCGGCGGCCTTGTACTCGGGGCGCTGATAGGTCGACGCGCGCGTGCCCGGCGGCACCGACGCCCAGCCCTCGTCCTTGCCGGCCATCTCGATGTACTGCTTCGACGTCGCCCACGCGATGAACTTGCGCGCGGCATCCTGCTGCTTCGAGGTCTTCGGCACGGCCAGCGCCCACGCCCACAGCCAGTGCGAGCCCTTCGGCGTGACGGCGACCGGCGCGGGTGCGAAGCCGATCTTGTCGGCGACCTGCGACTGCTGCTTGTTATAGAGCATCCCGGCCGCGACCGTCGCGTCGATCCACATCGCACACTTGCCCGACGCGGTCAGCGTCAGGTTCTCGTTGAAGCCGTTCGAGCTCGCTCCCGGCGGGCCGTCCTTCTTCAGCAGGTTCACGTAGAACGTGATCGCCTTCTTCCATTCGGGTGACGTGAGCTGCGCGTTCCAGTTCTCGTCGAACCAGCGCCCGCCGAACGTGTTCACGACCGTCGACACGAACGCCATGTTCTCGCCCCAGCCGGCCTTGCCGCGCAGGCAGATCCCGTAGGTGCCCTTCGCCTTGTCGGTGAGCTTGTCCGCGAACTCGGCGATCTGGTCGTAGGTCGGCTGGTCGGGCATCTTCAGCCCCTTCGCCGCGAACAGGTCCTTGCGGTAGAACGTCATCGAGCTTTCGACGTAGAACGGCAGCGCATAGAGCTGGCCGTTGTACGACAGGCTGTCGCGCGCGGTCTTCACGATGTCGTTCAGGTCGTAGTCGGCGGGCAGGCCGGTGATCGGCGCGAGCCAGCCGCGCTTGCCCCACTGCGGCGTCTCGTAGGTGCCGATCGCCATCACGTCGAACTGGCCGCTGCCGGTCGTGATGTCGGTCGTCGCGCGCTGGCGCAGCACGTTCTCCTCGAGGATCACCCAGTTCAGCTTGATGTCGGGGTTCGCCTTCTCGAACGCCGGCGACAGCTTCTTCAGCTCGATCATGTCGGGGTTGTTCAGCGTCGCGATCGTCAGCGTGCCGGCGGACGCCGCGCAGGCGGCCGTCGCGAGCGCGGCTCCGGCGAAGCAGCGTGCGGCGGCGTCGAGCATCTTTCGTTGCATGGCATGTCTCCTGTGTTTGTTCGAAGTGTCGTCGGTCTTGCGTCGTTTCCTTCGCGGCCCGTCATGCCGGCCGCTGCATTCCGCACGCGCGCGCATAGTGCGCAATCACGTCGCGTATCCGGTGGCGCACCCATGCGCGCGGCTCCTTCGCGAGCCCGCCCGCGCGGCACGCCGCGTAGACATCCGGCAGCCACTGCGCGACGAGCGTCTCGGGCACCGGCTGCCGCGCGAGGTTGCCGAACAGTTGCTCGACCGCGGCCGCGACGGCCGGCTGCAGCCAGTAGTAGCGAATCCGGTCGCTGTAGCTGAACTGGCGCGCGAGCCGCTGCTCGGTCTCGTCGCCGCGGTAGTACGGCGCCCAGTGCTCCGGCTGCGCGCGCATCGCGGCGTCGACGACGTCGCGCAACCGCGAGCGCTGCGCAACGTCGTCGATCAGCGCATCCTCGATGAACGTCAACGCGAACAGCGCCTCGCGCAGCGCGAACGTCAGCGCGGGGCCGACCTTCAACACCGCGAAGTGATCGCGCACGAGCGCGGCGAGCGCACCCTCGGTCTGGTAATCGGTCGAATGCGCCTCGAACACGAGACGCGGTGTATGCAGGATACTCGCGCCGAGTGACGCTGCCTTGGCGCTGTCGTAGTCGAGCACGTGGCGGTCGTCGAAGTCGACGCCCGGCTGCGCGACGATCGCGACCACACGTGTCCACGCGTCGTCGAGCCCGGCCGCCGCGAACGCGCGGCGGTGCGCGTCGAGCGTCGCGTCGATGCTGTCGCTGCGCGTGACCGCGATCCGGGCGATCGCCGCCTCGCCGTCATGGCCGCCGACTTCGCCGCCCGGCGTCGGCACCTCGGTGCCGATCACATAGACGGGCGCAACGCCGGCGCGCGCCGCCGCGTCTTCCGCCGCGCGGCACAGTTCGGCCGCGCGCGCGGCGATCGTGCGGTCGTCGAGCCGCGCCGGATCGTCCGCGCAGGCCATGCTCGCATCGAGGTGAATCTTTTCGAAGCCGGCCTCGACATACGCGGCGACCATCGCACCGGCCTCGCGCATCGCGTCGGCCGCGCGGCGATGCCGCCACGGGTTCGGGCCGAGATGGTCGCCGCCGAGCACGAGCGCCGACGGCGGCAGCCCGCAGCGCTCGGCGATCGCGTCGACGTCGCGGCGGAAATCGGCGGGCGTCATGCCCGTATAGCCGCCGAGATGGTTTACCTGGTTGCAGGTCGCCTCGATCAGCAGCGGCGAGCCGTCCGCGCGTGCGGCTTCGCAGGCCGCCTCCAGCACGAGCCGGTGCGCGCTGCAGATCGAATAGATGCCGCGCTGCGCGTCCGCGCGGTTCGCGTCGAAGATCATCCGCAGCACGGCATCGGCGTGCGCGGTGCGCGTGCGTTCGGCGAGGGTCGTCAGGCCGGACATGCGATACCTCGTTCGGTCAGGAAACGGTCGATCTCGGCCGCGCTGCTGTTGCCTTCCATCGGGCCACGCCGCGTGACCGCGATCGCGCCGGCCGCGTTCGCGCGGCGCAGCGCGACCTCGATCGGCACGCCCGCGACGAGGCTCGCGACCAGCGTGCCGCCGAAACAGTCGCCGGCGCCGGTCGGGTCGATCTCGTCGACCGGAAAGGCCGGCGCCTCGACGCGGTTCGCACGGTCGAACGCAACGCTGCCTGCTGCGCCGCGCTTCAACACCACGCGCTCGAGCAGCGGATGCGTCGCGAGCAGGCCCGCGATCGCACGCTCGGCCGGCTGCGGCCCGCAGAAGAACGGCAGGTCGGCCTCGCTCGGCAGGAACAGGTGGCAGGCGGCGAGCATCTCGTCGAGCGCCGCGCGCATCGGACGAAAGCTCAGCATTTCGGGCCGCACGTTCGGATCGAACGACACCTTCGCGCCGGCGCGCGCGGCCTCGATCACGCCGCGGTGCACCGCCGCGATCGCCGATTCGCTCGTCAGCGACGAGCCCATCACGTGGAAGTAGCGGCAGCCGTCGAACATCGCCGTATCGACGTCGGACGCATCGACGCACGCGGCCGCGCTGGTGGCAAGACTGAAGACGAAGCTGCGCGAACCGTCATCGCGATACGCAACGAACGCGGTGCCGGTCGGGCGCGCGACACGGCGGATGCGCGCGACGTCGACGCCGTCGCGTTCGAGCCGCGCGACGATCGCGTCGCCGAACGCGTCGCGGCCGACGCAGCCCGCATACGCGACGCGCGCGCCGAGCCGTGCAGCCTGATCGGCAAAGATCGCGGGCGCGCCGCTCGGGAACGGTCCGGCGAACAGGCCCGGCGTGTCGAAGCCCTGGCCGCGCTCGGCGGCGACGAATTCGGCCAGCAGTTCGCCGGCGACAACGATCGCGGCCATCAGGCGTACCCTCGTTCGACGGCGGCCGCGCCGGGCGGGCAGGCCGCCCCGTCGAGGGCCGGCCGGCAGGTTGTGCGTGCGAGCGGCGCCATTTCAGCTCATCCAGTTGCCGCCGTCGACGTTCAGCGTCTGGGCGGTGATGTAGTCGGCGTCGGCCGACGCGAGGAACAGCGCGGCGCCCGTCAGGTCGCCCGGCACGCCCATGCGGCCGAGCGGCACGGCTTCGCCGACGAGCCGCTTCTTCTCGCCGAGCGGCCGGTTCTCGTAGCGCGCGAACAACGCATCGACCTGCTCCCACATCGGCGTGTCGACGACGCCCGGCGCGATGCCGTTCACGTTGATCCGGTGCGGCGCGAGCGCGAGCGCGGCCGATTGCGTATAGCTGATCACCGCGGCCTTGGTCGCGCAGTAGTGCGAAACGAGTGACTCGCCGCGACGGCCGGCCTGCGACGACATGTTGACGATCTTGCCGCCGCGCCCCTGCTCGACCATCCGCTGCGCGACGGCCTGCATCAGGAAGAACAGCCCTTTCACGTTGACCGCGAACAGCCGGTCGAACACGTCCCACGATTCGTCGAGGATCGGGCGCATGTCGAACAGCGCCGCATTGTTGAACAGGATGTCGACGCCACCGAAGCGCTCGATCGCGGTCATGACGATCCGCTCGATATCGTCGCGGCGCGTGACGTCCGCGGTGACGGCCACCGCGCGGCCGGGGTTCGCCTCGATGAGCCGTGCGAGCGAGCCGCCCGCCGGCTTCAGGTCGACGAGCACGCAGCGCGCGCCCTCGTCCAGATAGCGTTGCGCGACCGCCTCGCCGATGCCGCTTGCGGCGCCCGTCAGGATCGCGACCTTGTGTTCCAGTCTCACTGGCTGTCTCCGGTTCGTTCTGCTGTGCGACGGCCGCGAAGTGAGCGAACGCCCGCTGACCGATCAATTGCTCTGTTAGTGATCGAATGATCGGATACGCGATTCGCGCTGTCAAGGCGACGTGGCGGCTTTCTATGATGCGCTGCGGCACAACGGCGCAGGGCGACGGCCCGTCGCGCGCGCCCGGCAAGGCGCGGCGCGCGCGGTGCGGCGCAGCCGGGAAAGCGATGAAGGGGACGGAGTGAAGGCGGAAAAGGGAATTCGCGCTGCACGGCGCGACGATACGTTATATCATCGCGGTACTCCGTTTTATTGCCTGCTTCACGCCATGGCTACCTCATCGTCCATTGACGCCCGGCTGTCCCGGGCCGACGCATTCGCCGCCGAGCACGGGCTCGCGTGGACGCCGCTGCGCCGCCAGGTCTACGAACGCGTGCTGGCCGCGCAGCGCCCGATCGGCGCGTACGACCTGCTCGCCGAGCTCGAGCCGCAGCGCGGCCGCGTGCCGCCCACGACCGTCTATCGCGCGCTGGATTTCCTCGTCGAGCACGGTTTCATCCACCGGATCGAATCGAAGAACGCGTTCTTCGCGTGCTGCGAGATCGGCGTGCCGCACGAAGGCCAGTTCCTGATCTGCGATTCGTGCGGCGACACCGTCGAGATTCCCGGCGGCGACCTCGCGAAGCAGTTGTCCGCGAGCGAGCCCGCGCACGGTTTCGAAGTCCACCACCAGGTCGTCGAGCTGAGCGGCCTGTGCGGCCACTGCAAGCGCAAGCCCGCGCAACGCTGACGCCGAATCGCGCGGCGCATGCGCCGCCCCTTCCAACGAGGAGTTTCATGCCCATTGCCCTGAAGCGCGCGCCGCGGCGTGCCCTGTCGCCTGTCCGCTGGCTCGCCGCCGCTGCCGCCGCGCTGTCGCTCGCGGCGCCCGCGCTCGCGCAGGCCGCGACCGTCAACGTCGTCGCCGCCGAGAATTTCTACGGCGATGTCGTGTCGCAGATCGGCGGCCGCCACGTCGCGGTGACGAGCATCCTGAGCAATCCCGACCAGGATCCGCACCTGTTCGAAGCGAGCCCGAAAACGGCCCGCGCGCTCCAGCACGCGCAGGTCGTGATCTATAACGGCGCCGACTACGATCCGTGGATGGGCAAGCTGCTCGGCGCGTCGAAGCAGGCGAAGCGCGCGACGATCGTCGTCGCCGATCTCGTCGGCAAGAAGGCCGGCGACAATCCTCACCTGTGGTACGACCCGGCGACGATGCCGGCCGCCGCTCGTGCGATCGCCGCCGAGCTCGGCCGTGCCGACCCGGCGAACAAGGCCGAATACGATGCGAACCTGCAGAAGTTCGTCGCGTCGCTGAAGCCCGTCGACGACAAGGTCGCCGCGTTGCGCGCGCAGTACAAGGGCGTGCCGGTGACGGCCACCGAGCCCGTGTTCGGCTATATGTCCGACGCGATCGGCCTCGACATGCGCAACCAGCGCTTCCAGCTCGCGACGATGAACGACACCGAAGCGAGCGCGCAGGACGTCGCCGCGTTCGAGAACGACCTGCGCAAGAAGCAGGTGCGCGTGCTGATCTACAACAGCCAGGCCGAAGAACCGATGACCAAGCGGATGCTGAAGATCGCACGCGACGGCGGCGTGCCGACCGTCAGCGTCACCGAGACGCAGCCGGCCGGCAAGACCTTCCAGCAATGGATGGCCGGCCAGCTCGATGCACTCGCCAGCGCGCTTTCGGCCGGCAAGAAATAACACGACCGCAACACGATGACCGCCACTCCTCACGCACTCGCAGTCGATCGCGTCACGCTCGAACTGGGCGGACGCACGATCCTGCGCAACGTCAGCTTCTCGATCGAACCCGGTGAATTCGTCGGCGTGCTCGGGCCGAATGGCGCGGGCAAGACGACGCTGATGCGCGCGGTGCTCGGCCTCGTGCCCATCTCGAGCGGCACGTTGTCCGTCGGCGGCGTGCCGGTCGTGCGCGGCAACGCGTCGATCGGCTACATGCCGCAGATCCGGAGCGGCCTCGCGAACCGCCGGATGCGCGGCTACGACTTCGTCGCGATGGCCGCCGACGGCCACCGCTGGGGGTTGCCGCACACGAACGCGGCGGCGCGGCGCGAGGTCGACCGCGTGCTCGACCTCGTCGGCGCCCCGACGCTCGCGCGGCGGCCGCTGTCGGAGCTGTCGGGCGGCGAGCGGCAGCGCCTGCTGCTCGCGCAGTGCCTGCTCGGCAGCCCGAAGCTGCTGCTGCTCGACGAGCCGCTGATCAGCCTCGATCCGAACCACCAGCGCGGCGTCGTCGAACTCGTGCGCAACGTGCAGCGCGAGCTCGGCATCACCGTGCTGTTCTCCGCGCACGAACTGAATCCGCTGCTGAACGCGCTCGACCGCGTGCTGTATCTCGGCAACGGCGTCGCGGCGCTCGGCACCGTCGACGAGGTGATCACGAAGCCGGTGCTGTCGCGGCTCTACGGGTCGCCGATCGACGTGATGCGCGTGAACGGCAAGATCTTCGTGATGTCGGGCGACGTCGAGATCGAGAAGCACGACCACGAACACGAAGACGACGACGGCCACTCGCACGGCGGCGGCGGCGGCCATCACCACCACGGACACGCCCATCCCGGGCATTCGCACGATGTTTGAATACGACTTCATGATCAACGCCTTCGCGGCGTCGGGCATCGTCGCGGTGCTCGCGGGCATCGTCGGCTACTTCCTGGTGCTGCGCGGGCAGACCTTCGCCGGCCACGCGCTGTCGCACGTCGGCTTCACCGGCGCGACGGGCGCGGTGCTGCTCGGCATCTCCCCGATCTGGGGGATGGTCGGCTTCACGCTCGCGGCCGGGATCGGGATGGGCGCGCTCGGCGAGAAACTCGCAGGCCGCGACGTCGCGATCGGCGTGATCCTGTCGGGCGCGCTCGGCTTCGGCCTGCTGTTCCTGCATTTCTATACGTCGTTCGCCACGCAGGTCACCGCGCTGCTGTTCGGCAACGTGCTCGCGGTCAGCCACGACACGCTAGCGGTGCTCGCGGGCATCGGCGCGGTGAGCCTCATCGCGCTCGCGCTGATCGCACGGCCGCTGCTGTTCGCGTCGCTGCAGCCCGAACTGGCCGAAGCCAAGGGCGTGTCGCTGCGCACGGTGTCGATGCTGTTCCTCGCGGTGTGCGCGCTCGCGGTGGCCGCCGCGACGCAGATCGTCGGCGTGCTGCTCGTGTTCACGCTGCTGGTCGGGCCGGCCGCGGCCGCGCAGAACGTGTCGACGCGGCTGTCGACGGGCGTGCTGCTCGCCGCGCTGTTCGCGCTGTTCGAAGCGTGGGCCGGTATCGTGCTCGCGTATCACACTGACTGGCCGACGAGCTTCTGGATCACCGCGCTGTCCGCGCTCGTGTACGGCGCGAGCCTGTTGCGGCGCAACTGATTCCCGCCGCCAATGAAAAACGCCGGCGTGCCCGAGGGCAGCGCCGGCGTTTTTTTATGCACCGCGGCGATCGCGTACAGCGATGCCGCTGCGTGCGTTACCTACCTGCTTCCCGCTCCGCTCACCGCGCAAGCACGCGTGCGTGATGCACGATGTGATCGGCGATGAACGTCGAGATGAAGTAGTACCCGTGGTCGTAGCCCGGATGACGGCGCAGCGTCAGCGGCTGGCCGGCCTTCGCACAGGCGGCCTCGAACACGTCGGGGTTCAGCTGGTTCGCGAGGAACTGGTCGGCGAGGCCTTGATCGACCAGGATGCCCGCCGCGAACTTCGGCGCATCGGCGCGCGCGACGAGTTCGCTCGCGTCGTGCTGCTTCCACGCGTCGCGATCGGCGCCGAGGTAGCCCGAGAACGCCTTCTCGCCCCACGGGCAGCGCGTCGGCGCGGCGATCGGCGCGAACGCCGACACCGACCGGTACAGGCCCGGATGGCGCAGCGCGAGCGTCAGCGCGCCGTGCCCGCCCATCGAGTGGCCGAAGATCCCGAGCCGCGCGCCGTCGATCGGCAGCTCGGCCGCGACGAGCTCGCGCAGCTCGCCCGTCACGTACGACTCCATCCGGTAGTGCGCGGACCACGGCGCTTCGGTCGCATCGACGTAGAAACCCGCGCCGACGCCGAAATCCCACGCGTCGGTCTCGCCCGGCACACCCGCGCCGCGCGGGCTCGTGTCGGGCATCACGAGCGCGACGCCGTGCTGCGCCGCGTATTGCTGCGCGCCCGCCTTGATCGCGAACGTCTCGTCGGTGCACGTGAGCCCCGCGAGATAGAACAGCGCCGGCACGCGACCCTGCGCGGCCTGCGGCGGCAGGTACACCGAGAACTTCATCGGCAGGCCGATCGCCGCCGAATCGTGACGGTAGAAGCGCTGCTCGCCGCCGTGGCACGCATGCGAGGAAACGAGTTCGAGCATGGCGATGCGCTCCCGGTCAGTACAGCACGACCGAGCGGATCGACTCGCCCTGCTTCATCAGGTCGAAGCCTTCGTTGATCCGCTCGAGCGGCAGCGTGTGCGTGATCAGGTCGTCGATGTTGATCTTGCCTTCCATGTACCAGTCGACGATCTTCGGCACGTCGGTGCGGCCGCGCGCGCCGCCGAACGCCGAGCCCTTCCACTCGCGGCCCGTCACCAGCTGGAACGGACGCGTGCTGATTTCCTCTCCGGCTGCCGCGACGCCGATGATGAACGACTGGCCCCAGCCCTTGTGCGTGCACTCGAGCGCCTGGCGCATCAGCTTCACGTTGCCCACGCATTCGAACGAGTAGTCCGCGCCGCCGTCGGTCAGCTGCACGATGTGGTCGACGACGTTCTCGACTTCGTTCGGGTTGATGAAGTGCGTCATCCCGAACTTCTTCGCGAGTTCGACGCGTTTCGGGTTGATGTCGACGCCGATGATCTTGTCCGCGCCGACCATCTTCGCGCCCTGGATCACGTTCAGGCCGATCCCGCCCAAGCCGAACACGACGACGTTCGCGCCCGCCTCGACCTTCGCCGAGTAGACGACCGCGCCGACGCCCGTCGTCACGCCGCAGCCGATGTAGCAGATCTTGTCGAACGGCGCGTCCTCGCGCACCTTCGCGACCGCGATCTCCGGCACCACGATGTAGTTCGAGAACGTCGACGTGCCCATGTAGTGGAACAGCGGCTTGCCGTCGAGCGAGAAGCGCGACGTCGCGTCGGGCATCAGGCCCTTGCCCTGCGTCGCGCGGATCTTCTGGCACAGGTTGGTCTTGCGCGACAGGCAGAACTTGCACTCGCGGCATTCCGGCGTGTAGAGCGGAATCACGTGATCGCCCTTCCTGACGGTGCCGACGCCGGGGCCGACGTCGACCACCACGCCCGCGCCTTCATGGCCGAGGATCGCCGGGAAGATGCCTTCCGGATCGGCGCCCGACAGCGTGTAGTAGTCGGTGTGGCAGATGCCGGTCGCCTTCACTTCGATCAGCACTTCGCCTGCGCGCGGCCCTTCGAGATCGACTTCCTCGATCGTCAGCGGCGCGCCCGCCTTCCATGCAATCGCGGCTTTCGTCTTCATCGTGTCACTCCTGTCTGTCTGTTAAGTCGAACCGGGTTGGCGCTTCAGCGCTGGGGTCGACCGGAGCCGGTGCTTCGGCACGCTCCGGTCCCATGCTTTGCGCCGGGCCCATGCAAAGCTGTGGAAGCCGTGCCGCGCAACATCGCGCGCGGCACGGCGCAAGAATCTCGTGCTCGCCATGATGGCCGGTCCCGACGCGCACCGCGTGCGGGAAACGGTCGCCGGCTTGCCACGATGCGTCATCGCTGACGCAAAAGAACAAGTGTCCGAGTTTAAACGCCCGTCGTGAACCATGCATCCGTACGCGCGTACAGATCGATGAAGCGCGCGTAGCGCGCGGCCAGCAGGCGATCGTCGCGCGGCGCGGCGACCGGCGACGCGCTCGGCGCCAGCGCGTGCAACGCCGCTTCCCGCCAGTGTCCGATCGCGACGCCCGCGAGCAGCGCGGCGCCGCGCGTCGCGGCGTTCGGGCAATCGATCGCATGGAGCGACGCGCCGAGCGCATCGGCGAGCAACTGGCGCCAGCGCGGATCGACCGAGCCGCCGCCCGCGAGACGCAGCGTCGTCACCGGGTCGCCGCGATCGGCATCGCGGATCGCATCGAGCCCCGCGCGCAACGCGAACGCGACGCCTTCGAACGCGGCGCGCATCATCGCGCCGCGCGTATCGCCGAGCCCGAGGCCGAGCCAGCCGCCGCGCGCATCGGGGTTCATCCACGGCGAACGCTCGCCCGTCAGGTACGGCAGGAAGCACAGCCGTTCGGACGCCGGTTGCGCGAACGCATCGTCGTACGCGTGCGCCCAGTCCGGATAGCCGAGCCAGCCGCGCACGGTTTCGAGCGCGAGCCCGACGTTCTGCATCGCGGCCATCGTGTAATAACCGCCGCCGGCCGCCGCGCGATAACGATGCAGCCCGCGCCGCGCGGGCGGCAGCGCCTCCGCGAGCACGACGATCTGGCCGCCGCTGCCCGTCGTCAGCAGCGCGTCGCCGGCCCCGACAAGTCCGCTGCCGAGCGCCGCGCATGCCGTGTCGGCCGCGCCCGTCGCAAGCGGTACGCCGGCCGGCAGGCCGAGCGCCGCGGCCGCGCGCGCACCGAGCACACCGCAACGCGCGCTCGACGCCTGGACCGGCGCGAACCGGTCGGCCGGCAAACCGAGCGCGTCGATCAACGACGTATCCCATTCGCCGTCGGGCGTCGCGAGCGCGGTCGCGCATGCGTCGCTCGGATCGGCCGCGACGTCGCCGCCGAGCGCGATGCGCAGCCAGTCCTTCGGCTGCACGGCCCAGCGCGCGGCGCGCAGCGCAGCGGGTTCGTGCGCGGCCAGCCAGCGCAACAGCGGGCCCGCCATGCCCGGCGCGACGGGGTTCGGTGCGGCGGGCGATCCCGCGGCGGGCGATCCCGCGACGGGCAATCCGGCTGCGCGCCAGTCGGCCGCGTCCGCTTCGCGCACCGCGCGCGTGTCGGGCCACAGCATTGCAGGCCGCACCGGCTGCCCGTCCGCATCGACCAGCACGACGCCATGCATCTGGCCCGAGAAACCGATCGCCGCGACCTGCGCGCGCTCGCCGGCCGGCAGCCGCGCGGCCGCGCGCACCAGCGCCTGCCACCACGCGTCCGGCGCGATCTCGGCCCAGCCGGGCTGCGGCGACGACAGCGCATAAGGTTCGCTCGCGACCGCACGCTCGACGCCGTCGGCATCGAGCGTGACGAGTTTGACGGAGCCGGTGCCGAGGTCGATTCCGAGCAGGCGCATGACGTGAGGATGAATTCGAATGAACGGATGTCGATGATAACGGGATCGCGATACACGACCCGATTTTTGCCGCTGCGATGACGCGCCGAAAGCGCTGCCGGCAGCCGGGTGTCACCGGGCTGCACCTTGCGTGCAAAAGCAGCCGTTCGCGGGTTAACCCCGCACGATTTTTCGACACCCCTTTTTGCCACTATGCGGACCGCGCGATACACACCATAAAGCGGCCTATATTTGACACGGGGGCCCGCGCTATTTTGAAGGGCTATAAAACCGGGGAACCTCACTCCTACGGCAGTTTCCCGATGATCGACCCCCTGTTCCATGCCGAATTGGCATATCGAACCAGCAAAGAACGGAATAGTACCCAGCGCTCTTGTTGCGGGGATTCATTCCGCATAACTTCGTATCACCCCGAAAACAAGATCATGGAGTGAGACAGATGCAATCGAACACGGTCCATCCGTGCGATGAGGTGCTGCCGACCGGCAAGCTGGTAACGCTTGGCCTGCAACACGTCCTCGTCATGTACGCCGGCGCTGTCGCCGTACCGCTTATCGTTGGCGGCGCGCTCAAGCTGCCGAAAGACCAGATCGCGTTCCTGATCAGCGCCGATCTGTTTTCGTGCGGCATCGCGACGCTGATCCAGACGCTGGGCCTGTGGATCTTCGGGATCCGCCTGCCCGTCATCATGGGCTGCACGTTCGCGGCAGTCGGCCCGATGATCGCGATCGGCACGAACCCCGGCCTCGGCATTCTCGATATCTTCGGTTCGACCATCGCGGCCGGCATCATCGGCATCGTGCTGGCGCCGATGATCGGCAAGCTGTTGCGGTTCTTCCCGCCCGTGGTGGTCGGCACCGTGATTGCGGTGATCGGTCTGTCGCTGATGGAAGTCGGCATCAACTGGGCAGCCGGCGGCGTCGGCAACCCCGAATACGGCAGCCCCGTCTATCTCGGCCTGTCGCTGCTCGTGCTGACGCTGATCCTGCTGATCAACAAGTTCGGCCGCGGCTTCATCGCGAACATCTCGGTGCTGCTGGGCATCGTCGCCGGCTTCGTGATCGCATTCGCGATCGGCCGCGTGAACACGGAAGGCGTGTCGCTCGCGCCGTGGGTCGGCTTCGTGATGCCGTTCCACTTCGGCTGGCCGCACTTCGACCCGCTGTCGATCGCAACGATGGTCACGGTGATGTTCGTCACGTTCATCGAATCGACCGGCATGTTCCTCGCGGTCGGCGACATGGTCGATCGCCCGGTCAACCAGCAGCAACTCGTGCGCGGCCTGCGCGTCGATGGCCTCGGCACGCTGATCGGCGGCATCTTCAACTCGTTCCCGCACACGTCGTTCTCGCAGAACGTCGGCCTGATTGGCGTGACGGGCGTGAAGAGCCGTTACGTGTGTGCGACGGGCGGCGTGATCCTCGTGCTGCTCGGCCTGTTCCCGAAGATGGCGCAGGTCGTCGCGTCGGTGCCGCCGTTCGTGCTTGGCGGCGCAGGCATCGTGATGTTCGGGATGGTGGCGGCGAACGGCATCAAGGTGCTGTCGAAGGTCGACTTCGTGAACAACTCCCATAACCTGTTCATCGTCGCCGTGAGCGTCGGCATGGGCCTCGTGCCGGTCGTGTCGCCGCACTTCTTCTCGAAGCTGCCGCCCGCGCTCGCACCGATCCTGCACAGCGGCATCCTGCTGGCATCGGCAACGGCCGTGATCCTGAACATCGTGTTCAACGGCGTGAAAGGCGAAAAGGACGCGCGTTGCGACATCCGCCGCGCCGGACACGACTTCGACGGCCGCCCCGCCGACGTGCATCACTGATCACTCCGCGCCGGATGACGGCGCAACGCGGTAACGAAAAACGCCACGGTATGCCGTGGCGTTTT
Source organism: Burkholderia cepacia (assembly GCF_001039005.1). GTDB lineage: Bacteria > Pseudomonadota > Gammaproteobacteria > Burkholderiales > Burkholderiaceae > Burkholderia > Burkholderia theae. The sequence goes on from NZ_LDWR01000015.1 coordinate 83,372, forward strand.
TGCTTGGCGGGACCATCGCGGCAACGGCGCCTGCCCGCCGCGGGCGGGTGTCCCAGGAGAAACCGGGCATCAGCTCCCGTGCAGCGCCAGCGCCGACGCGACCTCTCGCGCGCAGGCTTCCGGCGTGGCCTTGCTGGTGTCGACCGTCACGTCATACGTGACGCCAGCGTGCACCCTGTCGTACTGCCAACGCGCCAGCCCGGCAACACGATCGCCGCGTTGCCGCTCCCTTTCCTCGAGAACCTCCAGCGGACAGTGGACGCCGACCATGCTGACCGTGAACGGCGCCAGCAAATCGGCATATTCCGCTTTCTCGTCGCCGAGCAGCACGTCGTCGACAATCAGATGGTTTCCCTGGTTCGCCAGCGCGACGATCGCGTGTCGCATCCCCTGCATCGCTCGCCGGGCAACCGACCCGCTACGTATCGATACGACATCCTTGCCGTCTTCGATGAATGACGAAAAAACGAATCCGTCCACATCGTTCAGGTAACGCGCGGGCAGCATGCCGAGAAACGCATCCATCTGGACATGCAGGAACGGGAGGTCCAGCATGGCCTGGAGCGCATGCGCGAGAGACGTCTTGCCTGAGCTTCCCACGCCGTTGAGCAGGATGATTCGAGTCGTTTTCATGCGGCGAGTGTACCTGCGTGCGCTGAACAACGCCGATCGGTATCGCGGAACGAACTGCGTGACCCGACCCGCCGCACCGCGCATGTTTGCCGGGAAGCCGATGCGATGGAACGCATCGACCGGCACGTCGGCGCTCGCACAAAAAAACGCCACGGACTTTCGTCCGTGGCGTTTTCGTTTCCGCATACAGCCGGTTCGGCAAACGGAAGCGGCTGCCCGCTCCCGCCCTGCTTCACGCTTACCCGTTCGTCGACGCTGCCGACGCAGGCGCCGGGGCGGCCGCCTTGTCGTAGTCGACCGGCGTGTCCGGCGCGCGCGGCGTTTCGCCGGCCCGCTGGATCCACCCGCCGCCCAATGCACGGTACAGGTCGACCAGGTTCGTCCAGCGCGCCAGACGCGCGCTGATCAGCGACTGCTGCGCCGAGTACAGGTCCGTCTGCGCGGTCAGCACCGACAGGTAGCTGTCGACGCCGTTCTTGTAACGCAGGTCCGACAGGTCGAAACGGCGCTGCTGCGCGTACTCGTTGCGCTCCAGCGCGGCGATCTGCTGGTCGTACGTGCCGCGTGCAGCCAACCCGTCCGACACGTCGCGGAACGCCGATTGAATCGCCTTCTCGTAGTTCGCGATCTCGATGCGCTTCTGCACGTGCGCGAGATCGAGGTTGGCGATGTTCTGCCCGCCCTCGAAGATCGGCAGCGCAATGTTCGGCGCAAACGACCACGCCGCCGTACCGGCCTTGAACAAGCCGCCGAGCGTCGGGCTCGCGGTGCCGAACGCCGCCGTCAGCGAGATCTTCGGGAAGAACGCCGCGCGTGCCGCGCCGATGTTCGCGTTCGCGGCAAGCAGCGTCTGCTCGGCCTGCATCACGTCAGGGCGACGCGTCAGCAGATCCGACGGCAACCCGGCCGGCACGTCCGTCAGCAGGTTCTGCGAGTCGAGCGGCATGCCCGGCGGCAGGTCGTCCGGCAGCGGCTCGCCGATCAGCAGCACCAGCGCGTTCACGGCCTGCGCGCGAGCGCGTGCCTGAGCCTGCTGGTTCGCGAGCGCCGTCTCGACGACCGTCTGAGCCTGACGCAGGTCGAGCTCGGAACCCGTACCGTTGTCGAACTGCAGCTTCGTCAGGTCGTACGACGCCTGCGCGGATTTCAGCGTGTTCTCCGTGACCTTCAGCAGATCGTCGGTCGACAGCACCGTCAGGTACTGGTCAGCCACCTGCGACACCAACGAGATTTCCGACGCCTGCCGCGCATACGCGGTCGACAGGTATTGCGCGAGCGCCTGGTCCTTCAGGCTCTGCACGCGGCCGAACAGATCAAGCTCCCACGACGCCGACAAGCCGACGTTGTAGGTGCGCGTGATCAGCGACTGCTGCGTCGTCGACACACCGGCCGGAACACGCTGGATGTTGCCCGTGCCCGTCGCATCGAGCGTCGGGAACAGGCCCGCGCGCGTGATCTGGTACTGCGCACGCGCCGCCTCGATGTTCAGCACCGACACGCGCAGGTCGCGGTTGTTCTTCAGCGCGATCTCGATCAGCCGCTGCAGGCGCGGATCGACGAAGAATTCGCGCCAGCCGATGGCGGTCGCCGCCTGGCCGTTCGCGCTGCGCGCGCCGGCAGCACCCGGCTGCGTCGCATAGACGCCGCCGGCCGGGAACGCCTGTGCGACGGGTGCGTCGGGCCGCGTGTAATGCGGCGCCATCGTGCAACCCGTGGCAAAGAGCGCGACCGCGATTGCAGTCAAAGCGTGTTTTTGCATCATCACTGTCCCTTGTTGCCTTGGTCGCCGTTGCCCGGCTTCTCTTCGTGGTGCGAGTGCTCCTGAGCCAGGCGCAGTGCCTCGTCGACGTCTTCCTTCTCGCCGCTGAAGATCGCACGGATCTTCACGAAGAACATCGGGATCATGAAGATCGCGAGGAAGGTCGCCGTGATCATCCCGCCGATCACGCCCGTACCGATCGCGTGCTGGCTCGCCGAACCCGCGCCATTGCTGATCGCGAGCGGCATCACGCCGAGAATGAACGCGAGCGACGTCATCAGGATAGGACGCAGCCGCAGGCGCGCCGCTTCCAGCGCGGCCTCGATCGGCCCCATCTTCTCCGTCACCTGCAGCTCGCGCGCGAACTCCACGATCAGAATCGCGTTCTTCGCGGACAAGCCCACTGTGGTCAGCAGGCCGACCTGGAAGAACACGTCGTTCTCGAGGCCGCGCATCGTCGCCGCGAGCAGTGCGCCGATCACGCCGAGCGGCACCACCATGATCACCGAGAACGGGATCGACCAGCTTTCATACAGCGCCGCGAGACACAGGAACACGACGAGGATCGAGATCGCATACAGGATCGGCGCCTGCGAGCCGGACTGGATTTCCTGGAACGACAGGCCGGTCCACGAATAGCCGATACCGACCGGCAGCTTCTTCGCGAGCCCTTCCATCGCGGTCATCGCCTGACCGGTCGACTTGCCCGGTGCGGCCTGACCCTGGATTTCCATCGCCGACACACCGTTGTAGCGCTCGAGCTTCGGCGAACCGTACGTCCAGTGACCGGTCGCGAACGAGCTGAACGGCACCATCCCGCCCGACCCGTTGCGCACGTACCAGATGTTCATGTCTTCCGGCGTCATCCGGAACGGCGCATCGGCCTGCACATAGACCTTCTTGATCCGGCCGTCGACGTCGAGGAAGTTGTTCACGTACTTCGACGCCCACGCGATCGAGAACGTCTGGTCGATCGCATCCGCCGTCACGCCGAGCGCATTCGCCTTCTCGCGATCGATGTCGACCTTGTACTGCGGCGTGTCGTTCAGGCCGTTCGGGCGCACACCCTGCAGCGTCGGATCCTTCGAGGCCATCCCGAGCAGCTGGTTACGCGCGGCCATCAGCGCATCGTGACCGAGACCGGCGTTGTCCGTCAGCTCGAAGTCGAAGCCGGCGGCCGTACCGAGTTCAGGAATCGACGGCGGGTTGAACGGGATCACCAGCGCGTCCTTGTAGCCCGCGTAGCGCCCGAACATCCGGCCGATCAGCGCCTGGACCTTCTGGTTCGCATGCTGACGCTGCGAGTAATCCTTCAGGCGAACGAACACGAGACCGGAGTTCTGGCCGCGGCCCGCGAAGCTGAAGCCGTTGACCGTGAACGCCGACTCGACGATTTCCTTCTCGTCCTTCAGCAGGTAGTCGGAAATGTTCGCGAGGGTCTTCGCGGTCGTTTCCTGCGTCGAGCCCGACGGCGTCTGCACGATCACGAACATCAGCCCCTGGTCTTCATCGGGCAGGAACGACTTCGGCAGGCGCACGAACAGCAGGCCGACCGCGACGATCACGACCAGATAAATGATGAGCCAGCGGCCCGAGCGCTTGATCACGTGGTGCACGCCGACGTGGTACTTGTCGCGGCTATTGTTGAACGTGCGGTTGAACCAGCCGAAGAAGCCCTTCTTCTCTTCGTGATGCCCTTGCGGGATCGGCTTGAGGATCGTCGCGCAAAGCGCCGGCGTCAGAATCAACGCGACGAGCACCGACAGCACCATCGCCGACACGATCGTCAGCGAGAACTGGCGATAAATCGCGCCGACCGAACCGCCCGAGAACGCCACCGGCACGAACACTGCCGACAGCACCAGCGCCACGCCGACGAGTGCGCCGGTGATCTGGCCCATCGCCTTCTTGGTCGCTTCCTTCGGTGACAGGCCCTCTTCCGCCATCACGCGCTCGACGTTCTCCACCACGACGATCGCATCGTCGACCAGCAGGCCGATTGCGAGCACGAGGCCGAACATCGACAGCGTGTTGATCGAGAAACCCACCAGCGACATGATCGCGAACGTGCCGAGCAGCACGACCGGCACCG
>NZ_LDWR01000150.1 GCF_001039005.1 Burkholderia cepacia
CCGAGCAGCACGACCGGCACCGCGATCGTCGGGATGATCGTCGCCCGCAGGTTCTGCAGGAACAGATACATCACGAGGAACACGAGCACGATACCTTCGAGCAGCGTCTTGACCACTTCCTCGATCGACAGCTTCACGAACGGCGTCGTGTCGTACGGATACTTCACGACGAGGCCGTGCGGGAAGAACGGCGCCAGTTCGTCGATCTTCGCGCGCACGGCCTTCGCGGTCGCGAGCGCGTTCGCGTTGGTCGCGAGCTGGATACCGAGTGCCGCGGTCGGCTGACCGTTGTACTTCGTGTCGAAGTTGTAGTTTTCGCCGCCGAGACCGATCTGCGCGACGTCCTTCAGGCGAACCTGCGAGCCGTCCTGGTTGACCTTCAGCAGGATGTTGCCGAACTGCTCGGGCGTCTGCAGCAGCGTCGATTCGGTGATCGTCGCCTGCAGCACGGTGCCCGGCGTGGCCGGCGTGCCGCCAATCTGGCCGCCCGCGATCTGCACGTTCTGCGCGGTGATCGCCGACGACACGTCGACCGGCGTCAGGCCGTAGTTCGTCAGGCGGTTCGGGTCGAGCCAGATCCGCATCGCGTACTGCGAGCCGAACAGCGTGACGGTACCTACGCCGT
>NZ_LDWR01000151.1 GCF_001039005.1 Burkholderia cepacia
CGGCCCGTCGCACTGTTCGTCGACGAAGCACACGACCTGAATGGCAACACACTGATCGGCCTGAAGCGCCTGATGGAGCTGGTCGAGGACGGCGGCGGTAGCCTGTCCCTGATCCTCGCCGGGCATCCGAAGTTGCGCAATGACCTGCGACGCGCGACGATGGAAGAAATCGGCTACCGCACCGACATCTTCTCGCTCGACGGCATCGCCGGCAGCCAGCGCGAGTACCTGTACTGGCTGATCGGCGCGTGCGCGTCGGATGGCACCGACGTCGAATCGATCCTCACCGAGGAGGCGATCGATCTGCTGGCGACAAAATTGCGTACGCCGCTGCAAATCCAGCTGCATCTGACACTCGCGTTCGAAGCCGGATATCGGACCGGCGAGAAGCCCGTGTCGGCCGCGCTGGTCGAGTCTATCCTGTCCCGGCAGCTCGATGACCTTGAGCCGACGCTGACGCGTCACGGCTACCGCGTCAAGGATCTCGTGGAGCAGTTCGACGCCAAACCAGCCGAGATCAAGGCACTGTTCGGCAACGCGCTGGAGCCGGAACGAGCGGCTACTCTACGCGACAAGATGCTGGCCGCCGGGCTACCGATCTGAGGGCTGTCAGTTGCAAATAATGTGAGCGGGCGACGATGGAATGCAAGCACGGCCCGCTGAATGCAAGCACAGTTG
>NZ_LDWR01000152.1 GCF_001039005.1 Burkholderia cepacia
AACAGTTCGATCACGTCGTTGTCGACCTCGACCTCGACTGGCCTCTCGTCGGCCAATAGCTCGATTTCTTCGCTGTCCACGTCGACCTCGACGGGCATCAACTCGCTGTCGACTGGGTTGAGCTCGACCAATAGTTCGGTGGCGTCGCTGTCGACGTCGACCTCGACCGGTTTGTCGTCGGCGAATAGCTCGATCTCTTCGCTGTCCACGTCGACTTCAACAGGCATCAATTCACTGTCGACCGGCCTGAGTTCGACTAATAGCACGGTGTCGTCGCTGTCGACGTCGACCTCGACCGGGCTGTCGT
>NZ_LDWR01000153.1 GCF_001039005.1 Burkholderia cepacia
GGCTTGTCGTCGGCTAACAGCTCGATCTCCTCGTTGTCCACGTCGACTTCGACGGGCATCAGCTCGCTGTCGACCGGCCTGAGCTCGACTAACAGCTCGGTGTCGTCGCTGTCGACTTCGACGTCGACCGGCTTGTCGTCGGCCAACAGCTCGATCTCGTCGTTGTCCACGTCGACTTCAACGGGTATCAGCTCGCTCTCGACCGGCTTGAGCTCGACTGACAGCACGGTGTCGTCGCTGTCGACTTCCAC
>NZ_LDWR01000154.1 GCF_001039005.1 Burkholderia cepacia
CGACCTCGACGGGCATCAGCTCACTGTCCACTGGCCTCAGTTCGACGGACAGCACGGTGTCGTCGCTGTCGACTTCCACGTCGACCGGTCTGAGTTCGACCAATAGCACGGTGTCGTCGTTGTCGACATCGACGTCGACCGGTTTGTCGTCGGCGAACAGCTCGATCTCTTCGCTGTCTACTTCGACTTCGACGGGGATCAGCTCGCTGTCGACCGGCCTGAGTTCGACTAATAGCACGGTGTCGTCGCTGTCGACATCGACGTCGACCGGACTGTCGTCGGCTAACAGTTCGATCTCTTCATTGTCCACGTCGACTTCGACGGGTATTAGCTCGCTGTCGACCGGCTTGA
>NZ_LDWR01000155.1 GCF_001039005.1 Burkholderia cepacia
CGACAGGCATCAGCTCGCTGTCGACGGGTCTGAGTTCGACTAATAGCTCGGTGTCGTCGCTGTCGACATCGACGTCGACCGGTTTGTCGTCGGCGAATAGCTCGATCTCTTCGCTGTCCACGTCGACTTCAACAGGCATCAATTCACTGTCGACCGGCCTGAGTTCGACTAATAGCACGGTGTCGTCGCTGTCGACGTCGACATCGACCGGGCTGTCGTCGGCTA
>NZ_LDWR01000156.1 GCF_001039005.1 Burkholderia cepacia
CGACTTCGACGGGCTTGTCGTCAGCGAACAGCTCGATCACGTCGCTGTCCACGTCGACCTCGACCGGCCTGTCGTCGGCCAACAGTTCGATCTCTTCGCTCTCTACGTCGACTTCGACGGGCATCAACTCGCTGTCGACTGGGTTGAGCTCGACCAATAGCTCGGTGTCGTCGCTGTCGACTTCAACGTCGACCGGCTTGTCATCGGCGAACAGCTCGATCTCCTCGTTGTCCACCTCGACTTCGACGAGCATCAGCTCGCTGTCGACCGGC
>NZ_LDWR01000157.1 GCF_001039005.1 Burkholderia cepacia
CGACCTCGACCTCGACGGGCCTTTCGTCGGCTAACAGCTCGATCTCCTCGCTGTCCACGTCGACTTCGACGGGGATCAGCTCGCTGTCGACCGGCCTGAGCTCGACCGACAGCACGGTGTCGTCGCTGTCGACCTCGACGTCGACCGGCCTTTCGTCAGCCACCAGCTCGATCTCCTCGTTGTCCACGTCGACTTCGACGGGCATCAGCTCGCTGTCGACTGGCCTGAGTTCGACTAATAGCACGGTGTCGTCGCTGTCGACCTCGGCGTCGACCGGCCTTTCGTCAGCCAATAGCTCGAT
>NZ_LDWR01000158.1 GCF_001039005.1 Burkholderia cepacia
TCTCAGATATGTTCAACAACCTAGTGTTGCGACGACCGGTTGAATCCACCCAATATGTCAGTCGCGCGTACCGGAAACTGACCGCGGCGTTCAAGATAAACGTCTCAATGAGCCGTTGTGCCAACGCCTGGGACAACGCGCGCCGATGGAGAGCTTCTTCAAGACATTGAAGGTCGAGAGAATCTATCAGAACCACTACGAAACGCGTGCCCACGCCCGCCTGGATATCGTCGATTGGATCGAGGGATATTACAATCGGCAACGCTTGCATACCTCGATCGACTTCCTTACCCCCGTCGACTACGAGGCCAGCTTGATCGCGCATGAATTGCTGTACGTGAAAACAAGGCTGG
>NZ_LDWR01000159.1 GCF_001039005.1 Burkholderia cepacia
CGACTCCGAGCGGCATCGACGAGCGTTGCGCGATCGCGGTATCGAGCCGGTGATCGCCAAGCGCCGTACCGAACATGGCAGCGGCCTTGGCAAATATCGCTGGGTCGTTGAACGCACGCATGCCTGGCTGCACCACTTCCGTTGTCTCCCCATTCGTTTCGAGCGCCGTGCCGACATTCACGGCGCGTTCCTCAAACTCGGTTGCCGCCTGATCTGCTGGAATACCCTTCGGCGGGCCGACCAGTCTTTATGAAACCGTCTCTTAGGATGTGCGATTCGTAGATATCGTTTCACTTTCTTGAGTGCCGTTTCTTTGACTTGCTGGAACTCACGGCTCCGTTAGGAGACGCGAGTTCCAGCACGCGCCGGTGATGTTCGCCAAGTGTCTTGTCGACTCGCCATTCGCGGTGCCGGATTCGCTCTTTCAGTTCGTCGTAGGCGCCGGCTATCTCCTCTGCGAGAGGTGTGATTTCGCACAATTCCGCTATGCGATCGATGGGCGTCTTGCCGCCGAGTGAGCCGTGTGGGCGGCGCCAGTTGTAGTCAAACTGCCATTCCTCAATTCGCTCGTCGATCGCATCCTCAGCAGGAGCGTGATGGGTCCAAAACTCGTTCCGGTCAGTGAGTTGCGAACGCTCGACCTTGCCATTGAGGTGTGGCGAGCGTGGTGGGATCGGTCTGAATTTGATGCACTCGCTCATCAGACGCCTCTGTACTGACCCTGCCTTGTTTTCACGTACAGCAACTCATGCGGCGACCAACTTGTCCTCGTAGTCGACGGGGGTAAGGTAGTCGATCGAGGTATGCAGGCGTTGCCGATTGTAATAGCCCTCGATCCAATCGACGATATCCAGTCGGGCGTGGGCGCGCGTTTCGTAGTGGTTCTGATAAATTCTTTCGACCTTCAATGTCTTGAAGAAGCTCTCCATCGGCACGTTGTCCCAGGCGTTGGCACGCCGGCTCATTGAGACGTTCATCTTGAACGTGGCGGCCAGTTTCCGGTACGCGCGACTGGCATATTGGGTGGATTCAACCGG
>NZ_LDWR01000016.1 GCF_001039005.1 Burkholderia cepacia
TCGAACAGCCCGACGCGCAGGCCGCGGCGTGCCAGCGCGAGCGCGGCCGACGCGCCGACGAGGCCGCCGCCGACGATCGCGACGTCGTAATGACGGGCATCACTCATCGCGTGCCTCGTCGGGAATCGCCGCGACGTCGTCGCCCGCGAGCGCGGCCGAGATCGGGAACGGCTTCACCGGCGGTTGCGCGCGCAACCGGCCGACATCGGCGAGCGGGCGGCCGGTTTCGGCGGCCAGCACGAGCGCGGCCGCGTCGCCGCACATGCGGCCCTGGCAGCGGCCCATCCCGACGCGTGTCAGCGCCTTCAGACGGTTGAGTTCGGTCGCCGCGCCGGCGCGGATGCAGCGCCGCAGCGTGCCCGCGTCGATCTCCTCGCAGCGGCACACGATCGTGTCGTCGGGGCAGCGCGCGACCAGCCCGTCGGGCGGTGCAAACGCCGCTTCGAGGCCCGCGCGGAATGCGCCGACGCGCGCGAGCGTGCGTTCCAGCGTCGCCGCATCGGGTTTGCCGGACGGCGATGGCGACGGCGTCGCGATGCCGGCATCATCGAGCAGTGCGAGCGCCGCGCGGCGGCCCGACGCTTCGGCTGCGTCGGCACCGGCGATGCCCGCACCGTCGCCCGCGACGTAGATGCCGCGCACCGACGTGCGGCCGGCCGCGTCGCGCTCGGGCAGCCACGCGCGATTGACCGGATCGAAACCGAACCGGCAGCCGGCGAGATCCGCGAGCTGCGTTTCCGAACGCAGGCCGAAGCCGAGACCGAGCGCATCGCAGTCGAGCACATGCAGCTGTGCATCGTCACCGGCCGCGCGCCATGCGAGCCCCGTCACATGCTGTTCGCCGAGCACGCGTTCGAGCGTGACGCCCGTTTCGATCGCCACGCCGTGCGCGCGCAGCCAGCCGATGTAATAGAGCCCTTTCGCGAAGGTCGACGGCATGCGCAGCAGCGCGGGCGCGGCGGCGGCCTGGCGGCGCAGCGGGCTCGTGTCGAGCACGGCCGCGACCTGCGCGCCGGCCTTCGCGTACTGGTACGCGACGAGGTAAAGCAGCGGCCCCGTGCCGGCGAACACGATGCGCCGGCCGATCGCGCAGCCCTGCGCCTTCAATGCGACCTGCGCGCCGCCGAGCGTATAGACGCCCGCGAGCGTCCAGCCGGGCACGGGCAGCATGCGGTCGGTCGCGCCGCTCGCGACGATCAGGTGCGAGTAGGGCACGGTCACTTCGTGGCCGTCCTGCAGCGTATCGACGCGGCCCGCGCCGCACGCCCACGCAAGCGTGTCCGGCCGGTAGTCGACGTGCGGCAGCAGCGCGGCCATCGTCCGGTGCACGGCGTCGGCTTTCGCGGCCTCGAAACCGTACAGCGTGCGCTTGCCGCGTGCGAACGCGCCGCCGGCCGGCGGTTGCCGGTAGATCTGCCCGCCCCAGCGTGCGTTCTCGTCGATCACGACCGGGCGCAGCCCCGCGTCGACCAGCGCCTCTGCAGCGCGCACGCCGGCCGGGCCCGCGCCGACGATCACCGGTTGCAGTGCGGCGGTCATTGCGTGTCTCCGGTCGAGGCCGGCTGCGCGCCGGTGAGAATTCGCATGCCTTCGGCGATGGGCGTCGAGCACGCGCGCAAGCGCGCGCCGGCCTCGGTGCGCACCCAGCAGTCCTGGCATGCGCCGATCAGGCAGAAGCCCGCGCGCGGCAGGCCGCTGAATTCGCTGACGCGCACGCGGCGCTGCGCGACGAGAATCGCGGTGAGCACGGTGTCGCCGGCGAGCGCGTGCGCGGGGCGGCCGTCGAGCGTGAACGCAACGGCGGCGCGCTCGCGCTCGGCGACGCGCACGAACTGCGCGCCGTCGGCCGGGTCGATGGGGGAACGGGAAACGGGAGTCGACATCAGTGTTGGCCGATCAGGATGCGGTTCAGGCCGTACACGCGATCGAGCAGCAGCATCGCGCCGGCGGTGATGAAGATGACGAGCGCCGACACCGACGCCATCATCGGGTCGATCGACTCGGTCGCGTACATGTACATGCGCACGGGCAGCGTGACCGTCTGCGGCGACGTGACGAAGATCGACATCGTCAGCTCGTCGAAGCTGTTGATGAACGCGAGCAGCCAGCCGCCCGTGATGCCGGGCACGATCATCGGCAGCGTGATGCGGCGGAACGTCGTCCACGGGTCCGCGCCGAGCGAGCACGCGGCCTGCTCGATGCTGCGGTCGAGGCCCGCGACGGACGCGAGCACGAGCCGCATCACGAACGGCGTGATGACGATCATGTGCGCGAGCACGAGCCACGCGAACGAGCCGGTCGCGCCGATCAGCGCGAAGAAGCGCAGCAGCGCGATGCCGAGCACGAGGCCGGGGATCACGAGCGGCGACAGCAGCAGGCCGTTCAGGAACGCGCGGCCGGGAAACGCCGCGCGGCCGATGGCGAGGCCCGCCGGCAGCGCGATCGCGAGCGACAGCGTCGCCGATGCAAACGCGAGCTTCACGCTGTTGAAGAACGCGGTGACGAAGTCGGGATAGTCGAGGATCGCGCGGAACCAGCGCAGCGACAGCCCGTGGGTCGGCAACGTCAGCGTTTCGTCGGGGGTGAACGCAACCAGCACGACGATCGCGAGCGGCGCGAGCACGAACAGGATCACGAGCGTGTGGAACGCAAGGGCGAAGGGGCCGTTCTTTCTCATCGCGATGCGCCTCCGAGGCTGCGCGCGTAGCGGCGTTCGAGCACGCGGTAGTAAGTGAGCATCACGACGAGGTTCGCGACCAGCAGCAACACCGCGATCGTCGCGCCGAGCGGCCAGTTCAGCGAGCCGAGGAATTCGTCGTAGACGGCCGTGGCCGCGACCTTCAGCCGGCGTCCGCCGAGCAGGCCGGGAATCGCGAACGCGCTCGCCGACAGCCCGAACACCATCAGGCTGCCCGACAGCACGCCGGGCATCAGCTGCGGTAGCACGATGCGGCGCAGCGTCGTGAACGGCGACGCGCCGAGCGACAGCGCCGCGTGCTCGGTCTGCGGATCGAGCCGTTGCAGCGCGGTCCACACCGGAATCACCATGAACGGCAGCATCACGTGCACCAGCGCGATCACGATCGCGAAGGTCGTGTATTCGAGCTTGAAGGGCCCGAGGCCGACGAGCCCGAACGCCTGGTTCACGAGCCCGCTCGTGTTCAGCAGCATGCTCCAGCCGAACGCGCGCACGACGACCGACACGAGCAGCGGCGCGAGGATCGCGAGCAGGAACAGCGAGCGCCACGGGTCGCGCATCTTCGACAGCACGTACGCTTCCGGCGTGCCGATCGCGACGCAGATCGCGGTCGTCAGCGCGGCGATCCCGAACGTGCGCGCGAAGATCGTGTGGAAGTACGACGAGCCGAGCACTTCCGCGTAATTGCCGAACTGGAACGCGGCGATCGGGCCGGTGGCCGGGTCGTAGCGGTAGACCGTCAGCATGAGCGTCATCGCGAGCGGCACGAGCACGAGCGCGGCGAACAGCGCGAACGCGGGTGCGCACATCAGCCACAGCGGCGCATGCGCGCGCCATGTCGCGCGTTTCGTGTGCCCGGTGGCGGCAGGGGCCGGCACGGTGTCGGGCGCGGCCGGCCGCGCGAGGCCGGCCGTTGCGCCGTCGGTGGGCAGCGGGCGGGAAGGCTGTCGCATTCAGGCCTCCCGGCGCATCACGCGCACCGCATCGCTGTGCCAGTCGATGCCGACCGGCGCGCCTTCCGCGAGCGGCTCCGCGCCTTCGTTCTGGCAGCACACCAGCACTTCGCCGAGTGCGCTGTCGACGCGGTACAGCCACTGGCTGCCGAGGAAGAAGCGGCTCGTCACCGTCGCGGCGAAGCGGCCGGCATCGGGTGCGCACAGCCGCAGCTTCTCGGGACGGATGCAGACCGATACGGCATCGCCGACGCGCACGTCGCGTTCGCGCGGCGGCAGGTGCGCGGTGCGGCCCGTCTCGGCAAGATCGTGTCCGAGGTCGATGCGGATCGCGTCGCCGTCGTGCGCGACGATCGTGCCGGGCAGCAGGTTCGCCTTGCCGATGAACTGCGACACGAAGCGGTTTTCCGGGCGCTCGTACGCGCGGTACGGCGTGTCGGTCTGCGTGATGCGACCGGCTTCCATCACGACCACGCGGTCGCTGATCGACAGCGCTTCCGATTGATCGTGCGTGACCATGATCGTCGTCGTGCCGATCTTGCGCTGGATCGCGCGCAGCTCGAACTGCATGTCCTCGCGCAGCTTCGCGTCGAGGTTCGACATCGGTTCGTCGAGCAGCAGCACCGGCGGCTCGATCACGACCGCGCGCGCGATCGCGACGCGCTGCCGCTGGCCGCCCGACAGCTCGCGCGGAAAGCGGTGCGCGAGCGCATCGAGGCGCACCAGCGCGAGCGCCGCGCGGATGCGCTCGGCGCGCTCGGCCTTGTCGACGCCGCGCATGTCGAGGCCGAAGCCGACGTTCTCCGCGACGCTCATGTGCGGAAACAGCGCATAGCTCTGGAACACGATGCCGAGCCCGCGGCGGTTCGGCTTCAGGTGCGTGATGTCCTGCCCGTCGAGCGCGATGCGGCCGCGCGTGACGTCGACGAAGCCGGCGATCATCTGCAGCGTCGTGGTCTTGCCGCAGCCCGACGGCCCGAGCAGCGACACGAATTCGCCTTGTTCGACCGACAGGTTGACGTCGGCGACGGCGGTGAGGTCGCCGAAGGTTTTCGTCAGATCCGACAGCGTGAGAAACGACATGGGGAGCTCCGGGTTCGCACACCGAGTGGCCGGTGCACCAATGACGCGGACTCTAGCCAGCCATATTTCGGCGCGTCAATTTCGAATTCTGATCAACGGGATGAATTTCAGAAAAATTCCGATGATCGGAATGGATCGACGAATCGCATGCAAATCGTTCCGTTGAATGAAGGGTGACCGGACCGCGAAATGCACGCGTCAATCCCGTGCACACCCGGATGCCCGGCGAATTTCGGCCGGACGACAATGGCGGCTGACGTATTCCGTTCAATGAAATTGTTGAGGAGAGCCGGCATGCAGGAACCCCTTTCGTCCGGAATGCGCGGCACGCCCGCCGCGCGCGCACCCGGCGCCGACGAGGACGCCGATCCGGCCGGCGCGCCGGGCACCGGCATGCTGCAGCGCGCGTTCGCGATCCTGCGCGCGCTGGCCGGCATGCAGCAGGACGGCGTGCGCGTCACGCACCTCGCGAAGGCCGTCGGCCTCACGCAGGGCACCGCGCACCGGATCCTGCAGTCGCTGATCGCCGAAGGGATGGTCGAGCAGGACGAGCAGTCGAAGCTGTACCGGCTGAGCGTTGATTTCTTCGCGCTCGCCGCGCTGGCCGGCAACCCGAGCAGCATGCGCACGCTGTGCCGCCCCGCGCTGCTGCGGCTGTGCGCAAGCCTCGGCGAAACCATCTTCCTGCTCGTGAAGAGCGGCTTCGACGCGGTGTGTCTCGACCTGTGCGAAGGGCCGTTCCCGATCCGCTCGTTCACCGGCGATATCGGCGGGCGCATCGCGCTCGGCGTCGGGCAGGGCAGCCTCGCGATCCTCGCGTTCCTGCCGGAAGCCGAACGCGAGGAAGTGATCCGCTTCAACGTGCCGCGCATTCGCGGCTATGGCGTGCTTGACGAGGTGTACCTGCGCACCGAGATCGAACGCGTGCGGCAGCTCGGCTACGCGGGCCGCAACAGCGGCGTGCTCGACGGCATGGCCGGCGTCGCGGTGCCGATTCTCGATCGCACCGGTTATCCGGTCGGCGCGCTGAGCGTCGGCACGCTCGCGTCGCGCCTCGGCGACGACCGGATGCCGATGGTCGTCGAACTGCTGCGACGTCAGGCCGACGCGATCGGGCCGCGCACCAACCCGTTCGACGCCGCGCTGCGCCGGCCGATGCACGGGCTCTCAGGGAAAACCGCATAGGCGCGGCGCGCGCGCCGTTCCGTCAGCTTGCTTACGCGAGCCATTCACGTCTGAGCAAATCGGGCCCCGTCCAGCGGGCCTGTTCACTTTCGTTTGTCTTGCGGGGTCGCATAGGCCCCGCGCGTTTCCCCTCCATTCGATTTTCAACTGCTGGCCAGTTGAACATTTCATTTCTTGATGTGATTGCGGCTGGATACCATCCAGCGACTGTCTAGACAACTCGATGCAACGCGATCGGGATGCATGGCAGGACCAACAAAACACAACACGACATCAATGAGCAGGTTTGGAGCGGAGACGACGGAGATGATGCAAATGAAGGGTGGAAAGACGTGCGCCGCAAGCGTGGGCGCCGCGATCGCGATGCTGTTTGCCGGCGCCGCGCATGCGCAGTCGACGGTGACGCTGTACGGCATCGTCGACGCGGGCGTGACCTACACGAACAACGCGAAGGGCCATGCGCTGTGGCAGTTCACGGGCGGCAACGAATCGGGCCCGCGCTGGGGCTTGATCGGCTCCGAGGATCTCGGCGGTGGCCTGAAGGCGAACTTTCGGCTCGAGAACGGCTTCAACGTCGCGAACGGCGCGCTCGGCCAGGGCGGCCGGATGTTCGGCCGCTCGGCGTGGGTTGGCCTGAGCGGCGCGAACTGGGGCGCGGTGACGCTCGGCCGCCAGTACAACTCGACGCAGGACATCCTCGGCTCGCTGCAGATGAGCAGCTTCCTCGTGCAGAACTCGACGCACCCGTTCGACAACGACGACATCAACAACACGTTCCGTCTCAACAACGCGGTCAAGTACGTGTCGCCGACGATCGCGGGGCTGCAGGCGAACCTGGTGTACGGCTTCTCGAACTCGACCGGCTTCGCGAACGACAACAGCTGGAGCGCGGGTGTCACGTACGCGAACGGGCCGCTCAATGCAGGCGCCGCGTATGCGCGCGTGAATCATCCGGCGAGCAGCGCCGCGGGCGCCGTCGCCTCCGACAACTACTACCCGTCGTCGGCGTCGGTGTTCGGCGCGAGCCTGTCGAGCGCGGTGCGCCAGCAGATCTGGGGCGCGGGCGGCAGCTACGCGATCGGGCAGGCGACGCTCGGGCTGCTGTACACCGGCTCGAACTTCGGTCAGGTGACGGGCGGCGCGCTGCGCTTCAACAACTACGAAGGCAGCCTGCGCTACATGGTGACGCCCGCGCTGATGGCCGCGGCCGGCTACACGTATACGAAGGTCGCGCGCGGCGGCGACAGCGGCCACTACCAGCAGGTGTCGGCCGGCGTGCAGTACCTGCTGTCCAAGCGCACCGACGTGTACGTGAACGGCTTCTACCAAAAGGCGTCGTCGTCGGTCGGCACGGCGTGGATCGACGGCACCGACAGCCCGTCGTCGACGACGTCGCAAGTGGCGGTGGTGGTCGGCATCCGCCAGAAGTTCTGATGTCCTGATGCGCACGCGCGTCTTCCGGAGGAGGCTCACATGAAATTCAAACTGTTGCTGGCGTCGTTGCCGTTCGTCGGGATGTATACGGGCGGCTCGATCGCCGAGGTGCGGCCGCTGTTGTTCGGGCTGCCGTTCCTGCTTGTCTGGAACCTGATCTGGATGGCGGCGACGGCCGCGATCCTCGCGATCCTGTTCCATCTCGACGAGCGCGACGCGGCCCGTGACGGCCGCACGGGAGACGCGCAATGAACGCATCGATCATCATCATCGCGGCGTTCGCCGTGTTCGCGCTCGCGATCGGCGTGATGGCGCGTCGTGGCCGCAAGCTCACGCTCGAACAGTGGGCGGTCGGCGGGCGCGGCTTCGGCTCGCTGCTCACGTTCCTGCTGATGGCCGGCGAGGCGTTTTCGACGTTCTCGTTCCTCGGTGCGAGCGGCTGGACCTACAGCAAGGGCGTGCCGGCGTTCTACATCCTGTCGTACGGCTGCCTCGCGTTCGTGATCGGCTACTGGATGCTGCCGGCGGTGTGGCGCTACGCGAAGGAGCGCGGCCTCGTGTCGTTCGCCGATTATTTCGCGGCGAAGTACGACAGCCGCGCGATCGGCGTGCTGGTGTCGCTCGTCGCGGTGTTCGCGATGGTGTCGCTGCTGATGATCCAGTTGCGCGGGCTCGGCGTGATCGTGTCGGAGATGTCGTACGGGCTGATTCCGCAGGCCGCCGCGATCTGGATCGCCGCGACGCTGATGGCCGTCTACATGGTCGTGTCGGGCATCCACGGGTCGGCGAGCATCGCGATCTTCAAGGACGTGCTGATCCTCGCGATCGCGATCTTCCTCGGCCTGTACCTGCCGATGCATTATTACGGCGGCCTCGGCGCGATGTTCGCGAAGCTCGACGCCGCGCATCCCGAACTCCTGCGCATGCCCGAGCATGGTTTCAACCTGAGCTGGTACAACTCGACGATCCTGCTCACGTCGCTCGGTTATTACCTGTATCCGCACGGCTTCACCGCGATCTACGTTGCGAAGGACGAGCGCGCGCTGCGCCGCAACGTGATCCTGATGCCGCTGTACCAGGTGCTGATCGCGTTCCTGTTCCTCGTCGGCTTCGCGGCTGTGATGACCGTGCACGGGCTCGAAGGCGCGCAGACCGATCTCGCGCTGCTGCGGCTCGTGAAGCAGACCTTCCCCGCGTGGTTCGTCGGCATCGTCGGCGGCACGGGCTTGCTGACCGCGCTGGTGCCGGGCTCGCTGATCATGCTGAACGCGTCGACGACGATCGCACGCAACATCTACCGCGAAGGCTTCGCGCCGAACGCGACCGACCGCGAAGTGACGCGCGTCGCGCGAATCGCGTTGCCGATCTTCACGCTGGTGGTTGTCTACTTCGTGCTGCGCGGTGGCGCGACCTTCGTCACGCTCGCGATCTTCTCGTCGAGCCTGCTCACGCAGCTCGTGCCGATGCTCGCGTCGAGCTTCCTGAAGCGGCCGTTCGGCACGCGTGAAGGCGCGTTCGCGGGCATCGTCGCCGGTGCGATCGTGATCGCGATGACGAACTACTACGGCGTGACGCTTGCGTCGCTGTTCCCCGGCGCGTCGAACACGCTGACGTCGATCAACCCCGGGCTCGTCGCGCTCGCGGTGAACGCGGTGGTGTTCATCGCGATCAGCGCGGTGCAGCGCAAGCTGAAGGCCCGTGTCGCGGCGCCGGTCGGTTCCGCGTGACAGCTGCTTTGTCATGACGATAGCGAGCCGCCGGGCACTCAACCGGCGGCTTTGCCGTTCGACGGCGTCATGACCCTCCCGAATCACAACAGGACAATACGCGATGACTACCGAGGTAAAACGCGAGGACCAGCGCGAAGCGATCGACATCCTGATCGCGAACGGCTGCGTGATCACGATGGACCCGCAGCGGCGCGTGATCGACAACGGCGCGGTTGCCGTGAAGGGCGATCGCATCGTCGCCGTGGGCGGCACCGATGAACTGCAGGCGCGCTATCGCGCCGCGCGCACGATCGACGCGCGCCGCAAGGCCGTGCTGCCGGGGCTGATCGACGCGCATGCGCACGCGGGCCACGCGATGCTGCGCACGATCGGCGGCGCGGACGGCGATGCGTGGTCGGCCGCGGCCGAGACGATCTACACGCGCGCATCGGACGAGGCGTTCTGGGAGACCGAATCGCATCTCGCCGCGCTCGAACGGCTGAAGGCCGGCGTGACGACGGGCGTGTCGTTGCTCGGCGGCGGCAACTCGATCATGCGCGTCGACGATCCGGTGTACGCGCGGCGCCATTGCGACGCGGTCGTGCGTACCGGCACGCGCTCGATCGTCGCGGTCGGCCCGTCGCGTCCGCCCGCGCCGCGTGCGTACACGCGCCACACACCGGACGGCAGCGACACGCGCGACATCGATTTCGACACGATGTACGACGTGTGCAAGAACATCATCGACGCATGCCACGGCGACGCCGGCGGCCGGATCCGGATCGCGCTCACGCTGCCCGTGTACGGCCCCGAGCACGACCCGGAACTCGCGCAGTACGAGCGTGACTTTCGCGATCAGGCCGCGCGCTACGGCGCGCTGGCGCGCGAGCGCGAGCTGACGTTTACGCAGGACGGCCACCGCGCCGGCACGCTCGCGTTCGCGCATCGCGAGCTCGGGCTGCTCGGCCCGACGTCGTTCATGTCGCACAGCATCGACCTGACCGACGACGATATCGCCGCCTGCGTGGAGACGGGCACCGCGATCGTCCACAACCCGAGCGCGATCATGTCGATCATCGGGCGCTGCCCGGTGCCCGAACTGATCGATGCGGGCGTGACGGTGGCGATCGCGTCGGACGGCGCGGCGCCCGATCGCGGCTACGACATGTTCCGCCACATGTGGCAGTGCATGCATTACCACCGTCGGCATTTCCGCGACCCGGACGTGCTGCCGCACGGCAAGGTGCTGGAGATGGTGACGATCGACGCGGCGAAGGCGCTGTCGATCGATCACGAAGTCGGCTCGCTCGAAGCCGGCAAGTTCGCCGACGTCATCCTCGTCGACCTGTTCCGGCCGCACATGATGCCGATGAACATGCCCGTGTATCGCGTCACGTGTTTCGCGAACGCGGCCGACGTGTGCATGACGATGGTCGGCGGGCGCGTGCTGATGGAAGATCGGAAGGTGCTGTCGGTCGACGAGAACGCAATTCTCGAGCGGGTGAACGAAGTCGCGGAACGCGTGATTGAACGCAGCGGGTTGCATCATCTGCTCGACGAGCCGGCGACGCTGTGGGGGCGCAGTCACTATTGAGTGACTGTCGCGCTGACGGCGGTTCACGTAGCGCAATCCGGCAAGGCCGGCCCCGATCGGGGCTGGCCTTTTTCGATTCCGGGTCTTTCGTCAACCAGTGATCGTCGCAGTCGGGCGCACGACGATCTCGTTCACGTCGACGTCGGCGGGCTGGGCGATCGCATACGCGATTGCCGCAGCGATCGCGTCCGGTTCGAGCGCGATACTGCGGTACGTCGCCATCGCGTCCGCGGCGACCGGGTCCGTGATGGTGTCGGCCAGCTCCGACGTGACGACGCCCGGACAAATGCTCGTGACGCGCAGCTTGTCGTTCTCCTGCCGCAGGCCATCGGAGATCGCGCGCACCGCATACTTCGTCGCGCAATAGACGGCGGCGGTCGGCGACACCCGCAACCCGCCGATCGACGATACGTTGACGATCTGGCCGAAACCCTGGCGATTCATCACCGGCAGCACGGCCGCGATGCCGTACAGCACGCCCTTGATGTTGACGTCGACCATGCGGTCCCATTCGTCGACTTTCAGCGACGCCATCAGCGACAGCGGCATGACGCCCGCATTGTTGACGATGACGTCGATACGTCCATACTCGGCGAGCGCGGCTTCGACGAAGGCGACGCTGTCGTCGCGACGCGTCACGTCGAGCGGGCGCCACGCTGCGGTGCCGCCCTTGGCACGAATGTCGCCGGCGAGGGTAGCAAGACGTTCGGTGCGACGCGCGCCGAGCATGAGCCGGGCGCCGCGGGCGCCCAGATAGCGGGCGGTGGCGTCGCCGATGCCGCTGCTCGCGCCCGTGATCAGGACCACTTTCTGTTCGATGTTGTGGCTGGACATATCCGTTCCTCGGTTCAGGTGAAGAACCGACAGCATCGCGCGGAAGGGGCGGCGGCCGATATCTTGCAAGTCCGCATTTCTTGCACGATTCTCCGAAAATGCAGCGGCTGCGATGCCGGTCACGATCGGATATGCGACACTCGAACCATGGAAAAAATCGCTGATCTCGCGGCGCTGATCGCGCGCCATGCGCCTGCGGACGGCGCGGTCGACACAGCAATTGAGGGTCTGGGCCTGCTGCGCTCGTCGGCCACGACGGAACCCGTGCATACGCTCTACGAACCGTCCTGCTGCATCGTCGCGCAAGGGCGCAAGCGTGCGGTGGTCGGCGGCCGCGCGTATCAGTACGATCCGTCGAACTACCTGATCGTCGGCCTGGATTTGCCGGTGATCGGTGCGGTGATCGAGGCCAGCGCGCACAAGCCGTATCTCAGCGTGCGATTGCCGCTGAATCGTCAGGCGCTCGCCGACATGCTCATGCACGATTCAGCGAAGCCCGATCGCGGCGCGGAGCGCGCTTCGCCCGCGATCGTCGTGGAAGCCGCGACGCCGCACCTGATCGACGCGGCAACGCGGCTGCTGCATCTGCTCGACGCACCGGACGACGTGCCCGCGCTCGCGCCGCTGATCGAGCGCGAGATTCTCTATCGCCTGTTGCGCGGGCCGCATGCCGGCATGTTGCATCAGATTGCGTATCAGACCGGCCGTATCAGCCGGATTCAGCGAGCGATCGTGTTCATTCGCCAGCACTTCACCGAAGATTTCGCCATCGACGAACTCGCCGCGCTCGCGGACATGAGCGTGTCGAATTTCCACGCGCAATTCAAGGCGGCCACGCACATGAGCCCGCTGCGTTTTCGTGCGCAGATCCGTTTGCAGGAGGCGCGCCGTCTGATGCTGGCGGAAGGACTGGGTGCGGCGGAAGCCGGGTATCGTGTCGGCTACGAAAGCCCGTCGCAATTCAGCAGGGAGTACGGGCGGCTGTTCAACGCGCCACCCAAGCGCGACGCAGAAAAACGAAAGGCCTTGGCGCTCGCTTGACGATCAGGACGCACCGAAGCACGGGCGCAAGATGACGAGGTGGCACGTCGTCATCAACGTACGGAAACATTGCCGATGGTTGGCCGTCGGCGGACATGCTAGGATTTCCACCAAACAACTCCGGAGACTGCTATGCCGTTCATCTGCGAAAACGTTGAATGTCGTGCCGTGCTGGCTCGCGGTCAGGTCAGGTCCAGGCAGGACGACGACGGGTGGTGCTTCTACTGCCCCGACTGCAATGCCAGAAACGAGTTGAAGGATGTCGGCGCACCCGGCGGTCCGGTCGAGCTGGTTCAGCCGGAACGATCCGATCTGCCGCACAAGGTGATCGCAACTGCCCGACCATTGGAGGACGGCAGATACGCCGCGCAATTGCGCGTTCAGCGGGCGCTCGGTGTGAAGGGAACGTACGCGGCCGAAGAGCACTGGGAGCAGCTCGGTGTATTCCCCGACGCGCAGGAAGCCGTCGCGCATGCGAAGTCGTTCGCCACCAACCTGCTGGAACGCACGGCCTAGCCGCTTACACCATAACGGGTGTTGCGCGGATCGATACGGGCGGCCCACGACCGTGGGTCCGCGCGACAACCGGGTGCCGTGCGGCGTGCGCAAAGGAATACCGCGTCACACCGAATCTCCAGCCAGACGAGATGTGACTGGCCTGAATTCGATCAGCGTCGATTCACGCAGCACCACCGGCAGTGAGCTTGACGAAGAGTCGGGCCGCTTCATTTTCATTGGACAACGCGCGCAGTGCGAGGGCGAGCGCCAGCTGGGCGTCGTGCGAGGCCGCGCTGCGATCCTGGTCGAACAGCTTGACCGCGTGACGCATGTGCTGCGCCGCCTGCGTGTGAAGCTCGACGGCCGCCGCATGAAGCTTGGCCACGTCCGCGGCACTTGCGCTCGAGCCGGATGACGAAGGCGTGGTGGATGGCGAATTGGCGCCGTGCGCGCCGGCGTCGTGTGCCTGATCGATCGCATGCAGCGTGTGACCATGGGCGATCATCGCCTGATGGGCGGCGTGGGCAAAGTCCTTGCCGTCCTCGAAATGCCGCGATGCCTCGCGGTGATATCGCGCGGCCTGCTCGTGGTGCGACGCCGCGGCTTCGAGATGACCTTTCTTGCTGTGCTTCGTGTTCATGCCGGCTCCCATGCAACTTCAGGATTGACTCGGATGGCGACCGATTCGAAGACACAGCGACGGGTCGCAGCGAGGTCCTAATCTACACGCACTCGCGCGTTGTGTGGCATTTACGTGTCGCCGGACATCGGCATCGCATTCGGATTCGGCCACGAGCCGCCTTGCACATGCGTCGTTGGCCGGACGTTCACGCGTCGGTCTCGTAAAACAGACCGTATTCCCCCGTCGTTCGCTTGATTCGCGCGAAACCGAGTTCGCCCAGATGCATGCCGGCGATCAGAAGTCCGTCGGAACTGACCCGGTCCAACAGCCGCGAGCGTGTGGTGGCTGCCAGCGACGGATCTTGATCGAATGCGATCGATACATCTGGCCGTTTGATCTGGATGTGAGGGAAATGAACGACATCCCCCCACACGAGCAGGCCGCGATCGCCGGATTCGACGAGATAGCCGGTGTGCCCGTCCGTGTGTCCCGGTAGCGACATCGCCATGATGCCGGGCAGCACTTCGCCGTCATCGAATGTACGGAGCCTGTCGCGGTAGCCGTCGAATACCTGGCGCGCGATCAGGAAGTTGCCGCGGGCCCGCTCGCCGGCACGGCTCAGATTTCCGTCGTCCTGCCAGAACTTGACCTCGCGTTGATGTGCTACGAGCTCCGCATTCGGAAAGGCCACTTGTCCGGCCGTATTCACCAGCCCGCCGACATGGTCGGGATGCGCGTGCGTGAGCAGGATCGTGTCGATCGTGGACGGCTCGATGCCGGCAAGCAACAAGTTGGTCTGCAGGCGGCCGCCCCATTGCTTGAACCCGCCGGCCCCACCGTCGATGAGAATCGTGCGGCCTGCGCCGCGTACCACGTAGCAGTTGATATGCACCGCGGCGGGCTCGTTCTGCCCGGCGTCGCGCTGCATTCTGGAAGCGTCGGGCGCGTCGAGGTTCGACAGGAAGTCGAGGCTGGCGGTGAGGTAACCGTCGCTGATCGCGGTGATCGTGAAATCGCCGGCTTGCTGACTGGGAAAGGTAGCGGTGGACACAATGATTCTCCGGACCGATTAATTTCGGGCGTGAATGTTCGACGCGGCATGACCGAAACAACGGATGCGCGCGGTGAGACCGGTGCAGCGGACGATGGCGTTTTCCAGCGCTTCCATGAACCGGTCCATTACCGCGGGTGTGCGAAACGTCTCGACGCGATACTGGACTTCCGCGAAGACGGGATGGCCGTGCCCATGCCGAACCTCGACAAAGATGACGTGAACGTTCTTGAGTGTCGCTTCAAGGACGCGCGTGCAGAGTTCGACGCAGTCGCCGGACAGCTCGGCAAGCCGCTCGTCCGACGGCATTTGCCCCGCAGGGATATGGATGGTGACGTTGGGCATCGCGGATCTATTGTTCCTGTTCGGTCGACACGGTGCGGAAGCGGGTCAGTTGTTCCGTCATCGGCGCGTAGAGGTGGACGCCTTCGGGCACGCTCTCGGCCAACTGAGCGGTTCGCCGAGGCAGCGTGGCGAGCCAACGGCGTTCCGGGCTTTTCTCCAGCGCAACCGCGTGCATGGCCAGCGGCGTGACGCCCATCCGGATCAGCGGTTCGGGGCCGCTTGCACACAGCGCGAGGCGTTCGTCCGCATCGACCGCCGGCGCAACGCCGATATCGCTGTACAGGTTTCGATGCCAGTCGGTGATGTGTTGCTGCCACCGGGCGAAATTGCCGCCGCCTTTCCGGCGATATTCATCACCGGTCAGGATCTCGGGACCGTCGATCGTGTGGACGGCGAGGTAGACCGGGCAACCGTCGCTCAACGCCTTGAAGCGTTGCGACGTGTGAAAGCCGGTAACCGAGATGAGGGCGGGCAGCTTTTCGAGGCTGTAGAAGTCGTTCCATTCGGCTTCGCTGCCGGGGTCGGCGAAGCTGCATTCCACGGTGTAGATCATCAGATTATCCTTCGGGCCGGATGAGTATTTTTCCGCGAACGATCGATGGTCGCTGCGAAAATGTAATGGTAGGCTGGTGTTTTCTGCGTAGATAACGAAATAAAGTCAGCCTTCAGTGATCTTTGATCAAGCTGACGTCGAGCGCATACCCACCGGCGAGACCCTCATGCGACGCAAGATTCCAAGCAATTCCGCGCTTCAGGCTTTCGAGGCCGCGGCTCGACACGGCAGCTTCGCCCGCGCGGCCGAGGAGCTGGCGCTGACCGAGGGTGCCGTCAGTCGCCAGATCGGTCGACTGGAGGCGTTTCTGGGTGTCGCGCTGTTCGAGCGCGTGGGAAATCGGGTGCGGCTCGCCCCCAACGGCATGCGATACGCGGGGCAGGTTCGCGAGATTCTGGATCGGCTGGAACGGGACAGCCTGTATCTGATGGGGCAGCCGAGCGAGGGCGCGAGCATCGATATCGCCGCCATTCCAACCTTCGCCACCCGTTGGCTTATCCCGCGACTGAAACGCTTTCAGGACAGGCATCCGAACATTACCGTGCATATCGCCGAACGGATGGAACCCTTCCTGCTTGCCGGCAGCGGTTTCGATGCGGCGATTCATTTCGAGCATCCGGCATGGGCGGGCATGCATCTGCATCAGCTGCTGGAGGAGGTGCTGGTGCCTGTTTGTAGTCCGGCGCTCCTCGAAGGCGCCGGTGCGAACGTATCGCTGGATGAGTTGCCGCGCCTGCACCGGCGACAAAATCCGGACGCGTGGCAGCTTTATGCACAGGAGTCCGGCATCGCGCTGACCAATTCGGCGGTCGGCGCGCGTTACGATCTGCATTCCATGCTGATCGAAGCGGCGCTGGCTGGTTTGGGCGTTGCGTTGGTGCCGCGTCTTTACATCGAGACCGAGCTTGAACAAGGCCGTCTGGTCGCGCCCTGGCCAGACGGCAAGTCGATTGCCAAAAACTTCTGCCTCGTTCTTCCCGAGCCGATCGAGTTGAGCGAAGGGCCGCTACAGGCATTTGCGAAATGGATGCTTGATGAAGCCCGGGGAATGGCGCTTTGAAGCGATGTCCGGCGGTCATTGACAATGGAAGTCGGCGAGATCCGTTACCCCGACAAAGTCTGCACGCAACTGATTCGAAGTTAGGCATCCGATGAATACACAAGCCATGTTGATCAACAGGCAGGAACGAAGCGGAGAAGAATCATCCTCGCGGCAGCGATATCCAGGCGAAAGGAAAAGCAGGAAACGCCACTTGTACGTACAAACGGCGTTGGCGCTCATACTCGCGTTGGCTGCAAATTGCACGTTTGCCGAGAGCGGCGTGAGCGACGTGCGCGACACGGATCAGCAGCAAGCCGCGTTGCGTACCCTGATGGACAAGAATCCGGCACCGGCGGAAAGCGTCAAGGGTCTCGCGCTGGCGCCATGGGCGCATGGGCCATCCATGTCAGGGCCGCTGTGGGTCGTGGCCGCATTGGTACAGCACCCGAACGATGACGTCGAAGCGGCATTGTGGACAGGCATCCTGACCCGCGACGAGCAAGGATTCCGCCTGCTCGCGAGTGACCGAAGCGAGCGCGTCGATACGTCGCCGCTATTGTGGAACGCATCGGTTGCCATGGATCTCGTCCCGTACCGAATCAGCGACCGGGAAACTGCCTTTGGCGTCCGCTTCGACAACAACTACACATCGACCGCACATAGCGATACGACCGAGATACTGAGCTTGTATCGTTATGCAGAGGGTCGCGTGATGCCCATCTTCACCGCGCTGACGGATTGGTCGACCTATGACAAGGATGAGGCTAGCGATTGCGTGAAGAAGAAGGCCGGGAAGGGCACGAATTCGAGCGATGCCCGACAGGATGCGTGTGATGCGGAAAGCACGACGGAGGCTCACTACGTGCTGTCGTTTAGTCCTCACACGACCAATGGGTTCCATGACCTGCTTGTGCGCCCCAGGGGCAAGGTTGCGTCGGGCAAGTCAGCGCGTTTTACCTGGAACAACGGTACTTATCAACCGCGTCGATTCGCTGGCGACTGGCACTGACATTCAGCTGCAGGCCGGTTGAGACGGTCGTATTTTGCGGCCGCTTCCCGGCGTTGCCGCCGTCTCGCGTTTCCTCGATGGCATACAAGCAATATTCAGGTCGGACGACGTCCGCCATCGGCTATCTCGCAAGAAAATATCGAATGGCGCTATTCGAGGGTTATCCGTAAAATACGTCACTTCGATGGTTTTCGATCACGACATCATCATGCATCGAATTGGATTCTTCGTTTGCCGCGGCTACGATGCGCTTGACCTGGCCGGACCCCTTTCGGCCTTTAATCAGGTGGTCAGAGCCGCCGGCCATACCCCATACGATCTGCAGGTCATCTCGCAGGCCGGAGGCTCCGTGCTCGGCAATGCGGGCTTTCCGATCGAGACGAAGCCGGTCGGGCGGCGCACGTTCGACACCGTCGTATTCGTGGGCGGTGATATCGAACCGATGCAGACATCGGAGAACATCGCCGCTGCCAGGAAACTGGGGGCCAAGGCGTCGCGGGTGGCAAGCGTGTGTACGGGCGCGTTTCTGCTGGCGGAAACCGGCTTGCTGGACGGCCTGAGAGCAACGACGCACTGGCTGTATGCTGCCCAGTTGCAGTCGCGCTTCCCTCGCACCCGGGTCGAGAGCGACAGCATTTATATCGCCGATGGCCGCATCTGGACGTCGGCGGGCATCGCCGCCGGAATAGACTTGGCGCTCGCGATGATCGAACGAGACATGGGCGCGGAAATCGCGCGCGCTGTCGCAAGGTATTTGGTCGTCCCGTATCGCCGACCGGGAGGGCAGTCCCAATTCTCGGCGATGTCGCAGATGGAACCGGAGTCGGATCGTATCCGCATCGCGCTGAATTTTGCCCGTGAGCATCTTGCCGAAGCGCTGCCTGTCGAGCGGCTTGCCGATGCCGCCAGATTGAGTCCGCGGCAATTCGGACGCGCATTTCGCCGGGAAACGGGTGAAACGCCCGCCAAGGCGGTCGAGCGCTTGCGCGTTGAAGCTGCACGGCTGCGCCTGCAGAGCGGTAGTGAGCCGATCGAACAGATTGCGCTCGCGGTGGGGTTCGCCGATCCGGAACGGATGCGAAGGGCCTTCGTCAAACTGCATGGACATCCGCCGCAATCGATCCGACGCGAAAGCAGATTGAACGGTGAGCGCTGATCGAGGGCCGATCAGCGCGTCACTTTCCCATTCCGATGGATCAGGCCGCTGCCGTTTGACCCACCGCCCGGGAAACTTTCACCGACACCGACGAGCGTCGGGTTTCAGCGGGCGTAACTGTTCCAGATGTCGCGATGCAGCTTCCAGGTGTCGCCCTGCTTCACGAAGACAAGGATCTGCTTGCCGCGATATTTGAGCTTGCCGCTCGGATCACGGATCTCGGCATCCGACACTTCGGTCACCATCCGGTCGTTGCCGTAGAACTCGTAGTTGTCGAAGGATACGGTGCAAGGCCTGGATCCCGAATATCCTTTGGTGAAATACGCGACGATCGCGCCGGGGCCGGTGACCCGGTCGCCCCCGGGCGGTAACAGTGCGCCGTCTTCCGTATAGAGGCGACCTATCGCAGCGTAATCACCTCGCGCGAAGGCGTCCGCCCATCGTGCATTTTCGGCTTTGATGGCCGCTTCGGGCGGACGCTGGGCGTCACTTGCCGTTGCAGGTGGCGCAACAGCGAAAAGGGCGATGCAGGCTGCGAGGGCAGCAACACAATGACGAGTCTGTCGCATGCGATGATTTCCGATCTTGGCTTGAATTGAAGTGGGCCGCACCGGCTTGGGCAGACGGGGCGTGCAGACCATGCCGGTTGCGGCCTTCATCGAGGCCAGCGGTGTGGCCTCGCGCACAACGCGTGGAAGTGTTTCAGCGAACACCTGGAATGCGTGCGAGTCCCTTGGATGCGCCCGGCAGTTTCTTGTCGACCATCGCAATGAGTTCTGGCCGGGCATCTCGGGGATGGCCGGAATGGAACGGCGGCGCGGGATCGTATTCGATCACGAGTTGCGTGAATTCGGCGGCCTGTTGACCGCGCAGTTTCGCGGCCACGCGAAGGGCGAAGTCGATGCCCGCCGTTACGCCGCCGCCGCTCATGAAGCGGCCGTTGTCGTCTTCCACGAAGCGATCCGGAACGGGGATGGCGCCATATTCGGACAGCTTGTTGACGAAGGCCCAATGGCAGGCGCTGCGCTTGCCCTTGAGAATGCCCGTTGCGGCGAGCACGAGCGACCCGTTGCACACCGACGTCACATGGTCGGCGCGCTCGGCCAGACGCCGGATCTGCGCTTGATATGCCGGCTGCATCGGCGCCGTCAGATTAGATCCGCCGGGAACCAGAATCAGGCCTGCCTTCTCGATATCGGCCAGTCGTTCGGTCTTGCCATACATGACGCCGAATTCGAGCGGCACATAACCGCCATCGAGGCTCGCATAGCGAACGTTCGTGTTCGGTAACCGGTGAAAGATCTCGCTGGGGCCGGCGAAATCGAGCAGTGTCCCGCCGGGATATACCGCGATGACGATGTCGAGCGGATCGGCCGGGGAGAGCATCCCGTCGTTGCCCGTCTGCGCATAAGCGGAAGTGGGGCGGCCAAGCAGGGTTCCGCCTCCCAGGATGGCGCCGAGCGTGGCGAGGCTGCCAAGCTTGAGCACATCGCGGCGGGAACGGTCCGCGCCAATCGGCTGCTGGCCGGACGCGTTGTTTTCGCTATTGTCGGTCAAGATATTTTCTCCTTGTACGTCGGCCCCCTCTGCGGGCGCAGCCAGGTCGGGCCGGATTGCCGGACCGCCACGACGAAAGGCGCGGCGGGGGTGTGATTCACATGAGTGGAGCCGCGGTGTCGTGCCGGGCTCCGAAACCGGAAGCCGAGGCCTTAAAGTTGCGACATGCCGCCATCGACGACCAGTTCGGTGCCGACGACGTAGGAGGATTCGTCGCTGGCGAGATAGAGCGCCGCGTAGGCAATGTCCTCGGCTTTTCCCATGTGGCCCACCGGGATAGCCTTGGCGAACTCGGCCTTGCGGTCGCGAACCCACTCTTCGGACATCCCCCACTTGCTGATCAGGGGCGTGTCCATCGCGCCGGGAGCGATCGCGTTGAAGCGGATCTTGCGGTCGAGAAACTCGTAGGACCAGCTGCGGGCAAGGGATCGGACGGCCGCCTTCGCCGCCGCGGTCAGCGAGATGCCATGCTTGCCGGTCTGCGCGACGAACGATGTATTGAGGATGACTGAGGAACACTCTCGCAAGATCGGGAGCGCCGCCTGGAGCGTATACACCACGCCCTTGACGTTGATGTCCAGGATCTCGTCATAGAGTGCCTCGTCGATGTCGTTGACGGCTGACGGGAACGCCCGACCCGCATTGGCGAACACGACATCCAGCCCGCCGAACTGCTCTTTCACTTCCGCGGCAATCGCCCGCATGTCGTCGATCGAACGGACGTCGCCCTTGAGAACGAGCGCATTCTCGCCAAGCTCGGCCTTCACGCGTTCAAATACGGCATCGTCGCGACCGGTAACCGCTACGCGGGCGCCTTCGGCAATGAAGAGCCTGGCGGTTGCAAGACCGATGCCACTCGTGCCACCGGTGATCAAAGCTGACTTGTTCCTGAGCCTCATCGTGTGTTCCTTTATCTGCCTCGTGATTGACCAAGCCGACGGTTCAAAGCGCAATCATGTTGATGCGCCTGACTCGTCTTCCATACCAATTATGAAAGGCGACACAGAAGGCTCAAAGGTCGTATAACCCTCAAAAAACGTCACGCGGTCGCAGGCGGTTGGCCAAACGTCGGGCGGACTCACTTCCGCGCTCGATTCGGGAATGGTCGGCGAGATATGGACCGTGATGCAGACGCTGGCCCGCGAGGGAACATGACGAGGGTCGTCGTTGCGTACGCAACGGCCGAGGCTGAACAGAAGGCACCGTGATCGACGAACGGCTGCTATGTCTTCGAATACCGCTGCCCAAAAAAAGAGGCGCCGCGCACTCATGCACGACGCCCCTTCGCTTTCTCCGCCAGCCGTCACCGGCCAACTCGTCACATCGTCAATTGTAGATATCGAACGAGAAATACTTCTTCGCGATGCGTTGGTAAGTCCCGTCCTGAATCAGGCTCGCAAGCGCCTGGTTGATCTGCGTGCGCAGCGGGTCATCGTCCTTGCGCACACCGATCGCCGAACCGACACCGAGCGTCTTCGGATCATGCAGTGCCGGCCCCGCGAATTCGAAGTTCGCCCCCTTCGCGGTCTTCAGGAAACCGAGGTCGGCCTGCACCGACGATTGCAGCGACGCGTCGAGCCGGCCCGACAGCAGGTCCTGGTACACGAGATCCTGCGTCTGGTACGTGCGGACGATCACACCCTTCGGCTCCCAGTACGTGCGTGCGTAGGTCTCCTGCGTCGAACCCTGCTCGACACCGACGCTCTTGCCCTGCAGCGACTCGGGCGTCGGCTGCAGGTTCGAGCCGCGCCGCGCGACGAGACGCGGCGGCACGTTGTTGATCTTGTCGGTGAACGCGATCTGCGCGAGCCGTTTCTCGGTCACGCTCATCGACGACAGCACGCCGTCGAACTTGCGTGCCTTCAACGCGGGGATCATCCCGTCGAACGCGTTCTCGACCCATACGCAGCGCACCTTCATCCGTTCGCAGATCGCGTTGCCGAGATCGATGTCGAAGCCGACGAGCTTGCCGTCGGGCGCGAGCGATTCGAACGGCGCATAACTGGGATCGACGCCGAGGCGCAGGACCGCCGGGTCTTTCGCGGCGGCGGCGCCTGCCGTCAGCGCGAGCGCGACGGCCAGAACGAGCTTTTTCATTTGTGTCTCCAATACCGATTGATTGTGTTTGTCGTGAAGCGAACAGCGGCCGATGGGCGTGACGGCCCGCGCCCGGCCATGCGCGGGCGGCTGGACGGTCGCCGGAAGAGGCCGGCGAACACCCGGATCAGGAAATCGGGTTCAGTGCGCGGCGCCGGTGATGCGCACCATGCTGTGCCGGTAGCCGGCGGGCGAGAACGCGGCGTTCAGCGCGGCCATCGCCGCGATCACGGCGATGTGCATCCACCACGCGTTCGCGAAACCGCCGCCCGCGTCGCGCAGCCAGCCGATCAGCCAGGGGCTCGCCGCCACCGTCAGGAAGCCGACGCCCTGCACGAACGCGGCGAGCGCGCCCGCGAGCCGCGCGTCGTGCAGGTGGTCGAGCGTGACGATCAGGCTCATCGAGAAGAAGCCGCCGAGACCGAGGCCGACGCTCGCGACCCACAGCCACGGCGCGAACGCGGGCAGCGTCGCGAACCCGACGAAGCCGGCCGCCTGCAGCGCGAGCGTGAGCCACAGCACGTTGCGACGGTCGGGCGAACGTTTCGCGAGCATCGGCATCGCGAGCGCGCCGGTCGCCTGGAACAGCGCCATCCATGCGAACAGGTTGCCGCTCGCCTGCGGGCTCATGCCGACGCCGCGGTAGAACGCGGGCAGCCACGCGACGAGGCTCGCGTAGCCGCTGTTGCTGAGGCCGAAGAACAGCGCGAGCTGCCATGCGCGCGGAATGCGTGCGAATGCAGTGATCGAGGTCGAGGCGGCCGTCGCGTGCACGGTGTCGCGCGGCGCTTTCGCGCGCCACAGCGCGAGCGTGACGAACGCGGGCACGGCCCACACGGCGAGCGCGAGATGCCAGCCGCCGTGCACGGCGAGCCACGGGCTCGCGACCGCGCCGAATGCGCCGCCGCCGACCAGCGCGGCCGAATAGAGCCCCATCGCGAGCGGCAGCCGGTCGACGAACCAGCGTTTCGCGAGGCCCGGCACGAGCGCCTGGACCACGGCGACACCGGCGCCCGCGACGATCGCGGTTGCGATCAGGCCCGCACTGCCGCCGGCCCACAGGCGCGCCGTGCAGCCGGCCGCGATCAGCGCCAGCGCGGCGGTCAGCGCGCGCTGCTCGCCGAAGCGCCGCGCGAGCCCGACACCGACACCGGCCACGACCCCCATCAGCACGAACGGCAGCGTGGTCAGTAGCGCGGCCGCACGGAAGCCGAGGCCCGTGTCGGCGCGCACGACGTCGAGCACGGGGCCGAACGCGGTCAGGAACGGACGCAGGTTGAGGCCGGCGAGTACCAGCAGCGCGAGCGCGCCATAGGACACGAAAGCCGCATGCGGGCGGTGTACGGCTTGCGCGGTGCCGGGATCGGTCATCGGGGATGCTCCAGGGAAGGGCCGGTGGCCCTGTGATGCGATGCCGAAAGGGTAAGCGCGCGCTACGCCAGGTGAAAATTAAATATTCGACTGGGAATCAGTGCGGATTGCGATGGGATCGCGCGGGGCGGTGGGGACGGATGGGCGCGGCCGGCGGGGCGGGCGACGCCGTGTGGCGCATGGCCCGCGGCGCAGCCGTCGCTCCGGATTGCGCGTGGTTATGCAGCCGGCACTTGCTGCGCGCCGGCCTGTTCACGTGCCTGTTCTCGGGCCGCGACGAGCGCCCGGATGCGCGCGCGGTCGGCCGCCGTCGAGGGCGTGAAGATCACGAGGCTCAGGTCGGGGCGGCCGATCACCGAGAACGCCGAATACTCGAGCGCGATCCGGCCGGCCTGCGGATGGCGGATCTCTTTCGTCCCTTCGTCATGCGAATGGATATCGTGGTCGCGCCACATCGCGTCGAATTCGGCGCTCTCCATGCGCATCTCGTCGACGAACGCCTGCACGGCCTGCGTCGCGCCGCTGCGCGCGACGTCGGCGCGAAACGCGCCCACCGCGAATTGCGCGACGCGCGCCCAGTTCGACTGCGCCGCGCGCACGCGCGGATCGACGAAGATCAGCCGCAGGATGTTGCGCGCGGACGGCTGCAGCGTTGCATAGTCGGTCAGCGTCGCGGCCGCCGCGTCGTTCCATGCGACGACGTCCCAGGTCGCCGTGCGCACGATCGCGGGGCTCGCGTCGAGCGAATCGAGCACGTGCTGCAGGCGCGGCGTCACGCTGGCGGGGGCGTGATAGCGCACCTCGGGCGGATGGCCGACGCCGATCAGGAACAGGTGCTCGCGTTCCGCTTCGTTGAGCATCAGCGCGCGGGCGAGCCGATCGAGCACGTCGGCCGACGGCGCGCCGCCGCGCCCCTGTTCGAGCCACGTGTACCACGCGGCACTCACGTGCGCGCGCTGCGCGACTTCCTCGCGTCGCAGGCCCGGCGTGCGGCGGCGCGTGGCCGGCAGCCCGAGCGCGGCCGGGTCGAGTTTCTCGCGGCGGTCCCGCAGGTACGCGCCGAGCAGGTTGTCGGGGGCGTCAGCCATATCCTGTTAGTTCGTTTACCGGTAAACCGTCACGACTTCACCGCGAGCGGCCGTCGACAGATAGTAAGCCTCCATTCCACCCGGAGGTACTCAACATGCGTGTCTTTGTCACTGGAGCGTCGGGATTCGTCGGCGCCGCCGTCGTTGCCGAACTCGTTGCCGCCGGGCACTCGGTGCTCGGTCTCGCGCGGTCCGACGCGGCCGCCGCGTCGGTTTCGGCCGCCGGCGCCGACGTGCATCGCGGGTCGCTGGAGGATCACGACAGCCTGACGCGCGGCGCCGAAGCCGCCGATGCGGTGATCCATACGGGATTCAATCACGACTTCTCGCGCTTCGCGCAGAACTGCGAGCTCGACCGTCGCGCGATCGAAGCGATCGGCGCGGTGCTCGCGGGCTCGGCGCGGCCGCTGGTCGTCACGTCGGGCCTCGCGCTCGTCGCGCCTGGACGCGAGGCGACGGAGGACGATCCGCACGTGCCGGTGTCGTCGGTGTATCCGCGCGCGTCCGAAGCCACCGCGGCCGCGCTGGAAGCGCGCGGCGTGCACACGTCGGTCGTGCGCCTGCCGCCGTCCGTGCACGGCGACGGCGATCACGGCTTCGTGCCGCGCCTCATTGCGTTCGCCAGGGAGAAGGGCGCGTCGGCCTATCTCGGCGACGGCGGCAATCGCTGGCCGGCCGTGCACCGGCTCGACGCGGCGCGCGTGTACCGGCTCGCGGTCGAGCGCGGCGCGGCCGGCGCGCGCTATCACGCGGTCGACGATACCGGGGTGCCGTTCCGCGAGATCGCGGCGGTGATCGGCCGCCGGCTGAACCTGCCGGTCGTCGCGAAATCGAGTGCGGATGCGGGCGAGCACTTCGGCTGGTTCGCGATGTTCGCGGGGATGGATGCGCCGGCAACCAGCGAGCGCACGCGTGCATCGCTCGACTGGGCGCCGACGCAGCCGGGGCTGCTGGCCGATATCGACCGGCCGCGGTATTTCGAAAGCTGAGCGGGCGGCGCGACGGCTCGCCGAGGCCGCCGCCCGCCATGCGCCGCTCAGACCGTGACGACGATCTTCCCGACCTGCGCGCCGGCTTCCATGTACCGATGCGCTTCGGCGATGTCGTCGAACGCGAACGTGCGGTCGATCAGCGGCTTCAGCGCGCCGGCCGCGAGCCCGTCGACGATGAAGCGCTTCGCGCGTTCGAGCCGCTGCGCGTCGCCGGTGATCTCGAACAGCTCGTAGCCGCGCAGCGTCAGGTGGCGCGCGAGCAGGTCCATCACCGGCACCGGGATGTCGCGCGTGTCGAGCGCGCCGTACTGGAAGAACGTGCCGTGGGGGCGCAGCGCGCGCAGCAGGTTGGCCGCGTCGGGGCCGCCGACCGGATCGAACACGATGCGCGCGCCGCTGCCGCCCGTCATCTCCGCCACCTGCTGCGGCAGGTCCGCGGGGCTGCCGACGATCACGTGCGCGGCACCGGCGTCGAGCAGCGCCTGGCGCTTCGATTCGCCGCGCGTCAGCGCGATCGGCACCGCACCGATATGGTTCGCCACCTGGATCGCCGCCTGCCCGACGCTGCTCGACGCGGCGCCGATCAGCACCGCATCGCCGCGCTGCAGCCCGCCGAGTTCGATCAGCGCGCCGTAGGCCGTGACGAACATCATCCAGGTCGCGGCCGCTTCCTCGAACGACAGGCTGTCCGGATGCCTGACGACCGCATGCGCGGGCACGTTGACCACCTCGCCGTACATCCCGTAGTCCGCGAACGAGAACGCCGGCACGACGCTCACCGCGTCGCCTTCGGCGAATGCCGTCACGTTGCGGCCGACCGCCGCGACGACGCCCGACGCTTCATAACCGAGCGATGCGGGCAAGCGCGGCATGAACGTGTATTCGCCGCTGCGGTACATGACTTCCGCGCGATTCAGGCCGATTGCCTTCACGCGCAACTGGATTTCGTCCGGCCCGGGCGCGGGCACGTCGACGGTGTCGATCTGCAGCACGTCGGGGCCGCCGATGCGATGGAAACGAACGATGCGGGACATGGATTGCTCCTTCGATGAACGGGGGTTGATGAAGGAGCACTGTAGGCGCGTGACCGCGCCGGATAAACGCGTGACGAAATCATTGATTGTTATTCGAAGAATAACAATCAGCCGCGTGCCGTCGCGGACCCGGAACATCGTCGAATGCTTCGCCGAATGCATCAAATAACCCCGGCGTTTCGTGATGCGTGATGACCGCGGGTGAAATTGCTTTTTGTTTGTCGCCGCCTATATTGAGATCTGTTGTGTTCGATATGAGGAATAAAAACGATGACTACTCAATCGAACGTGCTCGACGCATTCAAAATGCGTGCGGCCTGCGGGGGACACAGGCCGGCCGTGGTCTCCGAGCACGAAACCCTGAGTTACGAGGCGCTGGACCGTTTGAGCGACGCGGTTGCCGATGCATTGCAGGACCGGGGAATCGGACGTGGCAGCCTGGTGCCGATCGAGGCGTCGCGCAACGCGCACTTCATTGTCGGCATCCTCGGCATCCTGAAAGCGGGCGCGACCTATGTGCCGATCGACGACCGCTATCCGGATGCCCGCAAGGACACCATCCTGCGCGAATGCAATGCCCCGCTGGTATTGACGGCCGGCGCGACTTCGCGGAATGTGGCCATCCCGTTCGCTTGCGTGGCCGACCTGTGTGCGCGGCGACCGGATCGGGACGCCGCGCGTGCGACGCCCCGTTTCGATGCGCGGGACAGTGCGATCTATGTGATCTTCACGTCCGGTTCCACCGGGGCGCCGAAAGGCGTGATCGTCGAACACGCCGCGGTGGCGGCACTCGTCGATTGGCACAATACGCGTTTCGCGATGAACGCCGACAGCCGTGCGACGCTGATGGCCGGCCTCGGCTTCGACGTATCGCAGTGGGAAATCTGGTCGACCCTTGCTTCGGGCGCGACGCTGTTTTTACCCGACGATGAAACGCGCCTCGACGCCGACGCGCTGGTGGGCTTCTTCGCCCGTCACCGGATCACGCATGCGTACGTGCCCACCGTGATGGTTGCCGATGTGGTGCGCGTCGGGCAGCCGGCGGAACTGGCGCTGCAATATTTGTTTACCGCCGGCGAAAAGCTTGGCCCGATCGATACCGGCGGGATCGATTACACGGTCATCGACTACTACGGGCCGACCGAAGCGACGATCTTCGCGACTTGCCACGTCGTTCCGGATGCGGCGCTCGGCCGTCCGGACTCGATCGGGCGGCCCATCGACGGCACGGAGATCCTGATCCTGAACGACGCACTGGAATCCGTGACGGCGGACGAGGTCGGCGAGATCTGCATCGGCGGGCGCAGCCTGGCCCGCGGCTACCTGGGCAACCCTGCGTTGACCCGCGAGAA
The DNA here is from genome assembly GCF_001039005.1 of Burkholderia cepacia. GTDB lineage: Bacteria > Pseudomonadota > Gammaproteobacteria > Burkholderiales > Burkholderiaceae > Burkholderia > Burkholderia theae. Next base: position 28,299 of record NZ_LDWR01000016.1, read on the forward strand.
ATTCCGCCCGCATCCGCAGCGTCCGGACCAGATCGTCTATCGCACCGGCGACCTCGGGCGCTGGCTGGACGATGGCTCGATCCAGTTCCTCGGGCGCCTGGACGATCAGGTCAAGATCAGGGGCAATCTGGTCGAGCTGAGTGAAATTCACGCCGCGCTCGTCGGGTCCGGCGAGGTGCGCAAGGCAGTGGTGCTGGCGTTGCCCGGCGCGGCCGGAACCGGGCCGGAACTGGTCGCATTTGTCGTGCCGCGCGAATCCGACGCGTCGCCCGCGCGTGTCGTCGACGCGCTCAAGGCGAGCGTGCGGCAAACCCTGCCCGATTACATGTGGCCCGTCAGCCATGTGCTGCTGGACGACCTGCCGATGACGGTGAACGGCAAGACCGACCGCGTCGCGCTCGAACATCGTTACCGTGCGGAACAGCGCAACCGGACTGAGCGGGAACCGTACACGGCCGTCGAGCGGATCGTGGCAGATGCGTTCGTCGCGTTGATCGGACATGCGTCCTTTCGCAAGACCGACAGTTTTTTCGACATTGGCGGAAATTCGCTGCTGACCGCGAAGCTCGCACGGGCGCTGTCGGATGCCGTGGGGACGAAGATGCTGATCCGGGACGTCTACGAGCATCCATCGGTGGAGCGGCTCGCGGGCGAGATCGAGCGGCGTGTCGCCGTGGTGGCGCCCGAGATCGAGCGCGAACCGGTTTATGTGCTGGCGAACGATATCCGCATACCGGAGCAGGCGGATTTCAGCGGTGCCTTCGACACGGCGCTGCTGGCGCGTCCGCGCACGATCCTGCTGACGGGTGCGACGGGATTCGTCGGGGTTCACTTGCTGGCCGAACTGCTCGCGACGACGTCGGCGGTGGTGCATTGCGTGGTGCGTGCGCAGGATGCCGCCGCGGCGCGCGTGCGGATCGACGAGAAGCTGCATGCATACGACGTGAACCTCGGGCCGGACGAGCGATCGCGCATCCGCGTGTGGGCGGGCGACTTCACGCAGCCGCGCTTGGGCATGAACGAGCAAGACTACGCGGTGCTGGCGGACGAAATCGACATCGTTTACCACTCCGCCAGCGCGGTCAATTTCATCCAGCCGTATTCGTACATGAAGAAGATCAATGTGGACGGCATGTTCGAGGTCCTTGCGTTCGCCGGGTGCCGGCGAAGCAAGGCGGTGATCCTGCTGTCGACGATCTCGGTGTACAGCTGGGGGCATCGCTTCACCGGCAAGACGATGATGACCGAAGCGGACGACATCGATCAGAACCTGCCGGCGGTGCTTGAGGATATCGGCTACACGCGCAGCAAATGGGTGATGGAGAAGATGGCCGACCAGGCCGGGCAGCGCGGCCTGCCGCTGATGACCTTCCGGCTCGGATACGCGACGTTTCACGGCGAGACCGGCGTGAGCGCGGATTATCAGTGGTGGGGACGGCTGGTGAAGACATGTATTGCGCTCGGTACCGTGCCGGATCTGCAGGACCTGCGCGAAGGGCTGACGAGCGTGGATTACATGACGAAAGCGCTGGCACGGATTTCACGCAATCCGGCGGCGCTGGGGCGCAAATTCAATCTGATCAATTCGCCCGAGACCGACCTGACGCTGAGGGAATTCTTCTCGAGGCTGGAGCGCTACTTCGGTATGCGGTTTCAGGTCGTGCCGTTCCGTGAATGGCGCGATGCGTGGAAGTCGGATGTCGACGCGCCGCTCTATCCGTTATTGAGCCTGTTCGACGACAACATCCGCGACGGCATGAGTACCGCCGAGCTCTACCAGAACAATTACGTGTGGGACTGCCGCAATGTAATCGAATTTCTCGACGGCAGCGGGATCGAGCAGCCGGCATTTTCCCGGGAGCAACTGGCGCGGTACCTGGAGCGATCGCTGGGTTATCGCGTCACGCGGTGACGCACGCAACGCGGTCGCGTGGAAGTCGCGCCCGGACCTTCGTCCGGCGATCCGGCTGCAAGCGTATCGTCTTCGTCGACCGCGTTCGTGCAGGTTCATGACCGGTTCTACGCCGGATAGCGGCGCGCGATCAGCTCGGTCAGCCAGTCGATGAACGCGCGCACCTTGTCGGGCAGATGCGCGCGGTTCGGGTACAGCACCGAAATCGGCTTCGGCACGGCCGGCACGCCCGGCAGCAGTTCGATCAGGTGCCCCGAGTCGATGCTCGGCTGCAGCGCGGGCCGCAGCGCGTGCACGATGCCGAGGCCGGCCAGCCCGCAGGACAGCAGCGCTTCCGAGTTGTTCGTGAGCAGGCTGCTCGCGAGCTTCAGCGCGACGGTTTCGCCGTTCGGGCGGAACGTCCATTCGAGCACCCGGCGATTGCTGCCGGTAAAGAAGTTGACCGCGCGATGCGCGCGCAGATCGTCGAGCGTGCGCGGCAAACCGTGGCGGGAAATATACGCGGGCGATGCGCACGTCACCATCGGCACGGCGCCGACCGTGCGCGCGACCATGCTCGAATCCTTCAGCGTGCCGACCCGCACGACGCAGTCGATGCCTTCGCCGATCAGGTCGGACGGCTGGTCGCTCGCGCCGAGCACGAGCTCGATCTGCGGATAGCGCTGCTGGAAATCGGGCAGCGCCGGAATCACGACCGTCTTCGCGAGCGCGAGCGCGATGTCGAGCCGCAGCCGGCCCTTCGGCGCCGCGCGCTGCTTGGGGAACGACGCGAACGCGTCGTCGATGCTGCCGAGCAGCTGCACGCAGCGCGCGTAGAATGCCTCGCCTTCGGCGGTCACGCTGACGCGGCGCGTGCTGCGGTTCAGCAGCCGGATGCCGAGTTCCTGTTCGAGCTGCTGCACGGCTTTCGTCACGGCCGGCCGATGCAGTTGCAGCGCGTCGGCGGCTTGCGTGAAGTTGCCGCGTTCGACGATCTGTACGTAGATCTGCATCGTTTGCAGGCGGTCCATGGCGTTCCCGGGTGTCGTGGCGAGCGGCCATCTTCGCACACCGTCCGACCCCGGTGAAACGCCGATGCACGGCTGCCCGCCACGCGTCATTCGACCGGATGCAGATCCTGCAGCAGCGTTGGCACCAGCTCCGAGACGGTCGGGTGGATGTGCATCGCGCGGCTGATCGTCGTGTACGGCGCGCCGGCGGCCATCACGTCGAGCATCCCGTGCACGACTTCGTCGCCCGTCACGCCGAGGATCGACGCGCCGAGGATCGCGTGGCTGTCCGCGTCGACGATCACCTTCATGAAACCCTGGCTCTCGCCTTTTTCCACCGCGCGGCCGACGCGCGTCATCGGGCGCGTGCCGACCAGCAGCCGGCGGCCCGTCTGCTTCGCTTCCGCGAGCGTCATGCCGACCCGGCCGAGCGGCGGATCGATATACATCGCGTATGCGGTGATGCGGTCGGATACCTTGCGCGGATCGTCGTCGAGCAGGTTGGCCGCGACGATCTCGTAGTCGTTGTACGCGGTGTGCGTGAACGCGCCGCGCCCGTTGCAGTCGCCGAGCGCCCAGATGCCGGGCACGTTCGTGCGCAACTGGTTGTCGACGTCGATATAACCGCGCGCGTCGGTCGCGACGCCCGCGCGGTCGAGCCCGAGATCGTCGGTGTTCGGCACGCGTCCGACCGCGAGCAGCAGGTGCGAGCCCGCGACCTCGCGGCCGCCGCCCGCGCAGTCGAGGCCGACCACGACGTTGCTGCCGTCGCGCCGCGCGCTCAGGCAGTTCGCGTCGAGCTGCACGTCGATCCCTTCGTTTTCGAGAATCTCGCGCACGGCCTGCGATACGTCGTCGTCCTCGCGGCGGATCAGGCGCGAGCCCTTCTCGACGATCGTGACTTGCGACCCGAAGCGGCGGTACATCTGGCCGAATTCGAGCCCGACGTAGCTGCCGCCGACGATCACGAGATGCTCGGGCAGGAAGTCGACATCCATCATCGTCGAGTTGGTCAGGTACGGCACCGAATCGAGGCCCGGCATCGGCGGTACCAGCGCGCGTCCGCCGACGTTGATGAAGATGCGTTCGGCTTCGAGCAGCGCGTCGCCCACGCGCACCGCGTCGGCGCGCTCGAACCGGGCATGACCCTGGAACACGGTCGTGTTGGCGAGCCCGCGCACCCATTGTTCGACGCCGTGGGTTGAGCGGCCGGAGATCTGGTCCTTGCGCGCCTTCACGGCCTTCATGTCGACGGTGACGGGGCCGCCGACCGACACGCCGTATTCGCTGCCCCGCCGCGCGAGGTGGGCGGCGTACGCGCTCGCGATCAGTGTCTTGGTGGGGATGCAACCGGTGTTCACGCAGGTGCCGCCGAAGCGGCCGCGCTCGATGATCGCGACCTTCATCCCGGCGGCCGACAGCCGTGCGGCGAGCGGCGGGCCGGCTTGCCCGGTGCCGATGACGATCGCGTCGAAGTGTTGCGTCATGACGTCCTCCTGCGCGGGTTCTACGTGGGAAGGGCAGGCGCACGGCGTATGCCGTGCGGCGATCGCCCGAAGGGCGACGAGCGCCTATGGTAGACCTGTTGGCGGGCCGTCGCGAGTTGTCGTGAATCGCCTGGCGTGGATCATGGTTTGCCCGCGGGGCAGTGCGGCGGGTTCCGGCTCCGGGCGATACGGATCCCCATGATGCGTTCCTGCGCCAACCTTCCGAGGGAGCGTGGCGTCATTATTTCGACCGACCGATTCTCTTCCGCTCCGGTGCCGCGTTGTTCACGTCGACCGGAACAAACGGCGCCTCGAAGTGCTTGACGAGAAAGTCGATGAACGCACGGGCGCGAGTCGACTCGTTGCGTTGCCCCGGGTAGTAGACGAACAGGTCTGCGGAGGGCAGGACGACGTCGGGCAGCACGAGGCGAAGTCGCCCGCTCTGGATGTATTTGGCGAGATCCCATTCCGAGCGGATCAGGATGCCATGACCGTCCAGCGCCCAGCGCAGCACGATGTCGCCGTCGTTGCTGGAGAGCGAGCCGCTTACCTTCAACGCCTCGAGATGATCGTCCTGCATGAAGCGCCAGACGCCGAACGCGTCGTCGTTCTGCGTGTGAATGATGCAGCGGTGATGGACGAGATCTTCCTTGCGCTGGGGAACACCGTTTCGCTCGAGATACTTTGGCGACGCGCACAGGAACCTGCGATTGCTCATCAGGCGCCGTGCCCGCAAGCGCTGGTCCGGCAATTCGCCGAACCGGATGGCCATGTCGAACGCACCCTCGACCAGATCCACCGGGCGATCGGTGACCACGAACTGGACATCGACGTTCGGATAGCGCTTCGCAAATTCCGATACCAGCGGCGCGATGGTAGTGCGCCCGAAGCCAAGCGTCGCATTGATGCGCAGCCGACCATGCGGGTCTGCCGGCGTCCCGGCGATCGCCTCCTCCATCTCCCGCACCTGATCGAGGATCTGTGTGGCGTACTGCGCATACATCTCGCCTTCCGGTGTCAGGCTCACGCTGCGTGTCGTCCGGTTGACCAGCCGCTTGCCGAACCGGTCCTCGAGAATGCCGAGCCGCTTGGTCGCCGCGGGAGGCGTGATTCCGAGAGACCGGGCTGCTCCCGACAGGCTCTTCAGTTTTGCGAGCTGGATGAAGAACTCGAAGTCCGACGTCGAATCAGTTCTCACTTTTGGTAAAAAATGAAATGAATTAAGGTGAATTATAGGTCGTTCTCCGCGGACTATGCTCCGTCTCATTGCAGCAGCGTGCATGCAATCGAGATCGCCAGCAAACGTGTCAGTCCAGGAGACACCACCATGAGAATCGTCGAGATTCGCGAAAAAACCGTTCCTATCAGTTCCCCGATCCGCAACGCCTACATCGACTTCAGCAAGATGACGCTGAGCCTCGTCGCCGTAATCACCGACGTGATCCGCGACGGCAAGCCGGTCGTCGGCTATGGCTTCAACTCGAACGGCCGCTACGGCCAGGGCAAGCTCATGCGCGAACGCTTCATCCCGCGCATTCTCGAGGCCGATCCCGGCTCGCTCGCCAACGATGCCGGCGACAACCTCGATCCGCACAAGATCTGGGCGACGATGTTCACCAACGAAAAGCCGGGCGGCCATGGCGAGCGCTCGGTCGCCATCGGCACGATCGACATGGCCGTGTGGGATGCGGTGGCCAAGATCGACGGCAAGCCGCTGTTCCAGTTGTTGGCGGACCGCTACGGCGACGGTCGGCCGAACCGTAAGATCTTCGTCTATGCAGCGGGCGGCTACTACTATCCGGGCCAGGATCACGAGAAGCTCAAGGACGAGATGCGCAGCTATATCGACCGTGGCTACACGGTCGTGAAGAAGAAGATCGGCGGCGCGTCGCTCGATGAAGACCTGCGCCGCATCGACTCGATCCTCAGCGTGCTCGGTGATGGCCAGAAACTTGCGGTCGACGCGAACGGCCGATTCGATCTCGACACCGCGATCCGGTACGCGAAGGCACTCTCGCAATACGACCTGTTCTGGTACGAGGAACCGGGCGATCCGCTCGATTTCGAACTCCAGGCGACGTTGCGCAATTACTACGACAAACCGATGGCGACGGGCGAGGACCTGTTCTCGATGCAGGACGCCCGCAACCTGATCCGCTACGGCGGGATGCGCGCGGATCGCGACTGGCTGCAGTTCGACTGCGCGCTGAGCTATGGTCTCGTCGAGTATCTGCGCACGCTCGACATGCTGCGCCAGCACGGCTGGTCGCCGAGCCGCTGCATTCCGCATGGCGGCCATCAGATGTCGCTCAACATCGCGGCCGGCCTAGGCCTCGGCGGCAACGAGTCGTATCCGGACCTGTTCCAGCCGTACGGCGGCTTTCCCGATGGCGTGAAGGTCGACAACGGCTTCATTACGATGCCGGACCTGCCCGGCATCGGCTTCGAAGGCAAGGCCGACCTGTTCGCGGAAATGCAAAAGCTGTCGGCATAAGCCCCATCGGCACGGTGCGCCGGACGCTCGCCGGCGCACCGTGACACATAACAAATAGTCAGGCAGGCGAGATCGACGTCGACGTTCAGGGTGAGCGGCTGCATCGCCCCCGCGCGCACGCGATTTCCGAAACAGGACGCCATGCACAGGAGACAGTCATGCTGGCATCACGCATTCGCAGAACGCTTTCCAAACTTTACGTCCAGGTTCTGATCGGCATCGTTGCCGGCATCCTCGTCGGGCATTTCTACCCCGATATCGGATCCCAGCTCAAGCCGCTCGGCGACCTGTTCATCAAGCTGATCCGGATGCTTCTCGCGCCGATCATCTTTGCGTCGGTGGTGGTCGGCATTGCGCGCATGACCGACCTTCACGAAGCCGGGAGGGTCGGCGTGAAGGCCGTGCTGTATTTCGAGGCCGCATCCACCGTTGCGCTCGTGGTCGGGATGGTGGTCGTCAACGTGATCAAGCCGGGCAGTGGAATGAACGCCGATCCGTCGAGGATCGACAGTGCCGCGATCGCCAGCTACACGCATGCAGCACAGCATCACGGCGCGCTCGATTTCTTGATGAGCATCGTGCCGGGCAGCGTTGTCGGGGCATTCGCGACTGGCGAGATACTGCCGATCATCTTCTTCTCGGTGATTTTCGCGATCGCGCTTGCGAAGCTCGGCCCGCGGACCGCGCCGCTCGTCGATATGCTGGACATGTTCCTGCAGGGGATGTTCGGTGTCGTGCGCATCGTCATGTATGTGGCGCCCGCAGGCGCGTTTGGCGGGATGGCGTTCACCATCGCAAAATATGGCATCGGTACGCTCGCGCAGTTCGGGCAACTCATGCTGTGCCTGTACCTCACGTCGATCCTGTTCGTGACTGTCGCGCTCGGTCTGGTCATGCGCGTGTGCGGGTTGTCGCTGTGGAAGTACCTGCGTTACATCCGCGACGAGATCCTGATCACGCTCGGCACGGCATCGACGGAAGCCGTGCTGCCGCAGATGCTGCTCAAGTTGGAACGCATGGGGTGTTCGCGTCCGGTCGTCGGCATGGTCTTGCCCACGGGCTACACCTTCAACGCGGACGGCACTGCGATCTACCTGACGATGGCATCCCTCTTCATCGCGCAGGCGTTCAATATCCACCTGTCGATCTGGGATCAGCTTCTGCTGCTCGGGGTCCTGCTGCTTACGTCGAAGGGCTCCGCCGGGGTGGCCGGCGCGGGTTTCGTCGCGCTGGCGGCGACGTTGTCCACGATGCATCAGGTGCCCGTGTCCGGTCTGGTTTTGCTGCTCGGCGTCGATCGCTTCCTGAACGAAGCACGCGCCGTGACCAACTTGATCGGGAACGGCGTCGCCACGGTGGTGGTGGCCCGCTGGGAAGGGGCGCTGGATATGGACAAGGCGCGAGCTGTTCTCGATCGGCGAGCCGGGTCGGACGTGATCGTCGCGAGCGGGCACGACGCGGGCCTGCCGGCGTCGGAGCGGAGCGCGCCGGCGAGTGCACCGGGCATGCAATCGAATTTCCGCTAGTCTCGACATTTCCTGTCACCCGCGTACTCCCCGGGCGGTGCGTTTTGCCTGCGGGATTTCGCCGGTGTCGGTGCTTGCCGTGCCCCGTTTAATCCTTGCGTTTCCACTGTCCGAACGACACCGGCTGGTGCGCGTCGGCGCGCGTGACGGTGACGTGGTCGGGCTTGTCGTCGAGCGGATACGAGACGGTGACGATCTGGTTCGAAAATTCCCAGCCGTGCGTGCGCGGGTCGTAGCGGAACGTCACGTAGTCGGTCCAGTGCTGCCCGCACGCGACGAAGTTCTGCACGGTGAAATAGCGGCCTTTCACCGAGAGGCCGTTGTCGGCGGCGTATTCGGGATCGAACGGGTCGCACTGGCCGCCGTCGTTCGCGCGCAGGACGACCTCGTCGTTGCGCGCGGTGAGCCGGAATGCGTGATCGGGTTGCTCCTCGAAGATCAGCAGCGGGCGCGGCGACGGCTGCTCGCGCGTATCGATCGCGCGATGCACGACGACCAGAAAGCTGTGCCGGCCGTTGCCGAGATCCGGCCCGGCTTGCGCGAGCAGCGGCCGGTAGTCGGGCGGCAGTTGCGCGGCGATCGACTTCGGCAGCTCGCCGGCGCGGGCGCCGGCAGGCAGCGCCGCGAGCAGCGGGAGCAGCAGGAGGGACAGGCGGAGGACGCGCATGGCGGGGTGTCGGGTCGAAAGGAGGAAGGGCATGCCGGCCGCGCGGGTCACAGATCGCGCCCGAGAAACTCGGTGCCGGGCACCGGATTGAACGTGACGGGCGGCGCGGGCGTGAAGCCGAGTGAAGCATACAGTTGCCTTGCGGCGACGAACTCGGGCAGCACGTCGAGGCACATGCGCGCATAACCGGCCGCCTTTGCGTCGCGTAGCAGCCGTTCGACGAGCTGGCGGCCGACGTTCAACCCGCGCGCTTCGGGGCGTACGTAGACACGCTTCATCTCGCACGTTACCGCGTCGATCTCGCGAAACGCCCCGCAGCCGACCGCGCGCTCGCCGTGCCACGCGAGCAGCAGCAACCCGCGCGGCGCCGCGTATTTGCCGGGCAGCGCGGCGATCTCGGGCTCGTAGTCCTGGAATTTGAGGCTGACGGAGGGGCTCGCGATGTACTCGCGGAAGATCGCTTCGACGACGCGGGCGTCGTCGGGATAGCGGGCGGCGCGGATCTCGATCATGGGCGACGGTGCGGGATGACGGGAAAAACGGCCAGCATAGCAGCGCGCGGGCGCTTTCGGCCGCCCGGGAAGCGTGCCAGAATCAGCGCTTCGACCGTCGGAAACGACACGCAGGCGTCGGCGAATCGGCGTCGTTGACCAAGGAGACTTCGATGACTGCATCGGCTGCCGTACTCGCCATCCTGGCCGCGCTGTGGCTCGGCGCGATGATTCCGGGCCCGAGTTTCGTGCTGGTTGCCCGCAATTCGATCGGACTGTCGCGCCGCGACGGCCTTGCCACCGCGCTCGGCATGGGCCTGGGCGGCATCGTGTTCGGCGGCGTCGCGCTGGCCGGGCTCTATACGCTGCTGCAGGCCGTCGAATGGCTGTATGTGGGCCTCAAGGTGGCGGGCGGCGCGTACCTGATCTATATGGCGTCGAAGATCTGGCGCGGCGCCGACCGGCCGATCGCGATGGACGATCCGCAGGCGATGGCCGCCGGCAGCGCGCGCAAGTCGTTCTGGACGGGCCTCACGACCCAGCTCAGCAACCCGAAGACGGCAATCTGGTACGGCAGCATCTTCGCGGCGCTGCTCCCGCAGCATCCGCCGCTGTGGTGCTACCTCGCGCTGCCGCCGCTCGTGTTCGGCGTCGAATTCGGCTGGTACACGATCGTCGCGCTGTGCTTTTCCACCCGCCGGCCGCGCGAGCTGTACCTGCGCGCGAAGAAGTGGGTTGACCGCATCGCGGCTGGCGCGATCACGCTGCTCGGGCTGCGGCTGATCCTGAACGCGCCGAAAGCGGGGATCTGACCGCTTCCGATTCCGGTTTGCATTGCACGGCGGCTGGCCATTTACGTGGCCGGCCGCCGGAGCGAACTGCTCGAACCGCTCAAACGGCGCCAACGCGCATCCGGTTTCCGGAAACCGCAGGTCGACCGGAAACGCCGTTTCTTCCTCTTCAGGCACTAGGTGATGTGCCCGGCAGCCCGATTCCGGCGGCGCGCCAGGCCGTTGCCGACGATCTTCCCGGCTCCCTGCCGCCACCCGGCGAGCCTTGCGCGGCGGGCGTTCGCGCGTGTCGCTCGGCGCGCTCGACGGCGCCGCTTCCCCGATTCTGGCGGTCGACCTCCCGGCGCCGTGTAAACTGCTGCCTTTTTTGACGGTTTGCAGCATGGTGCACGCTTCCCCGCGCCCGGCACTGACCGGCCCGACGCTCGTCCGGCTGCTCGCGCGCCTGGCCGACGCCGATGTCGCGGAATCCCGGCAAACGCTGTCCGACCGGCTGAGCCAGTGGCTCGGCTGGACCGACGCGATCACGCTGTCGTCCGCGCTGGGTGCGAGCCCGCCCGGCGTCGCGGCCGGCGTGCGCGGCTACGACGCGGAGCGCGACTTCGCGCGCGTGCGCCACGACCTCGCGCAGGCGATCGCGGCCACCAACCGGCCGCGTACGCGGCGCCGGCCCGGCGACCTGCCGCCGCCGGCTGCCGATACGGCCGATTTCGCGGACTTCCGCCAGCGTTATCTGTCCCTGCAGCAGGACATGGAAACGGCGATCGGCCAGTTGCGCGGCCGCTTGCGGGGCGCGCTCGCCGCGCGCTCGTCCGGGATGGCGCGGCTCGCGACGCTCGACGCGATCATGGAGCGCGTGCTCGGCGCGCGCGAGCGCAGCCTGCTGTCGGCCGTGCCCGCGCTGCTCGGCACGCGTTTCGGGCGGCTGCGCGACGCGGAGCGGCAGGCGCTGGCCGATGCCGAATCCGCTGCTGCCGTCGACCCCACCGATGACGGCGCGGTTGCCGACGGCGCGACCGTCAAGGCGCTCGTGCCCGGCGCATGGCTCGACACGTTTCGAGACGAGATGCAAGGCATCCTGCTTGCCGAACTCGAAGTCCGGTTTCAAACGGTAGACGGGCTGCTCGCGGCCCTTCGCACCTGCTAATCAACACGCTATGTCCAGAATTCGCATTGATCTCGTTGTCTTCGTCGCCGGTTTGCTCGCAGTGTGCTGGATCGGTGTCGGTTACGTCGCGTCGAACCCGCTGGCGTCGGCCGTCACGCTGCTGATCGGCGCGTGCTACGTCGCCGGCGCGTGGGAACTGCTGCGCTACCGGCAGGCGACTGCCACGCTGTCGCGTGCGGTCGCCGGCCTGACCGAGCCGCCCGCGAAGCTCGACACGTGGCTCGACACGCTGCACCCGGGCCTGCGCGGCGCCGTGCGCGCGCGTGTCGAAGGCGCGCGCGTCGCGCTGCCGGGCCCGTCGCTCACGCCTTACCTCGTCGGCCTGCTCGTGCTGCTCGGCATGCTCGGCACGCTGCTCGGGATGGTCGTGACGCTGAAGGGCACGGGCGCCGCGCTCGAAAGCGCGACCGATCTCGACGCGATCCGCGCATCGCTGATCGCGCCGGTGAAGGGCCTCGGGTTCGCGTTCGGCACGTCGATCGCGGGTGTCGCGACGTCCGCGATGCTCGGGCTGCTGTCCGCGCTCGTGCGCCGTGAGCGGATCGACGCGGCACAGCAGCTCGACGCGAAGATCGCGACGACGTTGCGCGTGCATTCGTCCGCGCACCAGCGCGACGAATCGTTCCGGCTGCTGCAGCGCCAGGCCGACGTGATGCCGGCGCTGGTCGACCGGCTGCAGACGATGATGACGACGCTCGAGGCGCGCAGCGTCGCGCTGCACGATCGCCAGCTCGACAGCCAGCAGGCGTTTTTCGACCGGACCGAGCGTGCGTACGCGGGCCTTGCGTCGAACGTCGGCGACGCGCTGAAGGAAAGCGCCGCCGAAAGCGCGCGCGTGGCCGGTGCCGCGCTGCAGCCGGTCGTCGCGGCGACGATGACGGGGCTCGCGCACGAGATGGCCGCGCTGCGCGACACCGTGACGGGCGCCGTGCAGCGTCAGCTCGACGGGCTGACGGACGGCTTCGAGAAGACCACCGGCAACGTGACGGCCGTGTGGAACCGCGCGCTCGACGAACAGCGCCGCGCCGGCGACGCCGTTGCGCAGCAGCTGCAGACGACGCTCGGCCAGTTCACCGACACGTTCGCGCAGCGTTCGACGGACCTGCTCGATGGCGTCGCGACCCGCCTCGAATCGACCGAAGGCCGCCTGTCGGACGCATGGCGCGATGCGCTGTCGCGCCAGGAGCAGGTCGGCGAGACGCTGGCCGGCCAGCATGCGCGCGCGTTGGGCGAGGCTGCCGCGACGTTCGAGCGACATTCGGGCGCGGCGCTTGCCGCGATGCGCGAGTCGCACGCGGGGCTGCAGACCGAACTGGCTGTGCGCGACGAACAGCGCCTCACGGCGTGGAACGATTCGCTGGCCGCGATGGCCACGAAGCTCGGCGACGAATGGCAGCGTGCGGGCGTGCACAGCGCCGGCCGCCAGCAGGAAATCTGCGACGCACTCGCGCAAACGACGCGCGAACTCACCACGCAGGCAACGACCTTCGAACAACGCTCGAACGACCTGCTGTCGACGATCCGCGATTCGCACACGGGCCTGCAAACGCAACTCGCCGCACGCGACGAAGAACGCCTGTCGGCATGGAACGATTCGCTGGCCGCGATGGCTACGAAGCTCGGCGACGAATGGCAACGCGCGGGCGTGCACAGCGCCGGCCGTCAGCAGGAAATCTGCGACGCACTCGCACAAACGACGCGCGAACTCACCACGCAGGCAGCGACCTTCGAGCAACGCTCGAACGACCTGCTGGCGACGATCCGCGATTCGCACACGGGCCTGCAAACGCAACTCGCCGCGCGCGACGAAGAACGCCTGTCCGCGTGGAACGATTCTCTGGCCGCGATGGCGACGAAGCTCGGCGACGAATGGCAGCGTGCGGGCGTGCACAGCGCAGGCCGTCAGCAGGAAATCTGCGACGCACTCGCGCAAACGACACGCGATCTCACCACGCAGGCAACGACCTTCGAACAACGCTCGAACGATCTGCTGTCGACGATCCGCGATTCGCATACGGGCCTGCAAACGCAACTCGCCGCACGCGACGAAGAACGTCTGTCGACATGGAACGCCTCGCTGGCCGCGATGGCCACGAAGCTCGGCGACGAATGGCAGCGTGCTGGCGTGCACAGCGCCGGCCGTCAGCAGGAAATCTGCGACGCACTTGCGCAAACGACACGCGATCTCACCACGCAGGCAACGACCTTCGAACAACGCTCGAACGATCTGCTGACGACGATCCGCGATTCGCACACGGGCCTGCAGACGCAACTCGCCGCGCGCGACGAACAGCGCCTGTCCGCGTGGAACGATTCGCTCGCCGCGATGGCGGCCGCGCTGCGCGACGAATGGGCACAGACGAGCGCACAGGCCGCGACGCGCCAGCAGGACATCTGCGACACGCTGGCCCGCACCGCGAACGACATCACCGCGCAGGCGCAGGTGCATGCGAGCGACACGATCAACGAGATCGCGCGCCTCGTGCAGGCCGCGTCGGAGGCGCCGAAGGCCGCGGCCGACGTCGTTGCCGAGTTGCGCCAGCGCCTGTCCGACAGCATGGTGCGCGATACCGCGACGCTCGAGGAGCGCAGCCGCCTGCTCGCGACGCTCGAAACGCTGCTCGGCGCGGTCAATCACGCGTCGACCGAACAGCGCACCGCGATCGATGCGCTCGTCAGCACGTCGGCCGACCTGCTCGATCGTGTCGGCGCGCGCTTCAACGACACCGTCGATGCCGAAACGCGCAAGCTCGATTCGGTGGCCGCGCAGGTCACCGCGGGCGCCGTCGAGGTCGCGAGCCTCGGCGATGCGTTCGGGATGGCCGTGCAGGTGTTCGGCGAATCGAACGACAAGCTGTTGAACCATCTGCAGCGCATCGAGGCCGCGCTCGAGAAATCGCTCGCGCGCAGCGACGAGCAGCTCGAGTACTACGTCGCGCAGGCGCGCGAGGTGATCGACCTGAGCATGATGTCGCAGAAGCAGATCGTCGAGGATCTGCAGCAGCTCGCCGGCCGGCGGGCGCCCGTCGGAGCGTAACGCATGCACGACGAAATCGACGGCGGCGCGCCATCCGCGCCGGTGTGGCCCGCGTTCGCCGACCTGATGTCGGTGCTGCTCGGCGCGTTCGTGCTGATCCTCGTCGGCGTGATCGGCATGCAGCTTCAGCTCACGTCGAAGCTCGAGGAAGCCGTGCGCGCGCGCCAGCAGGAAGCGCAGCAGCGCAAGTCGCTCGAACAGGCGCTCGCCGGGCCGCTCGCGGCCGGCCGCGTGACGCTCATCAACGGCCGCATCGGCATCAGCGGCAACGTGTTGTTCGCGCTGAACTCCGACCAGTTGCAGCCCGCGGGCCGCGACTTGCTGAAGACGCTGGCCGGGCCGCTGGCCGCCTACCTGAAGACGCGCGACGAGATCCTGATGATCAGTGGTTTCGCTGACGACCAGCAGGTGCATGCCGGCAACCGCCAGTTCGCGGACAACTGGGAACTGTCGGCCAAGCGCGCGCTGACCGTCACGCGTGCGCTGATCGATGCCGGCGTGCCGGCGCCGTCGGTGTTCGCCGCCGCGTTCGGCTCCGAACAGCCGGTCAGCTCGAATGCGGACGATGAAGGCCGCGCGAAGAACCGCCGCG
Source organism: Burkholderia cepacia (assembly GCF_001039005.1). Taxonomy (GTDB): domain Bacteria; phylum Pseudomonadota; class Gammaproteobacteria; order Burkholderiales; family Burkholderiaceae; genus Burkholderia; species Burkholderia theae. The sequence continues at coordinate 43,453 of NZ_LDWR01000016.1, forward strand.
TGGAGATCGCGCCGGTGCCGCGCAAGAGCGCATCGAACGGAGGAAAGGCGCAGTGACGGGCGACGCGACGCACGCCCGCGCGACGCTCGACGCATGGCGCGAGCAGGGCGCGGATCGGCTCGATCCCGTGCGCTTTCACCGGATCGACGCACTCGAACGGCGCGCGGCCGCACTCGATGGCGACGCGCGCGGGTTGCTCGACGCGCGGCTGGCGACGCTGATCGAAGGTTTTGCGGCGGTCGTCGCGCGGGCCGATGAAGCAACGGAAGTGAGCAAGGCGGCGGAAGCCGCGGCAGATGCGCCGCCGCGTGGCGCGCTTGCCGGGCTCGTCGATCGGCTCGCGCGTGATGCGCAGGCCGACCGGCGCGGGCTCGATCCCGAACTGGTCGACTACTTCCACACGATGTGGTCGAAAGTTCGCACGGAAAAGCAGTATCGCCAGTCGCTCGACCAGGTGCCGCGCAACGCGGGGCCGCTCAATTCGAACAGCCTCGTGCATCGGTCGCTGGCGACGATGCGCGAGCTGTCGCCGGCCTATCTGCAGCAATTCCTGTCGTACGTCGATGCGCTCGCGTGGCTCGAGGATCTTGCCGGCGGCGGCGCGCAGCCCGAGAAGGAAGCGCCGCGCGCGAAGGCGGTGAAGAAGGGCACGCGGAGCAAGAGCCGGTAGCGCGACCTCGTACCGTTGCAGCTGGGGCCGATTACATCGACACACTGCCCGACGTCGCTGCGCTTTGATATCGGGCCGCGCTGATGAATTTCGAAAATCGCTCGCACCAGATCACGACCGTCGTGTATTGCGCGGGATTCACGTCGTCGGGAAGCGGCACGACGAAATTGCCGAAGGTCGTCAGGTCGCCCACGCGCGCGGCACGCGCCTTGATCGCGAGGAACGACGCTCGCGTGTCGACGAATTCCGGAACGAGATAGATCTTGTAGTCGGGCCCTGGCGCGATGTCGCCTTCGAAGGCGATCGACGAATCGGTGATCGTCAGCTTGCCGTTGGCCCAGTGCAGCGGATCGCTTCCCGGCAGGTCGCGTTCGAAGCGGCCGGTATGTCGGGTGTTTTCGGCGGCCACTTGCAGTTCGATGGCGCTTGCACCTTCCGATGCCGTCAGGATCGGGAGCACGTAGATGCCCGCTGCGAATGCAACGAGACCCGTTGCGAGATGCGACGCGATCAGTATCCAGATTCTGCTTTTCATATCGGACCCTTTGAACGAGAACAGAGGGTGGCGCGTGGCCACCACACTGTAGTCGCGCGAGCCGGCGAAATCTGACAGTCGGTCGACATTCACGTGCGTATGTCGTTCGCGTCGGACACGACGTCGAATAAATTTCGTCGACGCGTGTCATCTTTGCGCTCGCGGGTCGACTCACTCTCCATCGACAACGTCGTCGATGCTCAGGAGAGATCAGATGAACAAGCTTGCTCTGTATGTTCTTGCGACGGTTGCCGCGACCGCTTCCGTTTCCGCATGGGCCGCGCCGCAGTCCACCGTGACGCGCGCGGAGGTCACGGCCGAACTGGCCGCACTGCACGCGGCCGGCTACCGTCAGACGGGTGAAGATCCGCACTATCCGGCGCGACTGGCGGAAGCGCTGACGAAGATCGGCTCGACCGGTACGTCGACCGCCGATACGAGCGGATACGGGACGATGTCGCCGACCGCGAGCGAATCGGGCTCGATTACCCGCGACAATCCGATCTATCGCGGACGATGATCCGGGTTGGACATTGCGCCTGTCGACGGGTGCAACGTCCGATTCGTTTGGACTGCGATGCGTTGCCGGATGCGCAACATCAGTGCGGCGGCTCGCCTTCGGTTATCGCCGCGCCGAGCGCCTGCAATGCTTCGGCCAGCATCGACGCGAACGGCGGATGCGCGGCGATGCCCGCGGCGTCGAGCTGACTCCCGAGGATCGGCAGCGTGATCGACGCGCGCTCGATGATGCGGGCCGACATCACCGACAGTGTTTCCCGCAGCGCCGCGTCCGCATGCGTTGCGCGCGGCGATGCATTCAGCACCGCGACCGGCTTGTGGACGATGGCTTCGCACCCCACGACCCAGTCCAGCGCGTTCTTCATCACGCCGGTTACGCCGTGCGCGTATTCCGGGCTCGCGATCAGCACGCCGTCCGCCGCGTTCAGGCGATCGATCAGGTCGCGCACGGCGGCGGGCGACGGAAATTCGGCATCGGGATTGAACAGCGGGAATTCGCCGAGGCGATCGAAACGCGTGATGCGCATGCCGCGCGGCGCGACGTGCGCGGCAGCATCGAGCAGCGCGGCGTTGTACGACAGCGACCGGAGGCTGCCGCACAGGGCGACGATGTTGATGCGGCGGTCGGCGTCGGTTCGGAATTCGGTGGTCATCGATGGGCGTTTCGGTTGGCGGGGTGCGCAGCCGCGTCACGCGGACCGGACGGATTATCGCATCGGCGTTCGATCGGCGTGGCGCGTGTGCCGACGCTACGTACGCGACGCGGTCCGTGCTGCCTCGTTGAAAATGGTTGCTGACTCGCGTCGAGCCGGTTCGGCGTCGCTCATCCCGACCGCTCGTGCGAATGCGCCGATTTCCCATCCGTTGCCGAGCAACAGGCGCCGCGTATGCAGCGCGCCGTGTACGTCGTCGGCGACGGTTTCGCCGAGATAGCGCAGCGCGCGGCCCTCGATATCGACGAAGCCGTGCCGGTAATCGTGCGCGAGCGTGGTCCACAGCTGCGCGGCGCCGACCGACTGGCGCGCGCCGCTGATCAGGCACAGGCCTGCGTCGAGCCCCCAGCGATACAGCGTCGTCGCGAGGCCCTTGCGTTGCGACGAGCCGCGCAGCCGCGTATGCGGCGCGCGCAGGTAGCGGTCCGCGCGGCGCGGGATTTCGGGAAGGCGGTTGAACACCGTGTAGCCGGCAAGTTCGCGCGCGGCCGGATCCTCGACGTACAGGAAGTATTCGCCGTCCGCCTCGCGGTGGCGGACGATCAGGCCCGAGCGGCCGAGCGTGACGGCCGGCAGCCCGTGCAGGCGATGGCCCGGCTGATGGAGGCGTGCGTAGAGTGTGTCGAGTTCATCGTCGATGTCGTGCTGGGAATGCTGTACGTCGATGCGCATGGCAAAGGTCGCCCGTCCCGGGCGGTTCGAGAAAAGGGTTCATCGCAACAAGGGAGAGGAATGGGTGCGGCCCCCGGGCTCGGCGAAGCGAGCCGGGGCCGCGAATCAGCTGGGGATGTGCTGGAAACCGGCGGCGATCGCGGCGAGGCCCGCGATGCAGAGTGCGAACAGGATCAGGACTTTGTGGATCACGCCTCTTTCCTCATGAATGCGCGGCGCCGGCGGGCGGCATCGCGGAGACGGTGAGCGGCGGGCACGGCCCGCACGGCCGTCGTGCGGGACGACGGTCGGGTGTCCGGGCGACAGGGCGCACGCGGACGGCCGGAACCATACGCCAGGCGATCGGGCTGGGCAATCGGACTGGCGGGGAAAAGCGACGGAAAGCGGAGAAAAGCGTTGTTTCGCGACAATTGGCCGCAACGGAGCTGCGTTGCGGCGATACTCGATGCGCGCGAACACGGAGCGTTCGGAGGGCGGGCGAGTGCATGGTTGCCACGCACGCCAGCACGTGTTGCGCGAGCGTGACCGTCAGCCCGCCACCGCGCGCTCGTAAAGCGACGCGATATACCCGCTCGCCATCGGCCGCAGCGACACGCGCGCGAACCCCAGCGCCTCGTAGTACGCACACAGCCGCGCGTTGCGCGGATCGCAATCGAGCCGCAGAAACGGGCGCCGGCGCGTGCGTACCTGATCGGCGCACCAGTCGATCGCGTGGCGACCGAGCCCGTGGCCGTGGAAGCCGTCACGCACCGAGAGCCGGTGCACGTAGCCGGCGACCGGGTCCTGCGGCCCCCAGTACTCGTCGTCCTGCCACGTCAGCATGAAGATCGCGGCGGCCACGCCGTCCTGCTCGACGACTTGAACATTGCCGTCGTCGAGCATCGGCAGCACGTCGTGTTCGGTTCGCGGGCGGTGCCCCCATGCCATGTCGTCGTGGGCGATCTTGAACGCGACTGCATCGGAGAGGATGCGCGCGACGATCGCCGCGTCGCCGGTGGTTGCCGGTCGTATCGTTTTGTCGTTCATCGTTCGAATCGCGCGCCGTCCGTCGGGGAGCGCCATTGTGCGCCGGGGCCGGCGAAACGTCGACGCTTGCGCGCTGCCCCGGCCTCCAGTCGATGCGTCAGGCCGGCTGCTGCACCCCGAACGCCTGCCTGATCCGCGCGAACAGCCCGTGCTCCGCGATCCATGCGGCATACGCGCGATAGTCGGGGTCGCGCATCAGGTGGCGTTCTTCCGTCTTCGCGCGCAGGTAATAGATCAGGTTGACCGCGACCAGCGCGGCGCAGTGCATGAGCCCGATCTGCCAGCCGAGCGGCTCGACGAACGGCACCGACACCATCCAGTACGACAGGTTCTTCGTGATGTACGCCGGATGCTTCGTAAAGCGGTACGGGCCCGACGTGATGATTCCGCGATGGGTGAGGTTCGAGAAGCGCAGCCCGAACGAGATCGTCGACAGCGCATACGTCAGCAGCAGCAGGATGATCAGCGCGCCCCAGATCACGCGCAGCGTCGGCGCGGACAGCAGCCAGTTGTCCCAGAACAGCGAGCCTTCGTAGCGGATGTAGTGGCCCGAGATCAGCGACCAGAACGGTTGGTAGCAGATCAGCGCGGCGCCCCAGCCGAGTGCCGTCGGTTCGACCGTGCGCACGTGGCTGTCGAGGATGCGGAACGTGCACAGATAGCCGACGGTGCCGAACATCAGGTCCATCGTGAACGACAGGTCGTACATGAACGTGAAGGTCGCGAGCGACATCGGCGCGCTCATCGCGTGCGCGAGCGACGCGGTCAGATGATCGGCGTCCTTCGACAGGTAGACGGTCATCAGCGGCAGGAAGAACGTCTTCACGCCCCAGCCGGCGAGCATTTCGCGCACCGGCTGCCAGCTCGCGGGCTTCTCGCGGCGGAACAGGAGGCGGCCCCACAGCAGGTACGCGTCGTCGGTTTCGCGCTGATGGCGGTCCATCCACATGAAATAGAACGGCGCGGCGACGATCACGTACGGCGCGAGCGCGCGCAGCAGCGACCAGAACGGCAGGTAGAAATCGCCGTGATATTCGGGCAGCAGCCAGTACAGCATCCCGATGCCCGCGTAGATCGACGTGAGCGCGCCGAGCCGTGTCGCGACGCGCGCGAGGCCGAGCGGCCGCACGGCCTGGCGCGACAGCCCCGCGCTCGGGCGCAGGTAGACGCGCGAGATGAGGATTTCGTGCAGCGCGATCGTGCCGATGATCGCGAGGCTCGCGATGATCGCGCGCGTCGCGGCGTCGAGGGCCGGCTGGTCGCGCGTGAACCACAGCGCGAGGAGCCCGGCCGTGATGCCGAGCAGGCCGGCACGGAAGGGCGTGGCGGAACGGGGCGGGCGGTCCTGGACCGCGGCGATGCCGTCGAGCGTGGAATTCATGATCGGATCCTCGTCGGGATGAGGGCCGGCGCCCCCGCTTGGCGGGTGACGCCGGCCGTCGGCCGGGCTTTGTATTGATGCGTGCCCGGCCATTGGCCTGTGGTTCTGGTAGGTAAGACGTTACTTCTTGGTGCCGCCGCCCAGCAGACCGCCGAGGAGGTTCGTCACCGGCGACAGCAGGTTGGCTGCACCACCCGCGGCGGCGCCGTTCGAGCTGCCGGTCAGGCCGGCCGCCACGGTGCCGCTGCCGGCCGGTGTCGTCGCGGTGCCGGCCGCGCCGCTCGGGGTGACCGTCGCGCCGGCACCGGCGCCGCCGGCCGGCGTCGTCAGCGCGCCCGTCAGCGTGCCGACCGGGCCGCTCGTCAGCAGGCCGCCGAGGGTGCCCGTCACGTTGCCTCCCGGCGTCGTGACCGTGCCGGTGAGGCTTGCGCCGAGCGGCGTCAGCGAGTTGACGAGGTTGGTGACCGGCGCCAGCAGGCCGCCGACACCCGAACCGCCGGTGCCGCTTGTGCCGCCGGTCCCGCTGGTGCCGCCCGAACCGAGGCCGCCGAGTGCGCCCGTCACGGTACCGAGCAGGCCGGTGACCGGTGCCAGCGGGCCGCCGCCGGTGCCGCTCGTGCCGCCGGTCCCGCTGGTGCCGCTCGAACCGAGGCCGCCGAGTGCGCCGGTCAGCGAGCCGAGCAGGCCCGTGACCGGTCCGAGCGGGCCGCCGCTCGTGCCGCTGGTGCCGCCCGAACCGCTCGAGCTGCCGCCGCCGAGCCCACCCGTCAGCGTGCCGAGCAGGCCCGTGATCGGGGCGAGCGGGTTGCTGCCGCCGGTGCCGCTGCTGGAGCTGCCCGCGTTGTTGTCGTGGACGAGGCCGCCGGTGGAGGTCACCGTATTGCCGAGCTGGGCCACGACGCCGCCGAGAGCCGCGCCGAGCGGGTTGTCGGTCGCGCCGCCGACCTTCGTGCCTGCGGTTGCGAGGCCGTTGCCGAGCGTGCTCAGCAGGCCGTTGAGCGGTGTGCCGAGCAGCGTCACGCCGCCGAGCGTCTGCGTGGCGCCCGGCGTCGTGACGCCGCCGGTCAGCGTGTTCGTGATCGGGTTGATCACCTTGCCGACCTGCGTCTCGAGCTGCTGGACCGGCGAGCTGTTCAGCGCCGTGTTGAGGCCGGACGCGGTCGAGTTGACGGCGCCGCCGACGGTGTTGACGAGATCGCCGACGAGCGTCGTCACGGGCGACAGCGGCGACAGCGGGCCCGAGCCGAGGCTCTTCACCGCGTTGCCGAGGTTGTTGACCGTGCCGCCGGCGCCGGTCAGCAGGCCGGTGGTCGACGTCAGCGTCGGTCCGAGCGGGTTCGCCGACACGCCGATCGAGCCGAGGCCGGCCGCGACGCCGTTGCCGAGCGACTGCACGCCGTTGCCGAGGCTCGTGACCGCATTGCCGATGCTGGTGGCCGTCGTCGGGTTCGTGCCGGGGATCTGCACGCCGCCGATCTGCGCGCCGCCGTTCGCGACCGTCGTGCCGACTGCCGTCACGAGGTTGCCGGATTTCTGGAGGACATTGCCGAGCGGGGTGACGCCGGTACCGGAGGTGCCGGAAGTACCCGACGTGCCAGAGGTGCCCGACGTACCCGACGTGCCCGACGTGCCCGACGTACCCGACGTACCCGACGTACCCGACGTACCCGACGTACCCGAGGTGCCGGAGGTGCCCGAGGTGCCCGAGGTGCCGGAAGTACCCGAAGTACCCGAAGTGCCGGAAGTACCCGAAGTACCCGAAGTACCCGAAGTGCCCGAAGTGCCCGAAGTGCCCGAAGTGCCCGAAGTGCCCGAAGTGCCAGAGGTGCCGGAGGTACCCGACGTACCGGAAGTGCCCGAGGTGCCGGAAGTGCCCGAGGTGCCGGAAGTGCCCGAGGTACCGGAAGTGCCCGAGGTACCGGAAGTGCCCGAGGTGCCGGAGGTACCCGACGTACCGGAGGTACCCGACGTACCGGAAGTACCCGACGTACCGGAAGTGCCCGACGTACCGGAAGTGCCCGACGTGCCGGAAGTACCCGACGTACCGGAAGTACCCGACGTACCGGAAGTGCCCGACGTACCGGAAGTACCCGAGGTGCCAGACGTACCCGACGTGCCAGACGTACCCGACGTACCGGAAGTACCCGACGTGCCAGACGTGCCAGACGTGCCAGACGTGCCAGACGTACCCGACGTACCGGAAGACGTACCCGAAGTCCCCGAACTACCGCCGCCCGACGTCCCCGACGAACCGCCGCCCGACGTGCCGGAAGTCCCCGAACTGCCGCCCGTCCCCGACGTGCTCGGCTTGATCGTCGGCGGGGTCGTCGGTCCATCGACCGAGCCGCAACCATATAGTGCGAGCAGCGACGAGACGGCCATCGTTACCGTCGTCTTCTTGAAAATGTTGTACATGTTGGCCTCGACATTGGAAGTGTGTCCAAGCCTGCACTGCAAATTCCGCGCCACGACGGGTTCCGCGAAACGGTGTCGCGCTTTGTTGCGGAAATCGGGAATATCAACGCGATTTAAACGCATTAATGATGGTTTCGCGCGGCGGGCACGCACGGTGCGCCGGTGCGTTCATGGCGATGTTCCCGTGAACCGCCGTAACGCGCGGCGCAATGTTACGTAGCGTTCGACATCGCGTCACGCGGGCGGCCGCGAACCGAGGGCCGCGTCTTTGACGAAACGCGCCGGCCCCGTGAACATGGCGCGACATCTCCCGGCCGCCGGCGCCGCCGCAACGGTCACGACCTCACACAGGACACCGACATGAGCGAACAGGACAGGGAATACGGCAAGGCGCGGCGGATCGACGTGATGGGCGAGGCGTTCGTCGAGCGCGCGATGCGCGACCTCGACGGTTTTTCGCGTCCGCTGCAGAACTGGCTGAACGAACACGCGTGGGGCAGCACGTGGCAACGGGGCGGGATCGACCTGAAGACGCGCAGCCTGTGCACGTGCGCGATGCTGGCGGCGCTCGGCCGCAGCACGGAACTGAAAGGCCATATTCGCGGAGCGCTCAACAACGGCGCGAGCCTCGTCGAGATCCGCGAGGTGCTGCTGCACAGCGCGCTGTACGCGGGCGCGCCGGCCGCGGTCGCGGCATTCCGCAGCGCGCGCGAGGTGATCTCGGATCTCGGGCTGTCGGTGCCCGACGACGAAGCCTGATTCCGCCGCGGCGCCGGCGGTCCGGCACGGGATCAGGCTTCGTTACGTTCCGGCTTGGTGTTCAGTGCTCGACACGCGCCGCTTGCGCGGCGGCATCGGTCGGCGCGGCGGCGACTTCGAGCAGCCAGTCGGCCGTCGCATCGGGAATCGTGATCGGCAGCATGTGACCGCCTTCGACGACCTTCAGCCGCACGCGCGCCGATTTCTTCGCCAGCGCGTCGCCGTGCTCGCGCCAGTTCAGGATCGGATCGGCGCGGCCGTACAGCACGTCGACCGGCAGCGCGAGGTCCGCGTAGCGGCGCTCCATCGCGGGCAGGTCGACGGGCGCCGACAGCAGGTCGGTCGCCGTCGCGTAGAACACGTGCGGCCGCATGCCGAGCAGCCCGCCGCCTTTGACCGGGAAGTCGCGCGGCACGTCTTCCGGCGCGAACACCTGGCGCACGGCCTTGCGGCCGGTCAGGATCGTCAGCGGGATCGCGAAGGTCCACGACACGAAACGGCGCACGAGCGGCGACGGCAGCATCAGCGGCCGGAACGGCGCCGGCGGCTCGGGCTGCTGGTGCGATAGCGGCGCGATCAGCGCGAGCCGGCTCACGCGGTCCGTGTGGTTGAGGCCGACCGCGAGCGCGATCGCGCCGCCGAGCGAATGGCCGACGAGCATGGGCTTGTCGAGCCGCAGCGCGTCGATGAACGCGGCGACCGTGCGGGCCTGCGCGAACACGTTCGCCTGCGAACCCGCGCCGCGGATCGAGCGGCCGGCGCCGGGCCGGTCGATGAGGATCACGCGATGCTGCTGCGCGAGCCGTGCGAGCGGCAGGTACGCGAAGTTGCGCAGCTGCCCCGCGAGCCCGTGCACGAACACGATCGGCGGGCCGTTGCCGTATTCGACGTAGTGGATACGGTCGCCGCCGATGTCGACGAACCGGCCTTCGGGCGGAAACGCGCGCGTCACGCGACGGGCCACATAACCGGAAAACAGCGCGAGCGCGGCGAGCACCGCGACGACGCCGAGCAGCACGTTCTGGATCAGATGGAGCGTATGGGTCATGTCGGTCTCAACGGGTTTCGAGTGCGGGTTCGGCAACCGGCGCGGTGGCGGCCGGGCCGGCTTTCGCGCGGCGTTCGAAATGCATCGCCGAATCGGCGAGCGCGCTGAACTTCAGCGATGCGAGATCGAGCACGTAGTTCTGATGGAATTTCCACGGCTTGCGGTGGCCCTGCTTCGGCAGGATGCCGGCCGCGCGCTGGATGTAGCCCGAGCTCAGGTTGACGGCCGGCACGTCGCCGAGATCGCCGGCCCCGAGCCGCGGCACGCACGTGTCGTAGCCGTTCGCGCGCATGTGGTTGAGCAGCCGGCACACGTAGCGCGCGATCAGCTCGGCCTTCAGCGTCCATGACGCGTTCGTGTAGCCGAACGACGACGCGAGGTTCGGCACGTCGCTGTACATCATCCCCTTGTACGACACGGTGTCCGGCAGGTCGACCGCGCGGCCGTCGACCGTGACGCGCGCGCCGCCAAGCATCTTCACCTTCAGCCCGGTCGCGGTGACGATCACGTCCGCGTCGAGCTGCTGGCCGCTCTTCAGCTTGAGGCCGGTCGGCGTGAAGCGCTCGATCTCGTCGGTGACGATCGACGCGCGGCCCGCGCGGATCGACTTGAACAGGTCGCCGTTCGGCACGAGGCACACGCGCTGGTCCCACGGCATGTAGCGCGGCGTCAGGTGCTTCGCGACGTCGAAGCCGGGGCCGAGCTGCTTGCCGGCCGCGCGGATGATGAACTTCTTCGTTTGATCGGGCTTGCGGCGCGACACGTTGTACAGGTACATCGTCAGCAGCACGTTCTTCACGCGCACGAGCCGGTGTGCGAGCCGCGCCGGCAGCACGCGGCGCAGCGCGTTCGCGATCTTGTCGCGTGCGGGCAGCGACACGATGTAGGTCGGCGAGCGCTGCAGCATCGTCACGTGCTGCGCGTCGGCCGCCATCGACGGCACGAGCGTGACGGCCGTCGCGCCGCTGCCGATCACGACGACGCGCCGGTTCGCGTATGACAGATCCTTCGGCCAGTGCTGCGGATGCACGAGGTTGCCCTCGAACGTGTCCATGCCGGGCCAGTCGGGCCGGTAGCCGGCGTCGTAGTCGTAGTAGCCGCTGCACATGAACAGGAAACGGCAGGTGGTGACGAGCGTGTCGGTCGCGCCGTCGCGCGTGCGCTCGATGCGTACCGTCCAGCGCGCGCGGTTCGAATCCCAGTCGGCCGCGACGACCTTCTGGCCGTAGCGGATCGTCTTGTCGATGCCGTAGCTGCGTGCGGTGTCGCGGATGTAGTCGAGGATCGTCTGGCCGTCCGAGATCGCCTTGTCGCTGTGCCACGGGCGGAAGCTGTAGCCGAGCGTGAACATATCGGAATCCGAACGGACGCCCGGATAGCGGAACAGGTCCCAGGTGCCACCGCTCGCCTCGCGCGCCTCGACGATCGCGACGCTCGCATGCGGGCAGCGCTGCTTCAGGTGATACGCGGCGCCGATGCCGGACAAGCCGGCGCCGACGATCAGCACGTCGAGGTCGCGGTTGTCGCCATCGTCGCGGCGGGCGCCGGGGGCGGGCGGCGCGTCGCGCCGGTCGGTCGTCGTCGAGGTCATGCGGGGTCCTTGGTCGGCGTGGTCGGGAGTGCGGCCGGGGCGTGGGTGCGTTCGAGGTTGCGTGCGCGGGCGCGGCGCACGTAGCGCAGCATCAGCCGCTGGTAACCGGCGCCGAGCACGCGTGCGATCCGGTCGAGACGGCGTGCGTCGGCGCCGACGAGCACGCGGCGCGCATTACGCTCGACACCCGCGAGAATCTGCCGCGCGGCATCGTCGGCCGTCGTTGCGTTGATCAGGCGGTTCGCCTGCCGGCGATGGGTCGCTTCGTCCTGGCCCGTGAGCGCGTGGATGCTGGTATCGACGCGGCTCGCGTCGACGATGTTCGTCGCGACGCCGCCCGGATGCACGCAGGTCGCGCTCACCGGCGCGCCGTCGAGTTCGAGCTCCATCCGCAGTGCCTCGGTGAAGCCGCGCACCGCGAACTTGGTTGCGTTGTACGCGCTTTGCGTCGGCATCGCGACGAGCCCGAACAGGCTCGACGTGTTGACGACGTGTCCGTCGCCCGACGCGCGCAGATGCGGCAGGAACGCCTGCGTGCCGTGCACGACGCCCCAGAAGTTGATGCCGACGATCCATTCGAGATCGGCGATGCGCGCGGTCTCGGCGCTGGCGGCCAGCGACACGCCCGCGTTGTTGAAGACCAGGTTGACCTTGCCGTGTTCGGCGCGGACGAAGCCGGCCCACGCGAATACCGCATCGCGGTCGGCGACGTCGAGCCGCCGCGTGCTCACGCGCACCCCGTGCTGCGCACAGGCGGCGGCCGTGCCGGCGAGCCCGACATCGTTGACGTCGGCGAGCGCGACCGCGCAGCCGCGCCGCGCGAGCTCGACCGCGAGGCTGCGGCCCATGCCCGAACCGGCGCCCGTGATCGCGGCGACTTTCCCGGAAAACCCCTTCATCCGTCGTTCCTCCCGTTCCGCTTGCGCCGCGCCGGCGGCGTGTCTATTGTGGTGTTGATCGTCACCACTTTAGTTTTCGGGTGTCCTGATGTCAAATAGCGGAATGGAGAAAGCACTCGAAACGGAAAAACGGGGCCGCTCGTATGGCGGCGTGGCGCCCGAGGTGCGGGCCGCCGAGCGGCGCGATGCGCTGATCCGCGCGGCGACGCGCGTGTTCGGCACGGTCGGGTTCCGCAAGGCGACCGTGCGGTCGATCTGCCAGGAAGCGAAGCTGAACGATCGCTATTTTTATGCGGCGTTCGCCAGCACCGAGGATTTGCTGCGCTGCACCTACCTGCATCTCGCACAGCAACTGCATGACGCGGTCGCGCAGGCGGTCGCCGCGCGCGGCGGCGATCTGCGCGAGAGCGTCGACGCGGGGCTTGCCGCGTTCTTCGCGTTCCTGCGCGACCCGTGCGCGGCGCGCGTGCTGCTGCTCGAGGTGATGGGCGTGAGCCCGGACACCGACATGACCTACCAGCGCATGCTGATCGACTTCGGCAAGCTGATCATGGCGATCGGCGCGCCCGGCGAAGCGACGACGCCCGCGGAGCGCACCGAGCAGCGGCTGATCGGGCTCGCGCTCGTCGGCGCGATGACGAACGTCGGCGCGGCGTGGCTGCTCACCGAATATCGCGATCCGGAAGCGCAGATGGTGGCGAGTTGCAGGAAGGTGCTGCTGGGGACGTTGCGCGAGATCGGCTGACCGGATGGCGTCGCGTTGCCCGTCATGCCCGCCGGGCGGCCGCATGCGGCACGCAAGCGCTTGCGCGCCGTGCCGATGAGCCGGCTTAAGCGGGCCGATTGAAAGCGGATGTCTGGCGCTCGCGTTCGCCCGCGATCCAGTCGCCGAACAGCTGGATCTTCTGCTGCTGCTCGGCGCCGCCTGGATACACGAAGTAGTAGCCCATCCCGGTCGGCAGCGACACGTCGAACGGCGTCACGAGCCGGTGCGCCGCCACGCTTTCGTCGACGAGTGTCCGGTCGCCGATCGCGATGCCGTAGCCGTCGATCGCCGCGTGGGTGGCGAGGTCGAGCGTCTCGAAGCTCAATCCGCGCGTCGAGTCGACGTGTGGTGCGCCCGCATGGTCGAGCCACCGTTTCCAGTCGCGGTGATCGCGGGTCGGATGCAGCAGCGTATGGTCGGCCAGGTCGTCGACGTTCGCGAGCGGATGCCGGTCCAGCAGGTCAGGCGAGCATACCGGCGTGAGCCGCTCTTCGAACAGCGGGATCGCATGCATGTCGGGGCCGGCGCCGGGGGCGTAGATCACCGCGGCGTCGAACGGCTCCATGCGGAAATCGACGTGATGGCCCCAGGTCGTCGTGATCTGCACCTGGAGCTCCGGGTGCTCGGACTGAAACCGCATGATCCGCGGCAACATCCACTGCATCATGCAGGTCGGCACCTTCAGCGCGAGCTCGGTGCGCCGGCGCGACAGGCGCATCGACACCTCTTCGATGCGCGCAAAGCTCTCGCGCACCGTCGGCAACAGCAGTTCGCCTTCGGCCGTCAGCGTCAGGCCCTTCGGCGTGCGCTTGAACAGCGGGAACTGGTAGAACGCCTCCAGCGCGAGGATCTGCCGGCTCACCGCACCCTGCGTCAGGCACAGCTGCTCGGCGGCGCGCGTGAAGCTGCCGTGGCGGGCGACGATGTCGAAGATCTGCAGCGCGTTGAGGGAAGGCAGTCGTTTCATCGGAAAGGCCGGCATGGAACGGGCGATCGGAAGGGGCGATCGGAAGGGGCGGGTGCGACGCGTCGTGCGCACGACGTGCCGCGGCAGCGTTCAGTGCAGGATCTTCGCGAGGAAGTCCTTCGCGCGTTCCGATTTCGGATTCGAGAAGAAATCGTCCTTGCGGTCGTCCTCGACGATCGCGCCCTTGTCCATGAAGATCACGCGATGCGCGACCTTCTTCGCGAAGCCCATCTCGTGCGTGACGACCATCATCGTCATCCCTTCCTGCGCGAGTTCGACCATCACGTCGAGCACTTCGTTGATCATCTCGGGATCGAGCGCGGACGTCGGTTCGTCGAACAGCATCGCGATCGGGTCCATCGACAACGCGCGCGCGATCGCGACACGCTGCTGCTGGCCGCCCGACAGCTGGCCCGGGAACTTGTGCGCATGCGCCTTCAGGCCGACGCGATCGAGCAGCTTCATGCCTTTCTCGTTCGCCTCGTCCTTGCCGCGGCCGAGCACCTTGATCTGCGCGAGCGTCAGGTTCTCGGTGATCGACAGGTGCGGGAACAGCTCGAAATGCTGGAACACCATCCCGACCTTCGAGCGCAGCTTCGACAGGTTCGTCTTCTTGTCGCCGACCGACTGGCCGTTCACCAGGATCTCGCCCTGCTGGAACGGCTCGAGGCCGTTCACGGTCTTGATCAGCGTCGACTTGCCGGAACCCGACGGGCCGCACACGACGACCACTTCGCCCTTCCTGACCTCGGTCGTGCAGTCGGTGAGGACCTGAAACGGGCCGTACCACTTCGAAACGTTGCTGATGGAAATCATGGGGGATACCTGCATCGTAATGAGGCGCGCGTGGCGCCGGTTCAGCGTGCCTTCGCGACGCGGTAGCGGCGTTCGAGCACGCGGGCGTACCACGTCAACGGGAAGCACATCGCGAAGTAGAGCAGCGCGACCATCGCGTAGATCGGAAACGGCTTGAACACCGCGTTGGTGATGATGTTGCCGGTCTTCGTGAGTTCGGTCAGCCCGATGATCGACGTCAGCGCCGTGCTCTTCACCGCCTGCACGAGAAAACCGACGGTCGGCGGCAGCGCGATTTTCCATGCCTGCGGCCACACCGCATAACGCAGTTGTTGCGTCCACGTCATGCCGAGGCTGGCCGCCGCACTCCACTGGCCGCGCGGCACGGCGTCGACGCACCCGCGCCAGATGTCGGCCAGGTACGCGCTCGCGTTCAGCGTCAGCACGACCGATGCGGCGACCCACGGCGTCACGTCGATGCCGACCAGCGGCAGTCCGAAGAAACCGAGGAACAGTTGCATCAGCAACGGCGTGCCCTGAAACAGCTCGACGTACAGGCTCACGAAACGGCGCAGCGCCGGCACCGGCGAGATGCGCATCGCGAGCAACACGAACCCGGCGACACTGCCGCCGACGAACGTGATCAGCGACAGCAGCATGGTCCAGCGTGCGGCCAGCAGCAGGTTCCACGCAATATCCTGGAAGGTGAATTCGATCATCGGGCACGCTCCGTCGGGAGGCCGGTTTCAGGGGAGCGTGCGCGCCACGTGAAGCGGGCGACGCACGAGCGGCGCGGTGCGGCGGTCGTGCCGTGCGGCGCGCGGCCCGCGAACAGACGGCGGCCGACGCGATTGAGCAGCATGCGCAGCGCGATCGACAGCAGCAGGTAGATCGCAGTCACGACGATGTAGATCTCGAACGCACGGAAATTGCGCGACTGGATGAAATTCGCCGCATAGGTCAGGTCGGGCACCGAGATCTGCGACACGACGGCCGAGCCGAGCATCACGATCAGCACCTGCCCGAGCAGCGCGGGGTACACGTTCGCGAGCGCCTGCGGCAGCACGACGTGACCGAACACCTGCCGGCCGTGCAGCCCGAGCGCGCGTGCGGCCTGCGTCTGCCCGTGCGGCACCGATTCGATGCCGGCCCGCAGGATCTCGACCGCATACGCGCCCAGGTTGACCGTCATCGCCAGCACGGCCGCCTGCGCTTCGTCGATGTGCACGCCGATCCCGGGCAGCCCGAAGAAGATGAAGAACAGCTGGACCAGGAACGGCGTATTGCGGATCAGCTCGACGTAGGCTGCGACGAGCGTGCGTGCCCAGCGCGGGCCGGCGAGCGCGGCCCACGCGCCGGCGGTGCCGATCAGGCCGCCGAGCGCGGTGGAGGCCGCGGTGAGGCCGAGCGTCACGCCGATCCCGCGCGCGAGCATGCCGGCGTAGAGGCCGAAATCGCTGAAGTCGAACACGTAGGTCATAACGATACCTCTCGTCGTGAATGCGGGGCGGGCGCGACGCGCATCACAGGTCGGCCGGCAGTGCCGCGTGCAGCCACTTCTGCGACAGCGTGTTCAGCGTGCCGCTTTTCTTCGCGCCGGCGATCGCATCATTGACCTTCTGCATCAGGCGCGGCTCGTTCTTGTTCAGGCCGACGTGATCGGGCGAGCTGAACAGCGAGAACTTCTGCTCCGGATCGATCGACGGATGGCGCGCGATGATCGTCGCGCCGACGTCGTTGCCGACCACGAGCAGTTGCGCCTGTCCCGACAGGAACGCCGCGATCGCGCCGTTCGGATCGTCGAAGCGCTTGATCGTCGCGTTCGGCGGCGCGACCTTGCTCACGCTCAGGTCCTCGAGCGTGCCGCGCGCGACCGCGACCGACTTGCCGGCGAGATCGGCGGTGCCCTTCACGGCGAGCGATTTCGGGCCGAATACCGCGAGATAGTACGGCGCATACGCATTCGAGAAATCGATCACCTTCGCGCGCTCCGGCGTCTGGCCGACCGACAGCAGCATGTCGGTCTTGCGGTCGGCGAGATACGCCATCCGGTTGTCGCCGGTAACCTGCACGAGCTCGACCTTCGCGTTGAGCGCCTTGCCGATCAGCGTGGCCATGTCGATGTCGTAACCTTGCGGCTTCATGTCGGGGCCGATCGAGCCGAACGGCGGGTAGTCCTCGAACACGCCGATGCGCACGACGCCGGATTTCGCGATCGTGTCGAGTGCGTCGGCATGCGCGAGCGGCGCGACGGCGGCGAGACCCGCCGCGCAGGTGCAGACGAGGGCGGTGCGGGCGAGCAGGCGTCGCACGAGACGGTGGGCTTGGGTCGATGCGTTCATGGTGGAGTCCTTGTTGCTGCGCTGGGGAAAGAACAGGAAATCAGGCGCCGCGTGCGGCGATCAGCTTGCATGCATGCGCGGGCAGCTCGGCGGCGACCGGCATGCCGACGTGCAGGTCGGGCGTCTCGCGCGGCGTCGTCGCGGCCGTCAGCGTGAAGCCGCGGCAATCGATCGTCGCCTCGATCGACGCGCCGACGTCGCGCACGAACGTGACCGTGCCGGCGAGCGTGTTCGGCGCGGACGGCGATGCCGCGGCCGCGCGCACGCACACGTCCTCGGGGCGAATCAGCAGGCGCACGGCGTCGTCCGCGCGCGGCGCGTCGGGCGCGCGCCGGATCGCGAGCCGCTGCCCGCCGGGCAGCACGATCGCGTCGTCGCCGTCGCACGCGACCGGCAGGATGTTGCCGAGGCCGATGAAATCCGCGACGAATTCGTTGACCGGATCGCGATAGATGTCGAGCGGCCGGCCGACCTGCTGGATGCGGCCTTGCTCCATCACGACGATCTCGTCGGCCATCGTCATCGCCTCGCGCTGGTCGTGCGTGACCATGATCGTCGTGATGCCGAGCCGTTGCTGGAGCAGCCGGATCTCGACCTGCATCGCCTCGCGCAGCTTCGCGTCGAGCGCCGACAGCGGCTCGTCGAGCAGCAGCAGGCGCGGCGACGAAGCGATCGCGCGCGCGATCGCGACGCGCTGGCGCTGCCCGCCCGACAGTTGCGTGACGAGCCGGTCGGCCAGGTGCGGAAGCTGGATGAGTTCCAGCAGCTCCGCGACACGCTGCGCTTGGGCCGTCCTGGCCGTCTTGCGCAGCCGCAGCGGATACGCGATGTTCTGCGCGACCGTCATGTGCGGGAACAGCGCGAGCGACTGGAACACCATGCCGAAGTCGCGCCGGTTGGCCGGCACGTGCGTGAGGTCGCGGCCGGCGAACGTGAGCGTGCCGGAAGTCGGCGTCTCGAGGCCGGCGATGATCCGCATCAGCGTGGTCTTGCCGCAGCCCGACGGGCCGAGAAAGCAGACGAGCTTGCCGTCCGGCACGGACAGGTCGACGTGATCGACGGCATACGCGTGGTGGAAGCGCTTCGTCACGCTCTGAAGGGTGAGCTGGGTCATGGGGAGTCCTTGGATGGGCGAGGGCGGCGTCGTGCGCGTATCAGAGCGCAACGCCCTTGTCGCCGACGAGTTTTTCGAGCATCCAGATCAGCGCGAAATCGATCGCGACGGTGAACACCGCGAAACAGAACACGGTCGGGTCGAGCGACGACACGGTGCGGCTGTAGAGCCAGACCGGCAGCGTCATCGTGTCGACGCTGTACAGGAAGAACGTCACCGTGAACTCGTTGAACGACACGATGAACGCGAACAGCATGCCGGCGAGGACGCCCGGCCGCATCAGCGGCAGGATGACATCGACGAACGCGCGGCGCGGGCTCGCGCCCATCAGGCACGCGGCTTCCTCGAATTCCGGGCCGATCGATGCGACCGACGCCGCGCAGTTCTTCACGGTGAACGGCAGCGTCAGGATCACGTGCGCGACGACGAGCCGCACGAGCCCGAGTTCGACCGGCAGCGCGTTGAACACGAGCAGCAGCGCGAGGCCGAGCATGACGAGCGGATAGACGATCGGCAGCGCGACGAGCTGCTCGACCAGCGTCTTGCCGCGGAAGCGGTAGCGCGACAGCGCATAGGCGGCGGGTACCGAAACCGCAGTCGCGACCAGCATCGTCGCGATCGCGACGACGAGGCTCGTCGTCAGCGCGGCGCCCATCGATTGCGCGCTGCCGGCATCGGCGGTCACGAAGGTCTGCCAGGCGGCGCGGTACCAGTGCAGGCTGAAATCGCGCGGCGGGAATTCGAGCGTGCCCGACGAGCCGAACGACATCGTGATCATCGTCACGATCGGCAGTGCGGCGAGGCACAGCACGAGCGTCGCGAGCGCACCGGTCGAGCGTCCGAGGCGGCCAGGCAGCGGCGCGCGCGGCAGAAGGGCATTCATCGGTTTACCTCATCATGTTGCACGGCGCGCACGAGGCGCTGGGACACCGCCATCACGACGAGCGTCGCACCCATCAGCACGACGCCCGACGCCGACGCGGCCGGCCAGTTCAGCAGCGGCGCGACCTGGTCATGCACGAGCACCGCGAGCATCGGCACGCGCCGGCCGCCGAGCAGCAGCGGCACCGCGAACGCACTCGCGTTGTACGCGAACACGAGCAGCGCGCCCGATACGAGCCCCGGCATCGCGAGCGGCAGCGTCACGTGCCGCAGCGTCTGCCAGCGCGTCGCGCCGAGCGTCGCGGCGGCTTCGTCGTACGCGCGGGACACGGCACGCAGCGCGCTCGACAGCGGCAGCACGGCGAGCGGGAATGCGGTCTGGATCAGCCCGAGCAGCACGCCGTGTTCGCGGTACAGCAGCTGCAGCGGCCGTTCGATGACACCGGCTGCCAGCAGCGAGCGGTTGAGCAGGCCCGCCGGGCCGAGCATCACGAGCCAGCCGTAACCCTGCAGCAGCAGGTTGACGAGCAGCGGCAGCAGCACGCCGGCGAGCATGAGTCGCCGCGCGAGCCGCGATTCGGCGCGCGCCATCGCCAGCGCGACCGGAATCGCGAGCAGCACCGCGCACACCATGCTCTGGAACGCGAGGCGCAGCGTGAGCCACAGCGAGTGCATGAAGTACGGGTCGGCGAGATCGGCGTAGTTCTGCAGCGTGAACGTGTGCCATTCGTCGCCCGGCGTACCGACGCTCATCCGCAGCACGGTGAGCGTCGCCGCCGCGAGCACCGCGAGGAATGCGAGGATCGGCGCAAGCAGCAGCCACGGCGGCACGCCGGGCCGCGCGGCAGCGGCGGCCGAAGCGCCGTCGGCAGGGCCGGCGGCGACCGGGTCCGCGTGACGGGAGGAGGGCAGCGAGGCCATGTCGTCAGGCCGCGAAGAGGCTGGTATAGCGCTTGATCCACGCCGGCTGGACGGCCGCGAGCGCCTTGTCGTCATGCAGGATGGCCTTCTCCGCGATCTGCTGCGGCGACGGCACGAATGCGCGGCTTTCCGCCGGGATCACGGCCTTCGAATTCACCGGCCCGTTCAGCACGTCGGCCGCCATCCGGCCCTGCACGCCCGCGTCGAGCGTGTGGTTGATGAACGCATGGATCAGGTCGAGGTCGCCCGGGTGCGCTTTCGGAATCACCGTGAACATCAGTTGCGTCGCGAAGCCTTCCTTCATCCCGTACGTCACGCCCATCTTGTAGTCGGGCTTGCGGATCTGGTCCGGGAAGAACGCGGGCGAATAGATGCCGCCGATGTCGAGCGAGCCGGTGCGGAACAGGTCGGCGACCTGGTTCGGGTTTTCGCCGAGCGTCATCACGCGATCCTTGAGCGCCGCGAGCTTGCGGAAGCCCGGCTCGATGTTCTGCTGCGAACCGCCGGCCAGCTTCGCGGCGACGATCGCGAGATCGACTGCCTCGGCCCACTCCGGCGGCGGCAGGAACAGGCGCCCCGCATATTTCGGATCCCACAGCGCTTCGTAGCTCGCCGGTGCGGTCTTGACGGTCGACGTGTTGTAGATCAGCCCGTCCGACCACAGCAGGTAGCCGACCCCGAACCCGTTCGCGCCCGTGCGGTACTGCGGCGCGACGTCCTTCAGGTTCGGCAGCCGGTTCAGGTCCGGCTTCGCGAGCAGGCCCGCGTCGGCGAGGCCGGCCGCACCAACGCCGGCCAGCGTGATCACGTCGTAGGTCGGCCGCTCGCCGGCGGCCTTGACCTTCGCGACCATGCCCGACGTGCCGTCCGCGCGGTCGGCGATCACGCGTGCGCCGGTCTGCTTGCTGAACGTTTCCGCGATGTTGCGCAGCGCGGCCGCACCGGTATCGTCAGACCACGTGAGGATGCGCAGCGTCTTGCCCGCGAAGCTGCTCGTCTGTGCCTTCGCAGTACTGATGAATGGCATCGGAAGGGCGGATGCGGCGAGTGCCGTGCCGAGGGTTTTGATCACCTGCCTTCTGCCCGCCTTGAAGTGTTGCATGGCCGTCTCCTGATGAACGATGCCGGGTGGTTCGATGCCGGTCGCCGAACGGCGGCGCGGGGTGTGGATGAACTGTAGGGAGGTCAAATTTCCGCAACAAACGAAATATCCGCATGCGCGGCATGACATAAACGCATGGGCCGGACGGCCTCAGCGGGCCGGCATCATGACCTGCTTGATCTCCTGGAATGCGGCCAGCCCGAACGGGCCGAGCTCGCGTCCGACGCTGCTGCGCTTGTAGCCGCCCCATGAGGTTTGCGGATAGATCAATTGCGGCGTGTTGATCCACACGACGCCTGCCTCGAGCGCGTCGGCGACCCGCTTGCCGCGTGCCGCGTCGCGCGTGACGACGGTCGCGACGAGCCCGTATTCGGTATCGTTGGCGGCCGCGATCGCGTCGTCCTCGGTATCGAACGTGCGGACGCACAGCACCGGCCCGAAGATTTCGTCGCGCCATAGCGCGCTGTCGGCCGGCACGTCGGCGAACAGCGCGGGCCGGATGAAGTAACCGGAGCCGGCGGGCACGTCGCCGCCCGTCACGAGCCGCGCGCCGTCGGCCCGGCCTTGCGCGATGTGGCGCTTCACGCGTTCGTATTGCGCGCGGTTCGTCAGCGGGCCCATCTGCACGCCGGGCGCGAACGGCGGGCCGACGACGGTCGCGTCGATCCGCCGCGCGAGGCGCGCGATCAGGTCGTCGGCGAGCGGCGCGGCGACGAGCACGCGCGAGGTCGCCGAACACATCTGCCCCGCGTTGAACAGGCCGCCGCCCGCGATCAGCTCGACCGCGTGGTCGGGATCGGCGTCGTCGAATACGACGATCGACGACTTGCCGCCGAGTTCGAGGCCGACGCCCTTGATCGTGTCCGCGGCCGTTTTCATGACCTGCGCGCCGACCGCCGTGCTGCCGGTAAACGACACCTTCGCGACGAGCGGATGCGCGCACAGCCGGGCGCCGACGTCGGGGCCGGTGCCCGTCACGACGTTCAGCACGCCGGGCGGCAGGCCCGCTGCGGCGGCGATCGCGGCGAGTTCGAGTTCCGGCAGCGGCGTGATCTCGGACGGCTTCAGCACGACGGTGCAGCCGGCCGCGAGCGCGGGCGCGAGCTTCCACGCGGTCGTCACCATCGGGAAATTCCACGGCACGATCAGCGCGGCGACGCCGGCCGGTTCGCGCCGGATCCATGCGCGGTGGTCGTCGCCGGGCAGCGCGACCTCGGTTTCGCCGTCCGTGTCGACGCGTTCCGCGAGGCTGGCGTAGTAGTCGAACGTGGCGATCACGTCGGCGACGTCGATCTCCGCTTCGGCGAACGGCTTGCCGTTATTGAACGACTGCAGCGTTGCGAGCCGTGTGCGGTGCGTGTCGACGCCGCGCGCGATTACGCGCAGCAGGGTCGCGCGCGCGGCACCCGTCGTGCGTTTCCAGCCGGGAAACGCGCGGGCCGCGGCCTGGACGGCGCGCTCGACGTCCGCGCTGCCGCCGGCAGCCACATGCGCGAGGACCGCTTCTGTCGACGGATCGACGATCGGCAGCGTGGCGCCGTCGGCGCCGGGCCCCCACGCGCCGTCGATGAAAAGCCCGGTACGCAGCGGCGGATCAAAGTGAAAATCGGGAGCCCGACTCATCGCTGCACCTGCTCGAACCATGTCGCTTCGTCGATCTCGATCACGGTCGGAATCGCGCGCGCGGCGGCATCGCGCAACGTGGCGGCCAGTGCGTCGGGCGTCGCGGCCGCGTGCGCCGCGCAGCCGAAGCCGCGCGCGAGCGCCAGGAAATCGGGCGTGTACGGATCGACGCCGACCGGCGTGATGTCGCGCGCGACCATGTATTTGCGGATCTCGCCGTAGCCGCGGTTGTTCCAGACGATCACGATCACCGGCACGCGGGCCTCGACCGCGCTCGCGAGCTCCGGCAACGTGAACTGCAGGCCGCCGTCGCCGATCAGGCAGACGACCGGGCGCTCGGGCGCGGCGAGCTTCGCGCCGATCGCGGCGGGCAGCCCGTAGCCGAGCGTGCCGTAGCCGGTAGACGAGTTGAACCAGCTGCGCGGCGCGTGTGCGTCGTGGGTGAAATTGCCGACGTACACGGGGCTCGTCGAATCGCCGGCGACGATTACGCCAGGCAGCGCCGCGACGATCGTGTCGATCAGCCGCGCCTGCGCGCGCGCGGGGCCGTCGTGGCCGGACGCGATCGCGGCGCGCACGGCGGCCACGCGCGGCGCGCCCCAGCCGGCTTCGGGGGTCGGCGCCGGTTTTTCGTGCAGGCGGGTCGACAGCGCGCCGAGCGCCAGCCGCGCATCGCCGGCGATGGCGATCTCCGCGCGCGCATTGCGCATCAACTGCTGCGCGTCGATGTCGATGCGAATCAGCCGGCCATCGATCGCGAAGCCGCCGTCGAACGTGACGTCGTAATCCGTTTCGCCGAGCTCGGTGCCGACGGCGAGCACCACGTCGGCGTCGCGGATCGTCGCGCGGGTGGCGGGCAGCGATTGCGTGGAGCCGATCAGCAACGGATGGCCGGCCGGCAGCAGACCCTTCGCGTTGATCGTCAGCGCGACCGGTGCGTGCAGGCGTTCGGCGAGCTCGCGCAATTCGGTCGCCGCATGCACGGCGCCGCCGCCCGCCAGGATCAGCGGCCGGCGCGCATGGGCGAGCAGGTCCGCGGCCGCCGCGAGCGCGCCGGAGTCCGGTGCGGGGCGGGCGGGCAGCGCGGGCGGTGCGGCGGGCAGCGCGGGCGCCGGCATCACGATCACGTCGAGCGGAATCTCGATGTGCACGGGCCGCGGCCGTGCGCTTTCGAAGACCGCGAAGGCGCGCGCGAGCACCTGCGGCAGATCGGCCGCGTCGAGCAGCGTGTGCGAGAACGCGGTGAGCCCCGCGAAGACTTCACGCTGCGACGGCAGCTCGTGCAGGCGGCCGTCGCCGTTGCCGAGCTCGCGCCGTGCGTTGACGCTCGAGATCACCAGCATCGGGATCGAATCCGCGTAGGCCTGTGCCATCGCGGTCGCGATATTGGTCATGCCCGGCCCGGTGATGATGAAGCAGACGCCCGGCCGGCCCGTGACGCGCGCGTAGCCGTCGGCCATGAAGCCGGCCCCCTGTTCGTGGCGCGGCGTCACATGGCGGATCGTCGATTCGGCGAGCCCGCGATAGAGCTCGACGGTATGCACGCCGGGAATGCCGAACACGCATTCGACGCCATAACGTTCGAGCAGGTCGACGAGTGCTTCGCCGCAGGTGCGGGGACGGGCAAGGAACGGTGCCGGCGCGGCCGTGCGGGCCTCGGCGATACAGGAGAGGGGGACTGGATGGTTCATGGATCGTGACGTGCCGATTGGGAGGGTGAGTGGCCCGTACCGCAAACGAGGGGGCATGCAGCGGATTGTCGGCGTCGATCCGGGGCGCCAACAATCGATTAGTTTTCATGCCGCGCATGAGCGCCGTGCATGGCGATGCGTGGTCGCGAGGATGTCGCGATTCGTCGGAGTAATGGAATGCGCGGGCCGGCAACGGCGGTCCGGTCGCCGGCCAGGCCGCGGCGCGAAACCCGCAGCGGCCGGCAACCGGCGCGGCGCGCAGCCGCAACGGACTTCGGCGTTCGCTAGCGTTCTCGCTTCGTCTTGCGTGCCGGCCGCGTTTCCCCAATCCTCTCCTTCATTGCATCGATAAACGCCCGCACCTTCGGCGAAGGCAGCCGCGTCGACGGATACACCGCATGAATCCCGGCCGGCGCCGCGTGCCATGCGGGCAGCAGCCGCACGAGCCGGCCGGTCGCGACGTCGTCGGCGGTCGAGAAATCCGTCAGCAACCCGAAGCCGCCGCCCGCGAGCACGATCGCGCGGCACGCTGTCGCGGTATTCGACACGACCGGCGCGACGCAGCGCACCGACGCGTTGCCGCCGCGGGCGTTGTCGAGTTCGAGCGTGTGCGGACGCGGCAGCGTCGACAGCATCACGAACGGCAGTGCCGCGAGCGCATTCGTGTCGCGCGGCAGCCCGTTTCGCGCGACGAACGCGGGGCTCGCAACCAGCCACTTCTCGTACGTGCCGAGCTGCACTGCGCGATAGTTCGAATCGGCGAGGCGGCCGATGCGGATCGCGACGTCGAGGTTGTCCGCGACGAGATCGACGACGCGGTCGTTCGCGACGAGCTCGACGTCGAGCCCCGGATGCGCGTCGCGCAACGCGACGACGGCCGGCGCGACGACCAGCGCGCCGTAGTCGATCGGCACGCTCACGCGCAGCGTGCCGCGCAGCGGCCCCGTATCGGACGCCACCGCGTCGAGCGCGCTTTCGGTGGCGCGCATGATGTCGCGGCACGCGTCGTAGAACGCGCGGCCCGCGTCGGTCACGCTCAGCCGCCGCGTCGTGCGTACCATCAGGTTCGCGCCGACCTCGGATTCGAGGCGCTGCATGTGCGTGCTGACGACCGTCTTCGCGAGGCCGAGCCGCTCGGCCGCGGCCGTCAGCGAGCCGGCATCGACCACCGCGACGAAGATCGCCAGCCGGTTCAGGTTCACGTCGCGCAGATCGGCCATCGTCGATTGTCCTATAGAAGAGGATAATGTTTCCGCGATTATCCGTCTTCTGGCCGCGAACGGCGAGCGTTACGCTGGAGCCGTTCGTCGCCGATTCCCGGCGGCGCGAGATTCCGGAGTGTTTTCATGTCCGCCAAGCCCGCCGCCGGTAAGCCCGTCGCACCGATTCGCGTCTATTCGTTCCTGCTGTCCGGGCACGCGCACCGCGTCCGGTTGTTCCTGTCGCTGCTCGGTCTGCCGTCCGAGACCGTCGAGGTCGATCTCGCGGCCGGCGCGCAGCGCGAAGCGGCGTTCCTCGCGCTCAATCCGCTCGGGCAGGTGCCCGTGATCGACGACGGCGGCACCGTGATCGCCGATTCGAACGCGATCCTCGTGTATCTCGCGAAGCGCTACGGCGACGCGCACTGGCTGCCCGACGATCCGGCCGCCGCGGCGGTCGTGCAGCGCTGGCTGTCGTATGCGGCCGGCCCGATCGCGACGGGGCCGGCCGCGGCGCGGCTCGTGACCGTGTTCGGCGCGCCGCTCGACCAGGATGCGGCCAAGCGCACGGCCGCCAAAGTACTCGACGTGATCGACCGCGAGCTGGCCGGCAAGCCGTTCGCGGCCGGCGCGCAGCCGACGATCGCGGACATCGCCGCGTACACGTACATCGCGCACGCACCGGAAGGCGGCGTGTCGCTCGAACCGTATCCGCACGTGCGCGCATGGCTCGCGCGCGTCGAGGCGCTGCCGGGCTTTGTCGGCATGCCGACGACGCGCGCGGGCCTGCTCGCCGCATAACGTTTCTCAACGCCACGCCTTCTCCGGGAGAACGCGATGAACGCCCCGACCGCCGTCGTACCAGGCTGGGAACTCGATGCCGCGCCGTTTCACGCGGGCGAACTCGCCGTGCAGCAGCGCGCGGGCGTCACGGAGGCCGCGGGTTCGGCCGGACGGCGCGGGATCCGGCGCTTCATGCCGGACCAGCACCGGACGTTTTTCGCGCAACTGCCGTTCTTCGTGCTCGGCGGCGTCGATGCGCACGGCCAGCCGTGGGCGACGTTGCGGGCCGGCGCGCCGGGCTTCGTGACGTCGACGGATGCGCGCACGCTGCGCATCGCCGCGCCCGCGCTGCCGGGCGATCCGCTGGCCGGCGCGTGGCGGCCGGGCGCGCCGCTCGGCGGGCTCGGGATCGAGTTCGATACGCGGCGGCGCAATCGCGTCAACGGCGTCGTGCGCGCCGTCGACGACGATGCGCTGACGATCGCGGTCGAGCAGAGCTTCGGCAACTGCGCGAAGTACATCCAGGGCCGCACGCCGACGTTCGTCGCGCGCGATAGCGATTCACACGGCGCGCCGGACGTGTCGGACCAACTGAACGATGCGGATCGCGCGTTGCTCGCGCAGGCCGATACGTTTTTCGTCGCGAGCGCGAACACGTCGGCGGAAGCGGGCGTTGCACGCGGCGCGGACGTGTCGCATCGCGGCGGGATGCCGGGCTTCGTGCGCGTCGACGATGCGCGCACGCTGACGACGCCGGATTTCAGCGGCAACCGCTTCTTCAACACCCTCGGCAACCTGCAGCACGATCCGCGCGCGGGGCTGCTGTTCGTCGATTTCGACAGCGGCGACCTGGTGTATGTCGCCGCGCGCGCCGAGATCGTGTGGGACGGGCCGCTCGTCGCGTCGTTCGACGGCGCGCAGCGCGTCGTGCGGTTCCATGTGCGGGAAGTGCGGCGCATGCGCGCGGTGCTGCCGTTCCGATGGTCGGCGGTCGAACGCGCGCCGCAGTTCGCGGCGATGGCGGCGGGTGCCGGTGGTGCGGCGACGGTGACGGTCGCGCCGGTGCCGCCCGCATCGGCACTTGCATCAGAACCCGCGCCTGCGCCCGCGCCGTCCATATCGGCAAGCGCGTGGCGGCCGCTGCGCATCGCGAGGATCGTCGACGAAGCGCGCGCGATCCGCTCGTTCCATTTCGAACCGGCGGACGGCGGCACGTTGCCCGCCTACGAAGCCGGGCAGCATCTGACGCTGCGTATCACGCTGCCGGGCGGCGACGCGCCGTCGATTCGCAGCTTCACGCTTTCCGATGCGCCGGGCGGCGCACATTACCGGATCACCGTGAAGCGCGACGGGCACGTATCGGCCTGGCTGCACGATCATGCGCAGGCGGGCATGACGCTCGACGCGCAGATGCCGCGCGGCCGCTTCACGTTCGATGCCGCGAGTCCGCGCCCGGCCGTGCTCGTGTCGGCCGGCATCGGCATCACGCCGATGGTCGCGATGCTGCGCGGCGCGCTGGCCGACGCCGCGCCGTCGCGCCGCGTGGTGTTCGTGCACGGTGCGCGTGAAGCGGCCGACCGGCCGTTCGCGGCGGATCTGGCGCGTGTCGCGGCTGCCGATGCGAGGTTGTCGCTCCACTGGTTCGACAGCCGCCCTCAAGGCGACGCGGCAGCGCAGGCGGGCCGCATCGACATCGGGCAACTGAAGCGGATCCTGCCGTTCGACGACTACGACTTCTACCTGTGCGGGCCGTCGGCGTTCATGCGCGACCTGTACGACGGGCTGCGCGCGCTGAACGTGCCGGACGAGCGCATCCGTTTCGAGGCGTTCGGGCCGTCGAGCGTGGCCCGCACCGCGACCCGCGCGGCGGGCATGCCGGCGGTGCCGAGCGTGCCGGTCGTGTTCCGGCGCACGGGGCGTGAAGCCGCGTGGACGCCTGTCGACGGCACGCTGCTCGAATTCGCGGAAGGGCAGCGCGTCGCCGTGCCGTCCGAATGCCGCTCCGGTTCGTGCGGCACATGTGCGACGCGCGTGCTGTCCGGCGCGGTCGATTACGAGCAAATGCCCGATGCGGCGGTCGAACCCGGCTGCGCGCTGCTGTGCGTCGCGCGGCCCGCGCAAGGGGCCACGGAGCCGCTCGTGCTCGACCGCTGACGCGCCTGCGACATGCCGCCGCAGATGGCGTGCTGCGCGAAAATCGCGCGCAACTGCTTCTTTTTTCGGATGCCGGTCGGATCGACGATAGCGTCAACCGATAGACGAAAGGAGCAACATCATGAAACTGCTCGGCATGATCAAGCTGGTCCTGTGGAGTTTCTTCGGCGTGCGCAACAGCAAGGCGCACGCGGCCGATCTCGCGAACGTCAACTTCACGCTGCTGCCGTTCGTGGCGATCCTGCTCGCGCTGCTCGTCGGCGCGATCATTTACGGCGTCGTGCACCTGGTCGTCGATCCGACGGTGACGATGCAGGGGTTCTGAGCGGCCCGTGAACCGCGAGCGGGAGATCGTTCCCGCTCCGGTTTCCAGCCGCATGACGGGCGCATGATCGCGCCGGTCTTCGCGATTGCCGCGCACGATGAGCATCGCGGCTACAGCGCCGCCGTTGCCGTGTTGCACGAGTCGCGTTTCGCCTTTCCTGCTGTTCTTCCCCCCGTTCCGCCCAATTCCACGGCCTTCGGCCCCGCCCGGGGTAAAATGCGCGCCACGCCGCGATGTCGCGCGCGACGGGCAGGCCGCCGTTCCAGTGAACGGCGCGCGCAAGTGCCCGCCGTTCGCACCGTGGCGTTCGAAGCGCCCCCCGCATGACAAGACCGCGCGATGCAGCCGGCCGCCCGACAGGCACCCGACGAACCCGTCGACGGCTGCGTCGGTTCCCGGTGCGTCACCCGAATCCGATGTCCCATCCTGCGTCTTCCCGTCCGATCGGCCCGCATGCGTGCCGTATCGTCCGATTCGTCTGATGAATATCGCGCCGACGCATGCGTCCGGCGATCGGGAGCGGGTTCGTGCGCGGGCGCGCGCTTCGCAGCTTCGTAACGTGTTTCGACAGGGTCGAGTGGCGAGTTTTCCATCCAGAACAATGACGGCGAATAGAACAACAGCGTCGCCCGCACGGCGGCGGCGCGCGAAGGTCGGGCTCGGTGTCGGTCTCGGCATCACGCTTATCGCGGCGCAGGCGGCCGCGGCCCAGGGCGACACACCGGCACCGGATACCGATGCAGCCGGCAGCGCGACGCTGCCGACGATCACGGTGAGTGGCGAGCGCGGCAATGCGTTTCGCGTGCACAACGCGTCGGTCGCGGGGCTCGACGACACGCCGCTGCGCGATACGCCGGCGTCGGTGAGCGTCATGACGCGCGCGCTGCTCGACGACCAGCAGGCGAAGCGGCTGAGCGACGTCGTGCGCAACGACGCGTCGGTCGTCAACGACTATGCGCCGGTCGGCTATTACGAAGGCTTCGCGATCCGCGGTTTCCCGGTCGATCTCGCGAGCGCGATCCGGATCGACGGGCTGACGGTGTCCGGCGAGCAGAACGTGCCGCTCGAGAACAAGGAGCGCGTCGAGATCCTGAAGGGGCTCGCCGGCATCGACAGCGGCGTCGTCGCGCCCGGCGGCGTGATCAACTTCGTGACGAAGCGCTCCGCGAACGTCGCGAGCGTGACGACCGGCGTCGACAGCCGCGGCTCGACGTCGGCGGCCGTCGATCTCGGCCGCCGTTTCGGCCCCGACAATCAGTTCGGCTTCCGGATCAATGCCGCGAAGGAGAACATGCACTCGTATATCGACGGCACGAACGGGCGGCGCACGTTCGGCTCGATCGCCGCCGACTGGGACATCAGCCCGCGTGCGAGCCTGCAGCTCAACGCCGAATTCCAGCAGTGGATCCAGCGTTCCGCGCCCGGCTATCAGTTGCTCGGCGGCACCGTCGTGCCGTCCGTCAGCACGACGTCGAAGGCGCTCGGCACGCAGCCGTGGGCGAAGCCGGTGACGACCGACGCGCTGAACCTGAACGCGCGCTTCGACTACCAGTTCAACGACGACTGGAAGGCCTACATCGCCGCGGGTCGCAGCCGCACGATGATCGACGACAACAGCGCGTTCGCGTACGGCTGCTCGTACGCGGCGAGCTGCACGGCCGGCGCGACGTCGCCGTTCTTCTTCGGTGCGAACGGCGATTACGACGTCTACGATTTCCGCAGCCCCGGCGAATACCGGCGCAACGACGACCTGCGCGCGGTCACGACGGGCAAGTTCGCGACCGGGCCGCTGCGGCACGAGCTGACGCTCGGCGTGAGCGTGCAGCGCCGCGTCGTGCACATGGCCGACGCCGTGTACGACTACGTGGGCAGCGAGAACATCTACGGGCCCGACGTGGCCTTCCCGCCGTCGCCGAATTCGCCCGGGCCGTCGTATCCGCGTCTCGACGCGTGGCAGTACGGCGTGTTCGGGCTTGACCGGATCAGCATCGGCGAACACTGGCAGGTGCTCGCGGGCGGCAAGGAAGTGCTGTTGCGCCAGCGCAGCTGGAGCAGCCTCGACGGCGCCGATACGCGCACCGATCGCTCGGTGTTCCTGCCGCAGGTCGCGCTCGTCTACAAGCCGGTGAACGTGCTGTCGCTGTATGCGTCGTACAGCAAGGCGCTGTCGCTGGGCGACCAGGCGCCGGTGCGCGCGACCAACGCGTATGCGTTCCTGCCGCCCGTCGAGTCGCACCAGATCGAGCTCGGCGCGAAATACGACTGGCTCGACCGGCTGAGCCTCACGGCCGCCGTGTTCTCGATCAGCAAGCCGTTCCAGTTCGCCGATCCGGACGCATTGGGCACGACCTACACGTTCGTGCAGCGCGGCACGCAGCGGCACCAGGGGATCGAGCTCGGCGCGGCCGGGCGCGTCACCGAGCGGCTCGGGCTGACGGCCAGCGTCGCGGCGATTCGCGCCCGCGCTTACGATTCGGGTTCGCCGGCGTACGAAGGGCACCAGATCATCAACGTGCCCGCGCTGCGCGCGTCGCTGTATGCGGACTATGCGGTGCCGGGCGTCGCGGGCCTGAACGTGCTCGGCGGCGTCGAGTACAGCGATGCCCGCAACGCGAACGAGGAAGGCACCGCGCGCGTGCCGTCGTGGTTCGTGTTCAATCTCGGCGCGCGCTATACGACGAAGATCGGCGGTCATCGCACGGTGCTGCGCGTGTCGGTGGACAACCTGTTCAACAAGTTCTACTGGCGCGACGCGGGCGAACAGCAGGGCGATGCGTACCTGTTCCCGGGTGCGCCGCGCACTGCGCGCGTGTCGTTGACCTATGATTTCTGACCGGCCGGAACCGGCCGCGTGACGCGCGGCCCCGGCAGCTAACCTGGAGAGCACAGACGATGTCCCCACTCGAAATCGCCGGCGTGATCGTCAGCGCGCTCGCGATCTGGCTGACCGCGAAGCGCCGCATGCTGTGCTGGCCGGTCGGGCTCGCGTCGGTCGCGCTGTACGGCTGGATCTTCTTCGATGCGAAGCTGTACTCGGACATGCTGCTGCAGGGTGCGTTCGCGGTGCTGCAGGTGTACGGCTGGCAACGCTGGCTCGCGCAGCGCGCGAGCGAGGCCGGCGGTGGCGCGGCGCCGGCAGGCGACGTGGCCCCGGTCACGGGCGTGCGGCCGCGGCAGATGCTGCCCGACCTGATCGCGGCCGTCGTCGGCAGCGCGCTGCTCGGCGGCATGATGGCGCGCTGGACCGATGCGGCACTGCCGTTCGTCGATGCGTCGCTGACCGCGTTCAGCCTCGTTGCGCAATACTGGACCGCGCGGCGCTACATTGCGTCGTGGGGGCTGTGGATCGTCGTGAACGTCGTGTACGTCGGGATGTTCGTGTTCAAGGAACTGTATCTGACGGCCGGGCTCTACGCGCTGTTCATCGGACTGGCCGTCGTCGGCTGGCGCGACTGGAGCCGGACGGCCGCGACGCTGCGCGCGGCGGCCGGCGGCACGCTTGCGCCGGGCGGCGGTGCGCGCTGATTCACGCGCCGATTCAACTACGGAGCAACGTCGTTCATGTCATTCCCACTCGAGCAGGACGGGCCCGTATCGCGTGACGTCGCGCCGCCGCAATTCGGCGTCGACGGCGTGCAGGCCGAACGCGACTGGCCGCTGATGACGCACGACGAGGTCGCGGCGGTGCTCGCGCGGATCGACGGCGCCGGCGAGCCGGCCCGGCTGACGTGGCACAGCCCGCGCCAGTTCGCGGCCGCCGTGCTCGTGCGGATGACGGACGGGCGCGGGTTGTTCGTCAAGCGTCATCACGTAAGCCTGCGCGATGTCGCGGGGCTGGAGGAAGAGCATCGCTTCATCGCGCATCTGCGTGAACGCGGGATGCCGGTGGTGGATGTGCTGGCGGATCGCGACGGCGCGACCGCGTTCGCATCCGGCGACTGGACCTACGAGGTGCATGTGCTCGCGCCCGGCGTCGACCCGTATCGCGGCGTAATGTCGTGGCAGCCGTTCACGCATCCTTCGCACGCGTACGCGGCCGGCCGCGCGCTCGCCGAGCTGCATCGCGCGTCGGTCGGCTACGACGCGCCCGCGCGGCCCGTGCGCACGCTGCTGTCGAGTTTTCGCGTGCTGTCGTCCGCCGATCTGGCGGGCGCGCTCGAACGCTGGGTCGAGGCACAGCCGCTGCTCGTGCGTGCGCTCGGCGCGCGCGACTGGCGCGGCGACGTGGCCGACGCGATCGGCCCGTATCACGCGCGCCTCGTGCCGCTGCTGCCCGCGTTGCCGCCGCTGTGGACGCACGGCGACTGGCATGCGTCGAACCTGCTGTGGACCGATGCGGGGCCCGGCGCGCAGGTACGCACCGTGCTCGATTTCGGGTTGTCGGATCGCACTTGCGCGGTGATGGACCTCGCGCTCGCGATCGAGCGCAATACCGTCGACTGGATGGCACCGGCCGATGCGCGGCGCGTCGAATACGCGCAGATCGACGCGCTGATCGACGGCTACGAATCGCTCGAACCGCTGAGCGACGATGCCCATGCGGCGCTGGTCGCGCTGCTGCCGATCGTGCATACGGAGTTCGCGCTGTCGGAAGTCGCGTATTTCGGCTGCATCATCGATGCGCCGGCGATCGTCGACATCGCATACGACGGTTACCTGATCGGGCACGCGCGCTGGTTCGGCGAGCGCGACGGGCGGCAATTGCTCGACTGGCTGGTGCAACGCCGGCGCGTGAAGCAAGGGACCGCCTGATTCGCATAGCGGGGAGGTTGGCACACCTGTGCCGATTCCCCGCATCGCTGCAGTCTTCCGTGCGGCCGTCGCGCCGCATGTTCACCGAATTCTCCTGATCGTCGAAGCGGGACGCCGTTCCCGCGGGGTGCCGCACGCGTGCACGCAGCCGTGCCCAAGATGACGGAAATGTCATCTTCGCCTCATGTTCGCACTGCGGCCGGACCGTAGCATCGGTCGCAAACCGTTACCGCAGAACCGAACATGCTCAAGCTCACTCTCGCCGCGGTCATCGTCTTCGCGATGGCCGCGACGGCTCATGCGCAGCCGCCGCTGTCGCCGGGGCCGGCCCCGGCTGCTTCCGGCAGCGCACCGCCGTCCGACACACTCCCTGCCACGACACTGACGCTTCCCGACGCGCTCGCGGTCGCGGCCCGGAACAATCCGGCGCTGCGCGGCGCGCGCGCGGACGTCGATGCGTCGGCCGGCGCGCTGATGCAAGCCGGCGCGCGCCCCAATCCCGAAGTGTCGTTCCTGCAGGAAGGCTTCAGCCGCGCCGAGCGCACGTCGACCGCGCTGATCAACCAGACCATCGAGCTGGGCGGCAAGCGCAGCGCGCGGCTCGACGTCGCGTCGTACGGACGTGAGTCTGCCAACGCGTCGCTCGACGAGCAGGGCGCCGCCGTGCGCGCCGACGTGATCGCCGCGTTCTACGGGCTGCTTGCCGCGCAGCGCCAGCTTCAGGTCACCGAGGAATCGGCCGCGATCGCCGCACGCTCCGCGGATCTCGCGGGGCGTCGCGCGCAGGCCGGCAAGGTGTCGCCGGTCGAGGCGACGAAGGCGCACGTGGCGGCGGCCGGCGTGCAGATCGAAGTCGTGACCGCGCGCGGCCGCGTCGACGTCGCGCGCGAGAAGCTGAACGCGGTGATGGGCGAAGCGCGCGGCGACCGGCTCGCGGTGCTCGGCGATCTCGAAGCCGTGCCGCCGGTCGAATCGCTGTCCGCGCTGACCGCGCAGCTCGACGACGCGCCGCTCGCGCGGATCGCGCGCGCCGAGATGCTGCGCTCGAATGCGGCCGTGTCGCTCGAACGCGCGCGGCGCATTCCGGACGTCACGGTCAGTGCGGGCGTGAAGCGGGTGACCACGGGCGGCGTGCCGGACAACCAGGCGGTGGTCGGCGTGTCGATCCCGATCCCGTTGTTCAACACGAACAAGGGCGCGCTGCTCGAAGCGACGCACAAGGCCGAGCGCGCGAATGCCGATCTCGATCGCGAACGCACGCGGCTGCGGCTGGAACTCACGCAGGCATACGCGAATTTCGAGGCGGCCGAGCAGGAAGCGCAGCGGCTGAAGGCCGACATCCTGCCGGCCGCGCGGCTCGCGCTCGACGCGATGTCGCGCGGTTACGAACTCGGGAAGTTCAGCTTCCTCGACGTGCTCGACGCGCAGCGCACGCTGTTCCAGGGGCAGTCGCAATACGTCCGCGCGCTCGCCGGCGCGCACGCCGCCCGCGCCGACATCGGCCGTTTCGTCGGCACGCCGCTCGCGGCTGTCGCGCGATAAGCGCGCCTCTTACCTGAAGGATCATCATGTCACGCAGCAGAATCATCGTTATTGCGGCCGCCGTGCTCGGCGCCGCCGGGATCGCGCTCGGCGCGCTCGCCGTCACGCGGGGCGGGAGCAGCGCGTCCGCGCCCGCGGCCGCCGAAGCCGCGCGGCCGGCCGATGGCGTCGGCGCGCGCGGCGGCGTCGTGCTGAAGCGCGGCAGGCTCGCCGTCGAGATCGTGATGACGGAAAAACCCGGCGACGCGCGCCTCGTCGTCTATCCGTTCGTCGACGGCAAGCCGGCCGACAAGGGCGTGACCGTGTCCGGCACGCTGGTCCGCTACGACCGCTCGCATGAGCCGCTGCGTTTCGATGCGGCCGGCCAGAAGTTCGTGTCCGCGCAGCCGATCGCGAAGCCGCACGTGTTCGATGCGACGATCGACATCAAGGCGGGCAACGACGCTGCGTCGTTCCCGTTCGCGCGCGCCGACGGCGCGATCGCGCTGACCGACGCGCAGTTGGCGACCTCGAAGATCGCGCTCGCGAAGGCCGGCCCCGCGCAGATCGCGACGCCGTTCCAGTTGCCGGGCGAGATCAAGTTCAACGAGGATCGCACCGCGCACGTGGTGCCGCGCGTGGCCGGCATCGTCGAGCAGGTGTCGGTGTCGCTCGGGCAGACCATCGCGAAGGGGCAGGTGCTGGCCGTGATCGCGAGCACCGATCTCGCCGACCGGCGCAGCGAACTGCTGACGGCCGAGCGCCGGCTGTCGGGTGCACGCGCGACCTACGAGCGTGAACGCACGTTGTGGAAGGAGCGCATCTCGGCGGAGCAGGACTACCAGCAGGCGCAGGTGCAGTTGCGCGAGGCCGAGATCGCCGTGCAGAACGCGCGGCAGAAGCTCGCCGCGCTGAACGCGCCGGTCGGCGCGGGCGCGCTGAACCGCTACGAACTGCGTGCGCCGTTCGCGGGCACGATCGTCGAGAAGCATGCGACGCCCGGCGAGGCGATCGCCGCCGATGCCAGCATGTTCGTGATCTCCGACCTGTCGACGGTATGGGCCGAGATGGCCGTGCCGGCGCAGCGGCTCAACGACGTGCGGGTCGGCCGCGACGCGACCGTGAGCGCGACCGCGTTCGAATCGCGTTCGAGCGGCCCGATCGCTTATGTCGGGTCCTTGCTCGGCGAGCAGACGCGCACCGCGCCGGCGCGCGTCGTGCTGCCGAACCCGGACGGTGTGTGGCGGCCCGGGATGTTCGTGAACGTGTCGGTCGACGCGGGCAGGCAGGGTGTGCCGCTCGCGGTCGCTAGCGACGCGCTGCAGGACGTCGACGGCGCGCCGTCGGTGTTCGTGCGCTCGCCGAAGGGGTTCGTCGCGCAGGCCGTCGAGACGGGGCGGCGCGACGAGCGCGCAACCGAAGTGCTGAAGGGGCTCAAGCCGGGCCAGGAATACGCGGCGTCGAACAGCTTCGTGCTGAAGGCCGAGCTCGGCAAGGGGAGCGCGGAACATGAATGAGCGTCACGCGCGTGCCGTCGCACGATTCGCAGCCCGAAACGTGGCCCGCCATGCGGCGCGCAATACGCCCCTCCGGGTGACCGGCCGGGCGGCTCGTCCGGTGCGGGCGACCGTTCCCCGTTTCAAGGAATTCCGTCATGTTTGAGCGCCTGATCCGCTTTGCGATTGCGCACCGCTGGCTCGTGATGCTGGCGATCGCGGCCGTGGCCGCGCTGGGCGTCTTCAGCTATCAGAAGCTGCCGATCGACGCGGTGCCCGACATCACCAACGTGCAGGTCCAGATCAACACGGCCGCGCCCGGTTATTCGCCGCTCGAGGCCGAGCAGCGCATCACCTATCCGGTGGAAACCGTGATGGCCGGGCTGCCGGGCCTCGAGCAGACGCGCTCGATCTCGCGCTACGGGCTGTCGCAGGTCACCGTGATCTTCAAGGACGGCACCGACATCTATTTCGCGCGGCAACTCGTCAACGAGCGCATCCAGGAAGCGAAGGACAAGCTGCCGCCCGGCATCGCGCCCGCGATGGGCCCGACGTCGACGGGCCTCGGCGAGATCTACCTGTGGACCGTCGAGGCCGACGCGGCCGCGCGCAAGCCCGACGGCACGCGCTATACGGCGGCCGACCTGCGCGAGCTGCAGGACTGGGTCGTCAGGCCGCAGCTCAGGAACGTGCGCGGCGTGACCGAGGTCAACTCGATCGGCGGCTACGTGAAGGAATACCGCGTCGCGCCGAATCCGGCGAAGCTGATGTCGTACGGGCTGACGCTCGCCGACGTCGTGCGCGCGCTGGAACGCAACAACGACAACGTCGGCGCCGGCTACATCGAGAAGCGCGGCGAGCAGTATCTCGTGCGCGTGCCGGGTCAGGCACGTACCGTCGACGACATCTCGAACATCGTGCTGACCAACGTCGGTGGCGTGCCGGTGCGGATGAAGGACGTAGGCGTGGTCGACATCGGCCGCGAGCTGCGCACGGGCGCGGCGACCTCGAACGGCGAGGAAGTCGTGCTCGGCACGGTCTTCATGCTGATGGGCGAGAACAGCCGGACGGTCGCGAAGGCCGTCGCCGCGAAGATGGAGGACGTGAACCGCACGCTGCCGTCCGGCGTAAAGGCGATTCCGGTGTACGACCGCACCGTGCTCGTCGAGAAGGCGGTCGCGACGGTGAAGAAGAACCTGCTCGAAGGCGCGATCCTCGTGATCGCCGTGCTGTTCCTGTTCCTCGGCAATATCCGCGCGGCGCTGATCACCGCGCTCGTGATTCCGCTGTCGATGCTGATGACCTTCACCGGCATGGTGAATGCGAAGGTGAGCGCGAACCTGATGAGCCTCGGCGCGCTCGACTTCGGGATCATCGTCGACGGCGCGGTGGTGATCGTCGAGAACTGCGTGAGGCGGCTCGCGCATGCGCAGGCCGCCGCCGGCCGGCCACTCACGCGCGACGAGCGTTTCGCGGAGGTGTTCGGTGCATCGCAGGAGGCACGCCGCGCGCTGATCTTCGGGCAACTGATCATCATGGTCGTGTACCTGCCGATCTTTGCGCTGACCGGCGTCGAAGGCAAGATGTTCCATCCGATGGCGATTACCGTCGTGATGGCGCTCGCGGCCGCGATGGTGCTGACCGTCACGTTCATTCCGGCGGCCGTCGCGCTGTTCATCGGCGAGCGGGTCGAGGAGAAGGAGAACCGGCTGATGGGCTGGGCGCGGCGCGCGTACGAACCGGTGCTCGCCGCGTTCATGACGCGCCCGGCGCGCGTGATGCTCGGTGCGGTCGCGATCGTGCTGGTCACGCTCGGGCTCGCCACGCGGCTCGGCAGCGAGTTCATCCCGAGTCTCAACGAAGGCGACCTGGCCGTCTCCGCGCTGCGGATTCCCGGCACGAGTCTGTCGCAGTCGGTCGAGATGCAGAAGTCGATCGAGAAGACGCTGAAGGCGCGTTTCCCCGAAATCGAGCGCGTGTTCGCGCGCACCGGCACGGCCGAAATCGCCGCCGACCCGATGCCGCCGAACCTGTCGGACGGCTACATCATGCTGAAGCCGGCCGATCAGTGGCCCGACCCGAAGAAACCGCGCGACACGCTCGTGCGCGAGATCGAGGAAGCGCTCGCCGAGCTGCCGGGCAACGCGTACGAGTTCTCGCAGCCGATCCAGCTGCGCTTCAACGAACTGATCTCGGGTGTGCGCAGCGACGTCGCCGTGAAGATCTTCGGCGACGACATGGCCGTGCTGAACCAGACCGGCGAGCAGATCGCGGCCGCGCTGCAGAAGGTGCCGGGCGCGTCGGAGGTGAAGGTCGAACAGACCACGGGCCTGCCCGTGCTGACCGTCACGCTCGATCGCGACAAGCTCGCCCGCTATGGCGTGAGCGTCGCCGACCTTCAGGACACCGTG
This sequence comes from Burkholderia cepacia, assembly GCF_001039005.1. Lineage (GTDB taxonomy): Bacteria > Pseudomonadota > Gammaproteobacteria > Burkholderiales > Burkholderiaceae > Burkholderia > Burkholderia theae. The sequence goes on from NZ_LDWR01000016.1 coordinate 82,525, forward strand.
GCCGCGGCCGTCGGCGGCCAGAAGGCCGGCACGCTGTTCCAGGGCGACCGCCGCTTCGACATCGTCGTGCGGCTGCCCGACGAGCTGCGTTCGGATATCGAAGCGATCAAGCGGCTGCCGATCGCGCTGCCTGCGCCGGCGGCCGGCGCACGCGCGCCGCTCGCGGCGGCGCCGTACGTGCCGCTCGCGGAACTCGCGACGATCGACGTCGCGCCGGGTCCGAACCAGATCAGCCGCGAGGACGGCAAGCGGCGCGTCGTCGTCAGCGCGAACGTGCGCGGCCGCGACGTCGGTTCGTTCGTCGCCGATGCGCGCGAGCAACTGCAGCAGGACGTGCGCGTGCCGGCCGGTTACTGGGTATCGTGGGGCGGGCAGTTCGAGCAGCTGCAAAGCGCGAGCGAGCGCCTGAAGCTCGTCGTACCGCTCGCGCTGTTCATGGTGTTCGTGCTGTTGTTCGTGATGTTCAACAACGTGAAGGACGGGCTGCTCGTGTTCACCGGCATTCCGTTCGCGCTGAGCGGCGGCGTCGTGTCGCTGTGGCTGCGCGGGATTCCGCTGTCGATCACCGCGGCGGTCGGCTTCATCGCGCTGTCCGGCGTCGCGGTGCTCAACGGTCTCGTGATGATCTCGTTCATCCGCAACCTGCGCGACGAAGGGACGCCGCTCGACGTCGCCGTGCGCGAAGGCGCGCTCACGCGGCTGCGCCCCGTGCTGATGACCGCGCTCGTTGCGTCGCTGGGGTTCCTGCCGATGGCGTTCGCGACCGGCACCGGCGCCGAGGTGCAGCGCCCGCTCGCGACGGTCGTGATCGGCGGTATCCTGTCGTCCACGGCGCTGACGCTGCTGGTGCTGCCCGTGCTGTACCGCGTCAGCCATGCGGTGTCGTGGCGCGCCGCGTTTCGCGGCGGCGTAGGCATGGGCATGCTGCGCCGGCTGGGTTTCTTCAAGGGTAATGCGTGATGCGAATTCTGATTGTCGAGGATGAACCGAAGACGGGCGCCTATCTGCGCAAGGGCCTGACGGAGGCCGGCTACGTCGTCGACTGGGTCGAGGACGGTATCACGGGCCAGCATCAGGCCGAGACCGAGGAATACGACCTGCTCGTGCTCGACGTGATGCTGCCCGGGCAGGACGGCTGGACGCTGTTGCAGAACTTGCGGCTCAGCAAGTCGACGCCCGTGCTGTTCCTCACCGCGCGCGACGACGTCGGCGATCGCGTGAAGGGGCTCGAACTCGGCGCCGACGACTATCTCGCGAAGCCGTTCGACTTCGTCGAGCTGACCGCGCGCATCAAGTCGATCCTGCGGCGCGGCCAGCCGCGCGATTCGAACACGCTGCGCGTGGCCGATCTCGAACTCGACCTGACGCGCCGCAAGGCCACGCGGCAAGGCGACACGATCCTGCTGACCGCGAAGGAATTCGCGCTGCTGTGGCTGCTGATGCGCCGCGAGGGCGAGATCCTGCCGCGCGCGACGATCGCGTCGCAGGTGTGGGACATGAACTTCAACAGCGACACGAACGTCGTCGACTCGGCGATCCGGCGCCTGCGTTCGAAGATCGACGACGCCTACGAACCGAAGCTGATCCACACCGTGCGCGGGATGGGCTACGTGCTCGAAGCGCGCGGCGGCGCGGCCGCATGATCGCGCGCCTGCTGCCGCGCACGCTGCGCGGACGCCTGACCGCGCTGATCATCCTGTCGACGTCGGTGATCCTTGCGTCGAGCGGCTTCGCACTCTACGAAGCGCTGAGCAACCGCGTCGAAACGACGGCGGCCGAGCAGATGGCCGGCATTTCCGCGGCGCTGGGCGCTCACCTGGCCGACGCACGCACGACGGCCGAGGTCGCGCGCAACACCGATATCTGGATCGACCAGCTGCACGGCCATCCGAACATGGATCTCGCGATCTACGATGCGGCGGGCACGCGCCTCGTCGGCACGCCCGGTTTCCGCCTCTATGCGCCGCTGCTGTCGATGGACACGGGGCGCGTGCCGGTCGGCGTCGCGCCGCCCGGCGCGCGGCACCAGTATCTCGTGACGACCGTGCCGCTCGCCGGCGCGGGCGCGCCCGTGGTGCGCGTCGCGGTGCAGTACGACCGCAGCGCCGACGTGCTGCTGCTGCGCACGCATGCTTATACGATCGTCGTGATCGAGGTGTTCGGCGTGGTGCTCGCGGCCGCGATCGCGTACGGCATCGCGGCGCTCGGGCTGAGCCCGCTGCGGCGGTTCGCGGCGCGCGCCGAGCAGATGTCGTCGAGCCGGCTCGCCCATCCGCTGCCGGAACTCGATACGTCAGGCGAGCTGAAGGAGCTGGAGCATGCGTTCAACGGGATGCTCGCGCGGCTGGACGAATCGTTCACGCGGTTGAGCCAGTTTTCGTCGAATCTCGCGCACGACATGCGCACGCCGCTCACGAACCTGCAGGCGGCCGCGCAGGTCGTGCTGTCGCAGCCGCGCAGCGCGGAGGAATACCGGAACGTGATCGAGTCGAGCATCGACGAATACCAGCGGCTGTCGCGGATGATCGAGGACATGCTGTTTCTCGCGCGCTCGGAACAGGCCGGCACGTCGATCGACGTGCGGCGTTTGAATGCGGCGGAGGAGGCCGGGCGTGTCGCCGGCTACTACGAGTCGCTCGCGGAGGATGAGGGCGTGTCGGTGAAGGTCGACGGCCACGCGTGGGTCGATGCGGATCTGATGCTGTACCAGCGCGCGCTGAGCAACCTGCTGTCCAATGCGCTGACCTATGCGCCGCGCGGCAGCGTCGTGACGATCGACTGCGTGGAGCAGGGCGGCGCGACGACCATCGCCGTGTCGGATACGGGGCCCGGCATCGACGCGCAGCATGTCGGGCGGATCTTCGAGCGCTTCTACCGCGTTGACCCGTCGCGGCACAATTCGGCGTCGGGGACGGGGCTCGGCCTGGCGATCGTCCGGTCGATCATGGACAACCACGGCGGCGAATGCGGCGTCGACAGTGATCCCGGCCGGCGTACGACGTTCTGGCTGCGCTTTCCGCGGCGGCCGGCCGAGCCGCAGCGGCCGCCGGCCAACTCCGCCTGACACCGCGGGCAGGCACGCCCGCGCGTTCGCCGTGAGGCGGTCGCGCGCGGCACGCTACCCGCGATCGGTTGCCGGCGCAACATCAGCGCTTGGCCAGGTCGTCGTGGTTGTCGGTTTGCGGTGCCTTCTCGCCGCGATGCACCGAAATCCCGTGAAGCTCCTTGTTGCGCGCGACCATCTCGCCGGTCGGCGGGTACTGCGTCTTGCCCGTCGGCACGACGCCTTCGTGCTGTGCCTGCTTCAGTTCATTGACGACCTGCGTGCGGGTCTTGCCCTGCGTTTGCGTCTGCGACTGTGCAAACGCGGCCTGCGTGGCCATACCGAGCGACAGCGTGGCGGTGACGAACAGTGCTGCGAGTTTTGCGGTGTTCATTGAGTGCTCTCCTTGATCAGGGTCGCCGGGTGGCGAACCGTGGACCCAGTATGCGAAAGCAGCCGTGCGCCACCGTGATCGGGAGATGAAAAAAACGTCAGATTGCGTGACGACGCGCGGGTCGCGCTCGATCGGCATGACGCAATCGTCATGTTCGCGTCATGGGCGCAATGAGCGGGAAGTGGATCATGAAGTCTGCCGATGGCCGTCGCGGCCTTCGGTTTTTCACCGCTCGCGACAGCAGCATCGAACGCGGGCGGTCCCGTTCAGACTTTCATTCCGGACCGAAAAGTGCATCGTCCCGCCATTCGCCTGTCGTTTATCGCAGTCCTGATCGTCCCGTTGTTCGCGGGCTGCGTATCGACACGTTCTGATCCCGGCACGACCGTGTCGGCCGCCGCGCGCAAGCCGGTGCCGACCGACCTGATGCCGGGCGAGCAGATCGACTATGCCGGGCATCGCTGCGGCAATCCGAACCTGCACGTGAAGACGCATCCTTGCCTGTTCCCGCAACGCAATCCCGCGCCGTGAGCGCGGGACTCGCGATCAAAAAAAAGCCCGGTACTCGACGAGTCCGGGCTGAAAGCGTGATCGTGTCGTGCGACAGCGACCCGCTGCGTGGGTGGGAACGGGACGCGCCCGTTACCGTTCCGATCGTAGCGGCACGACGCATCGTGAACCTGATCGGAACGTGACATTTTCGTCACGCAGGCGCGCGTGCCGCCGTCGCGATCAGAACCGGTGGCGCAATCCGAGATTGACGATGCCTTGCGTGCGCGTGCCGCCGTAGCCATACGAACCGATCGACGCCTGCGCCGTTTGCGTGCCGCCGTCGAGCGTGCGCTGTTCTCCGTTCGCGCGTTGCCACGCGCCGACCGCATAAAGATCGGTGCGCTTCGACAGCACGTAGTCGGCGCCCGCGGACACCTGGTGATAGGTCGCGCTCGTATCGCCGCGGGCCCGCGTGTAGCTGTAGCCGACACCGACGAGCAGGCTGGGCGTCGCCTGGTAGTTGAAGAAACCGCGTGCGGTGTCGTACTTCTGCGTGCCGCGAAACGCGGACATCGCATCGGCCTTGTACAACGCGTTGCTGTAGTCGACGCCGACCGCGAACGGCGCGAAGTTGTAGCGCAGCGCGCCGCGCGAGATGCCGATCGATTTCGCGGAGATGTAGCCGCCGTTGACCAGCGACCCGTCGAACGTTCCGTCGGAGGTGCCGTTCCAGCCGGTCCGGATCCCGTTGGCGAGCGATGAACGATTGGCCGCGTAATAGTAGCCGCCGGCCACGTCGATCGGGCCATTGCTGTACGACAGGCCGGCCGACCAGGTTTGCCCGGCGCCGCTCTTGCCGGCCACGCCGCCGAGCGCAACCATCCCGACGAACTGGAATCCGCTGATCACGGGCGACGTGTACTTCACGGCGTTGTCGGTGCGCGACGACGTGTCGTAGTTGTCGACGTCGCCGGGTGTCGCGTAGACGCTGCCGAAGTGGAAGTCGCCGGTCACCGGCCACGCGACATCGGCGAGCGCGTCGTACTGGCGGCCGAGCGTCAGCGTGCCCCAGCGCGCGCTTTCGAGACCGACGAACGCCTGCCTGCCGAACATCCGGTTGCCTTGCCCGAGCGCGCCGGTGTTCGGATTGAAGCCGTTCTCCAGCGTGAAGACCGCTTTCAGCCCGCCGCCCAGATCCTCCGAGCCTTTCACGCCGAAGCGGTTGCCGAGCAGATTGCCGTTGCCGAGGCCGACGAGGTTTTTGCCGTCCGCGTTGGCGTTCCACACATACGTCAGCGACGTATCGAACAGGCCGTACAGCGTGACTTCCGACGCGTGCGCCGCGTGGGCGGTCGCGAGCAGCGCACCTGACATCATGACGAGCCGAACTGGAGTTTTCATGGAGTGTCCCTGAGGTTCAAGATGATCGTTCCGTGCATCGGTCGATTCCGGAGCCGCGCTTTTTGCCGGCGAGCGGGAATGTCGCGAACGCGCTGGCGATTCTGGAAAGTGTTCGGATCGTGAAGGTGAGGGACAAATGAGAAAAATGTCATCGCGACGTCATGAGGACATCGATTCATGCGCAGTTTCATTCGCACTGCGATGCAGTACATGAGAAATCCGTGACGAAACCGTCATGCTGCGCTCACGATTCCGCACCGCCGCAGGATCAAAGTGAAGGCTCCCGTCACGGATACCAGCAAGGAGCGAACCCCATGAACATTCGGCGACCGATGATCGTTTTGACCGTTGCCGCGCTGTCGATCGCGGCCTTCTCGCAAGCCGCGGCCGCGCAGGCGAAAACGCGGCAGGAAGTGCGCCAGGAGCTGGTGCGCGCGCGGCACGACGGCGTGATCCCGAGCCCGAATCACGACTATCCGGCGAGCCCGGCAACCATCGCGCGCAATCAGGAAATCCATCGCTCGACGGTGCATCGCGGCGAGAAGGCGCCGACGGTCGATGCGCACGACAACCGCTTCGCGATGCGTTGATCCTTCATTCACGGCCGATCGCGGTGACGCCGCTCGGCCAATTTCCCCTATGACAAGGAGCGCGCCATGCGCACTATCGCAACAGGAATCGTGTTTGCCGCCTGCTTGATGTCGACGGCGGCGATGGCGGCCGGCTGGCCGGAACGGGCGCTGTCGCACGCGTCGGCGCACGACGTCGGCAGCCGTGCGAACGAGCGGATGCGCTGCGAATTCGCGGCCGTGCCGGCAGGCGAGTGGAGCGCTACGTTCACGCGCGGGCAATGCGAAGTCGACAACGGCCGGCTGACGTTCGTGCCGGCCGACGCGGGCGGCGAGTCGAATGTCGCGGAGAAGCGGATTCTGCTGGGTGAAGTCCGTACCGCGTCGCATCAGTCGCGCAAGCTGAAGGAGCAACTGCAGCTGACGACACGCGACGAAGTGATTGCGCTGAACGTGCTGACCGACGACGGCCGCCGCAAGTCGCGCGAACATGCGATCGACCTGTGGGCCGCGCTGCGCAACGAGGGCGTGACGCCCGTCAACGGCACGCGCATCGTCGACACGTATCCGGCGGGCGCGACGACGTGGTAGCCGGCGCGCCGTCGAGCCGCCGCGTGCGGCTTACCCGGCCTTCACCGATCCTTCGATCAGGAAGAACACGATGAAGCCGATAAAGAACGCGGCCGTTGCGAACGGCGTCTCAGGCACTTCGTGCGCTTCGACCAGCAGTTCCTCGGTGACGAGGTACAGCAGCGCGACGGTGCCCAGCCCCAGCAGCGCCGCGTAGATATTCGCCGGCAGCCCCGCGAACGCCGCGTTGCCGGCCACGGCCGCGATGCTCAGCAGCGCCGCGAGCGCGACGGGCACGACGATCGACAGCGTACGACCGATGCCGGCCGCCGCGAGCGCCGCGCTGACCGACAGCGCGAGGAACAGCACTTCGAGCGTCAGCGCGACGGTCAGGATGATGCCGCTTTCGTCGCTCGCGGAGAACGCGATGCCGAGCACGAGGCCGTCGACGACGAGGTCGATCGCGGTGACGATGATCAGGCTGAAGGGCAGGCGTGCCTCCTCGAAGCGCGTCTCGATCGCACCCGACAGCGCACGGATCGCGAGCATCAGCGCGATGCCGAGCACGAAACCGACGACGACCGGAAACAGCGCGTGCGCGCGGTCCTGCGGCAGCAGTTCGAGCGCGGCGGCCGCGAACACGATGCCGCCGGTGAAATGCTGGATGACGCTCGACGTTTTCGGGCCGGGCGCACGCCATGCGGCCGCGAGGGCGCCGAAACAGGCCGCCAGCACGGGCGGTAACGTGAGCAGCGCAAGCTTCGCGGTCGGTGTCATGTGGCCTCGGGCAGTGGGCGGGCCGCAGCGGGCGTACTGTCCTGCACCCGATGCGTCGCGCGGTTCGTACGCGCCGGGCGTTGCCCCGGCATCAACCGGGGATTGAACACCCTGAAGCCGCTCCAGGGTCAAGGCATTTGATGAGAGAGGACGCGCCGGCCGACGCGCCCGTTTCCGGTCAAAGCTGCGCGAGTGCCTGGTCGAGATCGGCGAGCAGGTCGTCGATATGCTCGATGCCGATCGACAGCCGCACCGTTTCCTCCTTCACGCCGGCCTTCGCGAGTTCGGTCGGCGACAGTTGCCGGTGCGTCGTCGACGCGGGATGCGTCGCGAGCGACTTCGTATCGCCGATGTTGACGAGCCGCGTGAACAGCTTCAGCGCGTCCTGGAACTTCGCGCCGCCGTCGCGGCCGCCCTTCACGCCGAACGTCAGGATGCCCGGTGCGCGGCCCGACAGGTAACGCGCGACGAGCGGATGGTCCGGGTGATCGGGCAGGCCCGCATAGTTCACCCACTCGACGTGCTCGTGGTGCGCCAGATGCTGCGCGATCTTCAGCGCGTTGTCGCTGATCCGTTCGACGCGCAGCGCGAGCGTCTCGATCCCCTGCAGGATCTGGAAGGCATTGAACGGCGAGATCGCCGCGCCCATGTTGCGCAGCGGCACCACGCGCGCGCGGCCGATATAGGCGGCCGGCCCGAATGCTTCCGTATAGACGACGCCGTGATAGCTGACGTCGGGTTCGTTCAACCGCTTGAAGCGGTCGGCGTGCTGCGCCCACGGGAACTTGCCCGAATCGACGATCGCGCCGCCGAGGCTCGTGCCGTGCCCGCCGAGATACTTCGTCAGCGAGTGCACGACGATGTCCGCGCCGTGCTCGAACGGGCGCAGCAGGTACGGCGACGGCACCGTGTTGTCGACGATCAGCGGGATGCCGTGGCGATGCGCGACTTCCGCGAGCGCGGCGATGTCGGTGACGTTGCCGAGCGGATTGCCGACCGATTCCGCGAAAATCGCTTTCGTGCGCGCGTCGATCAGCGGCTCGAACGACGCGGGGTCGCGCGGGTCGGCGAAGCGCGTCGTGATCCCGTACTGCGGCAGCGTGTGCGCAAACAGGTTGTAGGTGCCGCCGTACAGCGAACTCGCGGACACGATGTTGTCGCCGGCTTCGGCGATCGTCTGGATCGCATACGTGACGGCGGATTGCCCCGACGCGAGCGCGAGCGCGCCAATACCGCCCTCGAGCGCGGCGATCCGCTGCTCGAGCACGTCGGTTGTCGGGTTCATGATCCGCGTATAGATGTTGCCCTGGACCTTCAGGTCGAACAGGTCCGCGCCGTGCTGCGTGTCGTCGAATGCGTACGCAACGGTCTGGTAGATCGGTACCGCGACCGCGCGCGTGGTCGGGTCGGGACGATAGCCGCCGTGCACGGCGATGGTTTCGAGACGCCAGTTCGAAGAGGCCTGATTGGTCATGGGTGCTCCGTTTGTTGTTGTGAAGGTCGAGAGTCCGGCTGTCCGGCGATTATGGGAGCACGTGCGCTGCTGTCCTTAGAACGAATGGTTTGTTGCTTATGGGTTCGCGGCGCATAGAATGCCTTTTTCCGCAGACTAGGGGGGCGCGATGGATCAGGATCAGTGGAACCAGGTGGATGCGTATTTCTCTGCGACGCTCGTGCCGTCCGACGACGCGCTCGACGCCGCGCTGGCGGCGAGCGACGCGGCCGGGCTGCCCGCGATCAACGTCGCGCCGAACCAGGGCAAGCTGCTGCAGCTGCTCGCGACGATCCGCGGTGCGCGGCGCATCCTCGAGGTCGGCACGCTCGGCGGCTACAGCACGATCTGGCTCGCGCGCGCGTTGCCGCCGGGCGGCACGCTCGTGACGCTCGAGTTGAGCCCCGAGCACGCGAAGGTCGCGACGCAGAACATCGCGCGCGCCGGGTTCGCGGAAGTCGTGTCGGTGATCGTCGGCAGCGCGAAGGACAGCCTTGCACGGCTCGTCGACGCGGGTGAGCCGCCGTTCGATTTCATCTTCATCGATGCCGACAAGGACAACAACCCCGTTTATCTCGACGCGGCGCTGAAGCTGTCGCGGCCCGGCACGGTGATCGTCGTCGACAACGTCGTGCGCGGCGGGCGCGTGGCCGATCCCGACAATCGCGAACCCGATGTGGTCGGCGTGCGCGACGGGTTCGCGCGTCTCGTGGCCGAACCGAAGCTCACGACGACGGCCGTGCAGACGGTCGGGCAGAAGGGCTGGGACGGCTTCTCGATCTCGATCGTCGGCGCGTGACGTGACGGCGGCACGCCCGTGCGGGCGTGCGTCGCGTTAGTTCTTGTCGGGATTCTCGGCGCTGCACTGGTCGGGATCGTCGCTCAGCACGATGCGGCGGATGCGGCCGTTGTCGTAGAACGGCACATCGGGGCAGAACTTCATGCCGGCACGGGTTTGCGTACGCTTCCACGTGACCTTCTCGGTGCGCACGAGCGTCGGTGCGTGGCCGGGCGTGCCCGGTTTCCAGATGTCGATATACACCCGCGTCATGGACGGCGAATCGCTCGCGTCGCAACCTTTCGGGTTGCCCAGCGTCGACCGCAGCCCGGTGCCGGTCTGTTCGATGCGCTCCGGAAACTCGATATAACCGTCGCCGTAACCGGGTATGACGTAGCAATAGCGGCGCGTGGTCCCGTCGAGCACGGGCAGCATGTAGCTGCTGGCCGAATCGATTTCCTTCACGTCGTTGCCCTGCCAGCGGTAGGTCGTCACGCCGTGCTCGCAGCAGCTCGCGCGCCAGCTCGTCCAGATGATCCGGTGCACGGGATCGAAGTCCGGCGACGTGATGTCCTGCAGCCCTTGCGGGGCGTCGACGAAGCGGCGCGTCTTCGGGTCGAAGATCCACGTCTGGTACGGAATGTTCGGGCCGGCGCCCATCGATTGCGCGAGCATCAGGTCGGGCCAGCCGTCGAAGTTCACGTCGGCGAATTCGGGCGTGAACAGGTTGCAGGTGCCGTGCGAGTCGGTCTGCAGCGTTTGCACGACGCGGCCGTGATCGTACAGGCGGATCGCGCTGACGTGCGGCACGTCGTTGCATGACCCGCTATCGTCCGGCAGCTTGTCCGCAACGAGGCGGATCTCGTAAGGAAACGGCTGGCCATCGTGTTTCAGCGCGAGCGAGACAGGCAGCGTGCGCTTGCCGTCCGGCGACGCCCACGTGCCGGTCGCCGTGCCGTCGAGCGACGCGACGCGCCATGTGCCTGTCGTGCGATCGGCATCCGTCTTTGCGCCGATGTCGCGTTCCGACAGCGTCGCGCCGTGCGCATCGAGCGATCCCTTCAGCGCCAGCCGATAGCGTTTGTCCGATGCGCAGGGCACGTAGCAGTACCAGCCGGATACCGTGTCGGCGACACGCGACAGCGACACGTCGACGTGCCGGTTGCCGATCGTGCCGGTCCAGTTGCGCGACCAGAACGGGATCTCGACCGAATCGTCGGCGCTTGCCGCGTGAGCCGGCGCGAACGCGAATGCGGTGACGGCGACCAGCACGCACGAAAGCGCGAAGCGCCAGCCGAGCGTGCGCTGCGTCGCGGTCGCGGTTGCGGCGCGCGACGCGTTGATGGACGGGAGATGCATGGGGCGGCCCCTCGGATTGTTGTGGCTTTTTTCGGTGCGTATCGGCGCGATGCGCGCGTCAGTGGTTGCCTGTCGCGTCGGCCCGGCGATACAGGCGCGGCCATTGATCCTGGAACAGGCCGTTGCACGTGCCGTGCGTGGCGATGTCGTGGAGCACGAAGCGTCGGCCGTCGAAGATCCATGACGCGGTCGAGCCGCAATCGCCGGCACTGCGCAGCCTGACCTTGCTCGACAGCGTCGCGTTGGCGGTATCGTAGCCGGCCTCGGTCAGTTCGTTCGCGAACGACGCCGAATCGAGGCCCGCGTTCGCGTTCTCGCCGAAATTCATTGCCGTCGGCGCGTACGGCGCGGTACGTCGCACGCGGTACCACAGGTCGGTGTGGTTATACATGCTGCTCGTCTGGCACGGTATCGCGACGAGCGCTTCGTCGGCCGAGATCGCTACGGCGCGCGACACCTTCCTGCGATTACCGGCCGACATCTCGTCTTCGACATCGGCCGCACATTGCTTCACGTCGCTGCCGAATTTCGCGAGCACCGCGTCGACGAGCGGGCGCGGCTCGGCGGCCGACAGGTCGGCGACGGGCGGCGCCGGTGCGATGGCGGGCGGCAGTGCCGGCGCGGCAGGCACCGACGACGCGGGCCGGGTGCCGGGGCGCAGCAGCGCGGTGACCGTGCCGACGCGGCCCTGCGTGTCGTCGATCAGCAGCAGCGCGGCATTCAATCCCGACAACGGCGTGGGGGCGGCTTGCGCCGACGCCGGATCGCCGAAACTCAGCAGTTGCGCATTGCGCGCCGCCGCGAGCCATGCAGCAACCGTGGCCGGATCGCTCGTCCGGATCCGGAACGGGTACGTGTCGTCGCCGGTCTTGTCGCCGGATGCATGCCATTGAGCCGGCATCGCATCGAACGGGCGGCCGTCGACGCGGGCGGTGCGCAGGTCCAGCGGTGCCGACGCGAAGATGTCGAGCGACGCCGGTGCGTCGGGGCCGGCATCGCGCGTCACGCGCAGGATGAGGCTGGTGCGTGCATCGTCGATATCGTCGGCGTGGCTTTCGGCGATGCAGCGGTTGCCGTTGTCGCAGATGACCGACCAGCTCTTGAAGTCGCGCTCGACTGGCGGCCGCGCGAGCGGGCGAGCCTGCGTAGCGAGCGGGGAAGTCACGAGGAGGGCGGCGAGGGCGAGCGAAAGGCGGTGCGACATGACGGTTCGTATCGGCTGTGAATGGGCGGGCGGAAGACGTCGGACTGCAAGCGCATCGTCAGCAAGCGGTGTACGTGGATTGCAGCGGTGCATGATGCGGCGCGCTTTGGCGAATGAGACCGAGTATACCGCCGCAACGGGTAGCGACCGACGCGGCGATGCGTTGTGTGCGGGCACGTACGTTGCTCACCGGCAGCGGCCGGGTATGTACAGATGAGGAAACGGCGCGATGCCCGCAGGCACCGAGCCGTTCGTTTTTTCAAGGACTGTCGATCACGTCGCGCTATCCCTTCACGCACACCACCTGACGCAGCGTATGCACCACTTCGACGAGGCTGCGCTGGGCCGCCATCACCGCGTCGATGTCCTTGTAGGCCATCGGGATTTCGTCGACCACGCCCGCGTCCTTCCGGCATTCGACGCCTTGCGTCGCCTTCACCTGGTCGGCGGCCGTGAAGCGGCGCTTCGCTTCAGTGCGGCTCATCGTCCGGCCCGCGCCGTGGCTGCACGAACAGAAGCTTTCCGGGTTGCCGAGCCCGCGCACGATGAAGCTCTTCGCCCCCATCGAACCCGGAATGATCCCGAGCTGCCCCTTCTGCGCGGACACCGCGCCCTTGCGCGTCACGAGCACGTCTTCGCCGAAGTGGCGTTCGCGCTGCACGTAGTTGTGGTGGCAGTTCACCGCGTGCTCGTCGACCGCGAACGGTTTGCCGATCACGCCGCGCGCCGCGCCGATCACCGCGTCCATCATCGCCTGCCGGTTGCGCCGCGCGTAGTCCTGCGCCCAGCCGACCGCTTCGAAGTAATCGTCGAAGTGCCGGCTGCCTTCGGTGAAGTACGCGAGGTTGCGGTCCGGCAGGTTCGCGATGTGCTGCCGCATGTCGGCCTGCGCGAGTTCGATGAACAGGCTGCCGATCGCGTTGCCGACGCCGCGCGAGCCGCTGTGCAGCATGAACCACACGTGGTCCGCTTCATCGACGCACACTTCGATGAAGTGGTTGCCGGTGCCGAGCGTGCCGAGATGCGCGTAGTGGTTCGTCTTTTCCAGCTTCGGATACTTGTCGACGATCCGCTGGAAACCCGGCTGCAACGCTTTCCACGATTCGGTCACAGCGGCCGGCGTGCGATCGCCCCACGCACCCGGATCGCGGCGGCCCGGCGCGCGGCCGTGCGGCACCGCGCGTTCGATCGCGCTGCGCAGCCTCGCGAGCGAGTCCGGCAGGTCGGACGCCGTCAGCGTCGTGCGCGCGGCCATCATCCCGCAGCCGATGTCGACGCCGACCGCGGCCGGAATGATCGCGCCCTTCGTCGGAATCACGCTGCCGATCGTCGAGCCCTTGCCGAGGTGGACGTCCGGCATCACCGCGACGTGGCGGAAGATGAACGGCATCTGCGCGGTGTTGCGCAGTTGCGCGCGCGCTTCGTCCTCGACGGCGACACCTTGCGTCCACATCTTCACCGGCTTGCCGTGCGCCAGTTCCATCAACTGATAATCCATGTTGCTCATCTGCTTCACCTGATTCGTTCATTCGTCCGGCGCGGCACCTCTATGCCGCGCCGTTTCATGCCCTAAGCGCCCTTGATGCTGACGAGTCCGTTCAGCACCTGGTCGAGACCGCCGAACACCGAGATGCGGTCGATCCGTTCCGCGACGCGCTCGAGCGTTTCCAGCTCCTTGAGCCGCAGCGCGGTCGGGTTTTCTTCCATCACCTTTGCGGTGTTCAGCAGAGAACGCGTTGCCGCCGTTTCCTCGCGGCGGCGAATCACGTTCGCCTGCGCGGCCTTTTCGGCTTCGACCACCTGCGCGAGGATCGTCTTCATGTCGCCCGGCAGCACGATATCCTTCACGCCGACGCTGCGCACGTCCACGCCCGAGTTTTCGAGGCGTGCACGCACCTGCGCGATCACGACGTCGTCGATCGACTGCTTGTCCTCCAGCAGCTCGTCGAGCGAGCGCGTGCCGACGGCCGCACGCAGTGCGAACTGCAGCTCGCGATACAGGTGTTCGACCGGCTTCTGCAACTGGCCGAACGCATGCAGCACGTCCGCATAGCACCACGTCGCCGACAGGTTCAGCCGCAGCGCGACCTTGTCGCGCGTCAGGATTTCCTGCCCGCCGACTTCGAGCGCCTGCACGCGCAGGTCGACGAATTCGACCGCGACGTCGCGGTTGAAGCGCCAGAACGCCGACACGCCCGCGTCCAGCAGCCGCTCGATCTTGCCGTCGATCTTCAGCACGCCGACGTGGTACGCCGGCACCTGCGCCAGCAGCACGCCCGTCAGGCCCGCCACGCCGCGCGCACGCAGCGCCGGTTGCACGATGCGCTTCACGAGTGCGGCCGGCAGCATGCTGTTCTCCGCGAGATCGACGCGTTCGAGACGGTGCGTGGTCAGGCCGCGCCAGTACAGACGGCGCGTGCCCGGCGCGAGGATCTCGACGAGCACGTCGTCTTCGTAACGCAGGCCCGCTTCGTCGTCGGCGAGATCCATCGCGACGAAGTATTGCCCGAGCACGTCCTGCGCGTCGTGGCGCAGGTAGTCGGCCAGCGCCTCGTCGGCGAGCGGCGCGTCGAGACGCGCGGTCTGCACCGACAGGCGCTTGAACGGATCGAAGGCCTTGAACACGCCCGGTTCCAGCACCTTCACGAAATCGCCCTCGCTCATCAGCAGTGCGCGTTCGTTCTTTTTCACTACATGACGCTTCCACATATTCTTGTCCTTTTTTTAAATGACCGCCGGGTGACGCGCATCGTGCGGATCACGGTGCGACGCAATCGGGCGGGTGGCGCGGGGGCCGGCGCGGACGCTGCACGGCGACGCATCCTGCATCGCGTCGTCGTGCGCATTCGCGCGGGCCGTCCGGCCGCCCGGCCGATCGCGCGGAACCGCAACCGGTCCGACGCGCGGCGGGCCTTGCGGCCCGCACCGGCGGGTACTGCTTCCATCAATAGACTGCCCTTGCGGACAGTGTTCGAGCGGGATTCGAACCCGCTACACACCTGCTTTCGCAGGCTGCTCTACCCAAATGAGCTACCGAACGGTGGGCGCCCCGGGATTCGAACCCGGACGTGGCATGCCTGTGCGCGCCCCTTTGCCTTCGTCTGTCCATGGCGGCATGCGCTGCCGCGACGAACGAGGTTCGGCGGCGGTGCACCAGCAGGGCTTTTTGAACCCTGGCTCGCGGGCCAGCGGGACATCCGGCGCCTTCTATTTAGCGAGGAGCGTGCCAGTGGGCGCGGCCGCGCTCGAAAAATTTCTTAATCGATTGAAAGTAAAGGGAAATTGAGTTTGCGGAGTGGGGTCGCGACGGCCTTGTTTGTGCGGAGCAATCGAGAAAATCCGATACAATCGGATCGCCTCTTATCCCATGAGATAAACATGCGAAAGACCGTCGCAATCGGTTTTCTCGGCACGGTGCTCGACCAGGGCGGCCGCGCGCCGCGTCGCTACCGCAAATGGCGGCCGACGATCTCGTTGTGCGAGCAGCCCGACCTGCCGATCGACCGGCTCGAACTGCTGCATCCGCTGAGCCACACGCGTCTCGCCGAACAGGTGCGGGGCGATCTCGCGCGCCTGTCGCCGCATACCGACGTGCGGCTCACGCCGATGACGATCCACGATCCGTGGGATTTCGAGGAGGTCTATGCGACGCTGCACGACTACGCCCGCGCGTATCCGTTCGACCTCGACCGCGAGGACTACCTGATCCACATCACGACCGGCACGCACGTCGCGCAGATCTGCTGGTTCCTGCTCGCGGAAGCGCGCTACCTGCCCGCGCGCCTCGTGCAGACGGGGCCGCCGCGGCAGACCGACGAAGGGCCGAGCGGGCCGGGCACGGTATCGGTGATCGATCTCGACCTGTCGCGCTACAACCGGATCGCGCAGCGCTTCACGCGCGAACGCGACGAAACGGTGTCGTTCCTGAAGGCCGGCATCGCGACGCGCAACGCGCGTTTCAATGCGCTGATCGAGCAACTGGAGCGCGTGGCCGTGCGTTCGCGCGCGCCGATGCTGCTCGTCGGGCCGACGGGCGCCGGCAAGTCGTTTCTCGCGAAACGCGTGTACGAGCTGAAGCGCGGCCGCCATCGGCTCGCGGGGCCGTTCATCGAGATCAACTGCGCGACGCTGCGCGGCGACGCGGCGATGTCGACGCTGTTCGGTCACGTGAAGGGCGCGTTCACCGGCGCGCAGTCGGCGCGCGCGGGGCTGCTGCGCGCGGCGGACGGCGGTTTGCTGTTTCTCGACGAGATCGGCGAACTCGGGCTCGACGAGCAGGCGATGCTGTTGAAGGCGATCGAGGAGAAGCGCTTCCTGCCGGTCGGCGCGGATGTCGAGGCGACCAGCGATTTCGAGCTGATCGCGGGCACGCACCGCGACCTGCGGCAGATGGTGGCGGCCGGCACGTTCCGCGAGGATCTCTATGCGCGGATCAATCTGTGGACGTACGAATTGCCGGGGCTGGCCGAGCGGCGCGAGGACATCGAGCCGAACCTCGAATTCGAGCTCGACCGGTTCGGCCGCGAGCAGGGCGAGCAGGTACGTTTCAACGTCGAGGCGAAGCGGCGCTATCTCGCGTTCGCGGCGTCGCCGCGCGCGGCGTGGGCCGGCAACTTCCGCGAGTTGTCCGCATCGGTCACGCGGATGGCGACGCTGGCCGATGCGGGGCGGATTACCGAGGATCTGGCCGAACAGGAAGTCGAGCGGCTGACGCGCACGTGGTCGTTACCGGGTGGCGCGGGGGCGTGCGACACGTGCGTCGACGCGGTGTTCGGTGCGCGTGCGGCGGAACTCGACCTGTTCGATCGCGCGCAACTCGAACGCGTGCTCGACGTGTGCCGCGTGTCGGCGAGTTTGTCGGAAGCCGGGCGCACGCTGTTCGCGGTGTCGCGGCAGAGCAAGAAGCAGCCGAACGATGCGGACCGGCTGCGCAAGTATCTTGCGCGGTTCGGGCTCGATTGGGACGGCGTGCGGAAGGCACTCGACGCGGCGCGTTAAGTGCGGCGGCGCGGATGCTGCGTGGTGCCGGAAGACTCCGTACGCGTGCGGGTGCGGGTTTGGTTATGTCGCTGTTGCTGCGGCCGCCGCTTGCCGGAACGGCGCCAGGAATGCCCAGTCCGGCTGCGCTGCCGCGACATCCGCCAACCCGTGCGCAAACGCATGCGCCGGCAGCCACGGATATCCGAACGACGCATGCAGCACGTCGAGCTTCATCGACCGCGGATCGTCGATCGTATCCATCCGCGCGATATGAATGTGCAGCGCGGCGATCCGCGCCACGCCTTCACCGTCACACGCGAACTGCCAGCGGTACGCGCCATGCCCGATTCGCAACGCGCCGTTGTCCTTCTGCCGCATCACGACGAGCCACGGCATCGTGCTGACGCCATGCGCGTCGACGGTCGGTTCCGTGCAGAGGTAATAGGTCCGGCACCGCTCGAACCGCTCGCCGAATTCCTCGACCAGCGTGCGTGCAATGGCTGCCGCGCCCGCCACGCGCGGCGGAAAATCGATATCGTCGCTCGCAAGCGAAAAGCTCAGCTCGGCATCGGCCGCGAAGCAGTCGGCGATCAGCGCGGGCCGGTTCTGGTCCTTCGCGCGCAAATAGCATTCGAGCAGCGCGCGAACCGGCGCGGGATCAAGCGGG
Source organism: Burkholderia cepacia (assembly GCF_001039005.1). Classification (GTDB taxonomy): domain Bacteria; phylum Pseudomonadota; class Gammaproteobacteria; order Burkholderiales; family Burkholderiaceae; genus Burkholderia; species Burkholderia theae. The sequence continues at coordinate 100,251 of NZ_LDWR01000016.1, forward strand.
AAAGGCATGGTCGAGCCTCCTTAATCGGGAAATCGGGCCGCACGCTCCGCATGCGTGTGCGGTGGATACGCGGAACGTTGCGGGCTGACGTAATCGAACGCGTACTCAGGCATGGCAGATCGCGATGATCTCCGCGCTCGTCGCGTCGTCGAACGGCGCGCGTAGCCAGTCGCCGTACCAGTCGGCCGACGAGAATCCGGCGGCCGCCACGCGTGCCCGCAGTTCCGATTGCGCGATGAAACGCAGCCGGCTCGCGTTCGTGAGCCGCGATTCGTCGCGGCGGAAGCGGTAGTGCGTGTCGAACGTCACGATCGCGCCGTCGACCGCGCTCACCGCATGATGGAGATCGACGACGCCGAATTCGCGCGATTCGACGCTGCATGCCGAATGCTCGGGCGTCCACGCACGCCACGGCGCGACGCGCGGGTTGCGGGTGTCGAACAGGAAGCGGCCGCCGTCGGCGAGCACGCGCCGCACGCCGCGCAACGCCGCGTCGATTGCGTCGTCGGTCAACAGGCACTGGAACGCGTGCCCGGTCATCACGACCGCGTCGAACGGCGCGCCGGGCGGCAGGCCGTCGAGTGCGCACGCGTGCCAGCGCACGGCGTCGGCACCCGGCTGGCGTCGTGCGTAATCGATCATCGCCGGCGCGGGATCGATCGCGACGACGTCGTGCCCGACCGCTGCGAGCCGGCGCGCGAACGTGCCGGTGCCGCAACCGAGATCGAGAATGCGTTGGCGTGCAGTGCCAATGACGGACGCGTAGAACGCGAAGTCGTGATCGCCCGAATTGAACAGGTCGTAGACTGCGACGAGGCGCGGGTCAGTGTAGAGGGCTTCGCCGGCGGGCGCCGTGCCGAACGTCATGCGGCCGCGCGCATCAGCGCTGCTGCACGGCCACGCGCAGCCCGAGCGTGATGAAGATCGAGCCGATGATCTTTCCCTGCCAGCGCGTGAGCCACGTGAGCCGCTTCACGATGCGGCCGAGCGGGCGGATCGAGCACGCGATCAGCGTCGTGTAGAGCGAGCTGAGCACGACGAAGATCAGCCCGAGCACCGCGAACTGCACGAACGTCGAGCCGCGTTCCGGATGCACGAACTGCGGCATGAACGCGAGGAAGAACAGCGCGGTTTTCGGGTTCAGCACTTCGGCGGGAATCGCCTGCAGGTACGCCTTGAGCGGCGTGACGGGCGACACTGTCGGCAGCGACGGATCGGACGCTTTTTCCAGCAGCGCGCGCACGCCGAGATAGATCAGGTACGCGGCACCCACCAGCTTGACGACGTTGAACGCGAGCGCCGACGTCATCAGCAGCGCCGACAGCCCGACGGCCGCGAACAGCGTGTGCACGAAATCGCCGCTTGCGACGCCGAGACCGGTCAGGATGCCGGTCTTGCGCCCGCCCTGCACGGTGCGGCTCAGCACGAGCAGCACGGCGGGGCCGGGGATCAGGAACAGGCCCAGAACGACGGCCGTGAAGGTGGTCAGCGTGGTCAGGTCGAACATGGCGGCTCCGGCAGGTTGGCGCAGCGGCGGGGATCGGGGCATTGTATTCGGTTCGGCGCGCGGCCGCAGGCGCGGCCGGCGAACGGCCCGGCTGCGCCTGCGCCTTTCTGGTATAAGCACGAAAGGGCGCGCGGGCACGGCGTCCGGCTTCTTCCCTCGTCGACCGTTTCATGCGCAACCTTCCACCGCACACCGATCCCGCAGCGGACGCCGCCGTGTATCACGTGCCGCGTCCGCTCGTCGTCTTCGGCGGCTCGGTCGTCGAGCCCGAATGGCGGCTGGAGCGGCACAGCCATCGCCAGGCGCAACTGCTCTACACGCTGAGCGGCGTCATCTATTGCGAGATCGACGGTGGTGTGTGGAGCGCACCGCCGCAATGCACGGTGTGGATACCGGGCGACGTCCCGCATGCGGCGCGCGGCTCGGCCGGCGCGACGTTCTACGCGGTGCTGGTCGAACCCGACGCCGCGCTCGACCTGCCCGCGCGCTGCTGCACGCTGTCCGCGTCGCCGCTGTTGCGCGAGCTGCTGCTGAAGGCGGCGAGCTTCCCGAACCTGTACGACGTCGACGGGCCGCAGGGGCGGCTGATGGCGACGCTGCTCGACGAACTCGTCGCGGCGCCGGTCGAGGATCTGTACCTGCCGATGCCGGCCGACCGCCGGCTGCGCAAGCTGGTCGACCACCTGCTCGACGATCCGGCCGACAAGTCGCCGCTGCCCGAACTCGCGCGACGCGCGGGCATCAGCGAGCGCAGCCTGACGCGGCTCGCCACCAAGGAGCTTGGGATGAGCCTCGGCGACTGGCGCCGGCGCCTGCACGTCGCGCTGTCGCTGCGGATGCTGACGACCGGCCGCCGCGTGCACCAGATCGCGATCGATCTAGGCTACGAGAGCGCGAGCAGCTTCGTGACGATGTTCCGCAAGGCGACCGGCAAGTCGCCGACGCAATTCCTGACCGACCGGCAACGCTGAACGCGCGGATCGCGCCGGCGCGCGCGATTGGCCGGATTGAAAAAGCTCTTGGCCGGGATGAGAAATGACGTGTCGGGCCTCGATCCATAAAATGAGAATCGTTCTCATCTGGAGGCCGACATGCAGATCGTCACGACTGAATTCCCGTTTGTCTGGTTGCGTTACGCGCGCTCGCCGCACACCGATCCTACCCACCTGATTGATGCACTCGACGCGTTGCTGGCGCGCCGCGAACGCTTCGTTCTTCTGACCGACGACGCGCCGTCCGGCGACGATCACGACGCCGGCGACCACGAACTGCGCAAGCAGCTCGCGAAGTGGAGCAAGGCCAACCGCGCGCAGTCGCGCGAATGGATCCCCGCGATGATCGCGATCGAGCCCGATGCATCGCGGCGCGTCGCGCTCGACGCGTTTTCGGGCACGTTCGCGAAGGTCTGGGGCTATCCGCTGCACGCGGCGGCGACCCGCGACGACGCGCTCGCGCTGGCGCAACGGCTGCTCGACGAACCGGCGCGCGGCGCCGCGGCGGCGAACGGCTGAACCGGCTGAACCGGCGGCCGCGCCGGCGGCGCGGCTTTCCTCGACATGCATGCACGGCGCGCACACACGCGCGTCGCGGCATGCTGCAACCACGCAGGGGTGTCCGGTGGACAATCCGATCCGCGCGATGCGCATCTTCACGCGCATCGTCGAAATGAACAGTTTTACGCGCGCGGCGCAGGTGCTCGGCATTTCGCGCGCGACCGCGACGCGCACCGTGCAGGAGCTCGAAGCGGCGCTCGGCATGCCGTTGCTGGTGCGCACGACGCGTGCGCTGCGTGCGACGCCTGAAGGCGACGCGTACTACCGGCGCTGCCTGAGCATCACGGCGGACGTCGATGAACTCGAAGCCAGTATCCGCGGCGCCGCGCTGCGTCCGAGCGGGCCGCTGCGCGTCGAGCTGCCGGGATCGGTGGCGGGTGCGATCGTGCTGCCGGCGCTCGGCGAATTTCACGCGCGGCATCCCGATCTCGTGTTGATGCTGGGCGTGTCCGGGCGCGCGGCCGATCGCGTCGGCGACTCGACCGACTGCAGCATCCGGCTCGGCGAGCTGCCCGATTCGTCGCTCGTCGCGCGCCGCCTCGGCGCGCTCGAACGCGTGACGTGCGCGAGCCCCGCGTATCTCGACCGCCACGGAGCCCCGCGCACGCTCGACGAGCTTGCCGCGCATCGCGCGGTCAGCGGGGCGTTCGTGCCCGGTCAACGCGTGGCCGAACTCGATTTCACGGTGGATGGCGCGGTGCGCAAGGTCCGGCTCGACGGCATCGTCAGCGTCGACGACGAGCAAGCGTATCTGGCGTGCGGCGTGCATGGTCTCGGGCTGATTCAGCCGCCGCGTATCGCCGCGCAGCCGCTGATCGACGCGGGACGGCTGCGGGAAGTGCTGCCGCGCTGGCGACCGGGCGTGATCGCCGTGTCGGCCGTCTACGTGAAGCGTCCGCACGTATCGCCCGGCGTGCGCGCGTTCGTCGACTGGATCGTCGAGCGGTTTGAGCAGGATCGGGAGGGCGTGGTCGTCGCGGGGGCCATGGCGCGACGGCCGGTGCCGGAGATCATCGAGATGAACGACCGCGAGGACAGTCAGGTGGCGATGGCGTGAACGAGGCGCGCTGAACGAAGGCGGATCAATCGTTCGCGAGGTGGAATGCGCCGGCCATCCGCTCCTGTTCCCGCGCGGGCAGTGCGAGTCGCGTCGCAGGGTGAGGTCCGGTGCATGGCGATGTAAATATTCTGGCGATTATTGGTCGTGTTTCGCCAGAATATTTTCTTTTTGATGTCAGTCCAGTCGAGACAAGCCCGTGTGCATTCGGAGCGAAGCGCCAGGTGCAGAGCGCTTCGGCCGCCGCGCGTTGTCCATGCCGGACGCATGTAGCGACCGCGGTTCGCGCGATCCGCACTGTGCTCCCTACACTGCCCTCAACCGCCCCAGTTCCTCCGCCAGAAAATCGACGAACGCGCGAATCCGCGCGGACATCTGGTGACGCTGCGCATACACCGCGTAGATGTCGGCGCTCGGTGTTTCATGGTCGGGCAGCACGATCACCAGGCGGCCGTCGGCAAGATAGTCGCGGATATCCCATTCCGCGCGCATCAGGATCCCGTGCCCGTCGAGCGCCCACTTCACGGCGATTTCGCCGTCGTTCGTCGTCAGGTTGCCGTTGATCCGCACGGCTTCCGTGTTGCGCGCCGCGCCGCGGCTGCTCGTCAGCCGCCACACGCCGTAGCCCTCGTCGCCCTGCCGGATGCCGATGCAGTTGTGCCGCGTCAGGTCGTGCGGCGTGGCGGGAATCCCGTGCCGCGCGAGATACGCGGGCGCCGCGCACAGCAGCCGACGGTTCGGCGCGAGCCGCCGCGCGATGACGCGCGTGTCGGGCGGCTCGCCGAAGCGGATGCACACGTCGAATGCATCGTCGGTGAGCGGCGGCGGCATCACCGACAACTGCAGTTGCACCGACACCTCCGGATAGCGCGCGACGAAGCGCGAGATCGCGGGGCCGACGTGGCTGCGCCCGAAGCCGAGCGTCGCGTTCACGCGCAGCAGCCCCTTCGGGCGCTGCTTCGCACTGCCGAGCAGTTCGCCCAGTTCGTCCATCTGGTCGAGGATCCGGCGCGCGTAATCGAGATACACGTCGCCTTCGGGCGTCAGCATCATCCGCCGCGTCGTGCGGTTGACGAGCGTCACGCCCGCGCGCCGCTCCATCTGCGTGAGCCGCTTGCTGACGGCCGCCGCGGTCAGCCCGAGTTCGCGCGCGGCCGCGCTCAGGCTGCCCGATGCGGCCAGCGTCGAGAAGAAGCCGAGATCGGCCGGCTGGACGGTATCCGCCATGACGGGATTCGTGAATTGAAGTTAAAGATGCTTTGAGTCTAGCACCGGTTCCTGCACTACCGGTTCGGTAAAGTGCGTTCACGCTCACGATCAATCGAGGATGTCCGCATGAAGACCTACCGTATCGCAACGATTCCCGGCGACGGCATCGGCAAGGAAGTGGTGCCGGCCGGCAAGCAGGTGCTGGAAGCGCTGGCCCGCGGCAGCGACCGCTTTGCATTCGCGTTCGAGGATTTCGACTGGGGCGCCGACTACTACCGCCAGCACGGCGCGATGATGCCGGCCGACGGCCTCGACGCGCTGCGCGACAAGGACGCGATCCTGTTCGGCTCGGCGGGCGACCCCGACGTGCCCGACCACGTGACGCTGTGGGGGCTGCGCCTGAAGATCTGCCAGGGCTTCGACCAGTACGCGAACGTGCGCCCGACGCGCATCCTGCCCGGCATCGACGCGCCGCTGAAGCGCTGCGGGCCGGACGACCTGAACTGGGTCATCGTCCGCGAGAACTCCGAAGGCGAATATGCGGGCGTCGGCGGCCGCGTGCACCAGGGCCATCCGATCGAGGCCGCGACCGACGTGTCGATCCTCACGCGCGCCGGCGTCGAACGCATCATGCGCTATGCGTTCCGGCTCGCGCAGTCGCGTCCGCGCAAGCTGCTGACCGTGATCACGAAGAGCAACGCGCAGCGGCACGCGATGGTGATGTGGGACGAGATCGCGAAGCAGATCGCGCAGGAATTCCCCGACGTCACGTGGGACAAGGAACTCGTCGACGCGGCGACCGCGCGCATGGTCAACCGGCCGGCGTCGCTCGACACGATCGTCGCGACCAACCTGCACGCGGACATCCTCAGCGATCTCGCCGCCGCGCTCGCCGGCAGCCTCGGCATCGCGCCGACCGGCAACATCGATCCCGAGCGTCGTTATCCGTCGATGTTCGAGCCGATCCACGGTTCCGCGTTCGACATCATGGGCAAGGGGCTCGCGAATCCGGTCGGCACGTTCTGGTCGGTCGTGATGCTGCTCGAGCATCTCGGCGAAACGGAGGCCGCCGCGCGCGTGATGCAGGCGATCGAGGCCGTGACGGCCGACCCGTCGCTGCACACGCGCGATCTCGGCGGCAGCGCGACCACCGCGCAGGTGACGGCGGCCGTCTGCGAGCGCGTCGCGAACGCGGTGACCACCGCCTGACGATCTTGCCGATCACGGCGGTGCGTGCGCGCAACCGGTAACGCGGCTGCCGCCCGTTCATCGTCCGCCGTATTTTCCTGCCCGCGACTCGCGCGTTCGACGTGAGCCGGGCGCCGGCCCGCACGCTTCGTGGCGGCGCCGGCGAGCATTCACAGACAGAGCACGGCTCGACCTCGAAGGAGGAGACACATGCAAGCGGAACTCGAAACCCGCGTCGCGCGGAAACTGATGTGGCGCATCATTCCGTTCGTGATGCTGCTTTACTTCGTCAGCTTTCTCGATCGCGTCAACGTTGGGTTCGCCGCGATGACGATGAACCACGCGATCGGCCTGTCGCCGACCGCGTTCGGATTCGGCGGCGGGCTGTTCTTCATCGGTTACTTCCTGTTCGAGGTGCCGTCCAACCTGATCCTTCACCGCGTCGGCGCACGCATCTGGATCGCGCGCGTGATGATCACATGGGGCCTCGTGTCGGCAGTATCCGCATTCGCGGCCGGGCCGACCAGCTTCTACGTGCTGCGCTTCCTGCTCGGCGTGGCCGAAGCCGGGTTCTTCCCCGGCATCATCCTGTACCTGAGCCTGTGGTTCCCCGCGAAGCAGCGCGCGGTGGCCGCCGCGTGGTTCATGGCGGCCGCGCCGATCTCGACCGCGATCGGTTCGCCGCTGTCCGGCGCGATCATGCAGATGCCGCCGATGTTCGGGCTCGCCGACTGGCAGATGCTGTACATCGTCGAAGCGCTGCCGGCGGTCGTGCTCGGCTTCGTCGTGCTCAAGTGCCTGACCGATTCGCCGTCGAAGGCCGCGTGGCTGCGGGCGGAAGAGCGCGACTGGCTGATCGCGAAGCTGAAGGCCGAAGCCGACGCGCGCCACACGCATGTCGGGCATACGGCCGGCGCGTGGCAGGCGCTGCGCGATCCGCGCGTGCTGGCGCTCGCGCTGATCTACTTCGGCACGTCGGCCGGGCTGTACACGCTCGGTCTGTGGGCGCCGCTGATGGTCAAGCAGTTCGGCTTCACCGCGTTGCAGACGGGCTTGCTCACCGGCATCCCGAGCATTGCCGCCGTCATCGCGATGATCGCGTGGGCGCGGCATTCGGATCGCACCGGCGAGCGCACGTGGCACGTCGTGATTCCGTGCGTGCTTGCGTGCATCGGTTTCGTGTTCGCGGGGCAGGCGAGCACCGCGCTGCTGACCGTGCTCGCGCTGGTCGTCGTCAACATCGGGATCAGTGCCGCGAAGGCGCCGCTGTGGGCGATGCCGAGCGCGTTCCTGTCCGGCGCCGGCGCGGCCGCCGGGATCGCGATGATCAACTCGATCGGCAATCTCGGCGGGTTCGTCGGGCCGTTCGCGATCGGCTGGCTGAAGCACGTGACGGGCGGGTATGCGGCAGGGCTCTATGTGGTGGCGGGCACGCTCGCGGTGTCGGCGATCGTCACGCTGATGCTGAGTCGGAAGGGCGCGAGGGAAGAGGCCGTGGCGGGCGTGCGGCATCACCCGTAAGCGCGACACGTGCACTGAAACGCCGGACCGGCGCGCATCCCGTGCCGGTCCGGCGTACTGCGTCATGAAGCCCGATCACGCATGCGTCAGCGTCGCCGTATAGCACCGACTTCACGACGGTGCCCGGCATGAATTGCAACTCGCAAATCGGCTTGCTCGGGCCGCGGCCCGATTTCTCTGTTGGCGTGGCGGGTTCTCCCGTGAGGGGGAACCCGACGCACGCATCCCCCATCACTGCGCATGGCCTTCTCCCGGCGATGGCCAATGCCCGACGGTCGTGAATCCGTTCCGGACGAACATGACGCACCACGTACAGGTCTTTCACACACTGCATCTCGATTATCTGTAAATCAAATGTCAATTGATTCTTGATAATCGTTGAAAGACAGAGAATATCAAGAATTGATAAATCGTGTCGTTTCGATGGACGGCGGTGTGTTTGCCGATGTATTAATGTCCGCTCGCGCCCACTTCGCGCGCACATGCCGTGCGTCGGCTGGTCCAGACCATTCAGCCGATCGCTTCTGAGAGAGCCGGACGTATGACTTCATATAACGAAAATCTTGTCGAGCATTACCGCTCATCGATCAACAATGCTGCCGTGCTCGAAGCCATCGCGCAACGCGCTCTGAAAAACGCTTGCATGGTCTCAAGCATCGAATGCACCGTGCATTGAATCCTGCCCATTTGCGCAAACGTTGCCGTCTCGCCTGAACAACGCTTGACATTCTTTAACGCGTATTCACGGCCGCGTGTCAGCTTTGTAGTCGATCATTTGGCGATCCAGTCGCCGTAGTGCGAATCGGGAATCTCGGGGTAGATAAAAATAATGAACAAGAATCAATATCGTCTGGTGTTCAGCCGCGTGCGCGGCATGTTGGTCGCTGTCGAAGAAACGGCAAATGCAACGGGGAAGACCAGCCGGGGAGAGTCGGTTTGCTTGACGGCTGGCAGTGTTCAACGTGTGCTCTCGCGGTTCGCGCTTCGTCACGTGGCCTTTGCGGCATTGGTGGCAGGCGGTGCAACGCCGGTTTGGGTCGATGCCCAGGTGGTCGGCGCCGGCGCGCATGCGCCGTCGGTGATTCAGACGCAAAACGGTATTCAACAGGTCAACATTACGAAACCTTCGGGTGCGGGGGTTTCTCTTAATACCTACTCGCAATTCGATGTACCGAAGGCTGGCGTTATCGTCAATAACTCGCCGGTGCTGACGAACACGCAGCAAGCGGGTTATATCAACGGCAATCCGAATTTCGGCGCGAACGATGCGGCCAAGATCATCATCAATCAGGTCAACAGCAATAATCCTTCGCAACTGAAAGGTTTTGTCGAAATTGCCGGGCAGCGCGCCGAAATGATTATTTCCAATCCGTCCGGATTGGTCGTGGACGGTGGTGGTTTTATCAATACATCGCGCGCAATCCTCACGACGGGAACCCCGAATCTGAATGCAGACGGATCGTTGGCCGGTTTCAACGTCACCCGCGGCCTGATTACCGTGCAAGGCGCGGGCCTGAATGCCACGAATGTGGATCAGGTCGATCTGATTTCCAGGGCAGTGCAGGCGAATGCCGCCATTTACGCGTCGAACCTGAATGTCGTGACTGGCGCGAATCAGGTGAATCACGACACGCTCCAGACGACCCGAATTCAAGGCGACGGCACCGCCCCTGCCGTCGCGATCGACGTGGGTCAATTGGGCGGTATGTACAGCAACCGGATTTTTCTGGTCGGGACCGAGGGGGGCGTCGGGGTCCGAAACGCCGGGACGATCGCGGCCGATGCAATGGGCCTGACGCTGACGACGGATGGTCGATTGGTGCAATCGGGCAAGGTCAGTTCGCTCGGTAGCGTCGCGATATCGGCAGCAGGCGGCATCGAGAACAGCGGTACGACTTACGGTCAGCAGTCGGTATCGCTGAATACCGGTGCCGATGTTGTCAATACCGGCACGGTAGCCGCGCAGCACGACGTGGGCGTGACGGCGGGGTCGCTGAACTCGACGGGTCTGCTCGGCGCGGGCGTGGACAGTAACGGTGCCGTCACGCAAGCCGGCGACCTGCAAGTCACGACGACGGGCCAATTGAACGCGACGGGCAAGAACGTTGCGGGTGGCAACGTTTCGGCGACAGGCTACGGCGTGAACCTCGCAGGCAGTACGACGGCCGCGAACGGTAACCTGTCGATGACCGCGACGGGCGGCGACGTGAATCTCGCGAATGCGACGACGAGCGCCCAAGGGGCGGTGACGGCAAACGCCGCCGGCACGGTCATCAACGACCACGGCAACCTGACGAGCGGTGGCAGTACGACGCTGACGGGGGCCAACGTGTCGAACCAGAGCGGGAGTGTGTCGTCGCAAGGGCCGCTGTCGGTGACGGCCGCTGGACAGATTGCCAACCAATCCGGCTTGCTGGTGTCCGAAAGCACGATGGCACTGCGCGGTAACACCATCGCGAACAATCAAGGCACGATCCAGAGCGCGGGCCGCGCGACTGTCGACGGAAGCACGATTGACAATACAGCGGGACGGGTAACGTCTGTCGGTACTGATGGGCTGGTGTTGACGGCGACCGGTCAGCTCACGAACGTGGCCGGCACGACGGCGAACGGTGCACAAGGCGGCGTGATCGGTGGCAACGGCGATGTGACCGTGCAAGGCGGCAATATCGTCAACCGGGCGACGATCACGTCGAACACGAATCTTCGTGTTGCCGGCCAGTCGATCGACAACGACAGCGGGACGCTGAAGGCTGCGCAGAACGTCGCGGTCGATGCGGGCGCGCACCTGTCGAATAGCGGCGGCGCGATCACCGGCCAGACGGCCACCCTGTCCGGCACGACGCTCGACAACAGTTCGGGCACCGTGCAGGCGGATCAAGTGTCGTTGAACGCAACCAACGTGGTGAACCACGCAGGGACGATCACGCAGACCGGCACAGGTGCGATGACGGTCAATGTGTCGAACACGCTCGACAATTCGAGTGGTGGCACGCTGCAAACCAACAGTACCGACCTGACGCTTGCTCCCGCGTCGCTGGTGAACGACGGAGGCACGATCACGCATGCCGGTACCGGCACGCTGACGCTCGGCAATGGATCGGGATCGATTAGCAACGCGGGAGGGGAGGTCGTCAGCAACGGACAAATTTCGGCTCAATCCGCGACGCTTGTTAACACGAACGGAACCATCAGCAGTAAGGCGGGCCTCGCGGCAACCGTAACCGGTACGCTGAATAATTCGAGCGGCAAATTGCTGTCGAGCGGAAACCTGAGCGTCGAGGGCGGCACGCTGACGAATGCAAACGGCGTGATCGGCTCGGCCGCCAACGCGACGATTCAGGTCGTCACACTGACCAACAGCGGCCAGATCATGGCGGGCCAAACGGCTACTATCGGCGCGACATCAGTCGATAACAATTCAGGCACGATTCAGGGCGCTCAAGTCGGATTGACGGCGAGCAATGTATCGAATCAAGGCGGCACCATCACGCAGACCGGAACCGGTGCGATGGCCGTCAACGTCTCTGACACGCTCGACAATTCGAACGGCGGTACGCTGCAAACCAACAGTACCGACCTGACGCTTGCTCCCGCAACGCTGGTGAACGACGGAGGCACGATCACGCATGCGGGCACCGGTACGTTGACGCTCGGCAACGGAACGGGGTCGATATCGAACGTTGGAGGGGCGATCGCGAGCAACGGGCATGTCGTCGCTCAATCCGGCTCGTTGAACAACACCTTGGGTTCGATTACCGGCCAAACCGGCTTGACGGCCACGGTTGGCGGCGCGCTGAACAATACAAACGGCAAGCTGCTGTCCAATACGGACCTCGGCATCACCAGCGGTACGCTGACGAATGATGGCGGCCAGATTGGCGCGAGCACGAACGCGTCGATTCAGGTCGGGTCGATGACCAACCAAGGCGGATCGATTGTCGCCCCCAATCTGTCGGTCACTGCGAATTCGACGCTTGACAATAGTGGCGGCAAACTCGAAGCCAATCAGCTCGCGCTGACAGCGAAGGATTTGACGAATCACGGCGGTACCGTGACGCAGTATGGATCGGGGGCGATGGGTGTCAATGTCAGCGACACGCTGGATAACTCGGCGGCCGGCGTCATCCAGACGAACAGCACGGACCTTACGCTCGCCCCGGCCCAATTGAACAATGCGGGCGGTACGATTACGCATGCCGGCACGGGGACGCTGACGATCGAGCCAGGCAACGGCGCGAGCGGGCTTAACAACGCAGCGGGGACCATCGTCACCAAGGGGCAAGCGGTTGTCGACGCGAGCAGCTGGGACAACTCAGGCGGCATTTTTGCCGCTCAGCGCGGCATTACCAGCACGATCGCGGGCGACGTGAACAACGCGCAAGGGCTGATTCGCTCGGGTACGTCATTGTCGCTGACGAATGGTGGCGTGTTGGTGAACCAGACCGGGCATATTCAGGCAGGTCAGCAAACGGCGGGTGACGCGAACACGCTCTCCATTCAATCCGGTTCGATCAACAACGCTGACGGCGCGATTGCCGACCTTGGCGGCGGCAAGATGACCGTGCAAGGTGCTAGCCAGATCACCAACAGCCACGCGGGCAACGTGCAGGGCATGGGCGCGATCACCGGCAACGGCGATGTAACGGTCAGCGCGGCATCGATTTCCAACACGCAAGGCGGGCAACTGAGCGGCGCAAGCCTCCACGTTCACGGGGCGACCTTGGACAACAGTGGGGGGCAAATCGGTAACGTCACGAATTCGAGCGGAAACGTGGATGTGACGACGAGCGGCGCGATCACGAACACAAACGGGCAAATCAGCTCGACGCACGACCTGACGGTAACGGCCTCGACGCTGCAAGGCGGAGGCGCGTACAGCGCGACGCACGATGCCAACGTGAACCTGCAAGGCGACTACACGGCAACGTCCAATACTCAGTTCAACGTCGGTAACAACCTTGCCTTTACGCTGCCCGGCACCTTCACGAACAACGCGACCCTGCAATCGGTCAACGGCCTGAGCGTCGACGCAGGCAACATCGTCAATACCGGCGCGTTGTCGGCGGGTGGGCTGCTGCATACGCAATCGGGCAACCTGTTCAACACAGGGGCATTGGTTGGCGGTAGCGTATCGCTCAACGCGACGGGAACGGTGTCGAACGTCGGGCCGACTGCGTTGATTGGCGCATCGGACAGCAACGGCACACTTGAAATCCTCGCGAACGACATCGAGAACCGCGACGATACGACCGCGGCCGACACGATGGCGACGACGGCGATTTTCGGTATGGGTAAGGTCGTGCTCGCGGGCGGCAAGGATGCGAGCGGCAATTACACGAACGCGGCGCTGGTCAACAACTCGTCGGCGTTGATCCAGTCCGGCGGCGACATGGAATTGCATGCCGACAAGGTGACGAACACACGTCGCGTAATGACGACCTCGACCGGCTCGATTGATCCGTCGACGTTGGCACAGTTTGGCGTTCCCATTAAAGGCCAGACCGGGCAAGTCGGCGTGAAAGACCCGACCAGCATCGGCGGCGTGTATACCGATCCGCCCCACGGTGGCCAGTGGAACAGCACATATCAGTACACGACCTATTACGCGGACAGCGCGACCGCAACGACCGTGACGAGCATCAGCCCGGCCGCGCAAATCGTGTCGGGTGGCAGTATCAATGCGTCAACGGTCGCCAACCTGCAAAACTACTGGAGCAGCATCACGGCGGTCGGCAATGTCCAGATGCCGAAGAACTACGATGCCAACGGTTTTGCCGCCACAGGTCAGCAGGCGCCGAGCGTGACCGTGTCGTATTCCGGCCAGTATCACTACAACAACTACGACAATAGCGAATACAACTGGCAATTGCCGTTTGGCAATGCTCCGTTCGTGACGGGGCGTCCGGGTGGTTATACGCAGGCCGCGCCGGCATCGGTCAAGCAATATTCGTTGCCGGGCTACGATTCGACCTTGGGTACGAACGGGACGATCTCCGGCACGGGTGTCAGCATCAACAACACGGCCGGCAATGCGTCGATTCCGTCGCTTGGTTTGCTGCCCGGACAAGCGGTGGCAGGGCTGACATATGGCACGGTCAGCGGTAGTGCCAGCGTGTCGAAGACCGCGGGCGGGATGGTGAACGGGGCAATCTCCGGTTCGCCGGTGCAATCGGCGACCGTGAACGGAAAATCCGTTGCGCCGGTCGATCCGATTATCGCCAGCGCAACGGCGCTGAACGTGCTGAACAACCTCACGATTCCGCAGGGTGGGTTGTATCGGCCGGACCCGTCGCCGAACGCGAGCTACGTGATCGAGACAAACCCGGCGTTCACGAACCAGAAGAACTTCATTTCGAGCGACTACTTTTTCGGTCAGCTTGGCGTCGACCTCACCCATATTCCGAAGCGCCTGGGTGATGGTTTCTATGAGCAACAGCTCGTTCGGAACGAGGTGACGGCACTGACCGGCAAGGCGGTGTTGGGTCCGTACTCGGATCTGCAGACGATGTACGAGTCGTTGATGGCGGCGGGTGCGGCGCTGGAGAAGCAACTCAATTTGCCGCTCGGTGCGAGTCTGTCGGCCGATCAGGTGTCGAAGCTGACCGGCAACGTCATCATGATGGAAACGCGCGTGGTCGACGGCCAGTCGGTGCTGGTACCGGTCGTGTATCTCGCGCAGGCGAACCAGCAGAACATCAACGGCCCGCTGATTACCGCGACTGACATCGACTTGAAGGACGCGCAGAACTTCACGAACAGCGGCACGATGAAGGCGGACAACACGCTGTCGATTCAAGGCAAGCAGATCGACAACGCGTTCGGTGCGCTGCAAAGCGGCGGCCTCATGTCGTTGACGACGACGGGCAATGTCGATTTGACCTCGGCGAAGGTCAAGGCTGGTGATCTGAACATCGACGCGGGCGGCAACTTGATTCTCGATACTGCGACGAAGGCCGATACGCGCGTGAGTCGCGACGGTGCGACGAGCGTCACGACAACGCTCGGGCCGATCGCTCAACTTGACGTGACGGGTGATGCCGCGATCAAGACGGGAGGAAATTTCCAGCAGAACGCGGGCAACTTGTCGGTCGGCGGTGATCTTGGCATGAACGTCGGGGGTAACTGGGATCTCGGTGCGGTCCAGACTGGCGAACACAAGATCGTGCAGCGCGCGAACGGCGTGTCGAACACCGACATCAACAATGTAGTCGGCAGCGCGGTGAAGGTCGGTGGCGTATCGAGTATCGGCGTCGGTGGGGACATCACCGCGCAAGGTGCGCAAATTGAGTTCGGCCAGGGTGGCACGGTTGCTGCGAAGGGCAATATCTCGCTTGGCACGGCGAGTGCGACGTCGACCGTGAACAGCAATAGTTCAGGCAGCGACAGTCACGGCAGCTACGCGGAAACGCTGCATACGTCCGACCAGGCGCTGACCGGTACAACACTCAAAGGCGGCGATACGGTCACGCTTGCGTCGGGTAAGGACCTTACGATCAACGGCAGTACGATCAGCCTCGACAAAGGCAATGCGAACCTGCTGGCAGCAGGCGATGTGAACATCGGCGCGGCAACCGAAACGCATGAGCTGAATTCGCACGAAACACACAGCCACAGCAATGTCGTAAGCGGCGCGAAGGTTGCGAGCGGGATCGACCAGACGGCGACCTATAGCCAGGGGAGCACGGTGTCGGCCGACGGTGTCAACATCGTCAGCAACCGAGACATCAATGTGACGGGCAGCAACGTCGTTGGCACGAACGACGTTAGGTTGCAGGCAACGCGCGACGTCAATATCAAGACCTCGCAAGATTCGACTCAATCCTCAAGCTATTACGAGAAGAAGGAATCGGGTCTCCTCACGAATGGTGGTCTTTCAGTGACTGTGGGTTCACGCTCGACCGCGCAACAGGACCAAAATAGCTCGGTAACGAACAAAGGGAGCGTGATCGGATCGTCGCAAGGCAATGTCACGATCCAGGCGGGGAAGGATGCGACGATTACGGGTAGCACGGTCGTCGCCGGCCAGGATGTCGGAATCACGGGCCAGAATGTGACGGTGAACGCTGCGTACGACACCTACAAGGACGCGCAATCGCAGCAGTTCAGCCAATCCGGTTTGAGCGTCGGATTGGGGGGCGGCTTGGTTGGACTCGGGCAGTCGATGGCAAGCGTGGTTCGCCAAGGCCAGCAGTCGGGCGATTCGCGTGTCGCGGCGGTACAGGCCGTTGCAGCCGCCGAACAGGCTTATCAGAACCGTGGCGGGATCAAGGATGCGGCCAATGCACTGTCGAGCGGTAACGTGAGCGAGGCCGCCAAGGGCGTTCAGGTGCAGATCAGCATCGGTTCGAGCCATAGCAGCAGCAATTCAACGACATCGATCACGAGCGCGAAAGGTTCGTCGGTCATCGGTAACGGCAACGTATCTATCACGGCGACTGGTACGCAGGACGCGAATGGAAACGCTCAGGCGGGCACTGGGAATATCGCGATGACCGGGGCGACGGTTCTGGGCAAGAACGTCGCGCTCGATGCGAACAACGCGATCACGCTGCAAAGTGCGCAGAGTACTGAGCAGGACACGAGTTCGAATAGTTCCAGCGGGTGGAACGCCGGAGTTGGGATTGGGGTTGGAAAAAATACCGGTATCAGCGTATTCGCGAACGGTACGAACTCGCACGGCCAAGGCAACGGCGACAGCGCCACGCAGACCAACACGACCGTTACGGCAGGCAATGCGCTGACGATGCGGTCGGGCGGCGATACGACGCTGACTGGTGCACAGGTATCGGGTGATAAGGTCAAAGCGGATGTCGGTGGCAACCTGACGATGACGAGCGTTCAGGATACGTCGAACTACACCAGCAACCAGCACAACAGTGGCGTCAGCGGCAGCTTCACGTTCGGTTACGGAGGCGGGGTTGACGCGTCGATCGGCCATACCGGCATCGACGCCAACTATGCGTCTGTGAATCAGCAAACAGGTATCGTGGCTGGCAAGGGCGGTTTCGATGTGAACGTGGTGAACCACACGCAACTGAACGGCGCACAGATCGCCAGTGCGGCACCGGCCGAAAGTAATACGCTGACGACGGGAAGTTTGGGTTTCTCGAACATTCAGAATTCGATGTCGTATTCGGCGTCGTCGGAAGGTTTTTCAACGTCAAGCGGTCCGAGTTTTGCGCAGACAAGTGATCATGCGAGCGGTGTCACGCAGGCAGCGGTGAGTCCGGCGAAGATCGTTGTGAAGTCCGATCAGCAGAATGGCACCGACAGCACGGCGGGTCTGTCGCGTGACTCGACGAGCGCGAATCAGACCGTACAAAACACTTTTAATTTGCAGCAGGTTCAGAACGATCTGGCTTTCGCGCAGGCATTCGGCAAGGCAGCGACCTTCGCGGTTGCGGAAGCCGCGACGCAGCTTGAGAACAGCAGCCCGCAAATGAAGGCACTGTTTGGTGAGGGCGGGGC
>NZ_LDWR01000160.1 GCF_001039005.1 Burkholderia cepacia
CGGCGAACAGCTCGATCACCTCGCTGTCGACCTCCACGTCGACCGGCCTGTCGTCGGCTAATAGCTCGATCACGTCGCTGTCCACCTCGACCTCGACCGGTATCAGCTCGCTGTCCACGGGCCTCAGCTCGACCGACAGCTCGGTGACCTCGCTGTCGACTTCCACGTCGACGGGCCTGTCGTCGGCCAACAGCTCGATCACCTCGCTGTCGACGTCGACGTCGACGGGCCTGTCGTCGGCGAACAGCTCCATCACTTCGCTGTCCACGTCGACCT
>NZ_LDWR01000161.1 GCF_001039005.1 Burkholderia cepacia
GCGCTAGCCGACCCTGAGTGCATTTCCGTCGCCGAAATGCAAAAACCCCCGCCTTTCGGGCGGGGGTTTCTGGCTTAGGGAGCCTGACGATTACCTACTTTCACACGGGAATCCGCACTATCATCGGCGTAGAGTCGTTTCACGGTCCTGTTCGGGATGGGAAGGGGTGGGACCGACTCGCTATGGTCATCAGGCAAAGAGGGTTGTCGCGCTGCTTCGCAGCGCGACCAATCTTGGAAGAAGCAGTAATTTTGGGTTGTGAGGTTGTATCTCACACGTACGCGGTTACTCAACCGCTGTACGTCGAGTGCCTTGCACTCGACGCTCGAT
>NZ_LDWR01000162.1 GCF_001039005.1 Burkholderia cepacia
GGCTTGTCGTCCGCGAACAGCTCGATCACGTCGCTGTCGACCTCGACCTCGACCGGCCTGTCGTCGGCCAATAGCTCGATCTCCTCGCTGTCCACGTCGACCTCGACGGGCATCAGCTCGCTGTCGACCGGCCTGAGCTCGACCGATAGCACGGTGTCGTCGCTGTCGACCTCGACGTCGACCGGCTTGTCGTCGGCCAACAGCTCGATCTCCTCGCTGTCCACGTCGACCTCGACGGGCATCAGCTCGCTGTCGACCGGCCTGAGCTCGACCGATAGCTCGGTGTCGTCGCTGTCGACCTCGACGTCGACCGGCTTGTCGTCGGCCAACAGCTCGATCTCCTCG
>NZ_LDWR01000163.1 GCF_001039005.1 Burkholderia cepacia
TGACCCTGCCCTGAATCCACGTACAGCAAGAAGTTTGATAACTTTTTGTCTGTATGGAGAAGAGCATGGCAGAGAACGTGGTACCGAGACGGCAGTACACGAAGGAATTCAAGGTAGAGGCGGTGCGGCTGGCTGAGAGCGTCGGTCAGCATGAGGCGGCTCGCAGGCTGGGCGTGCCGGTGGCGACACTGGGGAACTGGTGCCGTGATCAGCGCGATG
>NZ_LDWR01000164.1 GCF_001039005.1 Burkholderia cepacia
GACAGCGAGGAGATCTCGTTCCCGTCCCTGGACGGTACCCCGCTGGAGGCGTGGTGGATTCCCCGGGCGGGCTCTGACAAGCTGGTGATCGTCAATCACCCAATGCCGATGAACCGCTACGGCTTTCCCTCGCACCTGCCTCGCTGGCAGTTCGTTCCGGGCAACGACATCGAGGTCAACTACATGCGGGAGTACCAGCACCTGCATGAGGCCGGCTACAACGTGCTGACCTACGACGCGCGCAACCACGGCCATAGCGGCGTCGCCAACGGCCTCACTTCACATGCTTGTCGAACCATTCGATCAACTGCTCCGGGTGTTCCGAGAAGTAGTTGTAGCCGTCCCACCGCCGGGTGCTGCCTTCGAGCCAGAACAGCTTCTTGTCGGCAACGGGGATGTTGTCGAAGATCGACTGCACGTCACTCGGCTTGGTCAGCGCGTCGTCACGCACCTGGAGGACGAACGCAGGCGCCTGCCAGTTCTTCGCGTATTCCAGCGGCGACACCTGGTCAATCTTGAAGCTGGTGATCAGCTGCACCTCACGGTCGATCGCGTCGAACTGGTCCGCGAGCCCCATGTATTCGAGGTTGCGCTCGACCATGGCACGCATCGAGATGGGCTGCACGGCAACAAGCGCCTGTACGTCGGCAAAGAGCTCCGGGTGTCGCGTCTTCGCGACGAAGGTGGCGTTGGCACCCATGCACCGGCTGAGCAGGCCCAGCTTCATGCCGCGGGTGTCGGGACGCGACTTGACGTACTTCAGCGAACCGGCCACGTCGCGGGATTCGAACAGCCCCCACGTGAAGATGTTGCCGTTGGCGACGCCGCTATGGCCGTGGTTGCGCGCGTCGTAGGTCAGCACGTTGTAGCCGGCCTCATGCAGGTGCTGGTACTCCCGCATGTAGTTGACCTCGATGTCGTTGCCCGGAACGAACTGCCAGCGAGGCAGGTGCGAGGGAAAGCCGTAGCGGTTCATCGGCAT
>NZ_LDWR01000165.1 GCF_001039005.1 Burkholderia cepacia
GGATCACCTCCTTTCTAGAGCTATCTCGCAAAGTTGAGCGCTCACGCTTATCGGCTGTAAATTAAAGACAGACTCAGGGGTCTGTAGCTCAGTCGGTTAGAGCACCGTCTTGATAAGGCGGGGGTCGTTGGTTCGAATCCAACCAGACCCACCATTGTCTGGCGGTAGTACCCTGAGGATCTCTGTATATGGGGGCATAGCTCAGCTGGGAGAGCACCTGCTTTGCAAGCAGGGGGTCGTCGGTTCGATCCCGTCTGCCTCCACCAATCTTCAATGACAAGCGTTCGACGTAGTCGAATTTTTGTCATTGGCGATTGAGCCAGTCA
>NZ_LDWR01000166.1 GCF_001039005.1 Burkholderia cepacia
GTAGTGATCGTATCGGCCGCGCGGACCGCGGTCGGCAAATTCGGCGGCTCGCTTGCGAAGATTGCGGCGCCGGAGTTGGGCGCGACGGTGATCCGCGCGGTGCTGGAGCGTGCGGGCGTGAAGCCCGAGCAGGTCAGCGAAGTGATCATGGGCCAGGTGCTGACGGCCGGTTCGGGGCAGAACCCGGCGCGGCAGTCGCTGATCAAGGCCGGGCTGCCGGCGGCAGTGCCGGGGATGACGATCAACAAGGTGTGCGGCTCGGGCCTGAAGGCCGTGATGCTGGCGGCGAATGCGATCGTGGCGGGCGACGCGGAGATCGTGATCGCGGGCGGCCAGGAGAACATGAGCGCATCGCCGCACGTGCTGCCGGGCTCGCGCGACGGGTTCCGGATGGGCGACGCGAAGCTGGTCGACACGATGATCGTCGACGGCCTGTGGGACGTGTACAACCAGTACCACATGGGCATCACGGCGGAGAACGTCGCGAAGGAATACGGGATCACGCGCGACGAGCAGGACGCATTCGCGGCGCTGTCGCAGAACAAGGCGGAAGCGGCGCAGAAGGCCGG
>NZ_LDWR01000167.1 GCF_001039005.1 Burkholderia cepacia
AGCTCGCGCCACACCCTTGAATTCCGCGCCCGGATTTGCCTAAGCGCCTTCTCCAATGCAGCGACCGGGACTTCCAACACCCGGACAACCTTCCGCGATCCGTCCCCCCATCGCATCTAACAATGGTGCAGGAATATTGACCTGCTTCCCATCAGCTACGCATTTCTGCCTCGCCTTAGGGGCCGACTCACCCTACGCCGATGAACGTTGCGTAGGAAACCTTGGGCTTACGGCGAGGGGGCCTTTCACCCCCTTTATCGCTACTCATGTCAGCATTCGCACTTCCGATACCTCCAGCACGCTTTTCAACGCACCTTCGCAGGCTTACGGAACGCTCTTTGAGCTGGTTCAGGAACTGCGTGACGTCGGACTGGTACGGCATGGCTGGATTTTCCGTTTCAGGCGGCGCACGATGCGCCGGATTCGCAATGGCGGGATTTTACCGCATCGCGGGGAACAGCCGGCGTCAATCGCGCGTCGAATCCGCGGGCCGGCGCCGACAGGGCATCGTGCCGCGGTCGCACCGGCCCGCGGCGTCTTTCAGAAACGTTTAGCTTTGGCGTCGGCGCCCTGTGG
>NZ_LDWR01000168.1 GCF_001039005.1 Burkholderia cepacia
AGCTCGCGCCACACCCTTGAATCCTGCGCCCGGATTTGCCTAAGCGCCTTCTCCAATGCAGCGACCGGGACTTCCAACACCCGGACAACCTTCCGCGATCCGTCCCCCCATCGCATCTAACAATGGTGCAGGAATATTGACCTGCTTCCCATCAGCTACGCATTTCTGCCTCGCCTTAGGGGCCGACTCACCCTACGCCGATGAACGTTGCGTAGGAAACCTTGGGCTTACGGCGAGGGGGCCTTTCACCCCCTTTATCGCTACTCATGTCAGCATTCGCACTTCTGATACCTCCAGCATCCCTTCCGAGACACCTTCGCAGGCTTACAGAACGCTCTCCTACCATGCGTG
>NZ_LDWR01000169.1 GCF_001039005.1 Burkholderia cepacia
CGGTCCTGACCAGCATGCCGGGAGTCGGCGTCAGGACCGGCCAAAGAGGGTGCGCAAGCACCAGTCGTTCAACTTCGGCAGCGACCTCGTCGCGTTGCTGACGCAAGGCCGCAAGCTGCTGGGCCAAACGGGGCATGACGATGGTGGCGGCTTGCGTGCCAGGCACGGTCACGGCTTGTTCGCTCAGTGCCTGAACGATCTCGGCCGCTAAGCCTTTGCCCATGCGAGGAGCGAGCTTGGTCAGGCGATTGGCGAGCGTCTTCTCGCTGG
>NZ_LDWR01000017.1 GCF_001039005.1 Burkholderia cepacia
TCGACCGGTTGAATCCGCAACCCGGAGCGGCCCTTCGAATGCACCGATAGTGGTCATTCGTTATTGGTTTTCCGCGTTGGTATGATTCGCATCTGGTTGAGAGGGGTCAAGATAGATCAACGATGAAACTCGAAATCGAGGGCAGACCAGTAAACACTGCGCCGACTCCCGCACAGATCACACGTGCGCTCAAGTCGCTGCGAAGCTACGGCAAGTCATCTTATGCTTCGTTGACTGACGACACAGGCAACTACGTGCAAGTAGCCGGCGGTGGCGCCAGCTGTATGATCGAGCGCGTTGAATTCGGCGCGCAACAATGGAGAGCCTTCCATAACAAGCCTTCGCCTGTACGCCCTGATGGCACGATCCTGGTCTTCCGAGCGGGCAACATTCCGATGCGCTCAGATGAATGGTTCATGGCCGATCAGGTCGTGGAAGTATTTCTGGCCTTCCTAGGCGGAACATCGTATCCGCCATTTGTTCACTGGCGGTTAGCGCCGGACTTCCGAGCATGAGACCCTAAGCGAGCCGTCTCGAAGCAAGTACGTCGTCTGGCGCTCGTACGCAGCGAGTGAATAGGGTTGCCGATCGAGATCGTCCTGCACGCTATATTCTCCGTAGCCTACAAATTCATAGTAGACGGCCATAGTCTCTGCATGTGAACTCGTCCAGAATGTCCAGACCCATTCACTTCCAGACTCATTAAGCGCACGTGCTGCGTCGCCATCTGGTCCATATGGAATGCATGCAGGAAGCGATTGTCCGGGCCCGTCGGGACATAGCCAAACCTCATGCAGATATCCGAGGGAGTGTCTCATTTCCGTGCCCCATGGATTGGTGATTCGGCCGCCATGCGCGAGCGCGTGGCAATCGCACTCTTGCGCAAGGCATTGTCAACCATCCTCGTGCTTGGGTCGAGTGTCTCTTCCTGGCCGGCAGGCGACGGCGAGATCGATGCAGCCGACCAGGTGGGATCGCGATTAGTCCTGGCGATTAGTCAGCTCGGTGCCACCGACCTGACTTGTCACACACGCTGACTCTTTCATCATTCAGCCGGACGTGCTCTTCATTTACCTTCAGCGAGGTCGAAAGATCAATGTCAAAGGCGACGTTGAGCGCCTGCCTGACATGGATAGCCTCAACGGGAAGCTCCCAGGTCAGGAATACCTGAGTGCCATCCTGGCCGGGCGGGAAGTCGTCCACATCAAAACCGCTGCTGCCGCGCCGAATGACGCCATGAGACTGGCAGGTATCGAATATCAGAACCGAACCCCGGGTCAGGGGGATTCGAAGACCCAACGATGGAAAGTGTACGTCCTGACCCTTATCCTCGCTCAGGAAGAGATTGCAGAAGGCCGCGCCGCCATACTGCTCTCCGTCGTGGTGATACCTCGCGCCGCGGCAAGCCATTAGAGCGACGTCACTGGAGGCAAGTACTCCGGGCAGTCCAAGCTTGCTCGCCCAATCAGCCACTGCCTGCACGCAGTGCGAGTAGTCCGGCCAGCGCGCTCGTGCTCGTGCCAGAGGTAACGCCTCAACATCCCCAGGTTCCAGGGTCATGCGGGACGAAATCTCCCTAGCCCAATCCGCGAGCAGACGCGCCGGCGGCTCTGGCACGTCGACCGTGCCGGACAGCACGATGTCACTTACGCGCCGACTGCGGATGGTGTCGCCGCTCCAGAAATAGGAGGTGAGGACGTTTTGGGGCTGGGGTTGCAGGGAAGAGTAGCTCATTTGTCGCAGTGTAAAGCGGCTACCTTGGTCGCCGTGCCATCTCGCGCCAGCGAATGGCGCTTCCCGGACCCATTGCAGCCACTCGATCTGCTCAATAGCGGTCATTCACCGCCCGGACCGGCATGCGCAATTCCCGCTTAATTCTCAATGAGCGATTCGCTGACGAAGACGTTATAAGCACAGAGTCTGAGTATCTCTGCATTCGCGAACTGCGCCGCAAGCGCGTCTCGATTTGGAAACGGGCAGTGCTCATGTATAAACGAAACCCAATAGGCTGCCTAGTTCAGATCGTTTGGCATATTACGTCCTAGCATCGCGGCTTCCGGCGTCAACGCGTCGATTGTCAGCGATTCAAGCCGCACTGTCGAACGTCTCAATGTGGCCGAATCCAGCCGGCAACAGCCCCCCACCCAAGCCGCCCCGATTCATCCACCTGCCCCTTCTTTTGGCGACCACCAGCCTAACGACCTCCCCGGTCGTCCACGCGCGCATCGCGCCGCATCGCCTGCGGCGGCACGCCGAACCCGCGCACGAACGCCTCGCGCATATGCCGCCGGTCGCGAAAACCATTCTCCTTCGCGATCACATCGAGCGGATGGCGGCTCTGTTCGATCATCAACCGTGCGGACTCCAGCCGTAGCCGCTCGATCGCCTTCGCAGGCGATTGCCCCGTTTCGAGCGTAAACACGCGGCTGAACTGCCGAGGGCTCAGATGAACCGCCTCGGCCAGGTCCTCGACCGTCAGCGCGCGGCCGAGGTTCTGCCGCGCGTAGTTCAGCGCGTTCTGGATCCGGTCGGATTTCGGCGCGAGCTCCAGCATTTCCGAATGCTGCGACTGGCCGCCGGCCCGCCGCTGGTGCATCACGAGCTTGTGCGCGACCGAGCGCGCGGCCTCGGCGCCGAGATCCTTTTCCACCATCGCGAGCGCGAGGTCGAGGCCGGCCGTCATCCCGGCCGACGTCCAGATCGGACCGTCGACGATATAGATCCGGTCTTCCTCGACGCGAATCTCCGGATAGTGCCGCTGCATGTCGCGACCGTACGCCCAGTGCGTCGTCGCGCGGCGCTGCGCGAGCAACCCGGCCTCGGCCAGCACGAACGCGCCCGTGCAGATGCCGGCGACCCGCCGCGCGCGCACGTTCGCGCGGCGCAGGAACGCGACGACGCCGGCCGGCGCCGGAGATGCGACCGGATCGTTAACGCCCGCGACGATCCACGTATCGACGTCGATCCGGCCGCGCAGCGTGCGCGTGGCGACCGACAGCCCGAGCGACGAGCGCACGTCGCCGCCTTCGACCGAATAGTTGTCCATCACGTAGAACGGCTCGCCCGCGCCCATGTTCGCGTACTCGAACACCGACTGCGCGGCGAGCGCCATGATCTGGAAGCCGTCGCTGATCAGAAAGCCGATTCGGTGCATGTGTGTTCCCCAGTCCCGGGCGGGTCGGTCGGCCCGATGTCCCGAATCATACCCATCTACGTCATTTGTGTCGCGGCGATCCGAGGCCAGAATGCATTCACGCCATTCGGCTACCTTCATCGAAACGGAGCACATCATGACGCAAACGCATCGCGGTACCGCCCTCATTACCGGCGCCTCGTCGGGCATCGGCGCCCTCTACGCTGACCGGCTCGCGCGCCGCGGCTACGACCTGATCCTGGTCGCGCGCAACCGCGACCGGCTGGCCGCCCTCGCCGAGCGCATCACGAACGACACGCAGCGCAGTGTCGAGATCGTCGACGCGGACCTCAATGACCGCACGGCGCTCGCCGCCGTCGAGGCGAAGCTGAAGCAGGACGCGAGCATCACGCTGCTCGTGAACAACGCGGGTGTCGGCACGCATGCGCCGCTGCTCGACAGCGACGTCGACGCGATGACGCGGATGATCGACCTGAACGTGACCGCGCTCACGCGCCTCACCTATGCGGCCGTGCCCGGTTTCGTCGCACGCGGCCGCGGCGCGGTGATCAACATTTCGTCGATCGTCGCGATCTCGCCGGAAACTTTGAACGGCGTGTACGGCGGCAGCAAGGCGTTCGTGCTCGCGTTCAGCCAGTCGCTGCATCACGAACTCGCCGACAAGGGCGTGCAGGTGCAGGCCGTGCTGCCCGGCGCCACCGCCACCGATTTCTGGCAAACGGCCGGCCTGCCGGTCGAACACCTGCCGAAGGAAATCGTGATGCCGGCGTCCGACCTGGTCGACGCGGCGCTGGTCGGCTTCGATCGCGGCGAACTCGTGACGATCCCGTCGCTGCATGCAGGCGACGAATGGGAGGCGTACGAGGCCGCGCGCCGCACGATGGCGCCGCACCTGTCGACCGATACGCCGGCACTGCGCTACGCGCCGGCGCGCTGATCGCACCGGAAAGCCGGCTGATCGACGGCGGCAGGCGCGTCGAACACCGGAGTGTGCCGCCGGACGACCCGACGCGCGGCGAATCGGGCGGCGGTCGTCCGGTGTTCGGCGGCACGTTTCCGGGCGCGCGCCGATCGCTTCATTTGTCTGCGGGAAGGCGCCGGCGACGCATGCCGGCCTGCCGCCCGCGTACCGAGAACGCACGCCGGATTATTTCCTGGTCAGCGCAAATACGTCACACCAAAAGCCGATTCCGGTTCGCTTGCCATGCATTCCGCGCAACAGTAAGCTCTACGATTGCAGTTTCCAGAGCAGTCTCATTCGACCGGCGTTCGTCCGATCGCAAGAGCAATCGTCAATCGTACGTTGCGGAATTCGACCATGCGGTTCCGTATGTTCATTACCGAGACCGGCGACGCGCCGGCCTCCGCGCGCGGTTCGGCCGACAGTCAACCGGCGCCGCCCCCCGAACTGGAGGCCGTCTGCCGCGTCGCGCGTGCCCATTTCGGCACGGCCGGCGCATTCGTGGCGCGCGCCGAAGCCGGTACGCAACACGTGCTGGCGGCCGACGGCACGTTGCCCGACCCGCTTCCCGCCGACTTCTTTCCGTCACATGTCGAACGCGATTCGTCTGCCGACCGACGAGACGTCGTGCACGGCGCGAACGGCAGCCTGCAATGCGACGACAGCCCGCTTCACGCGCCGCAGATCGTCGCGGCGTGCGAACTGGCCGCGCCCGACGGCACCTCACTCGGCACGCTGTGCATCACCCACGACTCCCGCCTGACGCTCGATGCGGCGCAATGCGCGGTGCTGCGCGACCTCGCCACACTGGCCGAACGCGCGCTCGCCCGCGCCATTGACGAAGCCGCGTTGCGCGACCGGCTCGGCCGCGTCGAGGAGCACAGCACGCTGACGAAGCTTGCGCTGACCGAAAGCGGCACCGGCGTGTGGGATCGCAACGTTGAAACCGGCGAGATCCATTACTCGCCGACCTGGAAAGCGATGCTCGGGTATGCGCCGCACGAGCTGGGCAGCCGGATCGAGGATGCGTACGAACGGCTGCATCCGGACGATGTCGACGACGTGAAGGCGGCCATGCTCGCGCACTTCGAACGCCGCACCGACAGCTACGAGGTCGAGCACCGTATCCGCTGCAAGGACGGTACGTACAAATGGATCTGCAGCCGCGGCAAGGTGATCAACCGCGACGACAACGGCCGCGCGCTGCGCATGGTCGGCACGACCACCGACATCACGGCGCTGCGTGAGCTGGCCGCGCGGCTGCGCGACTCGGCCGCGCTCGTCACGGATCTCACCGACCAGGTTCCCGGGCTGGTGTTTCAGTTGCGGCAGGCAGCCGACGGGCGCCGCTACTTTTCCTATGCGAGTGCGGGTATCAGCGACATCTACGAACTGACGCCGGACCAGATTGCCCGCAACGCGGAGGCGGTCGAGACCCGGATTCATCCGGCCGACCTGGTTGCCTATCGGCAGTCGCTGCATGACTCGTCGCTGCGGCTGACGCCGTGGCGTCTCGAATATCGCGTGCTGCTGCCCGGCCAGGGCCTGCGATGGCGCGAAGGCGATGCGCGCCCGCAACGCATGGCCGACGGCGGCACCGTGTGGCATGGCTTCATCACCGATGCGACCGAGCGCAAGCACATCGAGGCCGAACTGCACCGGATGGCGACGACCGACCATCTGACGCAACTGTCGAACCGCCATGCGTTCATGCGGCAAAGCGAAGCCGCGCTGCGCGACGTGCGCGCGACCGGCCTACCCGCCGCGGTGCTGATGCTCGATCTCGATCACTTCAAGGCGCTGAACGACCGCTGGGGCCACCCGCTCGGCGACCGCGCGCTCCGGCATTTCGCGCGGCTGCTGCTCGCGGAAACGCGGCCGGAGGCGATCGTCGGGCGCGTCGGCGGCGAGGAATTCGCGATCGTGCTGCCGAGGTCGGACCTCGATACGGCGCTGGCATTTGCGCGGCGCGTGCAGCAACGCACGATGCAGGCGCGGCTGATGCACGAGGATCAGCAGGTCGAGCTGACCGTCAGCATCGGCATCGACGCGATGCGGGAGTCCGACTTCGGTGCGTACCAGCCGCTGTCGCGCGCCGACAAGGCGCTCTATCTCGCGAAGGAGCGCGGCCGCAACCGGATCGAGGTGTATCGGGCGTAGCGGCAGCGCCCGCTTCTGCCTCGAACGGGACGAAGGCAACGCGCCCCGACCTCGCCTTCAATGCGGCGCTTCCGCTCTCGCACCCGCGTCGCCGCGCGGCCCCCCCAACAGCATCGCGACCGCGCACGCGGCCAGCAAGGCCGCGATCATCAGCATCGCCGGATCCATGCTGCCGGTTCGCGTGCGGATCAGCCCGACGAGCCAGGGCGTGATCATCCCGCTCGACACGCCGATGCTGCTGATCAGCGCGATCGCGCCTGCCGCGCCGGCGCCCGAGAAATACGCGGACGGCACGGCCCAGAACACCGGATGCGCGGCGAAGATCAGCATCGCCGCGACCGACAGCAGCGCCATCATCGCGACGATGCTCGGCAGGTGCAGCGTCAGCAGCGCGAGCGCCACCGCGCCGCCGAACGCGCACGCGGCGAAGTGCCGGCGCCGTTCGCGCTTGCGGTCCGAGCGCCGCGCGATCGCGATCAGGCCAACCGCGCCGATCGCGTTCGGCACGACCGACAGCAGGCTGATCTGCACGACGTCGTGGATGCCGAATTCGCGGATCATCAGCGGCATCCAGAACAGCAGCATCAGCAACGCGGTGGTCAGCGAGAAATAGATGAACGCGAACAGGTACGTGCGCGGCTCGGCCAGCACCTGCCGCAGCGAACGCGGCGCATCCGCGCCCGCACCGGCGCGGTCGGCGGCCAGGTCGGCCGCGAGCCGCTGCCGGTCGGCGTCGGACAGCCAGCGCGCGTGCTCGGGACGATCGCACAGCCAGAACCACGCGATCACGCCGAGCAGGATCGCGGGCGCGCCCTCGATCGCGAACATCCATTGCCAGCCGTGCAGCCCGAGCACGCCCGACATCCCGCGCATGAGCCAGCCCGACAGCAGCCCGCCGACCATCCCGGCCACCGCGACGCCCGCGTAGAAGATCGACAGCACCGACGCGCGCCGCCGCGCCGGATACCAGTACGTCAAGTAGAACACCACGCCCGGAAAGAACCCGGCCTCGAACAGCCCGAGCAGGAAGCGCAGCACGTAGAAATGCTTCGCGCTGTCGACGGTGATCATCGCGACCGACACCGCGCCCCACAGGAACATGATCCGCGCGAACGTGCGGCGCGCGCCGAAGCGGCGCAGCAACGCGTTGCTCGGCACCTCGAACAGCACGTAGCCGACGAAGAACAGCACCGCGCCGAGGCTGTACATCGCGTCGGTCAGGCCGAGATCCTGGCGCATCTGCAACTGCGCGAAGCCGATGTTGCTGCGATCGAGGATCGACACGATGTAGCAGATGAACAGGAACGGCACGATCCGCGCGCCGATGCGGCGGTACAGCGCGTCGTCGTCCGTCGAACCGGCGCCGGACGCGACGGCTCGCGCGGCGTCCGCTTGAAGAGGGGCTGACATCGATCGTCTCCTCGATGGATTCAGGTACGGGGCGGGCATGGTGCGCCGCTCGCCGCCGCCCGCGGGCAGCGACCGGCCGTGGTTCAGTCGCGCTGCGCGGCTTCGCCCTTCACGCCGAGCATCAGCGCGGCGCCGCTCACGACCAGCAGCGCGGCCAGCAGGTACACGGCGAGATCCATGCTGCCCGTGCGGGTGCGGATCATCCCGATCACCCACGGGCTGACGATGCCGCTCGTGATCCCGATGCTGCTGATCAGCGCGATCCCGGCCGCGGCCGCGTTGCCCGACAGGTAGCGAGTCGGCACGGCCCAGAAGATCGGCAGCGCGGCGAAGATCAGCGTCGCCGCGATCGACAGGCACGCGAGCATCGCCGCGAAGCTGTGCAGGTGCAGCGTCAGCGCCGCGAGCGCGAGCCCGCCGCCGATCGTGCAGCACGCGAAGTGCTTGCGGCGCTCGCTGGTGCGGTCCGAGCGGCGCGCGATCAGGATCAGCCCCACCGCGCCGACCGCGTTCGGCACGACCGTGTAGAGGCTCACGGCCACGACATCGGTCACGCCGAAGTCGCGGATCATCAGCGGCATCCAGAAGTTGAGCGTCAGCGACGCGCAGGTCAGCGAGAAATAGATGAACGCGAACAGGTACACGCGCGGATTCGCGAGCGCCGCCGCGACGCTGCGCCCGTCGTGCGCGCTGCCGTGCCCGCGACCGTCCGCGCACAGCGCAGCGACCCGCGCCTTTTCATCGGACGTGAGCCACGCGGCGTCCTGCGGCCGGTCGACGAGGCACGTGAACGCGACGAACGCGAGCAGGATCGCCGGTGCGCCTTCGATCGCGAACATCCATTGCCAGCCGTGCAGCCCGAGCACGCCGCTCATGTCGCGCATGATCCAGCCCGACATCAGGCCGCCGAGCACGCCGGCCACCGCGACGCCCGCGAAGAACACCGAGATCGCCGCCGCGCGCCGGTTCGCCGGGAACCAGTAGGTCAGATACAGCACGATGCCGGGAAAGAAGCCGGCTTCGAACACGCCGAGCAGGAAACGCATCACATAGAAATGCGACGGCTGCGACACGAACATCATGCCCGTCGACGCGATGCCCCACAGCAGCATGATCCGCGTGAACGTGCGGCGCGCGCCGAAACGTGCCAGCAGCATGTTGCTCGGCACTTCGCAGAACACGTAGCCGACGTAGAACACCGCGGCGCCGAGGCCGTACATCGCATCGCTGAAACCGAGATCGTGCTTCATCTGCAACTGCGCGAAGCCGATGTTGATGCGGTCGAGGAACGATACGACGTAGCAGAGGAACAGGAACGGCACGATCCGCCACGCGATCTTGCGGAACAGCAGCGCGTCGCCGGATTCGGACGTCGATGAGGATACCGAAACGCTCGCGTGCGCGATCGTCGCTTCGGCGGGAAGCGATTGGGGCATGTCTCTCTCCAAACGGGCCGCGCGAATCGAGCGCGCGGCAGTCTCCGAGGGCGTGCATGCGCCCTGCTTTCTTGTGAGACCGGATACGGCTGCCGGCACCGCGGCGCAACGCCGCCGCGGAAACCGCCGCCTTCAGGGAAACGGCGGCACGTTCACGAGAACGCCCCGCCGCCGTGCGCCGCTCAGTCCTGCAGCGCGGCCCACATGTCCTTGTCGCGCTGCGCGGTCCAGATGCGCGGATGCGTGATGCCGCTCGCTTCGTCGAACGCGCGCGACACGTCGAACGGCAAACAGTGCTCGTAGATGAACACGTGGCCGAACTTCGGATCCATCGCTTCGCGCGTGAGCGCCATCGACGCCTTCAGGTCGAGGTTGCGTTCGACCGCCTTGCGGCCCTGCGCGAGCAGCGTCGTGACGAAATCCTTCGTGTAGTCGAGGCCCTTGTCGACCTCGGCCGGATTCAGCAGCGCGGGGCCGCGGCCCGGCACGAGCTTCTCGGCGCCGAGCGCGCGCAGCGCCTCGAGCGTGGCCGGCCACTGTTCGAGCTGCGCGTCGCCGCAGTAGCACGCGGCGTCGTATTCGACGAGGTCGCCCGAGAACAGCACCTTCTGCGACGGCAGCCAGACGATCGTGTCGCCCTTCGTGTGGCCCGAGCCGACATGCATGATCTTCACTTCGAGCTTGCCGAGGAACAGTGTGATCTCGCGCTCGAACACGAGCGTCGGCCAGGTCAGGCCGGGCACCGTCTCGACGCCGGCGAACAGACGCGGGAAGCGCTCGATCTCCGACTTCATGTCGGCCTCGCCGCGCTCGACGATCATCTCGTACGTGCCGCGGCTCGCGATCACATGCTGCGCGCCTTCGTCGAAATACGCGGACGCGCCGAGCACGCGCACCGCGTGGTAATGCGACAGCACCACGTGCTTGATCGGCTTGTCGGTCACGCTGCGGATCTTCGCGATCAGGTCCTGCGCCATCGCGGGCGTCGCGGTCGTGTCGACGATCAGCACGCTGTCGTCGCCGATGATCACGCCCGAGTTCGGGTCGCCTTCGGCGGTGTACGCGTACGCGTTCTCGGACAGCTTCGTCCAGGTGACTTTCTTCTCTTCCAGATCGGCTTGGGAGGCGAATGCTTTGGCCATGTTGCGTTCCGTGGCTGCGAGCCATGTGTTGAGGGGAGTGAGCCGATCATCTTCCCGCGTCGATTATTTGTCAATGACAAAGTCGCTTGCTATTGTCTAATGCGGGTAAACCTGCGGGCTGGCGCGATAAATGGCGTCGGATACCATGCGGGGTTTCGTCAACGGAAGAATCATCGCGTGCAGAACCACGAAGTCAGCGCAGACGACGCGCCCCCCAAGGCGCAGCGCGGGATCCAGAGTGTCGAGGTCGGCGGCCGGCTGCTCGACGCGCTCGCGCGCCGGCGCAAGCCGCTCGGGCTGTCGGAGCTGGCCGCGGCGGCCGACCTGTCGACCGCGCAGGCGCACACCTATCTCGTCAGCCTGACGCGGCTCGCGCTCGTGAAGCGCGACGCGATCACCGGCAACTACGAGCCGGGCCCGTTGTCGCTGCGGCTCGGGCTGATGTCGATCGAGCGCCAGCCGGCCTACCGCGCGGCGCTGCCGCACGCGGTGCGGCTCGCGGAAGCGGTGGGCTTGAGCGTCGCGCTGTCGGTGCCGGGCGCGCTCGGCCCGACGATCGTGCGCATCGAGCACGGCGGTTATCCGCTGCACGTGAACCTGCACGTCGGCTCGGTGATGTCGCTCGACACGACGGCGACCGGCCGCGTGTTCCGCGCGTTCGGCGATTCCGCGCAACTCGATGCGATGGCGGCCAGCCAGGCCGGCGCGGGCGACACGCTCGCGGGCGCCGAAGGCACGCAGCCCGCGCCGGACGCCGACGGGCAACAGGCCGCACTCGACGCGATCCGTGCGCGCGGCATCGAACGCAGCGTCGACCGACCGAGCCCCGGCGTCAGCGCGATGTGCGTGCCCGTATTCGACGCACACGAGCGCCTGCAGCTCGCGTTGACGGTAATCGGTTCGACGGGATCGATCGATGTCGGCTGGGACGGCCCGATCGCGGCCGCCCTGCGCGATACGGCGCGACAGGCCACCGTGTCGCTCGGCGCGGAACCTGCCGAACCGGCGCCCGCACCGGAAGCAGGCGCACCGCACGTGCCGCCGGCGCTGGCCGACGATGCGAAAGCGCAGCGCGGGATCAATGCGCTCGACAGCACCGGCGAGCTGCTGCTCGCGCTGGTGTCGGCGGGCCGCGCGCTGCCGCTGCGCGATCTCGCGGCGGCGGCCGGCATGCCGGCCGCGAAGGCGTTTCCGCATCTCGTCAGCCTGCAGAAGATCGGCCTGCTGAGCCGCGACGACGCCGGCTGCTTCGACGGCGGCCCGCTCGGGCAGGCGCTCGGCCTGATCGCGATGCAGCGCGTGTCGCCGACGCGCGACGCGGAAGCCGAGATCGTCGCGCTGGCCGGCGCGACCGACATGAGCGTGGCGGCCGCGACGCTCGGGCCGCTCGGCCCGACCGTGATCCGCCTGGAGGAATCGGCGCGGCCGCAGCACGTCAGCCTGCAGGTCGGCACCGTGATGTCGCTCGTCAATACGGCGATCGGCCGGATCTTCGCGGCCGGCATGTCCGACGACGTGCTGGCCGACTTGCTCGCCAACGAGCCCGTGCGTCTGGCGGGCGGTGCCGCCACGCAGGCCGACGACGCGTTCCGCGCGCGGCTCGCGGCGATCCGCGCGGCCGGGCTCGATTTCGCATTCGACGCGCCGGTGCCGGGCATCGGGACGGTCGCCGCGCCCGTGTTCGATCACACCGGCAGCATCCGGCTCGTGATCGCGATCATCGGCTCGTCGCGCGGCTTCCCGCGCGGGCCGGACAGCAACCTCGCGCAGACGCTGCTCGCCGCGACGCGGCGGCTGTCGTGGCGGTTCGGGTGGATCGGCCGGTAATCGCCGCGCCGCCTCGCCCCCGTCCTCCCCGCCGCTCGAATCCCCTCTTTTGCTCCACGCGAGGCCGTGCACGCATGGCCTCGTCGCGCCTGCACGCGACGAAACGGCGGCCGATATTCATGTTGCGCAGCAGCAACACAAATTGCCAGTAATTCTCATATAACGAAATCGCATTTCACAAGGCGGTGATGTTTCGCTATGATCAGGGTTATCCCTAACTCGCCACCTATATGGGGCTTCGTCATGCAAACGTCTAATGTCTCCGATCGTTCCACCGAATCCGCCGGCTGGCTCGCACGTGTTGGCGAGCTGATTGCAGAAGCTTGGCAACTCCACCTCGATAACTGCGAAGTCATCGCTGAAGCACACGCGCGTCTGCCGCACTAAGCGGAACGACCGCACGACGACCTGCCTGATCCGCTTGCCCGAACGCGCGCCGCAAGGCCGCCGCGTCCGGCATCGGAGTTGGGTGGTGTCGTGGTAACGAGCCGGGCTGGTCCCGGTTGAATGCGCTCATCACGTCGGGAGCGCGTTGAGGTCTGCGCCGCCGCCGATCGGTATCGGCGCGGTTTTGTCGGCAAGTTGCCCGAGCGGGCCACCGTCATCCCGACGACGTGCAATTGCGTCAGATCATCCCTGACGGAAGATTCATCCGTTTTGCCTGCCCGCGTGCAGTACCCCGCCGGGCGCCTTCCGCACCGGTCGATCGCAGGCTGTCTCCGCGCGATTGCGCAGCCGCATGCGCGACCCGTTCGATGACGGCCGCGCGCCCCATCCCCGCCCCCGCCTTCACACCTGAATCGACGGCACGTCCTTCATGCAGCGCAGCGCGAACATCGAGCGGCTGTGACGGATGCTCGAGATCTTGTAGAGCTTTTCGCGCAGGAAACGCTCGTAGCCGGCCGTGCCGTCCACGGCGACCTTGATCCAGTAGTCGTATTCGCCCGACACCAGATAAGCCTCCAGCACTTCGGGCAGCGCCGCCAGTTCCGAGCCGAAACGCGCGAGCGCGTCGTCCTCGTGGCGATCGAGCGTGACTTCGAGGATCACGATGTCCGCGTAGCCGAGCATGCGCTGGTTGACCAGCGCGACATAACCATCGATGTAGCCGTCGACTTCGAGTTGCCGCGTGCGGTTCCAGCATGCGGTGGTCGACATGCCGATCTGTTCGGCCAGTTCGGCGTTCGACAGGCGCGCATTTTTCTGCAGTGCACCGAGGATCTTGCGGTCCTGATTGTCGAGGGTTTTCGGCGAGCGTTCGCGGGTAGCCATGATGAGAAGAATCTTCTACTGAAAATGGGCATTCTATCTGAACAGGATTCCGGTTTCAGGTCCGTTTTGCCAGAAAACAGGAAGCCTTTTAACCGACCCGCTTGATACATTTTCATCATGCCTGTTGCCCGGCACGCTCCCCGCGACAACCCCTTCGCACCGGGACGCACGGCCGCAATCACGAGTTGCGGTGCCGGACAAGCAGGCATGCGATTCCCCGCCGCCCGCACGCCTATCCACCGCGTGCGGAGCCGGTGCCTGCTCCCCGCTCTTGCACTTCCCGTCATGTCGTTCAGGCTTTATCTGTCGTTCCTCGCTGCTTCCGTCGTTCTCATCTACGCCCCCGGCCCCGTCAACCTGCTCACGATGAACCAGGCGCTGCGCGCCGGCTGGCGCCGTGCGCTGCCGTGCGTGTGGGGCGGCACGCTCGCCGTACTGCTGCAACTCGCGCTGACCGCGCTGTGCCTGAATTCGCTGGTCCACATCAACGAGCACGCGCTCACTGTGTTGCGCTGGGCCGGCGCCGCGTATCTCGTTTGGCTCGGCGGCAAGCAATGGCTCAGCCGCGCGCCGGCAAGCGCGCCCGCCGCATCGGCCGAATCCGGTGCCGGTGCCGTCATCGTTGAGCCGGACGCCGATACCGGACGCGCGCTGTTCTGGCGCGGCGTCGCGACGTCGGGCCTCAATCCGAAAACGCTGCTGTTCTTCCCGTCGTTCTTTCCGCAGTTCATCAGTCCGACGGCCGACTGGAGCCTGAACCTCCAGTTCCTGCTGCTTGCCACGACGTTCGCGCTGCTGTTCGCGGGCGGCGTCGCGTCGATGGCGCTGTTCTCGCACCGGTTGAGCCGCGCGTTGCAGCGGCCGGCGCGGATGCGCGCGATGAACCGCGTGACGGGTGGCTTGCTCGTCGGGATGGGCGCGATCATGGTCGGCTGGAACTGAGCGACCGGACAGTGTGACCCGGGTCGGCCATCGTGCGGCCGGTACAATCGCGCGATGTCCGAATTGCTCACTTACGGCGGCCTGTTCGCCGTGTCGATGGTCGCCGCGACCCTGTTTCCGCTCCAGTCCGAAGCCGTGCTCGCCGGCCTGCTGCTTGCCGGGCGCGAACCCGTGTGGGCGCTGGTGCTCGTCGCCAGCATCGGCAACGTCGCAGGCTCCGCGATCAACTGGATGCTCGGGCGCGGCATCGAGCACTTCCGCGACCGCCGCTGGTTTCCGGTCAAGCCTTCTGCACTCGCGCGCGCCGAGCGCTGGTATGCGCGCTACGGCCGCTGGTCGCTGCTACTGAGCTGGGCGCCGGTGATCGGCGATCCGCTGACGATGATTGCCGGTGTGCTGCGCGAACCGCTGCCAACCTTTCTGGCGATCGTCACGATCGCGAAGGTCGGCCGCTACCTGGCCGTCGCGTGGCTCGTCGTGCATTGAGCCGCGCGACGCGCCACGCGTCTTTTATTTCTTGCCGCCCGCCAGGTCGATCGCCTTGTCCGATCCGACCGCATTGCGCAGCTGGAATTTCTGGATCTTGCCGGTCGATGTCTTCGGCAGCTCGCCGAAGCGCACGGCCTTCGGCACCTTGAAGCCCGCGAGCAGTTGCCGGCAGTGCGCGACGATCTCCTCCTCGGTTGCGCTCGCGCCTTCGCGCAGCTCGACGAACGCGCACGGCACCTCACCCCATTTCGGATCGGGCATCGCGACGACAGCCGCGACCGCGACGGCCGGATGCCGGTACAACGCGTCCTCGACCTCGATGCTCGAGATGTTCTCGCCGCCCGAGATGATGATGTCCTTGCGGCGGTCCTTGATGCGGATGTAGCCGTCCGGCGTCAGCACGCCGAGATCGCCCGTATGGAACCAGCCGCCGTGGAACGCCTCGTCGGTCGCCTTCGGGTTCTTCAGGTAACCCTTCATGCAGATGTTGCCGCGGAACATGATCTCGCCGAGCGTCTCGCCGTCGGCCGGCACCGGCGCCATCGTGTCGGGATCGAGTACCGTCGCGCCCGCTTCGAGGTGGTAGCGCACGCCCTGGCGCGCATTGAGCCGCGCGCGCTCTTCATCGGGCAGTGTTTCCCAGTGCGACTGCTGCGCGCACACGGTCGCGGGACCATAGACCTCGGTCAGCCCGTACACGTGCAGCAGGTCGAAGCCGATCTCCTTCATCTTCGCGATCACGGCCGGCGCGGGCGCCGCGCCCGCGACCATCGCGTGCACCGTGTGGTCGATGCCTTCGCGGAATTCGGCCGGCGCGTTCGCGATCGCGCTCTGCACGATCGGCGCGCCGCAATAGTGCGTGATGCGCTCGCGGCGAATCAGGTCGAACACCGTCTTCGCATCGAACTTGCGCAGGCACACGTTCACGCCGGCACGCGCCGCGACCGCCCACGGGAAGCACCAGCCGTTGCAGTGGAACATCGGCAGTGTCCACAGATACACCGCGTGCTTCGGCATGTCCCATTCGAGCAGGTTGCTGATCGCCGCCAGATACGCACCGCGATGGTGGTAGACGACGCCCTTCGGATCGCCGGTCGTGCCGGACGTGTAGTTCAGCGCGATCGCGTCCCACTCGTCGGCCGGCAGCGTCCATGCGTAGTCGGCGTCGCCGCCGGCGACGAACGCTTCATAGTCGATCGCACCCGCGAAGCGGGCGGGATCGGCCGGCATCGCGTCGGCGACGCTGACGATCTTCAGGCCCGGCACCTCGAGCGCCGCACGATGCGCGAGCTCCGCGTATTCGGTGTCGACGATCAGCACCTTCGCCTCGCCATGACGCAGCATGAACAGCACCGACGGCACGTCGAGCCGCGTGTTGATCGTGTTCAGCACGGCGCCGGCCATCGGCACGCCGAAGTGCGCCTCGACCATCGCCGGGATGTTCGGCAGCATCGCCGCAACGGTGTCGCCGCGCCCGACACCGGCCTGCGTGAGCGCACTCGCCAGCTGCTTCGCGCGCGTGTAGGTCTCGCCCCACGTGCGCCGCACGTCGCCGTGCACGATCGCGAGGCGCTCGCCATAGACTTCGGCCGTCCGGACCAGAAAGTCGATCGGCGTGAGCGGCACGTAATTGGCGTCGCGGCGGCCGAGCCCGGCCTCGAACATCTGCGTCATGATCCTGTCTCCCGTGTTCTGTCGACCGGCGTGCATGCACCCCGAATCGTTTTGATGTGGTTCAATTGCCGACAGCCTAACGGTCGTTATTGTGGGCCGTCTGTCATCGAAACGACAGAGTGCCCTTCGAGCGCCGCGCGTAATCCCTATCCTCGCAAACCCGCACCCATGCACGACCCTCTCGTTGCGCCGCCCGACGCGGCTGCCCACCCGGCCGACGCGCTTCCCGAACCCGGCCCGATGCCGGCGCTGTCGACGCTGTTCGGCCAGTGCGCGTGGTTCCGCACGCTCGCACCGGAACACCAGGCGCTCGTGCTCGCGCAGTCGCGCGTCGAGCAGTGCGAGGCCGGCGACGTGATCGCGCACCGGCTCGCGCCGTCCGAATACTGGATCGGCGTGCATCGCGGGCTGCTGAAGCTCGCGATCTTCAACGTGTCGGGGCGCGGCTGCACGTTCTCCGGCGTGCCGTCGGGCGGCTGGTTCGGCGAAGGCAGCGTGATCAAGCGCGAGCTGCGCAAGTACGAGGTCGTCGCGATCCAGCGCTCGACCGTGCTGTTCGTGCCGGTCGACACGTTCCATGCGCTGCTCGACACGAGCCTGCCGTTCACGCGCTTCGTGATCCACCAGTTGAACAACCGGATGGGCGAGTTCATCGCATCGATCCAGAACAGCCGGCTGCTCGACGTCGATGCGCGCGTCGCACAGGCGCTCGCGCAGCTCTTCAACCCCGACCTGTATCCGGACACCGGCCCGTCGTTGTCGATCTCGCAGGAGGAACTGGGGATGCTCGTCGGCGTGTCGCGGCAGCGGATCAACCAGGCGCTGCAGCAGCTCGAAAAGCGCGGCGTGCTGCGGCTCGCGTACAACCAGATCGAAGTCGTCGATCTGGGTGCGCTCGCGCGGGTCGGGATGGAACAGATTTGAGCGGCGCGATGAACGAAACCGTCGCCGACGCGGCTGGCCCGTCCGGTCCCGCAGCCGTTTATTCGCCGTCTCGTCCGCATGCATTTCCTCTGCGGAATCGGCGATCGGCCGCCGCGCGGCAACCTGACAATTCCGCCAGTTTCATGTCAGTAACCCGTTCGGCCCCAACGCCTATCATTCGGGTTCCCTTCACCGACGCCTGATCACCGCCTGTCCCGCTGCCTCCATGTGGATCGTCAATCTCGCGCTCAGGCGCCCCTACACGTTCATCGTAATGGCCATCATGATCGTGCTGGCCACCCCGCTTGCGCTGATGCGCACGCCCGTCGACGTGCTGCCCGCGATCAACATTCCCGTGATCAGCGTGATCTGGAATTACAGCGGCTTCTCCGCGACGGAGATGACGAACCGGATCACGGCCGTCCATGAACGGATCCTGACGACGACCGTCAACAACATCCAGCATGTCGAATCGACGTCGCTGCCCGGCATCGCGGTCGTGAAGGTGTTCCTGCAGCCGGGCGCGAACGTGCAGACGGCGATCGCGCAGACGGTGTCGTCCGCGCAGGCGATCGTGCGGCAGATGCCGCAAGGCGCGACGCCGCCGCTCGTGATCACCTATTCCGCGTCGAGCATCCCGGTGATCCAGCTCGGGCTGTCGAGCACGACGCTCAGCGAACAGTCGCTCGCCGACATCGCGCTCAACTTCCTGCGCCCGCAACTGATCACGGTTCCAGGCGCGCAGATACCGTTCCCGTACGGCGGCCGCACGCGCGTGGTCGCGGTCGACCTCGATCCGCAGGCGCTGCTCGCGAAGGGCCTCACGCCGGCCGACATCGTCAACGCGGTCAACGCGCAGAACCTCGTGCTGCCGACCGGCACCGCGAAGATGGGCCAGACCGAATACCGGATCGACACGAACGCGTCGGCCGACACGGTCGCCGACATCAACAACCTGCCCATCCAGACCGTCAACGGCGCGACGACCTACCTGCGCGAGGTCGCCGCGGTGCGCGACGGCTTCGCGCCGCAGACCAACGTCGTGCGGCAGAACGGCCAGCGCGGCGTGCTCATCTCGATCCTGAAGACCGGCGACGCGTCGACGCTCAAGGTCGTGTCGGACCTGAAGGCGCTGCTGCCGAAAGTGATCCCGACGCTGCCCGAAGGGCTCACGATCACACCGCTGTTCGACCAGTCGGTGTTCGTCAACGCGGCCGTGCAAGGCGTGATCCACGAGGCGCTGATCGCCGCCGTGCTGACCGCGATGATGATCCTGCTGTTCCTCGGCAACTGGCGCAGCACGCTGATCATCGCGATCTCGATCCCGCTGTCGATCTTCACGTCGCTGATCGCACTATCCGCGCTCGGCGAGACCATCAACATCATGACGCTCGGCGGGCTCGCGCTCGCGGTCGGGATCCTGGTCGACGACGCAACCGTCACGATCGAGAACATCGAGCGGCACCTGCATCTCGGTACGAACCTGCACGAGGCGATCCTCGAAGGCGCCGGCGAGATCGCGGTGCCCGCGTTCGTGTCGACGCTGTGCATCTGCATCGTGTTCGTGCCGATGTTCTTCCTGACGGGTGTCGCGCGCTTCCTGTTCGTGCCGCTCGCCGAAGCGGTCGTGTTCGCGATGCTCGCGTCGTACGTGCTGTCGCGCACGCTGGTGCCGACGCTCGCGATGTTGCTGTTCCGCCCGCAGCAGGCCAGCACCGGCCCCGACCATGCGACGTCGCGTTTCGCGCGCATTCATCACGCGTTCAACAACGCGTTCGAGCGGCTGCGCGCGTGGTACATCGTGCTGCTCAGCATGCTGCTCGTGCGCCGCCGCTTCTACGCGATGTGCTTCCTCGGCTTCTGCGTGCTGTCGACGGGCCTCGTATTCGTACTCGGCCGCGACTTCTTCCCGAACGCCGATTCCGGCAACATCCGGCTGCACATGCGCGCGCCGACCGGCTACCGGATCGAGGAAACCGCGCGCCTCGCCGACCAGGTCGAACGCGTGATCCGCGAAGCCGTGCCGCCCGACGAGCTCGGTGCGATCGTCGACAACCTCGGCCTGCCGGTGAGCGGCATCAACCTGTCGTACAGCAACGCCGGCACGATCGGCACGCTCGACGGCGAACTGCTGATCGCACTGAAGCCGGGCCACCGCGCGACCCAGCACTACGTGCAGACGTTGCGCACGCTGCTGCCCGAACGCTTCCCGGGCGTCGAGTTCTTCTTCCAGCCGTCGGACATCATCACGCAGATCCTGAACTTCGGTCAGCCAGCGGCCATCGACGTGCAGGTGCTCGGCAACGATCTCGCGAGTAACATGACAATCGCAAGCAGCCTGATGAAAAAGGTCAGGCAAATCCCCGGCGCCGTCGACGTGCACGTGCAGCAACGCAACGACGAGCCGACCCTGCTGGCCGACATGGACCGCACGCGCATGCAGCAGCTCAATCTCTCCGCGCAGAACGTCGCGCAGAACATGCTGATCTCGCTGTCCGGCAGTTCGCAGACGACCCCGTCGTTCTGGATCAACCCGCGCACCGGCGTCCAGTACCCGCTGCAGATCCAGACCCCGCAATACAACATCTCGTCGGTCGACGACCTGCTCGGCACGCCGATCTCGGCGAGCGGCCGCACGGGCGCGCCGCTGCAACTGCTCGGCAACCTGGTGCAGATGCGCAGCGGTGCGAACCCGGCGGTGATCACGCACTACAACATCCGCCCGGCGATCGACCTGTACGTGAGCGTCGAGGGCCGCGACCTCGGTTCGGTCGCGGGCGAGATCGACCGCATCGTGTCCGACGCGCGCGCGACGCTGCCGCGCGGCACCGACCTGACGATGCGCGGGCAGATCGAGACGATGCGCACGTCGTATATCGGCCTCGGCGCGGGTGTCGCGATGGCGATCGTGCTCGTGTACCTGCTGATCGTCGTCAATTTCCAGTCGTGGCTCGACCCACTGATCATCATCAGCGCGATGCCGGCCGCGCTCGCCGGCATCGCGTGGATGCTGTTCATCACCGGCACGCACCTGAGCGTGCCCGCGCTGACGGGCGCGATCATGACGGTGGGCGTCGCGACCGCGAACAGCATTCTGGTCGTGTCGTTCGCGCGCCAGCGCCTCGCGGCCGGCGCGCCGCCGCTCACGGCCGCGCTGGAGGCCGGCGCGACGCGGATCCGGCCGGTGCTGATGACGGCGCTCGCGATGATCATCGGGATGGTGCCGATGGCGCTCGGTCTCGGCGAAGGCGCCGAGCAGAACGCGCCGCTCGGCCGCGCGGTGATCGGCGGGCTGCTGTTTGCGACCATTTCGACGTTGTTGTTCGTGCCGCTCGTGTTCGGCGGTGTGCATTCGCGGCTGGCCCGACGGCGCGCGCGCCAGGCCGGACACTGACTTTCGCCTATAGACCCGGTTGAATTGGTTGAATTCATGGAAGAGAAACATCACAGCTCCGTCGGCATCCAGGTGGACGAACACGGCATGCACCTGCCGACGCGCACGTCGGTGTCGCGGCGCGGACGGATCGTCCTGATCGTGATCGGCGTGCTGCTGGCCGCCGGCGCCGCGCGCACGATCGTCGTCAACGTGCTGAACCGCAACCGGCTCGACGCGGTCGCGGAGCAGAACACGCGCCAGTACGTGAACGTCGTGCATCCGGTCGACGCCGCGACCGGCGGCAAGCTGACGCTGCCCGGCACGCTGCGCGGCTTCGTCGAGGCGCCGATCTACGCGCGCGCCAGCGGCTACGTACTGCGCTGGCAGGCCGATATCGGCGCGCACGTGAAGCAGGGGCAAGTGCTCGCCGAACTCGACACGCCCGAACTGAACCAGGAACTCGCGCAGGCCACCGCGCAGCGCCAGCAGGCGCAGGCGACGCTCGCACTCGCGAAGACGTCGTTCGACCGCGCGCAGCAGCTGCGCCAGCGCGATGCCGTCTCGCAGCAGGAGCTCGACGACCGGCAAGGCGCGTTCAACCAGGGCACCGCGAACCTCGCCGCGGCCGATGCGAACATGCGCCGGCTCACGGAGCTGAAAGGCTTCCAGCGGATCGTCGCGCCGATCGACGGGATCGTCACGCAGCGCAACGTCGACGTCGGCGACCTCGTCAGTTCC
The DNA here is from genome assembly GCF_001039005.1 of Burkholderia cepacia. GTDB lineage: Bacteria > Pseudomonadota > Gammaproteobacteria > Burkholderiales > Burkholderiaceae > Burkholderia > Burkholderia theae. The sequence goes on from NZ_LDWR01000017.1 coordinate 21,506, forward strand.
GGCAACGCGGGCCGCTCGCTGTTTACGGTCGTGCAGGCCGACCGGCTGCGCCTCTACGTGCAGGTGCCGCAGGCCTACGCGCAGCAGGTGAAGGTCGGCCAGCACGTGAGCGTCGCGCAGACCGAGCTGCCGGGCCAGACCTTCGACGGCACGATCACGCGCACGTCCGAGGCGATCGACGTCGCGACGCGCTCGCTGCAGATCGAGATCACGCTGCCGAACCCGGACGGACGGCTGCTGCCTGGCGCATACGTGCAGGCGACGCTGCCGATGACGCCGATCGGCCGCCTGCAGGTTCCGGCCAATACGTTGCTGTTCCGTTCCGAAGGCCCGACGGTCGCGACCGTCGACGCGAACGGTCAGGTCCGCCTGAAACAAGTGACGATCGTGCGCACGATCGGCCAGACGCTCGAAGTCGACGGGCCGCTCACGCCGAACGACCGGCTCGTCGCGAACCCGGGCGACGCGCTCGCCAATGGCGACCAGGTCATCGTGTCGGCGCCGGCGGCGAAACCCGCATCCGGCGCCGCGGGAGCGAAGTCGTGATCGCGACACGCGTTCGCGTGCGGCCCGCGGCGCTCGCCGCCGTCGTGGCGGCCACCGCCCTCGCCGCCTGCACGGTCGGCCCCGACTACCGGCGCCCGGCCGTCGATACGCCGGCCGCGTGGCGGCTCGACCCGGCCGACGCGTACTGGCATCCGGCCGCGCCGGCCCGCGCGCCGCTCGATCCGGCGTGGTGGACCGCGTTCGGCGATCCGCAGCTCGATGCGCTCGAAACCGACGCGCTGCGCAACAACCAGAACCTCAAGGCCGTCGCCGCGCGCTACGACCAGGCGAAGGCGACGCTCGCGTCGGTCGCGTCCGCGCAATATCCGGCGGTCGGCCTGAACGCGAGCGGCCAGCGCTTCAAGATCTCCGCCGACCGGCCGCGGACCAACTACGCGACAGTGAACGCGTCGACCGTGCAGAACGACATTCAGGTCGGCGCGAGCGTCAGCTACGAGCTCGACCTGTTCGGCCGCGTGCGGCGCAGCGTCGAATCCGCGCAGGCGAGCACCGAGCAGGCCCACGACGATTTCGTGAACGCGCGCCTCGTGCTGACCGCCGATCTCGCGTCGAGCTATTTCGCGCTGCGCGAGTTCGACACCGAGATCGACGTCGTCAAGCGTTCGATCGACCTGCAGCAGAAGGCGCTCGACTACGTGGACGCGCGCCATGAACTCGGCGCGGTGTCGGGTCTCGACCTGCTGCAGCAGCGCGCGCAGCTCGACGCGACGCGCACGCAGGCGCAGTTGCTGCTCCAGCAGCGTGCGCAGGTCGAAACCGCGATCGCGACGCTGGTCGGCACGCCGGCCCCCGCATTCTCGCTGCCGCCGCGCGTGGTGCCGATCAACGCGCCCGCGCTGCCGACCGGCATGCCGAGCGACCTGCTGCAGCGGCGCCCCGACGTCGCGTCGGCCGAGCGCGCGATGGCCGCCGCGAACGCGCAGATCGGCGTCGCGCGCGCCGCGTATTTCCCGCGCATCATGCTGTCGCCGGACCTCGGCTGGGATGCGACGCGCTTCGCGGGCCTGTTCACCGTGCCGGCGCTGCTGTGGTCGGTCGGCGCGTCGGTCAGCCAGCCGCTGTTCGAAGGCGGCAAGCTGAAGGCCGGCGTCGATTTCGCGCAGGCCGGTTATACGGCCGCGCAGGCCAGCTACCGGCAGACCGTGCTCACCGCGTTCCAGGAGGTGCAGAATGCGGTGACGGGCCTGTCGGTGCTGGCCGAAGCCGCGCAGCAGGCCTCGGCCGCCGTCGACGATGCGCGCAAGCTCGTGTCGCTCGCGCAGGATCGCTATGCGGGCGGCCTGACGCCGTTCATCGACGTGCTGACGGCCCAGCAGCAACTGCTGACGAGCGAGCGCCAGGCCGTGCAGATCCAGGGCCAGCGTGCGGCGCTCGTCGTCTTTCTCGCGAAGGCGCTCGGCGGCGGCTGGGACGGCGATGCGACGCACGGCCCCGCGCCGTCCGACGTCGCGGCGGCGGGCCCGCAGCGCACCGCGGGCGTCGGCCCTTAACCCGGTTACGCGGACACACAATATGAAAGTGCTGATCGTCGAAGACGAACCGAAAGTCGTCGAATACCTGAAGAGCGGCCTGACCGAGGAAGGCTGGGTCGTCGACACCGCGCTAGACGGCGAGGACGGCGCGTGGAAAGCCGTCGAATTCGACTACGACGTGGTCGTGCTCGACGTGATGCTGCCGAAGCTCGACGGCTTCGGCGTGCTGCGCGCGTTGCGCGCGCAGAAGCAGACGCCCGTCATCATGCTGACCGCCCGCGACCGCGTCGACGATCGCGTGCGCGGGCTGCGCGGCGGCGCCGACGATTATCTGACCAAGCCCTTCTCGTTCCTCGAACTGATCGAACGGCTGCGCGCGCTGACGCGCCGTGCCCGCGTGCAGGAATCGACGCTGATCTCGATCGGCGACCTGCGCGTCGACCTGATCGGCCGGCGCGCGACCCGCGACGGCACGCGGCTCGACCTGACCGCGCAGGAATTCCAGCTGCTCGGCGTGCTCGCGCGGCGCAGCGGCGAGGTATTGTCGAAGACGACGATCGCCGAACTCGTGTGGGACGTGAACTTCGACAGCAACGCGAACGTCGTCGAGACGGCGATCAAGCGCCTGCGCGCGAAACTCGACGGCCCGTTCGCGGAGAAGCTGCTGCACACGATCCGCGGCATGGGCTATGTACTCGAGGCGCGCGAGGAAGGCGACGCCGAGAGGCAGGCATGAAACGCTCGATCGTCCTGCGGCTCTCCGCGATGTTCGGCATCGTGTCGCTGCTCGTGTTCACGCTGGTCGGCTGCGGGCTGTTCGTGATGATGGAGCGCCAGTTGTTCGCCGAACTGCGCGCGACGCTCGACACGCGTTCGAAGGTTGCCGAACTGATCGTGTCGCATGCCACCACGGCCGCGCGCGGGCGCCTGCTGCAGGAGAAGCTCAGCGATTTCGAACCGCCCGACGGCTCGACGCACTACCAGATCGTCAGTCCCGATCCCGCCTTCCGCTTCGGCAATCCCGTGAACGGCGTGCCCATCGAGCCGCCGAACGGCGCGTTCCAGCGCTACGCGCTGAACGACAGCAGCTACGACGTGATGACGAAAACCGTCACCGTAGCCGGCAGCGGCGAGCGGCCGACGTTGCAGTTGGTCGTCGCCAGTTCGTGCGAGCGCACGCAGCGGATGCTGCGCCGCTTCGGCTGGACCCTCGCCGCGCTGATCGCGACGGCCACCGTCATCACGCTGCTGCTGAGCCGCGCGGTCGCGCGCTTCGGGCTCGCGCCGCTCGACCGGCTGTCACAGGATGCGGCAACCGTGAGCGCCACGAACCGCCGCCAGCGGCTACAGACCGACGCGCTGCCGGCCGAGCTGCGCGACCTCGCCGCGTCGTTCAACGGCGCGCTCGACCGCATCCAGCAAACCTACGCGCGGCTCGAGGCATTCAACGCGGACGTCGCGCACGAGCTGCGCACGCCGGTCAGCATCCTGATCGGCCAGACCCAGGTCGCGCTGACGAGCCGCGACCGCTCGGTCGACCGGATGCGCCAGACGCTGCAGTCGAACCTCGAGGAATTCGAGCGGCTGCGCGTGATCATCAACGACATGCTGTTCCTGTCGCGCAGCGACCGTGGCGAACGCGCGACCGACCTGAAGGACGTGTCGCTCGCCGGCGAGGTGCGGCGCATGCTCGACTTCCTCGAAATCCCGCTCGACGAAGCGCAGTTGCGCGCCGAATTGCACGGCGATGCGCGCGCGGCCGTCGATCCGTCGCTGTTCCGCCGCGCGATGACGAACCTGCTGATCAACGCGATCCAGCATTCGGCGCCCGGCGCGACGCTGAGCGTGACGATCACGCGCCGCGACGCGCTCGTCGAAATGGCCGTCGCGAACCCCGGCGAACCGATCGACCCTGGCCAGCGCTTGCACGTGTTCGAACGCTTCTACCGGCTCGAGGAAGCGCGCGCGAACAGCAAGGAGAACCACGGGCTCGGGCTGTCGATCGTCAAGGCTGTGGCCGAGATGCATGGCGGCGGCGTGTTCGTCGCCTGCTCGGGCGGCGTCAATACGTTCGGCTTCTCGGTATCGACGCAACCTTGCGCGGGCGTCCCGCTGCGCCCGGCCGATGCAAACGGCCCCGCCGATCCGCACGACGCGCAACCGGCGCACACGCCGCGCGCCTTGCACTGACGGCGGCCGCGCGCCGCCGAGGGCAGTTTTCTTCAATACGGGCCGGTGCGGCTTCCGTAATCTCGATGCGACTTTCGACATTTCGCATGGAGATATCCGATGAGCATGCTGGTTTCGATGGCCGCGTTCGCGCTCGCCTCGTCGATCACCCCCGGTCCCGTCAACATCGTCGCGCTCAGCGCCGGCGCGCGCCACGGGCTCGGCGCGAGCCTGCGCTATGCGGCCGGCGCGACGCTCGGTTTCGTCGCGCTGTTCCTGCTGATCGGCCTCGGCCTGCACGCGGCGCTCGCGCGCTGGCCCGTGCTGACGACCGCCACGCAGTGGTCGGGGATCGCGTTCCTGCTCTACATGGCGCTGCGGCTCGCGCTCGATGACGGCCGGCTGTCGGCCGACCCGGACGTGGCCGGCCCGACGGCGGCGGCCGGCGCGGCGATGCAGTGGCTGAACCCGAAGGCGTGGCTCGCGTGCGTGGCCGCGATGGGTGCGTATGCGGCCGATGGCGACCGCACGCAGGTCTGGTTATTCGCCGGGCTGTATCTGGTGATCTGTTTCGCGTCGATCGCGTGCTGGGCGTATGCGGGCGCGTCGTTGCGGCACCGGCTCGCGAATGCGCGGCGCATGCGTTTGTTCAACCGGCTGATGGCGCTGCTGCTCGCGGGCAGCGCGCTGTTTCTGCTCGACGTGTAGCCGCGCGCCCGTTCAACTCATCGCGCTGCGGTACTGCCCGGGCGTCGCGGCCGCGATCCGCCGGAACGCGCGCTGGAAATGCGCCTGGTCCGCAAAACCCGCGTCGAGCGCGACGTCGGCGATCGGCCGGCCGCGGCGCAGCTCGGTGCGGCCGTACTGCACGCGGCGATCGATCAGGAATGCATGCGGCGTCATGCCGTAGCGCGCGTTGAATGCGCGGATCAGATACGACGGCGACAGGTCGGCCGCCGCGCAGATCGCATCGAGCGTGACGCCCTCGCGGCAATGCGCGGCGATATAGTCGGCCGCGCGTGCGAGCTTTGCGTTGTCGTCCCCGGGTCGCGGGTCGGGCAGCTCGCGATCGAGCGCGCCGTGCAGCGCGGTGAAGAATTCGACCGCCGCGCTCTCCTTGCCGAGCGGATCGATCGCGGGCGACACGAGCGTGCGATAGAAACCGCCAAATTGCGTGAACAGGTCGCGCCGTTCCGTCAACTTCGGCGAAAACCCGTGGAAATCGCCATTCGGATCGCGGCCCAGCGAATGCTGCAGCCGCGCGAGCCATGGCACGTCGACGTAGACCATCCGGTACGCCCACGCATCGGGGCCGTACGGATTGCACGCGTGCACCTGTTCCGGATCGATGATCACGAGCACGCCGCGCCCGACGTGTTCGTTCGTCGCGCCGTTCACGTAGGTGCTCGTGCCACCGACGATCGCGCCCACCGAAAACGTGTCGTGCGTGTGCTTCGCGTAGCAGATCGAACGCCCGTCGTCGACGGTGCGTGCCTCGATGAACGGCAGCGCGGCATCGCGCCAAAACGGCGAAGGTACGGCGGATCGGTTGGCGGTACGGCTCACGCGGCGGGCTCCCGGTTCGGACGGCGAACGCTCACCGTACAAGACTGTGCGGGCCGATGCAACCGGCACTTTGCAGCTTCGATACCGGATCGCGCGGTTTGACCTAAGCTTTGAATTCCGCTCGCCGCGGCATGCGCGGCGGTTCCTGTTCACTCCTCTCCCGTCACCTACATGCACATCGACCTGAAAGGCAAGACCGCGGTCGTCACCGCCTCCACCGCCGGCATCGGGCTCGCGATCGCCGAAGGCCTCGCGCGCGCCGGCGCACGCGTCGTCGTCAACGGCCGCAGCGACGCGTCGGTGCAGTCCGCGCTCGCGCACCTGCGCACCGCCGTGCCCGGCGCAAGCGTCGACGGCGTCGCCGCCGATCTGTCCGCTGCAGCCGGCGTCGCGCGCATCGCGCAGCACACGCCCGATGCCGACATCCTCGTCAACAACGCGGGCATCTACGGCCTGAAGGCGTTCTTCGACATCGACGACGCCGAATGGGAGCATTACTTCCAGACGAACGTGATGTCGGGCGTGCGCCTCGCGCGGCACTACCTGAAAGGGATGATCGAACGCAACGCCGGGCGCGTCGTGTTCATTTCGTCGGAATCGGGCCTGAACATCCCGGTCGACATGATTCACTACGGCTTCACGAAAACCGCGCAACTGTCGATCGCGCGCGGCCTCGCGAAGCTCGCGGCCGGCACGAACGTGACCGTCAACTCGGTGCTGCCGGGGCCGACGATGTCGGACGGCGTGCGAGCGCTGCTGAAGGAAACGGCCGACGAATCCGGCCGCAGCGTCGAAGACGTGGCCGTGGATTTCGTGCGCAACCATCGCGCGAGCTCGATCATCCAGCGGCCCGCGACGCCCGAGGAAGTCGCAAACCTGGTGGTATACGTGTGCTCGCCGCAGGCTTCGGCGACAACCGGCGCCGCGCTGCGCGTCGACGGCGGCGTGGTCGACACGATCGCGTGACCGCGTGATGCCGCCGGCGGCGGCCGTACGGACTAGCTGCCCTTGCCCGGCTGCAGCGTGCCGTTGCGGTCGGCGTCCATGCAGGTATCGAAGCCGTGTTGCGTGACGACGCCGGCCCTGTCGAACACGACGAAATAAGTCCGGTGATCGTTGCCGTGTTCGATGAAGTAGTTGTAGCAGACGCCGCTGCCGTTGCGGACCATCCAGACGCTGCGCGGGTTGCCGCCGGCGCGGACGACATCGGCGCGGGTCGCGCCATGCCGCGACGCGGCCCTTGCCAGCGGCGTGCGCGAATACGAAAACGGCAGCCACGAGTCGAACCACGCGCAGCCATGCAACATCAGGCAGCTGGCGGCCAGGGACAGCGTCGCTGCGGGACGGGACATCGTAATCAATCGCATGCTTGGGGAAATCTGATGCGCCGTGCCGGCGTGACCGAAAGCCTCATGCTACTCGACCTTTGGGTCCGGATCGAAAAGAAATGTAGAGATCCGCATCCGAATCCCTGGTTTCCACGCACTTTGCATGCCCCTGCGCAAGCTCAGGCGTTGCCGACCGTGGCAGCCGGCGGAGGCTTGCCCGCGCAACCGTGCCGCTGCGCCGATGCTTCAAACCGGCGCAACGGCGTGCATCGTCACGCGATCCATTCGACCCACAGCACCGTCAGCACCGTCATCAGCGCGGGACCGACGAACAGCCCGATCAGGCCGAACGTCTCGGCGCCGCCGAGGATGCCGAACAGCACGAGCAGGAACGGCAGCCGCGCCGAATTGCCGATCAGCACCGGCCGCACGAAATGCTCGGCGACGAACACGACGACGAAACCGAGCACGGCCACCACGACGGCCCACACGGTCGCGCCCTGCACGAACAGCCAGAGCGCCGCGCCGCAGAACACGATCGGCGCGCAGAACGGCAGCATCGCGGCGACCGCCGTCACGAGGCCGAGCAGCGCCGCATGCGGGACGCCCGCGAGCGCATAGGCGATGCCGAGCAGCGCGCCCTCGCCGAGCCCGACGACGACGAGCCCCGTCACCGTGCCGAACACGGCCGCGACCATCCGCTCGATCAGCTCCGCGCCGTTGCGCCCGAACACGCGTCGCGCGCCCTGCAGCAATGCGCCCGACAGCTTGTGGCCCGCGCGCAGGATCACGAACAGCGTGACGAGCATGAAGCCGAATTCGAGCAGCGCATGCGCGAGCTTCGTGCCGAATTGCCGGCCGTACGCGAGGAATTTCTCGCTGTTGACGCCGTGCATCGCGCTGGACGCATGCAGCGGATGGCCGAGATTGGCCTGCCACCATTCGGTGATCTGCGCGGCGCCGTAAGGCAGCCGGCCGATCACGTCCGGCAGCGGAATGCCGTTGTCCTGAATGGAGTGCAGCCACACGCGCAGATCATGCGCCTGCCCGACCGCCTCGGTCGCCGCGATGGCGACCGGCAGCACGACGAGCAGCGAGATCGCCGCCGTGATGACGAGCGCGATGACCGTCGGCCGGTCGCGGAACAGCCGGTGCGATTCGAAGCGCTTCAGCAGCGGCCACATCGCGATGGCGCTCACGCAGGCCCACGCGATGGCGGGAATGAAGTCGCGGATCACCCACAGCGCGAGCACCAGCAGCGCCGCATACAGCACGGCGCGGGCGATCTGCTGCCCGCGCGGCCGCGCGGCGGGATCGTGAGACGACGGGACATGTACGCCCATGGCACCTCTGTCGAAATGAAAAAATGGCGGTTCGCGCAAGCCACCGGCCTGCGCGAACCGCCATTCTATCCATCGACGCCGGATCGGCGGCGCGTTATCTCACCCGCTCAGGCCACCTTGTCGGCGATCCGGTAACGTTCGAGCCAGTGTGCGTACGGCGCGGGCAGCGTCCACGACGGGCGCTCGACGCCGAGCTGCTTCGCCGCGTAGTACGGCCAGTGCGGATCGGCGAGATGCGCGCGGCCGACCATCACGAGATCGAGCTGCTGTTCGGCGACGACTCGGTTCGCCAGTTGCGGCGTGTCGATCCCCCACGCGGACGACACCGGCAGCCCGGCCTCGCGGCGCACGCGCTCGGCGATCGGCGCGAGGAACGCCGGGCCCCATGGAATCCGTGCGTCGGGCGTCGAGAAACCGACCGACACGCTCAGCATGTCGAGCCCTGCCTGTTTCATCCGCTGCGTAAGCGCGATCGACTCGGCGAGCGTCTCGTCGTCGCGGCCGTCGTATTCGATCACGCCCAGGCGCGCGGTCAGCGGCAGATGCTCGGGCCACACCTTGCGGACGGCTGCGAGCGTGTCGACGAGGAAGCGGCCGCGGTTCTCGGCCGAACCGCCGTATTCGTCGTCGCGCTGGTTCGAATGCACCGAGAAGAAGCTCTGGCCGAGATAGCCGTGCGCGAAGTGCAGTTCGAGCCATTCGAAGCCCAGGTCGCGCGCACGCGTCGCCGACGCGACGAAGTCGGCCTGCACGCGGGCGATATCGTCGTGCGTCATTTCACGCGGCACCTTCGGCAGATGCGCGCCGAACGGCACGGCCGACGGCGCGATGGTCTGCCAGCCGCGCGGATCGCCTTCGGCGATATGGTCGTCGCCCTCCCACGGACGGTTCGCGCTCGCCTTGCGACCCGCGTGCGCGATCTGGATGCCGGGCACCGAGCCGGCCGCCTTGATCGCCGCGACCGACGGCGCGAACGCTTCGGCCTGCGCATCGTTCCACAGCCCCGCGCAGCCCGGCGTGATGCGCCCTTCCGGCGACACGGCCGTCGCCTCCGCGATCACGAGGCCCGCGCCGCCGCGCGCAATGCTGGCCAGATGCACGTGATGCCAGTCGTTGACGACGCCGTCTTCGGCGACGTACTGGCACATCGGCGGCACCGCGATGCGGTTGCGCAGCGTGACATCCTTGAGTTTGAACGGTTCGAACAGGGCAGACATCCACGACTCCTTTGCTTGGTTCTGCAAAACGACTGGGAACGCGCCGCGCGACGCGCGCGGCGGAACGATTCGGGCCGTCGGCGGGCAGGTCGCGCCCGGCGACGGATACGGAACGGCGCCGGCCCGGCCGGCGCCATGTGCTTGCGTGCTTACTGGCGGCCGAGCTTCGCGAGCAGCGCCTCGGCGGCGGGTTCCGACGACGCGGGGTTCTGCCCCGTGATCAGCAGTCCGTCGGTGACGACATGCGGCGCCCAGTCGGCGCTGCGCTCGAATTCCGCGCCGTTGGTCTTCAGCATGTCCTCGACGAGGAACGGCACGACTTCCGTCAGTTCGACGGCCGCTTCCTCGCTGTTGGTAAAGCCCGTCGCGCGCTTGCCGCGCACAACCGATTCGCCGGTCTTCGGGTTCTTCACGTGGCGCAGCACGCCCGGCGCGTGGCAGACGGCCGCGACCGGCTTGCCGGCCGCCAGCGCATGCTCGATCAGGCGGATCGAATGCAGATCCTCGGCGAGATCCCACAGCGGGCCGTGGCCGCCCGGGTAGAACACGGCGTCGTAGTCGTCCACCGACACGTCGGCCAGCTTGTGCGTCGACGCGAGTTCGGCCTTGGCCGCCGCATCAGCTTCGAAACGGCGCGTCGCGTCGGTCTGCGAGGCCGGATCGCTGCTTTTCGGGTCGAGCGGCGGCTGGCCGCCCTTCGGCGACGCGAGCGTCAGCTCGACGCCTGCATCCTTGAACGTGTAGTACGGCGCGGCCAGTTCCTCGAGCCAGAAGCCGGTCTTCTTGCCGGTATCGCCGAGCGTGTCGTGCGAGGTCAGGACAACCAGAATCTTCATGATCGGAACTCCTTCGAAAATTGACGGGGGGAACGGGGCCGAACAACCGGGGGCGGCCGGTCGACGCCGCACGCCTGTCGGTTAGTCAGCGATGACGCGTCAACGTGCGACTCATGCATCCGAATGCAGTACGCACCTATTAGACCAGTCGTCTAGAAAAAATCGAAATAAAACGACGTCATCTCGCCGCACGGACAGCATCGCACCGCGAAATGGCATTTTCGCGTCTTTGTTGCCCCAGCTGGGGACGTCGTCGCATTCACGAGAACGGATGATATCCCCGGATTAGACCGGTCGTCTAGAAAACGGGGATTCGCCCCTGCCGTCGTCATGGCCTTTTCGATGGGGCGCGCTCCGGTAACGTCCGTTGCCGGCAGCGCCCCTCGCCTCCACCGCGCCGGTCAGCCGCGCAACGGACCGTCCGTGTCGCCGACCTCGATGGCCGGCGCTTCGAGTCGCTGTTCGCGCACACCGTCGCTCAGCAGCCGCAGCATCAATTCCGCCAGCGCGCGCCCCGACGCATGCCCGGTCGGCTGCACGACCGCCGTTACGCGATGGGGATGCGCGATGTCCGGGGGCACGCCGTCGTAGACGATCAGCGACATGTCCTGCCCCAGGCGCAGCCCGCTGTCCACCAGCGCCCGAAACGCACCGCCGCCGGCGATATTGTTGTCGACCAGCAGCGCCGTCGGCCGTTCGGCGCGCGCAAGCATCGTCCGCACGGCCTGCAGCCCGCCGTCGTGCGTGAACGGGCACTCGACGAGCAGCGCCGGATCCGGCTCGATACCGGCTTCGCGCAGTGCCGAGAGATAACCTGCACGACGCTGCGCGGCGAAATTCAGCGCAAGCGGCGCGCTGATCATCGCAATGCGCCGATGGCCGAAGCCGATCAGCCTGCGAACCGCATCCCGCGCGCCCGCCTCGTTGTCGAAATCGAACCACGCATACGGCTCGGCGGCCTGCGTGCGGCCGTAAGCGACATACGGAAACGCGCTCGACTGCAGGTACGCGATGCGCGGATCGTCGACGAGCGTGCGCGCGACGATCAATCCGTCGACGAGTTTGCCGTCGACGACCCGCCGATAGGTGTCCAGTTCAGCGTTCGGCCGCGCAGACGCGATGATGAAATCGAGATTGCGCTCGGCGAGCCGCTCGGTAATGCCCGCGACCACCTCGCCGAAACGCGGATCGCCGAGATCGCCCGCGCCGAACGGGTAGACGATCCCGATCACGTCCGCCCGCCCGGTCGCCAGCCGGCGTGCGGTCGGATCCGCCACATAGCCCATTTCCCGTGCAGCCTTCGCCACGCGTTCGCGCGTCGCCTCGCTGACGTCGTCGTAACCGTTCAGCGCGCGACTGACCGTCGTCCTCGACAGCCCCAGCGCGTCCGATAGCGCCTTCAGATTCACCTTCACCGTCGTTCCTCGCACTTCATGTGCCGCACGGCATGCCGATTGGCGGCAATTGTTTCCGCTCGGTAGCTATTACCGTCAAATATTTATCTTTTGACGTCCAAACCGGTTTGAAATAGCATCCGAACCGGTTTGGATATCGATACCCACTCAGCCGTTCACTTTCACTTTTCCTGGAAACAACGACGAGATGACATACTTTCCCCTTTTCCGCTCGACCGCGGCCAAACGTTTGCTCCTCGCTGGCGGCGCACTCGCCGCCTTCGCGTCCGTCGCGCACGCGCAGTCCGGCGGTACGGGCGCGCCGGTGCCCACGCCCCATTCGCAGCAAGCCTACGATCCCGAAGGCAACTTCACGATGCGCTGGACCCGCGCGGACATCCGCCAGATCGTCGCGCAATCGCACACCGCCGGCGCCGACCGGAATTCGCTGCCGCAAGCGCTGACGATGCCGAACATCCCGCAGGATTTCCCGCTGATCAACCCGAACGTGTGGGTGTGGGACACGTGGCCGCTGGCCGACCTGCGCGCGAACCAGCTCAGCTACAAGGGCTGGGAAGTGATCTTCTCGCTCACCGCCGATCCCCACGCCGGCTACACGTTCGATGACCGCCACGTCCATGCGCGCATCGGCTTCTTCTACCGTCGCGCGGGCGTCCCCGCGGCGCAGCGCCCCGCGAACGGCGGCTGGACCTGGGGCGGCCACCTGTTCCCCGACGGCGCGAGCGTCAAGGTGTTCGGTACCTCGCCGATGACCGACAACGCCGAATGGTCGGGCTCCGCGCGCCTCACGCACGGCAGCAACGTCAGCCTCTATTACACCGCGACGTCGTTCAACCGCTCCGCGCCCGGCGGCGCCGACATCACGCCGCCGCAGGCGATCATCACGCGCGCCGACGGCCATATCCACGCCGACGACAAGCACGTGTGGTTCACCGGCTTCGACGATCACAAGGCACTGCTGCAACCGGACGGCAAGTACTACCAGACCGGTCAGCAGAACACTTACTTCTCGTTCCGCGATCCGTTCGTGTTCACCGATCCCGCGCACCCGGGCAAGACCTACATGGTCTTCGAGGGCAACACCGGTGGCCCGCGCGGCGCACGGTCCTGCACCGAAGCCGATCTCGGCTACGCGCCGAACGATCCGTACAAGGAAGACCTGAACGCCGTGATGAATTCGGGCGCAGTGTATCAAAAGGCGAATGTCGGCCTCGCGATCGCGACGAACCCGCAGTTGACCGAGTGGAAGTTCCTGCCGCCGATCCTGTCGGCGAACTGCGTCGACGACCAGACCGAGCGCCCGCAGATCTATCTGAAGGACGGCAAGTACTACCTGTTCACGATCAGCCACCGCAACACGATGGCGGCGGGCGTCGACGGCCCGGACGGCGTGTACGGCTTCGTCGGCAACGGCATCCGCAGCGATTTCCTGCCGCTGAACGGCGGCAGCGGCCTCGTGCTCGGCAACCCGACCGATTTCTCGGCGCCGGCCGGCCAGCCGTATTTTCAGGACCCGAACCAGAACCCGCGCGAATTCCAGTCGTATTCGCACTACGTCATGCCGGGCGGGCTCGTCGAATCGTTCATCGATGCGATCGGCCCGCGTCGCGGCGGCACGCTTGCGCCGACGGTGAAGGTCCGCATCAACGGCACGTCGACGGCGGTCGATCGCGTCTATGGACGCGGCGGGCTCGGCGGTTACGGCGACATCCCGGCGAACCTGCCTGCGACCGGGGCCGGCCACAACGACGGCAACGGCCAGGGCAATCAGGATAACCAACAATAAAAAGCAATCGCTGGTAAAGGCACGAGGTTGAGGAGGCGCGCATCGCGCGTGTCGCGTGCACGCCTCTCTTTTTTCCTTCTTTCTAATGCGCATGCCGCCGTCGACAGCGGCGTGCGCCCTCCTTTCCCGCTCCGTCCGACGGAGCACGAAACCCCGCATGAAATCGATGCCTTTCCGCTTTTCCGTCCGGATCCCCCGGTTGCTGCTCGCCTGCCTGACCTGCACGCATGTCGCCGCCGCGACCTGCGGCGCACCGCCCGACAGCGGCACGCCGCAGTGGCGGCCCGCGCTGCATTACTCGCCGCAACGCAACTGGATGAACGACCCGAACGGGCTCGTCTACGACAACGGCCGCTACCACCTGTTTTATCAGTACAACCCGGTCGGCCAGGACTGGGGCAACATGTCGTGGGGCCACGCGACCAGCACCGATCTCGTCCACTGGCGCGAGCAGCCGGTCGCGATGCGCGCGAACGCCACCGAGGAAATCTTCTCCGGCTCGATCGTTGCCGATACGCACAACACGTCGGGCCTCGGCGCCCCCGGACAAGCACCGCTCGTTGCGCTTTACACGAGCGTCTACAAGGCCGGCTCCGGCCACGCACCCGGCACGCAGGCGCAGTCGCTCGCCTACAGCGTCGACCACGGCACCACGTGGCGGCCCTATGCGCACAACCCGGTGCTCACGCTCGACCCCGAATCAACGCAGTTCCGCGACCCGAAAGTGTCGTGGTATGCGCCCGGGCGCCACTGGCTGATGACGACGGTCGTCGCCGATGCCCACGTCGTGAAGCTCTACCGTTCCGATGACCTGATCCACTGGTCGTTCCTGAGCGACTTCACGTTGCCGGACGTACCGCATGCGGGCGCCCTGTGGGAGATGCCCGATCTCGTCCCGCTGCCGGTCGACGGCGATCCGCGGCACATCAAGTGGGTGCTGATCGTCAACGTCAACCCGTGGTCGATAGCCGGCGGTTCCGGGGCGATGTACTTCGTCGGCAACTTCGACGGCCGCACGTTCGTACCCGACCGCGTCGCGCCGGCCGGCTCCGATCCCGCCCGATTCCGCTGGGTCGATCACGGCGCCGACTTTTATGCGGCCGGCACGTTCTCCGGCGCGCCCGGCGCACGCCCTGTCGCGATCGCGTGGATGAGCAACTGGGATTACGCGGCGAAAGTGCCGACGACGCCGTGGCGCGGCGCGACGACCCTGCCGCGCGAACTGTCGCTGAAGACGATCGACGGCGAACCGACGCTTGTCGTCGCGCCGGCCGCCGCCTTCGACACCTGGGCGGACGGGAGGCCCGCCGTACACGAAGGCGACTTCACGGTCGAATCCGCCACACGCGCGCTGTCGGCCGCGACGCGCGGCGTCGTCCAGCGCATCACGGTGACGATCGCGCCGCAGCACGCGGCGCGCGCGGGCCTGATCGTCCGGCGGTCGGCGGCCGGCTCGATCGGCACCCGGATCGTGTACGACACGGCGCAACGCACGTTGACGCTCGACCGCTCCCGATCCGGCGAATCGGATTTCGCCGGCACGTTCAGCCGCGAGCACATCGTGGATCTGCCGCTCGAGCGCGGACAACTGCGGCTCGAGATCGTCGTCGATCGCGGGTCGGTCGAAGTGTTCGCGAACGGTGGTCGAGTTGCGCTCACCGACCTGGTCTTTCCGCCGCTCGACGCGGACGGCGTCGCCGTGTTTGCCGAGCAGGGCCGCGCGACGTTCTCCGGGCTCACGGTGACGCAACTCGAAGCCGGCAGCGATACGCGTCGCGCCTGTGCGGCGCGGTAGGTGCGGTTCGCACTTGCCTCCTTCCGGCATGTGACGGGGACCGCCCGCCCGGCGTTGCGTCGGTCGGTTGCGGTCCCCGCCGGTGTCACCGATCAGAGCAACCCCATCCCGCCCGACGCGATGATTTCCGCGCCGACGATGAATGCGGACTCCGACGCACTGAGGTGCAGCACCGTCGACGCGATTTCGTCCGGCGTGCCGAACCGGCCGATCGGGACGAGCCCCTTGATCTTTTCGGCCGTGGCATCGAGCGTCGCCGCATCGAGCCCGAGCTTGCCGTACAGCGGCGTCTGCACCGGCCCCGGGCTCACGACGTTCACGCGCACGCCGTGCGGCAGCAATTCCGTCGACAGCGTCTTCGCGAACGAATTGACGGCCGCCTTGCTCGCCGCGTAGACCGACGAGCCGGGCATCCCGATGTGCGCGTTGATCGAGCCGTTGATCACGATCGACGCGCCGCGGTTCAGCAGCGGCACCAGCGACTGGATCTGGAAATACGCGCCCTTCACGTTGGTGTTGAACACGAGGTCCCACATGGCCTCGTCGCTGTCGGCGAACGGCGCGAGTTTCGCGACGCCCGCGTTGATGAACACGGCGTCGAGCCGCACGCCCGCCGTCGCGATCGCGTCCGCCAGCGCGCGGGCCGACGCGACGCTGCCGGCCTCGTTGCGGATCGCGAGCGCGCCTTCGCCGAGCGTTTGCCGTGCGGTCTCGAGCGTCTGCGCGTCGCGCCCGGTGATGATGACCCGCGCGCC
This sequence comes from Burkholderia cepacia, assembly GCF_001039005.1. GTDB lineage: Bacteria > Pseudomonadota > Gammaproteobacteria > Burkholderiales > Burkholderiaceae > Burkholderia > Burkholderia theae. The sequence goes on from NZ_LDWR01000017.1 coordinate 37,755, forward strand.
TTCGGCCGCGAATGCGCGGGCGGCCGCCAGGCCGATACCGCTGTTGCCGCCCGTGACGAGGACCGTTTTCCCTTCGAAGCGTTGCATGATGTTCTCCTGTGAACCGGTGAGTTGACCGTGAACACAGGATGCGCGCGGCACCATGCGTTGCCGTACGACGCGCGTGGCGAACATGTTCGAAATCGTCGAACGTGTTCGAGCGGATGCCGCGCCCGCCTTTCTCCGTTTCAGCCGGTCACATCGATCCCGTCGAGCAGGCGCTGCGCGAGTCTCGGCTCGCGCAATTGTTCCAGCCACCACTGCAGCGCACGGCCGTCGCGGTCGCCGCGCCATGCGACATACAGCAGGTTGGGTTCGCGCGGATCGGCCGTCCGTTTCTCGACGAGATCGCCGCGCGCGAGCAGCGAGGCCACGCGCCGGCGCGGCACCCAGCCGACGCCGAGCCCGTCGCGCTGCGCGAGGATCTTCGCGCGCATCGACGGCACCGCGAGCATGGCCTGCCCGCCGAGCAGGCCGTAAGCGCGGCCGGCCGTGCCCCGCGACGAATCGGCGACGACGACCGCGCGATGCGCGCCGATCGCCTCCCGCGTCAGCACGTCGTTCGCGGAGGCCAGCGGATGGCGCGGCGACACCACGAACACCCACTCCATCGCGCCCAGTTCGAACCACTTGAAGCCCTGAATCGCCGGCGGCTCGTTGGTCGCACCGACCACCAGGTCCGCGCGACCGTCGCGCAGCGCTTCCCAGGTGCCGCCGAGCACTTCGTACGTGAAGCGCAACGACACGCCCGAGTCGAGCGCGTCGAACGCGCGGACCACCGGCAGCAGCGTGTCGAACTCCAGCACTTCGTCGCTGACGATCCACAGCCGATCCTCCCAGCCGCTCGCGACCTGCCGCACGCGCTGCGTCAGCCGCGCGACGTCCAGCGCCAGCCGCGACGCCTCGTCGGCCAGCAATTGCCCGGCCGGCGTGAGCTGCAGCCGATAGCCGCGCCGGTCGAACAGCAACGCATCGAAACGCGTTTCGAGCTGGCGTGCCGCGTGCGACACCGTCGACGGCGCCTTGCCGAGCCGCGCGGCGGCGCGCGACAGGCTGCCGGTGGCGCGGATCGCGTCGAGCAGCGCAAGTTCGTCTTCGGACAGCATGGGGACGCTCCGGTTTGGGGTTGTCGTGGATCGTAAGGCAGCCGCGGGCCGCGGTCCAATCGGGCGACGGGGGCTTCGGCGTCGGCCGATACCGGTGACGGGAGTATGCCGACTTCCGGTATGCTGATCGACGAAAAATCACCCCAATCGAGGTAACCACTGCGATGGACATCGCGATCCGCATCGAAGGCCGTCACGACCTGACCGGGCAAATCTTCCGGCAACTGCGCACCGCGATCGTCGACGGGCGTCTCGAGGGCGGCGCGCGGCTGCCGTCGACGCGCGATCTCGCGAAACAGCTCGGCGTGTCGCGCAAGACGACGCTCGATGCGTTCGAGCGCCTCGTCGCCGAGGGTTACCTGAATACGCGCGCCGGCGACGGCACGTTCGTCGCCGACGGCCTCGCGCGCGTGCCGCATGCCGCCGCGATGTCGGCACCGTCGCTCGTCGAGGACACCCCGCGCATCGACGCGGTCGACGCGCGCGCGCTGTGGAACGAGCTGCCCGACGCGCTCGCGATGCCCGCGCCGCAGGATTCGCCCGGCTTCGATTTCCGCGGCGGCGTGACCGACAAGGCGCTGTTTCCGTTCGACGCGTGGCGGCGCTGCCTGCACCACGCGCTGCGCCAGCAGGCGCGCGGCCCCGGCCAGTACCACGATCCGGCCGGCGACCCGCAGCTGCGCGGCGCGATCGCGCGCTACGTCGCGTTCAGCCGCGCGGTGGCGTGCAGCTGGGACGACGTGCTCGTCACGCACGGCGCGCAACAGGCGCTCGACCTGCTCGCGCGCGTCGTCGTGCGGCCCGGCGACGTCGTCGCGGTCGAGGATCCCGGCTATCCGCCCGCGCGCGCCGCGTTCGCATCGCTCGGCGCGACGGTGATCGGCGTGCCGGTCGACGCGCACGGCCTCGTCACGGAGCGGCTGCCCGACGATGCGCGCCTCGTCTACGTGACGCCGTCGCACCAGTTCCCGCTCGGGATGCCGATGACGCTGGAGCGACGCATCGCGCTGCTCGAATGGGCGCAGCGCCGCCGCGCGCTGATCATCGAGGACGACTACGACGGCGAATTCCGCTTCGAAGGCCGGCCGGTGGAATCGCTGAAGAGCCTCGACCGCACGGGCCTCGTCGCGTACGTCGGCACGTTCTCGAAGACGATCTTTCCCGAACTGCGGATCGGCTACGCGATTCCGCCGCGCGCGTTGCGCGGCGCGCTGGCCAAGGCAAAGCAGATCGTCGACTGGCACACCTGCGCGCTGACCCAGGCGGCGCTCGCACGCTTCATGCTCGAAGGCGATTTCGCCCGGCACCTGAAACGCGTGCAGAAGCACTACGACGCGCGCCGCAAGATGCTGATCGCGCATCTGCGCGGCGAACTCGCGCCATGGTTCGACGCGATCGTGCCGACCGCCGGCATCCACCTCGCCGCGCACCTGAAGCCGGGGCTCGACGAGGCGGCGCTGGTCCGCGCGGCACGCGCGCAGGACATCGGCCTGTACGGGATCTCGGCATTCCACGTCGGCGTGCCGGTCCGCGCGGGGCTGCTGTTCGGTTATGGCGGGATCGACGCGCTGCGCATCGACACGGCACTCGCGAAGCTGGCCGGATTGCTGGGTTCGGGCAGTCTCGGCGACTCGACACTGGTTACCTGAATTTTCCAAAAATTGGTCATTCAAGCAGGCCAATGCACGACTTAAAGTGGGTCCTGTCGCGCCACCGTGCGCTCCAACCGAACAAGGACCTGCCATGCAACAGCGCCTGAACTTCTATACCGCCAGCCCGAACGCGATCAAGGTGATGCGCAACGCCGAGGAATTCCTCGCGAAGAGCTCGATCGAGAAGCCGCTCGCCGAACTCGTCCGCCTGCGCGCGTCGCAGATCAACGGCTGCGCGTTCTGCGTCGACATGCACATGACCGACGCGCGCAAGGGCGGCGAAACCGATCGCCGTCTCGCGACCGTCGTCACATGGCGCGAAACGCCGTTCTTCACCGAGCGCGAACGTGCCGCGCTGGAGTGGACCGAGGCGCTGACGCTGGTCGCCAGCAATCACGTGCCCGACGCCGTCTGGGAAGCCGTGAAGCCGCACTTCAGCGACGAGGAGCTGTTCGACCTGTCGATGCTGATCGCGACGATCAACTCGTGGAACCGCTTCGCGATCGCGTTCCGCAAGATGCCCGAGTAAGGAGACGACGATGATCCGCTCCACGCTCCATCGAGCCGCCCTGTGTGCGGGGCTCGTGCTGACCGCCGCGCTGCCGGCCGCCGCCCATGCGCACGACGACGGCGACAATGTGCACGCAATCATGCGACAGGCCGTGCCCGAAGCGCCCGGCAAGTTCGCCGTCGTCGCGACCGTCGACTATGCGCCCGGCCAGGCTTCCGAAGCGCACAAGCACCTCGGCTCGGTGTTCGCGGTCGTGTCGAAAGGCGAAGTGCTGTCGCAGGTGAACGGCGGCCCGCTGCGCCGCTACCGCGCCGGCGAAGGCTGGTACGAGGCGCCCGGCTCGCGCCACCAGGTATCGCGCAACGCGAGCGCGACGGAACCCGCGCAACTCGTCGTGTTCGGGCTGACCGGCGAACACGTGCCGCTGAAGTCGCCGATCGATCAGTAACCCCGCTCCGGGGCGCGCGCCAGGCCCGGCCCGCGCCCCTGCTTCGCGGCCGGCTTCCCCGCCGGTTTCGCAAGTTCCCCACCATTTCTCGTTAACCGCTCCCTACACGCTGCCCGCGGCACCCTGCCCGCCGCCCCGTCGCGTCCCCGCTTGTCCGCGCCGCCATTCGACGCTCGCCTGATCCCGATCAAGGGCGGCGAAAACCCTTCCTTGAAATTAACTAACTCATCAATTAGCGTCGACTGCATGAACGCGAAATCCACCGTCGCCAAGCCGCGCGGGCGCCGCCCGTCGGTGAGCGATTTCGACCTGCGCGACCACATGCTCGACGTCGCGACGCAGTTGTTCGCCGAACGCGGCATCGCCGCGACGACGGTCGCGCAGATCGCTTCCGCCGCCGGCGTCACGTCGGCGATGGTCCACTACTACTTCACGAACCGCGAGCAACTGCTCGACGCGATCGTCGAGGAACGGATCGCGCAGGCCATCGCGTTCGTGTGGCGGCCGACCGAGCCGCGGATCGAAAACGATCCGTTCGCGCTCGTCGCCGAACTCGTCGACCGCTTCTTCGACGTCACGCACCGCATGCCGTGGCTGCCGTCGATCTGGCTGCGCGAGATCATCCACGAAGGCGGGCTGCTGCGCGAGCGGATGGTCCGGCGCATTCCGCTCGAGCATGTCGGGCGTTTCGCCGAACGCATCCGCGGCGCGCAGCAGGCCGGCACGCTGAACCCCGCGCTCGAACCCGCGTTCCTGTTCCATTCGATCATCGCGCTCGTGATGCTGCCGCTCGCGACCGCGAAACTGTGGCAAAGCGCGCGCGGCCTGCCGCCGATCGACCGCGACGTGCTGCACCGGCACGTCCGCGCGCTGCTCGGTTCCGGCCTGCAGCCGCCGGCCGCCGCGCCGCGGAGTCCGTCATGAACGCGACCCGCGCGTTGCCGCTCGTACTGGCCGCCGCCGTCGCGCTGCTCGCCGGTTGCGGACGGTCGACGGACCACGCCACGACCTACCAGGGTTATGTCGAAGGCGAATTCGTGTACCTGTCGTCGTCGCAATCGGGCACGCTGACGCAGTTGTCGGTCGAGCGCGGCCAGGCCGTCGCCGCCGGCACGCCGGCGTTCTCGCTCGAAGCCGCCAGCGAAACGGACGCGCTGCTGCAGGCGCAACATCAGCTCGCGGCGGCACGCGCGCAGCTTGCCGACCTGCAGACCGGCAAGCGCCCGCCGGAAGTCGCGGTCACGCAGGCGCAGCTCGCCCAGGCCACCGCGCAAGCCGCACGGGCCGCCGCGCAACTCGCGCGCGACGAACGCCAGTACGCGGCGGGCGGCCTGTCGAAGCAGCAGCTCGACGATTCACGCACGTCCGCGCAGACCACCGCCGCGCAGGCGCGCGAGCTGCGCAACCAAGTCGACGTCGCGCGCCTGCCGGGCCGCGCGCAGCAGCTCGCCGCGCAGGCCGCGCAGGTCGAGGCCGCGCAGGCGGCGGTGGCCGCTGCGCAATGGAAGCTCGACCAGAAGCGCGTCGCCGCACCCGCCGCCGGGCGCGTGTACGACACGCTGTACCGCATCGGCGAATGGGTGCAGGCGGGCAACCCGGTCGTGCAGATGCTGCCGCCGCAAAACCTGAAGGTGCGCTTCTTCGTGCCGGAAGCCGCCATCGCGTCGCTCGCGCCGGGGCGCACGGTCGCGATCCGCTGCGACGGCTGCGCGGCCGACGTGCCCGCGCGCATCACCTACGTGTCGAGCGAGGCCGAATACACGCCGCCCGTGATCTACAGCAACGAGAGCCGGACCAAGCTCGTGTTCATGATCGAGGCGCGTCCGGCCGTTGCCGACGCGCCGAAGCTGCATCCGGGCCAGCCCGTCGCCGTGAGGATGCAATGAACGCGCCGGCCGCTCCGTACGCGATCGACGTCGATCGCCTGAACAAGCGTTTCGGCGACAAGCACGTCGTGAAAGACGTCTCGCTGCGCGTCGCGCGCGGCGAGATCTTCGGCTTTCTCGGGCCGAACGGCAGCGGCAAGACGACGTCGATCCGGATGATGTGCGGCCTGCTCACGCCCGACTCGGGTAGCGGCACCTGCCTCGGCTACGACATCGTGCGCGACAGCGCACAGATCAAGCGGCGCGTCGGCTACATGACACAGCGCTTCTCGTACTGGGAAGACCTGTCGATCCGCGAGAATCTCGATTTCGTCGCACGCGTGTACGGCATGCCCGACCGCAAGGCGGCCGTCGCGCGCGCGCTCGACGGGCTCGGCCTCGCGAGCCGTGCGGACCAGCTCACGGGCGCGCTGTCGGGCGGCTGGAAACAGCGTCTCGCGCTGGCCGCCTGCATGCTGCACGAGCCGGAACTGCTGTTGCTAGACGAGCCGACCGCCGGCGTCGACCCGGCCGCGCGCCGCGACTTCTGGGAGGAACTGCACCGGCTCTCCGCACAAGGGATTTCGGTGCTCGTCAGCACGCACTACATGGACGAGGCCGAGCGCTGCCACAAGCTCGCGTATATCGCGTACGGCGAACTGCTCGCGCAGGGCACGTCGGCGGAGATCGTCGCGTCGCAGGGGCTGTCGACCCGCTCGATCACCGGCGAGCGCCTGACCGAACTGTCCGCGCGGCTGCACGCGATGCCGGGCGTCGACCAGACGGTCGTGTTCGGCTCGGCACTGCACGTGAGCGGCCGCGATCGCGCGCTGCTCGACGCGACGCTCGCGCAGGTCGCCGCGCGGGCCGACGGGAATGGCGCGCTGCAGGTCGCGCCGATCGACACCGGGCTCGAAGATGTCTTTATCTACATGATGGGCCGCGCCTCCGGGCCGCCCGGCGGAGCGTCGTCATGAACGCGTGGGCGGGCCTGCGCGAATCGTTCTCGGTCGCGCGCTGGTGGAGCATCGTGCTGAAGGAATTCCTGCAGCTTCGCCGCGACCGCGTGACGTTCGCGATGATCGTCGGTGTGCCGATCATCCAGCTCGCGCTGTTCGGCTTCGCGATCAACACCGATCCAAAGCACCTGCCGACCGCGGTGATCGTCGCCGATTCGAGCCCGTTCGCGCGCAGCTTCATCGCCGCGATGCGCAATTCCGCGTACTTCGACATCGTCGAGACGCTGCCCGACGAGGCGGCCGGCCGGCATGCGCTCGCACGCGGCGACGTGCAGTTCGTGCTGAGCGTGCCCGCCGATTTCTCGCGACGGCTGCTGCGCGGCGAGCATCCGTCGCTGCTCGTCGAAGCGGACGCGACCGACCCCGTCGCGACCGCATCGGCGATCGGCGCGCTGCCGGGCCTCGTGCAGCCCGTCGCGGACAAGGACCTGACGGGGCCGCTCGCGCACCTGAACGGCCGCCCGGCCGCGTTCGACGTCGTGCTGCACCGGCTGTACAACCCCGAAGGCATCACGCAGTACAACGTCGTGCCGGGCCTGATGGGCGTGATCCTGACGATGACGATGGTGATGATGACGGGCCTCGCGATCACGCGCGAACGCGAGCGCGGCACGATGGAGAACCTGCTCGCGACGCCCGTGCGGCCGCTCGAGGTGATGACGGGCAAGATCGTCCCGTATGTGTTCATCGGGCTGATCCAGGTGTCGATCATCGTCGCCGCGTCGCGGTTCGTGTTCGACGTGCCGTTCGTCGGCGGCGTGTTCGCGATCTACCTGTCCGCGCTGCTGTTCATCGCCGCGAACCTGACGGTCGGCATCACGCTGTCGTCGCTCGCACAGAACCAGTTGCAGGCGATGCAGCTCGCGGTGTTCTATTTCCTGCCGAACATCCTGCTGTCGGGCTTCATGTTCCCGTTCGCCGGGATGCCGAAGTGGGCGCAGTTCGTCGGCAACCTGCTGCCGCTCACCTACTTCAACCGCCTCGTGCGCGGCATCCTGCTGAAGGGCAACGGCTGGGCCGACCTGTGGCCGTCCGTGTGGCCGGTCGCGCTGTTCACCGTGGTCGTGATGGGCGTCGCACTGCGCTTTTACCGGCGCACGCTCGATTAGGCTGCACGCGATGAAACCGGCTTCGTATCGCGCCCTCATCGCTGCCCACGGCTTGACGTTGGCCGCTGCGGCGCTGCTCGTCGGCGGATGTGCGGTCGGCCCGGATTTCCGCACGCCCGATGCACCGGCCACGCAGCACTACACGCGCGGCGAGCCGCCCGCGACGACGGCCGCAGCCGGCGGTTCAGCCGGCGACGCGCAGACGTTCGCATCCGCCGCGCACACGCCGCAACGCTGGTGGACGCAGTTCGGCTCCGACCCGCTGAACCGGCTCGTCGACACCGCGTGGCAAAACAGCCCGACGCTCGCCGAAGCCCGCGCGCGGCTCGACGAAGCGCGGCAGAACCATGCGGCCGAAGCCGGCGCGACGATGCTGCCGCGCGTCGACGCGAACCTGTCCGCCACGCGCGAGCAAGTCGACACCACCGCGTTCGGGTTGCCGGCCAACGTGCCGAATCCGGGGCCGTTCACGCTGTATGACGCATCGGTGAGCGTGTCGTACGCGCTCGACGTGTTCGGCGGCAACCGGCGCGCACTCGAAGCGCTGCGCGCGCAGGTCGACTATCAGGCATTCACGCTCGACGCCGCGCGCCTGACGCTCGCGGGCAACGTCGTCGCCACGGCAATCCTGCGCGCGTCGCTCGCGCAGCAGGTCACGCTCACGCGGCAGCTCGTCGACGCGCAGGCGCGGCAGTTGCGCATCGTCGAAGCGCGCTTCGCGGCGGGCGGCGTATCGCAAGCCGACGTGCATGCGCAACGCGCGCTGCTCGCGCAGACGCAGGCGTCGCTGCCGCCGCTCGCGGCTCGCCTTGCGCAGGCCGATCACCGGCTCGCGATCCTGCTCGGTGCGCCGCCGTCCGACGCCGTGCTGCCCGATCTCGCGCTCGATGCGCTCGCGCTGCCGCGCACGCTGCCCGTCGCGCTGCCGTCGACGCTGGCCCGCGAACGGCCCGACATCCGGGCGGCGGAAGCCATGCTGCACCAGGCGAGCGCGAACGTCGGCGTGGCCACCGCGAACCTGTATCCGCGTTTTTCGATTACGGCGGGGATCGGCTCGGAGCGCACGCGTGTCGCGGATATCGTGAGCGGGCTCAATGTCTGGAATGTCGGCCTCGGTCTAACGCAGCCGCTCTTTCACGGCGGCGAGCTGCGTGCGAAGAAACGCGCGGCCGAAGCGGCATACGATGCCGCGTTCGCGAGTTACCGGGAAACCGTGCTGCAGGCGTTGCAGCAAGTGGCCGACGCGATGCGCGCGGTGGAACACGACGCGGCCGAACTGCAGGCGAGAGATAGCGCCGCGCGGGAAGCGGCGGCAAGCAACGCGATCGCCGGCGACCGTTACGCGGCGGGCGGGATCAGCACGTTCGACCTGCTCGACGCGCAGCGGCAGGCGCTGCAGACGTCGCTCGACCGCACCCGCGCGCAGGCCGACCGGCTTGCCGATACGGCGGCGCTGTTCCAGGCGCTGGCGGGGAGCTGGACGGATGAGGCTGCGCAGTGACGGATAGGACGGCGTCGGTACTGGCCGAACACTTCGCCGCTATGCATCGCATGATGCGCGCGCCCGTCAGACTCGACTGCCGTCGCCGCCCGCTTCCATTCCATTCAATGCCCTCCGGTGACGGAACCCGCACTGCGCACAATGCGTACCGCCAATAAAAAAACCGGCCCGAAGGCCGGTTTCTTCATACCGCATGCCGTAAGCGGCGCTCGCGCGCCGCGCGACATCAGAAGCGGTGGATCATGCCGACGCCGACGCCGATCTGGTTCTGCTTCGAACCTGCGCCCACGCCGTCGCCGATCGACGTCGTTGCAGCGATGATCTTGCCGCCGTTCAGCGTGTTGCCGCTGGCGTGCTGCCAAGCTTCAACCGCGTACAGGCCCGTGCGCTTCGACAGGCTGTAGTACTGCGACACCGTGACCTGGTGGTACTTGGCCGAGCTCGAGATACCGTTCGACTGCGTTGCCGCCGTGTACGAGTAGCCTGCGGCGAAGTCCCACTGAGCCGCTGCCTTCCAGTGCAGCACAGCGCCAGCCGTGTTGAAGATTGCCGTGTTGCGGAACGACGAACCGACGCCCGGCGTGTACTGGACGTTCGAGTACGAAGCCGAAATGTCCCATGCCGGCGTGAACTGGTAGCCCGCCGTCACGGCGATACGCTGCTGCGATTGCGCGGTCGCGTAGCCGTTGTTGATCGACGACACGGCCGGCTGGTTGCCGTCGCCCGTCGCCGTCAGGCCGTTCTGGACCGTCGAGTTCGCGCCCCACACGCCGCCGCCGAGCGTCGCGTTGTTGACCTTCTGGTAGCCGACTGCGATGCCTGCCGGGCCGTTCAGGTACTGGATCGCCGCGCTCCACGTCGAACCACGGTTCGTCGCGCCTGCGACGCCGCCGAACGAGTACGAACCGCCGACCGTGAAGCCGTAGAACTTCGGCGACATGTAGACGAGCGAGTTGTTCGCGCGGTAGCTGGTATCCAGCGAATCGATATCGCCCGGGTGCGCGCCGTAGTAACCGGTCAGCCAGGTCGTCGGGCTGTACGGCGACAGCAGCGTGTAGTACGCGGTGTACTGGCGGCCGGCCGTCAGCGTACCGTACGAGGCGTTGGTCATACCGACCCATGCCTGACGCGTGAAGATGCCGTTGGTCCACTGCGACGAGCCGTTAGCCGTGTTGACGCCGGCTTCCAACTGGAAAATCGCCTTCGTGCCGCCGCCGAGATCTTCGCTGCCCTTCAGGCCGAAGCGGCTGCCTGCCCACACGCCGGTGGACATCTGCACCTTCGAGTGACCGCCCGTGGTCGCACCGACTGCCGACGAGTTGTTCTGCCAAGCGATACCGTTATCGACGATACCGTACAGGGTCACGCTGCTCTGGGCGTGGGCGGCGGTAGCGGCTGCAAGGCCAACTGCCGTCATGGCGAAAGCGACGCGCTTTTTCATTGATTCTCCGTCCTCAAAGAATGATTTCTTTTCTGGTGTGGTTTTATGACTGACACATGTGCGAGTACATGCCGGCGCAATTCTGACGGATTACCGATTGTTTCCCAACATGTGCAGTCGGTCATCGTATGATCGACGCAACGCGCGGGTTCACCAAGCGGTTACATAACACCTGAAAACGCTTACGCGACGGGCATTTCCGGCCTTTCCCGGTGAAAACCCTAGCTTTACATTTTTACTGGTGTAACACGACCGTCCGATGTCGTCAGACGCCTTCGGCACACATTCATCTTACAAATGCGCGATCGGGACCTGACATCCGATTCACGCCGCCGCGCAGGATCGCTGACATTCATGACACCCACATTTCGGGAAACGAAATCATGAAAACGTTTCAGTTCGTGCGCGGGAGATCGGACAGGCGCGGCCCGGCGAACGCGGGCCGAAGGGGATGCCGGCGCGCCGCGCCGGCGAGATTCAACGCGATGCGGGCTGGCCGAGCCGCGCGCTCACCGCATCGGTGAGCGCGGTCATGCGAGCACGGATCGCCGCGTTCGAGCCGACGAGCGCGAGCGACGACGCCATGATCCGGTAGATGCGCTTTCTCGGCACCTTGGCCGGCTGCGCCGGGTCGAGCCACGCATCGTGGCCGGCCAGCAGCTCGAGCGTTTCGAGGCCGATCATGATCGGCCACAGGCACGCGAGCCGCAGCCGCACGAAGCGGCGCGGGATCGCGAGCGTGTACAGGCAGGCGTCGCGATACTGATCGAGCGCGACGCGCAGCAGGTCGACCAGCACGCCGCGCGTACGCGCCGACGCATCGGGCTGCATCAGGTCGGCGATGCCGATTCCGTGCGCGCCCAGCACGTCGTCGGGCAGGTAGCAACGGCCGATGCGCAGGTCCTTCGCGCAGTCGCGCAGGATGTTGGTCATCTGCAGCGCCTTGCCGAACCGGATGCCCTTCTCGCGCATGTCCGGCAGGTCCCAGTGGCGTGCGGCGCGCGTGTGCGCACCGGTCATGTCGGTCCAGAACTCGCCCACGCAGCCCGCGACGAGATACGTGTAGCGGTCGAGCAGGTCGCGCGTCGGCAGCGACGCGACCTGCCCCGACTGCTCGTCGGGGAACGTGCGCAGGTCGAATTCCATACCCGACGTGAGCGTCGCGACGACCTTGCGGATCGACGCGCGGTCCGCGTCGGGCTGCGCGCGCAGCAGCGCGAGCATCGGCTCCATCGAGCCGAGCAGCACATGCTCGTGCGAATCGGTCTGCATCCGCGTCACGTCCTCGAGCGAACGCGACAGCGCCGCGCCGTCGCCGAGCCGCTCGATCTCGTCGCGCAGGCCGGTCAGCAACGCCGCCCGGCGGTCGGGCGCGACCAGTGCCGTGTCGGCGATCGTGTCGGCCGCGCGCGCGAGCAGGTACGCGAGGCCGACCGGGGCGCGCATGCCGTCGGGCAGCACGCGCAGCGTCAGGTAGAAGGAGCGGGAAACGTTCTTCAGCAGCTCGCCGAGCAGATAGGCGGGATCGGTATGGGTCGTCATGGGTCGGAAAAAATCGGCCGGCGCGCGCCTCGGACGCACCGAGGCGCCGGGCGCCCGCGCCGGCCGCGAGTCGCCGCATCGTCGCGCCAGCCGGGCGTCGGCCCCGGTGCGGCGATGCAAAATTCCCGCAAGTTTAGTGCATCCGGCGCGCGAACCGCCGGCGACGGCCGGTTTGCGGCGCGCGCACGGCCGCCATGCCCCCTTCTACTGCGTGCATCACGCCCCGAACAAAATAGAAAGACACAAGTAATACATATGTAATTATTCGGTGCGACGATCGCGTCCCGTTCGATTCCGTTCGGTGCGACACGACAGCCGTACCGGCGGAGCGACCGCCCTTTTCCGATTCCCGTTTCGAAGGTTCATCGACATGCTCCTCAAGCGCCCGAGCGCCCTGCGCTACGTCCCGTTCGCCTGTGCCGCCGCTTTCCTGCTCGCCGCGTGCGGCGGCAACGACGATCTGACGTCCGATCCCACGCAGCCGATTTCCGCGAAGGTCCAGGTGGTCGGCCATCGCGGCGCAAGCGCGCTGCGCCCCGAACACACGCTCGCGTCGTACCGCAAGGCGATCGAGGACGGCGCGGACGTCATCGAGCCCGACCTCGTGTCGACCCGCGACGGCGTGCTCGTCGCGCGCCACGAGAACGAGATCTCGGGCACGACGAACGTGTCGGCGCTGCCGCAGTTCGCGAGCCGCAAGGCGACCAAGACGATCGACGGCGCGCAGTTGACGGGCTGGTTCACCGAGGATTTCACGCTGGCCGAGCTGAAGACGCTGCGCGCCCGCGAGCGCATTCCGCAGGTCCGCCCCGCGAACACCGCGTACAACGACCAGTTCGAGATCCCGACGTTCGACGAGATCGTCGCGCTCGCGAAGCAGATGTCCGCGCAGACCGGCCGCACGATCCACCTGTATCCGGAAACCAAGCACCCGACCTACTTCCAGTCGATCAACCTGCCACTCGAGGACCGCCTCGTCGACGCGTTGCTGAAGGATGCGTATACGTCGCGCACGGCGACCGTCTACATCCAGTCGTTCGAGGTCGCGAACCTGAAGACGATCCGCAACCGGATCAAGTCGAGCCAGCCGAACTGGAAGCTCGTGCAACTGATGGACGAAGCCGGCCAGCGCCCGTACGACTTCGTGAAGGCGAACGACAAGCGCACCTACGGCGACCTGTCGACGCGCGACGGCATGCGCGAGATCGCGACCTATGCGAACGGCGTCGGCCCGTACAAGACATCGATCATCGCGGTTGCCGCGGACGGCACGCTGCAGCAGCCGACGCCGTACGTGCGCTACGCGCACGAGGCCGGCCTCGTCGTGCATCCGTACACGTTCCGCCCGGAGAACAACTTCCTGCCCGCATCGCTGAAGGACGGCGGCACGCCGAGCACGCGCAACACCGCCGGCTCCGTGCGCGAGATCCAGGCCTATCTGCGCGCGGGCATCGACGGCTTCTTCACCGACGATCCGGCCGTCGGCCGCACGGCCGTCGATACGTTCAAGCGCTGATCGCGCCGGACGTGCCGGGCATGCGGTAACCGGGCGCGGCGCACGACGTGCCGCGCCCGGTCGTGCCGCTTCGGTCAGATCACGTTGAAGTGGTGCGTACCGTCCCGCTTCAGCTGGTCGACCAGCCCGTATTCCCAGTCGAGATACGCCTGCATCGCGGCAGCCGCGTTGTCGGTGCCTTCGTACGGGCGCCGGTAGCGGTCGACGCGCGGCGACGCGAGGCGCGTCTCGCCGCTTTCGAGCGGCAGCCCGGCATCGATCCAGGCAGCCGTGCCGCCGGTCAGCACCGAGATGTCGGCGGAAGCCGGCAGCAGCGCGCGCGCGTCGTCGGCCGCGAACCGCGCAAGCAGACTCGATCCGCACGTGAACACGTAGCGCTTCGCGGGCGGGATCGCCGCGAGCGCGTCGCGCAACTGCGCGCGCACGACGAACCACGCGCCCGGGATATGGCGCTTCACGTAGTTCGCGCTGGCCGTCACGTCGACGATCGCCAGCTCGCCGGGCGCGGCTTCCTTCAGCCAGCCCGCGAGCGTCGCGGGCGACACGTCGGTCGCGGACGGCGTGACCGGCACGTCGCGCGGCGGCTGGCCGCGCTCGCCGAACGCGGCCGTGCCGACCGGCTCGACGACCCGCACGTCCCAGCCCATCTGCGCGAGCCACGACGCGGTCATGTCCGCGCGCACGCCGTCGTCGTCGGCGAGCACGATCCGCGCGCCGCGCACGGCCGCGTGATGGTCGGTCTCCTGCACGAGCTGGCCACCCGGCGTGCTCAGGAAGCCCGGCAGGTGGCCGGCCTCGTATTCCTCCGGCGTACGCACGTCGAAGCGGTACAGCGTGCGGCCCGGCTCGTCGAGCGCGGCGACGTCCGCGAGCGCGATGCGCGGCACGCCCGCGCGTTCGGCCACGGCGCGCGCAGCTTGGCGCGCATCTCCGCGCTGCGTCGCGTCGATCTCGTCCGGAAAGCGGCGCGCGGCGCCACGCTCGAGCGTCTGGCCGGCGAGCGTCCAGCCGATCGTGCCGTTGCGCAGTGCCGCGACCGGGTTCGGCAGCCCCGCGTTGACGAGCGACTGCGTGCCGATGATGCTGCGCGTGCGGCCCGCGCAGTTGACGACCACCTGCGTCGCCGGGTTCGGCGCGAGCGCGCGCACGCGCAGCACGAGTTCCGCGCCCGGTACGCTCGTCGAGGTCGGGATGTTCATCGTCTGGTATTCGTCGAAACGGCGCGCGTCGACGATCACGACATCGGCCTTCGCGTCGATCAGCGCCTGCACTTCCTGCGCGGACAGCGACGGCGTATGCCGCTCGGCCTCGACCCATTCGCCGAACGACTTGCTCGGCACGTTCACGTCGATGAACAGTTCGCCGCCCGCGGTCAGCCAGCACGCGAGGCCGCCGTCGAGCAGCCGCACGTCGGTATAACCGAGCTGCGCGAGCTTCGCGGCCGCGCGCGGCGCGAGATCGTCGCCGCCCGCTTCGCCGAACACGACGATCGGCGTGTCGCGGCGCGGAATCCGCGTCCACGCGTCGAGTTCGAGTTTCGACAGCGGAAAGTTGGCGGCCCACAGCGGGTGGCCTTGCGCGTACGGATCTTCCTCGCGTACGTCGATCAGCGCGATCTCGTCGCGGGCAAGCAGGCGCGCGCGAACATCCTGGTACGACGCGACGGGAAAGCGGGAGGGGGAATCGGCGGATTGCGTCACGATGTCTCTGTCTGATTCTGTTGAAGTCGGTGAAGAAAACAAAACGGATGAATCTTGAACCTGCCGGCGCGCGCCCGCAACGAGCCGCGCCAGCGGGCCCGGCGTCAGGCGTTCGAATAACCCGACACGAACGGCTTCACGGTGCCGTCGTCGAGGAACACCGCGCGCTCGACCTTGCCGATGTTCGCGCCATACACGTGGATGCTGATCGATACGCGATCGGCGAATGCGTTGGTCACGCGATGGACGTCGCCGATGCGCGGCGACACGGCCTCGACCTGCCCCGGTTCCAGTCGCACGGCTTCGCCGAACGGCACGGGCTTGCCCGCTTTGCCAAACCGGTACGGCTGCGAGAACTCGCCGCCGCGCAGCATCCCGATCAGCCCCCACACCGTGTGGTTGTGGATCGGCGTCGTCTGGCCGGGCCCCCACACGAAGCTGACGACCGAGAACCGCTCGTCCGGGTCGAGATGCAGCAGGTACTGCCGGTAGCGCGCCGGATCGGGCTCGGCGAACGCGTCGGGCAACCAGTCGTCGTGTGCGACGAGCGCGGCGAGCAGCGCACCGCCCTCGTCGAGAATGCGCGCCTCGTTCGCGCCGGACGCGAGCAGCGCGCCCAGACCGTCGACGAACGGACGCAGCGGCGTCTGATGCAACGAAAGCGTACTCATCGGCTGGCTCCTCGAATATGATGCCGAATATGATGGATCGTCATGATGCACCCGAAAGACCATGCAGAACAAACATGAAAATTAGCGATATCGACGCTTTTGCAGCGGTCGTCCGCTGCCAGACCCTGAGCCAGGCCGCAGCCGAGCTCGGAATGACGCAGCCCGCGATCACGCGACGCGTCCAGAATCTTGAGGAAGCGCTCGGCGTGATCCTGCTCGATCGCAACACGAAGCCGCCGCGCCCGACCGACATCGGCCGGCAGGTATTCGAGCAGTGTCGCGCGATCCTGCGCGAAGTCGATGCGCTGCGCGAACTGACGGCCGGCGAGCAGCCGCCCGCCGGCGAATTCCGGATCGGGCTCACGCAAGGGCTCGGCGAGCTGATGCTGCCCGCGCTCATCGCGGAACTCGCCGCGCAGTGGCCGGCGCTCGCGACGCAGGTCACGACCGCGTGGGGCGGCACGCTGGTCGAGCGCGTCGCCCGCCGCGAACTCGATGCGGCGCTCGTGTTCCTTGCGCGCGAGATGGTGCTGCCGGCGCAGGTCGAAGGCGAGCGATTGCTGGCCACACGGCTCGTCGTCGTCGGCCGCAAGGGCGACTGGCCGCGCCGCGGCTACCGGCTCGCCGATTGCCACGCGCGCGGCTGGGTGCTCAATCCCGATGGTTGCGGCTTTCGCGCGGGCTTGCGGCGCGCGCTCGACGCACAGGGCCTGCCGATGCCGGTCACGCTCGACACCTACGGCCGCGACCTGCAGCTGCAGAGCGTCGCGAACGGCTTCGGCGTCGGGTTGATGCCGCTGCCGATCGTCGAAGGCAGCCCGCTGCGCGATGCGCTCGACATCGTGCCGCTCGCCGATTTCAAGCCGCAGATCGATCTGTGGCTGCTGCGCCGGCACGACGCGGCCCGTTTCGACGCACCGCTCGCGGCCGTCGCCGCGCATGCGCGCACCGCGTTCGCGTTGCCCGAACAAACGCACGGCAAGGCTGCGTGACCGTCCGGGGCGGCGCCTGCATGGCGTCGCCCTGTTTGCCCGCACGGCAGCCCTGCACCGCTCACGCATCGTTTCGACCGCGTTCGCCCGCGTGGGGTGACGTCCCGCCCGCCTCCACTGTGGTTTCGCCCTGGCTCGCCGCCGCTTCAAGCGCCGCACGCCCCGCCGCCACCGCGATCGCGTCGTCCTGCGGCGTATGCACGCGGCTGCACAGCACGTCGCGATAGTGACGCTCGAGCGGATTGCCACGGCTCAACCCGTGATTGCCCGACAGCTTCAGCGCCTGTTCGACCGCACGGATCGCGTGCTCGGTCACGGTCCGCTTGACGAGGCCGCTGGTCGTGACCGACGGCGCATCGCCCGCGTCGGTGCGCGCGATGTGATCGTCGAGCAGCACGCGGTTCGTATGCAGCCAGCCCTCGATTTCGCCGACTGCCTCCTGCACGCGCGGCAGCGACGCGAGCGGCGCACCGAGCCCGCTCGGCGCACGCGTCGTCGCGAATCCGGTCAGCCAGTCGCGCGACGCGCGTGCCACCGCGTCGTACAGACTGCCGAGCAGCGCGACCATCCACGCCTGCTGGTCGGCCTGTGCGTCGGCATCCGCATGCGTCGCGGCCGACACGGCCCACGCTTGCGGCGCACGCACGTCGACCGCGTGATCGGCCGGCAGCCGCACGTCGTCGAACACGACCTCGTGGCTGCCCGATGCGCGCAGGCCGAGGTGATTCCAGCTTTCGATCACGCGGATCCGGTCGCCATCCGCATCGCGGTCGCGCGGCACGAGGAACACGCCGACGCGCGGCTCCGGCTCATCGGTGCGCGCCCACACGGCCAGCCAGCGCAGCGCCGGAATCCCGGTGCTGTACAGCTTGTGGCCGGACAGCCGCCAGCCGTCGCCGTCGCGGCGCGCGACGGTTTCCGGCAGGCCGCCGCGCGACGGCGAACCGAGCGCGGGCTCGACGCGCAGCGCGTTGATCAGCGCGCCGTGCGCGACCGCGCTGTCGAACACCGCGCGCCGCACTGGTGCCGGCCAGCGGTTGTCGGCACGGCCGAGCGCGCGATGCTGCAGATACGTCATCGTCAGCACCAGCGCGGTCGCCGGATCGGCGCGCGCGACAGCCGCGACGATTCGGCTCGCCTGCGCGAGCGTCGCACCGGCGCCGCCATGCTCGCGCGGCACGACCTGCGCGATCAGCCCCGCACGATGCAGCCGCGCGAAGTTCTCGTGCGGAAAACGGCCGTCGACGTCGTTGCGGGCCGCATCGGCGGCAAGTTCCGGTGTGAGGCGATCGAGCAGCGCGACGACGCGCGCGTCGTCGGCAGCGTCTGTATCGTCGGTGGGCAGAAGGCGCAGCGTAGGCGGCTGCGGCGACGGCGAGGAAGCGGCAAGGCTGGCGGACATCGAGACGGATTCCCTGGGTAGTGCAAGCGCGGCAATGCCGGCCATGGCGATGATCGATCGGCGCGCGATGCGCGGCGCACGATACGGCGCCAACGCGCGCCCGATCGTTCGTGAGCCCACAGCGTATGCGCACCGCGCACCCGCCCAAACCATGCAAATCTGATATTCAAATCGGGATTGATTATTTCCATTCCGCATGATCGCGGCGTTAACCTGCGCTCCATTCCTGCCCGGCCGTGCGCCGGGACGTCCCTGCACCGGAGACCCAGATGAGCGTCGAATTCATCGGCATGATCCAGAGCCAGAAGCAGTCGGAAATCCATCCGGCGTCCGGCCCCGTGGTCGATCCCGACTATGTGCGCGACTTTGCGCGCGCCCACGAAACGGCCGGCTTCGACCGTATCCTCGTGCCGCATCACTCGACCGGCCCGTCGGCGACGCTGACGATCGCGTTCGCGGCGGCCGCGACCGAGCGCATCCACTTCATGCTCGCGCATCGCCCGGGCTTCACCGCGCCGACGCTCGCCGCGCGGCAGATCGCGACGCTCGACCAGTTCAGCCGCGGCCGGCTCGCCGTGCACTTCATCTCCGGCGGCTCGGACAGCGAGCAGCAGCGCGACGGCGATTTCCTCGACCACGACGCGCGTTATGAACGCACCGACGAATACCTCGGCATCCTGCGGCGGATCTGGACCGAAACGCAGCCGTTCGATCACGATGGCGCGCACTACCGGTTCAAGCAGGGCTTTTCGGAAGTGAAGCCGCTCCAGCAGCCGCACGTGCCGATCTATTTCGGCGGCGCATCGGAAGCCGCGCTCGCGGTGGCCGGCAAGCACGCGGACGTCTATGCGCTGTGGGGCGAATCGCTCGACCAGGTGCGCGACCTGACGACGCGCGTGCGCGCCGAAGCCGCCCAACACGGCCGGCAGGTGCGGTTCTCCGTGTCGTTCCGCCCGATCCTCGCCGCGACCGAGGACGAAGCGTGGGCGCGCGCGCACCGCATCCTCGACGAAACGCGCCGGCTGCGCGAAGCGGCCGGCCTCGGCGCCGGCGGCCCGCAGCAGAGCGAAGGCGCGCGCCGCCTGCTGGCAGCGGCCGAACGCGGCTCGCGCGTCGACAAGCGACTGTGGACCGAGATCGCAAAGCTCACCGGCGCACGCTCGAATTCGACGGCGCTGGTCGGCACGCCCGAACAGGTCGCCGACGCGCTGCTCGACTACTACGACCTCGGCGTGACGACGTTCCTGATCCGCGGCTTCGATCCGCTCGAGGATGCGATCGACTACGGCCGCGAACTGATTCCGCGCGTGCGCAGCGCTGTCGCGGAACGCGACGCGGCACGGCGCGCCGCATGACGCCAACGGAGCGATACGCCATGTCCGCCGTTCTTTCCTCGCCCGTCCGCACCGCATCGGGCCTCGTGCTCGCCGAAGCGCCGCGCCAGCATTTCTGGTTCGACCCGCCCGCGCCGCGCATCGATGTCGCCGCCGAACGCCGCCACCGGCAGGAGCGGCTCGCGGCCGCGTTCCGCCTGTTCGCGCGCTTCGGTTTCGCGTCGGGACTCGCCGGCCACATCACCGCGCGCGATCCGGAGTTGCCCGACCATTTCTGGGTGAATCCGCTCGGCGTGCATTTCTCGCAGATCAAGGTGTCCGACCTGCTGCTCGTCAACGCGCATGGCGAAACCGCAATCGGCACGCGCCCGCTGAACAAGGCCGCGTTCGCGATCCATGCGGCGATCCACGACGCGCATCCGCACGTCGTTGCCGCCGCGCACACGCATTCCACCTACGGCAAGGCGTGGTCGACGCTCGGCCGCCCGCTCGATCCGCTCACGCAGGACGCGTGCGTGTTCTACGAAGATCACGCGCTGTTCGACGACTTCACGGGGATGGTCGTCGACACGAGCGAAGGCGCGCGGATCGCCGATGCGCTCGCGAAACCGGACGGCACCACGCACAAGGGCGTGATCCTGAAGAACCACGGGATCCTGACGGCCGGCCCGACGGTCGAGGCCGCCGCATGGTGGTACATCGCGCTCGACAATGCCGCGCACACGCAGTTGCTGGCCGAAGCGGCCGGCACGCCGCAGCCGATCGATCACGCGACCGCGCGCCACACGCACGGCCAGATCGGCGGCCCCGACGGCGCGCTGCATGCATTCGACAGCCTGTTCGCGCGCGTCGTCGCCGACGAACCCGACCTGCTCGACTGAGCGCCTTTCCGCACGACCGGAGACCAGACCACATGACCCGAACCACCGCACCCGCGCCCACCGATGCGCACGACGACAAACGCCGCAAGCTGTTGCGCGCGGCCGGTGCCGCCGCGCTTGCCGCGCCGGCGATCACGCTCGGCCGCAAGGCCTGGTCCGCGCCGCCGCTGAAGAAACTCACGTTCGCGTGGAACCAGAACGCGTTCTGCCTGACGCCGATCGTCGTCGCGCAGGAACGCGGCTTCTTCGAGAAGAACGGGTTGAAGGTCGAGCTGATCAACTACAGCGGGTCGACCGACCAGTTGCTCGAATCGATCGCGACCGGCAAGGCCGATGCGGCGGTCGGGATGATCCACCGCTGGCTGAAGCCGCTCGAAGCCGGCTTCGACGTGAAGATCATCGGCAGCTCGCACGGCGGCTGCGTGCGCCTGCTCGGCGCGAAGGCGGCCGGTGTCACGACGCTGCAGGCGCTGAAGGGCAAGACGGTCGGCGTCAGCGATCTCGCCGCGCCCGGCAAGCATTTCTTCTCGATCCTGCTCGCGAAGAACGGCATCGATCCCGAGCGCGACATCACGTGGCGGCAGTATCCGGCCGACCTGCTCGGCGTCGCGGTCGACAAGGGCGAGATCCACGCGATCGCCGATGGCGACCCGAATCTCTTCCTGCTCGAAAAGCGCAGCAACGGCGCGTATACGGAACTGGCGACGAACCTGTCCGGCGAATACGCGCGCAAGGTGTGCTGCGTGATCGGCGCGCGCGGCGACCTCGTGCGCAACGACCGGCCGTCGGCCGCCGCGCTCGCGCGCTCGATCGTGCAGGCCACCGAGTACACGCACGACAACCCGAACGAGGCCGCGAAGGTGTTCGCGAAGTATTCGCCGAAGATCAGCCCCGACGATCTGCGCAAGCTCTACGCAACGCTCACCTACACGCATCATCCGACCAACGTCGACCTGCAGCAGGAAATCGCATTCTATGCGGACGACTTCCGCCGCATCAGCGTGCTGAAGAAAAGCACCGACCCGCAGCGCTTCGCGCAGCAGGTCTATGCAAACGTGCTGGGGTGACGAGATGTCGACGATCGAACAAGCTTCCCCCGCACGCACCGCATCCGCACCGGCCGGCGGCAGCGCCACCGCGTCCGCGCGCGTGGCCTGCACGGTATGCGAAGCCACGCTCGCAGCCGAAGCCCGCCGCGCACGGACCTGGCCGACCGGCATCGCCGCCGCGCTCGCGTGGGCCGCGCTTGGCGCGCTCACGCAACTGTGGCCAAACCGCGTCGTCGGCTTCAGCGACTGGGCGTACACGGACACGTTCGGCACGGCCGCCTGGTCGATCGGCGCGCTGTTGCTCGCCGCCGCGACGCTCGGCCATCTCGTCCCCGCCACCCGCACGCGGCTTGCACGCGTGCGTCCGGCCGGCCCATGGCTCGTCGCGCTGCCGCTCGTGCTCGCCGCGTGGGAAATCGTCACCGCGAAAACCGGCTGGCTGCCGACGCCGTTTTTCGCGCCGCCGCAGGCGCTGATCGAGGTCTATGTCGACGACTGGCCGCGCCTCTTCGGCAGCGCCGGCAACACGCTGAAGCTGCTCGCGCTCGGGTTTGCGTATGGCGTCACGGTCGGCTTCGCGGTGGGCGTGTCGATCGGCTGGTCGCGCCGGATCGGCTACTGGGTGCATCCGGTGCTGCGCGTGCTCGGCCCCGTGCCGGCCACCGCGCTGCTGCCGCTCACGTTCTACTTCTTCCCGTCGAGCTATTCGGCCGCCGCGTTCCTGATCGCGCTGTCGACCGGCTTTCCGGTCGCCGTGCTGACGTGGTCCGGCGTCGCGAGCGTCAACCGGCAGTATTACGACGTCGCGCGCACGCTCGGCGCGAACGCGCGCTTCCTCGTGCTGCGCGTCGCGATTCCGGCCGCGCTGCCGCATGTGTTCGTCGGCATCTTCATGGGGTTGAGCGCGTCGTTCACGGTGCTGGTCGTCGCCGAGATGATGGGCGTCAAGTCGGGGCTCGGCTGGTACCTGAGCTGGGCGCAGGGCTGGGCATCGTACGTGAACATGTATGCGGCGCTGATCGTGATGGCGCTGCTGTTTTCCGGGTTGATCGCGTTGCTGTTCACGGTGCGCGACCGCGTGCTCGCGTGGCAGAAAGGAACCGTCAAATGGTGAGCACCGCCGTACTCGAACCGTCCGTAGCCGCTTCGCCCGCTGCTTCGTCCACCATCGCGGCGCCGCGCGGTGCGCGTATCGACATCCGCCGCGTCAGCCATGCGTTCGACGGCCCCGGCGGCCCGCTGCCGGTGCTCGACGACGTCACGCTGTCGGTCGCGGCCGGCGAATTCGTCGCGCTGCTCGGCCCGAGCGGCTGCGGGAAGTCGACGCTGCTGCGCCTCGTCGCGGGCCTCGACGCCGCGCGGCAAGGCACGATCGCGCAGGACGGCGTGCCGATCGAGAGCCCCGACCCGTCGCGCATCGTCGTGTTCCAGGACCCGACGCTGTACCCGTGGCGACGCGTGCGCGCCAACGTCGCACTCGGCCTCGAAGCGCGCGGCGTGGCGCGCGTCGCGCAGCATCGCGTCGACGATGCGCTGGCGCGCGTCGGGCTGCAGGAATTCTCGAACGTGTTCCCGCATCAGCTCTCGGGCGGGATGGCGCAGCGTGTCGCGCTCGCCCGAGCGCTCGTCAACGATCCGCGCCTGCTGATTCTCGACGAACCGCTCGGCAAGCTCGATTCGCTGACGCGGCTCACGATGCAGGGCGAACTGACCGCGCTGTGGCAACGCGACGGGTTTTCCGCGCTGCTCGTCACGCACGATGTCGAGGAAGCGCTGTTCCTCGCGCAGCGCGTGATCGTGTTCGGGCCGCGTCCCGCACGGATCGTCGCCGAATTGCATGTCGACCTGCCCTACCCGCGCCATCGCGGCGACCCGCGCCTCGCGGCACTGCGCCACGACGCGCTGCGGCATCTCGGGCTCGATGCGAGCTGGTAGATGCGGGCTGCCGTTCGACGATCGGCCGCCACGCGGCGGGCGCGCGGCCGATGAACGCGCCGCCGTTCGCCGACTGGGCGCTCGTGTTCCTGCAGGGGCTGTATCGCGCTCAACTCGCGTTGGCACGCGTGTTGCACATGCTCGGCCTGACGGGCGACGCCGACGGTCAGGCCGCGTGGCCGTGGGCGCACCGCATCGCGCTCGAGACGCTGCGCATCGACGCGGGCCTCACCCGGCAACTCGCGTTCGCGCTGGCGGCGACCGCGTGTGCCGTCGTGTTCGCGTGCGTCGCGCTCGTTTCGCGCAAGTGGCGTTTCGCGTCGGCGATCGCCGCGCTGGCCGTTGCATGGTTCGCGCCGTGGCCGCCGTCGTCGCTATGGCTCTCGGCCGCCGTGCCGACGAGTTTCCAGCGCGATCCCGCGCCGTTTTCGGTGTCGAACGTGGTGCGCGGCGCGCATCTGTACACGCAACACTGCGCCGCCTGCCACGGCGCGGACGGCCGTGGCGAAGGGCCGCTCGCGGCCACGCTCGCGCACTGGCCGCCGACCTTCGCCGGCGCGCTGCTCGCCCGTCGCCTCGACGGCGAACTGTTCTGGCGGGTGCGCCACGGCACGCGCGACGAACACGGCATGTCGACAATGCCCGGCTTTGCGGCCACGCTCGACCCGCAAGACACGTGGGCCGTGCTCGACTACCTGAAAGCGCTTTCCGCGGGCAGCGGCGCACGAGCCGAAGGCGCGTGGCCCGTGCCCGTCCCGCTGCCGGCGCTCGACGTGCGCTGCGGCACCGCCGCGCCGCAATCGCTCGAGCACTGGCGCGAAGGCCAGCGCGTGCGCGTCATCGCGCTCGCGCCGGGCACCGCAGCGCCGCCGGAAGACCCGCGCTGGCAGACCCTGCTCGTCACGGCACGCGGCGCATCCGTGCCGCCCGCAACCGGCACGCGTGCGAACTGCGTCGCGTCGACGCCCGATGCGTGGCTCGCATTCGCGACGATCGCGGGCGTGGCGCCCGAGGCACTCGGCGGCACGCAGTTGCTCGCCGATCGTCGCGGCTGGCTGCGGGCGCGCGCGTTGCCGGGCAGTGCCGGCTGGTCGGACGCCGACCTGCTGTGCCGCTCGGACGCCGCCGCACGGCCGGCCGCAGCGTCGGCGACCGGCGATCCGCTGACCGCGCTGCTGCTGCGCGTCGACACGGAACCCGTCCGCGACGTGCAAGCCGGACTCCCGCATTGAATTCCCGAACCCTTTCTCCGACCGACCGAACTTCACGATGAATCCGACCCGACGCCATTTCCTCGCGCAAGCGAGCGCCCTCGCCACGATCGCAGCGGCCCCGGCCGCGCTGCGCGCGCAATCGGGCACACGGCCGCTACTGCGCGCCGGCGACCAGAAAGGCGGGCTGCGCGCGCTGCTCGAAGCGGCGGGCGAACTGAACGGCCTCGCCTACGACATCGCATGGACCGAGTTCCCGGCCGCCGCGCCGCTCGCCGAAGCGCTGAACGCTGCCGCCGTCGACTGCGGGCCGATCGGCGACGCGCCGGTGATCTTCGCGCTCGCGTCGGGCGCACGCATCAAGGTGATCGGCGCAAACCGTTCCGATCCGTACGGCACGGCCGTGCTCGTGCGGCCCGACGCGGCGCTGAAAAGCGCGGCCGACCTGAAGGGCAAGCGCATCGGCACCACGCGCGGCTCGATCGGCCATTTCGTCACGTTGAAGGCGCTCGACGCGGCCGGCCTGCCGCCGGACGCCGTGTCGTTCCGCTTCCTGCCGCCGGCCGACACGATGCTCGCGCTCGCGACCGGATCGATCGACGCGTGGGCGACCTGGGAACCCTATACCGCGCTCGCCGAAACGAGCGGCCGCGCGCGCGTGCTCGTCAACGGCCGCGGGCTGTGGTCGGGCCTCAGCTATGTCGCGGCGACCGACGCGGCGATCGCGTCGAAGCGCGACGTATTGCACGATTTCCTGCTGCGCGTCGTGCGCGCGCAGACGTGGTCGTACCGTCATGTCGACGCGTATTCCGCGGCGCTCGCGCGCATCATCGGCATCCCGCCGGCCGCCGCGAAGCTGCAGTTCGAACGCCGCAACACGCGCTGGTTGCCGATCGACGCGACTGTAATCGCCGGGCAGCAGCGCACGGCCGACTTCTACCTGAAGGCCGGGCTGCTGCGTCAGCCGCTCGACGTGCGCACGACGTTCGACACCGGCTTCCCGCTCGCGTAACCGGCCGAACGGCTTTGGCACGATCTGGCACAATCGCGTTTTGACTATCCACGTCATTCGAAGCCAGCGCCATGCCAGCCATCAGCGAACTTTTCGTCTATCCGATCAAATCCTGCGCCGGCGTCGCGCTGTCGCGCGCGCAACTGCTCGAAACGGGCCTTGCCTACGACCGCCACTGGCTGATCACCGATCGCGACGGGCAAATGATCACGCAGCGCACGCACCCGCGCCTCGCGCTGATCCGCACCGCGCTCGACAGCGATGCGCTTGTGCTGAACGCGCCGGGCATGCGCGAGATCCGCACGCCGCTCGACGGCGACGCGTCGCCCGCCACGCCGAAAATGGCCGCGACCGTCTGGCGCGACACCGTCGACGCGATCGACACGGGTGCCGAAACAGCCGCGTGGCTCACCGAATTCCTCGGCACGCCTGCGAAGCTCGCCCGCTTCGGGGCTGACGCGCGCCGCGGCTGCGACCACAAATGGACCGGCGAGATCGATACGCACACGCAGTTCGCCGATGCTTATCCGCTGCTCGTGATCGGCCAGTCGTCGCTCGACGACCTGAACGCGCGGCTCGCCGCGAAAGGCGCGCCGGCGATTCCGATGAACCGCTTCCGCCCGAACATCGTCGTGTCGGATCTCGATGCGTACGAAGAGGATTTCGTCGAACACCTCGATACCGAGGGTGCGACGCCTGTGCGGCTGCGCCTCGTGAAGCTGTGCACGCGCTGCCCGATGCCGACGATCGACCAGGCCACCGCCGCACCCGATCCGGCGTGGCCGCACGAGCCGACCGACACGATGCAGACCTATCGCGCGAATCCGAATTACGAAGGCGCGCTGACGTTCGGCATCAACGCGATCGTCATCGCAGGCGCGGGCGCGTGGCTCGAAATCGGCCAGCCGCTCGAAGTGGAGATCGGGTTCGGCGATTAGACAATCGCGAACCCGCATGAATGGCGCAATGCGCTGAATCGGAAGGCGGCGCATGCGATCGTTTACCGCAATGCGCCACCGGATTCGATTTCAGATAATGCGCCGATTGATTTCTGCTGGAATCAGAATTCCGTGATCTTTGCGTCGCTCACCGTGATCTTTTCTTCCGGATTTTGGGGATCGACGCTCGTATAGCTGGCCGTTCCGGTTTTCGAACCCTGCGGAATAAGGGAAGACAAATCCAGCACCGGAAACAATGCCGGCGGGATGCCATGGTACTTGCTGACGGGAATGATCCCGCCGACGTAACCATGCACGTGCAGCAAAAGCGACCGTACCAGAAGAGCGGACGCGCTTTCCTCTTCCTTTGACGGGAAGTAGGTATAGTTTCCGCCGATCGTGATTCTGGTCACGTTATTGGGTCGATGGGTCCAGACAATCGTGCCGGAGCCTTGCAGCGAGCCCGACGGATGATCCAGTTCCGGGTGGAATGCGGCGGCAAAGTGGATGGTCGGCGCATGCCCCTTTCCTGACGTGACCTGCCCACCGCTGATTCTGAATCGTTTGACGAAAATCTCCGGCAGAACTTCTTCATCGAGTGTCGTGGCCATGGCCTTGCCCTCACTTAATTGTGGAAAATTACGATTCATCCCTGAATTAACGAGACGAAGCCGTGCATTGAACGGCTGATTCAGCTTAGGTCGGATAATCGGAATTTGTAGCTGTTATAAATAGCAGCATGTCACGAGATTATAAAAATACTCAATTCCATTATTGTATTTTTCGATTTTATAAAATCTCGCGGCTGTGCATAATGGCGCAGATAATCACCTGCCCTCCGCATATCCACCGTCTCCCCGGGAAACACATTCCGAAATGTGTATCTAAAGGCTGATCGGCAGCGCCACCGTGACAATCAACCCGCCGCCGCTCGCATCGGCCAGCGCCACCGTGCCCTGGTGCACGCGTGCGATCTCCCGCACGATCGACAGCCCGAGCCCCGTCCCTTCGACCGTCTGCGTCTTGCTGCCGCGATGGAAGCGCTCGAACACCGCGTCGCGCTCGTCGGCCGGAATGCCCGGCCCGTTGTCGATCACGTCGAGCCGTGCATGCTCGCCGTCGCGCGACACGCGCACCGTGATCACCGCGCGGTCGCCCGCATAGCGGATCGCGTTGTCGATCAGGTTGCCGATCATTTCGCCGAGCAGGTCGGACTGCCCGTGCACGTCGACGTCGGCCTCGTGTTCGAAGCCGAGATCGATGTCGCGCGCGCGTGCGACGGGCGACCAGTCGAGCGTCACGCTGCGCGCGAGCCGGTGCAGTTCGACCGACTTGCGCGCGACCGCGTGGCCGCTGTCCGAATCGAGCCGCGACAGCGACAGCAATTGCTGGACGATCTTCGCGGCCTGCCGCACCGCGCCGTTCGCGCGCCGCAGGTGTGCGTTCGCGCGCGGCTGCTCGTCGGGCCGCAGCGCGAGCTCGACGCCGGCCTGCACGGCCGCGAGCGGCGTCTTCAGTTGATGCGCCGCATCCGCGAAGAAGCGGCGCCGCGCGACCTGCATGCGCTGCGTGCGGCCGATGTACTGGTTGATCGAATCGACGAGCGGCGTCAGCTCGCTCGGCATCGCACCCGTGTCGAGCGGCGTCGTGTCGTCCTCGCTGCGCGCGGCGACCGTCGCCGACAGCCGGTTCAGCGGCCGCAACCCGCGCCCGACGCCGAGCCATACGATCCCGAGCGCGAGCACGACGAGCAGCCCTTCCTGCAGCAGCGAACCGACCAGGATCTCGCGGGCGAGCGCCTGGCGCGCCTCGATCGTCTCGCCGACCATCACCCATACGATGCGCGACTGCGCGGTCGGCACGTCATGCACCGGAATGCGCAGCGCGGCCATCCGCAACTGCTCGCCGCGATAGACGACGTCGTAGTAACGCGTGACGAACAGCGCGCCGTCGCCCGCGTCGCGCCCCTGCGGCAGCGGCAGATCCGGGTAGCCGGTGATCGTGTGGCCGTTGTCTTCGCGGATCAGGTAGTAGATCTTGCCGCCGTCGCTCGATTCGAGCATTTCGAGCGCGAGATACGGCAGGTCGACCTCGATTTCACCGTCGTTGAGCCGCACGCCTTCGCGGATCGACTTCAGCGACGACGACAGCGTGCGGTCGAACGCGACGTGCGCGGCGCTCATCGCGCGCTGGTACGTGAGCCACGAGTCGAGCGCGAGCAGGCCGAGCAGCGGCAGCAGCAGCCACAGCGCGACCTGGGTGCGCAGATTAGGGCGGGTCAACATGCCTCCCGCCGGGCCGCCCCAAGGAAGGCATGCGCCCCCTTGAGGGGTAGCGAACAAGAGTGAGAGTGGCGGCAGTCACTCATACGGCCTTCGCTTCCAGCAGATATCCGAGCCCGCGCAACGTGACGATCGCGACGCCCGTGTTCTCGAGCTTCTTCCTCAGCCGGTACACGTAGATTTCGATCGCGTCGGCGTTGACCGACTCGTCGAGCCCGAAGATCTTCTCCGACAGCGTTTCCTTGTTGATCGCGCGGCCATTGCGCAGGATCAGCACCTCGAGCACCGAGCGTTCACGCGGCGTGAGCGACAGCGGTTCACCCGCGAGGTGGAAGCTGCGGTCGATACTGTCATACGAAAGCGGCCCGCATTCGACCCGCGAATGCTCGTGGCCGAGGCTGCGCCGGATCAGCGCGCGGGCGCGGGCCTCCAGTTCGGTCAGCTCGAACGGCTTCGCGAGATAGTCGTCGGCACCGAGATCGAGCCCCTTCACGCGGTCCTCGACCGACCCGTGCGCGGTGAGGATCAGCACCGGCACCGGATTGCGGCGCGCGCGCAGCCGCCGCAGCACTTCCAGCCCGTCGAGCTTCGGCAGCCCGAGATCGAGGATCACCAGCGCGTAATCCTGCGTGCGCAGCACGTGGTCCGCCGCCTCCCCGTCCGCCATGTGATCGACCGCGAAGCGCGCGGCGCTCAGCGCGTCGTTCAGCGACTGGGCCAGGTTCGGGTTGTCTTCGACGAGCAGCACACGCATGGGGAATCCGGTAAGGTCAGCGACAGGCCGCTACATTACATGATCCTTTCCGTTTCGACGCCTCGCGGAAACACCTGTTGCACCGCGCCCGCGAACCCGCGCCGCGCGGTCCGGTCGACATCGCTCATCGCTCGGGCGCGCGACGGCTCCCCGTCGCGAAACGCGAACCGTCGGTCACGCGACGTTCGCGAAGGCCAACGGCCACCGCGACGAACGCGACGCTCGCACCGACCGTGACGACAATCATCGGGCGGGCGGTGCCGTCCGACAGCCACGCCAGCACGCCGCCGCACGCGGCCGTGATCGCCATCTGGATAAAGAAGAAAAGCCCGGACGCCGTGCCGGCGATTTTCGTGTACGGCTGCATCACCGCAAACTGGCAGGCCGGAATCGCAATCCCGACGGCAATCATCACGACGAACATCGGCACGACGAGGGCCGTCACCGCCGTGGGGGCGATCGCACCGCCCGCCCACAACACCGCGGCGCCGACCAGATTGACGCCTGCCGCCGCGACGATGACCGCATCGGCTTCCCAGCGGCCGCTGGTCCGCGCGAACAGGCTCGAACCGATCAGGTAACCGAGCACGGTCAGGCCGAAGATCGCCGCATAGACCGGGCCGGACACGCCCATTTGCCGCTGGAACAGCGTCGACGATTCCGCGATGAACGGATAGTACGTGCAGTAAGCGAAGCTGATGGCCAGCGAATAGCGCAGGAAACGGCGCTCGCGCAGCAGGCCGGCATACGTCCGCAAGAGCCCGCGGCCCGGCACCGGCCGTGCGTCGTATTCGCGGGTCTCGGGCAGGTAGCGCAGCACCATCGCCGTCGCGATCAACCCGCCCGCCGCGAGACACCCGAACACCCCGCGCCAGCCGAACCACTCGGCGACCGCGCTGCCGGCCAGCGGCGCAATTACCGGCGACAACGCCATGCCGGCCGAGATACGACCCAGCATCGTGGCCTGCATCGCGGTCGGAAAGCGCTCGCGCACGATGACGCGTC
Organism: Burkholderia cepacia; assembly: GCF_001039005.1. Classification (GTDB taxonomy): domain Bacteria; phylum Pseudomonadota; class Gammaproteobacteria; order Burkholderiales; family Burkholderiaceae; genus Burkholderia; species Burkholderia theae. Next base: position 68,670 of record NZ_LDWR01000017.1, read on the forward strand.
CGATCACCGTTCCGCTGCAGCCGCCCAGCGCCTGGAAGATACGTGCGGCGATGATCGCCGGGATGCCCGTCGACAACGCGCAGGCAACGCTCGCGATTACGTAGATGCACAGTCCGCCGACGAGTACGGGACGGCGTCCGTACCGATCGGACAACGGCCCCGACACCAGCATCGACAGCGCATAGCCAACCATGTAGAGCGTCAGCGTGAGCTGCAACTGGGCATCGGTGCCGTGCAACGCGTCGGCCATCGCGGGCAGCGACGGCAGGTAGGCATCGATCGTGACCCGCGGCAGGCACACGACGAGCATCAACAGGAACAGCCAGCCCCACTGGGGCAATAAACGCGTCTTCATGCGGTGAGTCCGTCTTCGGTCGGATGGAGGTGGTCGACAGCAATCTAAGGGGAAAGTGATATAAGCTGAAGGACCATTAAATCGAACATCGACTGGACCACTATGCCGCGAGGCAAAGCCGCGATTCCGCTTGATCTGCCGCGCCCTTCCGGGCTGTCGACCGGCAGCCCGCAGTCGAAGCAGGCGTGCATTGCCGACGCGATTCGCGACGCGATCCTGAAGCGCCTGCTACCCGGCGACAGCCCGCTGCCGTCCAGCCGGACGCTTGCCGCGCGCTGGAGCGTCGCGCGGGGAACCGTCGAAGCGGCGTACGACCTGCTGGGCTCCGAGGGCTACATTGCGCGCACGCGCGGCTCCGGGTCGCGGGTCTGCGCGATGGTGCCGGACAGCTATCTGCGCGCGGCCGCGCAGTCGCGCCACAGCGGCGCCAATCGCCCCGACGCGCCGCGCGCGTCGGCGGGTGCAACGGACACGGCCGAGCCGGAACATGGCGTGCGTCCCGGCGTCCCGTTCGTCGCGCGGCTCGCCGATCCCGGCCTGCTGCCGATGCAGCAATGGAAGAAGGCGCTCGGCGCGAGCCTGCTCGCCGCGACGGCGAACGACCTCGGGGCGACGCCGTCGCAAGGCGTCGAAAGCCTGCGCGTCGAAATCGCCGCGTACCTGCGGGAATACCGCGGCATTCCGTGCGAAGCCGGCGACATCTTCATCACGACCGGCATCCGGCATTCGATCGATCTCGTCGCGCGAACGGTGCTCGCGCCCGGCTCGACGGTACTGATGGAAGATCCGGGTTATGCGTCGGCCTGGCAGATTTTCACGATCGCGGGCGCGACCGTGATCGACGTGCCGGTCGATCGGGAAGGGATCGACACGGTATCGCTGGATCGCCATCCGGATGCGCGCGCGGCATACGTGACGCCCGCCCATCAGGCACCGCTCGGCGTCACGATGTCGGTGTCGCGCCGGCTCGAACTGCTCGACTGGGCGCAGCGCAACCGGGCATGGATCATCGAGGACGACTACGACGGCGAATTCAGTTACCAGACCGCCCCGCTGCCCGCGCTGAAATCGCTCGACGCATGCGATCGCGTGATCTACTGCGGCTCGTTCAACAAGACGCTGTTCTCGGGGCTGCGCATCGGCTTCATGGTCGTGCCGACGGAACTACGGCCGATGCTGTCGGCCGTGTGGCACGCGACCGCACGCTCCGTCGGCGTGGCGCCGCAGCTTGCGCTGGCCCGCTTCATCGCGCACGGCGATTTCGCGAAGCACCTGCGTGCCAGCCGCCACGCGTACCGCCAGCGGCGCGACATCGTGCTCGACCAGTTGGCGAAGCACGCCGGCGGACGGTACACGGTGTCGGGCGAGCACGCGGGATTTCATTTCGTGCTGTGGCTGCCACCCGGGATGGACGACGCATCGTACGTCGCGCAGGCGCACGCGGCCGGCGTCGCGCTGCAGGCAATCCGCGGATTCTGCCGAAGCGCCGAGTGCGAAGCGGGTGTCGTCGTCGGCTATTCGGCATTGACGGCCGCGCACGCGCGGCACGGCGGCCGGATCCTCGGAAAGCTGCTGGCGCAATCCACATAGCCGTCTTCGGCATCGTTGCCGCGCCTGACGGCAACGCACTTCCTTCCCTTTTCAAACCGTGACGCGCGCCGCGAAAACCGCGGCCGCCGTCGTTTCGACCTCGGGAAATCCATGACACAAAGGACGCGATTGTGAACGGAAATGAAAGCAGGCTGAAAGTGCCTCGCAATTAACATCCGCGTCACTCGAACAACACCGATACGTACTGGAGGAAGACATGTCGTTTGCACCGAAGACCCTCGCCGCCGCGCTGGCGGTCGTTCTGGGCACTGCCGCCGGCAGCGCCGCCGCGCAGGTTCCGGCCGGGTATCCGGGTAACTACCAGGGCGTGATCGACGCCGCGAAGAAGGAAGGCAAGCTGATCGTCTACTCGACGACCGACACGGGCCTCGTGCGTCCGCTGATCAAGGACTTCGAAAGCCTGTACGGCGTGAAGGTCGAGTACAACGACATGAACAGCACCGAGCTGTACAACCGCTACATCAGCGAGAACGCGGCGAGCAGCACCAGCGCCGACGTGCTGTGGAGCTCGGCGATGGACCTGCAGGTCAAGCTCGTCAACGACGGCCTGATGGCGTCCTACGATTCGCCCGAAAGCCCGAACCTGCCGCAATGGTCGCAATACCAGAAGCAGGCGTACGGCACGACGTTCGAGCCGCTCGCGATCGTCTACAACAAGCGCCTGATCCCCGAGAACGAAGTGCCGACGACGCGCGCCGACCTGATCAAGCTGCTCACCACGCAGGGCGACAAGTTCAAGGGCAAGGTCACGACCTACGACATCGAGAAATCGGGCGTCGGCTTCAACTACCTGACGCAGGACGCACACGTGAACGAGAAGGTCACGTGGGAACTCGTGCGGGCGATCGGCGCGACCGGCCCGAAGCTGCAGTCGAGCACCGGCGCGATGATGGAGCGGATCTCGTCGGGCGAAAACCTGATCGGCTACAACATCATCGGTTCGTATGCCTATGCAAAGGCGAAGAAGGACAAGTCGATCGGTTATGTGTTTCCGAAGGACTACACACAAGTCGTGAGCCGCCTCGCCACCGTGTCGAAGAAGGCGAAGAACCCGAACGCCGCGAAGCTGTGGGTCGACTACCTGCTGTCGAAGCGCGGCCAGACGCTGATCGCGAACCAGGCGAACCTGTACGCGATCCGCGCGGACGTGACCGGCGAAACGTCGGCCGCGAGCCTGTCGAAGGAACTCGGCGATTCGCTGAAGCCGATCCAGATCGGCACCGGCCTGCTCGTCTATCTCGACCAGTCGAAGCGGCTTGCGTTCCTGAAGCAATGGCAGCAGTCGATCAAGCGCTGATCCGCTGACTGCCGGCCACCCGCCGCATCTGGCGCGGGCGGCCCCTTCCCCTTACCGACTTCCTAAAGGCGGCCATCCGGATGGCCGCAGGGGCGAACTCATGCTTTCAACCAGCACACGCGGAACGGCGCCGGCCGTTCCGCCCTCTACCGGCCAGAGCAGCGCGATTCCCGCGCTGCCGGTCAACAGCCTGCAGCCGCTCGCCGGCATGCTGCGCTGGATCGTCGTCGCGGTGCTGACCATCGCGGTCGCGCTGCCGCTCGGTTTCATCCTGTTCCAGAGCCTGCTGTCCGCGCCGTTCTTCGATGCGAACAAGACGCTCGGCATCGAAGGCTTCCGCTTCATCTTCAGCGATCCCGACTTCTGGTCGGCCGTGAAGAACTCGTTCATCATCGCCGGCGGGATGCTGTTCATCTCGATCCCGCTCGGCGGCATCCTCGCGTTCCTGATGGTGCGCACCGACCTGCCCGGCCGCCGCTGGCTCGAACCGCTGCTGCTCACGCCCGTGTTCGTGTCGCCGATGGTGCTCGCGTTCGGCTACGTGGTCGCGGCCGGCCCGGTCGGCTTCTACTCGGTGTGGTTCAAGGAACTGTTCGGCGTCGCGAACGTGCCCTGGAACGTGTACTCGATCTTCGCGATCACGGTGATCGTCGGCCTCACGCACGTGCCGCACGTGTACCTGTACTCGTCGGCCGCGCTGCGCAACCTCGGCTCGGACGTCGAGGAAGCCGCGCGCGTGACGGGCGCCCGCCCGTTCCGCGTCGCGCTCGACGTGAGCCTGCCGATGACGATGCCCGCGCTGCTGTTCGCCGGCGTGCTCGTGTTCTTCCTCGGCTTCGAAGTGTTCGGGCTGCCGCTCGTGCTCGGCGATCCGGAAGGCCACCTCGTGCTCGCGACCTACCTGTACAAGCTGACCAACAAGCTCGGCGTGCCGTCGTATCACCTGATGGCCGCGGTCGCCGTGTGCATCGTCGCGATCACGTTCCCGCTCGTGCTGCTGCAGCGCCGTCTGCTGAAGACCGCGAACCGCTTCGTCACCGTGAAGGGCAAGGCCGGCCGCGCGACGGTGCTGCCGCTCGGCGTGTGGCGCTGGGTCGCGCTCGCGATCGTCGCGCTGTGGCTGATGCTGACCGTGATCGTGCCGATCTCGGGCATCGTGCTGCGCGCATTCGTGACCAACTGGGGCGAAGGCGTGGCGCTCGCCGAGGTGCTGACGCTGTCGAACTTCATCGAGCTGTTCGAGCAGGACAACCTCGTGCGCGCGATCGTCAACACGCTCGGCATCGGCGTGATCGGCGGTGCGCTCGCGGTCGGCTTCTACTCGCTCGTCGCGTTCGCCGGCCACCGCCGCCACGACTGGGCGACGAAGCTGCTCGACTACATCGTGCTGCTGCCGCGCGCGGTGCCCGGCCTGCTCGCCGGCCTCGCGTTCCTGTGGATCTTCCTGTTCGTCCCGGGCCTGCGCGAACTGAAGAACTCGATGTGGAGCATCTGGATCGCGTACACCGTCGTGTGGCTCGCGTACGGGATGCGGCTCATCCAGAGCGCGCTGCTGCAGGTCGGCCCCGAGCTCGAGGAAGCCGGCCGCAGCGTCGGCGCGACGCGCAGCCGCGTGTCGCTCGACGTGACGCTGCCGCTCGTGCGTTTCGGCCTGCTCGCCGCGTGGCTCCTGATCTTCATGATCTTCGAGCGCGAATACTCGACGGCCGTCTACCTGCTGTCGCCCGGCACCGAAGTGATCGGCGCGCTGCTTGTGTCGCTGTGGGCGACGGGCGCCGTCGACCAGGTCGCCGCGCTCTCTGTCATCAACATCGCGATGGTCGGCGTCGGACTCGGCGTGGCCCTGCGTTTCGGAGTGAAACTTCATGGATAAGCTCATCGTCGACGACCTGCATCTCAGCTACGGCGTCAATCCGATCCTCAAGGGCGTGTCGTTCGAACTGAAGGCCGGCGAAGTCGTCTGCCTGCTCGGCGCGTCGGGCAGCGGCAAGACCACGCTGCTGCGCGCGGTGGCCGGCCTCGAACAGCCGTCCGAAGGACGCATCCAGCTCGACGACCGCGTGTTCTTCGACGGCGCGCGACGCGTCGACCTGCCCGTCGAGCAGCGTTCGCTCGGCCTCGTGTTCCAGTCGTACGCGCTGTGGCCGCACCGCACCGTCGCCGACAACGTCGGCTACGGGCTGAAGCTGCGCCGCGTCGCGCCGGCCGAACAGAAGCGCCGCGTGCAGAGCGCGCTCGACCAGCTCGGCCTCGGCCATCTCGCGGAACGCTTTCCGCACCAGCTGTCGGGCGGCCAGCAGCAACGCGTCGCGATCGCACGCGCGCTCGTCTACAACCCGCCGGTGATCCTGCTCGACGAGCCGCTGTCGAACCTCGACGCAAAGCTGCGCGAGGAAGCGCGCGCATGGCTGCGCGAGCTGATCGTGTCGCTCGGGCTGTCGGCCCTGTGCGTGACGCACGACCAGACCGAAGCGATGGCGATGTCCGACCGCATCCTGCTGCTGCGCAACGGCCGCATCGAGCAGGAAGGCACGCCGGCCGAGCTGTACGGCGCGCCGCGCTCGCTGTACACGGCCGAATTCATGGGCAGCAACAACCGGATCGACGCACGTGTCGCCGCGATCGACGGCGAATGCGTGACGCTCGCCGGCGACGGCTGGGAAATCCGTGCGATGGCGCGCGACACGTTCGCGCCGGGCCAGGACGCGCAGGCCGTCATCCGTCTCGAACGCGTGCAGGTGACCGACGGCCCGGGCGCGAACCGGCTGCAGGCCGACCTCGTCACGTCGATGTATCTCGGCGACCGCTGGGAATACCTGTTCCATTGCGGCGACATGCGCCTGCGCGCGTTCGGCAACGTGCCGCGTGCGGCCGGCAAGCACTGGATCGAATTCCCGACCAACGACTGCTGGGCGTTCGCGAAAGCGGGCTGACCCGAGCGCGGCGGCCCACGCGCCGCCGCGCATGCACCGCGCGCATCCCGCCAGGCGATGACTTGCATGACCGGCGGACGTCTTTGGGCGTCCGTCGCGGGCTGCCGCGCGCCGCATCCGTTTCACCCAACCCACAAGAACCAAGGAGACACCGTCAATGAAGTCACGCGCAGAACGTTCGATTCGCACAGTAGTCCTTACGGGCTCGGCCGCCGCGGCCTGCATCGCCGCGCCCGCCGCGCACGCGCAGTCGTCGGTCACGATGTACGGGATCATGGATGCCGGCATCGAATTCGCGAACCATGCGGCGCCGGAGGGCGGCAATTCGGTCAAGCTCAAGTCGGGCAACAAGAACACGTCGCGCTGGGGCCTGCGCGGCGTCGAGGATCTCGGCGGCGGGCTGAAGGCGGTGTTTCGCCTCGAAAGCGGGATCGATCTCGCGAACGGCACGTCGGACGACGGCCCCGACTCGATCTTCGCGCGCCGCGCGACGGTCGGCCTGAAAGGCAAATGGGGCGAGCTGTCGCTTGGCCGCAACTTCACCGTCACCTACGACTACATGCTGCCGTTCGACCCGATGGGTTACGCGCAGAACTACTCGTGGGCGACGTCGTCGATGGCGACGGGCGGCCGCAAGGACGGCATGTTCACGCGCTCGTCGAACGCGGTGCGCTACGACGGCGAATTCAGCGGCTTCAAGTTCGGCGCGCTGTACGGCTTCGGCAACGTGCCGGGCAGCGTAAAGACCAGCTCGAAGTACGACATCGCGCTCGGCTACGAGACCGGCCCGTTCGCGGCCGTGGTCACGTTCGACCGGCAGAACGGCGCGGCCGACAGCGTCACGCCGGCCGACACGGTCAACTATATCCAGGGCATCCACGCGGGCCTGAGCTACGACTTCGGCAACCTGAAGACGATGGCCGGCTACCGCAATTACAAGCGCACGTTCCGCACCACGGCGGCAAACCAGCTGAGCGACATGGCCTGGGTCGGCGGGTCGTACCAGTTCACGCCGACGTTCTCGCTGATCGCGGCCGTCTATCACCAGAACGTCAAGGGCGGCACGGATGCCGATCCGACGCTCGTGTCGCTGCGTGCGCAGTACGCGCTGTCGAAGCGCACGGTGTTGTACGCGGCCGGCGCGTTCGCGATCGCGAAGCACGACCAGAAGGTTGGTGTGTCGCGCGACTTCAACGGGTACGGCACGACGCAGGTCGGTGTCACGGCGGGGATTCAGCAGCGGTTCTGAGCCTGAAGCGGCGGGCGGCGACGGGCGTCTTTCGCGCGCGGCCGCCCTGCTTTCGCCCCACGCGCGGCAGGATCACGACGGCTAGCCGGTTGTCGCTGCACGGCTCGTTCGTCGCACCGCGCCTGGCCCGCTGTGGTTCGATCGCCGTTCACTCGTCCCGCATCGTGAACACCGTGCGCACGAGGCTGTTCGCATCACCCCAGTGTTCGCCGACCGCCGACAGCGGCACGGTGCGCGTATCGATCACCAGCCGCGCCGGCCCGGCCGCGTCGAACACGCCGCGCACCGAGTCCAGCAAACGCGGCAGCGATACGCTGCCGATACCGCTACCCATCAATTCGATCGCGGTGGCGCGCAATACGGCGCCCGGCAGCAGCACGTCCGCGCCGCCGATCGAGCCTATCTGAACGAAACGCAGCCGGCGCCCATCGGGCGTCGCCTTCGCTGCGGCAACCAGCAGCGTCCGCGCGCTGGCACCCCACAGGTAGTCGAGCACGACATCAACACCCGCGCGGAAATGCGGTTCGAGCGCACGCGCCAGATGCGCATCGTCCTGCTGCAGCGACACGACGGCGTCTGCACCCGCGTTCAGCAAGGCGTCCAGCGCAGCCGCGTTGCGGCCCGTCGCGATCACCTTTGCAGCGCCGAGATGCTTCGCGATCCGCACCGCCAGCCGCCCCGACGTCCCCGTCGCACCGTTGACGAGCACCGTCTCGCCCGCGACGAGCCGCGCGCGTTCGGTCAGCGCGGCCCACGACGACATCCCGGGAATCGCGATCGCCGCGGCCGTGACGTCGTCGAGCGCGTCCGGCAGCGGCACGCACCGCGCATCGGGCACGATCGTGCGCTCGGACATCGCGCCGAACGGCACGGGCGCACCGAAGAAATAGACGCGCTGCCCGTCGTCGAGGCGGCCGACGCCATCGACGCCGACGACGAACGGATAGCCTCCGTCCGACGAGTAATGCGTGCCGGACGCACGCCCCTGAGCGATCCGGCTCAGCGCGGATGCCGTCACGTCGATCAGGCTGTGGCCCGGCATCGCGCGCGGCGGTTCGAATTCCATATGGACCGGACGCTCGCCGGCGCCCGTCACGACTGCAGCTTTCATCTTGGCTCCTTGTATCGGGGATCTCGATCGACGGCTCCGGCAGGCATCAGCGTGCGTCGAGCCACGCACGCAGCGCGGGATCGCGCACTTCCATCACGTCGAACAGGCCAAGCGCGCGCAGTGCCGGCAACGCGTCGAGCGTGTCGGCCTCCGCGCTCGCCCGGTCGGCGGGCGCGGCGTTCGGATCGGTCAGCACACGCGCGTTGACCAGAAACGCGCCGATGGTGCCCTTGCGGATCGTCGTTCCGCCGGCCTCGATCCGGTCGGCATGGTCGGGAAGCATTTGTTCGGCTCGCATCGTGTCGTACTCCGGTTGTCATCGATGGAGGCAGTGTAGGCGTGCGAAGCCGGCCGATCTCCGGTATAACAGCCATTCGATACCGTTATCCGGCCATGTCCGATCCACTCCTGCCCGCCCGATTCGTCGTGTCCGACGATGGCCCGTTCGTCGTCGCCGCCGTCCTGTCGCAACGCGACCCACGTATCACCGCACCGCACGCGCATGCGCGCGGTCAGCTCGTCGGCGCGCTCAGCGGACTGCTGACGATCGGTCTCGACGACCAGGACTGGGTCGTACCGGCGATCCATGCGATCTGGATTCCGCCGCATTGCCGGCATTCGCTGCGTTCGTTCGGGCCGATTTCCGGCTGGTCGGCGTTCGTCGCGGAAGCGCGCTGCGCGGCACTGCCCGACACGCCGCGCGCGATTCGCACGTCGCCGCTGCTGCGCGAAGCCGTGCAGCGCGCCGCAAGCTGGGGCGATGCGGAACTGGATGCCGCGCAGACGCGGATCGCCGACGTGATCCTCGATGAAATCGCGTTATCGGAAGTCGAAGCGCTGGGGCTGGTGCGGCCGCAGGACCCGCGGCTGATGAAGATCACCGATGCGCTTGCCGCGGATCTCGCGGACAACCGGCGACTGGAGGAATGGGCGGAATGGGCCGGCATCAGCGCACGGACAATGAGCCGCCGCTTCGTCGCCGAGACGGGGCTGACGTTCGCGCAGTGGCGTCAGCAGGCGAGGCTGCTGCGTGCGCTGGAGAAAATCGCCGACGGCGTGCCGGTGACGACGATCGCGCTCGATCTCGGGTACGACAACGTGAGCGCGTTCATCGACATGTTCCGGCGGGCGTTGGGGACGACGCCGGGGCGGTATATGGACGTAGCAAGATCGGCAGTCGGGACAACGGAAAGTCAGTCATAACCCATCCGCAGGGCTTGCGCCTGCGCACTCAATTCCGCCATCGCATCCGGGATTGCATTCGATTCAAGCGAGGCCATCCGGTCCCTTTGCGAAACCTTGCGCCGATGCTCCGATTCGTCAGGCAGTATGTCTGTTTTGCTTGGCATATCGGTCAGCACCCGTCGCTCAATACGTCGTGTCACCATTCTTTTGCGCCGGTCGAGATACCCCCTTGAACTGCGCCGCCAACCGCTCCGCGCTTCGCGCAAGCAACGTCGTATCGACCCCGACCGCGACGAACAACGCGCCCGCTTCCAGATAGCGTCGCGCAGCCGCTTCGTCCGCACTCAGAATGCCCGGCGCCTTGCCGGCCGCCTTGATCGTGCGAATCGCGCCGTCGATCGCGGCCTGCACGTCCGGGTGCCCCGGATTGCCGAGATGCCCGAGATCGGCTGCCAGGTCGGCCGGCCCGATGAACACGCCGTCGACGCCTTCGACCCGTGTTATCGCGTCGATCGCATCGAGCCCCGCGCGCGTCTCGACCTGCACGAGCACGGCCATCTCGTCGTTCGCGCGGTGCAGGTAATCGCCGACGCGATTCCATCGCGACGCGCGCGCCAGCGCGCTGCCGACGCCGCGAATCCCGTGCGGCGGGTAACGCGTCGCGGCAACGGCCGCGCGCGCTTCGTCGGCGCTCTGCACCATCGGCACGAGCAGCGTCTGCGCGCCGAGATCGAGCACCTGCTTGACGATCACCGGATCGTTCCACGGCACGCGCACGACCGGATGCGACGGATACGGCGCGATCGCCTGCAACTGCGCGAGGATCGTCGGCACCGTGTTCGGCGCATGCTCGCCGTCGATCAGCAGCCAGTCGAAACCGGCGCCCGCGACCACTTCGGCGCTATACGGATTCGCGAGCCCGAGCCACAGCCCGACCTGCGCGTCGCCGCGCGCGAGCGCGGCCTTGAAGACATTCGACGGAATCTGCATCGCTCGCTCACTCGAAGTAGCACTGAATCGTCCCGAGCGGGCCGTAGTCGACGCTGAACGTGTCGCCCGGCCGCGCCGCGCACGGCCGCGTGAACGAGCCGCCGAGCACGATCTGCCCGGGTTCCAGCGCGACGTCGAAGCGCGACAGCCGGTTCGCGAGCCACACGACGCCGTTCGCCGGATGGTTCAGCACGCCGGCCGCGACGCCCGTCTCCTCGACCACGCCGTTGCGCGACATGATCGCCGCGACCCAGCGCAGGTCGACGTCGTGCGGCTTCACCGGCCGCCCGCCGATCACGACACCCGCGTTCGCGGCGTTGTCGGCGATCGTGTCGAACACCTTGCGCGGCCGTTTCGTATCGGGGTCGATCGACTGGCTGCGCGCGTCGATGATCTCGAGCGCGGGCACGACGTAATCGACCGCGTCGTACACGTCGAAGATCGTGCAGTCCGGGCCCGAGAGCCGCTTGCCGAGCACGAACGCGAGTTCGACCTCGACGCGCGGCACGATGAAGCGACTGGTCGGGATCGTGCCGCCGTCCGCGAAGAACATGTCGTCGAGCAGCGCACCGTAGTCGGGTTCGTCGATCTGCGACGTGTTCTGCATCGCCTTCGACGTGAGGCCGATCTTGTGTCCCTTCAGCGTGCGGCCTTCCGCGAGCTTGAGAGACACCCACGCGCGCTGGATCGCATACGCGTCGTCGATCGTGATGTCGGGATGGTCGAGCGAGATCTGGCGGATCTGCGTGCGCGCGCGCTCGGCGTCGTGCAGACGCTGCGCAAGCTGGTCGATGAGGGCGGGTTCGAGCATGGTCGGATCGGGAATGGGGTTCAGCCGGCCCGCTTGTAGCGGGCGTGGATGTTGTTGTGCTTGTACGAGCCGCTTTCGCTGAACTCGGTCAGCTCCATCGACAGCGCGAGGTAGCGTTTCGTGTACAGCTCGGCGAAATGCGCCTTGATCGCGTCGAACAGCGCGTCGCATGCGGCCTTCTTCGTTTCGTCGCTGCGGCCCGAGCCGATCTTCAGCGTCACATGGACGAACGCGTCGTCCTCCGTGCCGTCGGCGACGCAGTAGTCCTGCAGTTCGATCGCGCGCGAGCGGATACCGCCCGTCGGGAACACGCCGCCCTGCGCGATCAGCGTTGCATTGATCGTGCGCAGCAGCGCGGGGATGCGCGCGTCGTCGCGGATGTTCGCGGTGTATTCGACGACGATGTGTGGCATAGCAATTCTCCTGTCGACCCGAGTTAGCGCTTTAGCGGTTACTCGGGTCCCATGCATAGCAGTCGGATGTCGATTGTCGATTGTCGGATGCGGGGCGGCGCCGTTCAGGGCAGCGGGAAGATCGCGTTGATCTGCCCCGTGCCCGAACTCGCGAAATAGTCGGTGACGATCTCGACGGGCTGGTCGTAGCGATCCCAGCCGAGCAGGCCGAGCAGCATCGCCGTGTCGTGCATGCCGCCTTCGCCGTGGCAATGCGTGTTGTACTCGGGCAGCATTGCGCAGAACGTCTTGAAATCGCCCTGCTTCCACAGCTCGACCACGCGCAGGTCGACCTGCCGGAAGAATTCGCGGCTGATCTGGTGGATCGATTCCTCGGGGCTGCCGTTGTCGTTGAAACGGTGCGACAGCGAACCGCTCGCGAGGAACGCGACGTTCGAATCGCTCTTCTCGATCGCCTCGAGCAGCGCCTCGCCGAAGCGCCGGCTTTCGTCGAGCGTGTGCCACATGCACCAGCCGGCGATCGACACGACCTTGAAGTGCTGGTCGCCGTTCATGTAGCGCATCGGCACGAGCGTGCCGTATTCGAGTTCGAGGCTGTCGATCTCGTGCGCACGCGTCGCGACGCCACGTGCGGTGGCCGTCTCGGCGATCAGCCGGCCGAGCGCCGGGTTGCCCGGATATTCGTACTGCATGTCGCGGATGAAATGCGGCAGTTCGTTGCTCGTATACGTGCCCGCGAAGTGCGCATTGCAGTTCACGTGATAACCCGCGTTGACGAGCCAGTGCACGTCCGACACGACGATCGTGTCGACGCCGAGCGCACGGCAGCGCTCGCCGATCAGCTGATGGCCGCGGATCGCCGCTTCGCGGCAGCCGTGATGCCTGCCGGGCAATTCCGACAGGTACATTGACGGCACGTGCGTGATCTTCGCGGCGAGGGACAGTTTGCCCATCGTTCAAGTCTCCTGTCGACCCGAGTTAGCGCTTTAGCGCTTATGTCGGCCCGAGTTAGTGCTTCAGAACTTACTCGGGCCCCATGCTTTGCATCGGGTCCCATGCTTCGCGGTCGGCCAGAGTTGGCGCTTTAGCGGTTACTCCAGCCCCATGCTTGGCCGGCGTGCCGGCTAAGGAATCATTCTTGCGGCGAAACGACCCGCGCCCGTCACACGCCCCAGCGCGGAATGTGGTGCGAACCCATCGAGATGCACACGTTCTTGATCTCCGCGAACACCTCGAAACTGTACTCGCCGCCCTCGCGCCCGGTGCCCGATTCCTTCACGCCGCCGAACGGCTGGCGCAGGTCGCGCACGTTCTGGCTGTTCACGAACACCATCCCGGCCTCGATGCCGCGCGCGAGGCGATGCACCTTGCCGACGTCCTGCGTCCAGATGTACGACGCGAGGCCGTACGACGTGTCGTTCGCGAGCCGCAGCCCTTCTTCCTCGTCCTCGAACGGGATCAGGCACGCAACCGGCCCGAAGATCTCTTCCTGTGCGACGCGCATCCGGTTGTCGACGTCAGCCAGCACGGTCGGACGCACGAAGTTGCCGTTGCGCAGATGGTCGGGCAAGCCCGCCGGCTTGTCCGCGCCGCCCGCGACCACGCGCGCACCTTCCTGCTCGCCGATGCAGATATAGCCGGTCACCTTTTCCCAGTGCTGGCGCGTGATCATCGCGCCCAGATTCGTGGCCGGATCGGACGGATCGCCGACCACCAGGTTGTTCGCGCGGCGCGCGAATTCCTGCACGAAGCGGTCGTAGATCGTGCGCTGCACGAAGATCCGCGAGCCCGCGGTGCAGCGTTCGCCGTTGATCGAGAAGATCGTGAACAGCGATGCATCGAGCGCGCGGTCGAAATCGGCATCGTCGAAGATCAGCACCGGCGACTTGCCGCCGAGCTCCATCGAATACTTCTTGAGGCCCGCGCGCTCCATGATCCGCTTGCCGGTGACGGTGCCACCGGTAAACGACACCGCGCGCACGTCCGGATGCCGCACGAGCGCGTCGCCGGCCGTCGCGCCGTAACCCTGCACGACGTTCAGCACGCCGGGCGGGATGCCGGCTTCGAGCGCGAGCCGGCCGAGCTGGTCGGCCGTCAGCGGCGACAGCTCCGACATCTTCAGCACGGCCGTGTTGCCGAGCGCGAGGCACGGCGCCGTCTTCCACGTCGCGGTCATGAACGGCACGTTCCACGGCGACACCAGCGCGCACACGCCGACCGGCTGGTACAACGTGTAGTTCAGCATCTGGTCGTCGACCGGATAGGTGCGGCCGTTCATCTGCACGCACACTTCGGCGAAGAAATTGAAATTCTCGGACGCGCGCGGAATCAGCTGCTTGCTCGTCTGCGCGATCGGCAGGCCGGTGTCCTGCGTCTCCAGCGCCGCGAGCATCGGCACGTTCTTCTCGATCAGTTCGCCAAGCTTGCGCATCAGCTTCGCGCGCTCCTTCGCGGGCGTGTTCGCCCATTTCGGGAAGGCTTCCTTCGCCGCGCGCACGGCCGCGTCGACTTCGGCTTCGCCGGCCGACGCGACGTCGGTGATGACATCGCCCGTCGCGGGATTCAGCGTCGTGAAGGTCTCGCGGCTCTCGACTTCGCGGCCGTCGATCCAGTGCTTGATGGTCATGGGTTCTCCTTGGGCGACGGGCTCAGCCGGCGCGATAGTAGTCTGCTTCGCCGACGATCGTGTTGACGAGCCGGCCGATCCCTTCGATTTCGGTCACGACCTCGTCGCCCGGCTGCGTGTCCGCCAGCCCCTCGGGCGTGCCGGTCAGGATCAGGTCGCCCGGCGAGAGCGTCATGAACCCGCTGATGTGCTCGATCAGCGCCGGCACGTCGAAGATCATGTCGCGCGTGCTGCCGCGCTGCGTCTCCCGGCCGTTCACCGTCGTGCGCAGCGTCAGGTCGCCCGGGTCGCCGATCTCGTCGCGGCTGACGAACCACGGCCCGAGCGGCGTGCAGGTGTCGCGGTTCTTCACGCGCAGGTTCGGGCGGTAGTAGTTCTCGAGATAGTCGCGGATCGCGTAGTCGTTCGCGACCGTATAGCCGGCCACGTAGTCGAGCGCCTGCGCGCGGCGCACGTTGCGCGCGGGCCGGCCGATCACGACGGCCAGTTCGCACTCGTAGTGCATGTGGGTGGCATCCGCCGGGCGCACGGTGCGCGACCGGTGGCCGATGAACGTGTTCGGCCCCTTCAGGAAGATCAGCGGCTCGCTCGGCGCCTTGAACGCGAGTTCCTTCGCGTGGTCGGCGTAGTTGAGGCCGAGCGCGAACGTCGTGCGCGGCGCGACGGGCGGCAGCCATGCGACCTCCTCCTCGGCCACGACGCGCCCGGTATCGAGGCGGATCGCGCCGTCGCCGGCCGGTTCGGCCGCATGCAGTGCGCCGTTGTAGATGATGCGCGCCGTCTTCATCGGGTTTCCTCCGCAATCAGCGTGTGCCGCAACGTGCCGATGCCGGCGGCGGCGATCTCGACCGTGCTGCCCGCGCGGGCGCGCGGTGCGCCGCCGGCGACGCCGAGCAGCAGCACGTCGCCCGCGTCGAACGACATGAAGGCCGTCACGTCGGCGATCAGGTCGCGCACGGGGCGGATCAGCGTGGCGGTCGAAGCGGAGACGGCAACCTCGCCGTCGATCCGCACGGTCAACGCGAGCGCGTCGACATCGGCAAGCGCGGCGGCCGGCACGATGGCGGGACCCAGCGGGCAGAAGCCGTCACGGCACTTGAAACGTACGGCCGGACGGTAGTAATCGGGATGCGGCACCGACACGTCGCTCGCGAGCGTGAAGCCGTGCACGTAGTCGAGCGCCTGCGCGGCCGGCACGCGGGTGGCGCGCCGGGCGAACACGACGGCCACCGACGCGCCGATCTCCAGCGCGTCGACACCGGCCGGCACGACGACGGCCGCGCCGTCGGCCGCATGCGTGTTGGCCGGCTTGATATACAGGATCGGCGCCTGCGGCGGGCGGCCGTAAGGCGGTGCGTTCACGGCAGCGCCGAGCGCGTCGAGCGCCGCGCGCTCGTTGAGCAGCGCACCGTAGACGGTACCGATGGCGACCGGCAACGGCGGCGCCGCGGCGGTCGTGCAAGACAGCTCCATGCGTCATTCCCCTGCCGCGCGTCGCGGCGCATCGTCAATAGTTAATATCTTAAGTAAACAATCGGGCGCTGGCAACCTCGATTACCCTGATACGCGAAATTCACCACCTTCGGCTGTTAAGATTGATGCGTCCCCGTCCACTGTCCACCCCGATGAACCGTACGCTCGACCATCGCAACCTGGCCATGCTGCTGCTGGAAGCCCGCGAAACGCTGATGGGTCTGTTCCGCCCCATTCTCAAGGAATTCGCGCTGACCGAACAGCAATGGCGGATCATCCGCGTGCTCGACGGTGAACCGGCGCATGCGCTCGAAGCGGGACAGATCGCCCGGCGCTGCTGCATCCTGAGCCCGAGCCTCACGGGCGTGCTGGAACGGATGGAGCGCGACGGCCTGATCACGCGCACGCGCGCGCAGGAAGATCAGCGCCGGCTGCTGGTCAGCCTGACGCCGCAAAGCAGGAAACTCGTCACGGAAATCGGTCCGCGCATCGACGAGCAATACCGGCAGCTCGAATCGCGCTTCGGCCAGGACGGCCTCGAAGATATCTACCGCGCGCTCGACCGTCTGATCGAACTCGGCGGCAACACGTGAAGATGGCGCCCATTCCCGTCAGTCGCGGGAACGGGCGCCGATATTGCGCCGGCGGTCAGTGCACCGCGCCGCGCATCAGTTCGGTCACCGCGACGCCGCGCGACGTGCGCATGCATTCCTCGACGTAATCGATGAACGGCAACGGCTCGAAATCGATTTCATCGCGCACGCGGCGGTTGTCGAACACGCGATCGACCGTCGCGAATTCCGCGCAACGCTGCAGCGCCCGGCCGATCACGCGTTCGAGTGCCGGATCGGGCCGCCCGAGCACGTCGCGCACCACGAGCGGCAGCTCGGCCGGCGCGCATGCCGCGTAGCGCGGCGCGCCCGTCATCCCCGCCGCCTCGTCCATCGCACGCACGATCTGCGCGACCTGCGGCGCCTCGTCGCCGGCCGACACGTGATAGACGTCGTGCGCGAGCGTCGGCTTGACGGCCAGCAGCATCGTCGCGCGCGCCACGTCGTCCACCGACACGATGTCGATACGCGTCATCGGCCGTGCGGTGAAGCGGCGCGCGGCATGCGCAAGCCGGAACATCCAGAACGAATTCGGCGCGGGCCGTGTGCCGAGCACCGTGTGGCCGACGACGTGCGACGGCCGCACGACGACGAGCGGCAGCCCGAGCACGCGCAGGCGCTGCTCCGTTTCGGCCTTCGCGTGCAGGTAGTCCGCCGCGAGCACCGCGCCCGGCAGGCCTTCGCCGTCCTGCGCAACGTCGTTCGCCGCGTCGCCCGCCGCCTCTTCCTGCACGATCCCGCCACGGCCCGCATGCGCGTAGGCCGTGCCGACATAGACGAAGCGCTGCAAGCGCGACGCCCGTGCGAAGCGTTCGGCAAAACGCACCGAATCGGCAATGTCCGACTGCAGGTGCGCACCGTCGGCCGGCGACGCATGACCGGCGCAGTGAATCACGTGGGTCGCGCCGGCGAGACGCGACGCGTCGGCACCCTGCCACACGTCGCCGAGCGCGCCGACGATCACGTTCGCTTCGGTCAGACGCGACGCCCAGTACGGCGCGAGCCCCGCGCGCAACGCGGCTTCGCGCAGCCGCGCGACGGCGTGGCCGCGGTTCTGCGCGCGCACGACGCACACGATACGTTCCAGCAGCCCTGCATTGACGAGCGCCGTCAGTACGGTACTGCCGATGAAGCCGGTTGCGCCGGTCAGCACCAGCCGTCCGACGTTGGCCGCCGCGACCGGTGCGCTGGCCGGCGACACGAGGCTGGTCCGCCAGTTGAGCGACAACGCGGTTTTCCAGATCAGCACGATAGTCTCCTTCGAAGAGTCGGCCGGGCGGCGCGGCACCCGCGGTTGCGGGCTGCGCACGGCTCACCGGCCGGGCCGGGGCTAACGCGCGCCCCGGCAGTCCCGATCGGGCGTGCGGCCCGCGATCGCATCGATCGCGTCTCTGGTACGAGGCGGCGGCAGCCGCCGAGGACGGGCGTCCGCGGCACAGGATCGGGAAGCTCCCAGTGTGGGGCTCGACCGTATGCAAGTCTGTCCCGAAAGTTTCGTGAAAGTGTGCCGATTTGTACGCGATTGTCGGAGTGTGTCGTTCCGGCCGCGCCGTCAGAACACTGACACATCCGATCGGGCGGCATCCAGGCTGTGCCGTGTCGCATCGGCCGGCCCGGTGTCGGTGGCCGGTCGCACGCGACAGATCGACGCGCCCCACGGCCATGTCATCGCATGTCTCGAACGTCGGCCATGCATGCATCGATACCACGATCGCCGGTGTCGCCTGCATTTGCGCGCGCTGCCGGAATAACCATGAATCGTCAGACGTCGTTTCATCCGAAACCGAAATAGACTCAATCCGGATTTATTGCGGATTATCACTTGCGTTTCACACCAGTCTATCTAGACTGTTCAAGTCAAAACGGTCGAATACGTCAATTTCTTGGGAGACGATCCTATGCGCCTCACTATTCGGATTAATGGCAGCGAATCAGCAACCCTGCAATCGTTCGCGGTACTGTGGGTCGATACCGACGAGGGGCTGTGGTCGCGCGAGGCACATCAGGGCATGGATCTTCCGACCTGGGGCAAGGTCCGCGATGTCGAAGGCGCGATGGCGCTCTGCGCGGCCGACGGCGGGAATGCCGTATGCCAGCTGAAGGGGCTGTCGTTCGATGCGACGCAGCGCGAACAGGGTCCCGCCGTGCTAGCCGGCGATCACGCCGGTGCATGGCGGCTGCAGGCCGTCGATCGTTGCACGACCCAGCCGGAATACCAGGAATTTATTTCAGTCGCGCGATAGCAATATCGCCCTGAATCGTCTGCGGTTTTCGGGTTTATTCCAGGTTCACCGATATTAATTTCGATATTCATTATTAACAGCGCCTCATTTTGGGGCGCTTTTTATTTTCTGCACCAAATAAATAATCGGCGACCGGGCAATTGATCGCACACCGGTGATGATCGCGATCGGTGGCGTGTCGAATACCATGCACCCGGATCGACACACCGCCGATCGCCCGTCTTTCATCGTCTGTCGCGGCGGTGAAATTCCGCCTCCGCCCGCCTTTCCCGCCCTCTTTTCCGCGCACTGCCGAATGGCCGCCGAACGCTTTTTCTCGGGGCCGGAACACACTTTCCCCACACGGCGTTTACTCATTTATTACAATCACATTATTCAGACTGACTTGCCGCCACCTGGCGGTCCGACCCGGCCATTGCATGAGCGTAAAAAAGAAGACCCACCCCGCCGATCCGTACGCGGCCGCGACCAAGAATCCGATGCTCGCGTCGCGCCTGCCGATGTGGCGCTCGAAGCTGATCGTGATCGTCGTGTTCCTCGCGTTCGCCGCACTGATCGGGCGCGCTTTCTGGGTGCAGGTCGCCAACCAGGATTTCTACGTCGGCCAGGGCCAGAAACGCTACCAGCGCACGATCGAGCTCGACGCGATGCGCGGGGGCATCGTCGACCGCAACGGCGCGATGCTCGCGGTCAGCCTGTCGACCTATGAAATCTGGGCGAACCCGAAACAGGTCGCCGATACCGACTACCCGCAGATCGCGAAGCTGCTCGACATGCCGCTCGTCGAGGTGAAGCGGCGCCTCGGCAACGACAAGACGTTCGTGCTGCTCAAGCGGCAGGTCGACGCGGACACCGCGGGCCGGCTCGACAAGCTCGCGATCGACGGCATCACGCAGATCGCCGATTCGAAGCGCTTCTACCCGGAGGGCGAATCGGCCGCACACGTGGTCGGCTTCACGAACGTCGAGGACAAGGGCCAGGAAGGCGTCGAACTTGCGGCGAATGCACGCTTGTCGGGCACGTCGGGGCAGCGCGAGGTGATCCGCGACCGGCTCGGCCGCATCGTGTCGGACACGCGCCCGCTCGTGCCCGCGCAGCACGGCGCGACGATCGAACTGACGATCGACCGCCGGATCCAGCAGCTGGCGTTCAGCCAGCTCAAGGCAGCCGTGGTCGAGAACAACGCGTTGGCCGGCAGCGTCGTCGTGCTCGACGCGCAGAACGGCGAGATCCTCGCGCTCGCGAACTACCCGACCTTCGACCCGAACGACCGTGCGCGCCTCACCGGCCAGCAGTTGCGCAACCGCGCGGTGATCGACACGTTCGAACCCGGTTCGACGATCAAGCCGCTCGTCGTCGCGCTGTCGATCGACGAACGCAAGGTCACGCCGAACACGATCATCAACACGTCGCCGGGCACCTACAAGATCGGTCCGGCCGTGATCCACGACACGTCGAACCACGGGTCGCTGACGGTGTCGCAGGCACTGCAGAAGTCGAGCAACATCGCGCTCGCGAAGCTCGCGCTGAACCTGCCCGCCGAAACGATCTGGAACAAGTACCAGGAATACGGGATCGGCCGCGCGCCGGAACTGACGTTCCCGGGCGTCGCGTCGGGCCGGCTGCGCGGCTACAAGCGCTGGCGGCCGATCGAGCAGGCGACGATGGCATACGGCTACGGCCTGTCGATGTCGCTGCTGCAGATCGCGCAGACCTACACGGCCTACGCGGGCGACGGCACGCTGCACCCGGTGTCGCTGCTGAAGAACGGCACCGACCAGCAGACGATCGACGCGCATCGCGGCCACCGCGTGACGACGCCGCAAACGGCCGCGTCGATCCGCTCGATGCTCGAGATGGCGGTCGGCGAAGGTGGAACCGGGCGCCGCGCGCGCGTCGACGGCTACCGGATCGGCGGCAAGACCGGTACCGCGCGCAAGCAGGTCGGCGCGACCTATGCGAAGGGCAAGTACCGCGCGCTGTTCGCGGGGATGGCGCCGATGAGCAACCCGCGCCTGATCGTCGCGGTGATGATCGACGAGCCGCGCGGCAAGGGTTACTACGGCGGCACGGTGGCCGGCCCGGTGTTCGCGTCGGTTACGAGCGGCTCGCTGCAGTTGCTCGGCGTGCCGCCCGATGCGCCGGTCGAGCCGGAGAAGCCGCAGCCGGCCAAGGCGGTTGCACCGCAGAAGACGGTCGCGGCGCCGAAGGCGGCGGCTCAACCGAAAACGGCTGCCGCGCAGAAAGCCGCCGTGCCGGTCAAGACCGCCGCGCATGCGGGCACGGCCGCCGTGCAGGCAAAAGCGGCGGCAAGCTGAAACCGCCAGGCGGGCGATGCGGTGCGCCCCTCGCCCTCACCTCGCTTTCATCCCACTTACTAGGAACGCACCGCATTATTTGAGCGTTCCCGCCGCGTCCTCCTACAATTTTTTCGCGCCGCGGGCGTCCTTGCCCGCGCGCCCGACTACAACAATGGAGTGAGACGCATGCGATTCCACTGGAAAACGCTCGTGCTGGCCACCGCGAGCATCACGCTGTTCGGCGGTGCGCCGGCCCGCGCCGCCGATGCCACCGACGTGAAAATCGGCTTCCTCGTCAAACAGCCGGACGATCCGTGGTTCCAGGACGAATGGCGCTTCGCCGAGCAGGCGGCGAAGGAAAAGCACTTCACGCTGATCAAGATCGCGACGCCGAGCGGCGAAAAGGTATCGACCGCGCTCGACAGCCTCGCCGCGCAGAAGGCGCAGGGCGTGATCATCTGCGCGCCCGACGTGAAGCTCGGCCCCGGCATCGCGGCAAAAGCGAAACGCGCGGGGATCAAGCTGATGTCGGTCGACGACCAACTCGTCGACGGCCACGGCGCGCCGCTGCAGGGTGTGCCGCACATGGGCATCTCCGCCTACAAGATCGGCCAGCAGGTCGGCCAGGCCATCGCGGACGAGACGAAGCGGCGCGGCTGGAATCCGGCCGAGGTCGGCATCATCCGGCTCGCTTACGACCAGTTGCCGACCGCGCGCGAGCGCACGACCGGCGCGGTCGACGCGCTCAAGGCCGCCGGCTTTCCGGCCGCGAACGTGATCGACGCGCCCGAGATGACGGCCGACACCGAAGGCGCGTTCAATGCGGCGAACATCGCGCTCACCAAACATGCGAACTTCAAGCGCTGGGTGGCGTTCGGCTCGAACGACGACACGACGGTCGGCGCGGTACGCGCCGCCGAGGGGCGCGGCATCGGCGCGGACGCGATGGTCGCGGTCGGCATCAACGGCAGCCAGGTCGCGCTCAACGAGTTCGCGAAGCCGAAGCCGACGGGCTTCTACGGTTCCATCCTGCTGAATCCGCGCCAGCACGGCTACCAGACAAGCATCAATATGGTCGACTGGATCACGAAGAACCAGGCACCGCCGCCGCTCGTGCTGACGTCCGGCACGCTGATCACGCGCGACAACGAAAAGCAGGCGCGCGCCGCGCTCGGTCTGTGAGACTGCACCAGGAGCCGACATGACACGTACCACCCTCGTGACGGGCGCCGCCGGCGGCATCGGCCAGGCGCTGTGCCGCACCTTCCTCGCGGCCGGCGACCGCGTGCTCGCGCTCGATCGCGACCGCGCGGCGCTCGACCGCTTCATCGAAACGCTCGCCGACGCGCACGCGACACCGATCGTCGACGACCTGACCGACGCGGCGCGGCTGCATTCGATGCTCGAATCGCATCCGGAAGTCGACGTGCTGGTCGCGAACGCGGGCACGGCCGCGTCGACCACGCTGCGCGATACGACGCCCGCCAGCTGGCGCACCGATCTCGATGCGAACCTGACGGCCACCTACGTGAGCGTCGAGGCCGTGCTGTCCGGCATGCGTGCGCGCCGGCGCGGCGCGATCGCGATCATCGGTTCGGTGAACGGCGTGCACGCGCTCGGGCATCCGGTGTACAGCGCCGCGAAGGCCGGGCTGATCAGCTACACGAAATCGCTCGCGATCGAATACGGCCGCGACGGCGTGCGCGCGAACATCGTGCTGCCGGGCACGGTGAAGACGCCCGCGTGGGAAGCGCGCGTGCAGCGCAACCCGCAGGTGTTCGAGCAATTGAGGAAGTGGTATCCGCTCGACGATTTCGCGACGCCCGACGACGTCGCGCAGGCCGCGCTGTTCCTGTGCTCGCCGGCCGCGCGGATCATCACCGGCGTCGCGTTGCCCGTCGACGGCGGCCTGCTGGCCGGCAATCGTGTGATGGCGCAGGAACTGACGCTCGAGACGTTCTACTGACTGCAGCGCGGGCGGCCGCCTGGCCGCCGCGCGGCCCGGTGCGCGGCGCGGTGCCGCGCGCCGTCTCAATGCGCAGCCGCGACCGGCTTCACCATCCTGCCGAGCACGTGCTCGGTCATCCCGCGCGCGAGTTCGGTCTCGCCCATGAACACGGTGCCGATACCCTCGCTCGACAGCAGCGCGGCCTCGTCGCCGCTGTTCGTGCACAGCACGACCTCGAGCGTCGGGTTGAGCGTGCGCGAGATCTCGACGATCTGCCGCACGTCGAACACGTCGGGCAGCGTG
The DNA here is from genome assembly GCF_001039005.1 of Burkholderia cepacia. GTDB lineage: Bacteria > Pseudomonadota > Gammaproteobacteria > Burkholderiales > Burkholderiaceae > Burkholderia > Burkholderia theae. The sequence goes on from NZ_LDWR01000017.1 coordinate 92,129, forward strand.
ACGACCAGCATCCCTGCACGCGCGATATGCGCCTGCACGAGCACGATCGGCTCGATCGCGTCGCCCGACACGGCCGCGATACCGTCCGCGCGTAGCTTCTCGACGAGCTCGCGGTTCTGCTCGACGACGACATACGCGATCCCGCGCGCGTCCAGTTCATGTGCGATCCGCGTGCCGACCTTGCCATAGCCGACGATCACGACCTGCCCGGTGAGGTGTGTCTGCGGCGTCGACATCGGCAGCGCGGCGAGCGGATCGTCGCGCGCCTCGAGCCTGCGCGCGAACGCCGAATGCTTGCGGATCCATGCGAGCGCCGGATCAATCATCGCGAACAGCAGCGTATTCATCGCGATCGAGATCAGCGCGACCGCGAGAATCAGGCTCTGCCCCTCGGCCGACAGCAGCCCGAGCGCACGGCCGAGCCCCGCGAGGATGAACGAGAATTCTCCGATCTGCGCGAGGCCGGCACCGACCGTCAGCGCGGTGTTCAGCGGATAGCGGAACGCGATCACGAGCGCGACCGCCGCGAGCGTCTTGCCGACCAGCACGATCGCCGCGACCTCGATCACGTGCAGCGGCTCGTCGAGCAGCACCTTCGGGTCGAACAGCATCCCGACCGAAATGAAGAACAGCACCGAGAACGCGTCGCGCAGCGGCAGCGTCTCGTCGGCCGCGCGCCGGCTGAATTCCGACTCGCGCATCATCATCCCGGCGAAGAACGCACCGAGCGCGAACGACACGTCGAACAGCTTCGCCGCGCCGAACGCGATGCCGACCGCGGCCGCGATCATGCACAGCGTGAACAGCTCGCGCGAGCCCGTGCGCGCGACGAGCCACAAAATGCGCGGAAATACGCGCTTGCCGACCACGAGCATCAGCGCGATGAATGCCGCGACCTTCAGCATCGTGACGCCGAGCGTGCCCCAGATGCTGCCGCCGGCCGCATGCACGTCGCCGGGCGGCGTGCCGCCGAGCAGCCCCGCGACGGGCGGCAGCAGCACCAGCACGAGCACCATCACGAGATCCTCGACGACGAGCCAGCCGACCGCGATGCGTCCGTTCACCGTTTCGACGAGCCCGCGCCCTTCGAGCGCGCGCAGCAGCACGACCGTGCTCGCGACCGACAGCGCGAGCCCGAACACGAGCGCCGCACCGACGCTCCAGCCCCACGTGAGCGCGAGCCCGCCGCCGAGCAGCGTCGCGACGGTAATCTGCACGACGGCGCCCGGCAGCGCGATCTTGCGCACCGCGAGCAGATCGCCGAGCGAGAAATGCAGGCCGACGCCGAACATCAGCAGCATCACGCCGACCTCGGCGAGCTGCTGTGCGAGCGAAAGATCGCCGACGAAACCGGGCGTGCCGGGACCGATCACGATCCCGGCGAGCAGATAGCCGACGAGCGGCGGCATTTTCAGCAGCGACGCGAAGTAACCGAAGATCATCGCGAGACCGAAACCGGCCGCGAGCAACGCAATCAGGCTGACGTCATGAGGCATCCCCCCTCCCAAGTTCTTGTAACTATTTAGTAAGGTTCAAGAATGGAAGGATAAGGGATGAGGCGGAACAATGGCGCGCCGCCGCGAAAATTTCACGCGGCGGCGCGCCTTGGCGGGGTGCAACCCCGGCGAAACGCAAGGCGCCGCGCGAGCGCGCCGGCACGTTGAAACGGCCCGGACAGGCGGGGCTGGCGCCCCGCCGCTCCCGTCAGCGCGACGCTTGCGGGAACCGCGCGCCCGGCGGCGGTTCGGGCCGGGTCGACGGGACGCTCTTGCGCACCTTCGCGACCTGCGCGGCCGTCACCTGCACGCCCGTGTTGCCCCAGCTCGTGCGCACGAAGTTCGACACGTCCGCGACTTCCTGGTCCGACAGGCGCCAGCCGAGCGGCGGCATCGTGAAGGTCGACGGCGCGGTGCGCGTGCCCTGCAGCGCGCTGCCTTCCAGCACGACGTGGATCAGCGACGTCGGATCGTTGCCCTGCACGACCGGGTTGCCGGCCAGCGCCGGGAACACGCGCGTGTAGCCGTGGCCGTCGCTGCGGTGGCAGGCCATGCAGTTGTCGCGATAGACGGCCGCACCCGGCTTGCTCGCGTCGCCGGTCTGCAGCGCCTTCGCGGCGGCCGCATCGTACACGTGCGGAGGCTCGCCCTGCACACGCGGCGGCAGCGTCTTCAGATAACGCGCGATCGCGTTCAGGTCGTCGTCGGTCATGTGCTGCATGCTGTGGCCGACCACGTCCGTCATTCCGCCGAACGCAGCCGTGCGCAGCGTGCGACCCGTCTTCAGGAACTGCACGATCTCGGTTTCCGTCCACGTGCCGAGCCCCGTGCGCGGCTCGCCACGCAGGCTCGTCGGCACCCAGCCGTCGATCGCCGCGCCGCCGGCCAGGAAGTCCGGGCCGTCCGCGTCGGTCAGCCCGCGCTCCTGCATCGTCGGCGCGCGCGGCGTGTGACACGCGCCGCAGTGGCCGAGGCCCTGCACAAGATACGCGCCGCGCGCGACCACCGGGTCGGTATACGGCGCCGCGTCGAACGGCTTCGGCGACGGTGCGAACATCGTGCGCCAGATGCCGAGCGGCCAGCGCATCGACAGCGGCCACACGATGTCGACCGCGCGGTTCTCGTGCTCGACCGGCGCGACGCCGTGCATGAAGTACGCGTACAGCGCCTTCATGTCGTCGTCGGTGAGGCGCGCATAGGACGGGAACGGCATGGCCGGATACATCGTGTCGCCGTTCTTGCGCACGCCCTCGCGCACCGCGCGGGTGAAGTCCTCGACCGTCCAGCCGCCCAGGCCCGTTTTCGGGTCCGGCGTGATGTTCGTCGAATAGATGCCGCCGATCGGCGTGTCGAACTTCAGCCCGCCCGCGAACGGCTTGCCGCCGCTCGCGGTGTGGCACGCGATGCAGTCGCCCGCGCGCGCGAGGTATTCGCCGCGCTTGACGAGGTTCGCATCGGCGGATTGGGTCACGGGTGCGGCCGCCGGGCCGGAAGCCGCCGCGGGCGCAGCCGCCGGCTGGGCGAAAGCCGCCGTGCCCGCGAGACCGAACGCGGCGCAGGCCGCACCGGCCGCCAGTACGCGTCGCACCGGCGAAAGGCGACGCGCGGCGTCGTGGTTCATCGTCCTCTTCATGCGGTCACCAGCGGGGCGGGATTTTTCAGGTATTGCTCGCGGATCGCGCGTGCCGACCAGTAGGCCAGCGCCGCGATGATCCCGGTCGGGTTGTAGCCGATGCCTTGCGGCAGCGCCGAGGCGCCCATCACGAACACGTTGTGCACATCCCAGCACTGCAGGTAACGGTTCAGCACGCTCGTCTTCGGGTCGGTGCCCATCACCGCGCCGCCGACGAGGTGGGTCGTCTGGTACGCACGCGAATCGAAGTGCTTGCCGAACTCGCGCGTCGATACGCCGATCGACTTCGGCCCCATCGCCTCCGCGATCTTCTTCATCTGCCCGGTCACGTACTGCGCCATCCTGATGTCGTTGTCCTTCCAGTCGAAGGTCATCCGCAACAACGGCTGGCCGTACGAATCGCGATAGGTCGGATCGAGGTCGAGATACACATCGCGGTACGACATGTTCGAGCCGTGCGCGTCCATCGAGATCGTGTGCGCGTAGTAGTCCTTCACGGATTTCTTCCACGCCGAGCCCCACTGCGGCGTGCCGGCCGGCGTCGCGATGCCGCTGACCGGCTTCACGCCGGCCTGGTTCACCCACAGCGGCGAGCCGCCGACGAAGCCCAGCGGGCCGTGGTCGAAGTTGTCCGCGTTGAAGTCGTCCACCGCGACGCCGTTGCCGCCCGCGCCGATGAACGGATTCGTGTAGGTATCCTTGTCGAAGAACGCCTTGATCGTCGACAGGTTCTGGTACGCAAAATTGCGGCCGACCACGCCTTCGCCCGAGATCGGGTCGTACGGCTTGCCGATCCCCGACAACAGCAGCAGGTGCACGTTGTGATACTGGAACGCGGCCACGATCACGAGATCGGCCGGCTGGTGCACTTCACGCCCGGCCGGGTCGACGTACGTCACGCCCGTCGCGCGCTTCTTCGTGTCGTCGAGGTCGACGCGCAGCACGTGGCACTTCGAGCGCAACTCGAAGTTCGGTGCCTGCTTCAGCGCGGGCAGGATGTTCAGGTTCGGCGACGCCTTCGAGTACATGTAGCACGCGTAGCCGCTGCAGTAGCCGCAGAAGTTGCACGGACCCATCTGCACGCCGTACGGGTTCGTGTACGGGCCCGACGTGTTCGCCGACGGCAGCCGGTACGGGTGCAGCCCGAGCGACCGGGCCGCATCGAAGAAACGCTGCGCCGAATACGTATTGAGCTGCGCGGGCAACGGGAAATTGTCGCTGCGGTTCGCCTCGAACACGTTGCCGTCGCCGACCACCTTGCCGCCGACCTTGTACGCCTGCCCCGACGTGCCGAACACCTTCTCGGCAAAATCGAAATGCGGCTCGAGCTCGTCGTAGCTGACGCCCGTGTCCTGGATCGTCATCCCCGCGGGGATGAACTTCTTGCCGTAGCGCTCTTCGTAGTGGCTGCGCAGGCGCAGCTCTTCCGGCGTGATCCGGAAATGCACACCCGACCAGTGCAGCCCCGCGCCACCCACGCCCTCGCCCGGCAGGAACGCGGCGAGCTGCCGGTACGGCAACGCGGTGTCCTGCACGCCATGGCGAATCGACACGGTTGTCTTCGACAGGTCGAGAAACAGCTTCTTGCGGATGTTGTAGGTCAGCTCGTCGATCGTGTTCGGATACGCGCCGTCTGGATAGGTGTCGCGATATTCACCGCGCTCGAGCGCGACGACCTTCAAGCCCGCTTCGGTCAGTTCCTTCGCGAGAATCGCGCCGGTCCAGCCGAAGCCGACGATCACCGCATCGACATGCGGTTTTTTATCTGCGGCCATCAGCTGCGCTCCCCGTTGATCGAGACGGGGCCATACGGATAGGCCTTGCCGTTCTGGTTGACGAAATCCATGAAGTCCGCGCGCGCACCCGGAAAACCGATCATCTTCCACGCGGCCATGTCGTGATTGCCGCCATGCACCGGATCGCAGAAGTAGCCTTCGCGCGTGTTCTGCAGCAGCTGCCCGAAGAACACCTCGGGCGGCACGTCGTCGATCTGCGCGCCGCCCTTCTCCAGCGCGCCGAGCACCGTGTCGCGCGTCGGCGCGTCGAGCTCCGCGAACGCCTTGCCGTGGGCCTTCTCGCAATAGCGGTTGACGGCCGCGATGCCGAGCCGGTAGATGTCGCGCGGCACGAGCTTCAGCTGGTAGCCGAGCTCGGGCACGCCCTGCTGGAACGGCCCCTGCATGTACCACGTCGCGCCCTGCGCATACGGCGTCTCCATCTGGCGGTCGATGAATTCGGGCACGCCCGATTCGAGCGCGCCGGGGCCTTCGGCGTCGGCCGGGATCAGCCGGTCGACGGCGGCCTGGACGAACGCCCATTCCTTCGCATCGAAGAAGGTCGGCTTGTACGGGGCGCGTTCGGCGCCGGCCGATGCGGCGGGCGCGCTGCCGGCCGTCGTCGCGGACTGCGACGACGAGCGCAGGTCGCAGCCGGCAACCGACGCGATCGGCACGAGCGCGACCGACGTGCGCAGGAAACGGCGGCGCGAGTTGGGTTTGTCAGATGGCGTGGACATGGTCGGATGTTGATCGTTGGGGATCGGGGGCCGGACGCACGCATTCCGTGTGCTGCGTGTCCGGCACGGCAGCCATGCCGCACGCGGCCGGCCGTCCTGTTCTTTCGGATGCTGCGAACAACCTCGATGCAGCCGCGTGCGCGCCGGGTTCCGGGGGCGCTGCGCGGATCGACCTCTACGCGGGCCTTATCGTCGGACAAATACCAGCCATCGGCCCGCATCTGCCCGCCATCGCCATGACCCTGATTCAACTTAGACGCCACGTTTGCCGACGGCAAGCGCAACGTGCACGACCCTCTTTCGGGTCCGGCGACGCGTGGCGCGAATTATAAATGGAACCGGTTCCATTATTAGACAGTTCAATGCAATTCAATGCATCGAAAATTGCAACAATTGAAAAATCCGGGATGTGGAATACGCAAGGACGGCGCGATTACAGGCCGATCCGCCCGCCGGGCAGGCGATTGTTCCGAGTCGTGCCGAGCCGGTGACTGTCTCTTTCCAGCGACGCTGGCGCAACGCGCCGGTGCCGGTTTGCAGCGCGGTCTGGTAGCCTCCGCGTCTCATGAATACACAGAACAACAATCCGCTGGCGCCCGACGCGACCAGTATCAGCAAATACCTTAGCTACCTGCTGCGCCACGCGCCGCAGACGATCGGCCTGCAACTCGACCCGGAAGGCTGGGCCGACATCGGCGAGCTGATCGCCGGCGCCGCCCGCGACGGGCGCAGCCTCGATCGCACGACGATTGAAACCGTCTGCGCGACCAGCGACAAGCAGCGCTTCGCCCTCTCCGACGACGGTCGACGCATCCGCGCGGTACAAGGCCATTCGACATCCGCCGTGCAGCGCCGGTATCCGGCCGCGCAACCGCCCGAGCGCCTCTATCACGGCACCGCGACACGCTTTCTGGATTCGATTCGTGCGCAAGGGCTGAAACCAGGCGCCCGACATCACGTGCATCTGTCGCCGGACATCGGGACGGCACTGGCCGTCGGTACGCGCTACGGCGTCCCCGTGATTCTCGAGATCGATGCGCTGCGCATGCAGCGGCAAGGCCACACGTTCTTCGTCGCCGAAAACGGCGTATGGCTGACCGACGCCGTGCCGGCCGAATTCCTCACACCGATCGATCCGCCTGCGTGCTGAGCCGCACGCCGCTCACCACGGCCAGAACATCGACGCGATGGACAGCGCGAGGGCCGCGCAAAGCGGCGAGTAGTACAGCGTGTCCATCCGCGCGAAACGCGACCCGCGAATCCGCTTGAAGAAACCGACGTAGCGGAAATCGCCGACGGCCCGCACCGCGAAGATCAATGCGAGCGCAACGACCGCGAATGCGATCGTGCCGGGATACGGGTTCCGCCCGAACCAGCCGGCTCGCGTGGCGACCATGCACGCGCCGGCCAGCAGCGCCGCCGCGACGGCGAGCGTGCCGACGGCGGTCGGCCGCAGCAGCGGCTCGCCGTCCTGTTCCGGAATGGCCGCACGCTTGCCCAGCCGCCCGCCGAACGCCCAGTAGACGTGAACGAGCGCAATCGCGCAAAGCGTCGGCACGCTGAAATACGCACCGGTCATGTCGGTAAATGTCCTCGTCTCGATGTGTCGTTGTTCTGCCGGAACGGTTCCGGCACGCGGCCCGGCCCGCGACACGCATGACGATACCGAAACCTGGCAACGCGTGCATTGCGACGTCCGGTCGCAACCCGCGACTGCGCATGTTGCGATGCAGTGCGCGTGCATCGTCACGCCGGCCGGCCGCTTGACTTCCCTCCGCGCACTACTACGCTGTTATTCCAGTACTGCGGCCCGCATGCCCCTGCGCCAGCGGCCGCACGTGCATCGCCGCCGCGCGGATGCACGACAACGATAACGAAGGCCATGGAGGTGACTCATGCTGATCGGTGTGCCGAAGGAGATCAAGAACCACGAATACCGCGTCGGCCTCACGCCGGCCAGCGCACACGAACTCACGCGGCACGGCCATACCGTGCTCGTGCAGCGCGGCGCGGGTACTGCGATCGGCCTGCTCGACAACGACTACACGGCCGCGGGCGCGTCGCTGTGCGACGGGGCCGACGAAGTCTTCGCGCGCGCCGACATGATCGTCAAGGTCAAGGAGCCGCAGCCGGCCGAATGCGCGATGCTGCGGCGCGGCCAGATCCTCTACACGTACCTGCATCTCGCGCCCGATCCCGATCAGGCGGCCGCGCTCGTGAAGTCCGGCGCCGTCTGCATCGCATACGAAACCGTGACGGGCCCCGGCGGCGGACTGCCGCTGCTTGCGCCGATGAGCGAGGTGGCCGGACGCATGTCGATCCAGGTCGCGGCGACCCATCTCGAAAGCCCGCGCGGCGGCCGCGGCCTGCTGATGGCCGGCGTGCCCGGCGTGCCGGCCGCGCATATCGTCGTGCTCGGCGCGGGCGTGGTGGGCACCGGCGCGCTGCAGATGGCGGTCGGTCTCGGCGCGCGCGTCACCGTGCTCGACACCAACGTCAACCGGTTACGCCAGCTAGACCTGGTCTTCGCGAACCGGATCACGACCGTCTGCTCGAATGCGCACACGATCGACGAAGCCGTGCGCGATGCCGACGTCGTGATCGGCGCCGTGCTCGTGCCGGGCGCGTCGGCGCCGCGGCTCGTCACGCGCGACATGATCGCGACGATGCACACGGGGGCCGTCGTCGTCGACGTCGCGATCGACCAGGGCGGATGCTTCGAGACATCGCACGCGACGACGCACGCGGACCCGACCTTCGTCGTCGACGGCGTCGTGCACTACTGCGTCGCGAACATGCCCGGCGCGGTCGCGCGTACGTCGACCTTCGCGCTGAACAACGCGACGCTCGGGCATGCGCTCGCGCTCGCCGACAAGGGCTGGAAGCAGGCGATGACCGACGATCCGCATCTGCGCGCGGGCCTGAACGTCTGCGACGGACACATCACGTACGAAGCGGTCGCGCAGGCGCTCGGCCTGCCTTATGTCCCGGCGGCCGGCGTGCTGGCCTGACCTGAACGCACGGCTGGCGGCACGCGCTGCCGGCCGCCTTCACGCGCCCTTCGAGCGGCTGCGCTTCGACGCGCCGCCCGCCCCCATCGTGCGTGCCAGCAGCGGCCGCAGTTGCGCGAGCGTGCGCGTGTTCAGCACGTCCTGCCGCGTAAGCCAGCCGCGCCGGGCCTGATCGACCCCGTACGCGAGATTGTCGAGTTCATCCGCGCTGCACGCGTCCGAACCGATCGCCACCGGCACACCGGCCTTCGCGGCCTCGCGGCACCAGATGTCAGGCAGGTCGAGCCGCCGCGGCTGCGCATCGAGTTCGACGAAGCAGCCACGCGCCGCGGCCTGCGCGATCACACGCGGCAGGTCGAGTTCGCATGCGTCGCGCTCGCCGAGCACGCGGCCGGTCGGGTGCGCGAGAATCGTGAAATGCGGATGGTCCATCGCGCGCAACATGCGCTCGGTCTGCGCGTCGCGCGACAGGTCGAAGCCGTTGCGTACCGCACCGACCACGAGATCGAGCCGGCCGAGCATCTCATCGGGCACGTCGAGGCTGCCGTCCTCGCGAATGCCGGCCTCCACGCCCTTGAGCAGCACGAAATCGTCGAACGACGCATTGACGCGATCGATCTCGTCGAGTTGCCGCGCGAGCCATTCGAACGCGTTGCGACCGCCGGCGGCATGCGGCGTCCGGTCGGTGACGGCCAGATACGCGAACCCGCGTGCGCGCGCCGCATCGGCCATCGCGTGCAGGCTGTCGCGGCCGGCCGATGCGTCGGTATGCGCATGCAGGTCGCCGCGGACGTGCTTGCGCTCGACCAGCGCCGGCAGCGTGCCGGCGCGCGACGCGTCGATCTCGCCGCGATCCTCGCGCAGTTCGGGTGGTACCTCGTGCAGCCCGATTGCTTCGTAGACCGATGCCTCCGTCGCGCCGGCAATCCGTTCGTCGCCGCGAAACACGCCGTATTCGTTGATCTTCAGCCCGCCGGCCTGCGCGATCCTGCGCAGCGTGATGTTGTGCGCCTTCGATCCCGTGAAGTAGACGAGCGCCGCGCCGAACGCATCGGCATCGACGACGCGCAGGTCGACCTGCAACCCGTTGACGAGCACGACGCTCGAACGCGTCTTGCCGTGTGCGAGCACGCGCGCCACGTCGCCGTAGCCGACGAATGCGTCGGCTACGGCGACCGGATCGCGTGAGGTAACGAGGATGTCGAGATCGCCGACCGTCTCGCGGCGACGGCGAAAACTGCCGGCCGGCACGGCCTTGCCGACGCCTTCGACCGCGCGCAGCCGTTCGAGCAACGGCATCAGCGCGTGCGCGGCATCCGGCAGCAGGAAACGTTGCGGATCGCGCAAGCGCTCGTCGATCGCGTCGAGCAGGTGCGCTTCGGTTTTCGCGCCGAAGCCCGGCAGCTCGCGCACGTGCCCGCTCTTCGCTTCGGCGCGAAGCTGCTCGAGCGAATCGACATGCAGCGCGTCATGCAGCGCTTTCACGCGCTTCGCGCCGAGCCCCGGCACCTCGAGCAGTTCGACGATCGCGCCGGGCAGCGCATGGCGCAGCGTTTGCTGCAGTTCGCAGGTGCCGGTCGCGGCAATCTCGCGCAGCTTCGACGCGAGGTCGGGCCCGATCGACGGAATCTTCCCGAGATCGTCGCCGTTCGCGACCATCGCCGGAATATCGCGCCCGTAGTCGGCGATCGTACGCGCGGCATTGCGGTACGCACGCACGCGGAACGGGTTGGCGCCCTGGATCTCGAGCATGTCGGCGATCTCGGCGAACACGGCCGCGCACTCGGCATTGCGGATCGGCATGATCGGCGTGGCTCCCTTCCACGTGGATGACGCCGTGCGCGTGCGCGACGGCGTCTGCCCGCCCGGCGCCGCATGTCGACGCCGCCGGGCGCCCGTTCGTCATCGTGCGCCGGCCGCGCGGCGGGTGCAGCGCGCAGGCGGCCGCGACGTCAGAGCGATGCGCGTGGCGTCGTGGCGTACCGTCGTTCGTAGATCGACTGGCAATGCGTGCAGCGTTCGGCGGTCGGACGCGCGAGCAGGCGCGCGTAGGCGACCTGCGCATCGCAGTCGATGCATTCGCCGTAGCTGCCGTCGCGCATCCGCTGCTGGGCGCGGCCGACGGCGCGCAACTCGGTCAGCTTCATGCCGATCAGTGCATGGTCGACGTCGACGAACAGGTCCGCGTTCGCTTCGTCGCCCTCGTCCGGCGCCGCGCCGGCAAGGTCCGCATAGGATTCCGCCGCGCGCTGGTCCTCGCTCGTACGGATTTCCGCACGCAACGTCTGTTCGCTTTCGTTCAAGCGCTGTTGCAGCGTCCGCCGTTGTTGTTGGTCGAGCGACATGGCCGTCTCTCCTGTTCCAGATTCCGCGCGGAAATGCGGCGCGCGGTGTCGCGCCGGTGTGCGGCGGGCATGGCAAGACCGGCGCCGCCGCGCCCGGATGCGCGCCCGGACACATGAAGCGCCGAACGCATTCGATGCAGGATAAACCCATTGAACACGCGTGTGTTGACGGGAATCACCGGGCCGGCGACGCGCGCGACACGCTCGCGGAAACTGGGGACGGACGCGAAATCGCCACGCTCGACGTGCGCCGAGCGGCCCGGCGGCGCAGCCGCAGTGCAGCAATTCGCTGCGTTGCTGCCTGCTTCCTTAGATACACTCGAACCGCCGCCAACCCGTTCGTTGGCGGCTTTTAACACGACGTACCGCTCCCCCGATGATTCGTGATCCTCAGAAAGCATTCCGCCCGGTGAAGCCGCGCACGACAGTCAACAGGATGATCTTCATGTCGAACCAGAAGCTCCAGTTCTGCATGTAGAAGAGATCGAACTTCACGCGCGCTTCCATCGCCTCGACCTTGCGCGTCTCGCCGCGATAGCCGTTCACCTGCGCCCATCCGGTGATGCCGGGCCGCACGCGGTAGCGGTACATGTAGCTGTCGATCAGCTGCCGATAGAAGTCATCGTGCTCGATCGCGTGCGGGCGCGGGCCGACGACCGACATCTGCCCGAACAGCACGTTGAAGAACTGCGGCAGCTCGTCGAGCGACGTGCGCCGCAGGAACGCGCCGACGGAGGTGATCCGCGAATCGTTGCGCGATGCCTGCCGCACGACGCCCGGCTGCGCGCGATGCACGCGCATCGTCCTGAACTTCAGGATATTGAACTCGCGGCCGTCGACGCCCTTGCGGCGCTGCCTGAACAGCACGGGCCCCGGCGACGACAGCTTGACCGCGATCGCCAGCATCGACAGCAGCGGCAACAACGGAACCAACACGCCGAACGCGAACAGCCGGTCGAACGCGAACTTCGCCCACAGCTCCGGCGCGGAGCGCGGCGTGGTCGCGAGATTGATCGCCGGCATGCCGAGCACGTCGGTCGCCGAGCGATCGATGACCGCCATCTGCCGCACGTCGGGCAATAGCCGCAGCTCGACGAATTCGTCGCGCAACTCGCGCACGATGCGCTGGATCCGCCGCGCGTGCGACATCGGCAGCGTGAGCCACACCTCGTCGATCTCGCCGCCGCGAATCAGGTCGCGCAAGGTGTTCCAGTCGTCGATCACGGGCACGCCGCCGATGCCGCCCGCGGTGGCCTGCACGTCGTCGTCGAATACGCACGCCGCCACGAAAGGGCCATTCGGCGCAAGCTGCATCCGCTCGATCGCCACGCGCCCGTACGCCGTTGCGCCGACGACGGCGACGCGGCGCTGCCGCGCGCGCGGGTCGTCACGCGTCAGCACGAGTGCCAGCAGCACGGCGCGGCCGAGCAGCAGCGCCGCGTCGCCGGCCAGCACCGTGCACACGATCCAACGGGTCGTGACCGTGCCGCCGCGGTTCATGACCCACGCCGTGCCGGCCACCGTGAGCACGCTCGCGCAGACGACGGCAACCATCGTCCGCGTCAGCGCGTGCACGCCACCCTGCGCCGCCATGCCGCCGCGCACGGTGTGCAGGTAGCGCGGCAGCAGCGCCGCGGTCAGCACGCACAGCAGCGCAATCGCGCCGCGCTGCGCGTCGGACAGCTCGCGCCAGGCAAGGCCCGACGCCGCCTGCGCCGCAAGCGCGCCGGCCAGCACGAGCACGACGTCGGCCGCCGCGATCGCGGCACGCCGCATCGCATTCGTTCCACCGGACATCGACTGCATCGTCACGCACCATGTGCCGGGAATCCGCAACGTACCTCCGGCAGTCGGGGGCGAACCGGCATCGGCCTCGTGTTCCCGCGCGTGCCGAGCAACCGGCGATAGTCGGCGCGAATCAGGTCGTAGCATTCGCATGCTTGATGTTCGAGACCGTCGCGGTCGAGCACCGTGATGCGGCCGCGGCGCTGCCGGATCAGCCCGGCTTCCTGCAGGCTGCCGGCCGCTTCCGTCACACCCTCGCGCCGCACGCCGAGCATGTTCGCGATGGTTTGCTGCGTGACGGCCAGCTCGTCGCCGTCGATACGGTCGTGCGCCAGCAGCAGCCAGCGGCTGAGCTGCTCGCTGACCGAATGATGCCGGTTGCACAGCGCGCTGCGCGAAATCTGCGCCATCGTCGCCTGGCAGTAGTTGAGCAGCAGCCGGTAGGTCGCCGGCGAACGCTCGAATTCGGTGCGCATCACGCAACTCGGCACGCGATACGCCATCCCGCCGATCCGGACCTCGACCCGGCTCGACGCCGCGGCGCCGCCGACCAGCGTCGCGAGCCCGACCACGCCCTCGCGGCCGACCACCGCCACCTCGACCATCGCACCGTCCTCCATCAGGTGCTGCACCGACATCATCGCCGTCGTCGGGAAATGCATGTGACGCGCCGGCTCGCCGACCCGGTCGAGCATGCCGGCCTTGATCCTGACCAGTTCGAGGTGTGGTGCGATGGCGCGGATGCTGTCCTCGGGGAGGGCATCGAGGATGGCATTCGCCGAGTAGCTCGAGTGAAGATGAAGCATGTCTGTATCCTTTTATTGTCCGCGCAGCCTGCAGCCGCGTGCACGGAACTCGTTATCGCGATGCGCGTCCGGACGTTGACCGTGGTTGCGGCCCACAACCCTGAATCCGATTGACCGTCGGCTTGTTGCCGTTGGATTGAATCGACCGTCCCGTTTCGACACGCCAGCCCGAATAAGCGATTTACGTGCCAATACCCGCCCATCCTTAATATATGAATCACGTCCGATTTAGATCGATCGAATAAGCTGTCTAAAAGCAAAAAAAGCGTCTCATTTCCGGACACTCTTCCGTGCGACGGACACTCTTCCGTGCAAAGGACCCGGCTCGCCATTCGCCTGATCAATTCGTGCGCGTCGTGTCCGAGCAGCCGCCTCGAAGCCGCGAGGCTTATCGTTCAAATACTTACAGCCGATTTTCAATTGTTTCCGTGATGTGCCGGACGGCGCTCCGCAGCGATGCCACGCCTCATGAACACGTTTGAAACTGTCTCAAATTTGAATCTGCACACTAATTCCACGATCTGTACGCTACCGTACAAATCGCACCCAAGCCATTGATGCGCATAGGAATTTTTTCACCGAACCAGCATTTGTCAAATAATGTTCAATGTGCGCCCGGCACTTTTCGCTGTACGATGCGCGGCGTCGCGCGATTGATTCCCGTTCGACATCGAATGGTTCGCCGGCCAGTCATTCCATTTCCGGATGATTAATTTCGTGGAAATGAATCATTAAATCCACATGACGTTTTCGCTCAATCCAAATCGTCAAACTTTGTGAGATGACGCAAGGTGCAATTGTTTTAATTCAATTGCGTGTTAGCCTTTTTGCCAGCATCGTCATTTTATTTTCGACGAACACAAGTCCGCACGATCGTGCGAAATCCCCTTTTGCGGGGTATCGCCGCGACGACGCGCGACCGCCACCCTACGAGGATGTGCCGTGACTCTCCAGGCCCTTGACGCCGTCGCGCACGCGAACGGCATGATCGAGCTTTCCCACAGCTTCGATGCCAACCGGTTTCTCGCGGCCATCGATCGGGACGAACTCGCCACGCTGGTCCCCCACCTTCAACTCGTCCACCTGAAATCGGGGCAAGTGCTCTGCGAACCCGGCGAAATGCTCGCCGCGGTCTACCTGCCCGTCACGACGGCGATTTCGCTGCAGTACGTGTCGTCCGGCGGCATGACGCTGGAGGTCGCCGAAATCGGCAGCGAAAGCGTGGTCTGCGACGACGTGATCGGCGGCAGCGGCCGGATGCCCTGCCGAGCGGTCGCCTGCCGCGACGGTTTCGTCTACCGGCTCGACCGGCGTGTATTCGCCGCCGCGTTCGATGCGTCGCCGGTGATTCGCCACCTGGTGTTCGTCTGCGTGCGGCTGCTGATGGCGCAGGTATCGCAGATCACGTTCTGCAGCCGCCATCACGTGCTCAAACATCAGTTATGCAGATGGTTCCTGCTGGCGTACGACCGGACGCGCAGCATCGAGATCCAGGTGACGCACAACATGCTGGCGCAGATGCTCGGCGTGCGGCGGGAAACGGTGACGGATGCCGCCGGCGAAATCCAGAAGCTCGGCCTGATCCGGCAATACCGGAGCTCGATCGAGCTGGCCGACCTCGACGGCCTCGAAAAAATGTCGTGCGGCTGCCGCGCGATCGTGCGCGACGAGATGAAGCGCATCCTGTCGGCCGACTCGGGCGTGCCGGCCGCGGCGCGCGCCTGATTGGCCTGCCCGATCGGTGCGGCGCTTCGGCGCCGGCTGCATCGGGGTTAGCTGTTTGTAGGGTGGCGAACAGAACGCCGTGCCTGCCAATGGTCTACTGATGCCGGACTGCCGGGGGGACGTCAGCGCTTAGCGCGCGTCTGCCCGAGCGGACGACACCACGCACGCCGGAGCAGCACGTGAAAAACGAAATCAGAACCATCCTCAGGCACGTCGCCCATCTCGAAGCCGCGATCGATTCGATCGGCGACGGGGACGACCTCTACGAAGCGGGCCTCTCCTCGCTCGATACGATCCAGCTGATGCTCGCGATCGAGAAGCAGTTCAACATCGAGATTCCCGACGAGATGCTGAACCGCAACCTGTTCCGCAGCATCGATGCGCTCGCGGACACGATCGCCGCACTTCAACGCACCGAGCATTCCGCATGAGCGGGCTGCTTCCCGAACTCGCGGCCGACAGCGACGCGCATCGGCTCGACGAGGCCGCGCATGCCGTTGCGCAGATCGCCGCGCAGCACGCGGATGCGGTCGATCGCGACGCGCGCTGCCCCGTCGAGGCGATCGAGGCGATGCGCGCGCGCCGGCTGCTGAGCGCGATGGTGCCGACCCATCTGGGCGGCGCCGGCGCATCGCTGGCCGACGTCGCTTCCGCCTGCTCGATCCTCGGCCAGGCCTGCGCATCGTCGGCGATGGTGTTCGCGATGCACCAGATCCAGGTCGCCTGCATCGTCAACCACGCCGTCGACCAGGGCTGGCACAAGCTGTTCCTGCGGCAGCTCGTGCGCCACCAGTGGCTGCTCGCGTCGGCTACGTCGGAAGACGGCGTCGGCGGTAACCTGCGCGCGAGCCAGTGCGCGCTCGAAGCCAACGGCGGCGAGTTCCGGCTGCGCAAATCCGCGCCGACAATCTCGTACGGCGACTACGCGGACGGCATCCTGGCGACCGCGCGACGCGACGCGGACGCGCCGGCCTCCGAGCAGGTGCTCGTCACGCTGCTGCGCGACGGCTATACGCTCACGCGCCGCGGCGAATGGGACACGCTCGGCATGCGCGGCACGTGCAGCAACGGCTTCGCGCTCGATGCGCAAGGCGCCACCGTCCAGTGCCTGCCCGTGCCGTTCGCGAAGATCGCCGAGGAAACGATGGTGCCGGTCTCGCACATCCTGTGGGCCGCGGTATGGATCGGCGTGGCCGGCGACGCGTTCCACCGCGCGCACCAGTTCTTCCGCGCGCAGGCACGCCAGACCGACGGCGCGCCGTCGCCCGCGGCGCGGCGCATCGCCGAATCGCTCGCGCTGATGCAGGCGATGCAGACCCGCGTCGACCACGTGCTGCACCTTTATGCGAACGCGTCGGCCCGCTCGTGGTCGGCCGGCATGGCCTGGGCCGCCGAGATCAACACGCTGAAGACCTACGTGTCGGCGACCGCGCTGGAAGTCGCGCACCAGGCGATGATGATCTGCGGGATGGCCGGTTACAAGCAAGGCACGCCGTTCAGCATCGGCCGCCATATTCGCGACCTGTACGCGGCGCCGCTGATGATCAGCAACGACCGCATTGCCGCCAACACCGCGAGCCTGCTGCTCGCGCTGCGTCCTGCGACGCTGGAGAAACATACGTGAACGATCGCCTCGCCGTGCCCTCCGCCGCCTCCGCTCCCGCCGATGCACCGCTCGACCGCGCGGGCGTCAACCCGCTGCGCGATGCGCTGATCGATGCGGGCCTGCTGGTCTCGACCGGCATCCAGGGCCTGTTCGGCCGCAGCGAACGGTTCGAGCGCGTCGTGGAAGCGCTCGACGCGTTCGTCACGCGCATCGGCGCCGACCAGCAGGCCGAAGTGCTGCGCTTTCCGCCGGCGATGAGCCGCCTGGAGTTCGAGCGCAGCGAGTACATGAAGAGCTTTCCGCAACTCGCGGGCAGCGTGCATGCGTTCTGCGGCGACGAGCATCAGCACCAGCGCCTGCTGCAGTGCCTCGATCGCGGCGACGACTGGACCGAAAACCAGAAGCCGACCTACGTCGTGATGACGCCGGCCGCATGCTACCCCGTCTATCCGGTCGTCGCGCGCGCGGGCGCGCTGCCCGGCGACGGCCGGATCGTCGACGTGTTCTCGTACTGCTTCCGCCACGAGCCGTCGCTCGACCCGACCCGCATGCAGCTGTTCCGGATGCGCGAGTTCGTGCGGATCGGCACGCCCGAGCAGATCGTCGCGTTCCGCGAGACCTGGATCGAACGCGGCACGCGGATGATCGAGGCGCTGCGCCTGCCGAACGCGATCGATCTCGCGAACGACCCGTTCTTCGGCCGCGGCGGCAAGATCGTCGCGAACAGCCAGCGCGAGCAGAACCTGAAGTTCGAGCTGCTGATCCCGATCGAGCACGACGACCGCCAGACCGCGTGCCTGAGCTTCAACTACCACATGGACCATTTCGGCCTGCTGTGGGACATCCGCACCGCGACGGGCGACGTCGCGCATACGGGCTGCGTCGGCTTCGGCCTCGAGCGGCTCACGCTCGCGCTGTTCCGCCATCACGGCTTCGACCTCGACGCATGGCCGCGCGAAGTCCGCGACGTGCTGTGGGGCACGCGATGAGGTTCGTGTCCCGCGACGGCGAAGACGCGTCGTTCGAGGATGTGCGCCACCGCGCGCGCCACTACCGGCCGCACCCGCTGCACAGTCAGGAGATGGTCTGGAAGCAGACCAACTGCTACGTCGACATGTGGCTCGAAGTGCTCCGGTGGTGGGGTTTCAATCCGTACGCGGCGCTGCCGTTTACGATCGCGCTCGATTTCGAGGGCGACCAGTTCACGTTCTTCAAGTTCCCGCACGACGAACTGGAGCGGCTCTACGGCGTCGTCGTGCAGGAACACTCGATCTACGAGCCGCTCGACCAGCACATCGAAACGCAGGTCGCGCGCGGTCACCTGATGATCGTCGAGGTCGACGCGTGGTTCCTGCCCGACACGCGCGGCAGCAGCTATCGCACGCAGCACACGAAGACGACGATCGGCATCGATGCGATCGACCGCGACAAGCACCAGATCGGCTACTTCCACAACAGCGGCTATTACGTGGCCGAGGATTTCGACTACAACGGGCTCGTCGGCGACAGCTCGACGATGACGCTGCCGCCGTATGTCGAATGCGCGAAGCGGCGTTTTGCGCCGCTCGACGAGCGCGCGCTGTGCGAAGCGTCGCTCGCCGCGCTGCAGCGTCACCTGCGGCGCTTGCCGATCGTCAATCCGATCGCGGCATTCCGGCGGCAGTTGCAGACCGACGCGCGGACGCTCGCCGATTCGCCGCTCGAGCGCTTCCATGCGTACTCGTTCAATTCGGTGCGGCAGCTCGGCGCGAACTTCGAACTGTTCGGTCATTACGCGCGCTGGCTGCAGGCCAGCGGCTGCGTCGGGCCGTTCGCCGAGATCCGCGCCGCGTGCGAGCGCATCGCGTCCGAAGCGATGGTGCTGGAATTCCGGCTCGCGCGCGCCTGCGCGCGCGGCAAGGAAGAGCGCGGCGATTCGACGCTCGAAGCGATCGAGACCGCGTATGCCGACCTCGTCGCCTGCGCGCGGCAGATCGGCGCGCCGCTGCGGCACATGACGCCCGCCCGCAGCGATGCGGCGCCCGTGCCGGTCATGCGGTGACGCGCGCGCGTGCCCAGCCCGCGTGGTCGATGCTGGCGACGGCCGCGGGCGCCGCGCAGGCACCGCGCGACCTCCCGGCCGCCGGCAACGGCTGGATCGCGGCGCCCGTACCCGGCACGGTCGCGCAGGCGCTCGCGCTCGCCGGCCGGCTCGACGAAGCCGGGACACTCGACGAACGCGACCACTGGTACCGGATCGAGCTGCGCGGACGCGGGCCGCGCGTACTGCGCTTTCACGGCCTCGCGACGCTCGCGCAAGCGTGGCTCGACGACACGCCGCTCCTCAGCGCCGACAGCATGTTCGTCGCGCACGACGTTACCGTGTCGCTCGACGGCACGCACCGGCTGACCCTGTGCTTCCGCGCGCTCGCCCCGCACCTGCGTGACGCGCGCGCGCCGCGCCGTGCGCGCTGGCGCACGCGGCTCGCGGAGCCGGCGGCACTGCGCACGGTCCGCACCTCGCTGTTCGGGCACATGCCCGGGTGGTTTCCGCCCTACGTGCCGGCGGGCCCGTGGCGGCCCGTCGACGTGCTCGATCCGGCCGCCGGGCCCGTTCTGGTCGATTGCGACCTGCAGGCGCGCATCGAAGGCGACACGGGCTGGCTCGACGCGGAACTGGCGTTCTCCGCACCGCTGCCCGATACGCTCGCGGCGCGGCTGTCGTGCGGCGAACACCACGCAACGCTCGAACACGCCGGCGCCGACCGGCTGCACGCGAGCGTCGCGGTGCCCAACGTGCGCCGCTGGTGGCCGCATACGCACGGCGAGCCGGCACTCTACGAGATCGCGCTGCACCTCGGCGACGAGCGGCGGCCGCTCGGCTCGACCGGCTTTCGCACGATCGAGGTCGACGCGGGCGCCGACGGCAAGGGCTTCGGGCTGCGCATCAACGGCGTGCCGGTGTTCGCGCGCGGCGCGTGCTGGAGCAGCGCCGCACCGCTCGCGCTGCACGCGGACGACGCGACCTACGGCCGCCTGCTCGGGCTCGCGCGCGACGCGGGCTTCAACATGATCCGCGTCGGCGGCACGATGACCTACGAGGCCGACGCGTTCCACGCGTGGTGCGACCGGCTCGGGCTGCTGGTCTGGCAGGATTTCATGTTCGCGAATTTCGACTATGCGCTCGACGATCCCGGGTTCGCGGAGAACATCGACCGTGAAGCCCGGCAGTTCCTCGCACGTCACGGCGCGTCGCCATCGCTCACGGTGCTGTGCGGCGGCAGCGAGATCGCGCAACAGGCCGCGATGTCGGGGCTCGGGCCGAAGCAGCGCTTCCTCGAGCTGACCGCCGAGCGGCTGGCCGGCCTGGCGGCCGCGCGCCGCCCCGACGTCCCGTACGTGCCCGATTCGCCCGACGGCGGCGTGCTGCCGTTCACGCCGCGCGAACGCGTGTCGCACTACTACGGCGTCGGCGCGTACCTGCGCCCGCTCGACGACGCGCGCCGCGCGGACGTGCGCTTCGCGAGCGAATGCCTCGCGTTCGCGAACGTGCCGTGCGACGCGACGCTCGCCGAGCTTGGCTGGCCGAGCGTGCACGAGCCGCGCTGGAAGGCGGCGGTGCCACGCGACCCCGGCACGTCGTGGGATTTCGAGGACGTCCGCGACCACTATCTGCAGACGCTGTACGACGTCGTGCCCGACCGGCTGCGACGCGAGGATCCGGCGCGCTACTTCGAGTTGTCGCGCGCGGTGATCGCGGACCTGATGCGCGAGACGTTTTCCGAATGGCGCCGCACCGGCTCGCGCTGCGCCGGCGCGCTCGTGTGGCAGTTCCAGGACGTGATGCCGGGCGCCGGATGGGGCGTGATCGACGCCGAGCACCGGCCGAAATCGGCGTGGTATGCGCTGCGCCAGGTGCTGCAGCCGGTGCAGGTGCTGCTCGTCGACGAAGGTCTGAACGGGCTCGACGTCCACGTGGTCAACGAGCACCCGGCGCCGCTGTCGGCGGCGCTCGAGCTGGTCGCGCTGCGCGACGGCCGCACGCCGGTCGCGCGGGCCGGCTGCCCGGTGCGGATCGCCGCGCACGACGCGGTGCGGATCGGCTCGGCCGAGCTGCTAGGCCGCTTCTTCGACTGGACCTATGCGTACCGCTTCGGGCCGTGCGAACACGACACGGTCGTCGCGACGCTGCGCGCCGACGACGGCACGCTGCTGTCGCAGGCGTTCCATTTCCCGTCCCGCACGCATCCGGCCGTGCTGACACGTCGCGAACTCGGGATCGAGGCGTGCGTATCGCGTAGCGGCGATACATGGCACGTCGACATCGACACGCGACACGTGGCGCGGCACGTGCAGATCGACGCGCCGGGCTTCATGCCGCGCGACGACTGGTTCCATCTCGCGCCCGGCACGCCGGCACATGTCGCGCTCGTTCCGCTGGAAATTGCAGGGGATGCCGGGAAGCATCCGGCCGCCGCCGATGCGCCACCCGCTGTCGAAATCCGTGCCGTGAACGCCGCGCGAACGGTGCGCGCCACGCACGCCGGTTGACGCGACGCTCGCGGTCGCCGCGAGCGTCGCCGGTCCAATCTCAGTCGGAAGAGCCCGTACCGCGCGGCCGCTCGATCCCGTACGCCTCCATCCAGCGATACAGCGTCGCGCGCGACACGCCGAGCTCGCGCGCCGAAGCCGCGACACGCCCGCGCGTGCGCAGCAACGCGGTTTCGATCGCCTCGCGCTCGATCGACTTGCGGATGTCGGCCACCGACGGCGACGCCGCGTCGAGACAGTATTCGAGTTCGAGATCCTGCGCGGTGATCAGGCGCCCTTCCGTCATCACGACCGCACGGCGCACGCGGTTGATCAGCTCGCGGACATTGCCGGGCCAGTCGTGCTTGTAGAGTGCCGTGATCGCATCCGTCGAGAAGCCGCGCACACGATGGCGCGCGTCGCCGCGGAAGCGTTCGAGCATGTGGTGCGCGAGCAGTTCGATGTCCTTGCCGCGCGCGCGCAGCGGCGGCTGGTCGATGCGCATCACGCACAGACGGTGGAACAAGTCCGCGCGAAAGCGCCCTTCCTCCATCGCGTCACGCAGGTCGACGTGCGTCGCCGACACGATCCGGACGTCGACCGGCACCGGATCGCTACCGCCGAGGCGATGAATCGAGCGCTCCTGCAGAAAGCGCAGCAGGCTCGCCTGGCTCTCGTGCGGCAAGTCGCCGATCTCGTCGAGCAGCAGCGTGCCGCCGTTTGCGGCCTCGACATAACCGATCTTGCGCGCGTTCGCGCCGGTAAACGCGCCGCGCTCGTAACCGAACAGCTCCGATTGCAGCAGGTGCGGCGGAATCGCGCCGCAGTTCACCGCGACGAACGGGCCGTTGCGCCGCTCCGAATGACGATGGATCGCGACCGCCGTCAGTTCCTTGCCGGTTCCGGTTTCGCCGAACACGAACACCGGTGCGTCGGTGCGCGCGAAGCGCCGCACCGTATCGAACAGCCGCAGCATCGCGCTGCAGGTGCCGACGATGCCTTTCTCTTCCGATTCGAGCTGTTCACGGTCGCGCGCGAACAGGCATTCCATGCCGTACGCATGGCCGACCGTATCGGCGATCCGCTGGTGCGACGCGGGCAACGTGACGTAGTCGAAACAATAGTCGCGCAACAGCGCGCGCACGTTCGGCGACGCGGTCTGGCCGACGTCGATGAGTGCCACCCAGACGACATCGCGCATCGACGCGCAGGTCGATGCGATGCTGCCGATCGCATCGGCATGGCCGCCGCTCAGGTCGAGGATGCCGCAGGTGATCTCACCGGACGTGTCGCGCAGCTCGCTCGCCTGCGCGACGATCGAGACTTTCCAGTCGCGTCGCGCCAGTTCCTTTCGCAGCATGACGGACGGCGACTGCGTCCAGTAAATCAACGGACGCGGCCCGTTACCGCTCCCCGCGCCGGCGCTCTTATCGCGCGTTATTGGCATATTCATAACGAACCATCACTTTCTCCACTCCGCGAACCGTTCGCGTGCGCTGCGGCCGGCGGCGCATGGCCGCGTGTCCGCGCCGCGTTTCCGCAGCTTTGGCGAAGATCGAAACTGCACACGGCGAGAGCCCCCGGAGGTCGAGCCGGATGTTATCCGGCCTCGTTGTCATCGAACTCGAACGGAACGCGCGGCTGCGGAAGCCACGACGTTCCGGCTTTGATGCGACCCGCCGTCAGGCGGGGCACGTCGGCAAACGGAAATTTCGTCCGCATGTGCGTCGCGTCGTACACGACAGTCGCGCCCGATGCTGAACCGGATGGCCGCCAACCCGCTCCCGGAATGACCGCCTCATTACATCCGCTCCTGAATTTACACCCCGTTTCAAGATGGTCGTGTTACCAAAAGATAATCCTGATTCAGCCGGTTACGCTACCGGTCGCCCCGTACTTTGTGCCTTTGACCACTGAGATTTGATTATCTCTAACCATTCCCGTCAATCAGTGGCAAATACTACTTTTCCGCAAGGTAGGCGCCGTCGATTGCCCGCGAATTCCACCGAAATCACCGAAAAAGGCCGGCACCGCATTCCATGCATCGCATAATCGCGCGCGCCGCCGCACGGCCATGGCGCGTCGCGACGGCGCGCGGCCCGCTCATCCGTTACACGTCGTAATCAACCATGTCGCGGCGCGCGTCACGTTCATGGTGCTGACGCACCACGGGATGCGCGCTGCTCGTGCATGCCATTCTCCGGCGAACCGCCGTTGCCCGGCGCGAAATCGGTGGTGATTGCACTCGCCCCCCCGCAGTGCAGCATGATCGGACGGCAAGCATGCAAGGGCACGCTGCCGTCACCGGACTGGCCGCCCAGCTTGAACACACGCACAAACGACGGCGCATCGCCGCGGCCCGCCGGGATGGATCAATTATGAAAAGGCACCTGCGCCGGCGGTGTGTGCTACCGCACATTGCAGCGTTCCCGGGGCCGGCGTGCGGCCACGCGTCCCCCTGCCGCCCGCGCGAATCCGGAGCGTGAGTACGCTTTCGAACAGACCGACGCACGGCGGATCCGGATGATGAAGATCGTCGCATCGCACGAAACGATCGCGTCCGTGCGATGCGGCGTGCCGAAGGCATCACGCGAGGACCGCATCATGGAATGGCATTGTTGTGAATTCGAACATCTGAGCGCCGTGGATCTCTATGCAATCCTGCGCGCGCGCAGCGCCGTGCTGGTGGTCGAGGACGCCCATACGCATCTCGACATCGACGGTAAAGACGCAGGCGCGCTGCATGTCTATGCGAGCGTGCACGACGGCGACACCACGGAAGTCGCAGCCTACGCACGTATCCTGCCGGGCGACGACATCGATCCGGACGTCGTGATCGACAAGGTGTTGACGAGCGAGAGCTGCCGCGACGACGACACGCTCGAGCGGCTGATCGGGCGCGCGCTCACCGCCGCGCAGGCCGCGTGGCCGGACGCCGCGGTGCGCACGCACGTACCCGCCCCGCGCCAGGCGTTCTACAAGCGCTTCGGATTCCGCAAGGCCTATGGCCCGTATCTCGAACAGGGCGCGCCGTTCGTCGGCCTGGTCCGGTCGGCCGACCGCGCCGCCGGCGCGCTGCGCAACCTGCTGTCCCGGGCCGTTTCGGCCCCCCGGTCGCGCCACGACGACTCGCGCGCCGATGGCCGTGCGCTCAACCGGCTGCCCGCCGATACCGGAGTCACTCGATGACCCGCACCCTTCGCCCGGTTCCCGAGCCCGATCTGCCGCGCATCCTGCCGGTGATCCTCGCCGGCGGCTCCGGCACGCGGCTGTGGCCGCTGTCGCGCGAGCAGTTCCCGAAGCAGCTGATCGAGCTGGTCTCGAACGAATCGCCGCTGTCGGCGACGGCACGCCGCCTGAACGGCATCGAGAACGCATCGCTCGGCGACACGCTGCTGCTGGTCTGCGGCGAGCAGCATCGCGTCATGAGCGCCGCGCAGGTGCTCGGCCGCGCGGCACCCGCCCGCATCCTGCTCGAACCGGCCGCGCGCAACACCGCGCCCGCGCTGACGCTTGCGGCGCTCGACGCGAGCGCGCTCGCGGACGATCCCGT
Source organism: Burkholderia cepacia (assembly GCF_001039005.1). Lineage (GTDB taxonomy): Bacteria > Pseudomonadota > Gammaproteobacteria > Burkholderiales > Burkholderiaceae > Burkholderia > Burkholderia theae. Next base: position 117,113 of record NZ_LDWR01000017.1, read on the forward strand.
GCTCGCGGTGATGCCGGCCGATCACGTGATCGCCGATGTCGGTGCGTTCCAGGACGCCATCGCGCGCGCCGCGCGTTACGCGCAGGAAGGCGCGATCGTCACGCTCGGCGTACTGCCGCGCCGGGCGGAAACGGGCTACGGCTACATCCAGGTCGGCGAGCCGCGTACCGGCCGCCACGGCGGCCAGGGTGGTTATGCGATCGGGCGCTTCGTCGAGAAACCCGATGCGACGCTCGCGGAGCGCTACCTGCACTCGGGCGATTACTGGTGGAACAGCGGGATTTTCGTCACGCGCGCATCGGTCTGGCTGAAGGCGATCGGCGCGCTCGCGCCGGACATCCACGCGGCCTGCGAGACCGCATGGCGCGCGGGCGTCGCCGAGGATCCGTTCTTCCGGATCGATGCGGCGGCCTTCGACGCGTGCCCGTCGGACTCGATCGACTATGCGGTGATGGAACGCCTCGCGGAGCACGGCGAACTCGGCATCGAAGGCATCGTGGTGCCGCTCGCGGCCGGCTGGTCGGACGTCGGCACCTGGGATGCGATCTGGGAAATCATGCCGAAGGACGATCACGGCAACGTCGCGCGCGGCCCGATCGTGTTCGAGGACACGCAGGACAGCTTCGTGCGCTCGGAGGGGCGCCTGATCGCCTGCGTCGGGATGAAGGACGTCGTCGTGATCGAGACGCCCGATGCGGTGCTGGTCGCGAACAAGCACGACGTGCAGCGTGTGAAGAACATCGTCGCGCGACTGAAGACCGACCGCCGCCCGCAGGCGAGCGAGCACCGCAAGGTGCAGCGGCCGTGGGGCCATTACGACTCGATCGATCTCGGCGAGCGCTTCCAGGTGAAACGGATCGTCGTCGAGCCCGGCATGCGGCTGTCGCTGCAAATGCACTATCACCGCGCCGAGCACTGGATCGTCGTACGCGGTACCGCGAAGGTGACGCGCGGCGCCGAGACGTTCCTGCTGTGCGAAAACGAGTCGACGTACATCGCGGTCGGCGAAGTGCATCGACTCGAGAATCCCGGTCGCATCCCGCTCGAGATCATCGAGGTGCAGTCGGGCAACTACCTCGGCGAGGACGATATCGTCCGCTTCGACGATCAATACGGCCGGCCGACGTGCGGGCCGGTGGAACTCGAAGCGGCGATGGCGGTGCCGCTCGCCCGATCGACGGCAGAATAGCCGCGCAGCCGGCATCCTCGCGCGTCAGCGCACGACGATGGCCGCCGAAACGACGTTCTGGATGAACGGCTTGCCCACCGCCTTGATGAAATACGTGCCCGCCCGCGTCTCCGGCAGCGCAATGCTCGTCGCGTCGGACGGATAGCGTCCGACCAGCCTGAACGACGACGCACCAAGCTGCTCGTAGAGCTCCAGATGATCGACGGTGTCCGGATGGGTGATCCGGACGGTCACGCTCGAGCCCAACGGCTGCGCGTCGATCTCCGTGCAACTGGCAATGCCGGTTTCGAGCGCGCTCCCCTCCTCGTAGTCGTTCCACGTAATCAGCTGAACGAATGGAAGCTGCTGCCGCACGCTGTAGCGCTCGTTGATGCTCTTGAACGTGTCGAGCCAGGTGCGTCCGCACGCAGGCGAGAGAAGACGCGGCGCGGCGGCGCCCCACGACGCCTTCGTGTCGTCGAACCCGCTCCACACGCCGCCGACCGTGATCATCCCCGGCGGCTGGTTCCGGGCGATGTTGTAGAAGCGCTCGCGATACAGCAGGTCGTGCCGCGTGCCGGCCGGTTGCGGCGCGGTCCACGACGACGGCTGCGCCCAGACATACGCCCCCTTGCTGTACGGCAGATCGAAACCCGGCGCAAGCGTATGGATCCAGTAGATGTCCGGGTACGCGGCATGAATGCGCGCCCAGTCCGCCTTCCCGGCCGCATCCATCCCGAACTCTGACACGACCGGATGGCCGTCGTAACGCATATACTGAGTCGACGTGAAGTATTCGCGGCTGATGTACGCGAGGTTGTTCAGGATCGTTTCGGTCAGGTCGCACCCGTGACACGCATTGAACCTGAAGCTGCCGCTGTCGATCATGATCGAGAACGTCATCCCGGGAAACTTCGCCAGTTCGGGCATGGATGCCTGCCACGCCGTGTCGACGAAGTGGCCCTGGCCGTACCAGTCGACGATCACGCCGTCGATCCCGCGCGACTGCATGTCGGCAAAGGTGCGATAGGCCTGGCGAGGATCGTCGGATCGATAGCCGACATTCACGCCTCGCGGGTCGGGGCCCCACCACGGCAGGTAGTGGGCCAGCACCCGGGTCGTGCTGCCCGGATACAGCAACGTATGCACATCGATCTTCGAAACCGAAGATGTGCCGGCGAGCAGCCCGTTCGATGAACCCTTGAAATCGCGGCTGCCGGACGTATTGGCGGGCGCGATCGTCGCCACCCGCTCTTCGCAGTAGCCATGCCCCGCCGACAAGGCCAATGCGCCGAGCACGGCCGCCACGTTGCGTCGAAGTGCCCGCATGACGTTCCTCTTCCTAGACGTTCCGTTGCCCGTCAATGCCCATCCAAGACGCAAGCTGTGCTGCATAGTGCGACGGCGTGTATGCCGAACAATCGTAATGTCGATCGTCGGTACGCAGGTGACGGTTCAACTCATCGAGTGCGCTCGTCAGGCCGGCCGGCGAATTCCGGTACAGGATCTTGTTGCCGATCTCGCTGCCGAACGTCGACAGACTGCCGATCTCGTGCGCGAGAACCGGCAAGCCGAGCGTGGCCGCCTCGACCAGCACGAGCGGCGCGTTCTCGGCCCAGACGGACGGCAACACCAATGCATCATGTGCGCGCAATGCGTGAAACAGCTCGCTGTGGTCAAGCCGCCCGGCAAAGCGCAGCCGCTGCGCCTGAACCAGATCCTGGTGGCGTGTTTCGAGCTGCGCGCGCATCGCGCCGTCGCCGTAAAGCGTCAGGCTGCCGATACGATGAAAACCGGTCTGGCGCGCCAGTTCGATGAACTCGTGAATGCCCTTCTCCGCATCGAGGCGCCCCACATACGCGAGCTCGAACCGCTCACGATGACACACGCGCGGCGGAAACGGCTCCGCCAGCGTGCTCACCGGGTTCGGCAGCAATGCGGTTCGCGTGATGCCGCGCTGGGCTAGTGCGGTGCGCATATACGGGCTCGGGCACAGGAACAGGTCGAATACGTGTTGCGGATTGCAATACGCGTACACCGCATGCCAGTGCAGTTTCTTCACCGTGTCGTGAATACGCCCTCGAGGGCTCGCAAGCCTGAACAGTCGCGTCGGCTTCGACAGCGCATCGACCGGCACCGGCACCGGACGCCCGTTGCGATAGGCCAGCAGATTCGGGTTGTAAAAGACCAGATGGTAGTCGTGGCACGTGAGATACGTACGGAATCCCTGTTCGCGGCGGCCGCGCGCGAGTACCGGCAGGATCGATTGCGTCAGCAGATTGTGATAGTTGTGCACGAGCACGCGATGCGGGCGCACCTCGTCGAGCAGCGCGGCAAGGGCGTTCGCCGCGGCGCGGTTCCAGCCGCGCGTGAACGAGCCTTCGCCCGGCGGGAAATTCGTCTCGTCGAACGAGTACACCTCGACGCCCGGAATCTTGCGCAGCATTTCGATGGAGGTCCGGTAGACCTCTTCCGCGCCACCCTTTCGCGCGTAGTCATTGATCACGACAATGCGCGTCGCTTCCGCGCGGGAGCCAACCGACGGGAAGCTATTCAATTGAACTTCCCGGACGTCGGTTGAAACATTCGATATCGCGGCACGCCGCCGCCTTCATCACTCGCCACCATCCTCTCCCACTCCGTGCAGTCCATTCCATTCACGTCGGCGACACGAGGTCGCCACTTTCAGCCGCAACGCTTCCGCGCCCGGTCAGTTTCGAACCGGATCCTGCGCCGCGCTGACCTGACGATTGCCGGCCGGCAGATCGCCGCGTTGCCGCGACACGGTCAGGCGGTGCGCAAGCCGGACACAGGGCGCCTCGCAATACCGGTAGCTTGCGTACGACAACGCAATCAACGGCGCAACGGGCACGATCATGTAGACGCCCAGCGGCCACCCGGTCCATTGATAGCGCTCGCACAGCCAGTAAAACCCGAACAACGGAATCGCATGAAACAGGTAAATCGAGTAGCTGACTTCGCCCAGCTTCGCGAACGACCGCGCGCGGATTTTCAGTACCGTCGCCATCGCCGCGAATATCGCGATGCCGATCACGTAAGCGAGCGACGACGGCAGATGAACCAGGTTGTGATGCCGCCAATCGTTGACGGCGCCGATCAGCGCGACGCCCACGATCATCGCCGCCAGCAGGCCAACCACGGATCGGTACGTCAGCGTGATTCCGGCATGCTCGCCGCGCCCCCATCCCACACGCAACACGTCGAGCGGATGATCGTAGGCCTGACGAAAACAGGCACCCCAGAACATGATCGCGAGGTGATAAGGCATGGCCTTGTACTGGCCCAGCGCATTCTCGGGAATGATGCGCAACCCGAGGGTGATCACGAATACCGTGCAGAGCGCGATGCAGACGAGCGCGAGATCGCGCATCCGGTGCAGCCCGCCCCACCAGAACAACACGAGACACAGCACGTAGAAATACAGTTCCGTTTCGAGCGTCCAGTAATGCCCCATGACCGGCTCCTGCCCGAACGCGGTCGGAATCATCGTTGCGTTGGCAACGAGCAGCGACGCGCTTACCGGTTTTCCGAACAACGTCCAGAAGACGAGGCAGCCGACCGGAATGGACAACCAGAACGCCGGATACAACCGCAGGAAGCGACGGATCAGGAAGCGCCGCGTGCCTTGTCCAGCGGCGCCGCGCAAACTGCTCGGAATCAGCAGACCGCTGATGCCGAAGAACACCACCACGCCGATCCGCCCGAAATTGACCGAGCGTTGCAGCGTGTCGAGCCACTGTTGGGCGCCCGCCAGCGCGACGAACCGCTCGGCGTAGTGTGTCCAGATGACGAGCAGGACCGCGACGGCGCGCATCGCGTCGATATGATCCAGACGTCCGGAGCTTTTCGAGTTCATCGTTGGGGTCGTGTAGTGGGCAGGCAGCGTGGCCAAGGACAGGCGAGTTACCGTATCACCGCCCCCGCTCGCCGACTGTGCGACATCTGACATAGCCCCGTGACGACACCGCGTGCCGTCGGGCAACAATAAGGCCGGCGCGCGATACGACACCGGCGCCGGCCTCGCATCACGCGGGCGATCCGGCCTTGACGATCCTGCCGAGCGGCGCGCGGCGGGAATCGAGGCCCTTGACGAATTCGCTGCACAACCCGATCACCTGTTCGGCCGCATGCGAACTGAACAGACTGTGATCGAGATCGTCGAGCACGACCGTGCGCGCACCCGAGAAGCGCGACAGCCGCTTTCCACGCGGGCCGAAATACATCGTCATCAGGTCCAGGCTGCTGTCGTATGCGCCGCAGACGAACAGCGTGCTCACCTCCTTGCGCTGCAGCGTGCGCAGGATTTCATGAGGATCGACCGGTATCGTCTGCGCGCACGACCATCCGGCGATCCGGTGTCGCCACGCGCCGATCCGGACCGCCGCAAGCGTCGCCACGCGCTGCAGGACGAGCCGGACGAACGGCATGATCTTTCGATCGCCGCACAGCACCTGCTTCCATTTCTTCAGCTCGAAGAACGACGACCGGTAACCGGCGATCGAATTGGGTCGATGCCTGCGCAACGCGTCCGTCGGCATGTCGTCGGGCATATGGAAACTCTGCAGGTTCACCGAGATGACACCCGACAGCGCGCGCCCCACGAGCGCCGCACGCAACGCGCTGTACGCCCCCGAGCAGATGCCGAAGGACACCACATGGCGATACCCTTGTTCCTTCAACCAGTGGGCAGCCGTCGCGACATCGTCGACGACGGTACTCGAATAGACCGGCGCGCGGGCACCGCTCCCGGAGACACTATCGCCGATCCCGCGTCCGTCGAACCGCAGCGATGCGATACCGCGGCGCGCCAGCTCACGGGCAATGCGCACCGATAGCCGGCTGTCGCCGACATGCGCGCTGGCCGACGTGTTCGTGATCAGCAGAACCGGGCCACGATCGCGCATGGCCGGCGGCAGGCACAGAATGCCGAACAGGCCCGCAACACCGAACCTGACCGGCTGTTCGCAAGCTTCCGGCGTCCGGAGCATCAGGCCGGCATCCCAGTCCGCTTTCAACGCGACGCCGGACGAAGGCACCTGCCCGGCCGCCCTGGCCGCGATCCAGTCGACCACGGCGTCGAGTACACGCGTCGGCATGCTCGAGAACGTCGTTTCCTGCATGAACGCGGCGTAGCCTTCGAACGGCCTTGACTCGACTTCACCGCCCAGCGCGTCCAGCTTCTGTTTCAGCGCTTCGCTGCCGCCGACATTCACGTCGACGATCAGCGTGTCCGGCGCCGGTGCGCGTACGCAATCTTTCAACGCATCGACCGCGTCGAACGCGTTGAGCCGCGCACGAAACACCGGACTGTAGATCTGCCCGAGTACGTTGAACGGTGCGTCTTTCGGTTGGGCCTCACGCAATGGCGCCGGCAACTGGTCGAGCCAGATATTGCGCATGATCGACAACTCGCGCACGTAGCTGCGCCCGCTCGCCACCGGCGCCAGCAGCACGAGCGCGTCCACGTCGCATTGGTTCGCCGCGAGCAGCGCGAATGCCGCGCCCAGCCGCAGGCCGCACAGCGTCACCCGGGCGACGCCCGTTTCTTCGCGAAGCCGCGCGATGGCCGCGCGCACATCGTCGACGGCCGTCTCGAACTGGTCGCTCGCGCCATCGGCCCCGTCGGAATCGCCCGTTCCGCGGTAATCGAAACGCAGCACCGGAATCCCGCTGGCGGACAGGCGGTCCGCCAGGCTCCGCATGCCGCCGTGACTCCAGACGGATTCGTGCCCGTAAGCGTTGCACAGGACGACACCCCTCGTCCCTTCGCCCGGATGCAACCATCCGAACCGCCCGCCAAATATGATCGGTCTCATTTTTAATTAGGTATCGGTGAAGAATGGGATATGGCGTCCTCCAGCCGAGCGGTTGAATCGATCGGCCGAAGGACGGCAAGTCGCTCGCGGAAGGCTCTCCCCTTTCCGGTTGTCACGCATCCCCATGCGAGGGTCCGGAAGCCGGCCATCCGCGAACCGTTCAGATCACGACGTCGAGGCCCTCCTTTCGACTGCGCCGGCTTTCCGGTTGGATCGGGCGCGGCGCGCTGCCCGGCCCGTCACGACGGGCTGCCCGGCGCGGGCGCGATCAGGTCGCGCCAGCGCCGATCGAATACCGACATGCTGAAGTGCTGCTCGCAATAGGCGGCGAATCGCGTCGCCGCTTCGACGACCTGCACCAGATCCGCGGACGGTTCGGCGACGAACCGCTCCAGTCGCGCATCGGTCATCGCAAGCGCGTCGTCGTGGAATCCGAGGCCCTCGTACGCGGCTTCGTTCCCGACCGGCACGCACCCGTACGAAATGGCTTCCAGCACCTTCGATTTGATGCCGCCGCGAAGGAACGCGGGGCACAACGCGATGGAGGATCCGGTATAGACGTCCGCCTGCGTCGGCGCGAATCCGGCGAATTCGACGTTCGGAACGGGATCGTATCGACCGGTCATGCGCCCGAAAATCACCAGCGGCGTGGCCGGCTTGACGCGCGCCCATAGCGCCACCAGGTACTCGATCGCGAGACGGTTCTGCAACTGGCGGTCCGAACCGATAAACACGAACCGGAACGGCGCCGCCGGATGACGCACCGGTTTCAGCGAGTTCATCGGCGGCGCGATCACATGCGTCTTCACGGCTTCGTCGTCGGTAAGCGACATCCTCAATGAATGCGCGTCTTCCGCGGAAACGAGCGTGACGGCATTCGACGACCCGATCGCCGCGCGTTCCTGCCGCTTGAGCGCGAACGCTTCATAACCCAGGAACGCGTTGCGGATCATCTTCGCGTTGGCGAGCCTGACGAACGGCCCCGGAATCGACTTTTCCAGATACCCGGCCGACAGCGGAAAATCCTGCTCGCGCAGGATGTTCGCGCGGCGCGACATGAGATCGTCGAAATCCACGACGATCCGGCATGCGGGCACGTTGCGCCGAACCAGGATCGCGTAATCCACCAGCCGGATGCCGTCGAAATAGATCACGTCCGGCTTGAATGCATCGACGGCGCACAACAGCGCCGTCCGCTTGCTCGGGTGCGAGAACATCGCCACCTGAAGCGCGCACGGCGCACCGCGCAACACGCTCCATCCGACGCGCACCGCCGCGCCGATCTTCGCGCGCAAGCCTCCATCCTCGAACACGGACCGAATCTTGAATTCGGCCACTTCCGTCTGGTCGCCAAGCGCCTTCCGGATGAAGCTCAGCGTACGCTCCCGCCCGTTCGTCACTTCCTGCGGAATGTCCCGCGTCATCACCATCAGCACTCGACTCTTCACGAGCGGCCCCTCCATCGATCCGAAACTCTCTTCATTCCATTCACTGCATGCGAATCCCGGCGCTCGCGTTCGGCCGATTGCCGGTGCGGCAAACCACGGGCTGCCCGGAAGCGGTTCTTCATGAGCGCTCCCGGTTGTACGCAAGATTCCCGAGAACGATGCACCAGAAGGCGACCAGCGATACGGCGATGCCCGTCGACGGCGCATACATCACCAGCGAGCGCGGCATGACGAACGGCGCGGCGACGATGGCCGCGACGATCAACACCTGCTTGATCATGATGAGCCGGTAACGACGCACGGCCAGCAGCCACGTGCTCAGCCCCGCATCGACGAACGTGGCGATCGAGCATCCGGTCGCGTAGATCATGATCGGCACACCCTGGACGAACGCGGGCCCGTAGATCATCAGGAACACTTTCTGGCCGATGAAATAGCTGCCCACCCACGCGACACAGCCGACCAGGCCGAGGTACAGGCCGAGCTTGAATGCCTTGGCACGCACGAGCGACTCGGTCCGCGCCGTAAAGACCATGCTCGGCGCCAATGCCAGCGCCAACGTCGTGCCGACCGAATTCCACTGCTCGACCAGCGAGGCCGCCGACGCGTAGATACCGAGATCCGCCTTGGAGACCAGCACGCCGAGCAGCAGCCGGTCCATCCGCAATACCAGGACACTGGCCGCGATGGCCGGCCAGATCCTCAGCCCGCGCACGACCAGCGCTTTCGTCACGGCTGCGTTGCCGCGAAACGATTTGGGCGACTTCAGCGCCAGCGAGCGATAACGACTGAACGGTGCGACTGCGGCCACGCACGCCTCGAGCGGCCACGCGAACGCGGCCACGATCACGCCCATCGACGCGTGTGCCGCGACGTACAGCCAAAGCACCCGGACACAGCTCGCATAGGCCCTCGCCCGCGTGATGACCCACGGCTTGGATTCGGCATAGGCCATCAGCGAGCCGAGCGCGATCGGCTCCACGATCAACGCGAAGGCCGCGATCAACGTGAGCTCGGACACGCTCGACGGGCGCATGACGATCACCACGATGCCCATGAACAGCAGCATGACGGCCAGCGTCAGCGTGAGCCGCAGACGAAACGCGCGGTAGACGACCATGTGCCGCAAACGCGGGTGCTTGCCGAGGATCGGCTGGATCACCTGCGCGCCGAAGATCAGCGCGACGCTGCCGATCACATAGGCAAGCGACAACGCGAACTGCAGTTCGCCGAACAGGCGCGCGCCGTAGATGTTCGCGAACAGGTGATTGCTCGCGATCGCGGCGAGCGCTCCGATGATCTTTTCGCACACCACGCCCGCGAACGACGAAAACAGAAGCCTGACGAACGCGTTCAAGATATCCTCGTCCCCGTCGCATCGGCGTTCGCATGCCTCGCGTCGATGCAAACCCACCAGATCAGCGCGATCAGCAGGTAGAAGAGCGTGCGCGCGCCGAACAGCGTCCAGTAGTCGCCTTGCTGGATCGAGTAGGTTGCGTACGCAAAGATCTTCGTGGTCAGCCACAGCATCACGACGCCGCCGCGCATCGCGACCTGAATCAGCATCGCGCTCACCGCACCGTATATCACGCCCGTCAATGCAACGAAGAGCGCTCCGCCCGCATAACCGAACCAGTAGACCGGCACCGCCATGTTTCCCATCGTGAACGTGACGTCGTCGAACACGTAGGCCTTCAGGATCTCCGGCGTGCCGTACGACAGCATCAGGTCGCGCAAGCCGCTCACCGGCGCATCGCTGAAGAACGTCGGTTCCGTGAAAGAGGTGAGCGATGCCACGAAACGCCCGAACGCCGCCATCCCGCCGAGTGCCGGCGCGCTGAACAGATGCGCGTCGCTATCCACCACGTACCACGCCTGCCCCTGCTCGAGAAAACGCGACATCACCGTTTCGGCGACATCCAGCCCCTGCCCCTTGTACGCGTAGAACAAGGACACGCTGCCGATCACGAGCGCGACGGCCGAGCCGATCCCCAGATAGCGCATCACCGGCTTGCCGTTCATCGCCTGAATCGCGATGAGCGGAGTCAGGACGGTCATGCACACATGCAATACGGCCATGAACTGCTCGCCGTGCAACGCCTCGAGCACCAGATCGGCGACCATCATGAAGATGGACACCCATCGCACGGTCTTGTTCGAACTCGTGCAGAAGGTACTGAGCAGCACGGCAACGAAGGTCTGGTTGTTCAGGAACAGGTTGAACAGCGTACTGTTCGACGCGTCGTTGCGCAGCGCGTAGCGGTTGACGCCGCTCAGCACCGAGAAGCCGCCCGTCAAGCCCGCCAGCACGCCCGTGGCGAGGATCGCGGCGACCAGCCCCAGGCCGAGTGCGACACTGATCGGCTGGAGCGTCATCCGCGCGCGGATCGGCGCGTGCGCGGTACGCACCTTCAGAAACCGGTTGAACCCGAACAGTGCGCACGCCACGAAAATCACATAGAACGACAGCAACCGGCTGAACGCGCCATTCGCGACGCCGAAGATGTCCGTTTCCCGGAGAAACCCGCCGGATTCGATCCCCACGCCGGCCACGAAAGCGGTCAACCCGATCACCAACATGTAAAGCATTGACACGGCGAACACCGGGCGCGCGACGATCAGCGCGATCACCCCCGCCACCGCCAACAGCAACGTACAGGTCGCGCTCGGTTCCATCGCGCCGAGCGCCGGCAGCATCGCGTTGACCGTCAACGCGAGCAGGAACAGCGTCGAGACAGTCAGCACCAATGCCGCTTCGACCCTGCCGTCGGCTCGAATCGTTCGCATCACCGCCTCTTTCACGCTTCGGCCCGGCTTGCGCGCGAGCCGTCATGCACGGCACGGTCGAGCACGTCGTGCAGCTGCGCGCTAACCGCGCGAGACGAAAAACGCTGTGCGTTCGCCCGCCCGTCGCTCACCAGTCTCGCGCGGAGTGTCGGGTCGCCCGCGACGCGATCGATCTGCCGGCCCCATTCGGCGGCATCCATCGCATCGGCCACGGCCACGAACGAATCCCCCATCGTGTAGCGATACACCGGCAGATCCGATGCGACGACCGGCACGCCGACGAACTGCGCCTCGATCACCGTGCGGCCGAAACCTTCGTGCAGCGTCGGCGACACATACAGGTCCGACGCCTGGAAGAAATAACCAAGATCGTCGTCGTCGACGTTCTCGACGAAATGGGCGACGATTCCCGCCTGCGCGGCGATGGCCCGGCACTCGTCGCGGTTGGCCTGGTTTTGCGCACTGCCCACGCGCAGCACCACGACGTCCTTGCGCCCGAGCGACGCCAGCGCGCGAAACAGCGTCGCGTTGTTCTTGCGCGTTTCATCCGAGCCGACGTTCAGCACGACCAGCGCTTCGCCGATCCGGATGCCGAAGCGCGCCAGCAGCGCCGCGCGCGCCTGTTCGCGCACGTCGGCGTCGATCGGCGCATAACGATCGTCGAACGCATTGGGGACGACCTGCATCCGGTCGGCCCGAATACGAAGCTCCGCCAGCGCCTCTTGCGCCGTCACCTCCGACGGCGCGAGCACCACGTCCGCCGTCGCGATCAGCGACTGCGTCAACCGCATATACGCGTTCTTCAGCTTCTCGACCACGCCGCGCACCTGCCCCGGATGCTGCACGTGATGAAGCACGATGCCGACCCGCCCGCCGACCCACTGGATCAGCGGAATCATGAAGGCCAGGTCTTCCTGGTACAGCATCACGAAGTGCCCCGCGCGCGCCGCGGACACCGCGCGCAGCGGATACAGCACGAACTGCGTCCAGTAGCGCCGCAACGAACGCGGCTCGGCCGGAATGTCGATCGGCTCGACGTCGAATCCCGCCAATGCCGGGATGAAATCGATACATTTGAGGCTGTATCGCATCACGCCATTCCAGCTCACCGGCCGCGGCCCGAGAAACCACACGACCCGCACCGCTTGCGACGCGCGTCGCAGTCCATCCTTGCTTGCCATCGAATCACTCATGCGATGCGCTCCTCGCCCCATTGCATCGGCTCGCCCGCGCGATCACGTGCGTACCGCGGCGAAGCCGGCGCCGATTCGGCGAACGCCCTGCAACGGCGACGGCTCGAAGCCGTTGAACACCAGCCCGTCGACGCGCACGCCGACCTTGCCCAGACTCTCGAGCGCATCCGTGATGCCGGCCGAACTGGCCGAACCCTGGCGCGCCACCAGCAGCGTCATGTCGGAGATGCGCGACAACGCGGCGATATCGGCGACCGGAAGCGCCGACGGCGCATCCACGACGATCATGTCGTACCGGCCTCGCAACGACGCGGCCAGCTTGTCGAGACGAGCCATGTTGAACAGGTTGCGCATCGACGTACCCTGCTTGCCGGCAGACAGCGCATCGAGGTGTTCGGTCGCGCGGGTGATCGCCTCCTCGGCCGGCAGCGAACCCTTCAACACCTCGGACAGCCCCTTCGTCGCGGTCACCGGAAAGTAGCGATGCAGCCCCGGCGCGCGCACGTTGGCGTCCACGATCACCGTCTTGAGCCCCCGCTCGGAGAACAGGTAGGCGAGATTGGCGGCAATCATCGACTTGCCCTGCGCGGGCGCCGCGGACGACACCAGCACGATCTTCGCGTCGCCGCCATAGGCGGCCAGCCGGTGCCGCAACGTCAGCGCGAGGCTGTCCATCGCATCGGCCAGCGGCACGTCGGCCGGCTCCTTCGTCGCGATGAAGGCCGGCGTGCGGTGCGCATCCGCGTCGGCCTGGCGTCGCGAATTCGGCAGGATGCCCAGCATCGGAATACCGAGTGCGGCTTCCAGGTCGTGCGGATCGCGAATGCGCCCCGACAGCAATGCACGGCCCTGCGCGGCCAGGAAACCCAGCATCAGCCCGATCAAGGCACCGGCCAGGATCGCGACCAGGCGCTTCGGCCGGACCGGCTTGTCGCTGACGACCGCCTTGTCGACGATCGACGCATTGCCGACCGTCCCGGCTTCCGCAATCTGCAACTGCTGCGTGTTGTTCAGCAGCCCGACATAGAGCTGATTGTTGACCTCGACGTCGCGCGCCAGGCGCAAGTACGTCTGTTGTTGCGACGGCAGGCGCGCCGCCTTGTCCTTCAGCACGGCGGCCTGCTTGTCGAGTTCCTTCAGCTTGTTGGACGCCGCGACGACCTGCGGTTGCCCCGGAACGTATTTCGACAACAGGTCCTGGTATTCGAGCTTGGTTTCGAGCCGCGATTTGTCGACGAACGCGAGCTGCTCGACCAGCAGCCTGACGTCGCCCTGCGCATCGATCGAACCCTGCTGATTGCGAAACGCGTTCAACGCCTGCTCGGCCTGTTGCAGCCGGGCCTTGACGATCGGCATTTGCGCGTTGAGGAACGTGAGGCTGCGCTCCGCATCGTCGGCGCGTCGTCGCGCGTTGAAGCTCAGGTAGGCCGCGGCGATCGCATTGAGCATGCGGGCGGCGACGATCGGATCGGCATCCTCGAAACTCAGTTGCATGATGCCCGACTGCCGTTTCGTCTCGGTCACGCCCAGTTTCTTCAGGATCGCGTCAACGCGAACGTCGGTGGCCACGCGCCGCACGCGGAATTCCGCACCGGGGCGCGCGATGATCCGCGCCACGTCGACCTGATAACCGTTGCTCGCGCTCGGCACGCCGACCACCCCGCTCAGCACTTCCTGTCCGTTACGGTCCTTCAGCTGAAACCGGTTGTCGTCGAGATAATCGAACTCCAGTGCCTTGCCGATCTGCGCGGACGGGACCTCGAACGTCCTGAATTCGAGACGCTCGCCGCCCCACGCCCACGACGACATCCCGAGCGGCGGCTCGGCGAGACCATTGGCGTCCTTCGACAGGAACGCGCCGATGAGGCTGCCAACGAGCGGGAAGTGGTTCTCGACCGACACATCGGCCTGGGCGGCCGTCGCGTTGATCGCTTCCATCACGACCGAGCGCGAGCGGACGATGTCGATTTCGCCGACCACGGCCGAATTCTGAATATCCAGCGCCTTGGAGATCGACGACAGCGAACCCAGCGCGCTGGCCTTGTTTTCCTCGATCTGGATCAGCGTGTCGGCCGAATACACCGGCGTTGCCGCGATCGCATAGACGATCGCCAGCAGCAGGCATGCCGCGACGACGGCTGCGAAGAGGCGCCCGTTGTCGAGCACGTTCTCCAGCAAGTCGATCGGCGACAACCGCGTCACATGCCGGGAAACAGGTTTCGTTTCGTTTTGGTGCCCGGTCATTGCAGGTCGGTCCATCTTCATGCTGAACTCCAGAATTGAAGATCCGGCTGGCTTCGCCGCTTTACGCGCGTTGTTGTTCACATTCATTTCTTTGAAAATCCGGCTGAAAACCCTTCAGTGCCGACCGGGAATCCACCGCGCCGGAAACCTGAATTCCCCGGATGTTTCCGCTCGAATCGGCGCAACGGCCCGCAAGCCGTTATCGTGGCCTCGTTCATTTCATTCCGGTATGCGGCCGTCGATCCTGCCGCCACGCCTAAACACGCGCGGCTGCGATTCCGGTCTGTTCCAGCGCCGCGCCGATGTCGGACAGCCGCGTCACGACGTCGATGCCCGATTCGGTTTCCGCGCGACCGGGCCGGTCGCCGACGAACAGGAAACGACGCCCCACGCCGGCGCGCGCGCCGGCATCGAGATCGGATGGCTTGTCGCCGACCAGGATCGATGCGGACATATCGAGGCCGAGATCGCGCCGTGCGTCGTTCAGCATCCCGGGCTCCGGTTTCCTGCACGCGCATGCTTGCCGGTAGCGGCCCATACCGGCCACCGGGTGATGCGGGCAGAAATAGACGCGGTCGATTCTCGCGCCGCGCTCCTCGAAACTGCGGCGCATCCAGTTCATGAACGCGACAAACTGCGACTCCGAAAAATATCCGCGGCCGATCCCGGCCTGATTCGTCACGACGACCACCCGGTGGCCGGTCGCATTGGCCAGCCGCACGAGATCGAAGATGCCGTCGACGAACACGCAGTCTTGCTGCCGGTGGACGTAGCCGTAGTCGACGTTGATCACGCCGTCGCGATCAAGAAAAAGGGCTTTACGCTTCACTGGTCCCGGTCTCCAGCATCAGCGGAATGACGGTTTGCGCACGCGAGTAATCCGCCGGCACCCCGATATCGATGAACTCCGTGACCTCGGGGAACACGCGAATGTCGAGCGCGGCGACCCGCTCGCTCAGGAAATCCTGTTCGAACGAGAATTTCGCCGGGAGATCGAAGCCAAGCAGCGTGCGCGCATTGACGACATACGTGCCCGCGTTGATGTAGCCCTGCCCCGGACGCTTCTCGCGGAACGCCGACAACCGGCGCGACGCCGCATCGAAATCGAGCGTGCCGTAACGCGAAGCATCATCGACCTGTGCGGCCGCCACGACGAGATCGGGGCGCGTCGCGCGATAGAACGCAGACAACGCCCTCAGATCCAGATTCGACAACGTATCGCCATTCATCACGATCATGTCGGGCGCACCGTGGGCCTTCATCGCGTGAACGATCGCGCCGCCGGTGCCGAGCGGCTCGTCTTCCTCGATCACCGAAATCGCGAGCCCGAAGTCGCGGGACGTCACGAGTTCCTTGATCGGGCCGCTGCCGTAGCCGAGCGACAGCACCACGTCCGTCACGCCCTGCTGCAGGAGCCCTCTCAGCATCCAGCCCAGAAACGGCTCGCCATCGATCGACGCGAGCGCCTTCGGCATCGCGTCGCCCAACACCGGGCGCAGCCGCGTGCCGAGGCCGCCCGCCAGGATCAGGCATGGCAACATCGCGTTCATCCGAAGATCCGCTCTTCGACGATGCCGCAAATGATGTGGCCGCACACGAGATGCCCTTCCTGGATCTTCGGGGTCGACGCGGACGGAATCTCGATGCTGATGTCGGCACGCTGACGCATCTCGGCGGCACCGGGCCCGTTGCCGGTGAACCCGACCGAAAACATGCCGGCCGCCTTGGCCACTTCCAGCGCACGGAGAATGTTCGGCGAACGCCCGGACGTCGAATAGGCCCAGAAGATGTCGCCGGGACGCCCCGTCGCCTGAACCTGGCGCTCGAACAGTTTCTCGTAGCCGTAGTCGTTGCCGATCGCGGTCATGACCGAGCTGTCCACGGTCAGTGCAAAGGCCGCGAGCCCCGGCCGGTCGAAGTTGAAACGGCTGACGAATTCGCCGGCGATATGCTGGGCATCCGCCGCGCTGCCGCCATTGCCCGCGAGCAGGATCTTGTTGCCCGTGCGCAGCGCCGCCGTCACCCGATCCGCCACCTGTTCGATCCGCGCCAGTTGCTCGCGGTCGGACACGAGTGCCGTCAAAACCGACAGCGTCTGGCGAATTTCACTCTCTACTCCGATCGTCATTGATTCTTTCTCCACGACTGCGCGCCGATATCCGTGAACGTGCAGTTAAGCACCTGGCCGTTGATCCCTTTGTACGCATCCAGCGCACGCATCACGGCCGACCGTTCGACCGGATCGACGAAGAACATCATGAAACCGCCGCCGCCGGCGCCGGACACCTTGCCGGCCTTCGCGCCGGCACGGACCGCGACCTTGTACAGGTCGTCGATCATCGAGTTCGAGATGTTTTTCGCCATCCGCTTCTTCGATTCCCATGCGTCGCGCATCGACGCGGCGAACGCATCGAAATCGGCGCGCAGCACGGCCTCTTTCATCCGGACGGCTTCGTCCTTCACTTCGTGCAGCGCGGCCAGCGAATCGACGACACCTTCCGTCACGTTGCTGCTCTGTTCCTTGATGATGTTGGCCGACTCGCGCGAGACGCCGGTGTAGTACAGCACCAGCGACGCCTCCATCTCGGCCTTGATTTCCTGCTTGATCCGCAACGGATTGACGATCACGCGGTCGCCGTAGAACTCCATGAAGTTCAGCCCGCCGAAGGTCGCCGCGTACTGATCCTGCTTGCCGCCGGCCAGCCCGAGATCCTCTCGTTCGATGTCGTGCGCGAGGTGTGCGATGTCGTATTCGCCGAGCGGCAACGACAGCAGTTCGCAGAACGCCCTGACCAGCGCGACGACGATCGTCGACGACGATCCGAGCCCCGATCCCGGCGGTGCTTCGGAGCACGTCGTGATCGTGACGGCCAACGGGTGGCCGCCATGAAAATCCCTGACGATCCGGTTGTAGACGCCGACGTGCAACCCGAGCCCGTTCTGCACCTCGAGCACCGGCGATACGGGGCCGATCCAGCGCGTGTCGGTATCGGCCGCCACCAGCTCGACCTTCGCGTCGTCGCGCGGCGCGATCGATGCATACGCGAATTTTTCGATCGTCACATTGAGCGCCAGACCGCCGAACCGGTCCGAATAAGGCGGCACATCCGTTCCGCCGCCGCCCAAACCCAACCGCAAAGGAGCCCTCGAACGGGCAATGAAGCGTGTCATGAAATTTCTCGCAGGCAATGAGTCGGAAGCCGGCGCGATGCCGAGCCCGACCCGCACATTCGTCGTTCATGCCGGGCCGCTCGCCTGACGCATCGCGCCGGGCACCGGTGCCGGAACACGAATGCGCATGACCAGGAAGCTGCTGCCTTGCCGCCGGGAATGCGCGACCATGTTCGTTGGCGCAACTATGCGATAGATGCGCAACACGCTGCGTGCGATGGCTTACATTAAGCCGTCTCCGCGAAATGGAAGCGGCCAACCTGCGTTACGCTCTGTTCGCGATCGGTAATCGCGACGTGCGAATCGGCATCGAAATCGCCGCCACGTCCCCGGCCGGGCATGCAAACGTCAATCCGTCATTGCCAATTTTTGACAATCGATTCCGGAAGCGACGTCGCCATGAAGAACGGATCGATTGCCGTGGATTTGAATGCCATCAAGGAGCGTCACGACGATTTGCAGAGCGAATCGGGCTCGCGACAGCAAGCCCGAATTCGATCCGGATACCGTATCAAATGAACGGCCGCCGACGTGTTGCGGCGACGACTGCGCCGGGTAGTCGTTGTTTCGCAATCTGCAGGCAAGCAGCCCGATACGCCGACATCGACGTGACGACCCGAATTTCCTGATTCAACGATGCTGGATAAAAAAATGAACAACGATCGACCGTTCGATGCCGTGACGCCGGGTCACCATCGCACTGCCATGCGCCGCGTGTGCACGGCCCTCTCCTTCGCGACCGTCGCGATGCTCTCCGCCTGCACGTTGGTGCCGGGGCAGCACATGAGCTCGACCGCGTTGCCGGTCACGACCGCCGACAACGGCGACGTGACCAGCGACATGCAGGTGCCGGTCAAGCAGATCGACCTGACGCAGATCGAGCGGATCCGGGCCGAACAGAAAAGTGCGCCCGCGACGTCCCTCCCACCGAACCTGTTTGCGAAGCCGGACATCTACCGGATCGGTGCCGGCGATGTGCTGCAGATCACGGTATGGGATCACCCGGAATTCGCCACGGCCGCGGGGCAACCGGTGCAGAACACGAAGGCCGCGGATGCCGCGCCGGGTTTCGTCGTCGAAAACAACGGCAACGTGCAGTTTCCGTACGTCCCGCGCCCGATCCGCGCGGTCGGGAAAACCGCCGCGCAGATTCAGCACGAGGTCACGAACGAACTCAGCAAGGTATTCGTCAAGCCGCAGGTCACCGTTCGCGTGGCGTCGTTCCGCGCCACGCAGGTCTATATCGACGGCGAAGTGCGCAACCCGGGCGCACAGGCGATCAACGACATTCCGATGACGCTGATCGAAGCCGTCAGTCGCGCGGGCGGCTTCGCGCCGACCGCGGATCAAAGCCGCGTGACGATCACCCGCAATGGCACGATCTATCCGCTGAACGTCGCGCGGATGATGAAGACGGGGAAGAATCCTGCGGACATCATGCTGAAGCCCGGCGACATGCTGCATGTCGGCGCGCGCGACGACAATCCGGTGTACGTGATGGGCGAAGTGGTCAGGCCGCAAGCCGTTGCACCGCTGCGCGACGGTTCGCTCACGCTGAGCGAGGCGCTCACGCAGGCCGGCCAGATCAACCAGCAGACCTCGAATGCGAAGCAGGTGTTCGTGCTGCGCAAGGACGCCGACAGCGCGCCCGTCATCTATCACCTCGACATGGAGTCGCCGGTTTCGATGCTGCTCGCGAACCAGTTCCCGCTGGCCTCGAAGGACATCGTCTATGTCGACAACACCGGGCTCGTCCGCGCGAGCCGCGTGCTGAACCTGCTGTTGCCGGCGATCAGCGCGGGCTTGACCGGCGCACTCGTCACCAAGTAACGCTCCACATGCCGGCCGGGTCGCACGGGTCTCCGCGCACCCGGCCCGGTTCGATGCGCACGCAACGAGCCGCACCGCCCTCGTCGTCGCATTCTCCCGCTCAAACGCCCGTCCTCAGGTACTTCTTACTCCGCGCTGCCGCTGCAATCGGGAACCATGACCGTCTTTTCGTCGCGTCTCAGGGCCGTGTCGAATAAAGATCGTACGTATCGGTATAAACACCGATGCTGTAGTCAAACTACATTCATACCATTAGTCGCTGCAGAGAATCGCTACATCCGATTCGGCAGCGTCGGGCGGCCTGTGCGTCGCCGCCCGCGTTGACCGGTCGAGCCCAACCGGCCGTAACGATTCCCCGCCTGGCCTGGCATGCCGACGCGCAACCACCCTGCATCGCCAGCCGAATGCGTCCGGTGCGAATCCACCGGACGTGCGCAGCTCCAGACATCATTCGAACAACCGGCAATACGATCATGGAGAGCAACATGCGGGACAAACTCTGGCCGGCCGTCGTGCTGGCAGCGACCCTCTGCACCAATGCCTACGCAAGCAACGCCGATTTCAACTCGCAGGGCGACGCCACCGATGCGTTCGCGTCGGCCGCCGCGCAACAGCGCGCCGACCGGCTCGTGCGCAAGATGACGCTCGACGAGAAACTGCAGTTCATTCATTCGCAATACGAAATGTCGAAAGTGCCGGGCGGTGGCGCCGGCTACATCCAGGGCGTGCCGAGGCTCGGCATTCCCGATCTCAACATGGTCGACTCGGCGACCGGTTCCGGCAGCACGTCGCAGGCCAGCACGACGTTCCCCGCGACGATCGCCGTCGCCGCGAGCTGGGATCGCCGCCTCTCGTACGACTACGGCAAGCAGGTCGCGATCCAGTTGCGCGCGCAAGGGTTCGGCATGGGCCTCGGCGGCGGCACCAATCTCGCGCGCGAGCCGCGCGGCGGCCGCCTGTTCGAGTATCTCGGCGAGGATCCGCTGCTCGCCGGCGACCTGCTCGCCGAACGCACGCTCGCCACGCAGCGGCAGAAAGTCATCGCGACCATCAAGCACTACGCCGGCAACGAACAGGAGCACGGCCGGATGGGCGGCAATACGCAGATCGACGAACGCACGCTGCGCGAGCTGTACCTGCTGCCGTTCGAGATCGCCGCGAAGCGTGGGCGGCCCGGCAGCGTGATGTGCAGCTACAACCGCCTGAACGGCGCGTATGCGTGCGAGAACAACCACCTGCTGAACGACGTGCTGAAGAACGAATGGGGCTTCCAGGGCCAGGTGCAGTCCGACTGGGGCGCCACGCACAGCACCGCCGCCGCGATCAACGCCGGGCTCGACGAGGAAGAAGACGTCGGGACGACCGTGTACCTGACGCCGACGGCCGTCAAGCAGGCGATCGCGAACGGCTCGGTGTCGACCGCGCGCCTCGACGACATGGTGCGACGCAAGCTCGCCGTGATGATCCGCGTGGGCGTGATGGACGATCCTGCCAAGGGCGGCGGCACGATCGATTTCGCGGCCGCGAACCGGTTTTCGCAGGCGGCCTCCGAGCAGTCGATCGTACTGCTGAAGAACGACGGCAACCAGTTGCCGCTCGCCGCGTCCGCGCTGTCGCATATCGCCCTGATCGGCGGCCATGCGGATGCGGCCGTGCTGTCCGGCGGCGGCTCCGGCAACACGCGCGACCCGGTGTCGGGTTCGTTCGCGGGTTGCGGCGGCCTGACGTTCGGATCGTCGACCGGATGCAGCTGGTGGCGCAATCCGTGGCTGAAGGTCGACGTGCCGATCGTCGCGGCGATCCGCGCGCTCGCGCCGGCCGCGCAGGTCACGTATGCGGGCAACAGCGACCAGCAGTCACCGTTCCGCGCGTACACGCAGCAGGAGATCGACCAGGCCGCGGCGCTCGCGGGCCGTTCGGATGTCGCGATCGTCGTGGTCGCGCAGCCGGCCGGCGAAGATTTCGGCGATCTGCAAAGCCTGAGCCTTGCGAACCCGTCGAACCAGGATGCGCTCGTCGAAGCCGTTGCGCGCGCGAATCCGCATACGATCGTCGTGGTCCAGAGCGGCAATCCGGTGCTGATGCCGTGGAAGGACCAGGTATCCGCGATCGTCGAGGCGTGGTATCCGGGCGAAGCCGGCGGCAAGGCGATCGCGAACGTGCTGTTCGGCGCGGTCAATCCGTCCGGCAAGCTGCCCGTCACGTTCCCGGCGCGCGATCAGGATTCGCCGACCTGGGGGCAAAACGGCGCGTTCGACACCGATCCCGTCTACGCGGAGAAGCTGAACATGGGCTATCGCTGGTATGACGCGCGCAACATCAAGCCGATGTTCGAATTCGGCTACGGGCTGTCGTATACGCACTTCGCGTATTCGGGGCTGTCGGTGTCGCGGCAATGGGACGGCTCGCTGAGCGTCGCGTTTACCGTGCGCAACGACGGGCGTGTCGCCGGCGCGGAAACGCCGCAGGTCTATCTCGGCGTGCCGTACAAGGACGAGCCGCCGAAACGGCTGGTCGGCTGGGAGAAGATCCGGCTGAATCCGGGCGAGGCGCGGCATGTGCGCGTCACCGTGTCGCCGCGGATGCAGAGCGTGTGGGATACGTCGCGCAACGGCTGGCGGTTCGTGTCGGGCGGGACGGTGTATGTCGGGGCGTCGTCGCGCGATATCCGGTTGCAGGGTAACTGAGCGTGACGTGAAACGGCCGGAGGCGCCGCACGTATCGTGTGCGGCACCTCCGGCCATCCGACGGTACGACGGCCGCATCGCATCGCGTGCCATCGGCTTGTGCTGCAGCGTCAGCGGACGCGCCCGCCCGCTGACGACCTTTACCGCAACATCAGCGCGAACACCGTCGTCAGCACGGCGATCGCCGCTATCGCCGCCGTTATGCCCGCCAGATGCGCGGCAACCGCCAGGCCGGCGGGCAATCGCGTCGATGGTGCATCGCCCGCGCTGCCGGACCATCGGCCGCGCACCGCCGGCCGGACCCGCGCACGCGACGCAAGCCCGGCCATCACGCGCCGCTCCCTTCCAGCGTGTCGAGCAACGGCCTGGCCAGATGCATGACCTGATACACGGTGCCCGCGCCACTGTCGTCCGGCTCATGTTCCGATACGCGTATCCGCGTCAGCCGCCAGCGTTGCGGATCGAGGCTGACGGCCGCTGCGACCACGCCCTGCCGCGCGGCCGCTTCGCGATTGCGCGCAACCTCCGTTGCAAGCGTCGCATCGAGATCGGCATCCGCCGGAATATCCACGGTTTCCAGACGGGCGAAACGCGCCGTCGCCGCGCTGCCCTTGCGCGCATCGAGCGCGACCTGCACGTCGATCGGCGCGCGTCCGAAGCTGTCCGTCACGACCCGATAGCGGCCGTCCGTCACGAACTCGGCGAATGCGCGGTCGTTGCGCCACAGGTAGAACGACGCGTAGCCGTTTTCCGTCGCGCCGTAGCGGCCGGCCTCGCGCAGCAGGAACCCCTTGAACAGCAGCTCCGGCGTGTCGTCCCACAGCTTGCCGCGCTCACGGACGCGATTGCGGATGATGTCGAGGTCGTAGTCCGCCGGCAGGCGGTGCACGTAATACGCGGTCAGCATGGTCGACTCCTGACGAAAGAAACGGGGAGATTCCGGACGGCTTGAAAACAGCGTAGAAGACCTTGAATCATTTGAAAAGAAGATGGCAGAATATTTCAATGATTCAATTCTGAAATGGATGAGTGTGCGATGAAAACGCTCGACATCGAAGCCGTGCAGGCGTTCGTGCTGACCGCCGACCTCAAGAGCTTCACGCGGGCCGCCGAGGCGCTGGACACGACGCAGTCCGCGGTGAGCCTGAAGATCAAGCGGCTCGAGGACGGGCTCGGCCGCCGCCTGCTGGAACGCACGCCACGGCAGGTCCGCCTGTCGGCCGACGGCACCGCGTTTCTCGAGCCGGCGCGCGAACTGGTGGCCGCTCACCAGGGGGCGGTCGGCGCGTTCGGCACCGGCCAGCGGCGGCTGGTGATCGGCGTGAGCCACCATGTCGTCGGCGCCGATCTGCCGATGCTGCTGCGGCGCATGAGCGAGGCGGAGCCGGGGCTCGTGCTGGAGATCCGGGTCGCCGCGTCGCGAGACGTGCTCGATGCATTCGACCGCGGCCAGCTCGACGCCGCCGTCGCGCTGCAGCACGACAGCCGGCGGCTCGACGGCGAAACCATCCTGTCGGAATCGTTCGGCTGGATGGCGGCGGCCGATTTCGAGTACCATCCGCCGCAACCGCTGCGGCTCGCAACGCAGGCCGAACCCTGCAGCGTTCGCCGCATGGCGGTCGGCGCACTCGACGAAGCCGGCGTCGCATGGACGGAAGTCTTTGTCGGCGGCGGCGTGGCGACGATCGGCGCGGCGGTGTCCGCGGGGCTGGCCGTCGCGGCGCTCGGGCATCGCGTGGCGCCCGCCGGGACGGTCGACGTTGGCGCGCAATACGGATTGCCGCCGTTGCCGACGCGCGAGGTGGTGCTCTACTCGAGCCAGACCGATGCCCGGGCCAGGCAGGCGCTGCGCACGCTGGGCGCGGCGCTTCGGTCGTCGGTAGGCGTGCGGTGACGGCACGCGCGGCATCGGCGAGCCGGCATGCACGCCGGACCCCGAACAAAGGCGCGTTCGCAGGACGTTTCGCCGCCCTCCCGCGTCGCACGCGGTATGCTTCGGCACGCGCCGCGCATCCGCCGCGGCCGAGACAGACAACACCCGGAATACCGGCAGGCGCTGACATCGATCGCGCCTGCCCCTGACGATCAACGTGACCTACACCCTATCCGCTCCCCGCACGACCGAACTCGAGATCCGCAAGAGCCGCTTCATCGCGTTCGCGATTCCCGTCGACGACCGCGACGCCGCGATGCAGGTGCTGCAGCGCCTGCGCAACGAGCATCCGGCGGCCACCCACGTGTGCTGGGCGCTGCTGGCGGGCGGCCAGTCGGGCATGTCGGATGACGGCGAGCCGTCGGGCACCGCGGGCCGGCCGATCCTCGAGGTGCTGCGCCACCACGATCTCGACGGCGTGCTGGGCGCGGTCGTGCGTTACTACGGTGGCGTGAAGCTCGGTGCGGGCGGGCTGGTGCGGGCCTATACGGATGCGATCGCGTCGGCGCTGCTCGACGCCGAGCGCGTCGAACGCATCCGCCAGACGCGGCTCGCGATCGAGATCGGCTACCCCGAGGAGGCGCGCGTGCGCCGCTGGGTCGAACAGGCTGGGTATGAACTGGTGGACAGCGCGTACGGGATGACGGTGAAGCTCGTGATCAAGCTGCCGGAAACCGCCGAGGCGAATGCGAGAACCGAGCTGTTCGATCTGACGCAGGGGCGATCGGGCTTCCCGGCGCTGTGAAGCAACGGGTAAGACGCCTGCCTTTCACCGCCCTGCCGATCGCGAGCCGGCAAGCGCGCCGCCCGCACGGCGCGCACACCGGATGAATGCCGGCGTCAGTAAGTATCCGGCACGATCATGGTGTCCGGCACCGGACGACGACTGTAATCCTCGTGATGCTCGCGCTGCGGCAGATCGATCGTCGGGCGCGGCACGTCGTGATACGGCACCTGGCCCAGCAGATGGTGGATGCAGTTCAGCCGCGCGCGCTTCTTGTCGACGGCCTGCACGACCCACCACGGCGCCTCGGGAATATGCGTCCGCGCCAGCATCTCTTCCTTCGCGACCGTATACGCTTCCCAGCGGCGGCGGCTCTCGAGGTCCATCGGGCTCAGCTTCCACTGCTTGAGCGGATCCTCGATCCGGCTCTGGAAGCGCGCCTCCTGTTCATGATCCGTGATCGAGAACCAGTACTTGACGATCTGGATGCCGCTGCGCACCAGCATTTTCTCGAACTCCGGCGCAGACCGGAAAAACTCCTCGTACTCGTCGTCGGTACAGAAATTCATCACGCGCTCGACGCCCGCGCGGTTGTACCAGCTCCGGTCGAACAGCACGATCTCGCCGCCGGCCGGCAGATGCGCGACATAACGCTGGAAGTACCATTGCGTGCGCTCGCGGTTGTTCGGCGCCGGCAACGCAGCCACCCGGCACACACGCGGGTTCAGGCGCTGCGTGATGCGCTTGATCGCGCCGCCCTTGCCTGCCGCGTCGCGCCCCTCGAAGATCACGACGAGCCGGTGCCCGGTGTTCACGACCCAGTCCTGCAGCTTCACGAGCTCGCCCTGCAGCCGGAACAGTTCGCGGAAATACTGCTTGCGCGCCTCGCGACGCTCCTGCGAGAACAGCAGGTCGTCGCTGTCGTCGAAGCGGCGGTCGTCGAGCTCCATCTCGAGCTCTTCGTCGTAGGCATCGACCAGGTCTTCCTCGAAGCGGCGCTGGCGCGTCTCCAGCGACTCCATATCGGTGAGGTTGTCGGTCTCGGTGCGGGTATCGTTTTCGCCCATGGGGCCTCCTTCCATCATTGACGCAGCCAAACTCGACCATTATCCCAGTGTCGCGCGTCAAATTCATGAAAACGGCCGCTTGCCCCCTCAGAATCGGAACGAGAACAGGACGCTGGCCAGCACGGGGTTCGCCGAAATGTCGAACGTGTTCGACGCGAGCTGCCGGTTCGGCTGGTCGATGTCCAGCGTAATCTTCGTACGTAACGGGATATACGTGACCATGCCGGTGACCCAGAACCGGCGCGTGATCTGGTAGCTCGCGCCGACGGTGAAAACCGGCTCCCAGACGCTCTTCACCTTGGCCGACACATTGGTCTTCCCGGACAGCAGCAGGTCGCCGCCGGCATCCCAGATCCGCTGGAACAACGCGGGATCGAGCAGCAGCGACTGCAGGCTGCCGATGTCCGCGCCCGCCGCGAGCAGCCCGCCGAGCGATGCGAGCTTGCGCTGGAACACGGGGTTCAGGTTCGTGTTTGTGAAGCGCGTATAGCTGATGCCGATGCCCGCGAACGGGCGGAAACGATCGTCCCGCTCGCCGAGGTAGTACTTGAACACGACGGACCCGAGCCAGGCGCGCGTGGTCGCGAGCGGGTTGCTTTGCGGGTTCGCGAGATCGATCAGCGGCAGGCGCCCCTTGACACCGGAAAAAATCCGGTCGAGCGGCAACCCGATGCTGCCGTGCCCGCGCAGCGTCAGCACCGGCGGAATGCCGCCGCCGACTTCGGCCGCCCAGTTCTCCGAGAAAAAGTGAGTGAACGTGAACGCCAGCGTGTTCGTATTGCTGAGCGACAGGCTGGAGCCCTGGTTCTGGAAGCTGTTCAGCCCGAGCGCATCGGTGTGCGTCGTCACGGGCGTCGATCGGCCGGTCGTCGCGATGAAGTGCCAGCCGAGGCCGACCATGTTGTGATCGTCGCCCATCAACTGCTCCAGCAACGGCGGCGCCTGCGCGGCCGGCAGATCGGGCAGGCGCGACGGATCGACCGGATGCAGTTCGTACGGCATCCGGTCGGCGTGCACCACGCCGCCGGCCCGTGCGTCATCCGCCGTTGCATCTTGCGTCGCGGCCGGATCGCAACCGCCGGCCGCGCCGTTGCCGTCGAAGCCGATGCCGTCCGCGCCGTCGTCGCGCGACGCCGCGCATGCGCGCCCCGCTCCGCCGGCACGCTGCCCGAGCGTGATCTTGCGAGCCGTCAGCGGAACGTCAGGTTGCGGCACCTCCGCCGAACCGTCGCGCCCGCCGCGCGCCGGCCCGGCATCGGTCGCCCATGCGCTCGCATCGAACCCGTCCGCATCGCCGCCCGGCCAGAAGCCGATCCCGTCGGCGCCGGCCTGCCAGCGGGTCTGCGTGTCGCCATCCGGCTGCGGCGCGCCGTGCGCGGCGGCCGCGCACGCGAACAGCGTCGCGCCGAGCCAGCGCGACAGCGGACGCACGGAGCCCGGCCGCGCGCGGCGGCATTCGTCGCGACGCGTCATCGGCTCAGGCCGGCACGCCGAACAGGCGCTGGCGGATCCGGTACAGCGGCTCGAACAGCCATTCGAGCAGGCTGCGCCGTTCGAGCACGATGTCGGCCTTCAGCATCATCCCGGCCCGCAGCGACAGCGGCCGCCCGTCGAACGACGGCGTGCGGTCGGCCAGTTCGACCCAGGTCTTGAAGTAGGTCTGCGGCGCAGCCGCATCGCCCGGCAGGTTCAGTTCCTTCGCCGAGAACGCGACGGGCGAGATCGACAGCACCTTGCCGCGATACGTGCCGAACTTCTCGACCGGATAGCTTGCGTACGCAACCTTCACTTCCTGCCCCTTCTTCACGAAGCCGGCCTTCGACGACGGAATGTAGACCTCGGCGATCAGCCCGTCGGCTTTCGCGGGCAGGATCTCGACGACGCGCGTGCCCGGCGGGTCGATCACGCCGCCCTGCACGACGTCGAGCCGCACGATCTGCCCGTCGGCCGGTGCGTACAGCACCTGGTTCACGTTCTCGTCGATGTTGTATTCCTTCGCGTTCAGCTCCTCCTGCTTGATCTTCAGTTCCGCGTTCGCGCCGTCGTACTTGCTCTGCATCGTGTCGAGATCGCCGCGCAGCTTCATCGCGTTCTTCGCGAGCTCGGCGCGGCGCAGCAGCAGGTCCTGGTACGCCTGGCCGGCTTGCAGGTACTGCGTGTTGACCTGGTTGTACTGTTCGAGCGTCACGACCTGTTCGTCGAGCAGCTGCTTCACGCGCGCACGCCGTTCCCCGTACTCGTCGACGATGCGCTTCTGGTCCTGGATCTGCCGGTCGATCAGCCCGCGGCTCTCGCCCTGCGCGGCGATCTGCTGGTTGGTCTGCTGCACCGACGACCGGTATTCGAGGCGCGCCGCGTCGATCTGCTGCGTCACCTCGACGCGCTGCCGGTCGAGTGCCGCGCGCATCCCCTGCACGTTGTTCCCCTGGCTGACGAAGCTCGTGTCGCGCGTCACCGCCAGCAGCCGCTGGCCGGCCTTCACCTGCTGGTCCTTGCCGACGTAGATGTCGCGCACGGCCCAGCCCGGCGGCGCACTGACGCCGATCAGCCCCGAGCGCGGCGTCAGCATCCCCGACACGCTCTCGGTATTCGCGTAGCTCAGTTCGACGAGCGCGGTCACGAACATCGCGAACATCGTCAGCGACAGGTAGCAGAAGAACCGCATCGATACCGGCACGTCGACGACGCCGTGGATCACGGTGCCGAAGGTCGTGCCGCGCGCGAGCTTGCGCGACGGCTTCTGTTCTCGGAGAGCGGAGTTCCAGGTCGGCATGGGGCGGGCTCGTCAGGAGCGACGCCGCGCGGCCGCATCGAGCAGCGGCTGCCGGCATCAGGTAAGGCGTGAAGTGTTCCCAGAAATGCCACTGCTCGGGCTGACGCACGAGCGCCTGCTCGAGCCGGTCGACGATGCGCTGATGCGTCGCGCGCACGGGCGACGCATCGTCGTCCGCGCCGAGCATCGGCGCGAGCGGGCTGGCCGCGAGTTCGGTGAAATGCACCGCGCAGCGATCGCGAAACGGCACGCCCGTCGCATAAGCGACGAGCAGCGGAATCCCCTGCTCGACCGCGAGCTTCACGCCGCCGCCGGCCATCCGCACCCAGCGCCCGCCGAGCCGGCAGCGGTTGGTCTTGCCGAACTTGCCGTGCAGGTCGGAAAACAGCAGGAACACGGGCGCTTCGCGCCGCAAGCTCGTGATCAGCCGCCGCAGGTGCACGCGCTCCTCGATGTCGATGAACTCGACTTCGCCGGCGCCGTATTCGGCGACGAGCCGCAGCGCGTCGTCAAAGAACGCGCCGGGCGCATCCCGGTGCAGGATCACCATCAGCTTGCGGTCGTCGGGGATCATGAAACGCAGCTTGGTGACGAACAGCATCAGGTTGCCGAAGTGCAGCCCCGCGAGCATCAGCGGGCCGCCGCGCGCGAGCGCCGTCCGCAGTTGCGCGTCGCCTTCGCATGCCATCCCGTCGATCATCGCCTTCATCGATTCGAGGCTGTGCGTGCGCAGCTTGAGCCCAGCGAACTCGGCCTCGAACAGCTCGCGCACGATCGCCGCCGACACGTCCCGCACACGCTGCGGATCGTCGTTCAGGTGCCCGCTCAGCATGTAGGCGACCGCGCGTTCGATCGACTCGCGAATGCACGGAAAGCAGCGCAGGCACGCGCCCGAACACCAGCGCATCAGCCGCAGCCCGCGCGCGGGCGACGTGCGCAGCGCGACGGCGCGCACCGCGCGTCGCACCAGGAATGCGTACGAGAACGGATTGAGCAGAAAGAGTCGCCCGAGCATCACCGCGTCTCCTCGATCGTGCGCCACTCGTCGGTCGCGTCGGTCAATACGCCGTCGTGCATCCGGTAGATCCGGTCGACCATCGACAGGATCGACGCATCGTGCGTGACGAGCACGATCGTGCACGGCAGCGTCAGCACGTTGCGGCAGATTTCGTGCGTCGTCGCCTGGTCGAGGTTCGACGAAAATTCGTCGAGGATCAGCAGGCGCGGCTCGCAATACAGCGCCCGCGCGATCAGCAGCCGCTGCATCTGGCCGGCCGACAGGAATTTCTGCGTATCGCCGAGCGGCGTGTCGTAGCGATGATCGAGCCGCTCGATCTCGTCGTGGATGCACGCGAGCTTCGCCGCGTCGAACATCGCGCCGATCCGCGGCGCGGGCGCGAAGTTCGTGATGTTGTCGCGGATCGTGCCGCGAAACAGCTGATCGGACTGCGTGACGGCCGCGAGATGCTTGCGGTACTGCCGCAGGTTCACGTCCGCGAGATCGACGTCGCCGACGAACAGCGTGCCGCGCTCGGGCCGCACGAGCCCGCAGATCAGGTTCAGCAGCGTCGTCTTGCCGCTGCCGGTGCGGCCGACGATCGCGATCTTGCCGCCGGCCGGCACGTCGAGCGTGACGTCGCGCAGGATCGGGCGATTGCCACCCCTCGGCGTATACGACAGCGCGCGGATCGACAGCGCGCCGTCGAATCCGTCGACCGGCCGCACGACCGCGTCCGGCGCCGGCTCCTCGGTCTCGGTCTGCAACACATCCGCGACGCGATCCATATGCACCTGCAGCACCTTGCGGCGCACATAGAGCTGGATCGAATCGATGAACTTGTCCGCGAACAGGTTCTTGTACTGGATGAACGCGTAGATCACGCCGATCGTGCTCTGGCCGTGCATCACGAGCCACGCGCCATACGTGACGATCACGAGCTGCTCGACGTGCACGATCCCCTTCGAGACCGCGTCGAACAACAGTTGCAGCCGCTCCTGCTGGCGCATCGCCTGCAGCTTCTGCGTGAAGGCGTTGATCCACAGGCTGCTGCGGGCGGTCTCGGCCGACAGCAGCTTGATCGAATGCGCGGAGCGGATATTCTCGATCAGCAGCGCATCGGCTTCGGCGCCGCGCGTAAGGATCTGCGACATCGCATCCTGAAGCTGCGGCTGGATCGCGAGCCGGCTGAGCGCGAACAACACCATCCCGGCGAGGCTGATGCCGGCCAGCACGGGGCTGTAGTACAGCATCAGCACGAGCGTCAGCGTGCAGGTGACGATATTGAGCAGCCCGCCGACCAGGCCGTCGACGAGAAACCGCCCGACCTCCGACACCGACGACACGCGCGAGATCGAATCGCCGGTGTTGTGGAACAGGAAATAGCCGATCGGCAGCCGCGCGAGATGCCCGACCATGTTCGCCGACAACTGCTGCGACACGATGTTGCGCAGGTAGCTCTTGATGTTGCCGACGATGTTCGCGTAAAGCGTGTCGAACAGGAACACGATCGCGAACAGGATCGTCAGCAGGTACAGGATGTCGACGTCGGTCTTCTTCAGCGCCTCGTCGATCGTCAGTTGCACATACGACGGGCCGAGCAGCAGCAGGAGCTGCGCGGCGACGCCGCCCGCGATGCCGATCGCGAGGCTATTGCGGATGCCCGTCAGCCCTTCGAGGTAATCGCGCAGCCGGATCCGGTCGGCCGGCC
Source organism: Burkholderia cepacia (assembly GCF_001039005.1). Lineage (GTDB taxonomy): Bacteria > Pseudomonadota > Gammaproteobacteria > Burkholderiales > Burkholderiaceae > Burkholderia > Burkholderia theae. The sequence continues at coordinate 148,683 of NZ_LDWR01000017.1, forward strand.
CCGCATGCGCGAAGCCGATGTCCGGATTCAGTTCGAGCGCATAACCGGTGATGTGCGTGAGCGCCTGCGCGAGCGGCAGCTTCGTCTCGCCGAGCGCGGGGTCGACGATGTGCACGCTGCCGTAGCCGACCTTCGTCAGCACGACATAGTGGTTCATCCCCCAGTGCAGGATGCACGGCGTCTTGAGCGCGTCGAGCTCGCCCGCGTCGAACTGCAGCCCGCGCGCGCGCAGGCCGAGATCGTTCGAGATCTCCATCAGGTCGAAGAACGACAGCCCGGAATCGATCCGCACCGGATAGCGGTTGCGCAGCGTGCGCAACGTCGTTTCGCGCCCGTGCCACGACGCGATCATCGCGAGGCAGGCCAGGCCGCACTCCGTCACCTCGTCCTGCAGGACCGGACGGACTTTACGCGTATTGAAGAGCATGGTCGGGCACCCGGGGCGCGACAACGCGCCGCCCGGGCCTGCCGGTGCGGGCCCGTGGCGGGTCGTGCGCGATACGCATGGGCGCAGCCGGCACGCTGCCGGCTGCGACGGAAGATCGGTGTTGCCGGCCGCTCAGCGCGACGAGCCGAGCGACATCCGGAACTGCTCGACGGCGCGGGTCTGATACTGGGTCATCAGGCCCTGCAGCGTGGATCCGATCGACTGATTGACGAGATCGACCGTATAGGCGGCCGAATTGGAGTAAAGCGACGCGCCGCCGCGAATCTGGCGGGCCTGGTCTTCCGTGATGTCTCGCATTTTTGTGGCCTTTATATTGTCGGAATGCCCGCAGCCGTCAGCGAATTGAAAATCAATAGCCGTTGACTTTATTACGGGGATAATCCGGCATTCCCGCCTCCTGATAATCGCCCGAACCGAAATAATGCATTTCGGATTCGATTTACTGCGATTGCGGCGATCGATTCTTTTCCTTCTGTTTCGCAGCATTTCACGCGGGGGGCGCCTCCCCGCGCACGGCGGTTACTTGCCGGTGTTATTGAACGTCTTCGGGTTCTGCAGGTAATTGCCGAGGCTCGGCAGGAACTGGCCGAGCGCGGTCACCACCGGCGCGGCGTCAACGGCGAGGCTACCCAGCGAGCTGATCGCACCGCCGCCATGCACATTCCTGACCTGTTCCGTCGTCATGACCTTCATCATTCTCTCCTCGTAAAAAATAAAGATGATGCAAAGAACCTTCATTGAAAGACCAACGGCTTTTAATCCCTAGCGACTTGTTAATCTAATAATCACTGCGATTACGAGCCGAAATCAGGCTATCATGCGAGCGCATCGGAATTCAATGGAGGACACACTCTTACATGCGCGTTTTCCGGTGCGCGGTGGATAGCAGTCATTCACGCTGTTTGAATTTCAATTTCAAAACGTTTAAATCCCGCCGCAATGCGTTGCGGCACGGGCAGGAGACGGAGACGGCCATGTTTGAAACGAGGCGCGCGAATCGCGGATCGGCGATGCGGGATACGGGTAATTCCCTATCAAGATTTTCGACTAGGTGGAATCCCCTACTTGCAACCATAACACTGTTCACTGTAACGATAGTCGGCATGCCTGCGCACGCGCACGCGTTTTGCCTCGACTCCGCTTACCAGTACCCGGCCGTGCACGATCCGCGCTACCTGCAGGCGCGCAGCGAATATGATGCGGCCCGGCAGAAATTTCCCGAGGCGCGCGCGCAGATGCTGCCGCAGGCCACCGCGCAGCTCGAATGGGGGCGCTACGGCACGCATGCGAACCTGTTCGGCATCGACGTCAGCGGCTCGAACAACGCCGCCTACGGTGCCGCGCAGGTCACGCAGGCGCTGTTCAACGTGCCCTACCTGTACGACATGCGGCGCGCGACCGAGTACGAGGAATCGTCGAAGCAGAAGCTCGAGGTCGCGAAGCAGGACCTGATCCTGCGTGTCGCGAACGCATGCTTCGACCTGCTGAGCGCGCGCGAGAAGCTGCAGTCGGCCGACGACGAAGTGAACGCGCTCACGCGGCTCGAAAGCGATACGCGACGCATGGCCCAGCTCGGGATGAAGACGATCGGCGACACGGCCGAGATCGAGGCGCGCCGCAGCCTCGCGCAATCCGACGAGGCGCTCGCGCAGACCGACGTCGATGCGCGCCGCGCGCGCTACGAGACGCTGCTCGGTTCGACGATCGATTTTTCGCGCTGGCCGCGGCTCGCGATGCGCGGGACGTCGCCGCGCATCCCGTCCGGCGACTACGCGCCGCAGGACAACCCCGCGTACCAGCAGGCGTACCGCGACGTCCAGGTCGCGCGGCTCGCCGCGAAGCGTGTCGGCGCGGAGCACCTGCCGACCGTCGACCTGTTCGCGTCGTATTCGCGCGGGCTCAATCCGAACCTGCGCGGGCTCACCGATCGTTCGGACTTCCATCAAAGTGCGTTCGGCGTGCAGGTGACGATCCCGATTTTTTCCGGCGGCAGCGTGTACTACCGGCAGGTGGAAGCCGAGCACGTGACCGAGCAATACCGCAACCGGCTGCGCGAGGTCGAGGAGCAACTGGGCACCGATCATCGCGAGGCGCTGTCCGCGCTCGAATCGGTCGGCACGCGCATCCGCGCGCTGCAGCAGTCGCTGCAGGCCGCACGGCTCGCGTACGACTCGTCGATGAAGGCGCATCAGGTCGGCTACAGCACGACGTACGAAACACTGAACCTGCGGCGCGACATCTCGGGCATCCGGCAGAAGCTGTTCGACAGCTATCTCGATGCACTGAAGCTGCAACTGAAACTGAAAAGCGTGCTCGGCACGCTCGACGAGCAATCGCTGATCGCGGTGGACAGCTTCCTCGAAAGCAACGCGGCGAACGACCGGAGCTGAGTGCGATGCAACGCGCAACATGTGTACCCGCACGTGCACCACCGGCTCGCGCAGCGGTCACGGCGTGCAGGGGTATACGCGATGTTGCGTCCGAAAAAAACTTTGCATAGAGTGCATCCCATCGATCCGGCGGACAAAGACGTCCCACGATCGTGCGCAGCGCGAGCCCGATAGCCCGCGCTTCGCCGGCCGCACATCCGGCCACCTATCCGCATTCCCGTTATCCGACAGCGTTGTCGGATGAACGGACCGGCAAAGAAGCCCTTGCCTCGCTCGTCGAGGCAAGGGCTTTTTTTTGCGCTTCGAAAACGCACGTCTTCACCCGAACCAGGAGCACACCATGCGTCATGGCGATATTTCCAGCAGCAACGACGCCGTCGGCGTCGCCGTCGTCCAGTACAAGATGCCGCGCCTGCACACGCGCGCCGATGTCATCGCGAACGCACGCGAAATCGCGGAACGCGTGGTCGGCATCAAGCGCGGCCTGCCCGGCATGGACCTCATCGTGTTTCCCGAATATTCGACGCACGGGATCATGTACGACGCGAAGGAGATGGTCGACACGGCATCGACGATTCCCGGCGAGGAAACCGACATCTTCGCGGCCGCGTGCCGCAAGGCGAACGTGTGGGGCGTGTTCTCGCTGACCGGCGAGCGCCACGAGGAGCACCCGAACAAGGCGCCGTACAACACGCTCGTGCTGATCAACAACCAGGGCGAAATCGTGCAGAAGTACCGCAAGATCATGCCGTGGGTGCCGGTCGAAGGCTGGTATCCGGGCGATTGCACGTATGTCGCCGACGGGCCGAAGGGGCTCAAGATCAGCCTGATCATCTGCGACGACGGCAACTACCCGGAGATCTGGCGCGACTGCGCGATGCGCGGCGCCGAGCTCGTCGTGCGCTGCCAGGGCTACATGTACCCGGCGAAGGACCAGCAGGTGCTCGTGTCGAAGGCGATGGCGTTCATGAACAACTGCTACGTCGCGGTCGCGAACGCATCCGGGTTCGACGGCGTGTACTCGTATTTCGGCCACTCGGCGATCGTCGGCTTCGACGGCCGCACGCTCGGCGAATGCGGCGAAGAGGAGAACGGCGTGCAGTATGCGGAGCTGTCGGTGAGCCTGATCCGCGACGCGCGCCGCAACATGCAGTCGCAGAACCACCTGTACAAGCTGCTGCATCGCGGCTACACCGGCAAGATCGGTTCCGGCGAATCGCCGAACGGCGTCGCACAATGCCCGTTCGAGTTCTACGCGAACTGGGTAAACGACCCGGACGGCACGCGCCAGGCCGTCGAACGCCTCACCCGCGCGACGCCCGGCACGCCCGAATGCCCGATCGAGGGCATTCCGTCCGAAGCGCCCGCGCACCGCTGAGCACGCGCCCCACCCGGCCGTTCGCGCCGCGTGCGCGAACGGCTCCGTCTCACTCTGGAGCCCTCATCATGCTCGGTGTCGCTCTCTTCTTCATCGGCGCGGTGCTGGTCGTCAACGGCGTCGCGCTCACCGGCCGCATCGAACCGCGCGACGCGGCCGGCCTGAACCTGCTCGTCGGGCTGCTCGCACTGCTGATCAATCTCGCCGGCCTCGTGCAGGCATCGGCGCCGCCGCAGTATTTCTCGAGCGCGGGCGGCCTGCTGTTCGCGTTCACCTACCTGTATCTCGCCGCCGTCCAGTGGCGCGGCCTGCAAGGCGCGGGCCTCGGCTGGTACTGCCTGTTCGTCGCGATCAGCGCGCTCGTCTATGCGGGCACGTCGCACGACGTGCGCTTCGGTGCGATGTGGCTGCTGTGGTCGAGCCTGTGGTTCCTGTTCTTCGTCGCGCTCGGGCTGAAGCGGACCGTGCGCTTCCTGCCCGGCTACACGATCGCGATCGGCGTCGGCACCTGCTGGCTGCCCGGCATGCTGATGATGACGGGGAGGTGGTAATGAGCGCACGCGATACGCCGCTTGCCGCCGATCCGCTCGCCGGACACCGCATCGCCGACGCGCCGTTCTACCAGCCGGCCGGCGCCGAGGCCGACTGGTTCGAGACGGCCTGCCGCCATCACCTGCCGGTCCTGCTGAAAGGGCCGACCGGCTGCGGCAAGACGCGTTTCGTCGAGTACATGGCGTGGCGCATGGGTCTGCCGCTGATCCAGGTCGCGTGCAACGACGACACGTCGGCGGCCGACCTGACGGGCCGGCACCTGCTCGATGCCGACGGCAGCTACTGGGCCGACGGGCCGCTCACGCTCGCGGCGCGGCATGGCGCAATCTGCTATCTCGACGAGATCGTCGAGGCGCGCCCCGACGCGACGGTCGTGATCCACCCGCTGACCGACTCGCGGCGCGTGCTGCCGCTCGACCGGCTCGGCGAAGTCGTGCATGCGCATCCGGATTTCCATCTGGTGATCTCGTACAACCCCGGTTATCACGGCGAGCACCGGCGGCTGAAGCCGTCGACGCGGCAACGCTTCGTCGCGATCGACTTCGGTTATCCGGATGCCGCGCACGAGGCCGACGTCGTCGTGCGCGAAAGCGGCGCCGACCGGGAAACCGCGCGCCGCCTCGTCGATCTCGCCCACCGCACGCGCGCGCTGGCCGGTAACGGACTCGACGAAGGCGCATCGACGCGCCTGCTCGTGCACGCGGCCCGGCTGATCGTCGCGGGCCTCGCGCCGCTCGATGCATGCCGGATCGCGATCAGCGACGCGGCAACCGACGACGCCGACACGCGTGCCGCGTTGCAGACGATGGCCGCCGCGCACTTCGCGACATGAGCGCGCTGCAGCTTTCCCGCTTCCTGCACGGGATGACCGCGCATGAAACCGACGTGCGGCTCGACGATGCGGCGCTGCGCGCGACGCTCGGCCACGCCGCGTTGCGGGTGCCGCGTGCGTTGCCGCCCGATGCACGCATCGCGGCGGCCGCGCATGCGCTCGCGCACTGGCTGCATTCGCCGTCCGGCGAGCCGGTCGACACGCTGACGCCGCTCGGCATCGCCGTCGCCGGGTTGATCGAGGATGCGCGCGTCGAAACGCTGCTCGCACGCACATGGCCGGGGTTCGCGACGTTCTGGGCCCCCGCGTTCGCGCCGATCGACCGTGAAGGCCTAACGTTCGGCCGCCTGTGCGCGCGGCTCGCGAAGGCGCTGTTCGATCCGTCGTATCGCGACGGCAACCCGTGGGTCGACAAGGGCGCGCAACTGTTCGCCGCGCAGCGCGACAGACTCGGCGACTATCGCGCGTTGCGCACGATCGCATCGCGGCTCGCGAACGATCTCGGGCAGATGCGCGTGCGTTTCGAACCCGACGACGGCGCATGGCTGCGCTATCGCGACGACAACGCATGGTTGTGGGCACAACCGGCCGACGCGGCCGAGCGCGCGGGCAATGCAGGTGTCGAGATGTCGGCCGCGACCGGTGGCAGCAGCGACGAACCCGACGACCAACCGCCACCGGCGCCGGATGCGCCGCGCTATCCCGAATGGAATTGCCACACGCAGTGCGAGCGCCGCGACTGGACCACGGTCGTCGAACGCGCGCCTGCCACGTCGGCACCACCACGTTCGCTTGCCGCGCTGATCGAAGCCGACCGCCGCGCGGCAAAGCGGATGCCGTCCACGCGCGCGGCGGAACCGATGCGGCGCGTCGGCCGCCAGCTCGACGGCGATGCGCTCGATGTCGATGCGGCGATCGCCGCACGCATCGCGCGCCGCGCCGGGCATGCGCCCGATCCGCGCGTGTTCCGGCACCGCGTGCCGCACGATGCGCGCGGGCCCGTGCTGATCCTGCTCGATTTGTCCGCGTCGACGGCCGCGCACGTCGCCGCGCTCGAGAAGCGCGCCGCCTTCGTGCTCGGCGACCTGTTCGACCGGCAACGGCGGCGCTGGGCCGTGCACGGCTACACGTCGGATGGCCGGCACCGCGTGTACTACGCGCGCTTCAAGGATTTCGGCGACGCATTCGACGCCGGCCGCCGCGCGGCGCTGCTCGCGGCCGACGCCGGGATGAGCACGCGCACGGGCGCGGCATTGCGCCATGCGCTGGCGTTGCTGCGCCGCGAAGCCGCAAACGCGCGGCCCGCCGTGCTGATGATCGGCGACGGCGAAGCCGCCGACATCGACGTGTTCGACCCGCGCTACCTCGCCGAGGATGCGCGCCATGCCGCGCGCCAGGGCCGGCAGCGCGGCGTCGCGATCGCCGGCCTGTCGTTCGGCGCGCCGCCCGGGTTGTCTACAATACTTGGCGTCGGCCCAGGCTGCGTTCACGCGGCGAACGGCGACGCGTTGCCCGCCGTCGTCGCGCACGCGGCCGGGCGGCTGACCGCGTAACGCCCTTACCCGGAACGAACAGGGCAGACTCAGGACAGACACGAATGAACAGTGTGAAGGTTGGCGTATTGTTCTCGCAGAGCGGATGCACGTCGCACCTTGGCCAGAGCCAGTTGCGCGGCACGCTGCAGGCGATTGCCGAGATCAACGAAGCGGGAGGCGCGAACGGCTGCGAGATCGTGCCGGTCGTGCGCGACGCGCGTTCGGACCCGGCCGTTTACGCGCGGCTCGCCGAAGAGCTGATCGCCACCGAACGCGTGAACGTGCTGTTCGGCGCGTATATGTCGAGCAGCCGCAAGGCGCTGATTCCGATCGTCGAGAAGTGGGACAAGCTGCTGTTCTACCCGACCCTCTATGAGGGCTTCGAGTTCTCGCCGAACGTGATCTACACCGGCGCGGCGCCGAACCAGAACAGCGTGCAGCTCGCCGCGTTCATGACCGCTCAGTTCGGCGCGCGCGTGTATCTGGTCGGGTCCGACTACATCTACCCGTACGAGTCGAACCGCATCATGATCGACCTCGTCACGCAGCATCCGGAAGGCCAGATCCTCGGCGAGGTGTACATGCCGCTCGTCGCGTCCGAGCAGGATTTCGCGGCGGTCGTCGCGGACATCCGCGCAAAGGCGCCCGACTTCGTGTTCAGCACGCTCGTCGGCGACAGCACGGCCGCGTTCTACCGCGCCTATGCGCAAGCCGGCCTCGATGCGCGCAAGATGCCGATCGCGAGCCTGACGACGTCCGAGATCGAGCTCGGCCAGATGGGCGCGGCCGCGGCCGGCCACTACACGTCGTCGCCCTATTTCCAGACCATCGATTCTGACGTGAACCGTCGCTGCATCGCGCAGCTCAAGGCGCGCTTCGGCGACGATGCGAGCGCGTCCGCGCCGTGGGAGGCCGCGTATTTCCAGGTCCACCTGTTCGCCAATGCGCTCGCGCGGGCCGGCACCGACCAGCGCGACCGGCTCGTCGAACATCTCGCGGATGCGGAATTCGACGCGCCGCAGGGGCGCGTGAAGATCGACCGGCTCACGCAGCACACCTGCCTCTATCCGCGCATCGGCTGCGCGACGGCCGACGGCAATTTCACGATCGTGCGCGAAGCGACGCGGCGCGTGCATCCCGATCCGTACCTCATCACGCACTCACTCGGCGATCGCGTGCACACGCCCGACGAACAGAAGGCGTAACCGACGATGCGCGCCCGCACCCCGATCCGCTCGACGCCTCGCCTGCTCGCCGAACTGCGTTCGCTCCGCGTGATGGTCTACTACCCGGAAGACGACAACGGCCTGCTGATCGTCGAGCAGCTGTCGCGTATCGGCTGCCCGAGCGAGCAGCGCTGGCCGCCGCCCGCCACGCTGCCGGAAAGCGTCGATCTCGTGATTCTCGCGGTGCGGCCCGACCTGCTGCACCTGTCGATCCCGTGGCTGGAAGACGACGCACGGCCGCCAGTCATCGCCGTCACGACCTACGAAAGCCCGACCATTCTCGAACTGATGCTGCGCATCGACGCACAGAGCGCGGTCACGACGCCCGTGCGCTCGTTCGGCCTGTTGAGCGCGATGGCGCTCGCGTGCCACCAGAGCCGCCGGCACGAAGAATATCGGCGGCGCATCGCGCAGCTCGAACAGCGCGTGATGTCCGCACGCACGCTGCAAGAAGCGAAATCGCTATTGATGCAGCACAACGCGATCAGCGAGGAAGAGGCGTACCAGCAGATCCGCTCGCAGGCGATGGAGCGGCGCATTTCGATCAACCAGCTCGCCGAGCAGATCGTGCACGCGCATGGGCTGCTGAAGCGGTGACACACACCCGTTGTTCGCCGCGTGTCAGTCCGGCGGCGGCAGCACGACCGTATCTTCCGGCCCGAGCACGCGCCCGTCCTGCGAGCGCAGCTCCAGTTTCCTGACGGGTAACCCGCTCTTCCGGTCGACGAGCAGCACGTGCGCCTCGTCCGGCTCGAAGAAGAAATCCTCACCCCACTGCCGCAGCGCGACGAGCAGCGGAAACAGGCCGCGCCCCTTCTCGGTCAGCTCGTATTCGTGATGCGCGCCGCCGTCCGCGGCCGGCACGATGTCCATGATCCCGTGCGCGACCAGGTTGCGCAAACGCGCCGCCAGGATGTTCTTCGCGAGGCCGAGGTTCTTCTGGAATTCACCGAACCGGCGCAACCCGTCGAATGCGTCGCGGACGATCAGCAGCGACCACCAATCGCCGATCGCGTCCAGCGGGCGGGCAACGCCGCATGGGGAATCCTCGTGCGTGGTTCGTCTGTTCATCGATGCGTGTCGCGATGCCGGGCCCGGGATGCAGGCTGAACGGCGTTCGTTTCCGTTGATAAAGATGGTTTCAATATAAAACTCATTTGATAAAAGATCAATCGCGTGAATCGGACTGTTCGCGATCGACGAACGGAGCGGACGTATCGGCCCGGATTGGTCCATTCATTCATACCGCATAGACCCTAAAACCTGACATTGCCCCCACCCATCGCCTCATGGCGCATCAACGACTCCGCCATCCAGCAGTTGGCCGGATCATCCTTCTGGTTGCAACTTGAAACTTCATATTCTACGCTTCCATTCGGTTTCAACTTGAAACCAACTGATCCGACTACCCGAAGGAGCGCACGATGATCCGGTCCGATGCCACATTCGACGGCACCTTTCCATTCGCCCCGCATTTCGACGACGCATCCGGTTTCCGGATGCATTACGTGGATGAAGGCCCGCGTGACGGCGAAACCGTCCTGTGCCTGCATGGCGAACCTACATGGGGTTACTTGTTCCGCCACCTGGTTGCGGTGCTGAGTCCGTCGCACCGCGTCGTCGTCCCCGATCACATGGGATTCGGAAAAAGCGCCACGCCGCAAGGCCGCAGCTACTGGCTGCAGGACCACATCGACAACCTGGAGCGGTTCGTTCTCGCGCTCGACCTCGATCGCGTGACGCTCGTGATGCACGACTTCGGCGGCCCGGTCGGCATGGGGCTTGCCGCGCGTCACCCGGACCGGATCCGGCGCATCGTGTCGGCGAACGGACCGACGGCGTTCGGGCAGCCCGACCTTGCCGAACGTCTGGCCGCGAACGGACGCGATGCGCCGTGGTTCCAGTGGATCATGCGCGCGGCGGCGGACGACACGCTCGAAACGGTGCTCGGGCAACTCGGCTTCAACATCCTGAGCACGCTGAAGCTGAACGGCTTCGAGAATCACGCGATCATCAGCGATACGTGGATCGACGCGTACAGTGCGCCGTTCGCGCAACCGGCCGACTGTCTCGGCGCGATCGGATGGGCACGGGGGTTTGCCGACGGCGCGCACCGGTTCGAGGAACCCGATGCGGCGGCGCTGCGCGCGATACGCGCCAAACCTGCGCTCACGCTCTGGGGAGACGCCGATCGAACGCTCGGCGCCGAACACTTCCTGCCGCTCTTCACCGCGCTGTTTCCGTCCGCACCGGTCGAGCAGCTGGCGGGCGTCGGACACTACTGCTTCGAGGATGCGCCCGAAGCCATTGCGGCGCGGATCGCCGGATTCATCCGGACGACCGGCTGAGCGCGTTCCGCAGCCGGGTCAGTCCACCCGGCTGCGGAACGGCGTGCGCGGCCGCTGTCGCGAACGCGCACACGGCACTTCACGTCAGTGGATGATCCGCGTCACGCCACGCCCGCGCGGATCGGCCATTGCTTCCGGCGTCTTGCCGTCGATCTTGATGACCTGGATGTCGCCGCTGAAATCCTGCCCCTTCAGCGTATAACCGCGCGCCTCGATCTGCTTCGCGAGTTCGCCTTCGATCGGGTGGTACGGCTCCCAGAAGATCGTGTTCGGCGGCAGCAGCTGGTGATGGAAGCGCATCGCACCGACCGCGTCCTTCAACGGCATCTTGAAATCGTAGATGTTGTTGATCACCTGGAAGATCGACGTGAAGATGCGCGAGCCGCCCGGCGTGCCGATCACGAGAGACACCTTGCCGTCCTTCGTCATGATCGTCGGCGACATCGACGACAGCGGCCGCTTCTTCGGCTCGATCGCGTTCGCGTCGCTGCCGACCACGCCGAACATGTTCGCGACGCCCGGCTTCGCGGAGAAGTCGTCCATCTCGTCGTTCAGCACGATGCCCGTGCCGTCGGCGATCACGCCCGAACCGAAATAGCCGTTGATCGTGTACGTGTTCGACACCGCGTTGCCCCACTTGTCGACGACCGAGAAGTGCGTCGTTTCGGCCTTCTCCGGCATCGTCGTGCCGAGGCCCGGCTGCACGCTCTTCGTGTCCGACGGCTCCTTCGGGTTGACCTCGCCCGCGCGCTTCGCGATATACGCGTCGTCGGTCAGCTGCGCGATCGGCACCTTGTAAAAGTCGGGATCGCCGAGATACTGCGCACGATCGGCGAACACGCGTTTCTCGATTTCAGCGACGAGGTGGATGTATTGCGGCGAGTTGAGCTTCACGCCCTCGAAGTCCTGCTTGAGGTCGGCCTTCATCTTCAGCAATTGCACGAGGCCGATGCCGCCCGAGCTCGGGGGCGGCGCGGTGATCACGTCATAACCGTTCCACTTCGCCTGCACCGGCTGGCGCCACACCGCGCGGTATTGCGCGAGATCCTCGGTGGTGATCAGCCCGTTGCCGTCGCCGGTCTTCATCGAAGCCGCGATCAGCTCGGCCGTCTTGCCCTTATAGAAACCTTCCGCGCCGTCGTTCGAAATCCGCGTCAGCACGTCGGCGAGATCGGGCTGCTTGAAGTTCACGCCGGCCTTCAGCCCGGAGAAATGCTTGTCGAAGTTGGTCTTGCCGCCGAACTCCTTCGACGCGTCGACACCGCGCTGCGCCAGTTGTTCGTCGACGACGAAGCCGTCACGCGCATAGTGGATCGCCGGCGCGAGCACCTGCTTCCACTTCAGCTTGCCGAAGCGCTTCTGCGCTTCCCACATACCCGCGACCGTGCCCGGCACGCCGACCGCGCGCGGGCCGTACAGGCTCATGCCCTTGACGACGTTGCCGTCCTTGTCGAGGTACATGTCCTTGGTCGCGGCGAGCGGCGCGCGCTCGCGGTAGTCGATGAAGTACGGCTTGCCGTCCTTGTAGATCGTCATGAAGCCGCCGCCGCCGATGTTGCCGGCTTCGGGGTACGTGACCGCAAGCGTGAATGCGATGGCGACGGCCGCGTCGATCGCGTTGCCGCCTTCCTTGAAGATCCGCTCCGCGGCATCCGCGCTGTACTTGTCGGCCACCGCGACCGCGGAGCTCGTCAGGACCGCCGGTTGCGGCCCTTTCGCATAGACGGGCGCGTTCGGCAGGAACCCGATGCCGGCCACCGTCGCAAGCACGACAGCGGATGATTTGAAGCGATTCAGCGTAGTCATTGCATGTCCCCCATGTGGATCTCGTTCAGGCAGGAAAGGCGCCTGATCCGCTTATAGCCGCTGGCGCGCCGACGGCCATATACCGGTTTCGTAGTATAGGGGGACAAAAAGGGTCGAACACGCGGCGCGCCGCGAAAGCACATCGATTGTGTGCGCACGATCACACTGCAGTGCCGACGCAGGCATGCGGATCGGTCGAAATTGCACGCGATGCGCGTCATCGCGCAATGCACAAAACAGAAAGTTGCAAACCTCGCTGCGTGCGACGCAGCACACGCAAAAAATCTGCGAACGAACCACCCGCTGCGCGGGCCGATCTGAGAAGATAGCGCCCCGCTTTCGCGCCGCATCATTTTCTTTCGTTCACGCGCCGCTTCACGTCTCTTCGTCTCGCTTCCTATGGCATCACACAATGCGCATCATGCGTCCGGCTTCGCGGCCGGCGTCGCCGCCGCCGTTCTCGTTGCACAAACCGGCGGGACCGGCCCGTGGCACATGGGCCTGCTCGCCGCGTTCGTGGCCGGCATCGCCGGCGGCACCGCGCCCGACTGGCTCGAGGTCGCATGGTGGAGCCGCAAGCGCCGCCTGTGGATCACGCACCGCACCGTCACGCACTGGGGCATCGGTTGGGTCGCGCTGCTCGCGCTCGGGTGGCACGGGCTCACCCATCATCCGCATCCGCTGTGGGCAGCGCCGCTGTTCGGCTTCGCGTGCGGCGGCGTGATGCACCTGCTCGCCGACTGGCCGAACCCGCTCGGCGTGCCGTGGATCTGGCGGCGTCACTCGCTCAATCTGTGGAATAGCGGACATTGCGACCTGATCGTGGTGGCCGCCGCATGGGGCGGCACGCTGTGGCTCGCGCAGTCGCTGTGGACGCGCGCGCCGCTGCTCGAACACTGGCTCGGCTGGTTGCATCGCGTGTAGTCGCGGTTCGGCGGGGGACCGAAGGCTGCCCGTGAATGTCCCTCGTGTCCCGCATGTCCATCACATCCGTTGAAAGCAGCGCGCGTGACCTCATCTGAAGGGTCGACCCACGTGCCCGGACAGCACGCGATGCCCGGCACGCACGCGCGACGTCTGGCACACTGACGATTCGATTCGCGTGCGATTCGTCCGCGCGCTCGCACCCCATTTCAACGCTCCGATGGACGTCACAGTTACCCGCCCTGCCGCCAGTGCGCTCGATGTGTTCCACCCGGCCGTCGCCGCGTGGTTCCGTCGCACGTTCGCCGCACCGACCGGCGCGCAGGCGCTCGCGTGGCCGCACATCAAGGCCGGCAGGTCGACGCTCGTCGCCGCGCCGACCGGCTCGGGCAAGACACTCACCGCGTTCCTGTGCGCGATCGACGATCTGGTGCGCGATGCGCTGTCGCACGACGGCACGCTTCCCGATGCGACGCTCGTCGTCTACGTGTCGCCGCTGAAGGCGCTGTCGAACGACATCCACGTGAACCTCGACGCGCCGCTCGCCGGCATCGCCGAATCGCTCGCACAACTCGGCCTGCCGGTGCCGGCGATCCGCACCGCCGTGCGCACCGGCGACACGACGCAGGCCGAGCGCGCCGCGCTGCGCAAGCGCGCGCCGCACATCCTCGTCACGACGCCCGAGTCGCTGTACGTGCTGCTGTCGTCCGTGTCGGGGCGACAGATGCTGTCGAACGTGCGCTCGGTGATCGTCGACGAAATCCACGCGCTCGCATCCTCCAAGCGCGGCAGCCATCTCGCGCTGTCGCTCGAACGTCTCGACGCGCTGGCCGGCCGTGCGCTGCCGCGCATCGGGCTGTCGGCGACGCAAAAGCCGATCGACGCAGTGGCGCGCTTCCTGGTCGGCGGCCCGGCCGACGCGCCACGCGACTGCACGATCGTCGACACCGGCCACACACGCGAGCGCGACCTCGCGCTCGAACTGCCGAACGTGCCGCTCGAACCCGTGATGGCGACCGACGTGTGGGACCAGATCTACGACCGGATTGCGGGGCTCGCGGCCGCGCATCGCACGACGCTGGTGTTCATCAACACGCGCCGCACCGCCGAGCGCATGGCGCGCCATCTCGCCGACCGGATCGGCAAGGAAGCGATCGCCGCGCATCACGGCAGTCTCGCGAAGGAACACCGCTTCGACGCCGAGCAGCGCCTGAAGCGCGGCGAACTGAAGCTGCTCGTCGCGACCGCGTCGCTCGAACTCGGCATCGACATCGGCGACGTCGATCTCGTCTGCCAGGTCGGTTCGCCGCGCGGGATCGCGCCGTTCCTGCAGCGCGTCGGCCGCTCGGGACACCATGTCGGCGGTGTGCCGAAGGGCCGCCTGTTCCCGCTGTCGCGCGACGAACTCGTCGAATGCGCGGCGCTGCTCGATTGCGTGCAACGCGGCGAACTCGATGCATTGCGGATTCCCGAAGCGCCGCTCGACGTGCTCGCGCAGCAGATCGTCGCCGAAGTCGCGTGCGCGGAATGGCAGGAGGACGCGCTGTACGCCAGCTTCACGCGCGCGGCGCCGTACGCGCGCCTGACGCGCGAGCGCTTCGACGAAGTGATGAAGATGCTCGTCGAAGGCTTCACGAGCCGCCGCGGCGTGCGCGGCGCGTACCTGCATCGCGACGTGGTCGGCGGCACGGTGCGCGGGCGCCGCAACGCGATGATGACCGCGGCCACCTCGGGCGGCACGATCCCCGACATGGCCGACTACGCGGTGCTGCTCGAACCGCAGGGCATCCAGGTCGGCACCGTCAACGAGGATTTCGCGATCGAGAGCCTGGCCGGCGACGTGTTCCAGCTGGGCAACCAGTCGTACCGGATCATTCGTGTGGAAACGGGCCGCGTGCGCGTCGAGGACGCGCAGGGTCAGTCGCCGAACATTCCGTTCTGGCTCGGCGAGGCGCCGGGGCGCAGCGACGAGCTGTCGGCGGCGGTCGGCCGGCTACGTGCGCGACTCGACGGGCTGTTCGCCGACGGCGACCGGCAAGCCGACACCGGCGGACGCAAGCGCGCAGGCGGTAACGCGACGAGCAAGACAGCAGCGCAAGCGGGAGCCGCAGCAAGCACCGCCGAAAGCCGACTCGCGCCGGCGTTGCGCTGGCTCGTCGACGATCTCCGCCTGTCGCCCGACGCCGCGCACCAGATCGCCGATTACCTCGCCCGCACGCGCGCCGCGCTCGGCGCGCTGCCGACGCAGGACACGCTCGTGATGGAGCGCTTCTTCGACGAATCGGGCGGCACGCAGCTGGTGATCCATTCGCCGTTCGGCAGCCGCATCAACCGCGCATGGGGGCTCGCGCTGCGCAAGCGCTTCTGCCGCAGTTTCAACTTCGAGCTGCAGGCCGCCGCGACCGACGACGCGATCATCCTGTCGCTGTCGCTCGCGCACAGCTTCGCGCTCGACGAAGTGTGGCGCTACCTGCGTTCGGCCAGCGCCGAGCACGTGCTGGTGCAGGCGCTGCTCGACGCGCCGATGTTCGGCGTGCGCTGGCGCTGGAACGCGACGACCGCGCTCGCGCTGCCGCGCTTCACCGGCGGCAAGCGCACCGCGCCGCAACTGCAGCGGATGAAGAGCGAGGATCTGCTCGCGACCGTGTTCCCGGATCAGGTCGCGTGCCTCGAGAACATCGTCGGCGAGCGCGAGATTCCGCATCATCCGCTCGTCGACCAGACGCTCGACGACTGCCTGCACGACGCGATGGACACCGACGGCTGGCTCGCGCTGCTGCGCCGGATCGAAAGCGGCGCGATCGAGCTCGTCGCGCGCGACCTGCCCGCGCCGTCGCCGCTCGCGGCCGAGATCCTGAATGCCAAACCGTACGCGTTCCTCGACGATGCGCCGCTCGAAGAGCGTCGCACGCAGGCCGTGCAGTCGCGCCGCTGGAGCGATCCCGAATCGGCCGACGATCTTGGCGCGCTCGACGCCGACGCGATCGACGCGGTGCGCGACGAGGCATGGCCGCTCGTGCGCGACGCCGACGAAATGCACGACGCGCTGCTCACGCTTGCGTGCGTCGCCGACAGCGAAGCGCAAGCCCACGATGGCTGGCCCGACCGGCTCACGGAACTCGCCGAACGCCGCCGCGCGACGCAACTCGTCGCGCCGGGCGGCGCCGCGCTGTGGGTGCCGGTCGAACGGCTCGTGTGCGTGCGCGCGCTGCATCCCGACGCGCGCACCGCGCCGGCGCTCAAGGTGCCGGCCGCCTGCGCACAGCCGTGGGAAGCGGATGCCGCGCTAATCGACGTGATCCGCGCGCGACTCACCGGATTCGGACCGCTTGCGCTCGACGCGATCGCGACGCCGCTCGGCCTGCCGCCTGCGTCGGTCGCGACAGCCCTCGCGGCGCTGGAGCGCGAAGGTTATGTGATGCGCGGCCGGTTCACGCCGGGCGCGACGACGGACGAATGGTGCGAACGGCACCTGCTCGCCCGCATTCATCGTTATACGGTGAAGCGGCTGCGCCGAGAGATCGAACCGGTCGAGCGCGCCGATTTCATGCGCTTCCTGTTCCACTGGCAACACCTGACGCCCGACACGCGCGGCACCGGCCGCGATGCACTCGCGGCCGTGGTCGAACAACTCGAAGGCTTCGAGGCCGCGGCGAGCGCGTGGGAAGACGCGCTGCTGCCCGCGCGGCTCACCGACTACATGGCGGGCGGCCTCGACGAGCTGTGCCGCTCGGGCAAACTCGTGTGGACGCGTATCGGCGCGCCGGCGCGCGCGGCCGGCACGCCCGTGAAGACGACGCCGATCGTGCTGCTGCCGCGCCGCCACCTCGCCGCCTGGCAGGCGCTGCGCGACCCTGACGCGCAACCGGCACTGTCCGCGCGAGCCACGCAGGTGCGCGATGCACTCGCCGCGCACGGTGCGATGTTCTTCGATGCGCTGCTCGACGATCTGCACATACTGCCCGTCGAACTCGAACAGGCGCTCGGCGAACTCGTGTCGGCCGGCCTCGTGAATGCGGACAGCTACGCGGGCCTGCGCGCGCTGCTGAAGCCGGCCGTCAAGCGCAGCGCGACCTATGCGCCGCGCACGCGGCGCGGCGGCGCGCTGATCGGCGGGATGGACGACGCCGGCCGCTGGGCGCTCGTGCAGCGCCACGCGCCGCTGGACGATGCACCGGCGCCGAAACGCGGCCCCGCCGCGACCGATCCGGACGCGCTCGAACACATCGCGTGGACGCTGCTGCGCCGCTACGGCGTCGTGTTCTGGCGGCTGCTCGAACGCGAGGCCGACTGGCTGCCGAGCTGGCGCGAACTCGTGCGCGTGCTGCAGCGCCTCGAAGCACGCGGCGAGATTCGCGGCGGGCGCTTCGTCGCCGGGCTCGCGGGCGAGCAGTTCGCGCTGCCCGAGGCGATCCCGATCCTGCGCGAGCTGCGGCGGCAACCGGGTGACGGACAGTACGTCTGCGTGACGGGCGCCGACCCGCTGAATCTCGCCGGCACGCTGCTGCCCGGCGACAAGGTGCCGGCGCTGGCCGGCAATCGCGTGCTGTTCCGCGACGGCGTGCCCGTCGCATCGCTCGTATCGGGGACGTTCCACTACGCGCCCGAGCTGTCGCCCGCCGCGCGCGAGGATGCGCGCCTGCGGCTCGCGCGCCACTGCTGACACCGACTGACACGCGGCGCCGCGCAGACTACTGATCGCCGGGCCGCGCTGCCGTCATCGTTCGGGTAGCATCGAACGATTGACCGCGCGGGCTCCCGCGTCCGAACAAAACAACACTTCCGGAGACTGCCGCCGATGCCTTCGCATGTCGATTCGCCCACCACCCATCACGCCGGCTCGCTGACGATTTTCCAGGGCGCCGCGCTGTATATCGGCGCGGTGCTCGGCACCGGCGTGATCGCGTTGCCCGCGCTGGCCGCCGAGGTCGCGGGCCCCGCGTCGCTGCTTGCGTGGGCCGCGCTCGTCGTGCTGTCCGGGCCGCTCGCGGCCACCTTCGCCGCACTCGGTGCGCGCTATCCCGACGCGGGCGGCGTATCGACCTACGCGCGGCGCGCATTCGGACCGAAAGCAGCGGCGATCGTCGGCTGGTGCTTCTACTTTGCGGTGCCGGCCGGCGCGCCGGCTGCCGCGATGTTCGGCGGCGCGTACGTCGCGGCCGTCACGGGCGGCGGGCATACGACGATCATCGTCACGGCCGCCGCGCTGATTGCGACCGTGTCGGCCGCGAATGCATTCGGCGTTACCGTATCGGGCCGCATGCAGCTCGTGTTGTCCGCGCTGCTGGTCACGCTGCTGCTCGCCGCGGTGTTCGCGTCCGCACCCCATGCGCGCACCGCGAACCTGCATCCGTTCGCGCCGCACGGCTGGCTCGCGGTCGGCCAGGCCGCCGCGCTGCTCGTGTGGAGCTTCGCGGGCTGGGAGGCGATCACGCATCTCGCCGCCGAATTCCGCCGGCCCGCGCACGACATGCCGCGCTCGGCCGGCATCGCGGTCGTGGTCGTCGGGTTCCTGTATCTGTCGGTTGCCGCCGCGAGCGTGATGGTGCTCGGGCCGTCCGCGGGCGCATCGGGCGCGCCGCTCGGCGAACTGATCGCGGGCGGCATCGGCGGTCACGCGCAGGTGCTGGCCGCCGCGGCCGCGGTGCTGCTCACGCTCGGCACGATGAACGCGTATTTCGCGGGCGCGGCCAAG
This sequence comes from Burkholderia cepacia, assembly GCF_001039005.1. GTDB lineage: Bacteria > Pseudomonadota > Gammaproteobacteria > Burkholderiales > Burkholderiaceae > Burkholderia > Burkholderia theae. The sequence continues at coordinate 167,817 of NZ_LDWR01000017.1, forward strand.
CTCGGCGCGGCGCTTGGGCGCGACGGCGCGTTGCCTGCGTGGCTCGCGCAAGGCAGCCAGGTCGGCGGCGTCCCGCGCCGCAGCCTCGGTGTGATCGCCGTGCTCGCGGCCGTCGCGCTGGCCGCGACGATCATCTCGGACGTCGGACCGAAACCGCTCGTGCTCGTCACGTCCGGATGCTTCGTGATGGTGTATGGGCTCGGCGCGGCTGCCGCGCTGAAATTGCTGCCGCGCGGCGGCATCGCTTACCGCTGCGCATGGATTTCGCTGGTCGCGGTCGCCGGGCTGTTCCTGACGACCGGATGGTATTTGCTGTGCCCGCTGCTGCTCGCGGGCGGTGCGCTGCTGTATCTGCAGGTGAGCGGATCGCGCAAATGACGCGGCGCAGGTGACCCGGCGTGTGCACTTGGGCCGATGCCCGCTCGTGCGCGGCAACGCGCCGGTGAATCGCAAACCGAGCGCAGGCCGAATCACCGCACAATTCGCCGCACGCATCGCGCGGACGGTCGCCGCAAGCCGACCGCGCGCCGATTCGTCACGCCGTCAGGCCGACACCAGCTCGAAGCTGAGCCGTTTGCCGAGCGCGGTGGCCGCGCTCGCGAGCGTCGCCAGCGTGAGGCTCGTGTCGGTTTCGTCGAGCAGCCGGTTGAGCGCGGCACGGCTGGTTTTCATCCGCGCGGCCATCGCGGTTTTCGTGATGTGCTGCGCCTTCATTTCCTGCCCGATCTGCCAAGCGATCACGCGCTTGATCGCGGTGGCGGTGGCCGCTTCGAGATTGCCGTCCTCCTCGAGGAAGGCATCGAAGTCGCTGCCGATATGCGGATTGTTCGTGCTCGTCATGTCGTACTCCAGTGCATGGCGTTGCCGGTTGCCCGACCGTCGAGGACGGTACGTTCCGGCACAACCGGGAAATTCAGATGGCGTGCGTCAGCGCTTTCAGGCGCGCGACGGTGACGTCGAGATCGTCCGACGGCGTGGCCCGCGACTGCTTGAAAAAGCCGTGCAACAGGACCATCGTGTCGCCGACGACCGTGAACATCACGCGGGCGCTCCGCCCCGGCAGCATCACGCGGATCTCCCACAGACCCTTCGCCATCTTCCGGACCACCGGCATACCAAGCGGCCAGCCGAGTTGAACGGTCTTGATCTCTTCGCCGATCAACCTTCGCTCCGCTTGCCCGAGCGCGTTGAGCCATTCGCGCACCGGCTCGTTGCCGCGGGCCGTGCGGAAAAACCGCACGCCGAGCGTCACCTGGATCTGCTGTCTCGCCATCGTCTTGTCTCTCATCGTACCAAAAACGATACGATATGCCAAGCACCACGAGACCGGCTACTAGCCGGATGGCCGATCCGCCCACACGGAAAGGGAATGAGCCGGGCTTGCCGCCCGGCACGGCGCGTCAACCATCGCGGCGAGCCGGCTTGCGCGCGGTGCGCGGCGTCCGGTCGCGGCGCGTATCGCCGAACCGCGACCGCGCGATGTCGCGCACGGCATCGATCAGCGTCCGCGCGACCGGCGACGGCTGCGCATCGGTGCGCAGGACGAGCCCGACCGGTTCGTCGGTGCCCGCCGACGGCAGCGGCAGGCGCGCCAGCGCACCGGCCGACAGATCGTATTCGGCCGCATAGAGCGGCACGAACCACACCGCGTCGTTCTCGAGCGCCAGCGCGCGCGCGACCGATACCGACAGCACCTCGATGAACGAATCCAGCGGCGGCACGCCGCATGCGCCGAGCAGTTGCTCGGCCGACTGACGGATCAGCGTGCCGAACGGCGGCAGCACGACCGGATAACGCGCGAGTTCGGTGGCCGGCGCCGCGCTCGACAGCAGCGGATGCCCGGCGCGCACCACCGCAACGAGCGGCTCGTTGTACAACTGCTCGAACGCGAGGCCGATCATCCGCTCCGGCTCCGACAGCCGCCCGATCGCGCATTCGATCGCACCGGCCTTCAGCCGCTCGAGAAGATCGGCGTTCGCGGCCGTCGCGATCCGCACGACGATGCGCGGCCAGCGCTCGGCCAGCGCCTTCATCAGCGCGGGCGCGAGCGATGCCGCAACGGTCGGCAGCATGCCGATTTCCAGCGTCGCGGCGGCGGCCCCGCCCTCGCGGGCGAGCAGCCCGACGCCCTGCCGCAGCGCCAGCACGCACGCGTTCGCGTGCGGCATGAACAATTGCGCTTCGCGAGTCGGCTGCGCGCCCTGCCGGCCGCGCTCGAACAGCTTCACGCCGAGGATCGCCTCCAGTTCGGCGATCGTCTTCGAGACGGCCGGCTGCGTGATCGACAGGCTTTCGGCCGCCTTCTGCACGCCGCCCAACTGCGCGACCGCGAGAAAGCACTGCAGGTGCCGGAACTTGACGCGGCCGTCGGCGATACGGTTATTCATAACGGGGAGTTATGTGAATGCTAGTGAAATACCATTTTGCATAACTTTCCGGATATCCCCAAGCAATCGGTGATGCATCACGCGTCGCGCCGCAGCGCGTGGAAACCGGTCGGCTCCCAGATCCGCTTCGCGATCAGCAAGCCCGTCCCGTGCTTCTGCCCGAGCGGCGCGGACGACGACTCCGCATGCAGCGCGGCCGCCTTGCTGCGCAGTCGGCGCAGTTCCAGCTCGAGTTCCGCAGCGGCGGCCTCGGTCAGCATCCCTTGCGAGAACGTCATCGTCTCGCCCGCGCCGTCGAAGCGGCTGTCGAGGAAATCGCCGAGCGCGTGCGCATGGAAATAACGGCGGATCGGCCCGCCTGGCAGCCAGTCGAAATCGCGCGCGACGCGTACGCGTATCCGGTCTCCCGGCAGCAGCGCGACCACATTCATCCGGTCGAGCATCAGCAGGTATTTCACGCACTCGGCCTTCGTCACGCGATAGGCCGACACGATGTCCTGCACGGTCCAGTAGTTGATCGCGCACACGGCGACGAGCAGCAGTTTCTCGTCCGACACGAGCAGCGCCTCCTGCTGCTCGGTCAGCACGTGCAGCCTCGGCGCCGACGCAGACGCCTCCTGCGCGAGTTCGGCCAGCGTATAGCCGAGCAACTGCGCGATCTCCGCGACGCGGTCCAGCGTAAAGCGGCCGCTCGCGAACAGCCGCTTCACGCTGGTCTCGGAAACGTCGAGCGCACGCGCAACGTCGCGGTAGGTCATTCCCTGCGCCTTCAACTGGCGCTTCAGCGTTTCGATGAGTTGGGCGGTTTCGGTCATTTTGGTATCGAAAAACGATGCTCGAGGTCAGATACTAGGCTACCTGAGCAGGCAAATGAACACTTTTGGGTACTTGTCTGCATAATCCGCTCCGTCCTGTCACTCAACGACGGAGCCGAAATGGCCACCCGAACCGAAACCGCCGCCTACGAACCGCAGCACACCGCACCGCGCGATGCACGCGATACGGATCGCACCATGCCGCTCGCCACCGTTCGCACGCTGGCCGCCGGCGCGCATGTCGGGGATCTCGTGTTCATCCGCGTACCGGCCGGTACGCCGCGCGATGCCGCAGGCGCGACGGGCGCGTGGACCAACCGCTTCGGGATCGTCGTCGATACGTCAGGCGACGAACCCGTGATCGCCGAGCCCGCGTTGGCGTGGACGAAACTCACGCCGCTGTCGCGCTTCGTCGCCCGTACCGACGGCGGACGCATCGCGCTGGCACGGCGCATCGCGGCATCGACCACCGACGCGCAGCGCCGGGCCCATGCGACGGCCGAACAGCGGATCGACGCGCTGCTCGGCAGCCGCTTCAACCTGCGGGCGCGGCGCGGGTTCTGCGCGCGGTACGTGAGCGACGTGATCGGTGCCGACCGGGCCGCGACGCCGGCCGCCCTGCTGCGCAGCGGCATGCTGTCGCTCGAATTCGACGGGATCGTGTTCGATCCCGGCCACCCATAACGACGGGCACGCTCGGGGAGACCGCATAACAACAACAAGAACGAAAGACAAAAAAGCAGCGACGGGCTGGCTGGAGGGCCGTGCACGGGGTCGTCACCGACGACGCGAAGCCCGATCGCTTTTTCCGCCGGACAGAGCATCCTGTCCGGCGGAATTTTCATTGGTGCGTCATACATAACGATCAGTTATGTGTCTCGCGAAAAAAGGTCATTTTGCATAACTTTCCGGATTGGCTACAGTCCTGCCATCCACTTCGCGAAATACCTATCAGGAGACGCCCGATGGATTCCCCCACGATCCTCACGCCGCGCGACTGGCCGTCGCATCCGGCCTATGTCCACCCCGAGTACCGTTCGTCCGTGAAGCGCGGCCCGACCCGCCCGCTGATCCCGCTGAAGGACAAGCTGCGCGACCAGTACGCGCCCGTCTACGGCGCCGAAGATCTCGGCGCGCTCGACCACGACCTGACGAAGAACGCCGTGAAGAACGGCGAGCCGCTCGGCGAACGCATGGTCGTCACGGGCCGCGTGCTCGACGAAGGCGGCAAGCCCGTGCGCAACACGCTCGTCGAGGTATGGCAGGCGAACGCGGCCGGCCGCTACGTGCACAAAGTCGACCAGCACGACGCGCCGCTCGACCCGAACTTCCTCGGCGCGGGGCGCTGCCTGACCGACGACGAAGGCCGCTACCGCTTCCTGACGATCAAGCCCGGTGCGTATCCGTGGGGCAACCATCCGAACGCGTGGCGCCCGAATCACATCCACTTCTCGCTGTTCGGCGATTACTTCGGCTCGCGTCTCGTCACACAGATGTACCTCCCCGGCGACCCGCTGCTCGCGTACGACCCGATCTTTCAGGGCACGCCCGAGGCCGCGCGCGATCGCCTGATCTCGCGCTTCTCGATGGACATCACCGAAGAAGGCTATGCGCTCGGCTACGAATTCGACATCGTGCTGCGCGGCCGCGACGCTACCCCGATGGAGCGCTGAACCATGACGACGCTGAAGCAAACCCCTTCGCAGACGGTCGGCCCGTACTTCGCCTACGGCCTGTGCCCGCAGCAATACGACTACGACCTGAAGAGCCTGTTCACGCCGACGATCGCCGCGACGCACGCCGACGGCGAGCATGTGCTACTGGTCGGGCAGGTGTTCGACGGCGACGGCAACGTCGTCGGCGACGCGGTGCTCGAATTCACGCAGGTGGACAGCGCAGGCCGCTACCCGGCGTCGCGCGGCGACATCGCGAAATCCGGCTTCACGGGCTTCGCACGGGTCGGCACCGGCACCGATGCGCAGCAGCGCTTCGTCGTCGAGACGGTGAAGCCCGGCCGCATCACGGCCGACGATGCACCGCACATCAACGTAACCGTGATGATGCGCGGGATCCTCACCCATGCGTTCACGCGCGTGTACTTCGACGACGAAGCCGCGGCAAACGCGGTCGACCCCGTGCTGAACGCGGTGCCGGCCGAGCGCCGCGCGACGCTCGTCGCGAAACGCGACGCGCAGCCGGGCCGCCCGACCGTCTACCGCTTCGACATCCGCATGCAGGGGCCGAACGAAACGGTGTTCTTCGACGTGTGACGCACGCCGGCGCAAGCCGGTTTCGGATGCCGACGAACCGCCGCGTGGCGCGAACCCGACAGGGAGCGCGCCACGCGGCGTTTTTCATGCGCCGTTGGAATCTTTCGATGCTGCAGCGCATCGCGCCGACGCACGGTTGCCGATGTCCATTGGCCGGGACTTCTGCCCCCACATCGAACACGCGATTCAAACGCATGCTGCAAGAGCACATGAATCGTCGGAAAAGCACGATTACGTTTGCGCGTTATGCGGCGTATTCTTGGGTATCAAAGACGAGCCGACAGGATTAAATCGAAAAAGGCAACAATCCCACAAGTCATGCGCGCACCGCCCACGCTGGCTGTTCGCGCATTTTTTCTGACCGAGTGCCTTTAAACGCGTCTGACCGAAATTGGCAGGCGCGTATTTTTTTGCCTTACCGCTACGACCGGCGAACGGGCATGACCCGCACCGGCGCCGATCTCTTTCGGTCAGCGGCGAATCTCCAGATACCGGCTCGGCGTGTCGCCCAGAATGCGGCGAAACGCCGACGTAAACGCGCTGGCGCTCGCGTAGCCGAGATCGAGCGCGACGCACGTCACCGGCTGCCCGTCGCTCAGGCGGGCAATCGCCGCGAGCATGCATACCTGCTGACGCCATGCCGCGAAACTCACGCCCGTCTGCGCGCGGAACTGCCGCGTGAACGTACGGCGGCTCACGCCCGCATCGGCGGCCACCTGGTCGAGATCGGCCGCGATCGACGGCGATGCGAACAGGTGCCGGCATACCTTCGCCAGCCGTGCATCGGCCGGCAGCGGCGCATGCAGCGACAGGCGCGGCATCGTCGCGATTTCCGCGACCAGCAGCGCCATCAGCTTGCCCGCGCGCCCGTCGACGTCGTACAGGGCAGGCAGGTCGATCGCGTCGTCGATCAGGTGCCGCAGCAGCGGGGACACGCCATACACGCCGCACTGCTCGGGCAGGCCCGCCGCCTGCGCGGCGTCGCCCGTTACGAACGTGTTGAGCATCGTGACCGGCCCGGTCATCGTCATCTCGTGCCGTACGCCGGCCGGCACCCAGCACGCACGCTGCGGCGGCACCAGCCAGCGCCCGTGCGGCGTCGACACGCTGATCGTGCCGCGCGACGCGAACGCGAATTGCCCGCGCCCGTGCGCGTGGTCCGGAAACGTCGTGCCCGCCGCATAGTCGTTGGCGGTCACGACCACGCTCCGGGGAATGTGTTCGTACGGATCTAACAGCGAATTTCTCACGGCCCGAATTCCATCATCAATGACCCGATATCGAAGGCGGGTCTCCTTCGATCGATCTACGATCCGCTCCACCCTTGCGCGACCTGACGGCCGCAGGACCCGTCGGCCTGAACGGCCGGATTTCAACACCATCGGAGCGGACATGCCGAATACGTTTCATCGCGTGGGGGACGGCCCCCACCCTGTTCTCGTGCTGCACGGCTGGTTCGGCGACGCGCACGCATTCGAACCCATCGAAGCGTGGCTGTCACGCGAGCACTTCAGCTATGTATTCATGGACTTCCGCGGCTACGGCCGCATGCGCGACGCACGCGGCGACTACACGATCGACGAGATCGCTGCCGACACGCTCGCGCTCGCCGACACGCTCGGCTTTCCGACCTTCAGCCTCGTCGGCCATTCGATGGGCGGCATGGCGATCGAGAAAATCGCCGCCGTCGCACCCGAACGCGTACGCGCGCTGGTGCCGATCGCCCCCGTGCCGTGCGGCGGCCTGCCGTTCGATGCCGAGCGGCGCGCGCTATTCGAGCGCGCCGCCGACCATGTCGCCGATCGCAGGACCATCATCGATCGCAGCACCGGCAGCCGGCTGCCCGCCGCCTGGGTCGAGTGGAAAGCCGCGTATTCGGCCGCCCATTCGTCGCCACAGGCATTCGGCGCGTACTTCCGCGCGTGGGCCGATACGGATTTCAGCGACGAGATTACGGGCGTGCATCCGGTGAAAGTGCTGATCGGCGAGCACGATCAGGCATTCGATGCGGCGCTGATGGCGCGCACCTACCTGCGGCGCTACCCGCGCGCCAGCGTCGACGTGCTGCGCAATGCGGGCCACTATCCGATCAACGAGACGCCGCTCGCGCTGGTCGCGGCGATGGAGGCGTTCCTGCTCGCCTCGACAGCTCATCCCGCCTTCAGCGGCTGACACGCCGCGCGCAAGCGGCCTCGTTGCGGCACGCATCACCGCAGCATGAACGACATCGCCGACAGGCTGTTCAGCGTGCGCACCACGTGCTCGACCGAAGGCCCGTCGAAACGCAGCGTCACCGCGTCGACACGCTCGAGCGACGGCAGCACGCAGAACAGGTCGGCCAGCGCGGCCGTCTGCACGCGCAGCGTGCACGCAGCCGGCGCGGGCCGATGCGCGCCCGAGCGGCGACCGGACGACAGCGCCTGCACAACCGTTTCGCGCGCGGCGGTTGCGATGCGGGCACACGACGCGGCGGGCGTGAGCGTATCGCCGCTCGATGCGCCGCCGGCCGTCTTGACCGTCTCGAAACGCGCCTCCGGAAACAGCGGCTGCGTTTCCTCCGCGAACACGTCGTCGCCCGTCGCCAGCGCGACGTGCGCGCCATATTCACGCGCCAGCGCGCCGTACAGCCCGGCTTCGCCGAGCTCGACGCCGTTCAGCCACACCTGCGTGAACGCAAAGCTGTTGATCGTATGCGCGAGCACGCCGCGCGTCTGCGACTTCGCGTGATAGCCGATCATGAACACGAGGTCGGGCTGCTGTTCGAGGCCCGCCATCATCCCGAGCGTGCGCGGCTTGCCGAGCACGACGCGCGTGCGCGCATCGAGCCCGTCGGGCAGCAGGTTGCGATAGCCGCCATGCGAATCGTTGATCCAGACGGCCTGCGCGCCGCCCGCGAACGCGCCTTCGATCGCCGCGTTCGCTTCCGCGGTCATCCAGCGGCGCGCGCGCTCGTATTCCGGATTGCCGGCGCGCGTCTGCTCGGTGGCGAACACGCCGGCGACGCCTTCGATGTCGGTCGAAATCAGGATCTTCATGAATAGTTGGGACGGTGTGCGTTGAGCAGATGGTCGAGATCGGGCACCGCGTCGCGCAGCGATTGCCGCACGTGGCCGTCGCGGCCGGTCACGGTAACGGCCTGCAGCAGCGCGTCGACGATGGCGCGCTCAACACTGTCGGCCGCTGCCGCGAACAGCGGATCGAGCATTGAATCGGCTAGCAGCGCCGGAAGCGAAACGTAACGGGCGTCGTGCACGATCGTGCCGGCGGTCGAGAACGCCAGCGCGATGTCACCGCTGCCGTGCCCGTAGACGGACCCGGTGCGCGCCAGCCCCGCTGCCGCGCGTCGCGCGAGCCGCGACAATTGCCGCGCGTCGAGCGGTGCGTCGGTCGCGAGCACCATGATGATCGAGCCCTGCTCGGGCGGCGGCGCCGCAACCGCGGCAGCGGCACGTGCAGCGCGCGCGGCGGCGATGCGCCCGACCGGCACGCCGTCGAGCGTCAGCATCGGCAGCCGGCCGAAATTCGCGAGCACGAGCGCGCCGACCGTATACATGTGGCCGGCCGCCACGGCAACCCGCGACGCCGAACCGATCCCGCCCTTCAGGTCGAAACACGACATCCCGCGCCCGGCGCCCACCGCACCGCGTGCGACGTCGCGCGACGCCGCACGGCATGCGTCGTCATAATGCGCGGCCGTCACCGCGAATGCCTGGATGTCGTTCAGGTAACCGTCGTTGCACTCGAACACGAGCGGATTGACGGTCGGCCAGTCACGGCCGATCTGCGAATTCGCGGCGACGGCCGCGCGTATCTGCGCCTGGGCAACCGCACCAACCGCGAACGTGTTGGTCAGTGCGATCGGCGTCTCGAGCGTGCCGAGCTCGTCGACCTGCACGAGCCCGACGCTCTTGCCGAAACCGTTGATCACGGCCGCGCCGGCCGGCACCTTGCTGCGGTACACGTCGCCCGGATGCGGCTTCACGACCGTGACGCCGGTCTGGACCGGACCGTCGGCGAGCGTGCAATGGCCGACCGTCACACCCGGCACGTCGGCGATCGTGTCATGCGCGCCGGTCGGCAGCACGCCGCCGCGCAACGCGCCGTCGAATCTGCTGCCTGTCGCCATCAACGGCGCTCCAGCTTCGGATCGAGCGCGTCGCGCAGCCCGTCGCCGAGCAGGTTGAACGCGAGCACGGTCAGGAAGATCGCGACGCTCGGGAAGATCGCGATATGCGGCGCCGTCACCATGTCGGCGCGCGCCTCGTTGAGCATCGCGCCCCACTCCGGCGTCGGCGGCTGCGCGCCGAGCCCGAGGAACGACAGGCTCGCGGCCGTGATGATCGACGTGCCGATCCGCATCGTGAAGTAGACGACGACCGACGACACGGTGCCCGGCAGGATGTGCCGCATGATGATCGTCCAGTCCGACGCGCCGATGCTGCGCGCGGCCTCGACATAGGTCATGTGCTTGAGCATCAGCGTGTTGCCGCGCACGAGCCGCGCGAACGCCGGGATGCTGAAGATCGCAACCGCGCAGATCACGTTGACCATCCCGTTGCCGAGGATCGCCACCACGCCGATCGCGAGCAGGATGCCCGGGAACGCGAACAGCACGTCGGCGACGCGCATCGTGATGCGGTCCCACCAGCCTTCGTAGTAGCCGGCGAGCAGTCCGAAGAACGTGCCGATCAGCGCGCCGAGCGCGACCGAGAAAAAGCCGGCCGCGAGCGAGATGCGCGTGCCGGCGATGATCCGGCTGAAGATGTCGCGGCCGAGCGAATCGACGCCGAACCAGTGCACGGCCGACGGCCCCGCGTTCAGCGCGTCGTAGTCGAAATAGTTCTCCGGATCGAACGGCGCGATGTGCGGGCCGACGAAGGCCAGCACGACGAGCGCCAGCACGAAGCCGCCCGCGACGAGCGCGACAGTCTGCTTGCGGAACTTGCGCCAGAATTCGCGCCACGGCGTGCGGATCTCGGTCGCGGCGGCCGGCGCCGCGGTCTGGACAGTCGCGTTCATGCGCGCCTCACTTGAACCGGATGGTCGGGTTGATGACCGCGTACAGCACGTCGACGGTCAGGTTGATCAGGATGAATTCGAGCGAGAACAGCAACACGATCGCCTGGATCACGGGGTAGTCGCGCATCGTCACCGCATCGACCAGCAGGCGCCCGAGGCCCGGCCAGTTGAACACGACCTCGACGACGATCGAGCCGCCGAGCAGGAACCCGAACTGCAGCCCCATCATCGTGACGACCGGAATCATCGCGTTGCGCAGGCAGTGCTTGAGCACGACCATCGGCTCGTGCACGCCCTTCGCACGCGCGGTGCGCACGAAATCCTCGTTCAGCACCTCGACGAACGACGCACGCGTGAAGCGCGCCATCACGGCCGCGACCGCGGCGCCGAGCGTCAGCGACGGCAGCACGTAGCTCCGCCACGAGCCGTCCGGCACGACCGGCAGCCAGCCGAGCTTCACCGAGAAGATCTCCATCAGCAGCATGCCGAGCGCGAACGCGGGAAACGAGATGCCCGACACCGCGATCGTCATCCCGAGGCGGTCGGGCCAGCGATTGCGCCACACCGCCGACGCGATCCCGATCGCCATGCCGAACAGCGTCGCCCACACCATGCTGACGAGCGTCAGCAGCAGCGTCGGCATGAAGCGCTCGCCGATCTCGGTCGAGACCGGCCGCTTGCTGCGCGTCGACATGCCGAAATCGCCGTGCGCGATCTTCACGAAGAAGTTCGCGAACTGGGTCGGCATCGGTTTGTCGAGGCCGAGATCCGCGCGCACGAGCGCGACCGTTGCATCGTCGGCCTCGGGCCCGGCCGCGAGCCGCGCCGGGTCGCCCGGCAGCAGGTGCACGAACAGGAACACCAGCACCGCGACGATCGCGAGCGTGGGCAGCAGGCCGAACAGGCGTTTGACGAGAAAATTCAGCATGGGGCACCGATCGAATCAGCGCGCCGGCAGCTTGCGCCGCCGGCGCCGCGTGGCGGGCAAACCGCCGTCATTTCAGCGAGATCTCGTCGAAGTTGAACGAGCCGTCCGGCATCACGTACGCGCCTTGCAGCCGCTTGCTGCGCGCATACACGATCTTCTCCTGCACGAGAAAGATCCACGGCGCATCGGCCCAGATCTGCTTCTGCGCGTCGCCGTAGAGCTCGGTCTTCTTCGTGCGGTCGACCGTCTCGAGCGCCTTCGCGAGATCGCCGTCGACCGCGTCGCTCTTGTAGTACGCGGTATTGACGAGCTTCGGCGGCGCCGACGCGCCGGCGAGCAGCGGCGTGATCGCCCAGTTCGCCTCGCCGGTCGACGACGACCAGCCGATGTAGTACATCCGCACCGGCGCCTTCGCCGGATCCGGCGCGCTCTCGACCTTCGCGACACGCTCGCCGGCTTCCAGCGCCTGCACCTGCACCTTCACGCCGACTTGCGCGAGCTGCTGCTGCACGAACTGGATCGCCTTCTGCGACGTCGAGTTGTTATACGCGGACCACAGCGTCGTCTCGAAGCCGTTCGGATAACCGGCCTCCTTCAGCAGCGCACGCGCCTTCGCCGGGTCGTACGGCCAGGGGCCCAGCTTCGTCGCATAGTCGACGCCCTGCGGCACCACGCCGGTGGACGGCGTCGCGAACCCGGAGAACGCAACCTTCGCGAGCGCTTCCTTGTTCACCGCGTAATTCAGCGCCTGGCGCACCTTCGGGTTGTCGAACGGCTTTTGCAGCGTATTCAGCGACACGAAGCGCTGCACGATCGACGGCCGCTCGACGACATCCACCTTCGGGTTGCCCTTCAGGTCGGCCGCCTGCTCGAACGGGATCCGGAACGCGAAATCGGCTTCGCCCGTCTTCATCAGCGCCGCGCGCGTGTTGTTGTCGACTACCGGCTTCCAGTCGATCGCGTCGATCTTCGGATAACCCTTCTTCCAGTAGCCGGCGAACTTCTTCACCTTCAGGTCGTCGGTCTGCTTCCACTCGACGAACTCGAACGGCCCGGTGCCGACCGGATGCAGCGCGATGTCGCGCCCCCACTTCTTCATCGCGGCCGGCGAGATCATCACGGCCGACGGGTGCGCGAGCGTGTTGATGAGCGCCGAGAACGGCTCACGCAGCGTGACCTTCACCGTATACGGATCGACGACCTCGGTCTTCTCGATCACGCGGAACATGTTGTAGCGCTTCAGGTGGTTCGCGGGATCGGTCACGCGGTCGAAGTTCGCCTTCACGGCCGCCGCATTGAAATCGGTGCCATCATGGAATTTCACGCCCTGGCGTAGCTTGATCGTGTAGGTCTTCGCGTCGGCGCTCGCGTCGTAGCTCGTCGCCAGCACGTTGACGAGCTTCATGTCCTTGTCGAAGCCGAACAGCCCCTGGTAGAACGACTTGACGACGGCCTGCGACACCGTGTCGTTCGCATCGTACGGGTCCATCGTCGTGAACGTCGAATCCACCGCCATCACCGCGGTCTGCTGCGCGAACGCGGGTACCGCGGCCGACAGCGCGAACGCGCCTGCACCCGCAGCGAGCAGCGCGCGCGGTCGGAACATCGGGAACGAATACGACTTGCTCATCTTGTTGGGCTCCTGTGGGTGATTCGGTAACGCGTGGTGGAAATCGCGGCGTGACTGCCCCCGCTCGGGATAAAGCCGCCGTTGTCTCGCTCGTGCGCAGCTGCGGTCCATATGCAGCCTCCCGCACGTTCAGTACGCGCCGCCGACGCGATGCGTCGCGACGTAATGATCGGGGCCGACCGCGACCAGCGGCGCAATCACCGGCTCGTCGCCGGCCGCGCGGATCGGGCTCGGAATCTCGTCCGCCGCGAGCTGGCGCGGCGCATGCCGACGCGCGGGGTCGGCCACGGGCACCGCGCTCATCAGCTTCTTCGTGTACGGATGCTGCGGCGCTTCGAACACCGCGCGGCGCGGGCCGATCTCGACGATCTGACCGAGATACATCACCGCGACGCGATGGCTGATGCGCTCGACGACGGCCATGTCGTGCGAGATGAACAGGTAAGCGACGCCGAGCTCGCGCTGCAGGTCGAGCATCAGGTTGACGATCTGCGCCTGCACCGACACGTCGAGTGCCGACACCGACTCGTCGGCGATCACGACCTTCGGGTTCAGTGCGAGCGCGCGCGCGATCGCGATCCGCTGGCGCTGGCCGCCCGAGAATTCGTGCGGATAACGGCGCGCGGCCTCGGGCGGCAGGCCGACCTTGTCGAGCAACCAGTCGACGCGCGCCTGCGCTTCGCGGCCGCTCGCGACGCCGTGCACGAGCAGCGGCTCCATGATCGAGAAGCCGACGGTCAGGCGCGGGTTCAGCGACGCGAACGGATCCTGAAAGATGAACTGGATGTTCCGGCGCAGCGCCTGCAGGTCGTGACCCTTCAGCGCGCTGATGTCGCGGCCGTCGAATTCGATCGAGCCGCTCTGCGATTCGACGAGGCGCAGCAGCGAGCGGCCGGTGGTCGACTTGCCGCAGCCCGACTCGCCGACGAGCGCGAGCGTCTCGCCCGCGCGCAGCTCGAAGCTCACGCGCTCGACGGCGTGCACGTATTGCGACACGCGGCCGAACACGCCGCTCTTCACCGGAAAACGCGTCACGAGATCGCGCACGCGCAGGATCGGCGGCGCCGCGTGATCGACGGGCGGCTGCACGTCGGCATGCGCAACGTCGTTCGCCGCAGGCGCAGGCGCCGCGGCGCCTGCGCCGTCCACCTTGAGCAGCGGGAATTTCTCGGGCGCGTCGGTGCCCTGCATCGAGCCGAGCCGCGGCACGGCCGCGAGCAGCGCGCGCGTGTAGCGATGCGCGGGGGCCGCGAACAGGCGGTCGGACTCGCCCTCCTCGACCTTCTCGCCGCGATACATCACGAGCACGCGGTCGGCCACTTCGGCCACCACGCCCATGTCGTGCGTGATGAAGATCACGCCCATGTTCATCTCGTCCTGCAGCCCGCGCACCAGTTGCAGGATCTGCGCCTGGATCGTCACGTCGAGCGCGGTCGTCGGTTCGTCGGCGATCAGCAGCGCGGGCCGGCACGACAGCGCCATCGCGATCATCACGCGCTGCCGCATCCCGCCCGACAACTGGTGCGGATAACGCGCGAACACGCGGCGCGCTTCCGGGATCCGCACGAGGTCGAGCAGCCGCAGCGTTTCCGCGCGCGCTTCGGCCGCGCTTTTCGACTGGTGCAGCGCGATCGCCTCGCTGATCTGGTCGCCGACGGTGAACACCGGGTTCAGCGACGTCATCGGCTCCTGGAAGATCATCGCGATGTCCGAGCCGCGAATGCCGCGCATCGTCGAAGCGCTCGCCTGCGCCAGATCGACCAGCGCGCCGCCGCGGCGCCGGAACGCGATGCTGCCGCCCGTGATCGCGCCGCCGCCATGCTCGACGAGCCGCATCAGCGCGAGCGACGTGACCGACTTGCCGGAGCCCGATTCGCCGACGATCGCGAGCGTCTCGCCGCGATCGACGTGAAACGACACGTTGCGCACCGCGTCGAACGTCGCGCCTTCGCGGCGGAACGTGACCGACAGGTCGTCGACGGCCACCACGCGCTGCTCGGGCAGCGTCAGGCCGGACGGGTTACGGCTCGAAGTCATGCGTGTCTCCTCGTACGATCCGGAATCAGGCCGCGTCGTCGCGGTAAATGCCGACGACCGGCGCTTCGCCGACGCGCGCGTAGCCGCGGTACATCCCTTCGGTGTTGAACGGCATCGCGACGTTGCCGTGCGCATCGACCGCGATGAGCCCGCCGCGGCCCGCCAGGCGCGGCAGCTTGTTCATCACGACGTCGTGCGCGGCGTCGGCGAGCGACGCGCCGCGATACGCGATCTGTGCGGCAACATCATGCGCGGTCGCGAGCCGGATGAACATCTCGCCGGTGCCCGTCGACGACACCGCGCAGGTTGCATCGTCCGCATAGCAGCCCGCGCCGATGATCGGCGAATCGCCGACACGCCCCGGCTGCTTGTTCGTGATGCCGCCGGTCGACGTCGCCGCCGCGATGTGGCCATGCAGGTCGCACGCGACCGCGCCGACCGTGCCGTGCTTGCGGTCCGGATCGAGCGGTTCGGCCGGCTGCGGCTGCGAACCGCCGAACGCGAGCGTCGCCGCATCGTGGTCGAGCATCGGGCCGGCCGCCGCACGCGCCTTGATCCATTGCGCATGACGCGCTTCGGTGTCGAAGTAGCCGGGTTCCGCGAGTTCGAGCCCCTGCGCGGCCGCGAACGCATCGGCGCCCGCGCCGGCGAACATCACGTGTTCGCTCGCTTCCATCACGCGCCGTGCGGCGAGCACAGGATTGCGCACGCGCGTCGCGCAGCAGATCGCGCCGGCGCCGAGCGTCGCGCCGTCCATGACCGCCGCGTCGAGTTCGTGCGTGCCGTCGGCCGTATAGACGGCGCCGTGCCCGGCGTTGAACAGCGGGCAATCCTCGAGCATCCGCACCGCGACGGTGACGGCGTCGAGTGCGCTGCCGCCGTCGGCCAGCACCCGCTGCGCGGCCTGCAGGATCGCGGTCAGTTCGGCACGGTACCGGTGTTCGGTGTCGGTATCCATCGCATTGCGCAGGATCGTGCCTGCGCCACCGTGAATCGCGACGATCGCGGATGAAGTCATGATTTTTTCGGACGAGAGGAAGAAGGGTTGGCGGCCGGCAGCGCCGCTTGCGGCTGCATCAGCCACGGCAGCAGGAATTCGGTCATCTCGGCAGCGGACTTCGCGGACCGGTGCGTGCGCAGCGCGACCGCATCGATCAGCGCCTCGATCATCGTGAGCACGGCCGCTTCCGACGTGGCCGCGAAGCGCCGTTCGGCCTTGACGTACAGGTTCAGCGACGCGATCGGCGCGAGCGGCGATTGCGGGCCGTCGGAAATGCCGAGCACCTGCGCGCCGCGCGCCGCCGCGCGGCGGGCCAGCTCGATCGTGTCCTTCACGTAGCGCGGAAATGCGAGCGCGATCACGAGATCGCGCGAGTCGGCCGTATACAGGCGTCGCGCCGCGTGCGACGGGCCACCGAGCAGCGCGAGCGACTGCACGCTGTCGTGACACACGGACAACCCGTGCTCCATCAGCCCGGCAAGAAACGCGCTCGACCCCGCGCCGAGGATCAGCACGCGCCGTGCGCCGACGATCGCCTCGACCGCGGCCTCGACATCGGCCGCGTCCAGTTGCACGCGCGTGTTCTCGATATTCGCGACGGCCTGGTCGAACACCGCGTCGATCCATGCGGCACCGCGCACGCCGGGCTCCTGCTCCTGCGCCGAGCGCAGCCGTTCGACCGGCCCGAGCGTCGCCTCGAACCCGCGCACGAGCGCCGCGCGCATCGCCGGATAACCGTCGAAGCCCAGCGCCTTCGCGAAACGGTTCGCGGTCGCGATCGATGCATTCACGGCCTGCGCGAGTTCGTCGATGCGCATCGTCGCCGCACGAAACGGATTCGCAAGCACGAACTCGCCCATGCGCCGATGGATCGGCGTCATCAACGGCATCGCCGACGCGATCCGCTCGGCGATCGCGGGTTCGTCGTGACTGGCGTCGTGTGAAACGAGAGGCGTCATGCGAAGGGTCGTTGCAAGGTGGATGAAAATGAATTTACACAATAAGCGACCAAGAAAAAAATAAATTTTCACCGGGGTTGTCGCGCCTCATGCCGCGCCTGCAGATCGCCCGGTCGTCGCACAGCCCCGCTGCATGGGCATCCCGCGCGCGACCGGCGTGCATCTCCGCGCGCCGCCGCCGCCCTGGTATCGGGAAAACCCCGATCATGTTCGTTCGAATGCAAATTCACGTTGACCGGATTCGAATTCGAACATAGGATGCTCGAAAATGATCAGTCATCAGATAACATCCACGTCCGACGACCACGAAATGTTCGCTCGAACAGCGTAATTTCGATATAAACCGGCAAAACCGGTGTCCATTAAGATCGGACATCATATGAATAAGCCGAAAAAGCCGGCCTGACCGGACGGCTTGCATGGATCAGGCGGGCGCGCATGCCCGCCCTGCCCAACAGGAGACAGCAGTGAAGACAGTCAAGGCGTTGCGCTGGTGGATCATCGTGCTCGTATGTCTCGGTACGATCCTCAACTACCTCGCACGGAACTCCCTCGCGGTGCTCGCCCCCGAGCTGAAGCACGTGTTCGCGATCTCGACGCAGCAGTATTCGTACATCGTCGGTGCATTCCAGATTGGCTACACGATCATGCAGCCCGTGTGCGGGTTCGTCGTCGACCTGATCGGGCTACGGCTCGGGTTCGCGCTGTTCGCGATGCTGTGGTCGGTGGTCGGCGTCGCGCACGGCTTCGCGTCGGGCTGGCTGTCGCTCGGCATCCTGCGCGGTTTTCTCGGGCTGTTCGAGGCCGCCGCGATTCCGTCGGGCATGAAGGCCGTCGCCGAATGGTTTCCCGATCGCGAGAAATCCGTCGCGGTCGGCTACTTCAACGCGGGCACGTCGCTCGGCGCCGCGATCGCGCCGCCGCTCGTCGTGTTCCTGTCGATGCGGTTCGGCTGGCAGGCCGCGTTCATGGCCACCGGCGCACTCGGGTTCGTGTGGGCCGCGCTGTGGTACACGCAATATCGGTCGCCCGCCGATCATCCGCGCATCACGCCGCAGGAGCGCGCGCTGATCCGCGACGGCCAGGCGACGATGCCGCCCGTGTCGAAGCGCCGCATTCGCGACGTCGTCACCGCGCGGCGCTTCTGGGCCATCGCGCTGCCGCGCTTCTTCGCCGAACCTGCGTGGCAAACCTTCAGCTTCTGGATTCCGCTGTACCTCGCGACCGAGCGCCACATGCCGCTCACGCAGATCGCGATCTTCGCGTGGATGCCGTTTCTCGCGGCCGACGCCGGCGGCATCGCGGGTGGTTACCTGTCGCCGTATCTCGCCAAACGGTTCAGCCTGCCGCTCATCTGGTCGCGGGTCGCCGGCGTCGCGCTCGGCGCGGTGCTGATGCTCGGTCCCGCGCTGATCGGGCTCGTATCGTCGCCGTACACGGCCATCGCGCTGTTCTGCGTCGGCGGCTTCGCGCATCAGATGATCTCCGCGCTCGTCAACACGCTGTCGGCCGACGTGTTCGATCCCGAGGAAGTCGGCACCGCGAGCGGCTTCGCCGGGATGGCCGCGTGGATCGGCGGGCTCGGTTTCTCGCTGCTGGTCGGCGCGCTCGCCGACAAGATCGGCTATGCGCCGCTGTTCGCGTGCCTCGGCCTGTTCGACATCATCGGCGTCACGCTGCTCGCGGTGCTGATCCGCGGGCAGTCGAAGCAGGAACGCCTGCTCGCACGGCACGCCTGACATTCGCTCTTACCAGGAATCGCATTCATGACCTCGCTTCTTCATCCGCCCGTGTTCCGCATCGCCGGCCGGCACGCGAACCGCGTGCTGCTCGCGTCCGATGCGGGCGCGACCCTCGAGATCTTCGTGCTCGAGGACGACATCGTGCGTGTTCGCGTGCTGCCCGATGCGACGGCACGCAACCCGCGTACGTGGACGATCGCACCCGGCCTCGACGACGTGCCGCTCGACGGGCGCGACCGCCTCGACCTGGATGGCTTCGCGCTGCCCGCCTACGAACTCGCCGAAGACGACGACGGCCTGCGCATCGAAACCGCGCGGATCCGGCTCGCGGTGTGCTGGCAAGGCGGCCATTGCACGTGGTCGATGCGCGGCGCGGACGGCACGTGGCGCGTCGCGCTCGCCGACCGTGCGACGCAGGCGGTCAACTTCGGCTGGTGGGACGATCGCGCGTATCACTACGTCGCTCGCGAGCGCGGCGACAAGGTGTTCGGCCTCGGCGAACGCGCGGGCGACCTGGACCGCACGGGCGCGCGCTTCGAGATGCGCAACATCGACGCGATGGGCTACAGCGCGAAGCACACGGATCCGCTGTACAAGCACATCCCGTTCTACATCACGTGGTCGCCCGACGCGTGCCAGGGGTTCGGGCTGTTCTACGACACGCTGTCCGACTGCGCGTTCGACATGGGTCGCGAGCTCGACAACTATCACGGCCCGTACCGTTATTTCGTCGCCGAGCACGGCGATCTCGACTACTACTTCATTGCGTCGCCCGACACGCCGCTCGCAGCCGCGCGGCGCTTCACGTGGCTCACCGGGCGCCCCGCGCGCACGCCGAAATGGGGGCTCGGCTACTCGGGCTCGACGATGAGCTACACCGATGCGCCGGACGCGCAGCAGCAAATGAACGAGTTCGTCGAGCAGTGCGACGCGCACGACATCCTGTGCGATTCGTTCCACCTGTCGTCGGGTTATACGTCGATCGGCGCGAAGCGCTACGTGTTCAACTGGAACCGCGACAAGTTTCCCGACGCGAAGGGTTTCGTGAAGCACTACCGCGACCACGGCATCCGCCTGTGCGCGAACATCAAGCCGTGCCTGCTGCGCGACCATCCCGCGTTCGACGATGCCGCCAGGCGCGGGCTGCTGATCCGCTCGGCGTCCGGCGAGCCTGCGTGGGTGCAGTTCTGGGATGAAGTCGGTGCGTATCTCGACTTCACGCAGCCGGACGCGTACCGCTGGTGGCGCGAGCAGGTCACGTCGGCCCTGCTCGAATACGGGATCGAGTCGACCTGGAACGACAACAACGAATACGAGATCTGGTCGCCCGACGCGATCGCGCACGGCTTCGGCCAGCCGTTCCCCGCGCGTGAGGCGAAGGTGCTGCAGACGATGCTGATGATGCGAGCGTCGCGCGAAGCGCAGCGCGCGCATGCGCCGGCGCAGCGGCCGTTCCTCGTCTCGCGCTCCGGCGGCGCCGGCATGCAGCGCTACGTGCAGACGTGGTCCGGCGACAACTATACGTCGTGGGAAACGCTGCGCTACAACCTGAAGATGGGCCTCGGGCTCGCGCTGTCGGGCGTATCGAACATCGGCCACGACATCGGCGGCTTCTCCGGGCCCGCGCCGTCGCCCGAGCTCCTGCTGCGCTGGGTGCAGTTCGGCATCTTCATGCCGCGCTTCAGCATCCATTCGTGGAACGACGACGGCACCGTCAACGAGCCGTGGATGTATCCGGAAGTCACCGCGCAGGTCGCGTCGCTGATCAAGCAGCGCTACCGGCTGCTGCCTTACCTCTATCACCTGCTGTGGCTGTCGACGACGCGCTACGAGCCCGTGCTGCGGCCGACCTTCGCCGATTTCCCCGGCGATGCGCGCTGCTACGACGAGTGCGACGACATGATGCTCGGCGACGCGCTGCTGGTCGCGCCGGTCGTCGATCCCGGCCGCACGGAACGCACGGTCTACCTGCCGGCGGGCGCGCGCTGGATGTGCTGCGCGAGCGCGCAGTCGTTCGACGGCGGTACGAGCGTGACGCTGCCCGCGCCGCTCGACACGCCGGTGATGCTGCTGCGCGAAGGCCGCGTGCTGCCGCTGAACGTCGCGGAACAGCATTTCGGCGCACGCGCCGACACGCGCGGCTTCATCGTCGCGCCGCGCATCGAGGACGGCGTCGCATACGGCGAATGCGTCGAGGACGACGGCGAGACCGAAGCGTGGCGCGACGGCGAATACGGACTGTGGCGAATCGAAACCGGCCGCGAGGCGTCGGGCACGCTCGGCGTGTCGGTCCGCTGGGACGGCCGCCCCGGCCGCCCGGCCGACCGCGTCGAGATTCTGCTGCCCGCGTCGCTGCAAGGTCCGGTCGCCGTACGCGGCGCACGCGTCGAGCAGGAAGCACCCGACGGCGCATGGCGCCGCATCGTCGTCGCGCTCGACGACTGATACGCAAGCACTGTACCGATCAGGCGGGCCGTTCGCGCGGCCCGCCGCCCGCCACAGAGGAGGTCGCCAAGCCTCCCGCCCCGTTGAACTGATGAAGAGATCTGGAGATCCACAATGAAAGTACCCGTCAACCGCTTTGCAATCCTTATTTTATCGGCCGCATCGCTCGGCTCGACCGCCGCCCGCGCACAGAGCAGCGTCACGCTGTACGGCGTCGTCGACGATTCGCTCGCTTACGTGAACAACCAGCAGGGCCACTCGAACATCTACATGCGCGACGGCAACCTGTATGCATCGAAGTTCGGGCTGCGCGGCGACGATGATCTCGGCGGCGGCACGCATGCGATCTTCGACCTGCAGTCCGGCTTCAACCTGAATACCGGCGCGCAGGCCGCCGCCGGCACGATGTTCAATCGCCAGGCATTCGTCGGCCTGCGCAACGATCACTACGGCACGGTGACGGCCGGCCGCCAGTACACGCCCTACTTCCTGTTCGTCGGCCCGTACGCGTCGAGCAGCTGGCTGACCGGCGCGACCGGCGCACATCCGGGCGACATCGACGGCCTCGACACGACGATCCGCGTGAACAACTCGGTCACCTATACGTCGCCGATCTTCGGCGGGCTGAGCGCGAGCGCGATGTACGCATTCGGCGGCATTGCCGGCGCGACCGGCAAGGGCAACACGTTCAGCGCCGCGCTGCGTTACGCGAACGGGCCGATCGGGATCGCGGCCGGCTACCTGCGCATCAACAGCTCGGGCTCGTCCGCGGGCTTCCTGAACCCGGCCACCGCACCGTCGGGCAGCTTCGCGGTGTCCGTGCTGAACCAGGGCTACCTGACCGCGAAGGCCGTCGAGCAGGTCGCGGCAGCCGGCAACTACACGCTCGGCGACCTGACGATGGGCATCAATTATTCGAACGTGAAGTACCTGCCCGGCAACGGCTCCGCGTTCACGGACACGGCCGTGTTCAACACCTACGGCGCACTCGCCGCGTACCGCTTCACGCCGGCGCTCTCGGTGGCCGGCGCGTTCGCGTACACGCTCGCGTCGAAAGCGAACGGCGTCCCGAACGCGGCCCGCTACCAGCAGTATTCGCTGAAGGAGTCGTACAGCCTGTCGAAGCGCACGACGCTCTACGCACTGCAGGCGTACACGCATTCGAGCGGGCAGACGCTTGGCGCGCAAGGCGCCGGCCACGTCATCGACGCCGCGCCGATCGTCGGCGATTCGCAGCAGCTCACGCCGTCGACGACGCACGGCCAGTTCGTCGGCATGGCCGGGATCGCCGTCACGTTCTGAGCGCCCCCAGACCTGTCGCTTCGCGCCAGGCCCCCCGAGGGGGTCAAGAAAACTTGGGGCGGCCCAGCGTTTTCTTGAGAACCCGCACGGCAGTGCCTTCCGCGCGCTGCCCCGCCCCGGACGATACGCACTTCACGCGCGCCGTCCGGGCGCCCGCTGTGCCACAGCCGCAGCGCTTTCGTCGTTCCGTCCGCCCGCCGCGCAAATCTCGCGGGTTTTCTCGATCGCCCCGATACCTTACAATTCGTCAGATTGATCCCTTCTGCATGCCCCTTCTTGCAGTCCTGACACCGCGGTACACTCGACGCACGCCGTATCAGGGTCCGACGCGCGACGCGCGCGCCGGGCGGCGTCGCGCCTCGTTGCGCCCACAACTGGATGCCCGCCATGCCAGATTCCCGTCCCTCGCCCCGCACGACATTCAAGCCGCAGGTCGTCCTGCCCGCGCTCGCGGTCATCGGCGCGCTGCTCGTCGTGTGCGCGCTGCTCCCGAGCGAAGCCGGCGCGCTGTTCTCCGCCGGCCAGCAATGGGTCGTCGCGCGTTTCGACTGGTTCTACGTGCTGGCCGTCACCGGCTTCCTCGTGTTTCTCGTGCTGATCGCCGCGAGCGGTTTCGGCAACATCCGGCTCGGCCCCGACGACGCCGAACCCGAATTCAGTTTCGTGTCGTGGACAGCCATGCTGTTCGCGGCCGGCATGGGTATCGGCCTCATGTACTTCGGCGTCGGCGAGCCGATGCAGCATTTCCTGAAACCGCCGACCGTCGACCCCGGCACGCCCGCCGCCGCGCGCGAAGCGATGCTGATGACCTTCTTCCACTGGGGCTTCCATGCGTGGGCGATCTACGGGCTGATGGGGCTCGTGCTCGCGTACTTCGGCTTTCGCTACAACCTGCCGCTGACGCTGCGCTCGGGGCTGTATCCGGTGCTGCGCGAGCGCATCAACGGCTGGATCGGCCATACCGTCGACGCGTTCGCGCTGGTCGGCACCGTCGCGGGCATCGCGACGACGCTCGGCTACGGCGTGATGCAGATCAGCGCGGGCCTGCATACCGTCGCCGGCTGGGACACGGGCAGCAATACGTTTCGCATCGGGCTCGTCGCGCTCGTCGTGATCCTCGCGGGGCTGTCGGCCGCAAGCGGCCTCGACAAGGGCGTGCGACGGCTGTCCGAGTTGAACCTGCTGCTCGCGTTCCTGCTGCTCGCATTCGTGGCCATCGCCGGCCCGACGGCGTTCCTGCTGCGCGCGCTCGGCGACAACATCGGCCAGTACCTGTCGAATCTCGTCGACCTGTCGTTCCGCACCTATGCGTATGCGTCGCCGCGCGAGGAAGGCTGGTTCGGCGGCTGGACGATCCTCTACTGGGCGTGGTGGATCTCGTGGTCGCCGTTCGTCGGCATGTTCATCGCGCGCATCTCGCGCGGCCGTACGATCCGCCAGTTCGTGATCGGCGTGCTGCTCGTGCCGACCGCGTTCAACCTCGTGTGGATGACCGTGTTCGGCAACAGCGCGATCTGGCTCGATACGCACGGCGCGGCCGGCGCGCTCGCGCAGACGGCTACCAGCGTCGATGCGCTGCTGTTCCGCTTCTTCGATTTCCTGCCGTTGTCGCAAGGGCTGTCGATCGCCGCGATCGTGCTGATCGCGGTGTTCTTCGTCACGTCCGCCGATTCCGGCGCGTTCGTGATCGACCAGATCGCGACGCGCGGCAACGCGCACTCGCCCGTCTGGCAGCGGCTGTTCTGGGCCGCGCTGCTCGGGGTGACCGCCGCGGTGCTGCTCGTCGCCGGCGGTCTCGGTGCGCTGCAGGCAATGACGCTGATCGCCGCGCTGCCGGTCGCCATCATCATGCTCGCGCTCTGCTACGGGCTGTGGCGCGGGCTCGCCGCCGACCGCGCGCACTATTCGCAGGACGTCGCGCCCGCGACGACCTTCTGGACCGGCCAGCACTGGCGTCACCGCCTGACGCACATCCTGCGGCAGACGACCGAGGCCGAGGCACACCAGTTCGTCGCCGAGACGGTCGAGCCGGCGCTGCGCAAGGTCGCCGACGAACTGCGCGCGAGCGGCGTCGATGCGCATGTGCAGCGCGACAGCGACGACGCCGTGCGGCTCACCGTGCCGACCGCCGAACACCGCGATTTCGTGTACGGCGTGCGCGTGACGGTGAAATCCGCAGCCGCGTTCCTGGTGCGCGAGGCGGCGGAGCCGGACGCGGCGTGGGCACACGTGTACGGGATCGTCACGTTCTTCGAGGACGGGCGGCTCGGCTACGACGTCGAATACCTGCGCGGCGACGAAGTGATCGCCGACGTGCTGCGCCAGTACGAACGCTACGTATCGCTCGCGGGCGACAAGCGCACGCATCTGCTGAGCCGCGCGCCGGGGCACGCGACGGAGGCCGAATGAACGCGCACGCCGCAGCCTTTACCGCGCCGCGCCGGTCCGCCACGTTCGACGGGGCCGCACGATGAGCGGGCTTCTGCAAAGCCGCTCCGCCGACATCGTCGCGCTCGGCACGCTCGCCGTGCTCTACCTCGGCGGCGCCGGCATCGCGCTGTGGCGGATTCGGGCCGCGACGCCGCGCGGCAAGGTCTACTGGATCGTCTGCATGACACTGCTGGCAGGTGGCGCCATCGCGATGGGCGGCAACCTGTCGCCCGCGCCGAACAGCGGTGAAATGCCGCCCGGTTTCGCGCTCGGCGTCGAGGCCGTCCTGCTCGGCCTCGTGTTCGTTGCCGCCGGTTGCGCGTGGCTGATGCTGCGCGCGCGGCGACGCTGACGCGCGCACATCGCGCGGCCCGGCTTTATCATCACGCGCAAACGGCAACGCGCCGGGCGGACCGGCCGCCGCCTCTTCCCCGATCCGTTTTATCGCAACGCGTTACGCGCGCGCCGTCACGAGCCAGCACGCCGCGTCGAAGCACACGTCCGCGCCATGAATGTACCGCTCGAACGCCGCGCGCACCGTATCGACCACGCGCCGCCGCGTTGCGTCGTCCGTCTCCAGCAGCGCCAGCCCGACCGGGCCCAGCCGCGCGATGTAGTCGTCCAGCGCCGGCTCGGGCAGCACGCATGCCATCTCGACCGGCTCGATCTCGACGTCGGCCCAGTCGCTGTCAGACAGCACCGATGCGATCCGCTGCCGATCGCCGAACGCGAACTGCCCCGGCGCACCGGGCCGTCGCGCGGGCAGGTTCGGCAGCAACGGCGCGGCGGCCCGCTCGGCCGTCGTCATGAACGGGTTGTCGGCCGCGCTGCGCCACGCGACGAACCGCATCTGCGCGTTCGGCCGCGCCGCGTGACGAAGGTTCGCGAACGCCCGCACCGGATCGTCGAAGAACATCACACCCAGGCGCGACACGATCAGGTCGACGCTCGCGGGCGCGAACGCATGTGTCTGCACATCCGCGCGCACGAAGCTGGCGTGAAGACCGCTACGTTCGGCGCGCGCCTGCGCGGCATCGATCATCCTGGCCGAGATATCGATGCCCGTGCATTGCGCCTGCGCGCCGAGCCGGCGCGCGATCGCGAGGGTGACCGCCCCCGTGCCGCAGCCGACGTCGAGCACGCTGCGCGCGGACGACGCGGCCGCCGCATCCGCGAGCAGCGTCTCGAACGGCGCGAACATCCGGTCGAGCGACGCCTGCGCATCGACCCAGGCGCGCCCCGACGGACCGTTCCACAGCGCGGATTGTTCGTCGTTGGGCCGGTTGGTTTCCATCGTCGATTCCCCTTCTGGTTCATTGATCATGAACCGGACTGTGCCGCTTCAAGCCGGCTTGAGGTCAAGACCCCGGCAGCGACGGGCCCGCCCCACACGCGCCCGGCCTCTTCATATTTCTTACATTTGTGCTGCGTATCGTTGACGACTTTCCTACGGTGCCTCCCATGCGACGACTCTTCCCGCGCGCACTGCTCGTGCGCTGCGCCCCTCTTGTTGTTCTCGCCGCGCTCTCCGCGTGTTCGAATCACATCGATACGCCGGCCGATCCGGCCAGCGCGTCGGTCAACGTCCAGGCCGCATGGGTCGAGATCGGCGACGCGAACCAGGCGATCGCGCGCGTCATCACGAACTACACGCCCGCGTCGGCCAGCGAGCCGCTGTGTCCGCAACTGACGGTCGACGGCAAACTGTCGCGCATGACGCTGCGCGCGGGCGCCGCGACCGTGGCCCAGCGGCCGACCGCCAGCGATCCGTCCGACTCGAAGCCGTCGAGCTTCCCGGTGTCCGTCTGCGAGACGACGCTACCGGCCGACGCGCAGGCGGCGAGCGTCGCGGGCCGCACGCTGCCGCTGCCGAAAGCGCAGCCGCAGCGCATCGCGATCATCGCCGACACGGGCTGCCGGATGAAGAAGGCCGACAACGCATGGCAGGCGTGCAACGACGCGACGGTCTGGCCGCTCGATACGATCGCGGCCAGCGTCGCGAAGCTGTCGCCCGACCTGGTGCTGCATGTCGGCGACTACCACTACCGCGAGAATGCATGCCCGCCGGACATCGCCGGCTGCAAGGACAGCCCGTGGGGCTATGGCTGGGATACGTGGCAGGCCGACCTGTTCCGCCCGGCCGCGCCGCTGCTCGCGAAGGCGCCGTGGGTCGTCGTGCGCGGCAACCACGAGGAATGCGCGCGGGCCGGCCAGGGCTGGTTCCGCTTCCTCGATCCGCGCCCGTATTCGGCCGCCCGCTCGTGCGACGATCCGGCCAACGACAACGACGCGAACTACTCCGAGCCGTATGCAGTGTCGCTCGGCAGCGGCTCGCAGGTGATCGTGTTCGACACAGCGAAGGTCGGCCGCACGCCGCTCAAGACGACCGACGCGCAATTCCGCATCTACCAGAAGCAGTTCCAGACGGTGGCGTCGCTCGCGTCGAAGGCCGGCATGACGACGACAATCTTCACGAACCATCATCCAATCCTCGCGTTCGCACCGATCGCCGGCAGCACGCCCGCGCCGGGCAACCTCGCACTGCAGTCGGTGATGTCGAGCCTCAACGCGCAGGCGTACTACCCGCCCGGCGTGCACGTCGCGCTGCACGGGCACGTGCACGACTTCCAGGCGATCAACTTCTCGTCGGGACACCCGGCGACGATCGTGTCCGGCAACGGCGGCGACAACCTCGACGTCGCGCTGCCCGACCCGTTCCCGGCCGGCCTGACGCCCGCACCGGGCGCCGTGATCGAGCGGCTGTCGCACAACAACAGCTTCGGCTTCCTGATCATGGAGCGCAACGCCGCACCGGCGACGGGCTGGGTGTTCCGCGCGTATTCGGCCGCAGGCAAGCTGCTCGCATCGTGCAACCAGTCGGGCACGACGCTCGCTTGCGACAAGACGGGGTTCATTGCGCCGTGAGTGACGAGGTTCGATGTGACGGCCGCGTTGCGCGCGGCCGGCAAACGCTGCATGCGCTTGCCGCGGCCGTGCTCGCCGGCCTGGCGCTCGCGGCCCATGCCGCGCCGGCCGACACGGTCCTGCTCCCCGGCGCGCCGCCGTCGCGCGTCGTCGACACGATCGGCAACGGCACGCCGCAGGTGACGGGCAAGATCGATGCGGCCACCGCGCGCTTCGCGCCCGACCCGACGCTCGTCGCGCTCGGCCGCCGGATTTTCTTCGACCCGCGGCTGTCCGAGCCGCGCGGCATGTCGTGTGCGGGCTGCCATGATCCGGGCCGCGCGTTCGCGCCGACGCTGTCGGCCGCATCGCTCGCGGGGCCCGGCGTGCCGGAAGGCAGTCGGCACGGGCGTTTCAGCCAGCGCAATGCGCCGTCGCTGCTCTATGTGCGCTACGTGCCGCGCCGCCACTTCTACCAGGACGACGATGCGCCCGCGCCGTCGCCGTTCGGCGGCCTGTTCAGCGACGGCCGCGCGGATACGCTCGCCGAGCAGATCCGCGGGCCGCTGTTCGATTCGAACGAGATGAACAACCGGTCGCCGGCCGCGCTGCTGCGCAAGGTCGATGCGACCGAGCTCGCGCCCGATCTCGCCGCGCGTTTCGGTGCACCGGTGCGGCGCGATCCCGAACAACTGGTGCGCGCGCTGGGTTCGGCCGTCGAGGCCTATCTTCAGAGCGACGAGATGGCGCCGTTCACGTCGCGCTTCGACACGTTCCTGCGCACGCGCAAGCCGCTTGCGCCTGCCGAGATGCGCGGCCTCGCGCTGTTCCGGAATCCGGACAAGGGCAACTGCATGACCTGCCATACGCTATCGGAGACCTCGAGCCGCCCGGAGCGCTCGCTCTTCACCGATTTCGGTTATGACGCTATCGCGGTGCCGCGCAATCGCGCGCTGCCGGCAAACCGCGATCCGCGCCATTTCGACAATGGGCTGTGCGACACCGCGCGTCGGCTGCGCTGGCCCGAGCCGACGCAATGGTGCGGCTACCTGCGCACGCCGGGGCTGCGCAACGTCGCGGTCAAGCAGACGTTCATGCACAACGGCGTGTTCACGACGCTGCGCGATACGGTCGCGTTCTACAACACGCGCTCGACCGACCCCGGTTTCTGGTACCACGGCGCCACGACGTTCGACGACGTGCCGGCCGCCTATCGCGGCAACATCAACGTCAATTCGACGCCGATGAATCGCCGGCCCGGTACGCCGCCCGCGCTGACCGACGCGGAAATCGACGACATCGTCGCATTCCTCGGCACGCTGACCGACGCGCGCTATACGGGCATCGCCGCGCCTGCTGCTCCCGCCGCACGGATCACCGGAGCCGCCGTGCCGGCGCGCTGACCCTGGCCGAACGGCCAATCGCACGCGCGCCCGCTTGCAGTCGCCTCATATACTGGTTATATTTACAGTACTGTATTTATGAACAGTGAGGTGCGCGATGGAACATCTGGTCCGTATCGTCAACGACACCGATCGCCAAGTGCTGGCGTGGCTTCGCGCGCAGGCCGGCGATGCCCGCGTCGAGCGCGCGGCGCGCCAGCTCGGGCATACGCGCAAGCCATTCCCGTCCGCCGTATGCCGGTATCTGGGCATGAGCGTGCCGGCTACGCTGCGCCCGGCCACCCAGCCGCGCGCCGCACGCGATTTCTCGGTTGGTGATCGTTACCTGTCGCTGATCCGCCAGCACCTCGCCACGCACTCGGCCGGCCGCTGAAGTGGCGGCGTCCGCCCGCTACGGTGGCACGGCAAGCCGAGGCTGGACGACCGCGAATGCACGAAGCCCGGCCGGCAGCCGCCGCGCTTACGCAGCAGCAGCCGCTTCGCGTATGAGGCGCCCGAGCGTTTCGAAAGCCGCCTCGTGCACCGCATCGAACACGCGCGTGCAGGCGAGCCGGATATAGGCGTCGAAGCGGTCGGAATTCGAGAAGATCGAACCGGGCGCGATCTTGACGCCGTGTGCCAGCGCGGCATCGAACAGCGCATCGGAACGCACACCGTCCGGCAACGCGATCCACAGCAGCATCCCGCCCGGCGGCTGGTTCATCCGGGTTCCGGCCGGGAAATGCCGTGCAATCGCGTCGATCGTCACGTCGCGCTGTACGCGCAACTGCTCGCGGAACCGGTGCAGATGGCGATCGAACGCGCCCGAGCCGACGAATTCGGCCGCAACGGCCTGCAGCAACGCGGCGTTGTGCCGGCTGTGGGCGAACTTCAGCATCTTCACGCGCGCATGCCAGCGCCCCGCGCTCACCCAGCCGAGCCGCATCCCGGGGGCCAGCACCTTGTTGAACGACGGGCAGTAAATCACCGTGCCGTCGCGGTCCCAAGCCTTGACCGGCTTGACCGTCTGCGGCGCTTCGACGAGCTCGCGATAAGGCTCGTCCTCGATCACGGCCACGCCGTGGCGCGAACACAGCGCGACGAGCGTGGCCTTGCGCTCGTCGGGCATCACGCAGCCGAGCGGGTTTTGCAGGTTCGGCACGACGACCACCGCACGAATATCCGGATACGCGGCCAGCGCCACTTCGAGCGCCTCGATCGACAGGCCGGTCGTCGGGCTGGCCGGGATTTCGAGCGCGCGCAGGCCGAGGCTTTCGAGCAACTGGATCAAGCCGAAGAAGGCCGGCGATTCGATCGCGATCGTGTCGCCGGGGCGCGCGACCGCACGCAGTGCGAGATTCACGGCGTCGACGCCACCGCTCGTCGACATCACGTCGTCCGGCGACACGGTCACGCCGTACGACAGCGCGCGTTTGGCCATCGTCTGCCGAAATTCGGGCGAACCGCCGACGGGCCCCGCGTCGGTCAGCAATGTGGGCTTGCGACGTAGCAACCGGATCGCCAGCGCCTGCAGGCGCTCGGTCGGATACAGCGTGGCCAGTGCGGACGCGCCGCCGAGATTCAATGCATCGGTCGCCGCGTTGGCGCGGTCGATCACGCGCGACACGCGTTCGTGCAGGCCCGCATACGGCGGCTCGACGCTCAGCGGCGGTCCGTCGCTTTCCGGCAGCGTGGCCAGCGCGGCTGACGCGCGGCGCCGCACGAAGTACCCCGAGCGCGGCTTTGCCTCGCACCAGCCCGTATCCTCGAGCCGGCGGAACGCCTGAATCGCGGTCGACAGGCTCACGCCGTGCTGCGCCATGAACGCGCGCACCGACGGCATCCGGTCGCCGGGCGACAGCGTGCCGGCCGCGATGATGCGGCGGTAATGCTCGGCGAGCCGTTCGTAAAGCGGCTCGCCGTCCATCGGCAAAAGCGTGCGGGATGCATCGGTAAAAGGCGTCATGCGGGCCATCGTGCCCGCGCGGCCAAGGGCACGCCAGATACAGATTCGGGGCAAACCCACCGATACAGCGATGAAAAATCGTCGCCTGCACCGCAACAGATTCCCGTCCCCTGAATCTGTCGTGCCCGTGCCCGTTTCCCTAACCTGATTGCACGCTGTCGCCTCGCCGTCGCGGGGCCGCGCAACCGGGAAAAGGAATCGCCATGCGGACGCAACATCTCCGGCTCGACGCCGGGCAAAGCCACTTTGCGTGGTTCGACAAGGGCAGCCAGGTGATCGTGCTGGACGGCGCACTCGCGGTGACGCTACGTCACGGCGGGCTCGACTGGCTACCCGACGCGCCGCAGTACGTTCGCCGCGTGCTCGACGAAGGCGAATGCCTGACGTTCGAGACGGCCGGCCACGTGGCGTTATCGGCCGGCGGCGCGGGCGCGGTCAGCACGACGGTCGTGGAACCTGCCGGCCGGCCCGGCGCACTCGCGGCGTGGCGCGCGATCCTGCGCCGGCTGTCCGGGCGGGTGCGTGGCGGCCATCATGCGCGCGAGCAGTCCTGACATCGCCACTTGCTTCGTCACGACGGGCGTCACGCAGCCACCGCGTCATTCAGCGATGTGCGGGCGCGATCCGGTCCGGCCATCCCCATCCGCAGACCTCAACGGCTGCCGCTGTCTGCCCGGCACGCGGCAGCGCCACGCTCACCGCGCGCTCCTGCGCCGCTCGGCCCATTCGAATACCGCCATCCCGGCCAGCATCGCGGCGACGAACACGATCCCCTTGGCCGACCCAAGGCCGATCGACACGATCGCGGGCCCCGGGCAGAACCCGGCAATCCCCCAGCCGATGCCGAACACGGCGCTCCCGGCAACCAGGCGCACGGTGACCGCCCTCGCGGCCGGCAACTGCATCGGCAAGCCGAGCCACGACCGCGTCCGGCGCTTCGCCCAGGCGAACGCGAACACGGCCACGCCCGTCGCGCCGGCCATCACGAACGCGAGCGACGGATCCCAGCGCCCCGCCAGGTCGAGAAAGCCGAGCACCTTCTGCGGATTGGCCATGCCCGACACGATGAGGCCGACGCCGAACAGCAGCCCCGCCAGAAACGCGAATCCTGCCTGCATGTCAGCCTCCCAGCACGTGCCGCCGCACGAATACGGTCACGAAGCCCGCGACCATGAAGACTGCCGTCGCGACCACCGAGCGCAACGCGCCGCGCGACATCCCGCAAACGCCGTGGCCGCTCGTGCATCCGCCTGCGTACCGCGTGCCGATTCCGACCAGCAGCCCGGCCGCCAGCAGGTCGAACCAGCCTGCATCGACCTGCGGCGTCAGGCCGGCTCCGGCGACGCGCATCATCAGCGGTGCGACGATCAGCCCGGCGACGAACGCGACACGCCAGTCGCGCTCGCCGGCGCTCGCCGTAAACAGGCCGCCGACGATGCCGCTGATGCCGGCAATCCGGCCGTTGAACGCAATGAGCCATGCGGCGGCAAGCCCGATCAGCACGCCGCCGGCGAGCGACAGCCACGGCGTGACATGAAGCGCATCAATCTGCACGTCGTTTCCCCTTCGCGGCCGGGCCGCAGAACTGTTCGTACAGCACGCCCATCACCGCGATCGCGGCCGGGCTGTCGAGCGAATAATGGATGTTCTTGCCTTCACGGCGCGTACGGACCAGCGCGTTGTCCCGCAACACGCCGAGCTGCTGCGACAGCGTCGGCTGGCGGATGTCCAGCTTCGTCTCGAGATCGCTCACGCACCGCTCGCCCTGCGACAGTTCGCACAGCAGCAGCAACCGATCGGGATTCGACAGCACCTTGAGCAGCGCGCAGGCCGATTCGGCGGCTGCGCGCATCTGGTCGGGCTCGGGCAGCCCGGCGGGAAGATCGTCGTCCATCAGCGCAGGATGACAATTAAAGAATCAATATTATATCAATTTATAGAATATTGATTCCGGCTGCTTGCCTGGCAGCGACCTTGTGCGCTCCTCGGGCCTGTTCAGGCTTGCTCGCCCGCGTCGCACTGGCGTGAACCGCGTCGAGCGCCAGCCTCCTGCCGATGGAGCGCCAAAGCCAGCGCGCGGTGTCGATGGTCTGGCACCCCGACAACGCGAATCGCGCGGCCGTGGCCGCGACGATCGAGTGCCTGTGCGCCTGTGCCGCGCCTCAGATGGGCGGATGGCCCAAAGTGAAGATGGAGTGAATGGCGCGGCCCGGCGCGAACCGGGCCGCTTCTCCGTGAAACATCACGCGCTGTCGCACGACGCCGCGCCGTCCAGCATCAGCGTGCCCACCCGCGCGGGCACGAGCGGTGTGCGCGGCGCGGGCGGCGTCCAGCCGAACAGCGCCTGCGCGGCCGCGCCGCACACGCGGCCCTGGCACGCGCCCATCCCGCAGCGCGACTGCAGCTTCGCGGCCGTCCAGCCCGGTTCGCGGGCGACCGCATCGAAACGCACATCCTCGCAGCGGCACAGCAGCGTATCGGGCCGCGCGAGCCGGCGTATCGGCTCGCGGATCGCGAAACGCTCGCGTACGGCATCTGCAAACGCCTGCCAGTGCGCTCGCCGCGCGACGAGCGCAGCCAACGGCGCCGTCTGCCCGGTCGCCGCATAACCGGCAATTTCACCTTCGACCATCGCCAGCTCGCTGCCGCCGACGCCCGTGCACTCGCCGGCTGCGAAGTGCCCGTCGCGGCTCGTGCGCTGGTGCGCATCGACCGCCACGGCACCATTCTCGATCCGGCAGCCGAGATGGCTCGGCAGCACGGTGTTCGGCACGAGGCCGAAACCGCACGCGAGCCGGTCGCAATCGACGTCGAACTCGCGATCGCCGTGGCGGATCCGCACGCGTTCGAGCCGCTTGTCACCGAACGCTTCGACAACGTGCGCATCCGGCCGATAGGCAGCCGTCACGAGCTTCGCGGCCTGCGCGAGCTTCGACGGCCAGCGCCACAGCCCCGCGCCGAAGCCGGCCACGTCACCCCAGGCGGCCTGTTCGAGCACATGCGACACGCGCGCGCCGGCCTGGCGTGCCGTCGCCGCGCTCGCCAGCAGCAGCGGCCCGCTGCCCGCGATCACCGTGCGCTGCCCGCGCACGTCGAGGCCGTACTTGATCAGTGCCTGTAGGCCGCCCGCGCCGGTAACGCCCGGCAGCGTCCAGCCCGGAAACGGCAGCAGCAACTCGCGGGCGCCGCAGCAGAGAATCAGCGTCCGGTAGTCGAGCAGCAGCCCGCGTTCGTCGTCCTCGAGCAGCAGCGTGCCCGGCTGGGTTTCGGCGACGATGCGCGTCGCCGCGAGATGCGTGACGTTCGGTTGCCGCAAGACGGCGAGACGTTCGGCGGCGGCCGGCGTCGGCGCGACAGTGGCCGCCTGCCGCCAGATCTGCCCGCCCGCACGCGGGTTGTCGTCGACGATCGCGACCGTCGCGCCGCTCTTTGCGGCAGCCCGCGCGGCCGACAGCCCGGCCGGGCCCGCGCCGACGATCGCGACGTCGACGCTCAGTCGTTCCTGTTTCATCGCGTCCGCTCCACCCGCATCCCGTCGCGGCACAGCGTCTGGCAAGCCAGCCGGCGCCGGCCGTCGATCGTCATCCTGCACTCCTGGCAGATGCCCATGCCGCAAAACGGCGCACGCGCCGCACCCGTGCACGACACGCGCGTCGTGTCGTCGCCGCTCGCCGCGACAGCGGCCGCGACGGTCGCGCCGTCGGCCACCGTCAGCGCGCGGCCGTCCAGATGAATGATCATGTCAGCGCTCCGGCTACGGGGGACGCGGTCAGGAAGCGTCCCGGCAAATACGGTTCGATCTCGATGGCCGGCCGTTCGCCGGTCATCAGCGCGGCAACGAGCCGCGCACTGCCCGGCGCCGTCGTCACACCGAGCCCTTCGTGCCCGACCGCGAGCCACACGCCCGGCCGCGCCGGGTGCTCGCCGAGCAGCGGCAGGCCGTCGGGGCTCGCCGAACGGAATCCCGTCCATGCGCGGATCCCGTTCAGGTCGGCCAGATCCGGCAGATAACCGACCGCGCGGCGCAGCATGCGCGCGAGCACGGGCGGCTCGACGCGGGCATCCTCGGTGTCGAACTGACGCGACGAGCCGATCAGCAACTGGCCGGTCGGCCGCGGCTGCACGTTGAACGCGACCGACGTGCCGTCGCTCGCGTGTGCGCTCGCCGCATAACCGAGTTCGACGAGCTGGTGCGACACCTGGCCCGGATAGCGGTCGGTAATGAGCAAATGGCCTTTTTTCGGGCGCAGCGGCAACTCGGGCAACAACGTGCGTGCCGCGACGCCGTTCGCGACGACCACGCGCTCCGCACGCAGCGTGTCGCCGCTCGCGAGCGTCACGCTCGGGCCATCGACCGCAACGGCCCTGTCGCGGCGCAACGTGATGCGCGGTGCGCGCTGCAACAGCCAGTTCGCGGTGACGGGCGCGTAGAGGATCGCGTCGCCGGGAATCTTCAGCGCGCCGCCGAGGCCCACGCGCAGCATCGGCTCCAGTTGCGCGAGCGGTGCCGCGCCGATCAACTCGCCCGCCACGCCGTGCGCGGCAAGCGTCGCCTGCTTCACGCGGGCCAGATCCATCTCGTGCGCATCGGCCGCGAGCCACAGCGTGCCGCAGTTGCGGTACGCGCAGCCTTCCGGCATCTCGCCGCTCAACGCGCGCCACAGCTCGATCGAGTAATGGCTCAGCGCGAGCTCCGCCGCGTTGTCGTCCATCGCGACGAGGTGGCCCATCCCCGCGCCGGTCGCGCCGCCGCTCGCGTCGTCGACGACGAGCACGCGCAGCCCGCGCTGCGCGAGTTCGTGCGCGCACGCCGCGCCGACGATGCCGGCGCCGATCACGACGACGTCGGTCCTTGTTTCGCTCACGACACGATGCCCCAGCCGAATGGATCGTCTTCCTCGATCAGCAGCGTCGCTTCCGCGCTCAGGTGCGCGCTGCCGCGGATCGTCGGCACAATGCCGCCGTCGGCCTGCTCGTAGCTCGCCTGGAACACGCTGCCGATCACGCTCGCCTGCCGCCACACCGTGCCCGGCGCAAGCTTGCCGTCGGCCGCGAGGCACGCGAGCTTCGCGCTCGTGCCGGTGCCGCACGGCGAACGGTCGTACGCCAGGCCCGGGCACAGCACGAAGCTGCGGCTGTCGTGCGCGGGATCGTCGGCGAACAGCTCGATGTGGTCGATCTCACCCCCGTTCGCGCCGGTGATGCCCGCGCGTTCGAGCCCTTCGCGCACGGCCGACGCATACGCGGTGAGCGCCGCGACGTTGTCGCCAGCGACGCGCTGCCCGTGATCGCTGATCAGGAAGAACCAGTTGCCGCCCCACGCGATGTCGCCTTTCACGGGGCCGTAACCCGGCACGTCGACCGCGACGCCCTGCGCGTGGCGATACGCGGGCACGTTGCGCACGCTGACCGACAGGTCGTCGTGCAGCGTCGCCTCAACGGTGCCGACGGGCGTTTCGATCCGGTGCATGCCGGGACGAATGCGCCCCATGTGATGCAGCGTGCGCACGACGCCGATCGTGCCGTGCCCGCACATCCCGAGATAGCCGCTATTGTTGAAGAAGATCACGCCGGCCGCCGCGTCGGGCGACACGGGCTCGCACAGCAGCGCGCCAACCAGCACGTCGCTGCCGCGCGGCTCGAGGATGCACGCGGTGCGGTAACGGTCGTGCTCGCGCGCGAGCACGTCGCGGCGCTCGGCCATGGTGCCGTTGCCGAGCGACGGAAAGCCGGACACGACGAGCCGAGTGGGTTCGCCGCCCGTGTGCGAATCGATGATCTGGATGCGCTTCATCATGAGCCTTCCGAAGTGGGGAAAGGAGCATAGCTTCCTCTGTCGCGCGTCCGTCCGCTTGTGGCTTTTCGATGAGGACGACGACGAAATCGGCATAGCGCGAGGCGTCCTTCGCACGCCGTCCGGCCGCTGTGCCGATTTCGTCATTTTGCTCCGCGATACGACTCAAGCGTGATGGGCATTTGCGCGGCGATACTGGTTGCCACACCGACACACCTGTCGGCCGACCGATACGAACGTAGGAGATTTCAGTGAGCCGCAAAGCCATTCAGTGGACCGGGGTTTTCCCGGCCGTCAGCACCCAGTTCAAGCCGGACTTTTCCCTCGACATCGACGCCACGCACCGCGTGGTGAAGAACCTGGTGAACGACGGCGTGTCGGGCCTCGTGGTCTGCGGCACGGTCGGCGAAAACACGTCGCTGTCGACGAGCGAGAAACTCCAGGTGATCGAAGCCGCGCGCGACGCGGCGGGCGGCAAGATTCCGGTGATCGCCGGCATCGCCGAATTCACGACCGAATTCGCGCGCAACACGGTGCGTGAAGCACAGCGCGTCGGCGTCGACGGCGTGATGGTGATGCCCGCGCTCGTCTACTCGGCCAAGCCGCACGAAACCGCCGCGCACTTCCGCGCGGTCGCGACGAGCACCGACCTGCCGGTGATGGTCTACAACAACCCGCCGATCTACAAGAACGACGTGACGCCCGACGTGCTGATCGCGCTGCAGGACTGCGAGAACATCGTCTGCTTCAAGGATTCGTCGGGCGATACGCGCCGTTTCATCGACCTGCGCAATGCGGTCGGCGATCGCTTCGTGCTGTTCGCGGGCCTCGACGACGTCGTGGTCGAGAGCATTGCCGTGGGCGCCGAAGGCTGGGTGTCGGGCATGTCGAATGCGTTCCCGAAGGAAGGCGAGACGCTGTTCCGCCTCGCGAAGCAGAAGCGTTTCGACGAGGCGCTCGCGCTGTACCGCTGGTTCATGCCGCTGCTGCACCTCGACGCGCGCCCCGATCTCGTGCAGTGCATCAAGCTGTGCGAAGAGCTGGTCGGCCGCGGCAGCGCGATCACGCGTCCGCCGCGCCTCGCGCTGCAAGGCGATACGCTCGCGGAAGTGAAGGCGATCGTCGCGAAGGCGCTCGAAACGCGCCCGGCACTGCCCGACGTCGGTCTCTGATCGATTCTCCCCGGCGGCGGCGCAAGGCTTTCCCCCCTCGCGCCGCCGCCTCCGGTCCGGCATGGCCCGCACGGGCCCGCCCCGGTCGTTCGAACCGGGCGACGCCGGCCGGCAGGCGTGCGCCGCTGCTCCGTCGGAGCGCGGCGCACTCGACGCCTGCACCGCCCTTCCCCCAGGAGACAAGCCCATGCCAGGCCAAGGCAATGCTCACCCGTCCGTCCCGCTTTCCGGTTCCGCGCACCCCGACGCGGGTCACGGCAAGTTCAAGAAACAGCTGTCGCTGACCGATCTCACGTTCATCGGTCTCGGCGCCATTTTCGGTTCGGGGTGGCTGTTCGCCGCGAGTCACGTATCGACGATCGCGGGCCCGGCCGGCATCTTCTCGTGGCTGCTGGGCGGCTTCGCGGTGCTGCTGCTCGGCATCGTCTACTGCGAACTCGGCGCCGCGCTGCCGCGCGCGGGCGGCGTGGTCCGCTACCCGGTGTTCTCGCACGGCCCGCTGCTCGGCTACCTGATGGGCTTCATCACGCTGATCGCCTTTTCGAGCCTGATCGCGATCGAGGTCGTCGCCGCGCGCCAGTATGCGGCCGCATGGTTTCCGGGCCTGACCGTTGAAGGATCGAGCGACCCGACGACGATCGGCTGGCTCGTGCAGGCCGCGCTGCTGTGCTTCTTCTTTTACCTGAACTATTCGAGCGTGAAGACGTTCGCGAAGGCGAACAACATCATCAGCATCTTCAAGTTCATCGTGCCGCTCGCGGTGATCGGCGTGCTGTTCACGTTCTTCAAGCCCGCGAACCTGACCGTGCACGGCTTCGCGCCGTTCGGCATGCCGGGCATCGAGATGGCCGTGTCCGCGGGCGGCATCATCTTCGCGTACCTCGGGCTCACGCCGATCGTGTCGGTCGCGAGCGAGGTGCGCAATCCGCAGCGCACGATCCCGATCGCGCTGATCCTGTCGATCCTGCTGTCGACGCTGATCTACGTGCTGCTGCAGCTCGCGTTCATCGGCAGCATTCCGACCGCGATGCTCGCCGGCGGCTGGCATGACGTGAGCAAAGCGTTCTCGCTGCCGTACCGCGACATCGCGCTGGCGCTCAGCGTCGGCTGGCTCGCGGTGATGGTCGTCGCCGACGCGATGATCTCGCCGAGCGGCTGCGGCAACATCTACATGAACGCGACACCGCGCGTCGTCTACGGCTGGGCGAAGACGGGCACCTTCTTCAAGGTGTTCACGCGCGTCGACGAAGCGTCGGGCATC
Organism: Burkholderia cepacia; assembly: GCF_001039005.1. Taxonomy (GTDB): domain Bacteria; phylum Pseudomonadota; class Gammaproteobacteria; order Burkholderiales; family Burkholderiaceae; genus Burkholderia; species Burkholderia theae. The sequence goes on from NZ_LDWR01000017.1 coordinate 207,260, forward strand.
CCGCGCGCGGGCCTGTGGCTCACGTTCGGCCTCGCGATCTTCTGGACGATGCCGTTCCCGTCGTGGGAAGCGCTGATCAACATCGTGTCGGCCGCGCTGGTGCTCAGCTATGCGGTCGCGCCAGTATCGGTCGCGGCGCTGCGCCGCACCGCGCCCGACCTGCCGAGGCCGTTTCGCGCGAGCGCGTTCGGCATCACCGGGCCCGCGTCGTTCGTGATCGCCGCGCTGATCGTCTACTGGTCGGGCTGGAGCACGGTGTCCTGGCTGCTCGGCCTGCAGATCGTGATGTTCGTCATTTATCTCGCGTGCCGTCGCTGGGTGCCGACCGCGCACCTGAGCCTCGCCGAACAGGTGCGCTCGTCCGCGTGGCTGATCGCGTTCTATGCGGCGATGATCGTCCTGTCCTATCTCGGCGGCTTCGGCGGCACGGGCCAGCTCGCGCATCCGTACGACACGGTCGTCGTCGCGGCCGTCGCGCTCGTCATCTACTACTGGGGCGCCAACACGGGCGTTCGCTCCGACAAGCTGCAGCTCGACGACGACGAAGACTGACGCGCCCGTCTCCCCTTTCACACCATCCCTTCGGCCGGGCGCCCCATGCCCGGCCCCTGTTTTTTCCGAGGAAAGCCATGCAAATCACAGGTCAGCTCCTGATCGGCCCGTCCGCCGTCACCGGACAGAACGGCACCCTTCACGCGATCGCCGCCGCGACCGGCGAACGGCTCGACCCCGCTTTCGGCGGCGCGAGCCTGCACGACCTGGAGACGGCCTGCGCGCTCGCCGACGACGCGTTCGACACGTACCGCGAAACCAGTCTCGACGCACGCGCCGCGTTTCTCGACGCAATCGACCGCCACATCATGGCGCTCGGCGACGACCTGATCGAGCGCTGCGTCGCCGAAACGGGCCTGCCGCGCGCCCGCGTCGAAGGCGAGCGCGGCCGCACGGTCGGTCAACTCGGGCTGTTCGCGTCGCTCGTGCGTGACGGCGGTTTTCTCGATGCGCGGATCGATCCGGCACGCCCCGAGCGCAAGCCACTGCCGCGCGTCGACCTGCGCCTGCGCAACGTCGCGGTCGGGCCCGTCGCCGTGTTCGGCGCGTCGAACTTCCCGCTCGCGTTCTCGGTGGCCGGCGGCGATACGGCGTCGGCCCTCGCGGCCGGCTGCCCGGTGATCGTCAAGGCGCATTCCGCACATCCGGGCACGTCGGAACTGGTCGGCCGCGCGATCCAGCAGGCCGCGCGCGAATGCGGGATGCCGGCCGGCGTGTTCTCGCTGCTGTTCGACGCGTCGCGCGAGATCGGCCAGGCGCTCGTCGCCGATCCGCGCATCAAGGCCGTCGGCTTCACCGGCTCGCGCCGTGGCGGCGTCGCGCTGATGCACATCGCGGCTGCGCGCCCCGAGCCGATTCCCGTCTATGCGGAAATGAGCTCGATCAATCCGGTACTGCTGTTGCCCGCCGCGCTCGATGCGCGCCACGCTACGATCGCGCCACAGTTCGTCGCGTCGCTCGCGCTCGGCGCCGGCCAGTTCTGCACGAACCCGGGCCTCGTGCTTGCGGTCGACGGCCCCGCGCTGCGCGCGTTCGAAGCCACGGCGGCCGATGCCGTGCGCGCGGCTGCTGCGCAGACGATGCTGACGCCGCCCATCCATGCGAGCTACGCGCAAGGCGTCGCGACGCTGCGCGATCACGAGGCGGTCGAACTGCTGGCGGAAGGCGCCGAAGGCGGCCGCCATCAGGCCCGCGCGGCGCTGTTCGCGACGTCGGCCGACGCGTTCATCGCGCGCCCCGAACTGCGCGAAGAAGTGTTCGGCCCCGCTTCGCTGATCGTGCGTTGCCCGGACGCCGACACGCTGCATCGCGTACTGAAGTCGCTCGAAGGCCAGTTGACGATCGCCGCGCATCTCGCCGACCGCGACGCGTCGCTGTTCGCCGCGCTGCGCCCGACGCTCGAGCGCAAGGCCGGCCGCATTCTCGTCAACGGTTTCGGCACGGGCGTCGAGGTCGGCCATGCGATGGTGCACGGCGGCCCGTTCCCGGCAACGTCCGACACGCGCACGACGTCCGTCGGCGCACGCGCGATCGAGCGCTTCCTGCGCCCCGTGTCGTATCAGGACCTGCCGGACGCGCTGCTGCCGGACGCGCTCCGCGACGGCAATCCGCTGAACGTGCCGCAACGCATCGACGGCGTCCCCGCACTGCGGGAGGTGAACCATGTCTGAGCACACCGCCGAAGTCGTCCTGTCGCTCGATGAGGTCCACGCGCTCGCGCTGCGCGTGCTGACGCACAACGGGATGTCCGACGCGCATGCGCATGCCATCGCCAACGTGATCACGCAGGGCCAGCGCGACGAATGCCATTCGCACGGCGTGTACCGGCTGCTCGTATGCGTGCGTTCGCTGCGCAAGGGCAAGGTCGATCCGCAGGCCGTGCCGACGCTGCGCCGGCTGTCGTCGTCGATCGTCGCGGTCGACGCGCATCGCGGCTTCTCGCTGCTGAGCTTCGAAACCGGGCTGCCCGTGCTGGTCGAGATGGCGAAGCAGCACGGGATCGCCGCAATGGCGATCAACCACTGCTACCACTTCTCCGCGCTGTGGCCCGAGGTCGAGGCGATCGCGGCCGAGGGGCTGGTCGGCATCGCGATGAACCCGAGCCACAGCTGGGTCGCACCGGAAGGCGGGCGCGAGCCCGTGTTCGGCACGAACCCGATCGCGTTCGCGTGGCCGCGCCCGGGCGGCGAGCCGTTCGTGTTCGATTTCGCGACGAGCGCGATCGCGCGCGGCGACATCGAGCTGCATGCGAAGCAAGGCAAGGCGATTCCGCCGCACTGGGCGATCGACGCCGACGGCCAGCCGACCACCGACCCGAAGGCGGCGCTGCAGGGCGCGATGCGCACGTTCGGCGGTCACAAGGGCTCGGCGCTCGCGGCGATGGTCGAACTGCTCGGCGGCGCGCTGATCGGCGACCTGACGAGCCGGGAATCGATGGATTTCGACGAAGGCGTCGGCGCGACGCCGTGCCACGGCGAGCTCGTGATCGCGTTCGACCCGAAGGTGTTCCTCGGCGACGATCTCGACGCGGGGCTCGCGCGCGGCGAGCGGATGTTCGGCTCGATCGTCGCGCAGGGCGCGCGGCTGCCGTCGCAACGGCGCTTCGACGCCCGCGCGCGCAGCATCGCGAACGGCGTGCGGATTCCGAAGGCGCTGTACGACGAGATCCTGACGCTGCTCGACTGACGTCGGCGGGCGGCGGCGCGCTTTCGTCGCCGATCAACGCGCGATCCGGCCGCCTCCCGGACGGGTCGCGCGGGTGTGCCGCAGCCGCCCGCGCGTTGCACGCCGGGCACGCCGCACGCGCCGGTTGCCGGCCCCGTGGGCGCCACGCTCCCGGCGGCTGTGGGATAATCGTGCGGTTTGCCCAGGGCGCAGCTCAAGAGGTTGTTCGCACGGGCGCGAGAGAGGCCTTTAATCCCGTGCCTCCACCCTTTTCCCGCGATATTTCTTCAGCAACGACAATGCCCATTTACCGTTCCAAAACCTCCACCGCCGGTCGCAACATGGCAGGCGCGCGCTCGCTGTGGCGCGCCACCGGCATGAAAGACGACGATTTCTCGAAGCCGATCATCGCGGTCGTCAACTCGTTCACGCAATTCGTGCCCGGGCACGTGCACCTGAAGGATCTCGGCCAGCTGGTCGCGCGCGAGATCGAGGCCGCCGGCGGCGTCGCGAAGGAATTCAACACGATCGCGGTCGACGACGGCATCGCGATGGGCCACGACGGCATGCTCTATTCGCTGCCGAGCCGCGACATCATCGCCGACTCGGTCGAGTACATGGTGAACGCGCATTGCGCGGACGCGATGGTGTGCATCTCGAACTGCGACAAGATCACGCCGGGGATGCTGATGGCCGCGATGCGCCTGAACATTCCGGTGATCTTCGTGTCGGGCGGCCCGATGGAAGCCGGCAAGACGCGCCTCGCGAACCCGATCACCAAGACCGTCGAACTGAAGAAGCTCGACCTCGTCGACGCGATGGTGATCGCGGTCGACCCGTCGTATTCCGACGCCGAAGTCGCCGAAGTCGAACGCTCGGCCTGCCCGACCTGCGGTTCGTGCTCGGGCATGTTCACCGCGAACTCGATGAACTGCCTGACCGAAGCGCTCGGCCTGTCGCTGCCCGGCAACGGCACGGTGGTGGCCACGCACGCCGATCGCGAACAGCTGTTCAAGCGCGCCGGCCGCCGCATCGTCGAACTGACGCGCCAGCACTACGAACAGGACGACATGCGCCTGCTGCCGCGCTCGGTCGGCTTCGCGGCGTTCGAGAACGCGATGACGCTCGACATCGCGATGGGCGGTTCGACCAACACGATCCTGCACTTGCTGGCGATCGCGCAGGAAGCCGGCATCGACTTCACGATGAAGGACATCGACCGCCTGTCGCGCACCGTGCCGCAGCTGTGCAAGGTCGCGCCGAACACGAACAAGTACCACATCGAGGACGTGCACCGCGCAGGCGGCATCATGGCGATCCTCGGCGAGCTCGAGCGCGCCGGCAAGCTGCACACCGACGTGCCGACCGTGCACGCACCGACGCTGAAGGACGCGCTCGACCAGTGGGACATCGTCCGCACGCAGGACGAAGCGGTCCGCAGGTTCTACCTGGCCGGCCCGGCCGGCATCCCGACGCAGATCGCGTTCAGCCAGGACACGCGCTGGCCGAGCCTCGACCTCGACCGCGCCGAAGGCTGCATCCGCTCGTACGAGCATGCGTTCTCGAAGGAAGGCGGCCTCGCCGTGCTGACGGGCAACATCGCGCTCGACGGCTGCGTGGTGAAGACGGCCGGCGTCGACGAGAGCATCCTCGTGTTCGAGGGCTCGGCTCACGTCACCGAATCGCAGGATGAAGCGGTCGAGAACATCCTGAACGACAAGGTCAAGGCCGGCGACGTGGTGATCGTGCGCTACGAAGGCCCGAAGGGCGGCCCCGGCATGCAGGAAATGCTCTACCCGACGAGCTACATCAAGTCGAAGGGGCTCGGCAAGGCTTGCGCGCTGCTGACGGACGGCCGCTTCTCGGGTGGCACGTCGGGCCTGTCGATCGGCCATTGCTCACCGGAAGCGGCAGCAGGCGGCGCGATCGGCCTCGTGCGCGACGGCGACAAGATCCGCATCGATATCCCGAACCGCACGATCGACGTGCTGGTGTCGGACGAGGAACTGGCGCGCCGCCGCGAAGAGCAGAACGCAAAGGGCTGGAAGCCGGCGCAGCCGCGCCCGCGCAAGGTATCCGCGGCGCTGAAGGCCTACGCGAAGCTGGTCATGTCGGCCGACAAGGGCGCGGTGCGCGACCTGTCGCTGCTCGACGACTGACGGGACGGGCGCGGGCTGCAAAGCGCCGCCCGCTCGCCTGATCCAGAAGCCGCTCTACGGAGCGGCTTTTTTTCGTCCGGCGCCGGGAGAAACCGCGGCGCTGCCGCCGTCAGTGACGGAACTCGTCGGTGCCGCCACCACCTCCGCCTCCGCCTCCGCCTCCGCCTCC
>NZ_LDWR01000170.1 GCF_001039005.1 Burkholderia cepacia
ACATCTGAATCCGGGTATGACAAAAATTGTAGTAGCTAAGTTCAAATGTCCGCTTCTGGCCAAGTTCAGATGTCCGCTTTTCGACCCATCGTAAGCTGATCGGCTGCTGGGAATCCAGCGCCGGAGGCTGCGATGGCTGCAACGGAACGGATCACCATGACGATGTGCGAGCTGGACAGGTTTAAGGTCATCCAGGACGTCGCGGACGGCAAACTTCAGCCGTGGCGCGCGGCCGAGCGACTCGAGCTGACGACGCGGCAGATCCGGCGACTGGTCGCCCGATTGCGTGATCACGGGCCGCAAGGTCTCGTGTCGCAACGGCGCGCGAAGCCCAGCAACAACCGATTGGATCGCGTGACGGGTGATCGGGCGCTGTCGATCATCCGGGAACGCTACGCGGACTTCGGGCCGACGCTGGCCTGCGAGAAGCTGTACGAATGCCACGACATTCGGCTGGCCAAGGAAACGGTCCGCAAGCTGATGACAGACGCTGGCCTATGGGTGCCGCGCCGGCAACGCCCGCCCAAGGTCTACCAGCCGCGAGCGCGCCGGGCATGCCTGGGTGAACTGATCCAGATCGACGGCAGCGATCATCGGTGGTTCGAGGAACGGGCGCCGGCCTGCACGCTGCTGGTGTACGTCGACGACGCGACGAGCCGGCTGATGATGCTGCACTTCACGCAGACCGAATCGACGTTCAGCTACTTCGAGGCGACGCGAGTGTATATCGAGTGCCACGGCAAGCCGGGGGCGTTCTATAGCGACAAGTACAGCGTGTTCCGCAACGTAACGCCAGGCAAGACTGGTAATCGGGTGACACACTTCGGCCGCGCGATGTACGAGCTGAACATCGACACGTTTTGCGCAAACAGCAGTCCGGCCAAGGGGCGAGTCGAGCGAGCACATCTGACGTTGCAGGATCGCTTGGTCAAGGAGATGCGATTGCGCGGGATCAACACGGTGGCCGACGCCAACGCTTACGCGCCCTCCTTCATGGCCGCTTACAACGCACGTTTTGCGAAGCCGCCGAAGAGCGACTTCAATGCGCACCGACCGTTGCGCGCCGATGAGAATCTTGACTTGGTGCTGACGTGGCGTGAGCCGCGGAAAGTGACGAAGTCGCTCACTGTGCAGTACGACCGAGTGATGTATTTGCTGGACGATACGCCGGAGAATCGGCAGCTGATTGATCGAACGATCGAGGTTTGGGAGTACCCGGATGGGCGCATCGAACTCCGAACAGAGGGTCGCGCGTTGCCCTTCAGGCAGTACGACCGACTGGCCGAAATCGATCAAGGTGCCATCGTCGAACACAAGCGTCTGAGTCACGTGCTGCAGATCGCGCAAGCGCTTCAGGCGCAACGCGATAACAGCCGAATCGGTAAGGCACCGTCTCGAACGCATCGAGGCGACTCGACCAAGACGAATCGCAACACCACTCAGCCGAACAAAAAGAAGCAGCGTGAGTTCACGCAGACCGATGTCGAGAAAGTGATCGTGGATCTCGCCGAACGCAGACAGGTCCAACAACCCGCGCGCAAACCTGGCCGTCGGTCTGCAAGGGGCAGTGGCACAAGCGTAAGCACCCTGCCCGCTCAGGATCAGCTCTTCGACACTGCGTGATCTGTAACCCAAGAGAAACACGCCTCAAGCCCGTAAACCCGGACATTTCAACTTAGTCGAGACGCGGACATCTGAATCCGGGTATGACAAAAAGGGGGCGGAGGCAATATCTGTCATTGAGCTCTGTGGCCGGATCTGTGGTGCAACGATTGTGTAGGGTTGTCCGAGCGCGTAGCGAATTTGCTTTTGCATCGTTGATACGTATCAACGTAAGCGCGAAATCTGGCGCATCTAGATTTGATAGCTCGGCGAGCCGAGGATTGTGCCCACGATAATTTTTGTGGGCACGATTCATGGGTAATAGTGGCGATTGTGAGTTTTTCCCGCTGCGGGTGACCAAAGTGGGCGTCAACGGGAAGCGCAGCTACGACAGGGAAGGCAAGCGAATGCTGATTGAGGCTTGCCTTGAGCCCGGGGTTTCGGTTGCCAGCATGGCGATCCGAGCGCAGGTCAACACGAATCAGTTGTGGCGCTGGATCAAGGCGTACAAGGCGGAGCAACAAGGTGATGGGGTTCCGGGAGGCGAGTTGACGGCCTTCGCGCCGGTTGTAGAGATTCGTGAGCCACACGCTCAGGCTCAGCCGCCACAGTCGACGCTGCCGACGTTGCCCGCTGTGGATGTCCCCCAACCGGCGTGTCTGTCGGCACGACTGCCCAACGGCGTAATGCTTGAATTGCAATGCACCAGCAACGATGCCTCGTTGTTGGCGGCGTTGGTCAAAGCCTTGGGGGGACGGTGAATGTTCCGGTTCGACACCGACCTGCGGGTCTACCTGCACCGTGAGCCGATCGACTTCCGCGACGGGCTGAACACGCTGGTGACGATGGTCGAGCAGTCGATGCAGCTCGACCCGCTCGCGCGAGCCGTCTTCGCGTTCCATAACCGCAAACGCGATCGCGTGAAATTGCTGCTCTACGACAGGGCCGGCTTCTGGCTGATGATGAAGCGGCTCGAGGCGGATCGTTTCGTTTGGCCGCGTCGTGAGCAGGAGGTGGTCGAACTGACGACGGGGCAATTGCACCTGTTGCTCGACGGCATCGACATCGACGCCATGCGTCGTCATCCTACGCGCAGGTACCGGCACGCGTCTTAGCTGTATTAGCCGGGACTCGATCTGACAGGTAGTCGGACCGACAAAGAATGAGTCATCAATGGGGGATGAGCTTCTCCTTTGCGAGTTCGATCGAATCGAGGAAAGTACGCATCGGCGTCTTGCCATAGCACCAGCGCCCCTGATGCTCTCGTTCATTGTTGTACTGGTCGAGCCACGCATCAAGGTCTGTCTGCAAGGTGGCGATCGAGTCGTAGATCTTCTTGCGAAAGACGATGCGATAGAACTCGTTGAGCATAGTCTTGTGCAGCCGTTCGACGATCCCGTTGGTTTGCGGCGACTTGGCCTTTGTGCGAGTATGGTCGATGTCCCCCAAGGCCAGATACAGCTCGTATTCATGATGCTCGGGGTTGCCGCAGTATTCGGTGCCGCGGTCTGTCAGCACGCGCAGCAGTGGAATTCCGAAGCCGTCGAAGAATGGGACAACGCGATCGTTGAGTAGGTCAGCCGCCGGCAAGGGCGTCTTGCGATCGTAGAGCTTGGCGAATGCGACCTTCGAGTAGGTATCGACGAAAGTTTGCTGGTAGACACGGCCGACGCCCTTGAGGCTGCCGACATAGAACGTATCCTGCGCGCCGCAGTAGCCCGGACATTCCGACTCGAATTCACCGTGCACTTCCTTCTCGTTCTTGGCGCGTTCGAGCGCGACGAGCTGCGCCTCGGTCAGCACCAACCCCTCCTGGGCGGATTTGGCCTCCAAGGCCTTCAGGCGCTTCGGCATGGTCTCCAGATCGTGGCGCAACCAGATGCTACGAACGCCTTGGGGCGAGACGGACAGGGCATGCCGTTTGAGGACTTCGTTGGCGATACGTACCTGACCGTAGGCTGGCAATTCGAGGGCCAGTTCGACAACGGCGGCCTCGACCTGCGGGTCCACGCGGTTCTTGAGCAGCGGTCGGTGGTGGGAAATCTCCTGCAGCGCAGCTTCGCCGCCTCGATCGTACAGTTCCTTAAATCGGTAGAAGCTGTCGCGCGAGTAACCCATTACGCGACAGGCCTGGCTGACGTTGCCGAGCTGCCGGGCTAACTCGAGTATGCCGACCTTGGCACGAATTACCTTCTGCTCCTGAGTCATGGCGGACTCCTTGCTGTTCGCGGCGCGCATTGCCGCTACGGGCTACGCCCTTCGCGCCAATGCGCACCAGCATGAAAAACCAACCACTGTCAGATTTAGTCTAGTCCACCGCATCTTAGCTGACAGTCGTTAACACTCGGCCGTAAACCTATTTGAGCGGCCGAATCGCTATCGTGGGCGACATGAACGCACACGAACCCTCCCAGTTCCCGCCGGCCGCTCAGGCCTACATCGACGCGCTCGAAGCGCGGGTAGCCGATGACGCGCAGCGCCTTGCCGAGCGCGATGCCAGGATCGACGAACTGCTCAAGCGCCTCGATACGCTCGAAGAGCAGTATCGCCTCGCGCTGGCTCAGCGCTTTGCGCCGAAAAGCGAGAAGCGCAGTGATCGCCTGTTCAACGAGGCCGAGCAGATCGCCGAAACCGACCCGGCCGAAGAGGATGACGACCTGCCTGCGCTGCCCGATATGGGACTGCCGGACGCCACCTCCGTGCCTGGCAAACGCGGTCGCAAGCCACTGCCAGCGCATCTGCCACGCAAGCGTGTGGAATACGATCTGCCCGAGGATCAGAAGACCTGCACGTGTTGTGGTAGCGCACTGCACCACACCGGCGAAGACGTCAGCGAGCAGTTGCACTACGAAGTCAAGGTCACGGTTCTCCAGAACGCCCGCTTCAAATACGCGTGCCGGCATTGCGAGACCCACGCCGAACGCACGCCGATCGTGCTTGCGCCCATGCCAGTACAGCCACTGCCGGGGAGCCACGCAAGCGCGTCGATGATCGCCACCGTCACGACCGGGAAGTACGTCGACGGCACGCCGCTGTATCGGATGGCGGATGTGCTGGCACGCTCGAACGTCCCGGTCAGTCGCGGCACGCTGGCAAACTGGATCATCCGGCCCAGCGAACTGCACTACAGCCGGCTGTACGA
>NZ_LDWR01000171.1 GCF_001039005.1 Burkholderia cepacia
ATCCTCGTAGATAACCGTCGTGCCGGCGGTAAAGCTGGGTCCGGCAAGACCGGACCTCGTCGTTTTTTGTCTGGCGGCTGCAGCAGGGTTGCTGCTACGCGCCATGCTCTGGGTAACGGCCGGCGTGGCGGGTTCTTGAGGCGATTTCGCGAGAAAAAAAGAGGGGGGCGCAAACGATTACGTTGCTGCTTTGCGGCATGAACGCGCGTTTGGAACGCATGGCACAAAAGGTGGGGCGAACCGGCGCGCGGCGAGTCAGGCGAAACGTGCGGCGCGGGCCGGTTTGCGCGCCACGGAAAACTTCTTTCACGGCCCGGCCACGCTGGAAGGTTGTTTACGCTTTCCCTGATGCGACGCGAATTTTGTCGGGCGTACGATCGCGATTCGATCAACGTTTCGTCAGGAGAAAAGCATGGATCGCCGCTTCCGTTGGCTGGCCGTCGCGCTGTCCTGTGCGCTGGCGGGCCCCGCGCATGCGCAGGCCCTCACCGGTACGCTGAAGAAGATCAAGGACA
>NZ_LDWR01000172.1 GCF_001039005.1 Burkholderia cepacia
CGACGACAGACCCGTCGACGTCGAAGTCGACAACGAAGTGATCGAGCTGTTCGCCGACGAGAGGCCGGTCGAGGTCGACGTGGACAACGAGGTGATCGAGCTGTTGGCCGACGACAGACCAGTCGAGGTCGAAGTCGACAACGAGGTGATCGAGCTGTTGGCCGACGACAGGCCGGTCGACGTCGACGTGGACAGCGAGGTGATCGAGCTATTCGCCGACGACAGGCCCGTCGAGGTCGAGGTCGACAGCGACGTGATCGAGCTATTCGCCGACGACAGGCCGGTCGACGTCGAAGTCGACAGCGACGTGATCGAGCTATTGGCCGACGACAGGCCCGTCGACGTGGAGGTCGACAGCGACGTGATCGAGCTGTTCGCCGACGACAGACCCGTCGAGGTCGACGTGGACAACGAGGTGATCGAGCTGTTGGCCGACGACAGGCCGGTCGACGTCGAAGTCGACAGCGACGTGATCGAGCTGTTGGCCGACGACAGACCCGTCGACGTCGACGTGGACAACGACGTGATCGAGCTGTTCGCCGACGACAGGCCCGTCGAGGTCGACGTGGAC
>NZ_LDWR01000173.1 GCF_001039005.1 Burkholderia cepacia
CTCGTGCAGATGAGCAAGTACGCGCAACGCAAGCCGCATCAGCTCTCCGGCGGCCAGCAGCAGCGCGTCGCGCTGGCCCGCTCGCTGGTCAAGCGCCCGAAGCTGCTGCTGCTCGACGAGCCGATGTCCGCGCTCGACAAGAAGATCCGCCAGAAGACCCAGCTCGAACTCGTGAACATCATCGACAAGGTCGACGTGACCTGCGTGATGGTCACGCACGATCAGGAAGAGGCGATGACGATGGCGAGCCGCCTCGCGGTGATGAGCGAAGGCAAGATCGTGCAGATCGGTGCGCCGGGCGAAGTGTACGAGTTTCCGAACAGCCGTTTCTCGGCCGAATTCATCGGCTCGACCAACCTGTTCGAGGGCCGCGTCGTCGAGGACGAGCCCGATCACATCTTCGTCGAGAGTGACGACCTCGAAGCACGCATGTACGTGAGCCACGGCGTGACCGGCCCGCTTGGGATGCCGGTCGGCATCTCGGTGCGCCCCGAACGTGTGCACGTGTCGCGCGAGAAGCCGGGCTCGAAGCACAACTGGGCGCGCGGCGTCGTGACCGACATCGCGTACATGGGCAGCTACTCGCTGT
>NZ_LDWR01000174.1 GCF_001039005.1 Burkholderia cepacia
CGCCTGATGGACCGCCAGGTCGTCGACGCGCTCTGCGCACTGCCCGAGCGGCGTCGTTTCATGAAAGGCCTGTTCGCGTGGGTCGGCTACCGCACCGAGATCATCGAATACACGCGCGCACCGCGCAGCGGCGGACGCTCCAAATTCTCCGGGTGGCGGCGCTGGAACTTCGCGCTCGAAGGCATCACGAGCTTCAGCACCGTGCCGCTGCGCGTGTGGACCTACATCGGCCTCGCATTCGCCGCGCTCTCGCTCGTCTACGGCGCGTACATCGTCATGCGCACGCTGCTATTCGGCAACCCTGTGCACGGCTATGCGTCGCTGATTTCCGTGATGCTGTTCGTCGGCGGCATCCAGTTGATCGGCATCGGCGTGATCGGCGAATACCTCGGCCGCATCTATCACGAATCGAAACAGCGACCGGTCTATCTGGTGC
>NZ_LDWR01000175.1 GCF_001039005.1 Burkholderia cepacia
GAATTACAGCGCAACACAGCAATAAAAATGCGCCGCCTGAACCACCAGGCTATATCTGCCACTCATTGTTGTGAGTGTGGCGATCCGATAGATGAACGAAGACGCCTGGTCGTTCAGGGTTGTCGGACTTGTGCAAGTTGCCAGGAGGATCTGGAACTTATCAGTAAACAGAGAGGTTCGAAGTGAGCGAAATTAACTCTCAGGCACTGCGTGAAGCGGCAGAGCAGGCAATGCATGACGACTGGGGATTTGACGCAGACCTTTTCCATGAATTGGTAACACCATCGATTGTGCTGGAACTGCTGGATGAACGGGAAAGAAACCAGCAATACATCAAACGCCGCGACCAGGAGAACGAGGATATTGCGCTAACAGTAGGGAAACTGCGTGTTGAGCTTGAAACAGCAAAATCAAAACTCAACGAGCAGCGTGAGTATTACGAAGGTGTTATCTCGGATGGGAGTAAGCGTATTGCTAAACTGGAAAGCAACGAAGTCCGTGAAGACGGAAACCAGTTTCTTGTTGTTCGCCATCCTGGGAAGACTCCTGTTATCAAGCACTGCACTGGTGACCTGGAAGAGTTTCTGCGGCAGTTAATCGAACAAGACCCGTTAGTAACTATCGACATCATTACGCATCGCTATTACGGGGTTGGAGGTCAATGGGTTCAGGATGCAGGTGAGTATCTGCATATGATGTCTGACGCTGGCATTCGCATCAAAGGAGAGTGAGATCGGTTTTGTAAAAGATAACGCTTGTGAAAATGCTGAATTTCGCGTCGTCTTCACAGCGATGCCAGAGTCTGTAGTGTCAGATGATGACCGTACTCAAACATCGGGTTGAGTATTATCTTACTGTTTCTTTACATAAACATTGCTGATACCGTTTAGCTGAAACGACATACATTGCAAGGAGTTTATAAATGAGTATCAATGAGTTAGAGTCTGAGCAAAAAGATTGGGCGTTATCAATGC
>NZ_LDWR01000176.1 GCF_001039005.1 Burkholderia cepacia
GATGCCGGCTGCCCAGCGCATCCCGTCGGCGATGTCGCTCGTCACGCCGCCGCATTTGCCGAGCACGCGCACCGGCAGGATCCGGCCGAGCCACGAGATGCCCGCGATGCCGGTGCCGTTGTTGGCGGTCGCGCCGATCACGCCCATCACGCGCGTGCCGTGCCAGCTGCTGTCGCTCGCCTGGGTCGCGCATTGGTAGTACGGGCCGCCGGCGGTGCTGAGTTCCTGCGGCGTGACCCAGTCGCCCGGATCGGTTGCGTCAGGGCCGCGCGACAGGCCGTTGTTGCTGGTGTTGACGTTGGTGATGAAGCTGTAGCCGGGCAGCAGGTTGCCGACGAGGTCGGCATGCGGCCGATAGCCGGTGTCTAGCACGGCCGTGACGACGGTCGGCGAACCCTTGGTCGTGCTCCACGCGGGCGACATGTCGATGCCGGCGGTCGGGTCGGACAGGTACCACTGCTGACTGTAGAGCGGGTCGCTCGGCGTGTCGCGGATCGCCATCGGATGATCCGGTTCTGCGTAGTCGACGTCGGTATCGGCCGCGAACGCCTGCGCGAGCGCGGTCGCGTCGGTGGCCGCGATGCGCTGGCCGAGCGACAGCACGGCCGCGCCGTTCGAGATCGTCCGTTCGACCTGCACGTTGAGCGGCAGTTGCGAAACCGTGCTCGCATAGGCGCGTGCACTACCGGCCACCGGCGCGGTCCAGCGCGTCATCGAGCGCTGGATCACCGCGTCGAGCCGTGTTCCGTTGTCGATGGTGGCCATCGCACGCGCGGCCGTCAGCGTCTTCAGCTTGACGATCAGGTGATCGACGGGCGGTTCGACCGGTGCCGCCTGCGCGGCCATCTGCACGGCGGCCTGCTGCGTCGCGCATGCATTGCTGCCG
>NZ_LDWR01000177.1 GCF_001039005.1 Burkholderia cepacia
AACGGACGCGGATCAACCGGCGCGGCTTTCAGATTTGAAAGCCGGCGCGCCATTTGCGTTAGAATGCCCCCCCTGCCCGCCCTGGCGACCGCCGGAAGCGGGCCTGTCGCATGCATTGCGACGTGAGTTCCGATTCGCAGCCGGACGCGAATGATGTTCCCGCCGTTAGAAGCACACGCTTTGTAATTTGGATTACTAATGAAGAAGAGACACAACATCACGAAGTACATCATCGTCGCGATGATTCTTGGTATCGCCGTGGGTTACGCGTGCCACAGTGCGTTTCCCGACCCGAAGATGGCCAAGGAAGTCGCCGGCTACGTGTCGTTGCTGTCCGACGTGTTCCTGCGCCTGATCAAGATGATCATCGCGCCGCTGGTATTCGCGACGCTGACCGTTGGCATCGCGCAGATGGGCGACGGCAGCGCGGTGGGCCGCGTGGGCGTGAAGGCGTTCGGCTGGTTCATCATCGCGTCGTTCACGTCGTTGCTGCTCGGCCTGCTGACCGCGACGATCCTGCAGCCGGGCAGCCACCTGAGCCTGCCGCTGCCGCCCGCCGATGCGGCCCTCAACCTGAAGACGGGCGCATTCACGCTGAAGGATTTCGTGGTCCACTTGGTGCCGAAATCGATCGCGGAGGCGATGGCGAATAACGAAATCCTGCAGATCGTCGTGTTCT
>NZ_LDWR01000178.1 GCF_001039005.1 Burkholderia cepacia
ACTTCAGGCGGCGGTACTTCGGGTGGCGGTACCTCAGGTGGCGGTACTTCGGGTGGCGGCACTTCGGGCGGCGGCACTTCGGGTGGCAGTACCTCGGGCAGCGGAGGCCATGGCGGACATGGTGGCCACGGCGGCGACGGTGATGGTGGTGGTCACGGCAATGGCGGCGGCCACGGCGATGGTGACGGTGGTGGCCACGGCAGTGGCGGTGGTCACGGCGACGGTGATGGCAACGGCCACGGCAACGGCGGCAGCCATGGCGACGGCGATGGCAACGGCCACGGTAACGGCGGCAGCCATGGCGACGGGGATGGCAACGGCCACGGCAACGGCGGCAGCCACGGCGACGGGGATGGCAACGGCCACGGCAACGGCGGCAGCCATGGCGACGGTAATGGCAACGGTAACGGCGGCAGCCACGGCGACGGGGATGGCAACGGCCACGGCAACGGCGGCAGCCATGGCAACGGTGATGGCAACGGCCACGGCAACGGCGGCAGCCATGGCAACGGTGATGGCAACGGTCACGGTAACGGCGGCAGCCACGGCGACGGTGATGGCAACGGTAACGGCGGCAGCCACGGCGACG
>NZ_LDWR01000179.1 GCF_001039005.1 Burkholderia cepacia
CATCCGCTCGTCAGCGACGATACGGGCACGCAGGGCAACGCGAACTGGCAATTCGAGTTCAACGGCGAGGAAACCTCGAAACAGGAAGAAAACGGCCGCCACCAGTTGTGGAACGCGACGCTCACGCGCGGGTTCGGCGAACACGTCGACCTCTACGTCAACGCGCCTTACACGCATCTGCAAACGCGGACCGACGAAAACGGCGCGGGCATCGGCGATGTCGAGATCGGCATGAAATGGCGCTTCGTCGAACGCGGGCCGCTGTCGCTCGCGTTGAAACCGAAGGTGACGATACCGACCGGCAACGACGGTCGCGGGCTCGGCACGGGCCGCGCCGGCACCGGCGCGACGCTGCTCGCGCAGGCCGACGTCGGGCGCTTTTCGCTGCTCGCGAATGCCGGCTTGACCTACCAGCCGAATCGCCAGGGCGACCTCACGTCGATCTGGGCGGTATCGGGCGCGGCGATCTACAAGGCGACCGACCGGCTGCAGCTCGTGGCCGATGTCGGCCTGTCGCGCAACACGGAAAGCACCGCCGGCGCGAATCCGGCGTTCGTGCTGGCCGGCGTGATCTATTCGCCGACGCGCTGGCTCGATCTCGACGTCGGCTACCGGCACGGGCTGAACGACCAGACCTACCGTCATTCGGTGATGGGCGGCGTGACCGCGCGCTGGTAATACCCGGCATCGCGCGACGCACGCGTCGAACCGCCACACGACGGGTCGCATCAGCGGCCCGTTTTTTCATTCATCGGGTGTCGTTCGCGCCGAACAGTTGCGCGCACACGGCGCGCCCTTCGTCGGTCAGCGCGGCGCTGCCGGTGCCATCCTCGTTCAGCGTCGTCGCGGTGAGGCCGGCGCCGTCGAGCTGCGTCAGCACGCGGCGCAGCGTGCTCATCGGCAGTTGCGTGCGTTTCGCGATCTTCGGTAGCGACCACGTTTTGCCGGCCGGATCGTTCGCGGCCTCGTTC
>NZ_LDWR01000018.1 GCF_001039005.1 Burkholderia cepacia
CGGTGCCGGTCGTGCTGCTCGGTACGTTCGCGATCATGTCGATGGCAGGCTTCTCGATCAACACGCTGTCGATGTTCGGCCTCGTGCTCGCGATCGGCCTGCTGGTGGACGATGCGATCGTGGTGGTGGAGAACGTCGAGCGGGTGATGGCCGAAGAGGGCCTATCACCGAAGGAAGCGACCAAGAAGGCGATGGGCCAGATCACCGGCGCACTCGTCGGCGTGGCGCTGGTGCTGTCGGCGGTGTTCGTGCCGGTGGCGTTCTCGGGCGGTTCGGTCGGCGCGATTTATCGCCAGTTCTCGCTGACGATCGTGTCGGCGATGGTGCTGTCGGTGCTCGTCGCGTTGATTCTGACGCCGGCGCTGTGCGCGACGATCCTCAAGCCGATCCCGCAAGGGCATCACGAAGAGAAGAAGGGCTTCTTCGGCTGGTTCAACCGCACGTTCAACAATAGCCGCGACAAGTACCACGTCGGCGTGCACCACGTGATCAAGCGCTCGGGCCGCTGGCTCATCATTTATCTGGTCGTGATCGTCGCGGTCGGCCTGCTGTTCGTGCGCCTGCCGAAGTCGTTCCTGCCCGATGAAGACCAGGGCCTGCTGTTCGTGATCGTGCAGACGCCGTCGGGCTCGACGCAGGAAACGACCGCGAAGACCCTCGCGAACATTTCCGACTACCTGCTGAAGGACGAGAAGGAAATCGTCGAGTCGGTGTTCACGGTGGCTGGCTTCAGCTTCGCGGGCCGCGGCCAGAACTCCGGTCTCGTGTTCGTTCGCCTGAAGGATTACTCGCAGCGTCAGCATGCGAACCAGAAGGTCCAGGCGCTGATCGGCCGGATGTTCGGGCGCTACGCGGGCTACAAGGACGCGCTGGTGATCCCGTTCAACCCGCCGTCGATTCCTGAACTCGGTACGGCCGCCGGCTTCGACTTCGAGCTGACGGACAACGCCGGTCTCGGTCACGATGCGCTGATGGCCGCGCGTAACCAACTGCTCGGGATGGCCTCGAAGGATCCGACGCTGCAGGGCGTGCGCCCGAACGGCCTGAACGACACGCCGCAGTACAAGGTCGACATTGATCGCGAGAAGGCGAATGCGCTCGGCGTGACGGCGGATGCGATCGACCAGACGTTCTCGATCGCGTGGGCGTCGCAGTACGTGAACAACTTCCTCGACACCGACGGCCGGATCAAGCGTGTGTACGTGCAGGCCGACGCGCCGTTCCGGATGACGCCGGAAGACATGAACATCTGGTACGTGCGCAACGGGTCGGGCGGGATGGTGCCGTTCAGCGCCTTCTCGACCGGTCACTGGACGTACGGTTCGCCGAAGCTCGAGCGCTACAACGGTGTGTCGGCGATGGAAATCCAGGGTCAGGCGTCACCGGGCAAGTCGACCGGTCAGGCGATGGCTGCGATGGAACAGCTCACGAAGAAGTTGCCCACGGGCATCGGCTATTCGTGGACGGGTCTGTCGTTCCAGGAAATCCAGTCCGGTTCGCAGGCGCCGATCCTGTACGCGATCTCGATCCTCGTCGTGTTTCTGTGTCTCGCGGCGCTGTATGAAAGCTGGTCGATCCCGTTCTCGGTGATCATGGTGGTGCCGCTCGGCGTGATCGGCGCACTGCTCGCGGCGACGATGCGCGGCCTCGAGAACGACGTGTTCTTCCAGGTCGGCCTGCTGACCACCGTGGGCTTGTCCGCGAAGAACGCGATTCTGATCGTGGAGTTCGCTCGCGAGCTGCAGGTGACGGAGAAGATGGGGCCGATCGAGGCCGCGCTGGAAGCGGCGCGCCTGCGGCTGCGTCCTATCCTGATGACGTCGCTCGCGTTCATTCTCGGCGTGATGCCGCTCGCGATCAGCAACGGCGCGGGTTCGGCGAGCCAGCACGCGATCGGCACGGGCGTGATCGGCGGGATGATCACGGCAACGTTCCTCGCGATCTTCATGATCCCGATGTTCTTCGTGAAGATCCGCGCGATCTTCAGCGGCGAGAAGGAAGACGTCGACGAGGCACTGCGCCTGGCTCAGGAGCACTCGCACCACGAAGAGAAGCCGGGCAACGGCGACGAAGGCAACAAGGGACAGTGATGATGCAAAAACACGCTTTGACTGCAATCGCGGTCGCGCTCTTTGCCACGGGTTGCACGATGGCGCCGCATTACACGCGGCCCGACGCACCCGTCGCACAGGCGTTCCCGGCCGGCGGCGTCTATGCGACGCAGCCGGGTGCTGCCGGCGCGCGCAGCGCGAACGGCCAGGCGGCGACCGCCATCGGCTGGCGCGAATTCTTCGTCGATCCGCGCCTGCAGCGGCTGATCGAAATCGCGCTGAAGAACAACCGCGACCTGCGCGTGTCGGTGCTGAACATCGAGGCGGCGCGTGCGCAGTACCAGATCACGCGCGCCGGCCTGTTCCCGACGCTCGATGCGACGGGCACGGGCAATCGTCAGCGTTTGCCGAATGCGCTGACCTCGGTGCCGGGCCAGAACATCTCGACGACCTACAACGTTGGGCTTTCGGCGTCGTGGGAGCTCGACCTGTTCGGCCGCGTGCAGAGTCTGAAGGATCAGGCACTCGCGCAGTACCTGTCGACCGCTTACGCACGGCAGGCGTCGGAGATCTCACTGGTGTCGCAGGTGGCTGATCAGTACCTGACGCTACTGTCGACCGACGACTTGCTGAAGGTCACGGAGAACACGCTGAAGTCCGCGCAGGCGTCGTACGACCTGACGAAGCTGCAGTTCGACAACGGCACGGGCTCCGAGCTCGACCTGCGTCAGGCTCAGACGGTCGTCGAGACGGCGCTCGCGAACCAGCAGGCGCAGGCACGCGCCCGCGCGCAGGCCGTGAACGCGCTGGTATTGCTGATCGGCGAGCCGCTGCCGGACGACCTGCCGCCGGGCATACCGCTCGACTCGCAGAACCTGCTGACGGACGTGCCGGCCGGCCTTCCGTCCGACCTGCTGACGCGTCGTCCTGACGTGATGCAGGCCGAGCAGACGCTGCTGGCCGCGAACGCGAACATCGGCGCGGCGCGTGCGGCGTTCTTTCCGCGCATCTCGCTGACGGCGGCGTTCGGCACCGCGAGCCCGACGCTCGGCGGCCTGTTCAAGGCCGGCACGGCGGCGTGGTCGTTTGCGCCGAACATTGCGCTGCCGATCTTCGAGGGCGGGCAGAACATCGCCAACCTCGATCTCGCGCACGTGCAGAAGCGCATCGAGATCGCGAACTACGACAGGGCGATCCAGACGGCATTCCGCGAAGTGTCGGACGGGTTGGCCGCACGCGGCACGTACGACCAGCAGATCGCCGCGCTGGAGCGCAACGAGTACGCGCAGCAGCGCCGTTTCGACCTGTCAGACCTGCGTTACAAGAACGGCGTCGACAGCTACCTGTCGGTGCTGACCGCGCAGACGGACCTGTACTCGGCGCAGCAGTCGCTGATCAGCGCGCGTCTGGCGCGCTGGACGAACCTGGTCGACCTGTACCGTGCATTGGGCGGTGGTTGGGTCCAGCGCGCCGGCGAGACGCCGCGTGCGCCGGATGCACTTGTTGACGATGGCAGAGCTGAGGCTTCAGCTCGAAACTAGGCGCTGTTTACTTTCGTTGGCGTGTGCAGTGGATGCCCGTGACGCGGGAACCGTGCGAGCACCTTGGACGCCAGCGGAGGCGTCGGAACGACTCGAGTGCTGGAAGCGCATGCCGACAAGCGATGTGAATGCGGGCTCAGCAATCTTTTTGGTGTCGCGAACCTGTATGGTTCGTGCGCCCCAACCGAGGTAATTTTATGTATTCCCGATTCTTCAGAGTCGCGTTGATATTAGGCCTGCTATCCGCGATCGGGCCATTCGCCATCGATATGTACCTGCCTGCACTGCCGATGATTAGCCGGAGCATGGGTGCGGATATGAGTACCACGCAGTTGAGCTTGACGGCGTTCTTCGTGTCGATGGGCGTCGGCCAACTCATCTATGGCCCTGTATCGGACGTCGTGGGACGCAAGCCGCCACTTTATTTCGGACTGGCATTGTTCGTCGCCGCGAGCATCGGCTGCGCCTTGGCCACAAGCATCGACTCGCTTGTCGCGCTTCGCTCCGTACAAGGCCTCGGCGCGGCCGCAGGCATGGTGATTCCGCGCGCCGTGGTGCGCGACCTGCATACCGGCAATGACGCCACTCGATTGATTTCGATGCTGATGCTGGTATTTGGCATTTCGCCGATTCTCGCACCGCTGGTCGGCAGCATTGTCATTGCCCATGCGGGCTGGCGCGGTGTTTTCTGGGTGGTGACTTTTGCGGCGCTGGCCGGATTGGCATTGGCCCTGACGATGCTCTCGGAATCGCGCACACGCGACGCCCGCATTGGCGGCAGCTTCGGCACGACAATGCGTTCGTACATGCTATTGCTGCGTAACGGCCGCTATCTGGGTCTGGTGCTCATCGGCAGTTGTGCGTTAGCAATTTTCTTCATCTTCCTGGCCAACTCGCCGTTCGTGCTGATCAACCACTATGGCCTGTCGCCGGCACACTATGGCCTTGCCTTCGGGTTCAATGCGGCGTCGTTCTTTACCGCGGCACAATTTAACGGTGCATTGTGCGAACGCTTCGGCATCGAGCGGGTGATCAAGGTCAGCGTACATGTGTGCGGTTCCGTCCTGCTGATCCTTCTGGCCTACTATGTTGCCATCGGTGACCGGCTGTGGGTATTGATCGCCCTTTACGCTCTTGCCAGTGCATTCATGGGTATTGTGATTCCCACGACAGGCGTGCTCGCGATGGAGCAGCACGGCCATATCGCGGGAACGGCGTCTGCGCTGTTGGGAACGGTGCAGATACTGACCGGCGCGGCCGCGACGGCCGTGGTGGGGTGGTTCGCGAGCGACAGTCCGTTGCCAATGATCGCCGGCATGACAGCCTGCGGACTGATCGCCATAGGGTTGTCGTGGATGACGCTGGGCGGTCGATCGACAGCGAGTGTTCGTGCTACGTAATTGTGCTGGATATCGCCGTTTTCATGAAGGACAGGTCGATCACGTTCATTGGGAACGTGCCGGAAGCGGATCGGATCGAACCGGTCGCCACCACGTGCAGCATGTCTTCGTGTGAATGCGGCGAGAAATGCGCTCAAGGTGACAGTCGTTGGTCAATGCATCGCGTACCTCTCACTTCTCGCTTCTCGGTGGGGAACGTGCGATTGTCGCTCAAGCTCCGGGCGTCGCTTGCAGACCTGCTATTGCTTAACCGGAGCTGAGTTCGCTATCGACGACGGTCCGACTGATTGGTGATACGTAGAACTGAGCGAAGAAGTGCGGTTTTGACAGCATTGTTCGACAATTCTGTTTTTCGTCGTCCTTGTCCTTTGATTCAAAACAGTCGATATTTTTAACGTTATCAAAACGGTCGATTTTCATA
Source organism: Burkholderia cepacia (assembly GCF_001039005.1). Lineage (GTDB taxonomy): Bacteria > Pseudomonadota > Gammaproteobacteria > Burkholderiales > Burkholderiaceae > Burkholderia > Burkholderia theae. The sequence goes on from NZ_LDWR01000018.1 coordinate 5,414, forward strand.
CCATGACTTTCAGAACCATCGTTGTTCTAGGTGCGACGGGGCAACAGGGCGGTGCCGTGGCTCGCTCGTTGAGGGCGGATGGTCATTGGCGCATTCGTGCGCTTTCCAGAAATCCTGGCTCCGAGGCGGCGCAACAATTGGCCGCGGGTGGCATCGAGGTCGTCCCGGCCGACATGGACGACTCGGCCTCGTTGCGGATCGCTTTCACCGACGCATATGGCGTTTTTTCCGTTCAAGGGTCCGAGCAAGGTGCGGAGGTAGAGACTCACCGGGGCATTGCTGTGGCGGATGCCGCGCTAGCTGCAGGAGTAAGGCACTTCATCTATGCATCGGTGGGGGGAGCTGATCGGGGCTCGGCCGTACCGCATTTTCAAAGCAAGTGGCTTGTCGAGGAACACATCCGCAGCATTGGCCTTCCCGCCAGCATCGTTCGTCCCGTGTTCTTCATGGACAACTTTAGTAGGCCGGCACTACGAGCCGTGCTGCTGGCACTGCTGCGCAGCTATGTGCCCGAGACGAAGCGACTCCAGATGATCGCAACGGCCGACATTGGCAATTGGGTTGCGCGGGCCTTCGACGATCCGGGTGAATTTCTTGGCAAGTCCGAGGAAATCGCCGGTGTCGAGCTGACCCGTGCGCAGATTGTCGCTGCCTTCAAGCGCCATGGACGGTCGGCCGGGCTGCCATTCCCGCTGCCCAGGGTGCTATTGCGCCCATTGCCCTATGATGTCCGGAGGATGTTCGAGTGGTTTGGGGAGGCTGGCTACCTCGCTGACATACCGGCATTGCTGGCGCGTCAGCCCGACGTGCGTACCTTCGACAAGTGGCTCACCGAACAACGCGGCAGCCGTGTGCCTGGTTAAGCGGGTCGTTTCAATCAGACGAACGTCGCAAGTGCGGACGCATCAAACCCTTTCAAGCGTGCCGCATCACCTGCACGAATCTTCGCCACCCACTGAGGGTCGCTCAACAGCGCTCGGCCCACTGCGATCAAGTCGAACTCGTCGCGTTCCATCCGCTCGATCAACGGGTCCAGGCCGACGCTGCCAGCGCCTTCTCCGGCAAATGCAGCTCTAAACTCGTTGGACAGGCCCACCGATCCGACGCTGACCGTTACAGCGCCAGTCAGCTTCTTGGCCCATCCAGCGAAATTCAGACCAGAGGCGCCATCGATCTCGGGAAACTCAGGCTCCCAGAATCGCCGCTGAGAACAATGCAGCACGTCCACCCCTGCGTCTACGAGCGGTTGCAGCCAGTCGGCCATCTGATCCGGCGTTTGCGCAATTTTTGCGTCGTAGTCCTGCGGCTTCCACTGGCTAAGACGCATCAAAATGGGAAAATCCGGTCCGACTGCCACGCGAACTGCAGCCACGATTTCGGCGGCGAAATTGGCTCGTTCGCGGATGGTCGCGCCGCCGTAACGGTCGGTACGCAAGTTCGTGCCGGCCCAGAAGAACTGATCGATCAAATAGCCGTGCGCGCCGTGAATCTCGACGGTATCAAAGCCGAGGCGCTTTGCGTCGGCGGCCGCGTTTGCGAAGGCAGCAATCGTATCGGCGATCGCTTCATCGTTCATCGCTTCACCGCGAGGCTCGTCGGGCGCACAAAGGCCGGAAGGGCTCTCGACCACTGCTTCGGGTTCCCAATCTACTCGAGTGTTCTTGACGGAGCCGGTGTGCCACAGTTGCGGCCCCATTCGTCCGCGTGCGCCGTGGACCGCGTCGATGACACCTTGCCAGCCGCGCAGCGCCGGTTCGCCATGAAAGAACGGTAGCCCGGGACCGTTGCGCGACGCAGGGCGATCAATCACCACGCCTTCGGACAGGATGAGGCCGACTCCGCCCTCGGCCCGGCGACGATAGTATGCGGCGTGGGGCTCCCCGGGTAAGCCGTCAGGGGCAAACGCCCGTGTCATGGGGGCCATGACGATTCGATTGGGCAGTTCGAGAGAGCGGATACGAAGCGGGCGAAAGAGAGCGTCAATTGAAGTGGGCATTTTGTGGGTAGCCTTTGCTGTCAAATGGCGGCGCGAAGTGGCGTTGCATAAGTGCGTCGCGGATAGGGTTCAACGCTTCCTTCTCGCGGCTGCGTCGAACGCGGGCACGGCGCAGGCCGCAACTGGCGCATCAGCTGAAGCGGATGCGCCGGTCGGGTCAGGGCGCCGGAGTTGCATCGCTGATCGCTTCCAGCGAAACGCCCGTGGTATTCCTGGTTGGCAGCAGCGCGATGGCTAACGCGAAGATGACAATGCCGAGTACCGTCCAGGTGGTCGCGAATCCGACCGATTGGTAGACCCCAATGATGAAGAATGGCGCAACGGCGCCTCCCACGTGGCCGACGGCGTTGCAGATCGCGATGCCGGTCGCACGCCCGGCGGTCGGGAAGTGTTCGGCCGTGAGCAAGTAGACCGAAGGCGCGAAGATGCCAGCCTGGAACGCGAGCAGGAAGTAGACGATCGCAATCATCGTGTTGCTGGGATACATGCCCAGAAGGATCAGGCTGATGCCCAAGACGACCGTGGCGATGAACGCCGGCCACTTGCGCGGCATGCGGTCGGCGATCCACGGAGCGACCAAACCGCCGAGTACGATTCCGATGCTGTAGCCGATGGTCAGTAGAATGCTTTTTTGCAGCGGTATACCGTGATCGACGAGCAAGGTCACGCCCATGCTGATCGCGCCGTAAATGGGCAGGTAATTCAGAAACCAGATCACGAAAAACAAAATGGTCCAGGGCAACAGGCGGCGGCCAAAGATGATGGAAATGCCGCGGCTGTGCACATCGATTTGTGCGGGCGCCAATACCGGTGCGGGCGCGCGGCCGGTTTTCTTTCGCGCCAGTGCTTCGGCTGCTGCCACGATCCGTTCGGCGTCTCGCGCATGACCGTGCGCAACGAGCCAACGCGGCGACTCCGGAAAGTGCTTGATCCAGAACAGCACGAACAGTGTCCCGACAACCGGGAGAACGAGAATCACGCGCCAGCCGTGGGCGAAATTGGGCACAAGCCAAAAGGAAAGCCACGGAACTAGCGCCGAGCCAACGAGCCCGGGCAGTGTGGTCCATGCCATATAGCGTCCACGGCCCTTCGCAGGGGAGATCTCACTCATGTAAGTACTGATCACGGTGAGCGCCGCGCCAATACCCATGCCGGATACGAAGCGGGCGACGGCGAAGATGTTGAAGTTCCATGCCAGTCCGTTGACCACAGAGCCTACTCCGTAGAGCATTGCCGCAAGCAGGAAACCCTGCTTTCGTCCCATTCGATCGGCGATCACGCTGGTCACCAGGCCACCAACGATGTAACCCCAGAGCCCAAGGCTCACCACGACGGCCGCAGCCTCTTTCCCGACGTGAAACTCATGCATCGCGCTCGGCAGCACGGTGGCGATGTTGCTGATGTCGAAGTAGGCAAAAAAGAAGGTGATTCCCACCATCATCAGCACAATGGGCGGGTATGGCCAGGCTTCGAGCCGGTCGAGCCGTGCCGCGATCCAGCCTGGACTGGACTGGTCGTTGATCGCCGTGTCTTGCGAGCTTGAAATGGATAGGGTGTTTGCCATGGGTTTGTCTCCGGTCAGGCGGTTTCGTTTTCGTCATCGCAACATGCTGCGTGCGCCCTCCGTTTAAAGTGACGGCGCTTTTTGTCGAGATGCCGGAGATTGGAGCCTCGGACGGCAACAGGTGCATGCGTGACATGTGACCATCTTATTTACTTGCGGTATGGCTAGCAATAAAAATAACGATGAGCATAAACCCTACGCCTGATCGAAGGGCTCGAGTTGTCTAGAGGGTCTGCAGCAGTCTGGCGCGGAGGCCGCATTTGAGCGAGTCGATGGACTTCGCGATATTGCTGGTGTTCGGATCGAGCATGGACTGCATGCGCAGGCCACGAAGTGTGGCGATCAACAGCCGTGCCTCGGCGGCGGGATCGACGTCGGGGCGGATCTGGCCGGCTTCCTGTCCGACCTCAATCTGACGGGCCAGCGCCCGGTGCCAGCGCGCGCTGATGGCTGCGAATGCGGTGCGGATGTGCGGGGCGGGCCCTAGTGATTCCTGCATCAGCATGTAGAACGCGCGGGCGCGTTCGGGAGGCGTGTCCATACCTTCGAGATAGCAGTCGATCTCGCAGAGCAGCGCGTCCATGCCGCGCAGGCCTTGCAATCGCGCCAGCAACCTTTCGCGTTGATCCGTGGCGATCTTGTTGACCAGTTCTTCCAGCATCTGGTCCTTGCTGCCGAAGCGATGCTGGACCAAGCCGCGACTGTAACCGGCTTCGATGCCGATGGATTCGAGCGTGGTATGGGTATACCCGACCCTGGCGATGAGCCTGATGGCGGCTTCCATCAGGCGGCGGTCCGATTCGGCGACGCGCTCGGCCTGAGTGCGGCGCACACGAGGGGTGTTTGCAGTCATGCCGGGGTCCGGATCTTCCGAAGAAAAGAGAGATGTACGTGACATGTGGCTATCTTATTGATTTGTGATATGGCTCACAAGAAAATGGTGATGAGCACGGACTTGTGAGTATGATCGGCGGGGCCCGAGACGTCTAGGGATCGCGGCAAGCGGCGCAAGCTTCAAGGTGCCGTAATCCCTGCCTGCGCCCGCCGCCGGGATCGGCGAATGGATGTCATGTACACCCTTATGGGTGTTCACCGCTTCCGGGTTCGCCCCGTGCCGAGCCATTCCGAATTCGTCGCCAAATGACTGAACCGGAACCGTCTTAGAGGCTCTGCAGGACGTGGGCGAAACATACCGCGCCGAGCCCGACCATGTGAGCCAGCCCGATCCGCGCACCAGGGTGCTGCCGCGCGCCCGCTTCGCCGCGCAACTGCCTGGTGACTTCCGCGATCTGCCCGAGGCCAGTGGGGCCGATCGGATGTCCCATGCCGATCAAGCCCCCCGAGGGGCTCACGGCGCAGTGCCCGCCAATGTCGAAGGCGCCCTCCTTCAGAAGGCCCGCGGCTTGGTCGTGACCGCATACGCCGATGGCTTCGAGGTATTCGAGCTCCTCGACCGTGAAGGCGTCGTGCAGTTCGATCACGTCGAGGTCGCTGGCGCTGACACCTGCCTGTTTCAGTGCGGCTTCGACGGTTTCCTGGGTCAGCATTTCGTCGTAGCGCGTGGGGTCGGCGTAGACGCGCTGGCTGTGAGCTGCCGAAGCGGTCACGCGTACCGCGCGCTCCAGTCCCAGGCCGGCGCGGCGCAGGCCCTCTTCGGAGGCAACCACCACGGCGGCTGCGCCTTCGCCCACGGGAGTGCATTGCAGGCTCGTGAACTGGCCGGAAATTTTCCTGCCGCCCAGGATCTCGTCCAGCGTCTTGGCCTGCTGGCGCTGGGCAAACGGGTTCAGGCTGGCATTGCGCAGGTTCTTGACCGCGACGCGCGCAATATCTTCGAACGAACAGCCGGTGCGGTGCGCGTAGGCATCGGCCAGTAGTGCGAACTGCGTGAACGGGACGATGGCATCGTCGGCCAGGCTGGGGATGCCGGTCAGCATTTCCGCACGCGGCCCCATCGTGGTCGGCTTGTCCACGCCGATGGCAAAGGAGATGTCGCTCATACCGCATGCGACTTCCATGCAGGCTTGACGGAAAGCAGCGGAGCCTGAGGCCGATGCGTTCTCGACATGCGTGATGGGCAGCCCGGTGGCGCCCAGGTGCCTCAACATCGGCCGACCGACGGCCATGGGGAGCAGGGCCTTGGCGACGTAGGCCGACTCCACGAGTTCCCATGGTATGTGCGCATCGGCCAACGCCTCGCGGGCTGCGGTGAGGCCGAGTTGTACGTAGGGCGTTTCGCTCAGCGGCTGATAGGGATGCAGTCCCGCGCCCACAACGTAGACGGGGCGCAGGGAGGCAAGGGTGACGGGCATGGCTTACTCCTGGGACTGATTCGGTTGAGCGAGCGAAAAGCGCAAGTCGTGCACGACGGGGCTTTCCGCGGATGCCACCGGAGACAACACGGCGACCATGGGGCTACCGATCGGAGGGAGGGTGTCGGGCGAGGCGTCCAGCAGCGTGCGCACCATGGGGCCGTCGTCCAGGCGCACCGTGCCGATGACAAAGGGGGCGGGGCGCTCCGGCTTGGCGTGGACGTGCACCGTGACGCGCGCCATCAGCGTGCCGCTGCCGGCAAGTTCGCGGGGTTGCAGTGCGCTGCCGACGGCGCCGCATCGCTCACAGCCCAGATCCTGGGGCGGAAAGAACACGTGGCCGCAGGCGCCGCAATGCATGCCTCGGAGCGAAGGACGGCTGGGTGCTGGTTCGGCCTGATACAGCGTAGGCTTGAGTAGGGAGAGTGTCATGGTTCGATGTGCGCGCCAGGTAAGGTCGGGTGATCCAAGAGGGAGGGGGGGGGCTGGAGTGAGTGTTTTAGGGAAATCAACACTTGCTTGTCATACTGCAAGTATTCTACATTTTAGTCACCATGTCTTGCCAGTAGGAAGAAAAGTGACCGACGAGATTCGACCGGGCAGCATTGAATACTGGGCCGCCCAAACCCCTGACGTGTTGGCTTGCATCGAAGGCGAGCGCAGTCTGACTTGGCAGGACCTGAACGGGAGAGCCAACAGGATCGCGGAGGCGTTGCATCAGGCCGGTGTTGAGCGCGGCCACATCGTGGCGCTCAGCATGGAGGTGCGCCTGGAATGGCTGGTGATTGCGGGGGCCCTTGCGAAGTTGGGCTGCTCGATTCTCGGCGTGAACTGGAGGCTGACGGACGAAGAGACTCGTTACCTGTTGTCCAACAGTGGCGCACGGGTCTTCATTACCGACGCGCAAGATCTGGCCGTCGCTACGCGCGCGGTCCAGTTCGCGCAAGTGCCATTGGCGGTGAGCATCGAAACACAAGGCGAAGGCTTTCTGCACTGGCCGGAGCTGTTTGAGGCGCCCGAGGTGGCGCGCCAATCATTGTCAGAGGCCAGCCTGCTGATCTACACCTCGGGTACCACGGGCCAGCCGAAGGGCGTGGCCTTGGGCACGCCATCGGCGGACCCGGCCACAATGCGCGAATACTACGAGAGCCTCGATCTGGCGGGCTTCGTCGAGGGCGTGCGGGTACAACTGGTCAACATGCCTATGCACCACGGTTCCGGTCCCAACCAGACGTGGAGCGCCATCCGGAAGGGGCGCACCCTGGTGCTGCAGCGCCGGTTCGACGCCGAGGGCGTACTTGCGCTGATCCAGAAGCATGGTGTTCACCACTGGGCGGGCGTGCCCACCATGTTCAAGCGCCTGGCAGGGTTGCCGCCCGAAGTGTTGGCGCGATACGACGTGTCGTCCATCCGCCGCGTCTCGGTGGGAGCGGCGCCGGTTCCATATGCACTCAAGCAGTGGATGTTGTCTTACTTCGGCCGCGATACTTTGCAGGAGACCTACGGTTCCACCGAGACGGGCATGATCTGCACGATGCTGCCTGCCATGCAGGAGCGCAAGCCAGGTTCAAGCGGGTTGCCCTTCCGTCACGTGTCGATCGAGGTTCGTGATTCTCTCGGCCATCCGCAGCCAGTGGGCAAGGTCGGCGAGTTGTGGGTCAAGACGCCGGTCACGATCAAGCATTACCTCAACGAACCCGCGCTCGGCGAGGACGTGCTGGATGCGCGCGGCTTCTTCCGAACCGGCGATGTTGGCTATCTGGACGAGGACGGCTATCTGTTCATTACCGATCGTGTCAAGGACATGATCATCACCGGTGGCGTGAACGTCTATCCGGCCGAGATCGAGGCAGTCCTGCAGCGTCATGCCGCGGTCGAGGACGTCGCTGTCATCGGGATCCCCGATGAAGATTTCGGCGAGCAGGTTCTGGCGTTCTGCCAACTCAAGGCCGGACGAGCAGCAAGCGAGGCAGACTTGCTTGCGCATTGCGAACAGCATCTGGCGTCCCACAAGCGGCCACGCCGCATCGTGTTCGTCCAAGACCTGCCCCGCAACGCAATGGGCAAGGTTCTCAAGCGAGAACTAAGAGATCCCTACTGGACCGGAAAAGAGCGGCGCGTATGACGTGGCATGTCTGAAAGGGTTTGATGCGTCCGCACTTAGCATTCGTCTGAGTGGAAAAGGTGGCTGCCTAAGCGCTAGATCAGTCACGTGACGGCGGCGATGGCGGTGACGGGCAAGGCGGCCGGTGAGGCGTCCCGGAAGGAAGTTACGCTCACCAGGGGCGAGGGCGATTGGCCCGAGGGCGACCACCTACGGGCTCGCTGATCCCGGGCTGGCCGTCGAGGGCGGCGTTGTCACTGCGAGCAACGCTTTGCAGCTTTCATCGTGAATTTCCTTCTCCTGGCGGAGAGACGAAATTCACGCCGCCCGTGGTAAGGGGCAAACCTTGGTGCGTCCACCAGTTGAGCCGTGGGCTTACCTCTCTGAGCTAACCGGCTCGAGAGCTATTCCCGCCGTGACGCATAACTGTGCCACGCCGAATCGGCGGGGGAGCTTGACCATTCCACACATGGAGATATAGATGTCACAGGAAACTTCCCGCCGGAACCGACGCCCGTTGTGCCTTGCCCCTTTGACGGTGATCGAATTGACGCCGTCGCAAATCGTCCAGTGCGCGGCAGATGCTGGCTACGATTTCGTGGGCCTGCGGCTACTGCCGGCCACCGAGACGGAAGTGCGCTATGACTTCATTGGCGATACACCATCGAAGCGCGAGACGCTCGCGCGTCTGAAGGACACCGGCGTTGAAGTGCTTGATGCCGAGATCTTGCGGCTCAAGCCCGAGACGGATGTGGCCGACTACAAGCCGATGCTCGATACAGCCGCCGAACTCGGCGCGCGTTACGTGCTCGTCGCAGGCAATGACCCTGACGTAGCGCGCACTGCGGACAACTTCGCGAAGCTGTGCGACCTCGCCGCACCCTTTGGGCTCACGCCGACGCTTGAACCGATGCCGTGGACCAATGTGAAGGATATTACGCAGGGCGCGCGTATCGTCAAGGCGGCGAGCAGGACGAATGCCGGCCTTCTCGTCGATCCGATCCACTTCGATCGCGCCGCCTCTTCGACTGATGAGCTGCGCGCATTGCCGCGTGAGTACTTTCACTATCTGCAGTTTTGCGACGCGCTCGCCGAACGCCCCAAGAATCTCGAAACACTGCTCTATCAGGCGCGTGCCGAGCGTCTGATCCCCGGTCAGGGCAGCCTGGATCTCGCGAGCATATTGCGTGCGCTTCCGAACGATATTCCAATCAGCATCGAAGTACCGATGGAAGGTTGGGCGAAGGAGGCTAAAGCAACAGAGCGCGCATTGAAGCTTCGTGAGGCAACCCTCACCGTGCTGGACGCGACTTACGGCGCGATCTGATCCGCCGGCAGCTCGCCGACCAGTGACGTGTTCGAACATCGTACGCAAGCTATCGGGCTACAAGCGCCAGAGCCAGACGAAAAAACGCTCCGGGAACTCGACAATCTCTGCCGCACGCGTCACGTCCCGCGCTTCATCAACGATATCGACCTGCGTCGGTCCATACGGAAGGCCTCAACCGCGGCGAAGCGTGCCACCGGCTGCGTTGCTCGGTGGCCTTCGTCAATGGCGGCAAGCTGCGCGTGCACACCGAGGCCAAGCAGCAACTTTGGAGCGAATGCGCCCGCCCGATCGCCGACGCCATCATTCAGTACAAAACGGCCTTGCTTTCGCGCGTGCGCGAGCAGAAGTGCGCCACGGACGACAAGGCCGCGATGGCATTCATCGCCGGCGTGTCGCCGCTCGCGGCGGAGCGATCTCGATCGGTCAATTTTATGGGATGTTGTGGGCCCATCTGACGGGCCATGCCGTGGTCGAATTCAGAAGCGTGTCGCCGGGTGCGTCGTCGTGTCGATGTGCGTTGGCGGCGGCATGGGTGCAACCAGCCGTTCGAAGTGCAGTGACGAAGGCGGCTCTCCATCCACGCTGGCGGGCCGGACACGCCCCACCTTTCCGATACTTCCAACGCCCGCGCCTGAACCAGGCGAGCTTGACGTGCGGGTCCACGTCTGGGTGGGGCTGAGCTCACTCATCCCGCCACGGCCTGAAGAATTCTACGAAACCCGAGAGCAGCTGTTCGGGTTGCTCCTCGGCAGGATAGTGACCGCAATCATCGATGACGAGCACGGTGACATTGTTCGCAAGAGGCGTGAGCTGTTGCTCGATACGCTTGCCGATCGACAACGCGCCCGCGAAACCGAGCACCGGCATGTCAAGTTTCGCCGTCATGCGACGTCGATTCTGCGGAATCGACTGGTCTATCGCGCGGTAATAGTCGAAGCTGGCCTTCAGCGCACCGGGGATGCGGCGAAGCAGTTCCACATAATAGTCGCGCGCGTAGCCCGGAACCGCATCTGGATGACCGGCCTTGGAGCTGAACTGATGACCAAAATAGATGTCCTCTCGACCCACGACCAAGGCTTCGTTTATCTCGTAGGCGCGGTTGAAATTGAAGTGCCATAGGCGATCGCTGGGGCGCCGATCGTCGCTGATAAGCGGGGGTGAGGGCATGGTGCCGGGAATGAGCGCTTCGCCCAGCGCGATCCGGGCGATTCGGTCAGGCGCGTCGGCGGCTATCGCCCAGCCCGTCCACATCCCGATGTCGTGTCCCGCCATCGCGAAGCGATCGTGGCCGAGCTCGCTCATCAGGGCAAGCAAGTCGGCACTGAGCGTTTCAGAGTCGTAGCCATCGGCGGGAATGTCCGATAGGCCGACCCCGCGTGGATCAACCGCGATAACCTTGTATTCGCGCGCCAAGCGCAACATCAAATAGCGCCACATGAACCAGCTTTGGGGCCATCCGCTCAGCAGGAGAAGGGGCGGGCCCTCGCCGCCGATGACGGCGTGATGGGCAATGCCGTTCGCGCGAATCCGATAGCTGCCAAAGCACCGACGAAACGCAGCCGACAAGTTCGGCGCATCGTCGACCGAGCCGAAGCCCGTAAGCTTGTCATATGGTGTCAATCGCATTGTCTGTCCTCCTTCTAATCAACCATTGCGCATCAGGATTGATCGCGTTGCTTCGGCGCAGAGCGCTGCGTCGTCATAGCGACTCTGCGCGGCGGCGCCAATGTCTATAAAGGCCGCAACCGGGGCGATGAGCGCCCGTACGAAAGTCGTCATCTTCATGGTTATTGATAAGAGGCTCAAACATCTAAGTGGGGGGAATTCGCCAAAGAAAGGGCCTGGAGCCGTGCGGCGTCGAACTCACGCTCGGTCGCCGCGACAATCTCGGCCAGCGGCTCGATGCGCGCCACGCCGCTGACCGAATGACCGGCGCTCCAGATGCTGGACCATCGCCGGGGCGCATCCGGGTCCTTGGGCTGGCTGTATCGCTCCCGCGCTTGGGCGGGCGTGGCGGACTCGTCGAGGTCCCGCGGATCGAGCCCGGCGGCAACGAGCGAAGGCCCCAGCATGCTTGTAGGAAGACCGGTGATGGCGCGCGTCAGCACCACGTCGTCCGCAGTCGAGCTGAGCAGCATGTTCTTGTAGGCGGGCGATGCCATGCTTTCTTCGGCCGCGATCATCCTCGTGCCCATGTAGGCGAGATCGCACCCAAGCGCCTGTGCGGCAAACAAGGCAGTGCCATCGCTGACGCCGCCCGCCAGAACGATTGGGCCATCGAAGAAGCTGCGGACTGCCCTGACGAACGCAAATCCATTGAGCCATCCGGTCTGGCCACCGGCCCCGGCGGTCAGGAGGATCAGGCCGTCCGCGCCGACTTCGACCGCCTTTTGAGCATGCCTGATCGTTGCGACGTCCGAGAAGACAAGGCAGCCCGCCTCATGCAGCGGCTCGATGACCGGAGCCGGCGAGCCGACGCTCGTGATGACCATCTCCGCACCGTGCCGGACAATGACCTCGACGTCGCGCCGCAGCTTCTCCTCGCCGTGCCGAATGACAAGATTGGCGCACCACGGCGCAAAGTGCCCATCTCCATCGGATAGTTCCGATTCGATGCGCTGGAGCCATCGGTCGAGCTCGCGTGCATCGTCGGTATTTGCGGTGGGGAACGAGCCGATGATGCCGCTGCGACAGGCCGCGATCACCAGGTCGGGGCCGGACACTCGCCGCATTGGCGCAGCAATGACCGGCAGTCGCAGCCGCTTCGCAATTGCCTCCGGAAGCTGTCTACTCATGGATGGCCTTTCGATTCGATGATGAGTCCGCGGTCGATCAATCACGTCGCAGCATGTGTGCATGCGCGACCACATCAAGGCCGCCCATGTGGGCAAGGCCGGTCCATGTCCCGTGAACCGGCTTCGCCGCGAGGCTGCCAGGCGAGTTCGTCGATCTGGTCGAAACCGATGGGGCAAATGCGACGCTTGGCTTCAATGCAAGCCAGCACTTCGGGGAGGGGGCGGCCCAGTATTCAATGCTCCCGGGTCTGATCTCGTCGGTCACGTCTGTCCTGATGGCAAGGAAAAGTGACTGGAATTTATAATAATTGCGGTATAACTCGCAAGTATAATTTCCCCTAAACCGCATGCCCGAAACGGGTCCCCAGGATCACACTGCTGGTCGACGCCTGTACGCACCGAACTGGCTGTTCGTTCGAAGATATTGCGCGCGTCGCGGCCAAAACCCGGTGGCGGGGCTGCATTCGCAGGGCGCCGAGTTGCTGCGAGTGTGTTGGGTGAGGTCGGGCGGGCGGCTGGATGCTCTAGGGAAATCCATACTTGCTTGTCGTACCGCAAGTATTTACATTTTAGTCACCATGTCTTGCCAGTAGGAAGAAAAGTGACCGACGAGATTCGACCGGGCAGCATTGAATACTGGGCCGCCCAAACCCCTGACGTGTTGGCTTGCATCGAAGGCGAGCGCAGTCTGACTTGGCGGGACCTGAACGCGCGAGCCAACCGGATCGCGGAGGCGTTGCATCAGGCCGGTGTCGAGCGCGGCCACATCGTGGCGCTCAGCATGGAGGTGCGCCTGGAATGGCTGGTGATTGCGGGGGCCCTTGCGAAGTTGGGCTGCTCGATTCTCGGCGTGAACTGGAGGCTGACGGACGAAGAGACCCGTTATCTGCTGTCCAACAGTGGCGCACGGGTCTTCATTACCGACGCGCAAGATCTGGCCGTCGCTACGCGCGCGGTCCAGTTCGCGCAAGTGCCACTGGCTGTGAGTATCGAAACGCCAGGTGAAGGCTTTCTGCACTGGCCGGAACTGTTTGAGGCGCCCGAAGTAGAGCGCCAATCATTATCAGAGGCTAGCCTGCTGATCTATACCTCCGGTACCACGGGCCGGCCGAAGGGCGTGGCCGTAGGTACGCCATCGACGGACCTTGCCACGCTGCGCGAATACCTCGAAAGCCGCGACGCGGTCAGCTTCGTCGGAGGCGCACGAGTACAACTGGTCAACATGCCCATGCATCACGCTTCGGGCCCCAACCAGATTCGGAGCGCCATTCGGAAGGGGCACACCCTGGTGCTGCAGCGCCGGTTCGACGCCGAGGGCGTACTTGCGCTGATCCAGAAGCACCGCGTCGACCTGTGGTCGGGGGTGCCCACCATGTTCAAACGCCTGGCAGGGCTGGCGCCTGAAGTATTGGCGCGATACGACGTGTCGTCCATCCGCCGCGTCTCGGTGGGAGCGGCGCCGGTTCCATATGCACTCAAGCTGTGGATGCTGTCCCACTTCGGCCGCGATACCTTGCTGGAGACCTACGGCTCCACGGAGACCGGCATGGTCTGCGCGATGCTGCCTGCCATGCAGGAGCGCAAGCCAGGTTCAAGCGGGTTGCCCTTCCGTCATGTGTCGGTCGAGGTTCGCACTGCCCATCACGAGCACCTGCAGCCAGTGGGCCAGATTGGCGAGTTGTGGGTCAAGACGCCCATCACGATCAAGCAGTACCTCAATGAACCTGCACTTGGCGAGGACGTGCTGGATGCGCGCGGCTTCTTCCGAACCGGCGATGTTGGCTATCTGGACGAGGACGGCTATCTGTTCATTACCGATCGTGTCAAGGACATGATCATCACCGGTGGCGTGAACGTCTATCCGGCCGAGATCGAGGCAGTCCTGCAGCGTCATGCCGCGGTCGAGGACGTCGCTGTCATCGGGATCCCCGATGAGGACTTCGGCGAGCAGGTTATGGCGTTCTGCCAACTCAAGGCCGGACGTGTAGCAGGCGAGGCCGACTTGCTGGCGCATTGCGAGCAGCACCTGGCGTCCTACAAGCGGCCGCGCCGCATCGTGTTCGTCCAGGACCTGCCCCGCAACGCAATGGGCAAGGTCCTCAAGCGAGAACTAAGAGATCCCTACTGGACTGGAAAGGAACGACGAGTATGAGCGACATTCTTGATGTGACGGGGCGCGTGGCGCTGGTGACGGGCGCGGGCCAAGGTGTCGGCAAGCAAGTGGCCGAACACCTGGCAGCCCACGGTGCAACCGTGATCGTCAACGACTACTTCATGGAGCGCGCGCAGGCAGTCGCCAAGGCCATCGGCGACGCCGGCGGCAAGGCTCATGCCGTGCAGGCCGACGTGACCGACTACGCCAATGTCAAGGCCATGGTCGCACAAGTGCGCGATCTGGCCGGCCCGGTCGATGTGCTGGTCAACAATGCAGGCAATCTGGGCGCCAATCCTTCACCTGACGGTCGCAAGCCGTTCTGGGAGGTTGGCCCGGAGGTCTGGCGCGGTGCCGTGGATGTGAATCTGTACGGCGTCATCAACTGCACGAGCGCCGTGATTCCGGACATGATCGAGCGCAAGAGCGGCCGCCTGATCACCGTCATCTCCGACGCCGGCCGCGTTGGACAATCCGATCTTGAAGTGTATTCCGCGGCCAAGGCCGGCGCGGCCGGCCTCATGCGCGCAGTGGCTCGCTCCATGGGGCGTTACCAGGTTACCGCCAACTGCGTGGCCATCGCGGCCACGCTCACGCCGCCGATCGAGGCGCGCCTGAAGGACGACCCCGAGCGGCTCAAGAAGATGATGTCGCACTATGTCATCCGCCGCCCGGGCAGGCCCACTGACGTGGCCAACATGGTGCTGTTCCTGGCGTCCGGCGCCAGTGACTGGATCACCGGCCAGACTTATCCGGTCAACGGTGGCTTCTCGTTCTCTATGTGAGTCTGCCATGAGCGAAACGCAGAATATCAAGACTCAGCGCGCAGGCGGCATCCTGATCATCACGATCGATCGTCCCGAGGCTCGGAACGCATTCGATCTGGCCACTGCGCAACAGATGCAGGTCGCCATGGACATGCTGGATGCGGACGACAGCCTGTTCGTCGGGGTCGTCACTGGCGCGAGCGACACCTTCTGCGCCGGTGCCGACCTGAAGGCGTTGGCGCGCGGTGAGCGGCCGGCCACGCCAGAGCGAGGTGGCTTCGGAATGTTCCGCAAGCCATCCATCAAGCCGTTGATCGCGGCTGTGGAAGGATATGCCGTCGGCGGCGGGCTCGAGTTGTGCCTAAGCTGCGACCTCATCGTTGCGGCATCCAGTGCCAAGCTCGGTCTGCCGGAGGTGCGCAATGGCTCCGTCGCCATTGGCGGCGGCCTGTTTCGCCTGCCGCGTCGCATGCCGCACCACTTGGCGATGGAGTTGGCGTTGACCGGGGATATCCGCGAGGCCGCCTATTTTCATCAGCATGGGGTGGTCAACCAACTGTCCTTTCCGGGTCACGCACTGCAGGACGCCGTGGCGCTGGGGCAGCGCTTGGTGCAGAACTCGCCATTGGCCTTGGCCGCCAGCAAGGCCGTCGTGCAGGCAGCGAACGAACAAACCGAGGCAGCGCTGTGGGAGGGGCAGAGGGCCCTGGTCGCCAAGGCCTTCCAGTCAGAAGACCGCCAGGAAGGCCTGCGGGCTTTCGCCGAAAAACGCAAGCCGATCTGGCGTGGCCGGTAGCGCTCCCGGCCATCTTCAGCCATCCATCGGAGCGCGTGCGCTCACGTAAGCGGGGGTTATCCACGCATCAAGCTGAAGTTGCTCTTTTTCACGAGCATTTCCGTTCAATGCAAATAGGAATCCGAAATGATTTTATTTGTACGAGGCCCGCCCAACTGATCGCTCCATGGGACGCGGCATGGCTTTTGGCAACTTGTCGGTCGGCCTTGCGTCGTATTCGGTGGCGCGTACCGAAGATCGCCGCGGACCCGATCAACGTGGCATCCGGGTTCCAGAAACCTCTTGGCTAACGCTCTCCGCTACAAACGACTGGAGGCCGTCTCGGCTCCTTGCTAGTTGAGAAAATCACTCAACGTACCGTTGTCGTTTTCCCGCGCTTTTGCATTTTCGCAACACCGGTCGCATCAGGAGGCAAGTTGATTGATGCGCGCAATATGGGGCAGCCGAATTTGCTTTGGTTGCAGAGTAGGAAACCTTATTAGTAGTAAAAAATAAAAAATACAGGTAAACAGGAGACATTCAATGGAGAAGAGGTTTTGGAAAGCGGTGAGGCGCACGGCCGCACTATCGATAACAGGGTTCGGGTTTTCCGTTTCGGCGCACGCGCAGAGCAGCGTGACCCTGTACGGCGTACTCGATGCGAATATGCAGTACACGAGCAAGACTTTGAATTTCGCGACTGGGAGAAATGGCGGAAAGGAGTTGTCTTTGCAGGACAGCGGGTGGTCCGGTTCTCGATTCGGGCTGTCCGGGGCGGAAGATCTCGGCGGCGGCATGCGTGCGATCTTCAAGCTCGAAAGCGGCATCAGTGTGACGAACGGCGGCTTCAATAGTTCGAATGGCAATTTGTTCGGCCGGTCGGCATGGATCGGAATTGATAGTCCTTACGGTACGGTGTCGGCGGGTCTGCAATATTCCCCGTTCTTCATTGCGGTGGACCATCTGGATCCGCGTAGTTTTTCGTATTTCGGCAGCAGCATCGTGAACTACGCCAACAATGTATTGGCGACCGGTATCTCGACGCCGAACTCGATCGCCTATACGAGCCCGCGGATCGACGGTCTCAAGGTGCGCGCGATGTACTCGTTCGGCAATGTTCCCGGTTCGTTCCAGGCAGGGCGCGCGTATTCCGGCAGCCTTGATTACCAGATCGGAAGTTTGTCCGCGGATATTGCGATCTTCGACAGCAACGGCGGGAGTCAACTGAATACGCCGATTCCGTCAACCTTGCAATTCGAGGGCCGGATCTTTGGCCTCGGGTATCACTTGGGCCCGGTAACGATCAAGGCATCGTTTTCGAACTACAAGGTTGCTGGAGGATTCAACAACAATGTTTACGGCGGCGGTCTCGAGTACATCCCTATACCGGATATTGCGTTGAACGCGGGCGTCCAATATACGACTGACAGGAACGACAAGAATAACCACTCCCTGCTGGCTTCTCTTGGCGCCCAATATATGCTTTCGCGGCGAACCTCGCTCTACACTCAGCTCGGTTTCGTGAACAATCATGGCGCCATGAATACGGGGCTCGCGAGCAACATAGCGGCATTCCTCATGCCTGCCGGCAATACGTTTGGCGCGAGCATCGGCATACGGCATTCATTCTAAGAACATGACAGGACTATCACGATGACTATTTTCAGGCTTATCGGTGGGGCCGCAAGCGTGTTGCTGATTGCCGCGAATACGCTGGCGTTGGCACAAGTCGGCAGCGGTGTGGCGGCAAATCCGGTCTCGGCTTCGTCACAGATTGCTCCAAGCCCGAATGCGACGCGCGCCGCGAATCGCGAGCTTTGCCGAGCCGTTCGAAAGCGGCTCGTCAAGGAGCGGAGCCTCGATTCACAGAACATCACGACCATTTGCCATGACGGCGTGGTAACGCTTGCCGGGACGGTGCCATACCAGCGGGAGATCGACCTTGCCGCGAAAACGGCGGAGCAGGTTGACGGCGTCGTATCCGTGAAGAATGCGCTGGTCCTCCGGAGTTTCGGCGATTGAGTGATTCGTGATCGACACGATCCCGTGTGCAGGCATGTCGACAGGGGCACGGCCTGCGGTGGATATCGCTTGACGGTCTCGAGTCTGCCGTCCATCACATTGGAGTAGTCAAAAAACACTATTCCAGTTGTCACGAACTACGCTTGCGCTGCCGGTGCATTGAGTTTATGCCGGGCGACGGAAAAGGCCTGTTCCTGCCACGACCATGGCGGATACGCTGTCACGGTTGTCATGTCGGGAAAGGCAGCTGAGACGTCATTCAGGTAGATCGGTTCCGAATGCTTGAAGTACAAGATGCAATCGCCGCGCATGCCAGATCCCATGCAATGGCGAATGCTATGTAATTTATGTAGGTTTCCTATCAAATGTGTGGGTTTACACCGAGCAGATCAAATTTGCACTTTACTTATCAGGTCGCCTGATATTAAATCGAGATCAGGCCACAATAGTTTCGGCATCCACGGAGAGAGAACATGAGTTACGCAGGTCGCTGGAAAACGGTCAACGCCACTGTCCAGGATGGCATCGCTTGGGTTGCGTTCAATCGCCCCGAAAAACGCAACGCGATGAGCCCGACGCTCAACAAGGAGATGATCGACGTCCTCGAGACGATCGAGCTCGATCAGGAGGCGCAAGTTCTCGTGTTGACCGGGGAAGGTGACGCGTGGACGGCGGGCATGGATCTGAAGGAGTATTTTCGTGAAGTGGACTCGAGTCCGGATGTGGTTCAGGAACGCATTCGTCGCGACGCGAGCCGCTGGCAGTGGCAGTTGTTGCGCATGTATTCGAAGCCGACCATCGCGATGGTCAACGGTTGGTGCTTCGGTGGCGGTTTTTCGCCGCTCGTCGCGTGCGATCTCGCCATCACGGCAGACGAAGCGGTGTTTGGTCTTTCGGAGATCAACTGGGGCATTCCCCCGGGCAACCTCGTCAGCAAGGCGATGGCCGATACGGTAGGACACCGTGAGGCGCTCTACTACATCATGACTGGCGATACGTTCACGGGGCAGCAGGCCGCGAAGATGGGGCTCGTCAACAAGAGCGTGCCGCGCGCGCAACTGCGCGAGGAAACGCAGGCGCTGGCTGCGAAGCTGCTCGACAAGAACCCCGTCGTGCTGCGCAATGCCAAGCACGGCTTCAAGCGGTGCCGCGAACTCACGTGGGAGCAGAACGAAGATTACCTCTATGCGAAGCTCGATCAGGCGACTCACCGCGATCGCGAAGGGGGCCGGGAAAAGGGCCTCAAGCAGTTCCTCGACGAAAAAAGCATCAAGCCGGGCCTGCAGGCCTATAAGCGCTGAGCGTCGGATCGCACAATGCCAACGAAGGAGTCGGGCGTGCATGAAACCAGCCTGTTGATCGACGGCGTGGCCCGGTCCGCGTCAAACGGAAAAACTTTCGAGCGTATCAATCCGGCAACGCGCGTCGTGGCGACGCGCGCAGCAGCGGCCACAATCGAGGACGCCGATGAAGCAGTCGCCGCTGCGGCGCGCGCATTTCCGGCATGGGCGGCGTTAGGTCCCACCGAGCGTCGCACGCGCCTGCTCTCGGCAGCCGATTGCATGGATGCCCGGGCGGCGGATTTTATCGCCGTCGGTGCGGCGGAAACGGGCGCGATGGCGAACTGGTACGGCTTTAACGTCACGCTCGCGGCCGACATGCTGCGCGAGGCTGCGGCGATGACGACTCAAATCGATGGCGCCGTGATTCCGTCGGACGTTCCAGGCAAGCTTGCGATGGCCGTGCGCCAACCGTGCGGCGTAGTGCTCGGCATGGCGCCATGGAACGCTCCGGTGATTCTCGCGACGCGCGCGCTCGCGATGCCGCTCGCGTGCGGCAATACGGTAGTACTAAAGGCGTCGGAAGGATGCCCAGGCGTGCACACATTGATCGGCAAGGTGCTCGACGATGCGGGTTTGGGTGACGGAGTCGTCAACGTGTTGACCCATGCCCCCGAGGATGCCCCCGCGATTGTCGAGCGACTTATTGCGAATCCACTCGTCAAGCGCGTGAACTTCACGGGCTCGACGCGCGTGGGTCGGATCGTCGCGGAAATCTCGGCGCGGCACCTCAAGCCGGCGTTGCTGGAACTTGGCGGCAAGGCCCCGGTGCTCGTGCTCGACGATGCGGATCTCGATGCCGCGGTGGAAGGCATTGCATTCGGTGCGTTCTTCAATCAAGGGCAGATCTGCATGTCGACTGAGCGCGTGATCGTCGATCGAAAGGTCGCTGATGCGTTCATCGAAAAGCTCATTGCAAAGGCTCGCACGCTAAAGGCGGGCGGTCCGACGCAGCCAGGCTCGATTCTCGGGACTTTGGAAAGCGAGGCATCGGCACGGCGCGTTCAGGCGCTCGTGGAAGATGCGCGCGAGAAGGGAGCGAGGCTGCCGCTGGGCTGCGAGGTGAACGGCGCGATCATGCAACCGGTTATCGTGGAGAACGTCTCCCGCGACATGAAGCTCTATGCCGACGAATCGTTCGGTCCCGTCGTGACGGTGCAGTGCGTGGACGGTGACGAAGAGGCTCTGGCGGTAGCAAACGACAGCCAATTCGGGTTGTCGGCCGCGGTGTTCAGCCGCGACATCGCATGTGCGTTGAACGTGGCTAAACGTATCGAGTCGGGCATATGCCACATTAACGGACCCACCGTACATGACGAGGCGCAGATGCCGTTCGGGGGCGTCAAGGCGAGCGGATATGGTCGTTTTGGAAGTAAGGCGTCAATTGCCGAATTTACCGATTTGCGGTGGATTACGGTGAATACAGCGCCCGCACACTATCCGATCTGACATCGGCTGCTTGCCGCACGCCAATTGTGATCGAGCGGCAAACGTGAAGAAATCGCGCCGCCGTTCCACGTGTGAGGCGGGGCGGCGATTCGACAAGGAGGCAGGATTTGGAATCGCACCAAAGCCACGCCAATGACGGCATGCCCGGTTTCAGGCGCGTCACCATCGGCTCAGTCACACCACGCATCGAACGACGCGAGGAATGCTGGTATATCGAAGCACAGGAGCAGCTCGGCAGGTATCCCGAACGGATCACGGACCGCCTCGAAAGCGGGGCGCGCGACTATCCCGACCGCTGGTTTGTAGCGCGACGCGATGCGAGTGGTGTCTGGCGGGCGACGACGTACGACCAGATGGCCGAACAGGCGCGGGCCATCGGTCAGGCTTTGCTCGATCGCGGGCTCAGCGCGGAGCGACCGTTGGTCGTCCTGTCCGGAAACAGTATCGAGCATATCCAGATGGCGCTGGGTGCGATGTGGGCAGGTATTCCCTACGCGCCGGTCTCCCCAGCTTATTCGCTTGGCTCCACCGACTACGGGAAGCTGCGTCATGTGCTGGACCTGCTCACACCGGGGCTCATCTTTGCCGACGACATTTCTGCCTACACACCCGCGCTCGATACGGTCCTGCCCGCGGATGTCGAACGTGTAAGCGCCGTGCCCGTCGCCGGCCAGCGTGTCACGCTCTTGCCAGTGCTGCTGGGCACCCCATCGCGCGACATCGATGCCGTACATGCTCGTGTGAATGGCGACACCATTGCCAAATTTCTATTCACGTCCGGTTCGACGAATCTGCCGAAGGCGGTGCCTACGACACATCGCATGTTGTGCGCGAATCAGCAGATGCTCCTCGAGACGTTCCCCGAGTTCCGCAGCGAGCCGCCGGTGCTGGTCGATTGGCTGCCATGGAATCACACCTTCGGCGGGAGTCACAACGTCGGAATCGCTCTGTATAACGGGGGCACGCTCTATATCGATGATGGCAAGCCCGTTGCGGGAAAATTCGATGAGACGCTGCGTAACCTGCGCGAGGTCGCACCGACGATTTACTTCAACGTTCCAAAGGGATGGGAAGAATTGGTTGTTGCGCTCGAAGCCGATGCCGCATTGCGGGAACGCTTCTTTTCGCGTGTGAAAGTGTATTTCTTCGCGGGGGCGGGTCTTTCGCAGGCGGCATGGGCGCGCCTCGAGAAAGTGACGCAAGAACACTGCGGGGAACGAATACGCATCATGACGGGGCTCGGCATGACGGAGACCGCGCCGTCGTGTTTGTTCACGACCGGGCCTGTCTCGGGCGCCGGGTACATCGGGTTGCCCGCGCCCGGATGTCAGGCCAAGCTGGTGCCCGTGGACGGCAAACTCGAGGTGCGGTTCCGCGGTCCGCACGTCATGCAAGGCTACTGGCGGGCAACAGCCGGCGCCGCGACCAATGTCTTCGATGAGGAAGGCTACTACCGGACAGGAGACGCCGTTCGGTTCGTCGATCCCGAGCAACCAGGGCTGGGGCTTGCCTTTGATGGCCGCATCGCCGAAGACTTCAAGCTTGCCTCGGGAACCTTCGTCAGCGTCGGGCCCATGCGCGCCCGCATCGTTACCGAGGGTGCACCGTACGTGCAGGACGCAGTCATTGCCGGAATGAATCGAGACGAGGTGGGCGTCATGATATTCCCGCAGCTGGATGCTTGCCGCATGCTTGCTGCCTTGCCCCCGGGTACGGGTGCGCAAGCAGTGTTGAGTGCGCCGGCCGTGCGGGCCTTCTTCGAAGGTCTCGTCGCTCGCCTCAACGAAACGGCGACGGGCAGCGCGACGTTCATCGCGCGCTTGTGTCTCCTCGCGGTGCCGCCGTCTCTCGATCTGGGCGAAGTGACCGACAAGGGTTCCATCAATCAGCGCGCGGTGCTGCAACATCGTGTGGAAATCGTCGAAGCCCTGTACGCGGCTGGCGCAAGCGACATGGGTGTAATCCGCGCGCAGCGGCAATCGAGAAAGGATCAACTGAAATGACCTTGATGTATCAGGCGCCGCTACGCGACATGTGCTTTGTGATTGACGAGTGGATCGACGCAGCATCATGGTGGCCGGAGGTTCCTGATTGGGCCGATCTTGACCAGGACACCGTGCAACAGGTGCTCGAAGAGGCAGCGCGCTTCGTCGAGGAACGCATCGCTCCGCTGAATGCGACGGCGGATCTCGAGGGATGTCGGTTCGAAGCGGGCGCGGTCAGGATGCCTGCGGGCTTCCGGGAATCGTATGCCGCCTACGTGGAAGCCGGTTGGCCCACGCTCTCGCTCGACACGGAATGCGGTGGGCAGGGACTGCCTCAGCTTCTGGACGTTGCCTTGCAGGAAATGCTCGCAGGAGCCAATCATGCATGGTTAATGTCCCCGGGGCTCACGCATGGCGCAGTGGCCTGTCTTCAGGCGCATGGCAGTGAAGATATCAAGCGCGAACTGCTGCCGCATGTGGCGAGCGGAGTATGGCTGACCACGATGTGTATCACCGAGCCTCAGGCAGGGAGCGACCTCGCCCTGATTCGGACGCGTGCAACACCTGCACCGCAGAACGGCGGTTACTTCATCGATGGAAGCAAGATTTTCATCAGTGGCGGCGCGCACGATCTTACGGAAAATATCGTTCATCTCGTACTTGCCCGCCTGCCTGACGCTGCTCCCGGAACAAAAGGGCTGTCACTCTTTGTCGTTCCCGAGTGGCTGGAAAGAGAGGGGGGTGGGCGCGAGCGCAATGGCGTGTATTGCGAAGGTATGGAGAAAAAATTGGGGCTAAAAGGCAGTCCGACTTGTTCGATGCGTTTCGAGCGCGCTGTCGGCCGGCTTGTGGGCGAACCGGGCCGAGGGCTGGCTTGCCTCTTCGTGATGATGAACGCTGCGCGTCTGCAGGTCGCGATGCAAGGGTTGGGGCATGCGCATACCGCGTGGCAACGCGCTCACACCTATGCGCTGGAACGCGTACAGATGCGGGCGGTGAGTACGCCGCCCGGCGTGTCGGACGAACCGGGCCGTGCGGCGCCCATTGCCTGGCATCCTGCAATACGTCGCGCGCTCATGGAGCTGCGCGCCATCGCCGAGGGCGAACGTGCAATAGGCTATTGGACCGCACATTGGCTCGATGTCGCCGCGCGCCATTCCGATGCGCTCGCTCGGGAGGAGGCAGGGCAACTCGCATCACTGCTCACGCCGGTGGCGAAGGCGTTTTTCACGGCAAACGGCTTTGCGGCTGCTTCGAACGCGCTCCAGATATTCGGCGGTTACGGTTATGTGCATGAATACGGCATCGAACAGACGCTGCGGGATAGTCGTGTCGCCATGATTTATGAGGGAACTAACGAAATCCAGGCGATCGATTTGCTGGTGCGGAAAGTGCTGCCCGATGCCGCGGCAGGTCTTGGCATCCTGCTTCGGCACATTCGGGCGGAGGCTCGGCTGTGCGGTGCGGGAGAGACGCGAGTGCGCGCCGTCGGTCTGCGCCTGACGGAGCTGGCCGATGACGTCGAACGAGTGACATACGCCATCAAGGAACACCAGGCAACCGATCCCGAAACTGCATATCGCGTCGCCGACGATTATCTGGTGATGTTCGGCTGGATGTTGCTCTCCTTTGCATGGGCGCGCACGCTTCGCATTGCGACGAATGTTGATAGCAGCGATCCCTTTTATGCCGAGAAGTGCGAGACGGCGCATTTCTTCTTTGACTATCCGCTTGCTGCGTTTGCTTATCGCCGCGCTCTCATAGAAGCGGGACTGTCGGCGCGATTGCCGCATATCGCCAGTTAAGACTTATGGACACGATGCAAAAGATACGCCTGGAGGCCGCCATCATCGCAAATGCTGACGACGCTTCTATCTGGCGATGGTTTTCGTACCTATTGGAGGAGCGTCGCATTCGTTGGCGTTTTCAATTCGGCAATTGGCACGTGAGCGTTGACCGCGTGACCGTGGCGAGAGCCGCGACCTTTGATCGTGCGATACGGGAGGCCAAGGCGGTAGCGGAAGAGCAAGGTCTACCGGAAAAACGAAAACAATCGGGCGAAGCGGCTATTCCATGACCGCGTGGCCCGCAAGCGAGTGAGGCGGCCAACCGAAGAGTTCATCGCATGGTACGTATGTTTTCACGCGGCATAACAAACATGCTTCTCTTTGAACAGGTTGCGAATCATGTGCGGTTCCTTCTTTCGATGGTGCAGATGACTCTCTAACGGTCAGCCGTCTTTACTTCACGGTTCGCGACTATGGAACGCGGCCGGTAAGCGGTGTTCGTTGATCGTTTCGTAGATCGGCCAGGCCATCCGGTCCGCGGGCTCGAAGCCGTGCACTGTCGGGTGGAACTTGAATCCTTTGGCGCACGACTTCTTTTCCGTTCTCGATCGGGTGGCTGGCCAGTGACGGCCAATCCTCTTCTAGCGTCCTTACATGGCGATCAGCGGCACGAAACAGCGCTTGACGCTTCTCCCGGCAACTTGTCAGCGCTCGCTAGCGACGGGCACGCCGCGCAGGCGTTGCACAAGGTCCTCGCAGCGCGTCGGCAGGGCATTGCCTCGCCACACTACGTGCGTATCGCTTCTGACAAGCACCAGCGCGTGCTGGTAAGGCTGCGGCCAGCCATCGCGCGGCTCGGCATCCAACAGCTGCAGCGGCACGCGGTGCAGTTCCGCTGCGCGCAGCAGCGCGCCGACGTCCACACCGGTGTCGCGACGCAGCAACGTGTAGCCCGGTCCCAGCGCGTCGAACACCGAACGGCCGTCGGCGAGCCAGAAGTGCGGCATGCGGCAGCCCGGCACGGTCGAGGGCGTGAAGCTGCCCATCGTGTAGCTCGGCGGCGCCTCCTCGTCGGCGACGATCAGGGTCGAGTCGCTGTAGAAGTAGCCGAAGTTCAGTCCGGCGCAGCAGTACTGCTGCACGTTCAGTTCGTACGCGTCGGCACCGACGCGCGCGCGTTGCGCCGCCCCGGACTCGTCGTCAGCTTCGATGTTGTGCGGTACCGCGCTGCGCGCACGGATCATCTTGGCCGCGTGGTCCATCGCGAACTGCGAAACCTGCTGGGTGATCGGCTGGCGTTCGGCCTCGTACGCGTCGAGAATGCGTTCGTCGGCCCAGCCCTGTACGCAGGCGGCCAGCAGCCACGACAAGTGGGTGGCGTCAGCGATCCCTGCATTCATGCCGTAGCCGGCATAAGGGACCCACAGATGCGAGGCATCGCCGGAGATGAAGACGCGGCCGTTGCGGAAGCGGTCGGCCACCAGGCGGCGGCCGACCCAGTCTTCCTTGGTGAGGATCTCGTATTCGAAGTCTGCGTCGACGCCAAGGATCTGACGAATCGACCAGTCGCGGTCGACCGAGTCGAATTCCGGCTCGTCAGGGTTGAGGTGGTTGTGCACCAGCCAGGTCTCGCGACCGTCGATAGCGAACACCGTGCCGCAGCGGCGAGGGTTGACGCTGTAGGAGCACCAGGCATGCGGGGTGCGGACCAGGGCAGCCAGCCCGGGCGCCCGGATGTACGTGGACTGAACGCGCTGGATCATGGCCGTGCCCTCGAACTTCGAGCCGATCTGTTTGCGCACCGTGGAACTGCCGCCGTCACAGCCCACCAGGTAGCGCGCGCGCACGTGGCGCGTGTTGCCGCTGTCAAGGTCCAACGTTTCCACAGTCACGCCATCGGCATCCTGGACGAAACCGGTGAGTTGGGTCCTGTTGTGCAGGGTCACACCCGGCAGCGTGGCGGCATGGCGAAGCAGGATGGGTTCCAGGTAGGTCTGGTTGATGCGATGCGGCGGCTCTGGCGTGGGCCACCAGCCGTCGGGCCCGCTGGTGTCGTCGTAGCGGTCCCGTCGGCATGGAATGGGAATACGTGCGAGTTCGGTACCGGTGACGCTGGTGCGAAACGCCACGTCGTTCGGGTAGTCGGCTGGCAGGCCGGCATCGCGCAGTGCCGGTGCGATGCCCAATCGCCGGAAGGTCTCCATGCTGCGGGCGCTGACATGGTTGCACTTGACGTTGGGCGGCTCGGCAAAATGGCGCGGCTCAGCCAGCGTGACGCGCACGCCGTGCGAGCTCAGATCCATGGCGATGGTCAAGCCTACCGGGCCTGCGCCGGCGACGAAGATGTCTGTGTCGTAGCTCATGATTCTTTGTGGAAGTGAACGATTGCACGGATGAGGGTTAGCGGCATGGTTGTCTCCATTGGTCTTTGTGGGATTGATTGGAACTAAATCTGATTCATTCGTAAAATGAAATATTTAGAACGACATATCGTGTTATTCCATGAATCAGCCTGACTTCCCAACCCTCCGTCCGCCCACCCTGAAGCAGTTGCGCGCGTTCGCGGCCGTGTACGAGTTGCGCAAGCTCACCGCGGCTGCCCAGCGCCTGTCGATCACGCAATCGGCCATCAGCGTGTTGATTCGTCAACTGGAGGACGGCCTCGGCACACGCCTGTTCGATCGCACGACTCGTTCTCTGCACCCCACGCGCGCAGCCGACGAGACCATCGTCGTGGTTGAGCGCATCCTGCGCGACCTGGACTCGCTGGGCACCGGCCTGCGAGATCTGACCGCCTTGCGCCGCGGGCGCGTCAGCGTGGCGGTGACGCCTACACTCGGCGAGATCGTGCTGCCGGAGGCGCTGCGCCAGTTCGCGCGGCAGTACCCGAACATCCACGTAGCGGTGGACGACTGCGCGCCCGACCAGTTTGTTTCGCGCGTGGTGGGAGAACATGTCGACTTCGGAATCGGCGCGCCTGAACGGGCTGCTGCCGACGTGGATACGCTTACGCTGCGTCGCGACCACCTGGCGGTCGTCCTGCCGTACGGACATGCGCTGGCCTCGCAACGCCAGGTGCGCTGGTCACAGTTGGCCGGTCATGCGGTGATCACCGTTCGGCCCGGCTATGGCATTCGGCCGCTAATCGACGCGACTGCGGCGCGTGCGGGCGTGTCGTTGAACGTTGTGAACGAAGTCGCCTTTCTGTCCACCGCGCTGTGGATGGCCGACTGCGGACTGGGCGCGGCCATCATGCCGTCTGCCTATGCGGCTCGAGGGGCACACAAGGAGCGGGTCGTGCTGCCCTTGGTTGCGCCAAAGGTGTCGCGCGATGTGGCCTTGGTAACCAAGCGCGGCCGCTCGCTTTCGGCGGCTGCGCAGCATCTGGTGGATGTGTTGGTGGATACGCTCAAGAGTTGATCGGTAGCTCGTCCGGGCACGCATCGAAGGCCAGGATGGGCGCGCGAAATTACGCAGAGAAGTAAATTCTCTGCAGACTCTTGCGAATTGTGTTTTTGTGAACTAGCATGACTCCATCGTGCCTCGCTTGCCTTGCGGGGCGCGTCCATCCAACCGGTGAGGAGTCGCATGTTCTCTTACGCAGCATCAGTCGAGGTCAATCCGCCAGGCACCGAAGTGGTCCTCTCGCATGAGCAACTTTGGAGGGCTCTGGAACTGAAGGCCGAGAACCCCGTCGCATTCGTACCTGGCATGGAAACCTGCAAGATAGTCGAACGATTCGATGACGGCTTCCTGCGAGAAGCGATCCTGCGGGGCAAGCCCCTCATCGAGCGGATCACGTATACCGCGCCGGTCATGGTGCACTTCGAGCGCAAGAACAGCGTCGGGTGGATCACGAATACCATCAGCGAGTCCTCTCGCGGCCTTGTCCTCACGTTCTGTTTCTCGGTCGCTTTCCCCGACGTGGAGCCTGGGTCCCAAGAAGAAAAGGAGAGGGGCGTCAGGATGAAGGGGGGCTACATGCAGGCCGTCGAGACCACGCTCGCCGAGGCGCGCCGGCGTGCGGTCGCCAATATCCTTTGAGCGAGGCACCGGAATGCAACAGTCCTTCCGACTACTGAGTTACTCGGTAGCCAGCGACCCCGCAAGAGCGGGCATCCTGGTCGACGATCGCATCTACGACGCCGCCGCAGGCGTGCGCCCGACCACGGCCGTCCATCCCGGGGTGTCCGTCAGCGACCTGCTGTCGGACTGGCGGGCCTCGCATGACGCGTTGACCCGGTATGCCGACCTCGCCCGGAAGGGGGCCGTTACCGGCATCGACCTGGGCGGGGCAACCTTGCACTCGCCGATCCTGTACCCGGGCACCATCTATTGCGCGGGGGCGAACTACCGTGACCATCTCGAAGAGATGCTGATGGTGCTCAAGCAACCCGCTCCGCAGGCCGGTCAGGACGCGGCACCATGGCATTTTCTGCGCCCGAACAAGAGTTGCGTCGCGGGTCCCGGAGAGCACGTTCGTCGGCCAGCCGACTCGAACAGACTCGACTGGGAAGCCGAACTCGCGGTCGTGATTGGAACGCCGGCACGCAACGTCGTGGCTGAGGATGCCCTGAAGCACGTTGCGGGTTACATGGTGGCCAACGATCTGTCGGCACGCGACCTGGCTCGGCGCTCCGACAAGGCAGCAAGTTCACCCTTCTACTTCGACTGGACGGCCCACAAGGGGTTTGACGGCGCCTGCCCGATGGGGCCATGGATTACACCAGCGGAAGACGTGTCGGATCCGCAGGCGCTGAATATCCGTCTATGGGTCAACGGGGTGATCAAGCAGGACTCGAACACCTCCCAGATGATCTTCTCCGTCGCAGAGCAGATCGCCCACCTCTCTCGTCGAGTGACGCTGCATCCCGGGGATGTCATCCTCACGGGGACTCCGGCCGGTGTGGGCACGGCTCGCAACGAGTTCCTGCAGCCCGGCGACAACGTGCGTGTTCAGATTGAGCATCTAGGCTATCTCGAAACCCACATCGATTGACCTTCTATCCAGGGAACCATGATGACTCAGCTCAGTGACCTTCTTGACGATGCCATTGCCGAGCCGCCCGCTCGCGATTCCATCGTCAAGCCGTATGTGCTCTCGCACGGCACGCTCGAATGCAAAAGCCTTCGCGAATCTCGCCGGTTCTATGAGGAGTTCCTGGGTCTGGAGTGTGTCCAGCACGGCCCGCGCTCGATGGCCGTTCGGTGCGGGATGAAGTTTCATATCGTGTGCGTCGAAGTCGGATCCGCGCTGCACCCCGTGACTTACCTGAGTCATTGGGGCGTGGATGTCAGTTGCAACGCCGAGGTGGAAGCCGCTCATGCGGCGGCTCTGGCGAATCGCGAGCGCTATGGGATCGGGAAGATTACAGACATCGTGGAGCAGCACGGAGTCTACTCGTTCTACTTCGAGGACCTGGATCACAACTGGTGGGAGATCCAGCACTACGCCGCCGGCTTCCAGCACAGCGACATGTTCGACTTCGGCGACGTGTTCGAATCGTCGAAGGGCTGACACCAACCCCTTTCTTTCCCAAGCCCTATGTCATTCAGCATTCAGTTGGAACCGAGCGGTCACAGCCTGACCGTGGCGCCGGGCCAAACCATCCTAGACGCCGCGATCTCGGTGGGCGTCAGGATTCCGTACAGCTGCAAGAACGGCTTGTGCCGCAACTGCCGGGCGACAATCGCGTCGGGCGAGGTGTCGCGTTTCGACATTCACCCGGATTCTCTAAGCGAGGCGGAGATTTCTCGTGGCGTGGCCTTGCTTTGTCGTACGGTGCCACTGAGCGACTGCACGATCCAGGTCGCGGAGTTGCCGGAGACGCAGCACCTTCCGCAGAAGATGCCGGTGCGCGTCGCCGACATCACATTGGCCGCACCCGATGTAGCGATCGTGCGGCTGCGGTTGCCCATGAACCGGAAGCTGTCGTTCAGTGCCGGACAGTATGTCGATGTCTTGCTGGAGGAAGGCCGGCGCCGGAGCTACTCATTGTCCTCCCGCCCGCACCGGGACGGTGTCTCCGAGTTCGAGATCCATATCCGTCACCTGCCGGGCGGGCTCTTCACCGACCGTGTCTTCAGCACGCTGAAGAAGTCGGCAATGCTGAGTATCGAAGGCCCGCTGGGGACCTTCGTATTGAGGGAAGACTCAGAGGGGCCGATGCTCTTCCTGGCGAGCGGTACGGGGTTCGCGCCCATCGAGGCCATGATCGAGGATGCCCTCGAACGAGGCGCGATCGACCGGCGCAAGGCCTTTGTGTATTGGGGCGGGCGCCGATTGGCAGACCTCTATCGTCTGGAGCGCGCCCGGCAGTGGGCTTTGCGCCATCCGAACATCACGTTCGTCCCGGTACTGTCCGAACCGCAGGCGAGCGACAACTGGCAAGGCCGGACAGGGTTCGTCCACCAGGCTGTCATGGCGGACATCGCGAGCATGGCCGGTTGGCAGGTCTACGCTTGCGGTGCGCCTGTCATGGTCGACGCGGCTCGGCGCGACTTCGTCGCACATCGTCAGCTCCAGGTCGATAGCTTCTTTGCAGACGCCTTCCTGACCCAGGCAGACTTGGCCGCTTCGCGCCCCGGCATCGCTTCATAGTCACGATCGGAGACTGTCAAATGTTCATCGAACACCGCACGTATACGATTCGCCCCGGCAAGACCCTCGAGTACCTCGATCTGTATGGCCGCCTCGGTTGGCCGGCCCACAGCGAGCACTCGGTTTGCAAGGGGCACTATTACAGCGATGTGGGACAGCTGTGTCGTGTCGTCTCGATGTGGGAGTATGAGAGCCTGGAGGATCGCGCGAAGCGCGGTGCGGCATTGCGCGCCGATCCCCGGTGGCAAGAGGTCATCCCGCAAATCGCGTCGTTGGTGACCGACATTCAAAGCAACCTTCTGCTGCCGTCCTCCTTCTGGGAAGAGACCCGGAAATGACCGATCGTCGAGACCGCAATGCGGCATTGGAAGGTCGCCGCATCCTCGTGACGGGCGCTGCCTCCGGGATCGGCCTGAAGACAGCTGAAGTCTTCGTCGCGGCCGGCGCGGACGTGGTCCTGCTGGATCGGAACGCCGATGCCGTGACTGCAGCTGCCGCCCAACTAGGCAAGCCAGGTTTGGCGGCGGACGTTGGCAACTTTGACGAGCTGGAGCGCGCGGTCCATGCGGCAGCAGAACGCATGCACGGGCTCGACGGGATCGTGAACATGGCGGGGATCACGATCGGAAAGTCGCTGGAGGACACGTCGCTGGCGGATTGGGATCGTGTCATTCGGATCAACCTGACGGGGACGTTCAACGTTTTCAAGGCAGCCGTACCGCTCTTGCTTCAATGCCAGAAGCCCACCGTCGTGACAGTCGCTTCGAGCATGGCCCTGAGCCCGACGGGATCGGATCCGGCCTACACCGCGAGCAAGGGTGGGGTTATCGCGCTCACCAAGGCCATTGCAGCCAGCCATGCCCCCAGACTGCGGGCCAACGTCATCTGCCCCGGTGCGACCAACACACCGATGCTGCGCGCGACTGTCGGCGACGAGGTACTGGCGAACATCGTCCGGCAGAACCCGATGAAGCGGATTGCCGAGCCGGAGGAGCTGGCCGAAGCAGCTCTCTTCCTGACGAGCGATGCATCGTCGTACATTACTGGTACTGCTCTGGCTGTCGCGGGCGGCAGAGTTTTGCACTAGAGGAATGCATGGTTACACAAGTATTATCGCCGACCAAGTTCGCGTCAGTTGCGACTGCGGTCGAGGGAGCGACCGAGAACCGCGGCGCGCAGTCGGACAAGGCCTTTTCAAGCATCAGGAATCGCATTCTCCTGGGGGAGTTGAAGCCTGGTGAGAAGCTTCGCGTTGAAGTTCTGCAGCGTGACCTGTCTCTGTCCAGCACGCCCGTGCGAGAGGCATTGAACAGGTTGACTGCCGAAGGACTGGTCACGTTTGAAGAGAACCGAGGCTTTCGCGCGGCGCCAATAACGGCGTCCGATCTCCGGGACATCACAAGGCTGCGCTTGCTCGTGGAGTCAGAGGCTCTCTCGGACTCGATGGCCTGCGGGGACGATGCCTGGGAAGCCAACGTGGTCGCCGCGAACTATCGCCTGACCCAACACGAGCAGCGCATTGCCGCCGGAGAGATCGAGCGCGGTGAGCCTTGGACGATTCTCCACAAGGCGTTCCACATGGCGCTGCTCTCCGCGTGCAGCTACCCCAGGATCCTGAGTACTTGCGATCAACTGTTTGATCAGTCCGAGCGCTATCGCCGCTTTGCGACTCGTGTACGAGTCCTCAAACGCAATGTGTCGGCGGAGCACCAGGCCATCATGGACGCGGTTCTCGCCAAGAATACGAAGCTCGCAGTCGAACTCTTGAGTCACCACATCGCCAAGACCGGGGAGAACGTGGCCAAGATCCTTGGCGAAGAGCAGACAACCACAAAACGGCGACGGGCCATCGGTACCGACTAGCCTCGAAACCGCATCCGCCGACAACCATCGGCAAGAGGTGCGACAGCGACAATTCGAGGCGTTTCAAGCCCCCTTGAAAAATAGCAAATGAAGAGGTTGCCATGGTCACAAGTGATGGTATTGCCACCTTTGACATGTTCATTGGTGGACAATCGCGTGCTCCCGCCGATGGCGAATATTTCGATTCAATCGATCCCAGTACCGGTCTGTTGATTGGACGCATTGCTCGCGGTGGCGTGGTGGATGTTGATGCGGCAGTCACGAATGCCGCTGGCGCCTTGAGCGAATGGTCTGACATGAATCCCCATGCCCGAGGCAAGATCCTGCGCCGGGTTGGGGAGGCGGTGGCAGACAATCGCGACTATCTCGCCGCGCTCGAAACGCGTGACATCGGGATGCCCTTGCAATTTGCCGCGCTGACAATTTCGGGGGCAGCCGAATATTTTGATTTCTATGGGAGCCTTGCCGCCACGGTGCAGGGGGAGACAATTCCCGCTGGCCCCGGGAGGTTCAACTACACGCTCTGGGAACCCTATGGCGTGGTTGCCGCGATCGCACCGTGGAACGTCCCTGTCAATCAGGCAGCCCGATGCGTCGCACCGGCATTGGCAGCAGGCAATTGTGTGGTTCTGAAGCCAAGTGAATTCTCGTCCATGGCAACCGTGGAAATGGTTCGCCTGGCAAACGAAGCCGGCCTGCCGGCGGGCGTCATGAACCTCGTCACGGGATACGGTAACGAAGTCGGCGCGATGCTTACCCAGCATGCGCTGGTCGAATCGATCACGTTCACCGGCTCGGTCGCGACCGGAAGAGCGATCGGCAAGGTTGCTGCGGATCGGGTCGTGCCGGTTACCCTCGAACTGGGCGGCAAGTCGCCGGATATTGTTTTCGAGGACGCCAAGCTGGAGGTCGCGGTGCCGAAGGTACTGATGGGCTTCATCCTGAACTCCGGCCAGATATGTACTTCAGGCACGCGCGTTATCGTACAACGCTCGATCTATGAGAAGTTCTCGACAATGCTGGTCGCGGCGGCCGAGAGAATTCCGATCGGCATCAACAATCCGATGCCCACGCTCGGGCCGATCGCCAACGAAATCCAGTTTGAGAAGGTCATGCGCTATATCGAAACCGCAGGGAGCGAAGGTGCCCGGCTGCTAACGGGCGGGGAGCGGGCGACTGGACCGGGCCTGAGCGACGGTTTCTATGTCAAACCGACGATTTACGGCGATGTCACGCGCGATATGACGATCGTGCGCGAGGAGATCTTTGGCCCTGTCGGTGTCCTGATCCCCTTCGACACGGAAGAGGAGGCAATCGAGATCGCGAACGATACCCCTCTCGGGCTGGCGGCCGGTGTCTGGTCGCAGGATGCAAGCCGAGTGCACCGTGTCACACGCGGTCTCCAGGCGGGCACCGTCTACGTCAACGATTGGCACGTCCAGGCGGTCGAGGTGCCGATGGGGGGATACAAGCGGAGCGGCATCGGCCGCGAACGCGGCATCCAGGCAATCAAGAGCTACATGCAGTCAAAGAGCGTCATGCAGACGTTGATCTGATGCCACGACACGTTGGCCGGAGCGCATGGTCCCTCTCTTCGTGATTGCGAGTCCAAAGGGCGAAGTAATCCAGGACGGTTTGCGCCGTACTGGATTGCTTCGTCGGCTGTTCCTCCTCGTAGCATGGACGTGATCCACTTCAGGAATCCTGGACCGAGCCGAGCGCGAGTTTTGCGGAAAACTTGACCCTGAACCAGGAGGTGGTTTGTCACGAAACGGAAACGTTTTTCGTTCGAACAGATTGTTGCGGTGCTGAGGCAAGCCGAACTGGGTATGCCGGTGGCCGATGTGATCCGGCAGGTCGGTATTTCGGAACAGACGTTCTATCGGTGGAAGAAGCAATATGCCGGAATGCAGTCGGATCAGGTACGCGAACGGCAGCGAATTTTCCGGGCGTCTGCTCGACATGTGGGCGTACCACTACCGAGCAAAAATCGACTTCAGCAGGCCCGGTAAGCCGACGGACAATTGCCACATTGAGACGTTTAACGAATCCTTCCGCGACGAGTGCTTGAACCTGCATTGGTTCGAAACGCTGGGAGAAGCCAAGGCGATTGTCGAGGCGTGGCGCCTGGATTACAACGAGAGCCGACCTCACTCTGCCCTCAAAGAGTTGGCACCAGCCGAACTCGCCCGACAGTTGGTGCCTTCATCAGGTTCAACCGAACCCGAAACGCCGGAAAACTCGCTCTAGATTTGGCCCGGAAAGTCCAAGTGGATCAGTTGGGCCGACGCTGACTGCCAGCGACTGAGCTTGTTCCCGAAAAACGAATCCGTTGCTGAGCGGTTAAGCTCACGCAAGGAGAAAAACGATGGCAGGCAAAGCGGGCGCAGTACACGCTCGAGTTCAAGCTGGAAGCGATGCAACTGGTGACGGCCGGGCAAAGCACGCCGGTGGTGTCGGCGACACTGGACGATTGAACAGGCGCTGTGCAACTGGGTAAAGGCTGACCGGGGGTGGCGGTTATCCGAGCCGTCAAGCGACGAATTAACAAGAGTCCGGCCGTCGGATAAAGACGTCCGGGCTCCTGCAGCATCAGTCAGCAGTTACCTCGACGAAGGGTTGGTCGCACTGACGAAGCCGGGGGTTCTGGTAATGAAATCATTTACAGCCTGAATGTCGAAGCTACCCCAACCCGTAGCGTTGTCCCAACCCGTGCCGGCTGAGTAGTAGCCATTGTTGCCCGTTGTGACGTCATGGAACGGGAACGTACTCGAATACGAATAGATCGCCGGAGCGGCAAAGCCCATGCCGTTTCTGTTTGCCGTTTCGAGACGTGCCCATGCGCCAACGAATAGAGGCGCGGACAGACTGGTGCCACCATATGAGTTGCCGCCGAACTGTGTTTGTTGGATACCCGATGACGAACTTTGCGTTAGGTATAGAAGAATGCCCGTGTCTGGATCTGCATCAAAAGCCAGATCCGGCAACTCACGATACGGATAGCTGCTCGGTTGCCAGCTCGGTGTAGATTCGGAACTACTAATACCGCCGCCGCTATAGGGCCACGTCGACTCCGAAATGTATACGTCGGAGGAGCTTGTATTCAGCGTCGTACCGCCAACCGCCACGACGTACGGCGAACTGGCCGGGTAGTTCACGGAGCGTGTGTCAATGTCGCTGTAGTGACCATTCTCGGGCGCCGATCCGTTTGAGTTACTACAGGGGTAAGCCCCGTTATCACCGGTCGCCGCGACGAAGGTCTGACCTTGCGCCACACCCAGTTGGAACGCGGAATCCGCAAATCCTGCACTGCCTCGGCACTCGGCCAAGCCCCAGGACATATTGATCACCTTGGCCGTATTGTCGCTGACTGCCAGATTGATGGCCCTTAGCAATTCGCTGTTGTTTGCTCCCTGAGAAGACCAGTTTCCGGTTGTCGGATCTTGAACGTAGTTGAGGCCTGTCGTGTAGAAAATCAGATTCCTGACGCCACCGCTGATCCCGACAATTGCCTGAGAATCCATGGCCCATTCGAGTTGCTCGCTGTCATCATTGCTGCTGTCGGTCGACGTGGATTCGATCGAAGTCGGTACAGCAGCCAGGCCCTGGCTCTGCTCCATGCTGGACAAATCGCTAACAGGGTTGCTCATGTTGCCCCAGCCGATGAGCCCGACTGTCGTGCCTGTTCCGGTTGGAGTATCACCAGCGTGATAGACCGTCGCATATTCTTGGGGTGCGTAAGCAGGATTTCCCGAAGCGCTTCTCTGGTAGGCAGAACGCGTCACGGAGAACGTGTGCATCCTGTTCAGCGTCTGCAAACCGAGCACATGATCCACTTCGCCGCTCAGGCTCGCGGGGATTTGGATATCCGTCGTATTCGCGATGCCACTGTGGCCGTCTCGCGTGTAATGGGCGATCTCGGTACGAAACGCGTTGCGCGCCGCACCGACGGTCCCATCGGCTGATATCACCAGGCGGTTCGGCGCAATCCGGACATGGGTGAAGCCATGGCCCGTCAGATAATCCACCACGGCCTGCGCCTGCTGTTGCGTCGGTGCGTACGTTGCGATGCTCTCCTTGGCGCTCAGAAAATGATGGTAGGACGGACTGCCCGGGCGGAACAATTCATGGATGTAGCGCTGCAGGGCGTCCTCGTTACGCAGCTTTAACGCTATGGCGATCGAGACAGGTTCCTGAGCCGTCGCATTGCCGTTGAACGTCGCGCCGACGGTATAGGCTGCATGCGTGCGCGTCGGTGCCCAACCAGAGGCGCCGGCGCCTTGCGTTTGTGCTGCCAGCGAAACACCCTGCATACCAATGGTCAGCGCCAGTGCCACCGTCATACATCCAGGTGCGAATACCCGTTGCGTCCTGCTTGAATTTCTGATCATTTGAATTGCACTCCTGATTGGTTAGCATAAATATTGAGAAATGGCATACCGCGCTCGCACATCTCGACGCAAATTTCACGCTGAAAGCCTAAGAAGCTGCAAATAGGGGCTGCCGTGAGGCAGCCCTGGTCCAAATCGATTTACGGCAACATAGATCCTCCCACAAAGATTATCCACACTGATATCACGTGCATGAAAACCAGCACACGCGACGGTCTCGCGGAAGACCCTTCCGCGCGCAGTCTATTACCGGATTCAGCGCAAAAGGACGCTTACCTCACATTGGCATGGCGATTCCACGCGACAGGATTCGCGATGCCCGCTGGCGCATTTCCGGCTTCCGGAATTTCGCCAGAATCGATCATCGGCTGGAACATGTCCTGGATCGACTCCTGCAGAGGCCGGCCTTTCAATCCGAGCACTACGCGGCTCTTGCGATTGTCTGCACCCCATGGAAAGTCGACGTTTCGGACCACGTGTTTCCGTGTGATGCCGCCTAGTGGGGCTAGCCACCAAACCAGGCACTTGGGCAGGATGCGGCGCGGTACGGGATATTGACTGAGCCTGGGAAGCAGCCGATTATTCGCCCCGAATAGCCACGCCGATAAATCGATTGATGTGGCAGAAGGGCCTGCACGCATGAATCCTATTTGCGGCCAAATTTATCGACTAGACCGTAGAAATGGATTTCACTTTTCCATGACAGGAGCTAATCAATGGTGGATCTGAAAACGTGCAGGCCGACGCCCGTTCCTCAAGCCATCGATGGTCGCTGCCGTCGATGTGGAATCGGCGTAGCGATCCCGGATGATCTACAGCGCCCGGTCGGCAGCTCCTGGGTCCAGCCGACGATTGCCGGGTTTCGATCAGTGTCCCGATACCAAACCCGCCGCGCGGTGTTCCCGAAGCCGGGCGACCAACCGGCGAATCTGCCGCGTCGTCAATTCCAGCCGTTCCGCTGCACGCCACTTCTGCGAATTGTTAAATCGCACCGAAACCGCCTGAAAAGAGCGCAACTTTAGTTCGTCGGACTCTTGGGGTGTCGTGTGTATCGGCTACCCCGTCGCTGCGCCGTTTTTCCGCGCGCTTGCCTCCGTGAAATTGGCGTGCTAATTTTTCATGAAATTTAGCGAGGTAAATTTCACCGGAGTCCGCATGTTCGTGCAGTCCGACCGTCACGTCGCAAGCTACTACGCCGGCACCTATCCGGCGCCGATCCCGCGTCGTCCGGAGCTGGACGAACGCATCGACGCCGACGTGCTCGTCGTCGGCGCCGGCTTCAGCGGGCTGCATACGGCGTTGCGTCTTGCACTCGCCGGCAAGCGCGTCGTCGTGCTCGAGGCGAGCCGCGTCGCGTGGGCTGCGTCGGGCCGCAACGGCGGGCAGGCGTTGCTCGGCTGGTCGTGCGACATGCAGCCGCTCGAGGATTCGCTCGGCCGCGACGGCGCACGCCTGTTGTGGGACAGCATGCGCTGGGCCGCGGCCGAGGTGCGCGAATTGCCCGGGCGGCACGGTTTCGACATCGATTACCGGCCCGGGAGCCTGTGGGCGGCGGTGCGGCCGCGGCGCGTCGCGATGCTCGCGCAGGCCCGCGACGAGGCCGCCGAGCGCTGGGGCTACGACCGGCTGCGCGTGATCGAGCGGGCTGAAATGCCGGCGTGGATCGGCGGCGGGCGTTATCTCGCGGCGCTCCACGATCCCGAGGCCGGCCACCTGAATCCGCTGAAGCTTGCGCTCGGCCTCGCACAGACGATCGAGCGCGCGGGCGGTCGCATTTTCGAGCAGAGCCGCGTGCTCGACTGCCGCGAGACGCCCGGCGGCCACGTCGCCCGCACGGCGCGCGGCGAAGTGCGCGCGGACGTGCTCGTGCTGGCCTGCAACGCGTACGTCGACCGGCTCGATCGCAACCTGGCGCGCCGGCTGCTGCCGGTCGGCACGTATCAGGTCGCGACCGCGCCGCTCGCGCCGGACGTCGCGCGTTCGCTGCTGCCGCAGAACAGCTGCGTGATCGACAACCAGTTCGTGCCCGACTACTTCCGCCTGAGCCCCGACAACCGGCTGCTGTTCGGTGGCGGCTGCACGTATCTCGGCGGCATCCCGGCCGATATCGCGACGGCGACGCGCCCGCACCTCGAACGTGCATTCCCGCAACTGGCCGGCGTGCCGCTCGATTACGCGTGGGGCGGCCATATCGACATCAGCATGCGCCGCACGCCGGACATCGGCCGCCACGGGCAGCGTTTCTGGCTGCAGGGCT
Organism: Burkholderia cepacia; assembly: GCF_001039005.1. Taxonomy (GTDB): domain Bacteria; phylum Pseudomonadota; class Gammaproteobacteria; order Burkholderiales; family Burkholderiaceae; genus Burkholderia; species Burkholderia theae. Next base: position 44,904 of record NZ_LDWR01000018.1, read on the forward strand.
TCTCGGGGCACGGCGTGCTGCCGACGCTGGCCGGTGCGCGCGCGGTCGCCGACGCCGTGCTCGGCGACGAGCGCCTGCTCGCGCAATACCAGCGCATCCGCAATCCGCGCTTTCCCGGCGGCGACCGGCTCGCCGCGCCGCTGGAAGCACTGGGCAAGGTTTGGTACCGTTTGCGCGATACCGTCTGACCGTACCGGAACCCATCATGAACGAACAGGAAGAGATAGAAAGTCTGGCGATCCTGATCCGCGACCTGCGCAAGCATCGCAAGGTCACGCTGAACGACCTGGCCGAACGGATCGGCCGCTCGGTCGGTTTTCTGTCGCAGGTCGAGCGCGGGCTGTCGCGCCCGACGGTCGCGGATCTCACCGCGATCGGCGAGGCGCTCGGTGTGCCGACCACGTATTTCTACAGCCTGAGCAAGCCGCGCAGCGTGCCGTGGGTCACGCGGCCCGACGAGCGGCGCACCGTGTATTACGCGGCCGGCATTACCGACATCCTCGTGTCGCCGAACATGCGCTCGCGCTTCTCGATCCTCGAAAGCCATCTCGCGCCCGGCGCGAGCAGCGGCGAGCGGCCCGTCGACGACAGCGACGAGCAGGGCGGTTTCGTGCTCGAGGGAGAACTGACGATCTGGATCGACGGCGACGACACGCCCGTCACGCTCGGCCCGAACGATGCGTTCCAGCTTCCCGCGCACCGGCGCTTCCGTTACGCCAACCTGACCGACGCGCCGACGCGCGTGATCTGGGTATTCACCTGAGTTGTCGGCGGGGCGGGCGGCGTTGCAGGCCGCCGCACCTCGCAGCCTGTTTGCAGTACTGATTTAAATGTGGCCACGTTGTTCCGCGTGCCGCATGAATCCGGTTCGCCGCGCTGCGGCACCGCCATACAAGACATGGAAAGGATGAGACATGGCTGACGTCGTTCCCGCGCTGGTCGGTGAAGTCCGCGCATTCCGGCAGGCGCATCCCGAGATCCGTTATGTCGACCTGATCTGCCTCGACCTGCCCGGGCATTTCTACGGCAAGCGCTACCCGATCGACGCGCTCGAGAAGGTCGCGTCGGGCTCGCTGCTGAAGCTGCCGCAGAACTGCGTGCTGCTCGGCACGCAGGGCGGCCTGTACAAGATCGGCGACTACTGCTTCAACGACGGCGACCCCGACGCGCCGCGCCGGCTGATCCCAGGCACGCTGAAGCCCGTGCGCTGGGAGCGGCAGCCGCTCGCGCAGATGCTGATCAGCTCCGACGGCACCGATGCGCCGATCGAGTTCGAACCGCGCGAGGTGCTGGCGCGCGTGCTGCGGCGCTTCGCGGCACGCGGCATCCGGCCGGTCGTCGCGTTCGAGCTCGAGTTCTACCTGTTCGCCGCGCAGCTCGCGGACGGGATGCCGCAGTATCCGCGCGACCGCCTGAGCGACGACCGCGACGATCAGCCGAACATGCATATCGAGCGTCTGTCGCGCTTCTCCGACGTGCTGCACGAGATGGTCGAGGCCGCGTGCGAGCAGGGCGTCGACGCGACGGTGATCACGGCCGAACTCGGGCCTGGCCAGTTCGAGATCAATTTCGGCCACACCGACGACGCGCTGCGTGCGGCCGACTGGTCGGCGCTGTTCTGCCGCAGCACGCGCGGCGTCGCGCTGCAGCACGGCTATCGCGCGAGCTTCATGGGCAAGCCGTACCTGCATGCGCCGGGCAGCGGGATGCACGTGCATGTAAGCCTGTACGACGACGCGGGGCGCAACCTGCTCGCGGCGGACGGGCAGCGGCCGCTGCGGCATGCGGTGGCCGGTTGTCTCGCGCTGCTACCGCATTGCATGCCCGTGTTCGCGCCGAATCACAACGCGTTCCGGCGCTACGGATCGATGGTGAATGCGGCGAGCCGCGCAAGCTGGGGCTTCGAGGATCGCGATGCGTGCATCCGGATTCCCGAGTCGGATGCACGCAACCTGCGGATCGAGCACCGGCTCGCCAGCGCGGACGCGAATCCGTACCTGGTGCTCGCGGCGATCCTTTCCGGGATGGAGCACGGACTCGATGCACGGACCGAACCGATCGCGCCGCTCAACGAGGATCGCGGCAGCGGGATCGATTTTCCGAAGGAGATGCTGTCATCGGTCGCGGCGATGCAGGATCATCCGGCCGTGCGCGAAGGGCTCGGCAGCGAGTTCGTGATGGTGTACTGCGAGAACAAGCGGCAGGAGGAGCTGGATTTTCGCAACGAGATCGGCGCGCGGGAGTATCGGTGGTTTCTGTGATTGCATGCCGCCGCCAGCGAGTCTTATCGGTCGCGCATCTGCTCCATCGGCAGGTTCGCACCCCACGCGTGTGCCAGGGAGTCGATTTCGGCAATCGGATCGACCTGCCGTGCGCTTTCGTGCGTGTCGTCGCCGAATAGCCGGTGGGCGAAATCGCGGGCACGCAGGGTGATCGCCGTGGTTTTCAGGCTGCGTCGCATCGTGAACGACGCGAGCGCTGCGTCGAGGTCGCTGCCGTTGCCTTCCCCGTACTCGTCGAGACAACGGGCGAGGTGCCACGCATCTTCGAGTGCCTGGCATGCGCCTTGTCCGGAGGTGGGCAAGGGCGCATGCGCGGCATCGCCGATCAGCAGCACGTTGCCGCGGTGCCACACGTCGACCGGATCGAGATCGTGCACGCGAATCTTTGCGATCGTGTTCGGCGGCGTCGCGCGCATCACGTCCGCGATGGGCGCAGGCCACGCATCGAATAGCCGTTCCAGCATCGGCGCCGGATCGCCTTGCACCGTGTCGTCGCCGTCGCCGTCGCCGTCGGCTTCGGACCGTGCCGCGGCCCAGTACACGCGCTGCCGATCGATCGCGACGATACCGAACCGTTCGCGTGTGCCCCAGTAGTCGAATATCGACACTTCATCGACGAGCGGCGCGTCGCTCTGCGCGACGCCGATCCAGTTGACGAATCCTTGATAGACCGGCGTGTTGCTGCCGACGACATGGTTTCGCGCGACGGAGTTCATGCGGCCGTCCGCGCCGATCACGAGATCGGGCGCGATCGCCGTGCCGTTGTCGAAGCGAACGACAGCGCGGCCGTCCGGCCCGGTGTCGATGGCCGTTGCGCAGTGGCCGAAGCAGATTTCAATGCCGCGCGCGGCCACGTGTCGCGCGAGCACGGCCTGCAGGTCGCGCCGCAGTATCGAGCGCGTCGGAAAGCCCATGCGGCGGTCGAGTTGGCGGATATCGGTGAGCTTGAACGGGTTGCCATGCCGGTCGATGCACCGCATCGCGCGCAGGTGGCCGCTGACCTCGACGATGTCCGGCAGGATGCCGAGCTGCGCGAGCACGAAACCGGCATTCGGCCACAGCACCACGCCCGCACCCATCGTCGAGTCGGATAGCCGGCGTTCGTACAGACGGATCCGGTGCCCGCGCCCGGCAAGCGCGAGTGCGGTGCTCATGCCGGCGACGCCGGCACCCAGAATTGCGATATCCATGATGCTCCTTCCGTATTGTCGTGCGAGCGCTCGCTGGGTCGCGGGTTCGCGCTTCGGCGTCGCATTGACGGGACGAGCATCGTAAATTACGGTGTCTGGCGGGATAAGCCATGAAAAATGGCGGGCTTTGATACCTGAAACGGGATAATGATGCGTAGCAAGCTGGATCTGAATGCGGTGCGCGTGTTCGTGTCGGTCGTCGACGAGGGCAGCTTTGCGGGTGCCGCGCGCGCGCTTGCGTTGCCGGGTTCCAACGTGAGCCGCCATGTGGCACAACTGGAGTCGAGGCTCGGTGTGAGGTTGCTGGAGCGCAGCACGCGGCACCTTCGGATGACCGAGGCCGGGCGCCTGCTGCACGAGCGCGCAAGGCCGATGCTCGATGCGCTGACGCTGGCCGAATCCGAGCTGACCTCGCAGCAAACGGAGTTGCGTGGCGTGCTGAAGCTCTGCGTGCCCGGCGAAATCGGGCCGCGCATGCTCGGGCCGATCGTCGCGGAATTCGCGAGCCGCCATCCGCGCGTCGAAATCGACTGCGATACCAGCCTCGCGGGCATATCGACGTTGCGCGACGACATCGACCTGTCGATCATCGTCAATCGCGGGAAGCTGGACGACAGCACGTTCGTCGTCAGGCCGCTCGCGTGTTTGCCGAGCGTCGTCGTGGCTGCGCCGTCGCTCGTCGCCCGGACCGGGATGCCGACCCGGACGGAACAGCTCAGGCAATTGCCGTGCATCACGACGTTGAGCACGCTGAAAGGGCAGCCGTGGCAGTTCGCCGACCGCGACGGGCGGATTCACAAGATTCCGGTCGCGAGCCGGTATCGCGTCAATAGCGGCGAGATGGCGGGTTTGGCGGCGCTGAACGGGATCGGCTTCGCGATTCTCGTCGAGCGTGCGTGCGCGGCCGAGCTTGCTGACGGGCGGTTGCTGCGCGTGCCGCTGGAGATGGCACCGGCGCCGCTGGAATTGCTTGCCGCTTATGCGAGCCGCAATTCCGTCAACGCGAAGATCCGCGAGTTGATGCGGATGATGCAGTTGCGTTTGGAGGCGGGGCTGACTATCCAGTCATGACGATTGTTTCGGCAGTGCGCGCCAATAGCGCACTTCCTCGATTGGCGTGCCGTCGATCTCGAACGTCTTGATGTCGTCTTCCGCGACGAAACCCTCGCGTTCATAGAATGCCCGTGCACGACGGTTTTCGACCAGTACCCAGAGCGACACCCATGCGTGGCCCGCGTCGTGCAGCGATCGGCACGCATGGTCGACCAGCGCCGCGCCGATGCGTTGCCCGCAATGCGACGGATGCAGATAGATCGCTTCGATCTCGCCCCAGGTGCGATCCTTGTCGGGGTCGCGTGTCGGACCGTATGCGATCCAGCCCGTCGGCTCGTTGTCCGTGAACGCGAGCGCGACGCGCGGCCGACCGGCGTCGAGCGCACAGCGCCAGGCGGCCGTGCGCTTTTCGACCGACAGACCGGCGAGGAACGGGGCCGGCATGATGCCCGTGTAGGTTGCCTGCCATGACGCGACGTGGATGCTGGCGATGGTCGCGGCGTCGACGGGCTCGGCAGCGCGGATGTCGATCGTCATCGTGTTCGGTGCCATGCGTGATCCGCCTGATCGGTTGCTGTTGCGTTGTCGTGTCCGTGTCAATTCGCGCGATCCGAACTGCTGTCGATCGCGAAGCTGTAGCCGATATCCACGTGCGACGCATCTTGCGGTTCGTCGGTTCTTTTCAGCACGAATTCGAACGCAGGTTCGAACCAGCCGTTGCGCGGGACTTCTCCGCCGAGGATGTCGACTTCGTACCAGCCGTTCTCGATTTCGATGACGGGCCTGCCCGGTTCGCGGTAACGCGCGAGCAGCGCGTTCACCGTCTCGTCGTTGAAGCGTTCGAGCATGCGCCACGTGTAGAGCATGACCGAACGATGCTCGACGCGCAGCACGTAGCCACCGCGCCGATGCTGCAGGCGGCTTCCCGTCTTCAGCAATTCGGGCGTTTCGTGGTCCAGCGTGAAGATGACCGTGTACGGATGATTCTCGATGCCGGCCAGCGGAATCACGACACCTTCCAGCACGGCGTTGTCGCCGCTGTCGTTCGACGTGAACTCGGATGCGACGTTGTCCGACAGCCCGTGCTGTTCCTTGTAGCGCTTCAGCAGCAGAACATCGCCGACGAGAAAATAGTCGACGAGGTCGTTGAGGATTTCGGAGAATTCATGTCGCATCGCCGTTTCCTTCGTGGGGCTGAAGCGCCGCGCCGCGAAACGCTTCACGGCACGGCATACGCGAAGACCTTACTCCCCGAGCTTCGACGCCACGCACCCCGTGCTCGTGCATTCACGCTCACGCTCGCGCAGGAACGACAGCCGAGACTGCGTCATGTCGTTCGCGCACTGGATATCCACGAGGTAGCTGTTGTTGCGCGTCTCGCTGCACTGCGCATCGCGCTGCTTCAGCCACGCGAGCTGGCCGGCCTTCAGCGTCGCCTGCTGGTCGCCGCTCAGTTGCTTGCGCAGGCGCCCGTACTCGTCGTTGAGTTCGCGGTCGCTCTGCGAGAACTGCGTGCTGGTGCAGTACACCTGGTCGAACGCGCTGTGCGGCTTCGCGCAGCCGGCCGCGTGCGCGGCGAACGGAACGGCAAGCGCGAGCAGCGCGCAGGATGCGAACAGATTCTTCTTTTTCATTGTGATGCTCCTGACTGGGTGAAAACCGTTGAGCCCGATGGGCGATGCCGTCACTTCGGCACCGTGCACGCGTCGATCCCGCCTGCGATCGCGGTGGACAGGCGCTGGATCGTCTCGCGCCGCGCGAGCCGCGCTTCTTCGTCGGGATTGACGATCACGCCGGCCTCGACGAGCACGGCCGGAATCGGCGCGGTGCGCAGCACGACGAGATCGTCGAAGCGGTGGATGCCGAGTTGCGGGTCGATCAGCGGGCGATTCTCGCCGCGGATCGGCTGCGCGTGATATAGCGACGGACGCTCGCCGGCCGCGACCAGCCGCTCGGCGATCGCCTTCGCGCAACGCAGGCTTTCCGCATAGTGCGGATTGCGCTCCGACACGAACACGGAGAAGCCGCGGAATTCGCGTTGGCGGCCCGCGTCGATGAACTGCTGTTGCATCGAGTCGTGATGGATCGACACGAACAGGTTCGCGTCGGGCGCCTGCGTCGAACGCTGGTCGAGCGCGATCTCGCGGCCGTCGGCCGACGTGCGCAGCACGCGGTCGCCGTGTGCTGCGAGCTTTTCAGCGACCGCTGCGGACAGATCGAGGTTGTACCGGTATTCGACGCGGCCGCTCGCGCCGGTGGAGCCCGGGTGAGCGGGCGTGTGGCCGGTGTCGACGACGATATAGCGCCCGGATGCGGGCTCGGCGCCGGGGGCTGCGGCGTCGGCCGCATGCAGCGCCAGCGGCGCGCCGAGCAGCGGGGCGCAGGCAAGCACGCGCGCGGCGGCACGCACGAACGGGCGAAGGCGTCGGAGGGTTCGGTTCGTCATTGTTGTTGTCGAGGAGGGCATGCGGCGCGTCGAACGGCACGGCACCGTCGGCCTGCTCAATGCAGTCGGAATGTCGCGCGATTATAGCGGGTGGCGGTGTCGTCGCAATGACGAATCGGCGGCCGCCGCGCCGGCCGGAAGCCGGTGCTCAGGCGAGCATGCGCCGCGCCGCGAGCATGCCCCAGTACGACGCTTCCTCGAACAGCGACAGCCCGGACAGGTCGGCATGCGCGAACACGACGGGGCCGTCGGCCTCGCGCAGCGCGAGCAGCCCCGGCCGGCTCAGGAAACCGACGTCGGGCGTCGCCATCGCGTGGCCGCGCACGGTGATCTCGAGCGCCGTCGCGTGCTTCCACAGCGCGCGCCCGTAGACGGCCTGCAGGTCGATCGCCGCCTGTTCGCGCAACGCATCGGGCTCGGCTTGCGCGAGCCAGCGGCGCGTGTCGTCCGGCGCGCGCGTGCTCAATGCCTGATACGCGGAGAACACCGAGCGCGTCGGCGGCGACATCCGGATCAGCTGGTGCGTCGACACGACGTAACCGAGCCCCGCGCCGTCGTAGACGACGTTGTCCCACGCGAGCGGCACGCCTGCCGCTTCGGCCGGCATGCCGTCGAGCAGGAAGTTGGACACGAGCCACGGCGCGCGTGGCGGCAGGTCGCGCGCGGGTTCGAAGCCGTAGGCGGAAAGCTGCGGAAACACGTGCGCCGCGACGAACAGCGGCATCGCGCACACGACGCGCCGCGCCTTCAGCGTGAACGTCGACAGCGCGCCGTCGTCGCCGAGACGAGCGCACAGCACGTCGACGCCGCCCGCGCGTTCGGTCGCGCGCACCGCGAAGCCGTCCCGCGACCACGCGTTCGAGCCGGTGCGCGCGGTGATCGAATCGCTCAGCTTCGTCACCATCGTGTGCAGCCCGTCGGGCCAGGTCAGCACCGCGCCGTCGCTCGCATCGCCCGCATGGCCGCCGCGCGACGAGAAATAGTGCAGGCCGGCCCACGCGGACACGTGCTCGTACCCCGCGCCGTAGTCGTCGCGGCAGCAGTAGTTCAGGTACCAGTGCAGCGCCTTCGCGGTGTAGCCCTCGTCGAGCAGCCACTGGCGGAACGAGCGTCGGTCGAGCGCGCGCCAGCGCGGGTCGCGCGACGATTCCGCGATCGGGATGCAGAACACCTTGCGGCCGTCGGCGCCGCGCGCGGTGCGCAGCCCGTCCGTGTAGGCGAAGAAGCGCGCCTGCTGCGCGAGCGCGTCGGCGTCGAGGCCGGCCGTCGGCACGATGCCGTCCTGCCACTGCCCGGCGATGAAGAGGCGTTCGTCCGGCGCATGGACGAGCACACGCTCGTCGTACACGGGGCGCGCGGAGAACGGCGCGGATTCGATCACGCCGAGATCGGCGAGCATGTCGCGCAGATGCGCGGATTCGAGCGACGGCAATGGCAGGTAGTGCGCGCCTTTCGGATAGCCGAGATCGCCGAAGCGGCCGCCGGCCGCATTGCCGCCGAACTCGGGGCCGGCGAGCACCGCGAAGCGCGTGTGGCCCGCGCGCGCGAGCTGCCATGCGCACGACAGCCCGGCCGCGCCGGCGCCGAGGATCGCGACGTCCGTCTCGATCGTGCCGGAGGGCGGCGGCAGCGTGGCATGGTCGCGCAGCGCATGGCCTTCGCGCATGCCGGGGTAGCCGACGCGCGGCGTCGTCTCGATCCAGCCGGTGCGGCCGCATGCGGCGAGCGACGCGGCCGCCGACGCGACGAGGAACGTGCGGCGATCCATCAGCGCAGCACGTGTTTCCAGTCGTCGTCGAAGCGGCGCACGAGCGGCTGGTCGTTGAGTTCGTTCGGCGTCATCGGCAGCGCCGGCATGTCGGCCGGGAAGTGGAACATCTCGGCGGCCGTCTGCGCATCGAGCCAGCGCGTGGGCACCGAGTAGTGCGTCGGCACCGTGAAGTCGCGGCGCTTGCCGGCGATCACGAAGCCCCAGTCGCCGAACGACGGCACGTAGCAGTGGTACGGCCACGTATTGAGCCCGGCTTCGTGCAGCGTCGCGATGATGGTCCAGTACGCGTGCGGCGCGAAATACGGCGACGTCGACTGGATCACCGCATAGCCGTTCTCCGACAGGTGGCGCGCGAGCAGCCGGAACACCGGCACCGAATACAGGCGGCCGAGCCCGAAGTTGGTCGGATCGGGGAAGTCGACGACGATCGCGTCGTACACGTCGGCGTTCGATTCGAGCCAGCGCACCGCGTCGTCGTTGATCACGTGCACGCGCGGGTCCTTCAGCGAACCCTGGTTCAACTTGACGAGCGGCGCGGACGTGGAGAACAGCTTCGTCATCGCGGGATCGAGATCGACGAGCGTGATCTGTTCGAGGTTAGGGTGCTTGAGCAGTTCGCGCACCGCGAGGCCGTCGCCGCCGCCGAGCACGAGCACGTGCTTCGCCCACGGCAGCGCCTCGATCGTCGGGTGGATCAGCGCCTCGTGATAGCGGTGCTCGTCGCGCGACGAGAACTGCAGGTTGCCGTTCAGGTACAGCCGCATGTCGTCGTGCCACTGCGTGAGCACGATGCGCTGGTACGGCGTCGTTTCCGAATAGATCGTCTCGTCGCCGTACACGCCATGCTCGGCCCAGTGCGTGATGCGGTCCGATAGCGCGAACCCGGCGACGAGCAGCCCGATCACGAGCGACGCGCGCATCAGTTTGCCGCGCACGTTGCGGATCTCGTCGCGGAACAGGTGCGTCGTCCACAGCGCGACGAAGGCGTTCAGGATGCCGAACAGGAAGCTCGTGCGCAGCAGGCCGAGACGCGGCGCGAGCACGAGCGGGAAGATCAGCGACACGGCGAGCGAGCCGAGATAGTCGAAGGTCAGCACCTCGCTGACGGTATGGCGGAACGCCTGGCGGCGTTGCTCGAACGCGCGCATCACGAGCGGGATCTCCATCCCGATCAGCATGCCGAGCGCGAGCACGAGCGCATAGAGCGCCGCGCGGAACGGCGCGGCCAGCCACGCGAACACCGCGAACAGCAGCGCGGCCGACACGCCGCCGAGCAGGCCGACGAGCAGCTCGATGTCGACGAAGCGGTCGAGCACGTCGTCGTCCTCGACGAACTTCGCGAGCCACGAGCCAATCCCCATCGCGAACAGGTAGCAGCCGATCACCGACGAGAACTGCAGGATCGAATCGCCGAGCAGGTAGCTCGACAGCGCGCTGCTGATCAGTTCGTAGCCGAGCCCGCACGACGCGAGCACGAGGATCGACAGGACGAGCGCACGCCTATGCAGCATGGTGCGTCCGTTGTGCAGTGTTCGGCAATGTGGATATACTGGCGCGGATTTTTGTTGGCTGGCCCCGTGCGGGCCGGCCGGCGACGGGGCGGCGAACCGAGCACAAAATCCGAGGGAAAGAATGAATAGTGCCTATCTTTATGCGGTTCATTTACTGTCGGCGTTCGTGCTGCTTCTTGTGTTCGCGGCAGTGTACCTGAAGGTCACTCCGTTCGACGAACTGGCGCTGATCCGCGACGGCAACGCGGCCGCGACGCTGTCGTTCGCCGGCGCGCTGATCGGTTTCTGCCTGACGCTCGCGTCCAGCATCGCGCACAACTCGACGCTCGGCGAAGTCGTGATCTGGGCCGTCGGCGCGATGGCCGTGCAGCTGATCACCTATGCGGCGCTGACGCGCCTGATGCCCGGCATGAATCATGCAATCGAGGATCGCAACGTCGCGATGGGCGGCCTGATGGGCACCGCGTCGCTCGTCGTCGGCATCATCAATGCCGCCTGCCTGACCTGACCGCCACGCGTCCGAGGAGACCGACATGAGTCTGGGTTCGTTTATCCGCAAGCAGTTCGTCGACGTCCTGCAATGGACGGAAGACACCGACGGCGTGCTGGCCTGGCGCTATCCGATGGAAGACCAGGAAATCCGCTACGGCGGCAAGCTGACCGTGCGCGAGACGCAGGTCGCGATCTTCGTCAACGAAGGCAAGGTCGCCGACGTGTTCCAGCCGGGGCTGTATACGCTGGAAACGAACACGCTGCCGGTGCTCACGTACCTGAAGAACTGGGACAAACTCTTTCAGTCTCCTTTCAAATCGGACGTCTATTTCTTCAGCACGCGGCTGCAACTCGGCCGGCGCTGGGGCACCGCGCAGCCGGTGACGATCCGCGACCGCGAATTCGGCTTCGTGCAGGTGCGCGCGTTCGGCATCTACTCGTACCGGATCGTCGACGCGGGCGCGTTCCACCGCGAGGTCAGCGGCACGCGCGCGCAGTACACGGTCGACGATCTCGAACAGCAGCTGCGCAACCTGGTCGTCACGGCGATGAGCACGACGTTCGGCGCGTCCGACGTGCCGTTCGTCGACATGGCCGCGAACCAGTCGCTGCTGTCGCAGCGCATCGCCGAAGCGCTGGCGCCGGTGTTCACGCGCTATGGCCTCGCGCTCGATGCGTTCGCGGTCGAGAGCGTGTCGCTGCCGGCGGAGCTGCAGAAGGCGCTCGACCTGCGGATCGGCGCGGGGATGGCCGGCGATCTCGCGCGCGCCACGCAATACCAGACCGCGCAGGCGATTCCGCTTGCCGCGCAGAACCCGGGCGGCATCGCCGGTGTCGGCGCGGGGCTCGCCGCGGGTGCCGTGATCGGGCAGGCGATGGCCGGCCAGATGGCGGGCGCGGCACAGCCGGCGCCGGCCGCCGCGCCAGCCGCTGCACCAGTCGCACCCGTCGTGGCACCGGCGGCCGCTGCGCAGCCGGCCGCGCCGGCCGATGGCACCGACTACGTGCAGCGGCTCGAGCAGCTGAAGGCACTGTTCGACAAGGGCCTCGTGACCGAAGACGAATATTCGCGCGCGAAGGCCGAGATCCTCGCGAAGCTCACCCGGTAAGCGTCGCGCATGTTCAGCACTTCGTGCCCCCAGTGCGGCGCGCCGGTCGAGTTTCGCTCGGCGGCGGCGGTGATGGCCGTCTGCGCGTTCTGCCGCAGCACGCTGCTCAAGCGCGGCACCGACGTCGAGCGCATCGGCGAGCTGGCCACGGTGCTCGACGACGCGTCGCCGATCCAGATCGGCACGGCCGGGCGCTACGGCAAGCGCATGTTCACGGTGCTCGGGCGCATCCAGATGACCTACGACGCCGGCGCTTGGAGCGAGTGGTACGTCGTGTTCGACGACGGCGCGTTCGGCTGGCTGTCGGATGCGTCGGGCCAGTACGCGGTCACGGTGCGCGAGCCCGACGATGCGTCAGGCGGCGCGTGGCCCGCGTTCGGCACACTCGAACCGGGCATGCGGATCGACCACGATGGCCGAGCGTACCTCGTGTCCGACGTGCGCACCGCGCGCTGCACGGGCGGCGACGGCGAGCTGCCGTTCCGCGTCGATGCCGGCTGGGAGGCGCGCGTGGTCGATCTGCGGACCGGCAACGCGTTCGCGACCTACGACTATTCCGACGCCGATTCGAACGGCGGAAGCCCGGCGGTCTATTCGGGCGAGGCGCTGGAATTCGACGCGCTCGCGTTCACGGGGCTGCGTGACACCGAGACCGATACGCGCGAGAAGCGCGGCGCGGAGATGGTGCCGTTCGCGTGCCCGAGTTGCGGCGCGCCGCTGTCGTATGCGCCGAACGTCGCCGACTACGTCGTGTGCGGCAGTTGTCACGCGGGCGTGCAGTGCACGGCCGAGCAGCAGACCGTGTTTGCGGCGCAGCGCAAGCTCGAATCGGTGAAGGGCGCGCTGGAGCTCGGTGCGATCGGCACGTTCGACGGCGTGAAATACACGGTGATCGGCATGATGCGTTGCCGCGTGCCGGGCGATGCCGAGACGTGGGACGAATATCTGCTGCTGAACCCGAAGCGCGGTTTCCTGTGGCTCGTGCAGAGCGAAGGGCGCTGGGAGCGCGTGCAGGTGCTCGACCAATGGCCGACGATCGGCAGCGAGTCCGACGTGACCGACGGCGGCAAGACCTACCGCCTGCGCGAGGAATACGACTCGGAGGTCGTCTACGTGGTCGGTGCGTTCAACTGGCGCGTGCAGGTGGGCGATCGCACGTCGATCATCGATTACGGCTGGCAGAAGGACAAGCTGACGCGCGAGCGCAGCGATGCGGAGATCGTCTGGTCGCGCGCGCGGCCGCTGTCGGCCAGCGCGCTCGGCGAACGCTTCGGCACGCCGGCGCTCGCGACGGCCGCAGCGGCGGCCGGCGATAAGGAAGCGAAGGGCCTGTTCGGCGGGAAAAACCCGCACAGTTTCTCGCCGCTGCCGCTCGTGTTCAGCGTGTTGCTCGTGATCTTCAACATGGGGTCGCTGTTCGCGTTCAGCGGTCGCTCCGTCTTCGTGCTGATCGGCCTGCTGGTGCTGTGGCTGCCTGAATGGCTGTGGAAGGGTTTCGCGTCGGACGGGGGCAACTCGTGATCCGGTACATCCTCTACGGCATCTACGGCCTGATCGTCGTCACGCTGTTCAGCTGCGCATCGATCGGCGGCAGCGGTTCGGGCGGTAGCGGCTGGGGCAGTTCGTCGGCCCGCAGCGGCTACTCGTCGTACGGGTCGCACAAATGACCGCGCGCGACGGGATCGCGCCGCCGCGCGCGACGCTCGGCTCGCACGTGCTGGCCGACCTGGCCGGCATCGACGCGGCGCTGCTGCGCGACGCCGCGCGGCTCGAGACGATCCTCACCGAAGCGGCGCGACAGTCGGGCGCGCGCGTGATCGGCGCGCATTTCCATCATTTCGGCGGCGAACATGGCGTGACGGGTGTCGTGCTGCTCGCCGAATCGCACATCACGATCCATACGTGGCCCGAGCATCGCTTCGCGGCCGTCGACGCGTTCATGTGCGGCGCGGCGCGTGCCGCCGATGCGGTCGATGCGATCGCCGCCGCGCTCGGCACGCAGGCGCAGGCCCGGCAGCAGGTCGCGCGCGGCGACGCATTGACCTGAGCGGGCATTGCGTACCGGTTATGGCGATGTATAAAAGAATGCGATTTGCCGCGTTGTTCGGCTTGATGCTGTTCGCCGGCCACGTTGCCGCGGAATTGCCGACGAAGCCGCCCGGGCCGGTCGTGATGGTCCACTTCGACTACGACGAGAAGGATCTGCCGCGGCTTCATGCGCTGGAGCGCCGGCTCGATCTTGCAGCGAGGCAGGCAGGGGCGGGCGAACTCGGCGAGACCGAGCTGCATCGCGACGGCAACGACGGTTATCTGTATCTGTATGGCCCCAGCGCCGATCGGCTATACGCGGTGGCGCGCCCGATCCTGAAATCGTCAGGATGGCTGAGCGGTATGGAGGTGACGTTGCGCCGTGAGTCTGGCGCGGAGACGTTTTCGATGGGCCGGCCTGGCGTACGCTGACGCGCCGGCGTCCAAATGCCGCAGATCAGGCCGGAAAGTGCGCTGCTACCATTCCGGGCGCGTCGGCGGGCAAGCCATTGCGCCTGCGTTCGTCATCGGAGGCCGGTGCGTCGCCCGCGCCGACGAGATTGCGGTGAAGCCGTGTGCCAGCGCCAGGGAGTGTCTCGATGATCGATCGTGAAGTGATTGTCCCGCCGACGATGCAGCGCATCGTCGAGCGGGCGGGGTACGCGCCGGCAGTGCGGGTCGGTGCGACCGTTTACTGTGCCGGACAGGTTGGACGCACGTCGGATCTCGACGTGATTGCCGATCCCGAGGCGCAGTTTCTCGCCTGCTGGGACAACCTGCGCGTGGTGCTGGAGGCGGCCGGCTGCACGTTCGACGACGTGGTCGACATGACGACGTACCACGTCGATTTGAGCCGGCACATGGCGATCTTCCGCGATGTGAAGAATCGGGTGTTTCCGCGCGGGACATGTGCGTGGACCGCGATCGGCGTAGCCGAACTCGCGCATCCTGGCCTGCTCGCGGAAATCAAGTGCGTGGCGATCAGTCGGGACGCACCGGCGGCATGAGCGTTCGCCGCCGCGCAGGTCACGGCTTCCGCTAACGTTCGAACCGGAACGTCGACACGCTGTGCAGCGTCGCGTCGTCGGTGCCGACGATGCCTTGCGTATTCGCGACGGCCGAGCGCTTGCCGTTGCTCAGCACGGCCCAGTAGCATTCGCCGCCGGCCGCGTGGAAGCCGGTTTCCGGGTCGCTGATGCCGCACGTGATCGTCGCGCGCATGCCGCGCCAGCTGGTGCCGGAGAAACGTTCGACTTCCTGCGCAGCGCTGCGGCCGTAAGTCGTCATCCACTTGCCGTCGTCCTGCTGCTCGAAACCCGCTTCCTTTTCCGCGACCGGCTCCAGCGCGCCGTCGACGATCTCGAACGCGATGAAATAGTTGCTGTAGGTCATGTTGCGGCCGACAATCGCGACGCAGCGATCGCCGCCGATTGCCGGGCATGGCTTCTTCACCTGCCGGTTCGCGAGGTACTCGAACGAGATGCCGAGCGCCGGGTCGCGATAGGTTTTCCAGCCCGCGTGCTTGACCTGCTTCAGGGCTGCGGTACGGTCGCGGTACGCGGTGGCGAGGCAGGCGGCATCGGCGCACGCATCGCGCTGTGCAAGCCACGCGCGTTGGGACCGGATCACGGCCGGCTGGTCGGCGGCGATGCCGATCGCGTCGTAGTACGCGCTCGACAGTGTGCTGTCGGCCGATACGAGCGCCTTGTCGCCGCAAATCAGGTGATCGGTGCGCGTCTTCGCACGCGTGCAGTCGATGCTGTCGGCGTGGGCGGACAACGAGAGGCCGAGAGCGGCCAGCGCGAAACCAAGACGTATGCGGAACACGGATGTCTCCTCGTCGGGCGGGCGGCGGCTGTCACGCCGCCGTCATGTGACGCCGCGGCGCACGCGGTTCGCGAAGTGTCGAACCCGCGCGCCGTGCATCACGGTGCGATACGTTGCGATCAGCGATTGATTTCGTCCGCCGAGATCAGTTCGACCACCAGCACCTGCGCGGGCCCCTGCAGGTAGTACTCGTGTTCGAGCGGTTCCCGCAGCTTCATGAACGTTTCCGAACCGACCTGCATCGTTTCGCCCGCATGCATCCGCGCGCCGCTTTCGAGCAGGTAGTGCATCACGTTGTTGAAGATGCCGGAATAGCGTTCGCCTTCGTGATGGCCTTGCGCGAGCGCGGCGAAATCGGGCAGGCCGAACACGTCGGCGCCATAGGTGCGCATCCACACGCCTTCGACGCCTTCGACCTCGTATTTCACGAAGCCGCAGAAGAACAGGTTCAGCGGGATCGCGCGCAGCACTTCGAGGCTCTCTTCGCCGAGTTCCTTCGCATTGAAGACACCGGCCGGCAACGACGTATGCGCGTGCTCGTTCAGCACCGCGAGGCCGTTCTGTTCGGCCAGCGCGCCGGCGACGGCCGCCAGTGCGACGTACTGGTCGAGCGGATCGGGTTCGTGTCCGGCGTAGTACAGGATCACGTGGCTGCGGCTCGCGCGCACCTGCTGCTTCAGGTCCTGCCCGTAGTGGGCGGGCGCGACGCACGCTTCCAGCGCGTCGGACGGATAGGGCGCATCGAAGCCGACCAGCCGGACGACGTGCTTGCCCCAGCCGACGAGCCCGAATACCTGCTCCAGCGTCGGCTCGGTTTCGACGCGCGCCTGCTGCATGCTCGGATGGTACGCACGCAGCGCGGCCGTCAGCGACGCGATATCGACCTGCAGCGGACCGTCGAAGACGACCGTCACACTCAGCGGATTTTCGGTGTCGGATGCGGCGACCAGCGCGGCCGGGTTTTCGGGTTCTTCCTTGCGGCCAAAGAATCGGGATATCAGGCTCATGGATGTTGTTGGTGTCGAAGCCGTTTCAGGGAGGAAAGCCCTGTTCTCTCGGTCAGGGCCCGCCGTCAGAATGACGGCCGCCCGTAGTTTCTCCGGGTTCGACGAATCTGGCAAATGCGCGATCGCGCGGCCGTGGCGCGTTCGAACGCATTCAGGGGGAGGTGGCGTGGACACGCCGGATCACGCGGGCGCACGGCCCGCGGCAGCGCCGGTCAGTGCGGCAGCGCTTCGGCTTCGGCCCAGCGCTTGAACGAATCGAGACGCCGGCGCGTCTGCACGAGATAGAACGCGCCGATCAGCGGTTCGAGCAGCCAGCGCAGCCAGGCCGGCTGAGCGCGGAAGTTGTACGTGAATTTCACCTCGGTCGTGCCCGGCGTGTGTTCGGTGAAATTCCAGCTGCCGCTGAAGCGTTCGAGCACCTTCGGCCCGTCGACCATTTCGACAGCGGCGACCTGCGGCGGACGGTACGAGATGTAGCGCGACACCATCGTCGCGCCCGACTGGCTGCGGCAGAACGCGTCGACGCCGACGTCGGCCGTCGTGCTGTCGAGCAGATAGGCGTCGATGAGGAAGCTGTCCCACACGAGTCGCCGCGCGTAATCCTGCGACCACGTGAAGAGGCGTCTGCGATCGACACCGACGGTTCGGCTGACTGAGATCCTCATGATGGCGGGCGCCGTAGCGCGGATTGGGATGAAATCGAGTGTAACCCGCCGGCGCCGTGCATTTCTTCAGACTTGGTCAAGTCGAGCATGTGCTCGATTGACGCACTTCGGGATTTCCCCTAGGATTTATCCCAACCCTTCGGGAAAGACCCGAAGCGTTTCAATCTCTTGAGGGAGCCTCATGAGCACGCAACAGAACCGGCGCTTCGACGCGCTCGTTTTCATTGGTCGTTTCCAGCCTCCGCATCGTGGTCACCTGAATGTGCTGAAGTCGGCACTGAGCCGGGCCGAGCGCGTGTGCGTGCTGATCGGGTCGACCGACAAGCCCCGTACCATCAAGGATCCGTTCTCGTTCGACGAGCGCCGCCAGATGCTGGCTTCGCTGCTCGACGCGTCCGAGCGCGACCGCGTGACGGTCGCGCCGCTGCAGGATTCGACCTACAACGACGGCGACTGGGTGCGCTGGGTACAGGACGCGGTCGCGTCCGCGCTCGGCGACGTCGCGCAGCGCAAGGTCGGGCTGATCGGCCACGAGAAGGACGCCACATCGTATTACCTGCGGATGTTCCCGCAATGGGAGCTCGTCGACGTCGACGCGACGGAAGACATTTCCGCCACCGAGATCCGCGACCAGTATTTCGCCGAACGCACCAACAGCTTCGTGCAGTGGGCCGTGCCGGAACCCGTGTTCGGCTGGCTCGAGCGTTTCCGCACGCAGCCGGAATTCGCGCAGCTGAAGTCGGAAGCCGAATTCATCGCCGCGTATCGCAAGGCATGGGCGGCCGCGCCATATCCCGTCACGTTCGTGACGGTCGACGCGGTGGTCGTGCACTCGGGCCATATCCTGCTCGTGCGCCGCCGCAGCGAACCGGGCCGCGGCCTGTGGGCGCTGCCGGGCGGATTCGTGAACCAGGACGAGCGGCTCGACGCGGCCTGCATCCGCGAGTTGCGCGAGGAGACCGGCCTGAAACTGCCGGAGCCCGTGCTGCGCGGCTCGATCAAGGATCGGCAGGTGTTCGATCACCCGACCCGTTCGCTGCGCGGCCGCACGATCACGCACGCATGCCTGTTCAACTTCCCGACCGGCGAGCTGCCGCGCGTGAAGGGCAGCGACGACGCCGACAAGGCGCGCTGGGTGCCGCTCAACGAATTCGCGCAGATGCGCAACGTGATGTTCGAGGATCACTTCGACATCGCGTATCACTTCCTGGGGAAGCTGTGATCCGCTGATTCCCCGCATTCCGGTCCGCCGCGACAGACGCGGCGGCACGTCAACGGCCTAGAGGAGCTCTAGCCATGCAAAACGATCTCGGTGGCTTTGCCGCGGTTCTCGCCAATCCGATCCTCAATACGGATTCGTACAAGGCTTCCCACTTCCTGCAATATCCGCCCGACGCGTCGGCGATGTTCTCGTACGTCGAATCGCGCGGCGGTCGTTATGACCGCACGTTGTTCTTCGGGCTGCAGATGCTGCTGAAGGAATATCTGTGCAAGCCGGTCACGCACGCGATGATCGACGAAGCGCGCGATTTCTTCACGGTGCACGGCGAGCCGTTCAACGAAGCAGGGTGGCGTTATATCGTCGAACGCTACGACGGTTACCTGCCGGTGAAGATCCGCGCGGTGCCCGAGGGTTCGGTCGTGCCGGTACACAACGTGCTGATGACCGTCGAATGCGACGATCCGCAGGTGTTCTGGCTCGCGTCGTATCTCGAGACGATGCTGTTGCGCATCTGGTATCCGGTGACGGTCGCGACGCGTAGCTGGCACCTGCGGCGGACGATCCGCCATTTCCTCGAAAAGACCGACGACGATCTCGCGCAATTGCCGTTCAAGCTGCACGACTTCGGCGCGCGCGGCGTGTCGAGCGCGGAGTCGGCCGCGATCGGCGGTGCGGCGCACCTCGTGAACTTCATGGGTTCGGACACGGTGCTCGGCGTGCTGGCCGCGAACCGCTTCTATCGCGAGCCGATGGCGGCTTACTCGGTGCCGGCGGCCGAACACAGCACGATCACGTCGTGGGGGCGCGAAGGCGAGGCCGATGCGTACCGGAACATGATCCGCCGCTTCGGCCTGCCCGGCGCGATCGTGTCGGTCGTGTCGGACTCCTACGATCTGTTCGCCGCGCTCGAGATGTGGGGCGGCGAGCTTCGGCAGGCCGTGCTCGATTCGGGCGCGACGCTCGTCGTGCGACCCGATTCGGGCGACCCGATGGCGATCGTGCTGCAGACCGTGCGCGCGCTCGACGCGTCGTTCGGTTCGACCGTGAACGGCAAGGGGCGGCGCGTGCTGAACCGTGTGCGCGTGATCCAGGGCGATGGCGTCGACGAGCAGTCGATCGACGCGATTCTTTCCGCGCTCGACGACGCGGGTTATGCGGCCGGCAACGTTGTGTTCGGCATGGGCGGCGCGCTGTTGCAGCAACTGAACCGCGATACGCAGCGTTTCGCGATGAAGTGCTCGGCGATCCGGCGCGGCGGCGTGTGGCACGACGTCCGCAAGGATCCGGTCACCGATCAGGGCAAGCGCTCGAAGAAGGGGCGGCTCACGCTGCTGCGCAATCGCCGCACCGGCGAGTATCGGACCACGACGCTGCCCGTGGCATGGGACGATCGTGCGCTGGAAGGCGAATGGGACGAGGCGCTCGAAACGGTGTTCGATACGGGGCGCTTGCTCGTCGATGCGTCGTTTGCCGAGGTGCGGGCAAGGGCGCACGCGGGGGAAGCGTGACGCGGTGACAGGCGGGAACGGGGCGACAGCATGCGATGCCGTCGCCCTGTTCCCGCTCAGGCGGTGCGGGCGACGAGCGTGCGCAGTACGGCGTCCGCGTCGATGTCCCCTTTCAGAATGTCCGCGCGTGCCGACGCGAAATCGATCCAGCCTTCGTTGAAGCCGTCGAGCATGCGCATGCGCGGTTCGGGGTAGTGCATTCGCTGTGCATCGAACAGCGCTGCCCACGTGTCGCGCGGGATGGCTTCGGCATGTACCGTGCGGCCGAGCACGCGGGCGAACGCGGCCGCCAGGTCGTTCGGGCTGACCCGCCGCGGCCCTTCGAACTCGACGATGCGTGCGCCGGTCCATTCGTCCTGAAGCAGGGCGGCCGCCGCGCGGCCGACGTCTTCAGTGGCGACCATCGGCACCGGTTTGTCGAGCGGCTGCAGAAAGCTGCGGATCACGCCGTCGTCGCGTGCCGTCGCGACATCCCATGCGGCGTTTTCCAGGAACCACGCGGGGCGCAGGAACGCAACGGGCATCGGCAGATCGGCGAACGCCTGCTCGATCATCGTCAATTGCGACAACAGGTTCACCTGCGTCGCCTGGGCGCCGATCGTCGACAGACAGACGACCTTGCGCGGCCGCGCGGCGTGCAATGCCGCGCCGACCGCGTCGATCACGGCGCGCGTTTCGGGGAATCCCGGGGACGGATCGAAGCACGGCGGCAGCAGCACGAATACGCCGGCCGCGTTCGAGAAAGCCTTCGTCAGCGCGTCGGCGTCGGTCATGTCCGCGAGTGCGACGTCGCAGTTGCGCGCGGCCCAGGGTGCGGCGCGGTCCGCGTCGCGTGCGATGGCCCGCACGCGCTGGCCGGATGCGAGCAGCGCTCGGGCGAGCGCACCGCCGACCTGTCCGGTGATACCGGTAATGGCGTACATGGTTCGAAATCCTCATCGAAAAAGGGAAGGGGCGCGCGCCGGAACGGCCGGGCGGCGGATCTGCCTGTCGCGTTCGGGTAGGCCGCCGGAGGGGCTTGCCGTCGCGATGCATCGGGTTGCATGATAGGGAACGGCGATTCCTGATGGAATCGAATCCATGTCATTTGATTGGTGATTTTTTGTCATGAGCGAAATCATGGGCATCGACGGGCGGATTCTGGCGAACGTGGGCGTGCTGGCCGCGATCGTCGAAAGCGGCAGCTTCGCGCGCGCGGCCGATGCGCTCGGCCTGTCGCCGTCCGGCGTCAGCCGGGCCGTGGGCCGGCTCGAGGCGCGCGTCGGCGTGCGGCTGCTCGATCGCACGACGCGGTCGGTGACGCTGACGGACGAAGGGCGGCGCCTGTACGAAGATATCGGCCCGCTGCTCGCCGGGATCGGCGACGCGGTCACGCTGGCCGCCGGCTCGGTCGCCGCCGTCCGTGGCAGGTTGCGCGTGAATGTCGACGCCTATTTCTCGCGGCGGGTGCTGGCGCCGCATCTCCCGGCGTTTCTTGCGCGCCATCCCGATCTGTCGCTGGAACTGGCGGCACGCGAGCAACTGGGCGATCTGGTCGCCGAAGGCTTCGACATCGCGGTGCGGTTTGGTGAGCCGCCGTCATCGTCGCTGGTCGCGCGCAAGCTGCTGGAGACGCGCGCGGTGACGGTCGCCGCGCCCGCATACGTGAAGCGGCACGGGCGTCCCGAGGCGCCTGCCGATCTGGTCGGCCACGCGTGCATCCAGATGCGCAACACGCTGACCGGCCAGCCGCTCGAATGGGTCTATCAGCTTGGCCGCAAGCGCGTGCCGGTGAAGACGACGGGCCGGCTGCTCGTCAACGACGCCGGCACGATGCTCGGCGCATGCCTGGCCGGCGCGGGCATCGCCCGCTTCAAGGCGAGCGGAGTCGCGGAGCTGATCGAGCAGGGGCGGCTCGTCGAACTGCTCGCGGATTGGCGCGGCGAGGCGTTCCCACTGTTTGCGTACTATCCGTCGCGCCATCTGCCGCCCGCGAAGGTGCGGGCGTTCGTCGATTTCGTGGCCGAGATCGTGGCGATCGGCAGTTAGTGCGCTCGCCTGCGATCACGGTTCGCCCGCGAGCGCGCACCGTTCCGCATCCGCCTGCGCGCCGCCGTGTTCCGCCGCGCGTGCGGCCTCCATCGCCCGCGCAAGCGCATCGAACACCGCGGGCCCCTTGCAGCGCGACACGTTGAAGCGCAGGTACGACGTCGCGCTGTGCGATGGGCTGAACACGTTGCCGGGCGCCAGCACGACGTCGTGATCCAGCGCGTGGCGCGCGACGCGTGCCGCGTCGAGCCCGTCGGGCAGTTGCGCCCATACGAACAGGCCGCCGCGCGGCTCGGTCCAGATCCCGAGCCCGGCGCGCGCGAGGCGCCGGATCGTCTCGCCCATCGCATCCGCGAGACGCGCGCGCAGGCCGTCGAGGTGACGCCGGTACGTGCCGTCGATCAGCAGCCGGTGCACGACGTTCGCGCCGATCTGCGCGTTGCCGAACGACGTCGCGAGCTTCAGGTCGACGAGCGCCTCGATCCATTCCGGGCGCGCGGCGATGTAACCGCAGCGGATCGCGGCCGACAGCGTCTTCGAGAAGCTGCCGATCGACACGACGCGCGACAGTCCGTCGAATGCCGCGAGGCGCGGCGCGGGCGTGCTCTCGAAATCCGCGAAGATGTCGTCCTCGACGATCAGCAGGCCGTGCTCGGCCGCGAGCGTCAGCAGCCGGTGTGCGACGGGCGGCGCGAGTGTCGCGCCGGTCGGGTTGTGCAGCGCCGCGTTGGTGATGTACAGGCGCGGCCGGTGCTCGGCGAGCACCTGCTCGAAGCGCGCCAGATCGGGGCCGTTCGGCGTGAACGGGACGCTGACGATCCGCGCGCGGTGTGCGCGCAGCAGCGCCTGGAAGTTGAAGTAGCACGGATCGTCGAGCACGACCGTGTCGCCCGGCTCCAGCAGCAGGCGGCACACGAGGTCGAGCGCGTGCGTGCCGCCGTCGGTCAGCAAGATCTGCGTGGGCTCCGCGTGAACGCCGTGCTGCGCGAGCCGCCAGGCAAGCTGCTGGCGCAGCGCGGGCAGGCCGAGCGGCGTCGCGTAGTCGGTCAGCGCGTCGGATTCGTCGCGCGACACGGCGCGCAGCGCGCGGCGCAGGCTTTCATCGGGCAGCCACGACGACGGCAGCCATCCGCAGCCTGGCTTCACGGACGTCGGCGCCGCTTCGAGCGACTGGCGCGACAGCCACAACGGATCGAGCTCGCGATCGAGGCGCGGGCCGAGATCGGCGAGCGCGAGCGGCGGCGCGTGCCCCGACACATAGAAGCCCGAGCCGCGCCGCGCGACGAGCACGCCTTCGCTCGCGAGCCGCTCGTACGCATCGACGACCGTCGATTTCGACACGCCCAGCCCGTCGGCCATCATCCGGATCGACGGCACGCGCGCGCCGGGCATCAGCGCGCGGCTTGCGATCCGCGCGCGCAAGGTATCCATCACGGTTTCCACGCGCGTGCGCGACGCGGCGGGCGGAACGGGAATCGGGGCGGCATGGTTCATGGCGAAGAATGAACTGTACGGCCAGTTGTCCAGTACAGTTTGTCCGAATTGTATTGGGTTGTAGCTTACGCGCTTTTCGCGGGCGGCGGATCATCGGTCATCCACTTTCCCCGTTCAGGATTTCCCGTGCAAAAAACGACCGACGGATGGCTCAGCGGCCTGCTGGGCGTCATCATCTTCAGTGGCTCGCTGCCCGCGACGCGTGTCGCGGTGCAGGGGCTCGATCCGCTGTTCCTCACGTTCGCGCGCGCGACGATCGCCGGCGCGCTCGGCCTGCTGCTGCTCGTCGTGCTGAAGCAGAGGCGGCCGACGCGTGCCGAGGCCGTGTCGCTGGCCATCGTCGCGCTCGGGGTCGTGGTCGGCTTCCCGTTGCTGACGGCGCTCGCGCTGAAGCATGTGACGTCCGCGCACGCGATCGTGTTCGTCGGGCTGCTGCCGCTCGCGACCGCGTTGTTCGGTGTGTGGCGCGGCGGCGAACGGCCGCGGCTGCCGTTCTGGATCTTCTCGATCGTCGGCAGCGGTGCAGTGGCCGCGTTTGCGCTGCGCAACGGCGGCCAGGCGTCGGTGGTCGGCGATGCGCTGATGCTGGCCGCGATCGTCGCGTGCGGGCTCGGCTACGCGGAAGGCGCGCGCCTGTCGCGGCAGCTCGGTGGCTGGCAGGTGATCTCGTGGGCGCTCGTGCTGTCGTTGCCGCTGATGCTGCCGCTTACATGGCTCACGTGGCCGGCGTCGTTCGACGGCGTCGATGCCGCCGCGCTGTGGGGGCTCGCCTACGTGTCGCTGTTCAGCATGCTGATCGGCTTCGTGTTCTGGTATCGAGGGCTCGCGCTCGGCGGGATTGCGGGCGTCGGCCAGTTGCAGCTGCTGCAGCCGTTCTTCGGTTTCCTGCTGGCGGCCGGGCTGCTGCACGAGACGGTGCCGCCGTCGATGGTCGTCGTGACGGTCGTCGTGGTCGGCTGCGTGGCGGGCGCGAAGTACTTCTCGAAAATGGCGCCCGTGCAGCGGGCGGGGTGATGCGGTGCCGTGCCGTCGCTAAACGGCACGGCACCGCACCGCATGCTTACGCGACGTGCGCCACGCCGTATTGCGAAGACAGATACCGGCGGATATCGGCCGGCGAATCGATGAAGCGCCGGCCGTCGTGCTCGCGAATCGCGAGTGCATCGTCTTTCGGCGCGTGTCCGTCGCCGAGCACGAGCACGGGCGCCGACTGGTTGTCCGTACCGATCAGCGCGACGATCGGCTGGCGCGGCCGAGGTGCGTCGATGTATTCGACGTCGACGGCGTCGCGCAACTGCGGGTAGAAGCTCAGCAGCCCTTCGACGGAAACGGAATCGCCGCAGTAGAACGGACCTTCGGAGTCCTTGAAAAAGCCGGGGCGAAGAATGAACAGCGTGTCTTTCATGAGTGTCTCGCTATGAGAGTGGGACGAACGTTGAAGAAAACGTGATGCGGGGTGGCGTGTCCTACGTCGCCGGACTTCAGGCTTCCGCGAGCGCTGCGGCGCGCATCCTTGCGAAACCGGCGGCGAGGTCGGCGATCATGTCGTCGGGATGCTCGAGCCCCGCATGAATCCGCAGCAGCGGGCCTGCCGCCGCCCATTGCGTGGCGGTACGGTTGCGCGACGGATTGGACGGAATGATCAGGCTTTCGAAGCCGCCCCAGCTATACCCCATGCCGAAGCACGTCATCCCGTCGAGCAGCGCACGCACCGCCTCGTCGGGCTGCGGATGCAGCACCACGCCGAACAGCCCGCACGCGCCGGTGAAATCGCGCTGCCACAGCGCATGGCCGGGGTCGCCGGGCCGCGCCGGATACAGGATTCGCGCGACCTCCGGTTGTGCAGCGAGCCATTCGGTCAGCACGTGAGCGTTGCGCTGGTGGCGCTCAAGCCGAACCGACAGCGTGCGCAGGCCGCGCAGCGCGAGATACGCGTCGTCGCCGCTGACCGTCATCCCGAGTTGTCGATAGAAACGCGTGACTTTCGGCGCGAGCGCCTCGGTCGTCAGGATCGTCCCCATCAGCACGTCGGAGTGTCCGGCGATGTACTTGGTCGCGGCATGAATCGACACGTCGACGCCATGGTCGAACGAGCGGAAGTTCAGCGGCGTGCCCCACGTGTTGTCGAGCAGCACCACGGCGCCGTGCCGGTGCGCGACGCGGCTGATGGCCGGAATATCCTGCACCTCGAAGGTAAGCGAGCCCGGCGATTCGGCGAATACCGCGCGCGTGTTCGGCCGCATCAGCGACGCGATGCCTGCGCCGATCGACGGATCGTAGTAGGTCGTCTCGATGCCGAGGCGCGCGAGCGTTTCATCGCAGAACGAGCGGGTCGGGTCGTACACGGAATCGGCCATCAGCAGATGGTCGCCGGGATTCAGCATCGCGAGCAGCGCGGTCGTGATCGCGCTGAGGCCGCTCGGCGTCAGCAGCGCGGCGTGCGCGCCTTCGAGGCGCGCGAGCGCTTTCTCGAGCGCGCGCGTGGTCGGGCTGCCGTGGCGCCCGTATGCGAGCGGCGTGCCGCGCACCGCGTCGAGCGCGTCGGTGCCGTGAAAGAGCAGGGTCGATTGGCGATACACGGGCGGGTTCACGGGCGAACCGGGCTGGCCGTGCGAACGGCCTTCGTGGGCGAGTACGGTGTCGGTCGAATGCAATGGGTTCAAGGTGTCGTCCTTTGAGGGTCAATCAGTCAATCGAAGCGAGGCGGCCGCCGCGCGGTCAGTGCAGGATCTTGTCGAGGAAGTCGCGGGCGCGCTCGGAACGCGGCGCGGCGAAGAACCTGTCGCTGGCCGCGTCCTCGACCACCGCGCCCTGGTCCATGAAAATCACGCGATGCGCGACTTTCCGCGCGAAGCCCATCTCATGCGTGACGCAGACCATCGTCATGCCGTCGCGCGCGAGCTCGACCATCACGTCGAGCACTTCGTTGATCATCTCGGGATCGAGTGCGGAGGTCGGCTCGTCGAACAGCATCGCGACCGGGTTCATCGACAGCGCGCGCGCGATCGCGACGCGCTGCTGCTGGCCGCCGGACAACTGCCCCGGATACTTGTGCGCATGGGCCTTCAGGCCGACGCGATCGAGCAGCTTCATGGCGTTCTCGACGGCCTCGTCCTTGCGGCGGCCGAGCACCTTGACCTGCGCGAGCGTCAGGTTCTCGGTGATCGACAGGTGCGGAAACAGCTCGAAGTGCTGGAACACCATGCCGACGCGGGCGCGCAATTGCGCAAGCTTCGCGGCCGGGTCGCCGAGCCGCGTGCCGTCGACGGTGATGCTGCCTTTCTGGAACGGCTCGAGACCATTGATCGTCTTGATCAGCGTCGACTTGCCGGAGCCCGACGGCCCGCACACGACGACCACTTCGCCTTTCGAGACCGCCGCGCTGCATGCCGAGAGGACCTGATGCTTGCCATACCATTTCGAAACATTGTCGAGCGTAATCATGTTCTGTCCGTCGTTGAGGTCGGGTTGAATGAGCGGCACGCGTTCAATGCGTGGACGGCAGCGCGAGGCGCGTTTCGACGCGGCCCTGAAGCCGCGTGAGCAGCGTGCTCAGCACCCAGTAGATCGCGGCGGCGGCGAGATAGAGCGGCAGCGGCTGGAACGTCGCGGCGATCACTTCCTGCGTCGAGCGCAGCAATTCGGTGACGGTGATCACCGAGACCAGCGACGTGTCCTTGATCAGGCTGATCAGCGTGTTGCCGAGGCTCGGCACCGCGAGGCGCAACGCTTGCGGGCAGACGATGTAGCGCAGCGTCTGCACATGCGTGAGGCCGAGGCTGTGCGCGGCCGCCCATTGCCCGCGGCCGATGCCGAGGATCGCGCCGCGCATGCTTTCCGACAGATAGGCGCCCGCGTTGAGCGTCAGCGTGAAGATGCCGGCCGTCGTCGGATCGAGCGTGATGCCGAGATCGGGCAGCCCGTAATAGACGACGAACATCTGCACGAGCAGCGGCGTGCCGCGCATCAGGCTGACGTAGCCCTGCGCCAGCCCTGCGGCGAGCCGGTTGCTGCCGATCCGCATGATCGCGATCACGAGCCCGACGACGAGGCCGAGCGCCATCGACGCCACCGCGAATTTCAGCGTGAGCACCGCGCCTTTGACCATCACGGGCAGGGTATGAACGACCAGTTCGAGTGCTTCCATCACGTGTCTCCTGATTGTGTGCCGGACGGCCCGCGCGTTCATGCGCGCGGGCGCGGGGCGGGCTGCGTTATTGCGTCACCGGCTTGGTCGTGTCGGCGCCGAACCACTGCATCGAGATCTTCTTCAGCGTGCCGTCCTGCTGCAGCGACGCGACCGCATCGTCGATCGCCTTCGCGAATTTCGGATTGCCCTTGCGGAACGGGATGCCCATCCGGTCCTCGCCGCCCGCCAGCACGGAACCGGGGCGCAGCGGCAGGTGCGAGTTCTTGATCAGGTAGCTGAGCATCAGGCGATCGTTGACCGCCGCGTCGATGCGACCGGCCGCAAGGTCGCGCAGGTTTTCCGGTGTACCCGGGTAGACCTGCAGGTCGATCGCGGGCACGGTCTTGACGAGATCGACGTAGTTGCTGCCCATCGTCACGCCGACCTTCTTGCCCTTCAGTTCGTCGAGCGACTTGAACGCGCGCGCGTCGTTCTGACGTTGCAGCAGTTGCGCCGACGAATACACGTACGGTGCGCTGAAGTCGAGCGCCTGCTGGCGCGACGGCGTAATCGCGACCTGGTTGACGATCACGTCGAATTTGCCGGCCTGCAGGCCGGCGAGGATCCCGCTCCATTCGGTCGTCACGAACTGCGGCTTCACGCCGAGGCGTGCGGCGACCGCTTTCGCGACGTCGACATCGAAGCCTTCGAGCTGGCCGTCAGCATTGCGGTAGTCGAACGGCGGATAGGTACCCTCCAGCGCGATCTTCAGCACGCCGGCCTGTTTGACGCTGTCGAGCAGGTCTGCCGCGTGCGACGTGGCGGCCGCCATGCAGAGGAGTGCGGCGGCAAGGCCTTGCTTGAGCGTCGGGGTGAAGTGCTTCATGGTCGTCTCCGTGGTTGTTGTCGAAAATTCAGGGTGTGCGAAGCCGCGGCGACGGGCGGCGTCGCCGTGGGCGGAAAGTCGGTGCGGCGGGTGGCGGCGCGTGTCGTGCGCCGCCGTGCGTGATGCCGTGCGTTACGGCATGCGTTCGCGCGCGACGGTGGCGCGGCGCGTGTGCGGATGAAGGCGTGAGCAGTGCGAGCGGTCGCCGAGTGACGCGCGAGCTGACCGCGCGACATGCGTGTCGAACGTGTTCCGGTGCGCGGCGAAGAGTTCAAGCGTGGTGTTCATGATTGCCCGTACGGCTTTGCGAGAGGGTGGACCGGGTGCTTCGTCGATGTGCATTCGGTGACACGAATGCTGAGCGACTGAGGGCAATCTTAGGTTCATCAAAAAGGAATGTGTTTCCAAAGATGCACGCACTTTCTGCGCGCCGTGGAATGTTTTTCTCTGCGTGCGGAAGGTGGCGCAAGCGATCTGCTGCGGTTGCGCATGATGCGAAGCATCGGGTGCTACGGTGCGGTCGAGCGGTTGCTCCGCATCGCGAGCGGGTGAACCGGCGGCACACCGAAAAGCAAAACGGCCAGGCTTGCCGGTAGCGGCAAGCCTGGCCGTTGGCCTTCGTGTCGACGAAAGCGCGTTACTCGAACGTCTCGAGCGCGAGCAATTCGTCGATCGTCTGCCGGCGGCGGATCAGCCGCGGCGTGCCGCGATCGACGAGCACTTCCGGCGCGAGCGGCCGGCTATTGTAGTTCGAGGACATCGATGCGCCATACGCGCCCGCGTCGTGCAGGAACAGCAGGTCGCCGATCTGCGGTTGCGGCAGCGTGCGGTGCGTGACCACGCCGCCCGCGTCCTGCGTGAACACGTCGCCCGATTCGCACAGCGGCCCCGCGATCGCGAGGTCGACGAGCGGCCGGCCCGCGGGCAGCGCGCCGTCGTGCGCGTGCACGGACACGGCGTGGTAGCTGCCGTACATCGACGGGCGCATCAGATCGTTGAAGCCCGCGTCGATCAGCACGAAATCGTGCTTCGGCCGGCGATTGACGGCCTGCACTTCGGTGACGAGCGTGCCGGCTTCGGCGACGAGGAAACGGCCCGGTTCGATCTCGATGCGCACCGGGTGGCCGAGATGCCGTTCGATCCGCTTGCGTGCCGCGTCCCACTGGCTGAAGTAGTGGTCGACGTCGACGCGCGGCTCGCCGTCGCGATACGGAATCGACAGGCCGCCGCCGGCCGAGATCGCGTCGATGTCGTGACCGAGCGATGTAACGAGATCGACCATCGCATCGCACACCTGCGACAGGTGGCCGTAGTCGACGCCCGAACCGATGTGCATGTGGATGCCGACGAGCTTCAGCCCGTACTGGCGCACGATCTCGATCGCGCGCGGCACGTCGTCGATCCAGATGCCGTGCTTGCTCTGCGGGCCGCCGGTGTTGGTCTTGTTGCTGTGGCCGTGGCCGAAGCCGGGGTTGACGCGCAGCCACACGCGATGGCCCGGCGCGTGCTCGCCGATCCGCGCGAGCATGTCGAGCGAACCCGCGTTCACGGTCACGCCGTGCTTCAGCACGGCCGCGAGCGTCGGGCGGTCGATCAGGTCGGCCGTGAACACGACGCCTTCCGGCTCGCCGGTCGGACTGAACCCGGCCGCGAGGCTGCGCTCGATCTCGCCGAGCGACACGGCGTCGACGCACGCGCCTTCTTCGCGCATCAGCTTCAGGATATGGATGTTCGAGTTCGCCTTCTGCGCGTAACGGATCACGTCGAACTGGCGCAGTTGGGCGATGCGGTCGCGGATGACGTTGGCGTCGTACACCCACAGCGGGGTGCCGTATTGCTGCGCGAGCGTCGCGAGCTGGCAGGAATCGAGGGACATGGCGGATGAATCGGATCGAATGAACGGATAGCGTCGATGATGCACCTGTTCGGCTATACAGTAAAATGCCTGTTTATCGACATTCGATTTATATCTGATATAGACGATCATGCTCACGCACCGCCATATCGAGGTCTTTCGCGCGCTGATGGTCACCGGCAGCACGACGCGCGCGGCCGAGATGCTCTACACGTCGCAGCCGACGATCAGCCGCGAGCTCGCGCGGATGGAGCAGGTCGTCGGTTTCGCGCTGTTCGAGCGCGCGCACGGCCGGCTGCGGCCGACGATGGCCGCGCTCACGCTGTTCGACGACGTGCGGCTCGCGTATGTGGGGCTCGAGCGCGTCGCGGCGACGGCCGCGCGCCTGCGCGAGTTTCGCGACGGGCAGTTGTCGGTGATCGCGCTGCCGGCGTTCTCGCACGCGATCCTGCCCGGCGCGTGCCGGCGTTTTCACGCGGCCCACGCGGGCGTCAGCGTGTCGGTCGCGACGCAGGAGTCGCCGGTGCTCGAGGAGTGGCTGACCGCGCAGCGCTACGACCTCGGGCTAACCGAGCACGACGTCGCGCCGGCCGGCACCGTGCTCACGCCGCTGCTCGAAGTCGACGAGGTATGCGTGCTGCCCGACGGCCATCCGCTGCTCGTGCAGGACGCGATCGATCTGCTGGATCTCGCCGATCGGCCGTTCGTGAGCCTGTCGCTGAACGATCCGTATCGCATCCTGATCGATGAGGCGTTCGCGCAGCTCGGCGTCGCGCCGCGCTCGGTCGTCGAAACCCCGTCGGCCGTGTCGGTATGCGCGTTCGTGCGGCAGGGGCTCGGCGCGGCGATCGTCAATCCGCTGACCGCGCTCGATTTCGTCGGGCGCGACCTGCACGTGCGGCCGCTCACGCGCTCGTTTCCGTACCGGGTCAGCATGATCGTGCCCGAGCACCGGCCGAAGAACCTGCTCGTCGATGCGTTCGCCGATGCACTGCGCGCCGAGGCGAAGGCGATCCGTCGCCGACTGGCCGCGCACCTCGGCTGACGCGCCGTATGATGGATGTTTTGCCGCCATCGTCGTTACTTTCCGGAACCTCGTCATGACCGACGCTTCACCTTCCCTCGAACAACCGACGCTTACCGGCGAGCGTATCGAACTGCGGCCGCTCGACGCATCCGACCGGCAGGCGCTGCTGGATGCCGCGGCCGACGGCCAGTTGTGGAACCTGAAGGTCACGGCCGTGCCGAGCGCGGAGACGGTCGATGCTTATATCGATACCGCATTGAAGGGGCGTGCGGCCGGCACCGTGATGCCGTTCGCGATCGTCGATCGCACATCGGGCCGCGTGATCGGCAGTACGCGCTTCTGGAAGATCGATCGCACGCATCGCAAGCTCGAGATCGGCCATACGTGGTTGAGCGAATCGGCGCAGCGGACGCGCGCGAATACCGAAGCGAAGTGGCTGCTGCTGACCTATGCGTTCGACACGCTGCATTGCGTGCGCGTGCAGTTCACGACCGACGAGCTGAACGAGAAATCGCGCGCGGCGATTCTGCGGCTCGGCGCGAAGCAGGAAGGGATTGTGCGCCACGAACGGATCATGCCGGACGGCCGCAAGCGCAATTCGGTGCGCTTCAGCATCATCGACGACGAATGGCCGGAGGTGAGTGCGCGGCTCGCGGCGAAGCTCGCGAAGTAACGTGTAGCGCATGACGTGCGGCACGCGTTTGCGCACCGGGTCATGCAGTCAGATGTGCATCGCGCCACCGGAACCGGGCGGCGCGATGACGGGGGAAGCGGTGCGCCGCGCACGGTGCGCGGCGCTGCATCGTGTTACCGCGCCGATTACTGCGCCGATGCGAGGTGATGACGCTCGGCGAGTTTCTGCGCGTCCGCGTAGTGCTTCTGCAGGATCGGAAGCGACTGGCGTGCGACTTCCTTCAGCTTCGTGTCGCGGCCCGATGCGATTTCGGCCTGGAATGCCGAGATCGCCTTCTGCTGGCCGGCGAGCGCCACCTGCTCGATGTACGCCTTGTCGAACTCGGCGCCGCGCAGGTTCTTGATGCTGTCCAGTGCGGCCGTGTCGGGGTCGTTGGCCGGCACGTCGACGCCGCGCGGGCTCGCCGCGCGCATCGCCTGGATGATCTTTTCATCGTCGGTCGACACGCGTTGCGCGAAGGCTTTCACCTGGCTGTCCGACGTGCGCGAATCGGCGATGCGCGCCGCGTCGTGCTGCGTCGACACGGTTTTCGTGCCGTCGGTGATGAAGGCCTGGTCGGCTTCGTGGATGCGCGTCGCGGCAGCGGCCGGCGCGGACGGTGCCGGTTGCGCGGTTTGCGCGGTCGCCGTCACGGCGACGAGCAGCAGGCCAGCGGCAGACAAAGCAAGGCGCGAGATGTGGGGGAAGCGGTTCATGAGACCTCCTTTCGATCGGGGCTCTGGTTAAAAGACGGATGACATGATCCGTAGCTGTGCGAGAGACCGGGCGCGCCCGGGCCGGATTCGACCGCCGCTCTGCCGCGGCGCCGGTCGAAGTGTTTCCCGGCCCGACTGATTCTAGGAGGGTGGTCGGGTAGCAGGTGCAACCGTGCTGTGGCTTGTGTAACGGATGGTAAGACGAATCGATGCGCGAGAGCGCGGACCGGTATTGCGTACCTGCTGCGCGTGCCGCGGCGGCAATTTTTGCGCGCCTGCGGCGTGCGGGATGCACGAACATGTCATCCGCATTTCATCGTGTTGCCGCCGTGTCGTGCAGGTCGAGCGACGTGTCGAGTCGCGCATGCGATGCGCGCGAACGCGTCACACGCGATCGAGCAACGCGTCGAGGCGGGGCAGCAACGGCGTCGCGCAATGCGCCTGCAACGCGTCGGGTGCGGTGTAGCCCCACGCGACGCCCTGGAATGCGATGTGCGCGCGTCGTGCCGCATCGGCGTCGCGGATTTCATCGCCGACATACAGCACTTCGTCGGCGCTTACACCGGCCTCGCGAACGAGCGCGCGCAGGCGGCGTGCCTTGCCGAACAGCGGGATGCCGCACGCGAAATGATCGACGCGGTCGCAGGCGCGCGGACCGAGGCGGTCGCGCACGATCACCTCGGTATTCGACGTGGCAATCGCGATGCGGATGCCGCGCGCGGCGAGCGCATCGAAGGTTGCGTCGACGCCGGGGAACAGCATCACGTGCGCGACGCGCGGCTGCATCAGGCGGCGCATGTCGATCGTCACGCGCGGCACTTTCCACATCGGCACGTCGAGCGCACGGATGATGTCGCGCGCCGACATGCCGCGCAGCGCCGGGCGCAGCTCAGGCGTGGCGTCGCGAAAGCCGTGCAGGCGCGCTGCTTCCGACAGCGCCGCGAGAAAGCTGTCGAGCGAATCGGCGAGCGTGCCGTCGAAGTCGAATGCAATGAGGCGGTAGGTCATGAAGCGGCGTGGCAGGTTTATTGAGCGGGCGACATTGTCACCGAATCGAGGCCCGTTGCCCGCACCACCGGCTGCGCCTGCGGCGACGCGAGATAGTCGAGCAGCTTCTTCGCGTCGTCGGGATGATCGGCGCCGACCGGAATGCCGCCCGCGAAGCGCGTGACCGACTGCACGGATTCGGGCACCTTGCCCGCATACGTGACGCCCGGCACGGGCAGCAGTTCGCTGACCTGCTGGAAGCCGATTTCGTAGTCGCCGTTCGCGACGACGGATGCCACCGGGATGCGCGGCACCATCGTCGCCTTCGGCTTCACCTGATCCTCGATGCCGAGCTTCCGGAACATTTCCTTCTCGACGTAGACGCCGCTCGCGCTGTCCGAATACGCGACCGATTTCGCGCGCAGCAGCACGTCCTTCAATTGTTCGACGGTGCCGATGTCGGGCTTCGGCGCGCCGGCACGCACGACCATGCCGATCCGCGAATCGGCGAGTTCGACGCGCGATGCAGGGATCACCTTGCCTTCCTTGATCAGCTGGTCGAGTGCGTAGCCGACCATGATCAGCACGTCGGCTTTCTCGCCGTGCGCGAGGCGGTTCGGAATCGCTTCCTTGGATTGACCCATCGACGGGCCGGAGATCGTGTCGAGCGTGTCGCCGGATGCGGCCGTGAAGCCGGGGCCCAGTTGCCGGTACGCGGCCGTGAAGCCGCCGGAGATCATCACGCGCAGTTCGGCCGCTTCGGCCGGCAGCGTCGCGGCCGCAAGTGCAAGGGCGGCGAACCAGCATACCGAGCGGCGCGCGAGGGCAAGGCGGGGAGCAGAGGCGGTGAGTACGGCGCGGTCGTGCATCGGGTGTCTCCTTCCGGTCGGTCGTTGTCGGCGTGCGCGGTCGGTCGCAACAGGCCGGCACGGGCTACATGATCCACCGAAATGCGTGCGCGGGTAAGCGGGTAAGCGCGACGCGCGTGACCGGGTAGCGCGCGGCTACTCGTAGTGGTAGTGGCAGGACACGATGCTGATCTGAAGATCGTCCGCCTCGTAGACCAGGCGGTTCGTGTCGTCGATACGGCGTGACCAGAAGCCGGACAGATTGGCCTTCAACGGTTCGGGTTTGCCGATGCCTTCGAACGGCGTTCGCTGGGCTTCGCGAATGAGCTGGTTGATGCGCTTGAGCGTCTTGCGATCCTGCCCCTGCCAATAGACATAGTCGTCCCACGCGTCGGAAGTAAAGAGCACGCGGCGTACGCTCATTCATCATCCTCGGCGAGCTTGTGTTCTTTCGCCTTGCCCTTGCGCAGTTGCGCGATCGAACGTTCGAGATGGGCGACGTTGGCAGGCGAGCGCAGCAAGTGAACCGTCTCCATCAGGCTGTCGTAGTAGTCCTGCGACATGATGACGGCGTTCGGCGCATCGCGGCGCGTGATGAGCGTGACGTCCGCGTCGTCGACGACCTGGTCGATGACCGTCTTCAGATTGCCGCGGGCATCCGAAAAATGAATCGTGCGCATGATCTGCCTCACTTGTACATATGGTTGTACAAGTATAGCACGGCGATGAAATATGTACGGGTTACCGTACAAGTTGCCGGGTGACCGTATTTGGCTGCTTGCCACCGTCCGGCGTGAGGATACGCATCCGTCAGGCCGCAGCGGGTTGGTCGTTCCGCTTGTAGCCCGCCGCACGGCGCGGTATCGTCGATGCTTCGCCTTCCCCCCGACCGGAGAACAGACGTGCCCGCTGCCACCCCCGCCACGCTGAGATTTTCCACCGACAAGCGCGAACTCGACATCGACGCGATCTTCGACTTCCTGCATCGCGACGCGTACTGGTCGCAGGGCATTCCGCGCGATGTGGTCGAGCGCGCGATCGAGGGTTCGCTGTGCTTCGGCGCATATGTCGGCGACCGGCTCGTCGGGTTCGCGCGGCTCGTCACCGATCACGCGACGTTCGCGTACTTGTGCGACGTGTTCGTGCTGCCGGCCGAACGCGGCAACGGCTACGGACGCGCATTGATCGACCACGTGTTCGCGCAGGAGATGGTGCAGCGCCTGCGTCGCATCATGCTCGTGACGACCGACGCGCACGAACTGTACAGGCCGGTCGGCTTCGGGCCGTCCGCGAATCCCGAGCGGCTGATGGAGATCCGCCGCCCCGATATCTACGCGAAACGCTGACGCGCGGCGCAGCGCATACAATACGCGCTTTCCGTTTTTGCCGAAGAGACGCACACCATGACCGAACAGGAAGCCGAACAGCTCGCGACGCATCGCCACTACAAGGGCGGGCTGTATCGCTATATCGGCGTTGCCCGCCATTCCGAAACCGAGGAATCGGTGGTCGTGTACGAGCATCTGTGGCCGCATGCGCGTGGGCTGTGGGTGCGGCCGGAAGCGATGTTCAACGGAAACCTCGAAGACGGCACGCCGCGCTTTCGCAAGCTGCGCGACTGAGCGCGGCACCGGAGCCGGTGTCTAGCCGGCGCTGCCCGGATTGTCGTAAGACGCCTGTTGTCGCAGCGCCATCGTGAAGAAGCGGCGGATTTCATCCGTCAGTTCCGCGCGGGCCGACGCGAAATCGAACGCGCGCCGGTTTTCTTGCGCGTAGCGCCGGCGCCAGTCGTCGGCCGCGTGCCGCGCTTCGCGCGCGCGCAGATCGTCGAGTTCGGGCGTGCGCAGCGCGTGATCGGCGATCAGCGTCACGCCGTCGCGGCTGACCTCCAGCACGCCGCCCGCGACGAGGAGGCGACGATGCTCGCCGGTCGGCGCATCGACGAGCATCACGACGCCCGGCCGGAGCCGCGTGAGCAGTGGCGCGTGGTGCGGGTAGATCCCCAGTTCCCCGCTTTCCCCCGGGGCGACGACGAAATGCGCGTCGCCCGCATACAGCACCGCTTCCACGCTCACGATGTCGAGCCTCATCGACGTCTTCATATGCACTCCTTCAGACTGCCGCCGCGCCGGCGACGATTTCGCACAGCTCGGTGGTGATCTGCGCCTGCCGCGTCTTCTGGTACAGGTGCCGCAGTTCGCGCAACACGCGGTCGGCATTGTCCGTCGCGGTCTGCATGCTGAACATGCGCGCGCATTGCTCGCATGCGTAGTTTTCGACGACGGCCTGATAGAGCGTCGCCTCGACGTAGCGCAGCAGCAACGTGTCCACGACCGGTTGGGGCGCGGGCTCGTAGAGATAATCGGACGCCGCCGCACCGTTGACCGGTGCGCCGGTGTCGAGCCCCGCGATCGGCAGCATCGCATCGATGCGCGGCTCGTACGCGAGCGGGCTCGTCAGCCGGTTGTACGCAACATGCACTTCGTCGAGCTCGCCGTTGACGAACGCGGTCAGCGGCACGAGCAGTGCGCCGAGCAACTGCTCGAAGTGCGGCTCGGCGGCCAGGCCGCTCGCACGCGCCGCGATGGTCGCGCCGTGGCGCAGCAGCGGCGCGATACCGCGCGCGCCGATCACGCTCAGTTCGCATGTGATGCCGGCCCGGTCCCAGCGTTCGAGCGCATCCACGCATTCGACGAGCAGCCGCGCATTGAGCGGGCCGCACAGCCCGCGATCGGTGCTGACGACGATCAGCCCGACGCGGCGCACGGTATCGCGTCGCGCCATCAGCGCCGATACATGGTCGGGCCGATCGCGCAGCACGCGTTCGGCCATCGCGCCGATGCGCGCCGCGTACGGGCGGAACTCGCGCGCACGTCGCTGCGCGCTAGCCATCTTGGTGCGCGCCATCATTTCCATCGCCTTGGTGATCTTGCGCGTGGACGAGGTACTGGCGATCTTCGAGCGGATTTCGCGTATGTGCATGTCAGGGGGCGGCGTCGCGGCCATCCGGATGTCATCGTGCGGCTTCATGCTATCGGGACTTCACCTGAAACGATTGACGAGAATCAAACGATTTCGCCCGGTCCCGCACCAGAATCCGTTCACGTGATCATTGCGAAGGGGGTGTCGATGACCGATTTCCGCACGCATCAGAAATACGAAGCGCTGGTCGAGCGTTGCCGTGCATTACGTCCAGTGACGGTCGCGGTCGCCCATCCTTGCGACGAGGTATCGTTGCACGCGGCCGTCTCCGCCGCCCGTGCCGGTATCGTGGTGCCCGTCCTGGTCGGCCCGGTGGCGCGGATCACGGCGCTCGCCGCGACGCTCGGCGTCGACCTGTCCGGCTATCGGCTCGTCGATGCGCCGCACAGTCACGCGTCGGCAGCGCGCGCCGTTGAACTGGTGCGCGCGGGCGACGCGCAGGCGCTGATGAAAGGCAGCCTGCATACCGACGAGTTGCTGGAGGAAGTGGTGCGTGCCGACACGGGGCTGCGCACCGGGCGGCGCCTGAGCCACGTGTTCATCATGGACGTGCCGACTTACCACAAGCCGCTGTTCATCACCGACGCGGCCGTCAATATCCGTCCGACGCTCGAGCAGAAGGCCGACATCGCGCAGAACGCGATCGATCTCGCGCACGCGCTCGGCATCGCCCGGCCGAAGGTGGCGATCCTGTCGGCGGTCGAGACGGTCAGCTCGAAGCTGCCGTCGACGCTCGACGCGGCCGCGCTGTGCAAGATGGCCGAACGCGGCCAGATCACCGGCGCGCTGCTCGACGGGCCGCTCGCGCTCGACAACGCGATCAGCCCCGAAGCCGCGCGGCTCAAGCATCTCGGTTCCGCGGTCGCGGGCGATGCGGACATCCTCCTCGCGCCCGACCTCGAGGCCGGCAACATGCTCGCGAAGGAGCTAACGTTCCTGGCGAATGCCGATGCGGCCGGCATCGTGCTCGGCGCGCGCGTGCCGGTGATCCTGACGAGTCGCGCCGACAGCGAACGCACGCGCCTGGCGAGCTGCGCGGTCGCGGTGCTCGTCGCGACGGCGGCGCGCGCCAAGGCGGCGCCCGTGGCCGCGCCGGCGGTTGCGGCCGACGCCCACTGACGGGGGCGGCGATGCGACATCCCGTACTGGTGCTCAATGCCGGCTCGTCGAGCCTCAAGTTCTCGGTCTACGACACGCGCGAGGATCGCTCGCTCGATGCGGGCCTGCACGGGCAGGTCGAGAACCTGCATGACGCGCCTCATCTGTTCGTGGCCGATGCGCACGGCGCGACGCTCGCCGACTGCGCCGTCGCGCGACCAGGGCATCAAGGCGCGATCGAAGCGCTGCACGCGTGGTTCGCGGCTCACGTCGGGCGGGAAGCGGCGTTCGACGGCGTCGGGCATCGGGTCGTGCATGGCGGCCCGTATTTCACCGCGCCGGTGCGAATCGACGCGCGTGTGCTCGATGCGATAGCGTCGCTTTCGCCGCTCGCACCGCTGCACCAGCCGAATCACGTCGACGCGATCCGCGCGGTTGCCGCGGTTGCGCCGAACCTGCCGCAGGTCGCGTGTTTCGACACCGCGTTCCATTCGACGGTGCCGGCGCTCGAACGGGAGTTCGCGCTGCCGCGCGCGCTGACCGAGCAGGGGATCGTGCGCTACGGTTTCCACGGGCTGTCGTACGAGTACATCGCGACGGCGCTTGCGGCGCTCGATCCGTCGTGGGGGCGGCGCCGGACGGTGGTCGCGCACCTCGGCAACGGCGCGAGCCTGTGTGCGCTCGCGAACGGCCGCAGCGTCGCGACGACGATGGGGTTCACGGCCGTTGACGGGCTGCCGATGGGCACGCGCACGGGCGCGCTGGACCCGGGCGTGATCCTGTACCTGCAGCGTCACGCGGGCCGGTCGCTCGACGAGATCGAGCATCTGATCTATGCGGAATCGGGCCTGCTCGGCGTGTCTGGCGTGTCGAGCGACATGCGCACGCTGCTCGCGAGCGACGCACCGTCGGCCGCGCACGCGGTCGAGTTGTTCGCGTACCGCGCGGCCCGCGAACTCGCCGCGCTGGCCGGCGTGCTCGGCGGTCTCGACACGCTCGTGTTCACGGCGGGCATCGGCGAGCACGCGCCGCGCGTGCGTGAACGGATCTGCAGCCGCGCGGCGTGGCTCGGCATCGTGCTCGACGACGCGGCGAATGCCGCCGGCCTGCCGGTGATTTCGAGCGACGCGTCGCGCATGACGGTGCGCGTGATCCCGACCGACGAAAATCTGATGATCGCGCGGCACACGCGCCGCGTGCTGGACGACGCGATCCCTTCCACGCGGTATTCGACCCGGTGAGACCTTCGATGACAGCACGCGACACATCTTCCCCTGCCGTCAGCGCCCCCGCGCTGCCGATTTTCTGGCCGATGGCTGCTGCCACCGCGATGTTTGCGGCCGGCTCCGAGATCGCCGCGCGCAATCTCCGCTTCCTCGCGGAAGAGGAGAAGCTCCACTTCGACACGCATCCGGCGCTGGCGTCGACGAACCGGCCTTTGCTGGAGTTGCGGACGATGACGTTTCGCGATTATTCGGTCGCGCCGGCGCACGGGTTGCCGACGATCGTCGATGCGCCGTATGCGGGGCACAGCGCGATGATCGCCGACTACCAGCCGGGGCAGAGCCTGATGCAGACGCTGCGCGAGCACGGCGTGACGCGCCTGTACCTGACCGACTGGCGCTCGGCCACCGAGGATATGAAAGACCTCGAGATCGACCAGTATCTGGCCGAGCTGAACGTGTGCGTCGACGAACTCGGCGGCCGCGTGAATCTCGTCGGGCTGTGTCAGGGCGGCTGGATGTCCGCGATGTATGCGGCGCGCTTCCCGCACAAGGTCGCGAGCCTCGTGCTGGCGGGCTCGCCGATCGACACCGACGCGGGCGACGGCCCGATCAAGCGGATGGTGCACACGTATCCGACGTCGTTCTACGAGGAACTCGTTGCGATGGGCGGCGGGCTGATGCGCGGGCGCTTCATGTTGCGTGGCTGGAAGAACATGCATCCCGACCAGCACTATCTGACCGAGCACGTCGACCTGTACGAACATCTCGACGATCCCGAATACCTGCGCAAGCGCGAGGTGTTCGCGAGCTGGTACGAAAGCCCGATCGACCTGCCGGGGCGCTGGTACCTGCAGGCGATCGTGCAGATCTTCAAGGAGAACCGGCTCGCGAACGGCACCTTCGTCGCGCTCGGGCGCACGCTCGATCTGAAGGACGTCGTGTGCCCGACCTATCTGCTCGCCGGCGAGGCCGACGACATCACGACGCCGGAGCAGGTGTTCGGGGCGCGCGACCGTCTCGGGACGCCCGCGTCGCGGATCGAGAGCCGGCTCGTGCCGGGCGGCCATATCGGCCTGTTCATGGGGTCGCGCACGCTGACGACGGTGTGGCCGGACATCGCGCGATGGATCGCGGCACAGCGCTAGGGCGCGGATCGACACGGAGGGCCACATGACGTTGCGGCACAAGCGGGGGCTCGTCGTCGGCATCGCGAACGAGCAGAGCATCGCGTGGGGATGCGCGCGTGCGTTTTGCCGGGCGGGCGCCACGCTCGCGGTGACCTGGCAGTCGGAGAAGACCTTGCCGCACGTCGAGCCGCTGTTCGCGCAACTCGACGCGCCGATCCGGATGCCGCTCGACGTCGGGCGGCCCGACCAGATGGCGGCGGTGTTCGACGCGATTGCGGTGCAATGGGGCGCGATCGACTTCGTGCTGCATTCGGTGGCGTATGC
Organism: Burkholderia cepacia; assembly: GCF_001039005.1. GTDB lineage: Bacteria > Pseudomonadota > Gammaproteobacteria > Burkholderiales > Burkholderiaceae > Burkholderia > Burkholderia theae. The sequence continues at coordinate 86,415 of NZ_LDWR01000018.1, forward strand.
ACCGAAGGCCGATCTGCACGGCCGCGTGGTCGACAGTTCGCCGGAAGGCTTCTCGTTGGCGATGGATACCTCGTGCCATTCGTTCATCCGGATGGCGAGGCTTGCCGAGCCGCTGATGACGCGAGGCGGGAGCCTAATGGCGATGAGCTATCTCGGCGCGGAGCAGGTTGTCGCGAACTACGGGGTGATGGGGCCGGTCAAGGCCGCGCTCGAAGCGAGCGTGCGGTACCTGGCGGCTGAACTCGGCGGCACGGGCATTCGCGTCAACGCGATTTCGCCGGGCGCACTGCCGACACGCGCGGCGTCGGGCCTGCCGGACTTCGACCGGCTGCTCGACGACACCGCGCGCCGGGCGCCGCTGCATCACGCGCCGGATATCGACGATGTCGGCGCGTTCTGCGCGTTCCTTGCGAGCGACGGTGCACGGGCGATCACCGGCGGCACGCACTATATCGACGCCGGCATCCACATGCTCGGTTAGCGTGCCGGCGGCACGCGGCGTCAGGTGCGCGCGAGTGCCTGCACGAGGGCCGGCGGCGCATGCGCGACCGTCACCTCCGGCGTGCCGTGCCACGCCGCGAGTTTCTTCACGGCCTTCGCGACGTCGGCCGCGAGCCCCGTGCCGAACCGCACGCCCGGCTCGACGTGCACGGCCTTCAGTTCGAACGTGCCGAGCGTGCGATGCGCTTTCGCGTCGACGCGGCCGACCAGCCGGCCGCGATGCAGCACGGGCAGGCAGAAATAGCCGTAGCGCCGCTTGTGCCCGGGCGTATAGCACTCGATTGTGTAGTCGAAATCGAACAGCGTCGATGCGCGCCGCCGATCCCATACGACCGGATCGAACGGCGACAGCAGCGTCGTGACCGTCGAGCGCAGCGTGTCGGCCGCGGCGGCCGGCAGCAACGCGTCGAGCGAACGATGCACGTAGGCCGGTTCCTTCCAGTCGCCGATCTCCACCGGAATCAGGTCGCCCGCGTCCGCGAGCCGCTCGAGCTCCGCGCGGTACGAACGGCGCGGCAGCCGGTAGTAGTCGGCCACCCAGTCCGCGCGCACGACGCCGAGCGCACGGCACGTGTAGTCGAGCAGCGCGGGCAGCACGGCGTCGCGCGGCGGCAGGTCGCGCGCGTCGTCCCAGTCGGGCAGCACGCGCTCGCGCAGGTCGTACACGCGCTGGAAATTGCGGCGCTCCGACACCATCAGGTCGCCCGTCGTGAACAGCACCTCCAGGTGACGCTTCTCGGGCTTGCGATCCCACCATCCGTTGCCCTTCACGCCATCCTCGCGAACGAAATCGGCCGACCGTACGGGGCCTTCGTCGCGAATCCGCGCGAGCAGCCGCTCGATGTCGGGACGATGCTGCTCATGCCAGTCGGCCGCGTATTTCCAGCCCATCCCCGACGGATCGAGCATCTTGTAGCGCATCAGGCCGAATTGCTCGACGGGCAGGAAACACGCCTCGTGCGACCAGTATTCGAACAGGCGCGCCTCGGCGAGATGTTCGTCGAGCCACTGCGGCGAGAAATCGCCGAGCCGGCTGAACAGCACGAGATACGGGCTGCGCGCGACGACGTGGATGGTGTCGATCTGCAGCTGTGCCATCCGGCGGACCGTGTCGAGCACGTCGGACTTGGTCGCCTTGCGGCGGGGCGGCGTCAGCAGGCCCTGCGCGGCGAGATGCAGCGCGCGGGCGGCGGCGGGCGAGAGCGTAAGCATCGGAATGGCGGCTGAGGGTGGAGGTCGGGCACCACTTTAGCGCGAATGCGGCGCACACGTGCGGCGCGCCGCTGCGACGCGTCTGACAATGCTTGACAGACGCGTTGCGCGAGTTTCCCTATAGTGCAGTTCATGGCGCAACGCTAAGCGTGCGCAACGATTCCGCTTCCGACGCACATATGTCAATGGCACGCAGGAAGCGAAGCCGGGATTCTCAACCCCCATCGGGAGACCCGGAGCCCTGAGCGGACATCCATGCGGCTGTGCACCGGCCCCGTGTGGATGTCCGCTGATTTTTTTTGTCTTTCCGGTTTTTCTCAGACTGCCGTGCCGACGTGTCATGCCGCGGCACGCGTTTCTCCGGGCCGTCATGCGACGCCCCGACATCCCCGCCACTTATTGCCGCTTGCCGCGCGCGACTTCGTCGCCGGCGCCGGGCGGCAGCCGCCGCGTGATCGGAATTGACGCGAACGAGCACAGCCCGACCACGACGAACGCCGGCCAGAAATCCGACCACACCATCGTCTGATGGCCTTGCAGCCAGTGCGACACATGCAGCACGAGGCCGGCCACTGTCACGCCGAGGCCGAGCGACATCTGCTGCACGACACTGCCGAGGCTCGTCGCGCGGCCCGCGTCGCGCGGCGAGATGTCCGCGTAGATCATCGAGTTCAGGCTCGTGAACTGCAGCGCGGGGAAGATGCCGCCGACGAGCACGATCAGCCAGATCGCCCAGGTCGCCATGCCGGGATGGAATACGCCATAGGCGGCAATCGCGAGGCCCGCGAATGCCGCGTTGTAGATCAACACCGTGCGAAAGCCGAAGCGGCGCAGCGTATGCGTGGCCGTCGAGCGGCTCACCGCGCCGCCGAGCGCGGACGCGCACGTGATGAGCCCCGAATGGAAGGCGGTCATGCCGAGCCCTTCCTGCAGCGCGAGCGGCAGCAGGAACGGCACCGCACCGAGCCCGATGCGGAACAGCGACCCGCCGACGACGCTCGCGTGGTAGGTAGGAATCTTCAGGAAGCTGAGGTCGAGCACCGGGCGCTCCTTGCGGCGCGCGTACGGCACGTAGAGCGCGAGCATCACGGTGCCGGCCACGCACATGGCGACGGCGTTCGAGCGCGACGTGAGCGAGCCATCGATCAGCGTGAGGCCCATCAGCAGCAGCGCGGCGCCGCTGGCCGACAGCAGGAAGCCGAACCAGTCGAGCGGGCCCGGATCGGGCTCGTGCGTGTTCGCGATGTGCTTGCTCGCGAGATAGATCCCGTAGATGCCGATCGGCACGTTGATGAAGAAGATCATCCGCCAGTGCAGGTAGGTCGTGATGAAGCCGCCGACGAGCGGCCCGACCGTGGGCCCGAACAGCGCGGGAATCGCGAGGTAGTTCATCGCGCGCACGAGATCGGAGCGCGGTACCGCGCGGAAGATGATGATGCGGCCGACGGGCACCATCATCGCGCCGCCGACGCCTTGTATGAAGCGCGCGAACGTGAGTACGCCGAGGGAATTGGAGGCCGCGCACATCAGCGAGCCGACGACGAAGATGCCGATCGCGGTGCGGAACACGGAGCGTGCGCTGAAGCGGTCGGCGAGCCAGCCGCAGATCGGGATGAACACGCCGAGGCCGACCACGTAGGCCGTGATCGCGATGTTCAGTGTGACGGGGCTGTGCCCGAAGTCCCTCGCCATCGCAGGCAGTGCGGTGACGATGATGTTCGCGTCGACGCTTTCCATGAACAACGCACAGGCAACGATGAGCGGTGCTAGAAAGACGGGCGACATGGGCTGGGCGCGCGGTAAAGACGCCATTATGCCCACAATGTGGTCGTTGCGTCACGTGCGACACTGGTTGTTCCGCATGTTGCAACAGTCGTTCCTGTTACGGCTTGTGAAAGAAGAGACGACTGCGGCGCGTGACATGACACATGACATCGGCCCGTCGTCGCGACCGCGAAACTTGCGTGCGGTGCGCGTTTCATGCGACAGTCGACCTCACTCGCATTCCGGATACAACGACGCGCATCGATCGAGGGCCATCGAGACGAGCGCGCGCGAACGAGACCTCGTGCCGATCCACTCACCATCGAAAGGAGGGGACACGTCATGACGTCACGTCGTGCCGCATCGATTGCATCCCGCTTGTCAGCCAGTCTCTCATCCCGTTCTGCTCCACCCGCGCCGCGTCTGCGCTGGGCGGCCGCGCTGGCCGTCGCGTATCTCGCCGTCGCCGGCTGTGCCGCGCAGGCCGACAATGCGAACCAGGCCGCCGCGCCAGCGGCCAGTCAGTCCGCCGTGCCGGCCGCGGTGGTCGCGGGCCCCGCGTCCGGCACGGTGCTGCCGCCGCCGAGCCAGCTCTACGGCGACCTGTTCGTCGCGGTGCAGACCGCGCAGATCTATCCCGACCAGAAGACCTTCGTCGACGCGACGCCCGATACCGATCCCGCGACGATCATGCAGTTGTATCAGCAACAGAAATCGCAACCGGGCTTCTCGCTGAAGGCGTTCGTCGGCCAGCACTTCACGCCGCCCCCGGAAGGCGGCGTGACGCCGCCGCCCGGCCAGACACTGCGCCAGCACATCGACTGGTTGTGGCCGCAACTCACGCGCACGAGCACGACGGTGCCGCCCTACAGTTCGCTGATTCCGATGCCGAAGCCGTACGTCGTGCCGGGCGGCCGGTTCCGCGAAGGCTACTACTGGGATACCTATTTCACGATGCTCGGGCTGCAGGTGTCGGGGCGCGAGGATCTCGTCGACGACATGCTCGACAACTTCGCCCACCTGATCGACACGATCGGGCACATCCCGAACGGCAACCGCACGTACTACGTGAGCCGCTCGCAGCCGCCGTTCTTCGCGTACATGGTCACGCTCGCCGCGCAGGCCGAAGGCGACAAGGTCTACCAGAAATACCTGCCGCAACTGCGCAAGGAACATGCGTACTGGATGCAGGGCGAAACCACGACGCCGCGCGGGCAGGCCGCCCGCAACGTGGTCGCGATGCCCGACGGCGCGGTGCTGAACCGTTACTGGGATGCGAGCGACACGCCGCGCGACGAGTCGTATCTCGAGGACGTGACGACCGCGAAGTCGGCGCCCGGCCGTCCGGCGAACGACGTGTACAGCGACCTGCGCGCGGGCGCCGAAAGCGGCTGGGACTACAGCTCGCGCTGGTTCGGCGACGGCAAGACGCTCGCGACGATCCGCACGACGTCGATCGTGCCGGTCGACTTGAACAGCCTGATGTTCCATCTCGAGACGACGATCGTGAAGGGCTGTACCGTCACGCACGACGTTGCATGCGTGAGCGATTTTTCAGGGCGGGCGGCGCGGCGCGCGGCCGCGATCAACCACTATCTGTGGAACCGCCACGGCTACTACGGCGACTACGACTGGCAGTTGCGCAAGCCACGCGACGCCGTGACGGCTGCTGCGCTGTATCCGCTGTTCGCGGGTGTCGCGTGGCCCGAGCGCGCGAAGGCGACCGCGCGCGAGGTACGCAACACGCTGCTGCAGCCGGGCGGCCTTGCGACCACGACCGCGAACACGGGCCAGCAATGGGACGCGCCGAACGGCTGGGCGCCGCTGCAGTGGATCGCGATCGAAGGGCTGCGCCGTTACGCCGAACCGGCGCTCGCGAAGGACATCGGTACGCGCTTCCTGTCCGACGTGAAGCATGTGTATGCAACCGAAGGCAAGCTCGTCGAGAAGTACGTGGTCGAAGGTGCCGGCACGGGTGGCGGCGGGGGCGGCGAATATCCGCTGCAGGACGGCTTCGGCTGGACCAACGGCGTCACGCTGAAACTGCTGGGGCTGTACGGCGAGTGACGCGCGACGCGTGCCGCGCGTTGCAGGCAAACGCACGGGCCGGACTGTCGCGCGAGCGGCCGTCCGGCCCGTGTTTGCATACAGGATGCGTCAGAACGTGATCGTCGTGCGCACGCCGACCACCGTTTCGTCGCCGATGCGCGCACCGGCCGCGTTCGGGTTCGGGATGCCGCCGCCCGGACGGAAGAAGTGCTGCAGGTCGGCCTGCAGTTGCCACCACGGCGTGACCTGATACTGATAGGTCGCCTCGACGACCGTCTCCGCGCGGCGCACCGGATAGCCGGGCGTCGTGTAGACGCCGGTGTCGCCGTCGAGGCCGCGCGAATGCGAGCCGATCTTCGCGTAGCCGACCGCGAGACCGGCGACGTCGTTGTCGCGTCCCTTGAACGGCGCCTTCAGCGTCACGCCTGCATTGGCGGCGAAATCGACGGTATTGCGATCGCCCGGCGCGCCCATCACGCGTGCGAACACGCCGACCGAGCGCGGGCTGTCCGCCGACGGCCGCCACACCATCTGGTCCGCGACCGCATAGAAGCTGTAGTTGCCGCGATGTGTCGCCGGAATGCCGTTGCTCGCCGGATTCGCGAGCGACAGGCCGTCGGTGCCGTAGCGCGGGTCGTTCGTGTGCTGCGACTGATACCAGAAGCCGAGCTTGTAGGTACCGGGCAGGCCGGCCGGCTGCGGCGCCTTCGGATCGGCCGGCGGCGCGTTCAGCGCGTACTGCACTTCGCCGATCACGAACGCGCCGCTGCGCAGGTTGAAGTTGGTGCCGTGCGCGTTCAGCACCTGCGCGTCGCCGTCGGTGCGGCCGGCCGGGTTGCCGTCGAACACGCCGACCATCGCGGTCCACGCATCGGCCGGCTTCACGCGCAGCCGCACGCCGAGCGACGACAGCGGATACGCGGGGCCGCCGGCCGGCAGGTCGGTCGACGGCAGCACGGGCCAGCCGAACGTGGCGTTCATGAACGTCGCCGCGTTCTGGCTCACCATGAATTCCTGGTCGACGCTCTGCTGGCCGATCTTCACGTCGGCCTTGCCGTCGAGGAACGCTTGCTGGTACCAGAGCTCCCACAGGCGCGTGGTCGAATTCGCTTCGATGCCGGTCGCGGTCTGCAGCGTCTGCAGGTAGCGCTGCGTGAGGTTGGTGCCGTGGATCTGCAGCCCGGACACGTTGAACGTGCCGCCCGGCAGGCCGATCGCCTTGCCCGTGTCGACGTTGAAACCGAATTGCGTGAGCCCCTGGTACGCGCCGCCGCGATTCGTGCCGCCGGACGTGTTGTACAGGTATTCGCTGGTTTCCTGCAGGCTCAGCGTGACGCCGTGATCGCCGAGCAGGTCACGCAGGCCGCCCATGTTGCCGAGCAGGTTCGAGCGCTCCCAGAAGCCGGTAGGGGCGGGCGCGGCAGCATCGGCGGCCTGTTGTGCGGGAGCGGCGGCATCGCTGGCGCCGGCCGCTGGTTCGGCCGCGGCCGGCTGCGACGATTGCGCGAACGCGGGCGCCGCGGCGAGCGACAGCAGCAGCGCGGCGAGCGCATTGAGGCGCGGCTTGCGCGGGACAGGTTCGAGGTAGTTCTTCATGTGGGTTCCGTCGGTGGTTTGATTAGTTAGGCTGAAGAAACGAAAACGTCGTGCGGAAAGCGTGGCGCGGCGGTACGTGGCACAACGCACCGCTGCGCGATGCGGGGCTTACGGCAACCAGCCGCCGACGCGCCACACCTGCGCGAAGCCGAGGCGCGACGCGGCCGAGCACAGCAGCGCGGCGAGCGCGATCGCGGCCGCCATCGCGGCGACCAGCAGGCAGTCGAGCGGGCGGGGCACGGCCGGCACATGGGCGAGCGCCGTGCCGCGCCAGTTGCTGAATGCGTGGGCGAGCGGCGAGAGGCCCGAAACGAACGAGCGGTCGCACGCGACGTGCACGATGCGCTTGAGTCTGACCGCGAACGATTGAAAAAACATGACGCTGCCTCCGTCCGGTCCGGCGGATGCCGGACGACGTGATCGAGCGCGGGCGCGTGACGCGGCCTGCGGTCGGAGGGTGGAACGTAATGGAGCGTGCAACGGACGAACCGGCGATGGCCGGCTCGGGGGAAGCGCGCTAACCCGACGAATGCGAGTTAGCGGCGAAAGACATGCGTCTGGCTGCTATCTCGCGATGGCTTGGCCGGCCTGGACCGGCATCCAACTGCAACTAGAACATGTGTCCACGGAGGGACTCCCTTGATGAATTGGGGCGGATTGTAGTCGCGACTTTTGCTGCGGTGCAAGTAAAAACTGCACAAAAATCGATGCACGTTGTGCGAGCGCTGCGACAGTCCGTTTCGGCGCAGGACTGGTGGAGTAGGGGACGACGACGGGCGCCGCGCCGTTGTTCGAGCGCATCGATTGGTGACCGCTTCGTGACGCGTTGAAAGGTTTCGGCACGTGGTTTCAAGGGCAAATCTTTCAGTGTCCCGAGGCGGGAAAATTATTTCGAGAAATGGGGTTTCGAGGGGTTGACTTCACTTTCGGGCGGTCCATAGAATCCGGCATCTTCACTCTTGGGGCCGCCGCCTTGGACGCCTGCAGTAGTCGATCTTCGACCGAAATTTCCGCCTGAGCGACCGACGTCCGCGCCTCATCGAAGCCGCCGTTTGTCACCCAGGCAAACGGTGCGCGCAGCAGTATTCCGCAGTCACTCCCTACGTGCACCCTGATTCGCGCCGGTTAGCGTGATGCGTTTTCGCATGCGCCGTCCGGTTTCTCCGCCGCCTGGCAGGCGGCCGCGTTCGCGCACGCCTTTTCCGGGTTCGCGAATGCCGGCCGCCAAACCGGTCGGCGGTCAACCGTGTTCTCCGGAACACCGCACAGGAGCCGCCATGAACGACAGTGACAGTTGTCCCTTATGCCCGTTACACGCACAGACCCTTTTGAACCCGGGTCGCAGGGACAATCCGGCCGACTAGCCTGACACATCGTTCAGGCCCCGGACTGGCCCCGCACCCACCACGCGGCCGGCACGCCTGCCGTCGCCGCACGGAGCCAGACCATGAACTTCGGCCTTCTGCTGTCGAACCTTCCGCACGTCACGGAATCGCGTCCCCACTACGACGGGATGCTGACGCTCGACGCCCGTCCGCGGGTGTTCTCCCGCCTGCTGAACCAGCTGAAATCGTTGTTCCACTGAAAGAAGCGCCGAGCGCGCCTCGGCATGCGCACGCGCGGCCGCCATCGAGCGGCCGCCCCGCGCGCATCCCAAGGTCACACGCTCATCAGATAACCCTTAGCCGTACGGAATAAATCATGTCCACGCCATCCAACGTTTCTCCACCGATCGCCGCCGAACGCAGCGCCGTCCTCGACGAAGCCCATCTGGGCGACATCCGCGGTGCGCTCGGTACGATCGCACGTCACGACACCGGTGCACGCGGTACGTGGTGGGCGCGCCTGCGCACGCTGCTCGCGATCATCGGCCCCGGCCTGATCGTGATGGTCGGCGATAACGACGCCGGCGCATTCGGCACCTATACGCAGGCCGGCCAGAACTACGGCACGACGCTGCTGTGGACGCTGCTGCTGCTCGTGCCGGTGCTGTATGTGAACCAGGAAATGGTGCTGCGCCTCGGCGCGGTCACGGGCGTCGGCCATGCACGCCTGATCTTCGAGCGCTTCGGCAAGTTCTGGGGTGCGTTCAGCGTGATCGACTTGTTCCTGCTCAATGCGTTGACCATCGTTACCGAGTTCATCGGCATCACGTTCGTGCTGGATTTCTTCGGGCTGCCGAAGGTGGCCGGCGTGTGCGTGGCCGCCGCGTTGACGATGGCCGCGGTGAGTACCGGGGATTTCAGGCGCTTCGAGCGGTTCGCGATCGGGCTGTGCCTGCTGAGCCTGCTGCTCGTGCCGGTGCTCGTGTCGATCCATCCGCCGGTTGCACAGATGACGCGCGACTTCTTCGTGCCGAACTGGCCCGCGCACGCCAAGCTGTCGGACGTGATGCTGCTCGTGATCGGTATCGTCGGCACGACCGTTGCGCCATGGCAGTTGTTCTTCCAGCAGAGCTACGTGATCGACAAGCGCATCACGCCGCGCTTCATGAAGTATGAGAAGGCCGACCTGTGGATCGGTATCGCCTTCGTGCTGGTGGGTGCGGTCGCGATGATCGCGTTCTCGGCCCAGCTGTTCGCGGGTCACCCGGAATTCGGCAACTTTACCGATGCCGGCGGCGTGATCGCAGGGCTCGAGAAATATGCGGGCCGCACGAGCGCGACGCTGTTCGCGGTGGCGCTGCTCGACGCGTGCATCATCGGTGCCGCGGCCGTGTCGCTGTCGACCGCCTATGCGATCGGCGACGTGTTCAAGATCCGTCACTCGCTGCACCGTAACGTGTCGGATGCGAAGGGCTTCTATCTCGTCTACTTCGGCATCGTCGCGGCCGCCGCGGCGCTGGTGCTGATCCCGGGCAGCCCGCTCGGCCTGCTGACGGAAGCCGTGCAGACGCTCGCGGGCGTGCTGCTGCCGAGCGCGACCGTGTTCCTGCTGCTGCTCTGCAACGACCGGCAGGTGCTCGGCCCGTGGATCAACTCGACGAAGCTCAACGTGTTTACGGGCGCGGTGATCTGGGTGCTCGTGATGCTGTCGATCATCCTGACGGCCTCGGTGATGTATCCGGACATCAGCGGCGAAGCGATCCTCGACGTGCTGGTGGGCGGCAGCGTGTTCGCGATCGTCGGTTATCTCGCGACGGTGCTGATCCGCCGCTACAAGCGCGTCGTCGAACCGGGCGTGGACCGCTCGCAGCGCGACACGTGGCGGATGCCGCCGCTCGAGACGCTCGAGCCGCAGAAGATGACGCTGACGACGCGCGTGTGGATGACCGTGCTGCGCGGTTATCTCGTGATCGCGGTCGGTCTCGTGATCGTGAAGGTCGTGCAGATGACGCTGATGAAGTAACGCAGGACGTTGTCCAGGAAGCGGCGCCGGACCCGGCACCGCGCCGCAACCCGCACATGCCGGCCGTGAGGCCGGCATGTGCGTTTACGCGTGCGCTTTTCGCATGCGCCGTGCGGCGGTCAGATCAGTTCGAGCTTCGACGTCAGGTACGTGAGCTGGATCCGGTTCGCGACGCCGAAGCGCTTGCGCAGCTTGCGCAGGTGATAGTCGACGTTGTGCGCGCTGGTGTCGAGGCGCCGGCCGATTTCCTTGTCGGACGCACCTTCGGCGATGCCGAGCAGCAGTTCCTGCTCGAACGGCGTGAGCCCGTTGACCGTGCGCTCGCGCGACGTCGAGATCAGTTGCGGCGACGCGAACTTGTGCACCGACAACCCGATCGACAGCGCCTGCTCGATCGTCGCCGGCGTGATCCATTCGCGCGTGCGGCGCGGCGCGGTGAAGCTCATGAACGCGTGCAGCCGCGTGCCGGGCACGGCCATCGAATACATGATGCCGCTGCACATCCCGTCGTCCTGCATCGTCTGCAGGAAACCCTCGAGCGCGGCCGGCGTCACGCGCGGGGCGTCGTCGCGCTCGCGATGCTCGCGGCGCAACTGCTGCAGGTCCCACACGATCGGCATGTTGCATACGCGTGCGCCGAGCGTGCGCGGATCGACGTCGTGATGATTGTGGCGCACGTAGTCGCCGCGATAGGTGGCCGGCGTGAACGCTTCGTGCAGGTAGAGACTCTCGACCCGCTCGCGCGCGAATTCGAGCGCGAAATACGCGAACGTCGAAAAGCCCGTCAGATGCAGCAGGCTCGTGACGATCCGGTTGCGCTCGGCCGTGCTCTGCGCGAGCGCGAGCGTATCGGCGACGCCGAGCTTCGGCGCGTGCGGTTGCGCGATATCGCCGCGCTTCACGTCGTCGCACCAGACGACCTGCACGCTACGCTCCCGCAGCGCGTCCGCGCAGGTGTTCAACCCGCGCGGCGGGCGGGGAAAAATTGGGGCGACCGCTTCTTCATGCAATGCAATATCGGACATGAGCCATCCCTCGGAATCGACGCGCATCGCCTGGCGGCGGCCGTATCGTGTACGGCATTCGCGGCGGTGCGATCGAGCATCGTTTTGATATGCGCCGACCGTCATCCCTGACGAAACGCGGGGGCATTGTACAAAAATGCCCGTGTACGCGTAATATGCCGTAATACTAATTGCGGCGAAAGTTTCATATTCGCACGCATATAACGACGACCAGAAAATCATAAAGAAAAGACCAGATCGTGACGGGGCGCAGTTTCACATATTGGGAAAGGGCGGGCTCCTCATGACACATGCTGACGGCGCACCACGCGTCGAATGGTTTTCGCAAGCCGATATAACGGCCGCTGCCGCTTATTCGAATGAATATCAGGCAATCGAGCGTGACGTTTTTACCGGCATTCAAATTGCACCCGGTAAAACCGACTTCGCGCCGGTCGATTTCGTGCAATGCCATGCGCGATTGCGGCAAATCGGTTTCAGTACGCTCAGTTACGGTGCGTACGAAATGATCGGGCGGCGCATTCTGTGCGCGCATCTGCTGCGCGACCTGGCGCCGGCGACGTTCATGCAGCCGTTTATCGAAGGCATGCTCTACGAAAGCGACCCGCGCTTCGCGCAGGTGCGGCAGAGCGGTTTTCCGGTCGCGTGGCGGCTCGACGAGATCGAGGCGGCCGCGCAGGGCAGCGGCGACCGCAAGGTGCTGGCGCTTGCCGGCCATCTGCGCGCGCACGCGATGAACAGCGGCGTGCTTTTCAGCCTGTCGGCGCCGCGCCTCGACCTGCGCGTCGCGGTGAACGTGACGTCGGAGACGCACGGCACCGACTGGATCGACGATCGCGTGATCGGAGGCGCGCTGTCGGTGAGCCTCGCCGTGCATCGCGTCGCGCTGCCGTTCCTCGAGGCGCGCATCGCGCGCATGCGCGGCTTCGCGCTCGGCGACGAGCAGCAGCAGGTGCTCGACCGTCTCGTGCACGGGCTGTCCGACCAGGAGATCGCGAGCGCGTTGCGCACGTCGCTGCACAAGGTCGGCCACCACATCCGCTCGCTCGAAAAACTCTTCAACGTGCAGAACCGCGCGCAGCTCGCGTACCTCGCCGCGCGGCGCCTGCAGCCCTGACCTGACGCGCGCGTCGGCGGGCCACAGCAGGATGGAAGCGGTTCCGGCGGCGCGTGCCCGCAAGCGCCGCCGGGTTTCGTAGTCCGATCCGAGCGCCGCCGGGAAACGCGCTTTCACGCTACGAGGCGCATCCCTTTTTCCATCGATCCGCGTCGCTACACTCGTCCCATTCAACGGTCCGCGCAGCATGGGGGAGGATTGCCCGTGCCAGCCGGTAATAACGACAGGACAACGGCACGATGGCAGAACCGAAGGCGCTCCCCCGCGACTGGCAGCGGTTGTTTTCCGCTGGCCGCGGCGTGTCCGGACGGCGTCTCGGGGGCGCGTCGCCGCGCGCCGACCTGTTCCTCGCGACGTTCATCGTCGCGGTCGTCGCGCTGTTCATCCTGCCGTTGCCGCAGGCCGCGCTCGACGGGATGATTTCGCTGAATCTTGCCGTGAGCGTCGTGTTGCTGACGGTGTCGACCTACGTGCCGTCGGCGGTCAGCTTCTCGTCGTTTCCCGCGCTGCTGCTGTTCACGACGCTGTTCCGGCTCGCGCTGAACATCGCGTCGTGCAAGCTGATCCTGCTGCACGCGAACGCGGGCCACGTGATCGACGCGTTCGGGCGGCTCGTCGTCGGCAACAACGTCGTGGTGGGCGGCGTGGTGTTCCTCGTGATCGCCGTCGTGCAGTTCATCGTGATCGCGAAGGGTTCGGAGCGGGTGGCCGAAGTCGGCGCGCGCTTCTCGCTCGACGCGATGCCGGGCAAGCAGATGAGCATCGACGCGGACCTGCGCGCGGGCATCATCAACGCCGACGAAGCGCGTGAGCGCCGCGAGAAGCTCGAACAGGAATCGCAGATGCACGGCGCGATGGACGGCGCGATGAAGTTCGTGAAGGGCGACGCAATTGCGGGGCTCGTGATCGCGTTCATCAACATCGTCGCCGGGATCGCGGTCGGCACGCTGATGCACGGGATGGATATCGGCGAGGCGCTGCAGCGTTACGCGATCCTGACGGTCGGCGACGGGATGGCGTCGCAGATCCCGTCGCTGCTCGTGTCGATCGCGGCCGGCATCGTGACGACGCGCGTCGCGACGCGCGATGCGCGGCAGCGCCAGCTTGGCGAGCAGCTCGGCGAGCAACTGGGTGCGCATCCGCGCGCGCTGCTGATCGCGGCGTTCGTGCTGACCGGTTTTCTCGTCGTGCCCGGCTTTCCGAAATGGTCGTTCGCGCTGATCGCGTTCGGCCTCGGCGCGTTCGCGATTTCGCAGCTCAAGCGCAAGACGACCGCGCCGATCTTCAACCTGATTCATGTCGCGGGGCGTGTCGGCTCGGCCGACGACGGCCAGCCCGCGAAGGTGTCGCACGCGGCGGGCGTCACGTCGCTGATCGCGGTGTCGCTGTCCGACGACCTGCGCACGAGCCTGAACCTTGCGCAACTGCAAGCCGCGCTGTCGAGCGCGAAAGCGCGCGTCGACGCGGATATCGGCACGGTGTTTCCGCGCATCACATTGAACGACGACGAAGGCGCCACGGCCGGCACGTACCGGATCTACCTGCAGGACGTGCTCGCCGCGCACGGCGCGCTGAAACCGGGCTGGCTGCTGTGGGACGGCGTCGCGCCGCTGCCCGAACGCGCGGAGCGCCAGCCGGCCGAAGCGTTCGGCCCGTTCGCGACCGCGCTGTGGATCAAGCCCGACGGCGCCGCGCCGGACGGCAAGTGGCTGTCGAGCGAAAGCGCGCTCGCCGCGCACGTCGAGCAGATCGTGCGCCAGCATGCGGACGAGCTGCTGGGCATCCAGGAGACGCAGGCGCTCGTGCATCTGGTGCGCCGCGAGCACCCGGAACTCGTGGGCGAGCTGACGCGGCTCGTGCCGCTGCAGCGCGTGACCGAGGTGCTGCGCCGGTTGCTGGCCGAACAGGTGCCGATCCGCAACCTGCGGGTGATCTTCGAGAGCCTGATCACGTGGGCGCCGAACGAACCCGACGACGTGATCGCACTGGTCGAGCTCGTGCGCGTCGACCTGCGCCGGATGATCACCGATCGCCATGCGGGCACGACGCGCCAGCTGCGGGTCGTGCTGTTCGAGCAGAACCTGCAGGAGCGGATCGAGAGCGCGGTGATGCGCACCAAGCAGGGCAATTTCCTCGCGCTGTCGAGCGCGGTCAAGCAGGACATCGGCGACCAGGTGCGCGCGATCGTGCAGGCCGCGCAGGCGGCCGGCCCCGGCGGCCACGGCAATACGCACGGCGCCGCGCGGCTCGCGGTGATGGTCGCGCTCGGCGCGCGTCGCTACGTGAAGACGATCCTGCAGCCGGTGCTGCCCGAACTCGCGGTGCTGTCGTATCAGGAGGTCGAGGAGGACGTGCAGCTGCACACGGTCGGCTGGGTGAAGAACCCGCCGGACGACGGCTCGGTCGGCGCGGGCGCTGGCGTGCGCGCGCCGGGAGCCGTGTTATGACGAGCTCGACGATCCTCGACCTGACGCGCCAGGCGCTGATGCTCGTACTGCTGCTGTCGCTGCCGATCGTGCTGATCGCCACCGTCACGGGCCTTGTCGTCGCGATCCTGCAGGCCGTCACGCAGGTACAGGACGCCAACATCGGCATCGCGGTGCGGTTGATCGCCGTGATGGTCGCACTCGTGCTGCTGTCGGGCTGGCTCGGCGGCGAAGTGCTGCGCTTCGCGCAGCAGGCGCTGGAACGCATGTTCGTTTCTTCCACTGGAGTTTTTTGATGCATCGACGCGTCGCCCCGATCCGGTTTCAACCGCGCAGCCTGCAACGGGCCGCGCTCGCCATGTGCGCGACCGCGCTGCTCACGGCGTCGCTGTGCATGGTGCCCGCGCACACGGCCCGCGCCGCGGACCTGCGCTGGCGCAACAAGCCGTTCACGATCGTCGCGAACGGCAAGAAGATCGGCGACTTCATCCGCGAGCTCGCGTCGTCGCAGGGTGTGACGGCGGTGGTCGACCCGAAGGTCGACGGCGTGATCAGCGGCCGCTTCTCGGGCACGCCGCAGGAGACGCTCGAAACGATCTGCGCGACCTACGGGCTCACGTGGTACTACGACGGCTCGTTCCTCTACGTCGATCCGGCCGACCAGTCGCAGACGCAGATGATCCCGATCCCGCCGAATGCGGCCGGCGAAATCGGCCGCGCGCTGCAGGCGATGCAGATTCCGGACAAGCGCTACACGCTGGTGATCAACGACCGTTCGAACAGCGTGTACGTGGCCGGCCCGCGCCGCTACGTCGAACTCGTGCGGCAGGCGGTCGGCTCGGTCGGCGATCCGTCGGCGAACGGCGCGCACGCGGACATCCGCGCGTTCCGGTTGAGGTACGGCTGGGCGTCGGATTTCACGATCAACCGCTCGGGCAAGGAAGTGACGGTGCCGGGCGTCGCGACGATCCTGAGCCGGCTGTTCGGCAAGGGCGGCGGCACGAACGCGCTGCCGTCGAGCACGCCGCTCGGGCAGGCCGCGCGCCAGGTGAAGCTCGGCTCGGGGCTGACGATCGCGGTGCCGCGCCTCGACTTCCCCGACATCTCCAGCGGCCCGCGTGCGGGCGGTTATAGCGGCGACAGCAGCGCGGTCGGCGGGATCTCGCCGTTCGCGAACGCCGGCGGCGGCGACGCGCTGCCGCAGATCGTCGCCGATCCGGCGATCAACGCGGTGATCGTGCGCGACCTGCCGGAGAACATGTACCGCTACCAGTCGCTGATCAACCAGCTCGACGAGCGGCCGCGCATCGTCGAGATCAACGTGACGATCATCGACATCAACGAGGATTCGCTCGACAGCCTCGGGATCGACTGGCGCCTGCACACGACGCACGGCGACGTGCAGATCGGCAACGGCGCGAATCCACTGAACGGCAACACGCAGTACAACGGCTCGGGCAATCCGCCGCTGACGTTCGGCGTCGGCACGTCGGAAACCGGGCAGACGGGCACCTTCCTGCCGACCGGCATCGCGCTGACCGCGTCGATCGGCGGCTCGCTGCGCAACTACCTGCTCACGCGCGTGAATGCGCTCGCGCAGAAGGGGCAGGCGCAGTTGCGGTCGAAACCGAAGGTGCTCGCGCTCGACAACACCGAGGCGATCCTCGAGAACCTCACGCAGTTCTACGTGCAGGTGCAGGGCTACCAGGATTCGTCGCTGTACAGCGTGACGACCGGCACGAGCATCAAGGTGACGCCGATGATCGTCGACGAGGCGATCCGCAACGCGGCTGCCGTATCCGGCAACCCGCAAAGCGTGATGATGTCGATCGACATCCAGGACGGCAACGTCGTGCAGGGCCAGGCCGTGTCGAACATCCCGGTGATCCAGCAGCGCAACATCGTCACGAAGTCGATGATCGACGAAGGCAAGAGCCTGCTGATCGCGGGGTTCAACGACGACGAGGTGAAGCTGAACAAGAGCGGCGTGCCCTGGCTGTCCGACATTCCGCTGATCGGCAACCTGTTCAAGTACACCGACAAGTCGGGCAACCACATGGAGCGGTTCTACCTGCTGACGCCGCGCGTGGTGACGAGCGCGTCGATGTATGCGCCGGACGGCTCGCCCGTGAACCCGGGCGCCGACGGGCCGGCCAATCCGGAAGGCGTGTCGATGTATCGCCCGCCGGACAACGACGTCGTGGTGCCGCTGACGCCGAAGCCGCTGCCCGGCACGAAGTTCGGTCCGCCCGCATTGCCGCCGCCGAAGGATACGGCGGCGCAGCCGGCGACGACGACCGCAGGAGCCACCACCCATGTCGACGACCATCATTGACCCGCACGGCGACGGCGCATTGCCCGGCGGCGCGGGAGGCGCGGCGGCAGGGCCGGCCGCGCTCGCGTCGCCGTGGAACCTGTGCTTCCTGAGCGGGCCGATGTACGGCCGCACGATGTCGCTCGCGCGCGGCGCGAACTGGGTCGGCACCGCGGCCGACTGCGAAGTGATCCTGCCCGATCGCGAGATCGGCGCGAAACAGGTGTGCCTGCAGGTCGGCGCGCTCGCGGTGACCGTGCAGAACCACGGCGGCGAGGCTGGCGCGCCGGTGCTGTTCAACGACGAACCGCTCGGTGCGGGCCGCCGCTCGATGACGCCGCACGACGTCGTGACGGTCGGCTCGATCCGGCTCGGCATCGCGCGGCACGCGCAGGCGAGCGTCGCGCTGCCCGACGAAGCCGACGCGCCGGACACCGCGCGCGAGGCCGCGTGGCTCGGCTGGCTCACGGGCGGCCTGCGCCGGCTCGGCAGCCGGCGGCTCGTGATCGCGCTGGTCGCGCTGTGGATCGGCGTGCTGCTCGGCGCGCTCGGCTACGGCTTCGTCACGTGGTCGGGGCGCCTGCCGTGGCAGCACGAATCGGTGCTCGCGCGCACGCACCGGCTGCAGCAACTGCTGCACGCGTATCCGGAGCTGGCCGTCGCGCCGCGCGACGACGGCGTGATCGTGTCGGGCTACGTGAGCGACCCGGCCGCGCGCGAACGCGTCGCGCAGATCGTCGCGGGCGTGGACAACGCGGCGCTCGGCAACATCTACGTGGTCAGCGATCTCGTGGCGACCGCGCAGACCTATTTCAGCGATACCGCGCTGACGGTCGCCTATCTCGGCCGCGGCCGGATCGAGCTGACGGGCGCGGCCGCGCGCGCGCAGATCGAGCCGCGCATCCGCAACTACATGAAGGACGCGCGCCCGGCGCTCGAAGTGGTCGATCACGTGCGCGACGCCGATGCCGATCCGGCCGCGCCGCACACGGCGACGACGCTCGGCGGGATGGCCGGCATCCCGGAGATCACGACCGTGTTCGCGGGCGACGGCGACCAGCGCTATCTCGAGACGGCGGACGGCAGCCGCTATTTCGAAGGCGCGCGGCTGAAGGAGGGCGCGGTCGTCGTGTCGATCGGTCCGGACGCGGTCGTGTTCGAGCGCAACGGCCAGCGCATCACGATGCCGCTCGGCGGCCCGTCGGCGAACGCGCCCGAGCAGGCGCCGGCGCCGCCCGTGCCGCCGCTCGCGAGCGGCGCGGCGGCCGGGGTCGCGCAACCGGTGCCGGGACCGACGCTGCTGCAGGACGCGGCGGCGATCGGGGCCTCGAAGGAGGCGGCGCACTAGCGCCGCGACAGGACATGCGCATCGCGTAACGGCGGTGCGCGCATTACGCGGGACGCCGCACGCGTGCGGCGGCTCACGTCGCCGGCGGGGCATGGGGCCGCCGCCGGAAGATGGATGGACATCACGCAAAGGAGCGAATCATGCCAGGCCCGACCAGCAGCACCAGTGCAACCAACACGAACCAGGTCCAGCAGCAGGCGGACGACCTGACCAAGACGCAGCTCGAACTGACGAAGATCAACTTCCAGGTCCAGCAGTCGACCGCGACGTTCGAAACCAGCAACGCAGTAACCGCGCAGGAAGGGACGGCGAACGCCCAGGTTGCGCAACACCTGAGTTCCGCCGGCCGCGCATGACGCCGGTCGCCGGCCACGCCGCGCGTCGCCGTGCGCAGGGTCTGCCCGCGAAGGGCACCCGGTGGCGGATGCGCGCGTGCCGGCCGGCCTGTTCCGGGCGGGCCCGACCGATCCGGTCCGGCGCCTGCCAGCCAAGGAGGGCATAGATCATGTCAGTGACAGGCGTAGGCGCGGCGCCGCCGGGCGCGGCCGCGCTCGCGGGCGCCGCGCAGCAGACGGGCTCGGCGTCCGATCCGGCGCAGGTGCGCCAGTTCGATGGGCTGATGCAGCCGGGCGCATCGCCGGCCGCGCCGCCGTCTTCGTCGGGCGTCGCGATGTCGCGCGCGCCGGCGGATGCGGCGCCGGCCGTGCAGATGACGCCCGCGCAGGCGAACCAGTCGTCGCTGGTCGAGCGGTTGCGCACTTACGGCAACGATCTCGACACGCGGTACGCGAACATCGACAAGCATCGCGGCGAGATGCTGACGTCGATGGCGGACAGCCACAGCGATCCGTTGATGACGATGGTGAAGGCGATGGATTTCCAGTGGACGGCGACCACCACCATTTCGGAATACCAATTGAGCCTGTCGGTCGCGCAGGCGGCGAACGGCTTCACGCACACGGTGCTGAAGACGCAGGAGTGACAAGGGCCTGTTCCCGCTCATAACGGGCTTGCGCTGGCCGCCAGAAGGGCCGAGCGCGAGGAATGGGACGAAGCGAATACTCAACGTATTCGCTAGGAGCATGACGCGGCGATCGGCCCTTCTGGCGGCCAGCCCCTGGATGAAATTTTGTTAGTGTCGGGAACGTGCCTTGCCGGCCGCATTGCGGCGTCGCGCGTCGCTTGTTTGGCTCGGCCAAACGGCGCTCCTTGCTTCTTGCACTGCAGCCGGCAAGGCACGTTCGCAAGCCCGTTATGAGCGGGAACAGGCCCTAACTGCGTGCGGGCCGGAACCGGCCTCACGCGCCATGAAGCGGACAAACGATGACGACGATCGATTCGACGCCACGCACGCATGCGTGGCGCAACCGGGCGGCGCGTGCGCTGCTCGCGGGGCTGCTCGTGCTGTTGGCCGGGTGCCAGAAGGAGTTGTACTCGGGCCTGTCGGAGCGCGACGCGAACCAGATGGTCGCGGTGCTCGGCGACGCGGGCATCAGCGCGTCGAAGGACAACGACGCGCGCGACACGTCAGACCGCAACGCGTGGCTGGTGAGCGTCGCGGACGGCGACATGCAGTCGGCGCTCACCGTGCTGCAGGCGAACGGGCTGCCGAAGCCGAGTTATGCGAGCCTCGGCGAGCTGTTCCAGAAGCAGGGCCTCGTGTCGACGCCGGCCGAGGAGCGCGTGCGCTACCTGTACGGCGTATCGCAGGACCTGTCGCGCACGCTGCAGGACATCGAGGGCGTGGTGGTCGCACGCGTGCAGGTCGTGATTCCGGAGAACGATCCACTCGCGGACAAGATCAAGCCGTCGTCGGCGGCCGTGTATATCCGCTACCGGCCCGGCGTCGACCTGCGCGCGATGGCGCCGATGGTCAAGGATCTCGTCGCGCACAGCATCGAAGGGCTGCAGTACGACAACGTGTCGCTGTTCCTGCAGCCGGCCGCCGCGCGCGCGACGCGCGTGGACGGAATCGGCAGCGCGGTGTCGGACATCGTGCGGCTGCGCTCGCCGCTCGGCTGGCTCGTGTTCGCGCTGATCCTGCTGACCGGCGCGGTGATCGTGCTGTCGGCTGCGCGGCGCGGGATGTTCGGCGCGCGGCTTGCCGGATTGCTCGGTGCGCCGCGTGGGTCGAACGGCGTCGGCGGCGCGTCGGCGCAGCAGGCCGGCGGCGGGCTGCGCACGCCGAACGGCGCGCGCGACGGCGCATGAGCGATCCGCGCGCGCTGCCGCCGGGCGACGCACCCGCTCAACCCGACGCGGCGTCGCTGCCGTGGCTGCAGCCGCTTGCGCCGCCGCCCGCCGTGCGGCGCGCGGCGTTTCATGCGCTCGTCTGCGATTTCAACCTGCGGCCCGATCGTTATCTGCACGTGACGCGCGTGCCGGCCGACTGGCCCGCGCGCTACCGTTCGCCGGACGCGTTCGGCGCGGCCGGCCGCAAGCTGCTCGCGCGGCACCTGCTCGATCTGAACGGCGTGGCGGGCCGGCACGACTTCGACGTCGCGAACCCGTGCGCGCGGCTCGCGCTGCTGCCGGGCGCGGCGCTCGAGCAACTGGCCGCGTATGCGGGGCTGCTGCTGCATCGCAACTGGCTGCGCGACGCGCTGGCCGCGCGGCGCATCCGCGCGGAAGTCGCGGCGAGGCTCGGCGGCGATGCGCTGGAACTCGCGCTCGACCGCGCGCCGGAATTCGGCGCGCTCGCCGAAACGCTCGAGCCGTGGCGCGCCGATCCCGCGGCGCTGCCGGTGGTGATCCGTGCGCGCGGCGGGCGGCTGCTCGCGGATTTCATCGGCGTGGCGGGCGATGCGGTCGCGCGGCGCGTGCGCCTGAAATTCAACCGCGCGATCGACGATGAGGCGCCTTACTGGCTGAACCGCGCGCAGCGCGACCAGTTCGGCGAACTGCTGTTCCTGTTTCTGATTCCCGAGAGGCTTGCGTCATGGGATTGGCTTTTCTGATCACGAGCGACAACCTGCAGCTGCTGTCGGAGCGCAAGGTGCTCAAGGAGCGCGAATACGCGGCGCTGCTCGACGCGTCCGCGGTGATCGCGACCGCGCACGACGAGGCCGCGCGCATCGTCGCCGACGCACAGCGCGAATTCGACAAGCGCCAGGCGGCCGGCTACGACGAAGGGATGCGCCGCGCGCAGCGCGAGCAGGCCGCGCAGGCGTACACGCAGGCGCTCGCCGCCACGCGCACGATGGAGACGATGAAGGATGCGATGGCCGACATCGTCGTGAAGGCCGTGCGCGCGATCGTCGGCGAGATGAGCACGCAGACGCTGTACGAGGCCGCGCTGGCGCGGATCGCGCCGCTCGTGCGCGACGAGGCGTTCCTGATCGTGCGGATCGCGCCGGGCCGGAAGGACGAGATGCGCGATGCGCTCGACGGCGCGTTCGCGGGGCAGTCGAACCGGCAGAAGATCCGCATCGTCGAGGACGCGCAGCTCGAACGTCACGCGTGCACGGTCGAGACGCCGTCCGGGCGCATCGATGCGAGCCTCGACCTGCAGATCGATGCGCTGCGTCAGGCGATCCGCCGCGATGCGTTGAAGGGCGCCGCGCGATGAACGCGCCGCTCGACGATCCGCAGCCGTTCGGCAGCGACGACGACGGCGCGCCGTTCGATCGCGGCCGCCTCGTCGGCGAACTCGACGCGGGGCTCGCGTTCTTCTCGCCGGTGTCGGTGCAGGGCCGCGTCAATCACGCGGTCGGGCAGATCCTGAACGCGACGGGCATCCGCGCGCGGCTCGGCGAGATCTGCGAACTGCGCACGCCGAACCAGCCGACGCTGCTCGCCGAGGTGGTCGGGTTTTCGCGGCAGACGACGCTGCTCACGCCGTTGGGCGACGTGGCCGGGCTGTCGCCCGAGACGACCGTCGTACCGTCCGGGCGCGAGCATGTATTCCCGGTGGGCGAAGGGCTGTTCGGCCGCGTGCTCGACGGGCTCGGCCGGCCGCTCGACGATCGCGGGCCGGTGACGGGCGCCGCGTGGGTGTCGACGCAGCAGGACCCGCCGAACCCGCTCGCGCGCAAGATGATCGACACGCCGTTTCCGACCGGCGTGCGCGTGATCGACGGGCTGATGACGCTCGGTATCGGGCAGCGCGTCGGCATCTTCGCGCCGTCCGGCGTGGGCAAGAGCACGCTGCTCGGGATGATCGCGCGCGGTGCGCAGGCCGACGTGAACGTGATCGCGCTCGTCGGCGAACGCGGCCGCGAAGTGCGCGAATTCATCGAGCACAGCCTGTCGCCCGAGGTGCGCGCGCGTTCGATCGTCGTCGTGTCGACGTCCGATCGCCCCGCGATGGAGCGCGTGAAATCCGCGCTCGTCGCGACCGCGATTGCCGAGCACTTCCGCGATGCGGGCAAGCGCGTGCTGCTGCTCGTCGATTCGCTGACGCGTTTCGCGCGCGCGCAGCGCGAGGTCGGTCTCGCGAGCGGCGAGCCGCCGACGCGCCGCAGTTTCCCGCCGTCGACGTTCGCGGTGCTGCCGCGCCTGCTCGAACGCGCGGGGCAGGGCGCGAACGGGTCGATCACCGCGCTCTACACGGTGCTCGTCGAAGGCGACGAGGAGTCGGACCCGATCGCCGAGGAGGTGCGCTCGATCCTCGATGGCCATATCGTGCTGTCGCGCAAGATCGCGCTGGCGAACCGCTATCCGGCGATCGACGTGCTCGCGAGCCTGTCGCGCGTGATGCCGCTCGTCGCGAGCCGCGCGCACCAGCATGCGGCCGCACGCGTGCGCGAGCTGATCGCGAAGTACCAGGAGATCGAGCTGCTCGTGCAGATCGGCGAGTATCGCGAAGGCAGCGACCGGCTCGGCGATCTCGCGCTGCGCGCGCGCGACGCGATCGGCGCGTTCTGCACGCAGGCGTCGGATGAGGACGTGCGCTTCGACGCGCTGCTCGCGAAGCTGACGAAGCTGGCGAACGATCATGTCTGAAGCCGACGACCGCCTCGTGCTCGCGACACTCGCGCGCCTGAAGCGCGTGCGCGAGATGCGCAGCCAGATCGCGCGCGTCGCGGCCGCGCGCCAGCAGGGCATCGCCGCGCAAAGCCGGCGCGCGCTCGAGGCCGCGCACGCGCGGCTCGCCACGCAGGTCGCCGCGAAGGCCGCGATCCAGACGCGGCTCGTCGACGACCTGCGCGAGGCGCGCGCACTGCAGAACGCGGCCGCCGACACACGCACGTTCGACCGGCATATCGGCACCGCGAACGCGTCGGTGAGCGAGGCCACGCACGTGCATCGCGGCCACGAGACGACACTCGCCGACCTGCAGCGCGCCGCGCGCAAGGCGAAGGCCGCCGAGGACAAGCTCGACAAGGCCGGCGAGAAGGCGCAGCATGCGCGCGCCGCGCGGGTCGAGCGCGATGCCGACGAAGTCGCGGACGGGTACGCGGTGCGGCGCTTCGCGACGCCCGGTGCATGGGCGGCCGGGGCGAGCGACGCGTCCGGCCACGCTGCGCCACCGGAAGCGGCCGCCGCGTTCGACGCGGCGATGGCCGCGCCGCCGGCCGATGCGGAAACCGGCGCGGCCGGAATGGCCGATGCAGCCGATGCAGTCGACCCAACCGATGCCGCCGACGATGCCGCACCGCCCGCTGCCGCGGAGCGTCGATGCTAGACCAGGCTGCGGGTTTCAACGATGTCGCGGGCATGCTGCGGCCGCTGCTCTACGTAATGCCGCGCCTGTTGCCGATCATGTTCGTCGTGCCGGTGTTCAACGAGCAGATCATCACGGGCCTCGTGCGCAACGGGATCGCCGTCGTGATCGCCGCGTTCGTCGCGCCGGCGATCGACTCCGCGCAGGTGGCCACGCTGCCGTTCCTGATGTGGTGCCTGCTCGTCGCGAAGGAAGCGGTGGTCGGCATGCTGCTCGCGGGCGCGTTCAGCGCGGTGCTGTTCGCGATCCAGGGCGTCGGTTACCTGATCGACTTCCAGACCGGCAGCGGCAGCGCCGCGTTCTTCGATCCGATGGGCGGACACGAGGGCGGCCCGACGTCGGGCTTCCTCAATTTCGTCGCGATCGCGCTGTTCGTCACCGCGGGCGGGCTGCAGGTGCTCGTGCAACTGTTCGCGCAGTCGTACGCGTGGTGGCCGATCGGCTCGCTCGGCCCCGATTTCTCGTCGATGCTGCAGACCTTCATCGTGCGGCAGACCGACACGATCTTCGAATGGATGGTGAAGCTCGCCGCGCCGGTGACGATCGTGCTGGTGCTCGTCGAGCTCGGCATCGGCCTCGTCGGGCGCGCGGTGCCGCAGCTCAACATCTTCGTGTTCTCGCAGCCGCTGAAGAGCGCGCTCGCGCTGCTGATGATGGTGCTGTTCCTGCCGGCGGTGTACGCGTCGCTGCATTCGCTGCTGAGCCCCGACAGCGGGCTGATGGCGCTGTTGCACGCGCTGTTCGCCGCGCACGGCGGCGGCTGAGCGCACGGCGGAGCCGACATGGCCGAAAAGGACCAGAAGCCGACCGCGAAGCGCCTGCGCGAGGCACGCGAGAAAGGCGATGTACCGAAGAGCGCGGAAACGATTTCGTCGGCGTTTTTCGTCGGCGTGTGCGTCGCGCTCGCGGTTGGAATCGGTTCGCTGTTCGGGCGGCTGCAGGCGCTGTTCCGGCTCGTGTTCGATGCGACCGGCGCGGCCGACCCGTCCGCGCGCATCGCGGTGCTGATCGACGGCGCCGCGCGCGACTGGGCGACGCTGTCCGCGCAGATCGTCGCGGCCGGGCTGCTGGCGGGCCTGCTCGCGGGCTTCGTGCAGGTCGGTGGCGTGATGGCGTGGAGCCGCCTCGTGCCGCAGCTGTCGCGGCTCAATCCGGCCGAGGGGATGAAGAACCTGTGGTCGATGCGCAACCTCGTCAATCTCGTGAAGATGCTGCTGAAGACGGTGCTGCTCGTCGCGACGCTCGGCTGGCTGATCTTCGAGTCGCTCGACCCTTCCGTGCAGTCGGGTTTCACGCGGCCGATCTCGATCCTCGCGCTGATCGTAAAGCTGCTGATGATGCTGTTCGGCTGGGCCGCGCTGATCTATATCGTGATGGCGCTGATCGACATCGTGCATCAGCGGCACGAGTTCAACCAGAAGATGAAGATGTCGATCGACGAAGTGCGGCGCGAGCACAAGGAAGACGAAGGCGATCCGCATATCGAATCGAAGCGCCGGCAGCTCGCGCGCGAAGCGCAGTTCGCGTCGCTGCAGGACCGGATCGGCTTCGCGTCGGTGGTCGTCCATTCGCCGCGCGTCGCGGTCGCGCTCTATTACGGCGGGATCGGCACGCTGCCGTGGGTGCTCGCGCGCGGCGAAGGCGAGGCGGCCGAGCGGATCGTGCGTGCCGCGCGCGACGCGCTGCGCCCGACGCTCGCGAACGTCGGGCTCGCGCAGGCGCTGTACGAATCGACGCCCGAAAACGGCACGATCCAGCAGCAGCATTTCCGCGAGGTCGCGCAGTTGCTGAAATGGGCGACCGGCGCGGGTTGACGCGCGCCGCGCCGTGCCCGTCCGCATGCCTTCCTTGTTCCCATTCGATATGGCCCCTTTGCGTGACCCTGCGCGCGGCACTTGACGTGATTTATTTTTTCGGCATTCACGTGAATTCACCGGTGAATTATTGCTGAATTATTTCTTCGTAATATGGCTCGATCGTCACGCCGGACGGCGGGCCGCGAGGTTGCGCCATGTGTGACGGAACAGGTCAACAGGGGCGAACAAATCAAATGTGCGGAATCGACGGCTTCTTGAATAGCGTCGCCTTCGATGAGGAGACAGCGCGCGGCACGCTCGCGCGCATGACGGCGAGCCTTGCGCATCGCGGGCCGGACGGACAGGGGATCTGGGTCGATCCGGAGGCCGGCATCGCGCTCGGCCACCGGCGGCTTGCGATCGTCGACCTGTCGGCCCACGGCCGGCAGCCGATGGCGTCCGCGTGCGGTCGTTATGTCATGGTCTTCAATGGCGAAATCTACAACCATCGCGAACTGCGCGCGGAGCTGGAGCGCGCGGGTCGCGCACCGGCGTGGCGCGGCCACTCCGACAGCGAGGTGCTGATCGCGGCGATCGTCGCGTGGGGCGTCGAGGCGACGCTGCGGCGCGCGACCGGCATGTTCGCGTTCGCACTGTGGAATCGCGCATCGCGGGTGCTGACGCTCGCGCGCGACCGGATCGGCGAGAAGCCGCTCTATTACGGCCGGATCGGCGACGCGCTCGTGTTCGCGTCCGAGCTGAAGGCGCTGCGCGGTTATCCGGGCTTCGACGGCACGGTCGATCGCGACGCGCTGTGTCTGTACCTGCGCCAGTCGAGCGTGCCGGCGCCGTACACGATCTATCGCGGCATTCGCAAGCTGCCGCCCGGCACGTTCATCCAGTTCGAGCATGCGCGCGACACGCCGCGCCTGCGCGCGTACTGGACGCTCGAACAGGCGATCGAGAGCGGCCGCGCGCAGCCGTTCGAGGGCAACGCCGAGGACGCCGTCGGCCAGCTCGACACGGTCCTGCGCCAGGCTGTCGCGCGGCAGATGGAGGCCGACGTGCCGCTCGGCGCGTTCCTGTCGGGCGGCGTCGATTCGTCCGCGATCGTCGCGCTGATGCAGGCGCAATCGGCGACGCCGGTCGACACGTTCACGATCGGCTTTCACGAAGCCGGTTACGACGAGGCCGGTTATGCGAAGGCCGTCGCGCGCCATCTCGGCACGCGGCACACGGAGCTTTACGTAACCGCCGACCATGCGCTCGATGTCGTGCCGAAGCTGCCGTCGATATACGACGAGCCGTTCTCCGATGCGTCGCAGATTCCGACCTTCCTCGTGTCGGAGATGACGCGCCGGCACGTGAAGGTGAGCCTGTCCGGCGATGGCGGCGACGAGCTGTTCGGCGGTTATACGCGCTACTTCCTGACGCCGCGTCTGTGGCGCAAGCTGCATCGCGTGCCGGCCGCCGTGCGCGCGCGGATCGCCGCCGCGCTGCATGCGCTGCGGCCCGATCACGCGGACCAGCTCGCGGCCGTCGCGCAGGGTGCGTGGGGCGGCGTGGAGGCGCGCGAATCGGCGGCCCGCATAGGCGATCGCCTGCACAAGCTCGGTCACGTGATGACGGCCGAGAGCCGGATCGGCCTGTACCGGCTGCTGATGTCGTCGGTGCATCATCCCGAGCGTCTTGCGCTGTCGGGGCAGGAGCCGCCGACGCCGCTCGACACGGTAGCCGCGTGGCCCGCGCACCTGAGCTTCGCCGAGCAGGCGATGGCGATCGACACGCTCACGTACTTGCCGACCGACATTCTCGCGAAGGTCGATCGCGCGGCGATGGCCGTGAGCCTCGAGACGCGCATGCCGTTCCTCGACCATCACGTCGTCGAATTCGCGTGGCGCGTGCCGGCGTCGGTGCGCTTGCCGGAAGGGCAGTCGAAGGCGCTGCTGCGCCGGCTGCTCGACCGCTACGTGCCGTCCGCGCTGATCGACCGGCCGAAGCAGGGCTTCTGCGCGCCGGTCGACCACTGGCTGCGCGGCGCGCTGCGCGACTGGGCCGAGGCGCTGCTGCGGCCGTCGCGGTTGCGCGAGGAGGGCTTCTTCGACGCGGCCGCGGTCGAGCGCCTGTGGCGGCAGCACCAGACCGGCCGGATGAACTGGCAGCACCAGTTGTGGACGGTGCTGATGTTCCAGTCGTGGCTGGAGGCGCAGCGCGCGGGGTGACGCGGCGCGCCGCGGGTGGTCGGGGTTTCCGGCCTTCCGGTTGAAATTCCGCCGGCATTCAACCGACGTTGGGCGGCGTGCCGATCGTCAAATCGCCGGGATCGCCGCCGGCCGGCGGATCGCGCTGCAGGATCCCGCTCGATGCACGCGTATCCTGCCCGCCGTGCGACATCGCGCGAGGGGTGGCGTGCGACATTCGGGTGGCCCCGCTACGAGACGTGCGGCGCGATCGGGATCGAAACTTCGACCTGCTGCTGATGACGATGACGACGGCGCGCGCGCTCGCCCGCGCTGTACCCGTTCACTGATCGAGACACCGCACGCACAGCCGCTTCGCCTGGTTTGCCGGCAATCCGTGGCACATCATCATCACCGGGCGCGCATGGCACGACGGCGCATCGGCGGATGCGGCGGGCGATGCCAGCCGGCGCGCGCGTTCGGGCGGCGTGGTGGCGGCGGCTTCCATTCGCCGCCGGCGCTCGGGCGGCGGCGTGTCGCTCACGACGGGAATCGGTTCGATGCCGCCTTCGCGCGCGTTGCGCTGCGCGCTTGCGACGACGCGGCTCACGTAGCCGCTCGAGAAGCCCGTCGTGAAGTTGCCGCTGTAGTAGCACGACAGCGCCGCGCGCAACGCGGCCTGCGTCGCGCGGCCGGTGCCCGACGAGCGCGCGAAGCATTCGGTCAGGATCGCGCCGCCGGCCTGCAGGTTGCGGCACGGCTCGAACATCGTCGCTTCGTCGAGCCCGTATTTCGAGAAATTGCGTTCGTTCACCTGCGCAAGGCCGACGCTGTAGCTGAAGCCGCGCGACGTGAGTTCGCGCGCGGTCGCGCGGGCCTCGTCGAGCGATGTGGGCTGGCGCGTCAGGTGCCCGCCGACCACGCCGATCGCATAGGGATTGAAACCCGACTCGGTGCGCACGAGCGCGGCGAGCGTGTCGGGATCGACGTTCGGCGCGCAGGCGCGTGCGAGTTGCGCGAAGCCCGCGCCGCTGGCCGCCTGCGCGATGCGCGGCTGCATGCCGGCGAATGCGAGCGCGAGCCCGGCCAGCGCGCACAGGCACGCGGCGGCGGTGCGCAGGCCGCGCGCGTTCATCCCGGGCCCGCCACGCGGTAGGACATCACGAGCCCGTGCACGAGCAGCGACCAGCCGTCGAGCGCGACGAACAGCAGCAGCTTGAACGGCACCGAGATCGTCGTCGGCGAGATCATCTGCATCCCGAGCGCGAGCAGGATGTTCGCGACCAGCAGGTCGACGACGATGAACACGATATAGATCACGAAGCCGATCTGGAACGCCTTCGTCAGCTCGGCGAGCGTGAAGCTCGGCACCAGCACGAGCAGGTCGTCGTCCTTGATGCCGTCCGCGCGATTTTTCGGCCAGACCGACGTCGCAGTGCGCACGAAGAATTCGCGGTCGCGCTGCCGCGTGTGCGACACGAGGAAATCCTTGATCGGCGGCAGCGCGGCATCGGCGAGCGCGCCGATGTCGGCGGTCGACAGTTGCCCCGATGCGTCGAAATGGCGGGCCTGCAGCGCATCGCGAATCGACATCCCGACTGGCGCCATGATGAACAGCGACAGGATCAGCGCGATGCCGTTCAGCACGAGGTTCGGCGGCACCTGCTGGATCCCGAGCGCGGAGCGCAGGAGGCCGAGCACGACCACGAGCTTCGTGTAGCTCGTCACCATCAGCGCCGCGAACGGCGCGACGCCGAGCGCGGCGATCACCGCGATCAGCGCGACCGGATTCGGCAGGTTGCCCATCGCTCAGCGCTCGCGCGGCGCGGGTTGCGTCAGCGTGACGACACGCACGCCGAGCTTCTGGCCGACCGCGATCAGGTGGCCGGTGCCGATCAGCATCCCGTTCGCGACGAGATGGATCACGCTCTGGTTGATCCCTTGCTGCAGCTCGATCACGGCGCCCGGCTGCAGCGCGCTCAGCTCGCCGAGCGGCATCGACGTGGGCGGCAGCTCGAAGCGCAGGTCGACCGCGAGGCCGTCGAGCGTGCGTGGCGCATCGGCGGGCGGCGCGTCGTGCGTCGTCGCGGGCGTGGTGTCGGTGCGGGTCGGTTCCAAAGGCATCTCCCTGATTCGTTCGACGGTCAGCCGGTTACCCGACGGCCGCCCGGTGATCTCCCATGCCGGCGCGGCTGGCAGCCGCGCGACGCACAGCAGGTTCTGCTCGTGCGCCTGCCAGCGTTCGATCGCGATGATGTCGCCGCCGACGACGTCGGCCAGCTCGGCCGTCGTCAGCTCGGTGCGGCCGATCTCGAACACGAGCGGCACGGGCAGGTTCGCGTAGACCGCGCGCGCGTCGGCAAGCGCGGCCGGCGCCGCCGAGAAGAACACGGCCAGCGCATCCGGCGCGTCGAACAGCAGCGCGCCGTGGCAGCGCCATGCGCCGTCCGTGCGCCGCAATTCGAAACGCAGCGCGGCCGGCAAAACGCGCCATGCGGGCGCGTGCTCGGGCGGTGGCAGCAATTCCACGCGCTGCCGCGTCGCGGCCTGCAGCACGCCCGCGAGCGGTGCGCACAGGTCGGCGAGCAGCGCCGCGCGGATCACCGCGGGCACGGCCGGATCGGCCGCGTCGCCCAGCCATTCGATTTCCGCGACCGGATCGATCCACAGCGTGCCGGCGGCCGGGCCGACGACGAAGCGGTACGCATGCGCATCGGCGGCCGGCTCGGCGTCGACGCGCCAGCGCACTTCATACGCGTGCTCGCCGAGCGTGACCGGAACGGCGTCGGTCGCGCCGTACGCGTGCGACAGCCCGCGCGCGGCGGCGGCGGACAGGCGCGGCAGGTAGGGCGACGCGTCGAGCGCGACCGCGGCCGGCGCAGCGGCGGGCGGCGCGGAAGCAGCGGGCATGGCCCGGTTCGCGGCATCGCCGGCGTCGGCATTCGTCAGGAACAGCGCAGGCACGGCGGGATCGGGGCGAATTCGGCGTTGGTTCGACGGGTTGTTCTGGGGCCGGTGGCGTGGAGGGGCACGCGGCTGCTGCGTCGATTGTAGGGACGGCAATGGCCGCGTGCCGCGCCTGAATCCGTAGTCGTGCGCATCGCGCGGCGGCACGGGGAGCGGGGCGCTACGAAGCGCGATGCAGCGGGATGTGTGGCCGCCTGTGCGGCAGCGAGCGACCAAAAGCGACCGCCGCCCGGAGGCGGCGGTCGGGTCGCGACTGGCTGGCGGGCCGGGCGGCATGCAGGCCGCACCCGGCTGGCGGGCCGCGAGGCGCTGCGCAACGGCGCAGCGCGGTGGGGGGAGCGTTGCAGGCGCGCCGCGGGCAGGCGTCGCGCGGGGTAAAGCGTCAGGCGTAGTCGGCGGCCATCACGGCTTGCGGCGCCGCACGCAGGATCGGCGCCGCGTCGTGGCGCTCGACGTGCGTCATCGCCGCACCGAACAGCACGAGGCGATAGCCGACCGCGTAGATCGGGATGATCCGCAGGTTCTTGTCGTGATCGAGTTGCAGCTTCGAACGGATACGCGAGATATGGGTGTCGAGCGTGCGCGACGATACGCCCAGCTCGCGGCCCCACACGGCTTCCTGGATTGCCTGCCGCGGCACGATCTTGTTCATGTTGTCGAGCAGGAATTCGACGACGTCGAATTCGCGCGGCGTGACGTCAATGATTGTGTTGTCGATTTCGATCGTGCGGCGCACGAAGTTGATTTTTATGTTGTCGATGTACAGATATTTGCAATCCATGGTGGCCCTCGCATGTCCATAAAGGAGTGTTTGCCAGCCATGTGCAGCAACTTTCGGGCCAGGAGGAGGATTGTCACGAATCGACAGCGGATGGCGCTGCGGCAGGCGGCGCGGCGGCCTTGAATTTAAAAGAATTTTTAACGAGCGGCGTGGCGCGAGTGCGGAAAGGGTCGGAGCAATATTGAAGGATTGTTACGTAGCATCGGCGGGCGACGTTACGGGCGTTACGTCTGGCGTAACGTGCGGGGGGCGGTGGGATTCGGGGGCCGGCCGCGAGACGTCTCCATCCCGCGGCCGGCGCATCACCCAGCCGTCAAGCCTTCGCGCTATCCGCCGAATCGAACGGCAGCACGTAATGCCGCTTGCCGGTCGCCGCGAAGATCGCGTTCGCGACCGCCGGCCCGACCGGCGCGACGCCGGGCTCGCCGACCCCGGTGGGTGCCTCGGCCGACGGCACGATATGGACCTCGACCTTCGGCATCTCCGCCATGCGCAGCACGTGGTAGCCGTCGAAGTTGCGCTGCTCGACGTGACCGTCCTTCAGCGTGATCGCGCTGTGCATCACCGCGCCGAGCCCGAAGCCGATGCCGCCCTCCATCTGCGCGGCGACGATGTCGGGATTGATCGCGATCCCGCAGTCGACCGCGCACACCACGCGCTCGACCTTCACCTTGCCGTCCGCGTCGACCGACACCTCGGCCACCTGCGCGACGTAGCTCTTGAACGCCTCGGCCACCGCGATCCCGCGCCCGCGGCCCTTCGGCAGCGGCTTGGCCGGATCCCAGCCGGCCTTCTGCGCGGCCAGGTCCAGCACCGCGCGCATGCGCGGCTCCTTCGCGAGCAGGTCGCGGCGGAACGCGTACGGGTCCTTGCCGGCGGAGTGCGCGGCTTCGTCGATGAACGCCTCGACCGCATAGGCCGTGTGCGAGCTGCCGACCACGCGCCACCACAGCACGGGCACGCCCGTCTTCACGGTGGCGAGTTCGACCGACACGTTCGGCACCGCGTACGGCAGGTTCGCCGCGCCCTCGACCGACGTCGCGTCGACGCCGTTCTTGACCATGAACGCTTCGAACGGCGTGCCGGCGAGGATCGACTGGCCGACGATCCGGTGACGCCAGCCGACCAGCCGGCCGTCCGCGGTCAGTCCCGCGTCGAGCTTGTGGAAGTACATCGGCCGGTAGAAGCCGCCCTGGATGTCGTCCTCGCGCGTCCACTGCAGCTTGACGGGCTTGCCGTCCGCGCCGAGCGCCTTCGCGATCGACACGGCCTCGACCACGTAGTCCGACCACGCGTTCGCGCGCCGGCCGAAGCTGCCGCCCGCGTACAGCGTGTGGATCTGCACCTGCTCGGGCTTCAGGCCCGCGACCCGGGCCGCGTTGGCCTGGTCGACCGTCTGGAACTGGTCGCCGGCCCAGATCTCGCAACTGTCGGCCGTCAGCTTGATGACCGCGTCGAGCGGCTCCATCGGCGCGTGCGCGAGATACGGGAATTCGAACGTCGCGCTGAGCTTGCGCGCCGCGCCGGCGATCGCCGCGTCGGCATCGCCGTCCTTGCGCGCCGACGTGCCCGGCTTGTCGGCGAGCTGCCGGTATTCGCGCATGATCTCGTCCGAGCCGCGTTTTTCGGCGTTTGCCTCGTCCCATTCGACCTTCAGCGCGTCGCGGCCCTGCTTTGCGGCCCAGAAGCCCGTCGCGACGACCGCGACGCCGCCCGGCACCTGCACGACCGACACGACGCCCGGCACGGCCTTCGCGGCCGTCGCGTCGAACGACTTCACCGTCGCGCCGAAGCGCGGCGGGCGCTGCAGCAGCGCGACGCGCATGCCGGGGAAGGTCGTGTCGAGCGTGAAATGCGCGGTGCCGTTCGATTTCGCCGAGGCGTCGACGCGCGGAATCCGCTGACCGATCAGCTTGAAATCGGCCGGCTGCTTCAGCGCGACCTTGTCCGGCACGGGAAGCTTCGACGCATCGGCGACGAGCGTGCCGTACGCGGCCGTCTTGCCGCTCTTCGCGTGCGTGACGACGCCATCCGCCGTCGTCAGCTCGCCGGCCGGCACCTTCCAGCGGGCCGCCGCGGCCGACACGAGCATCGCGCGGGCCTTGCCGCCCGCTTCGCGCAACTGCTGCCACGAGTTCGCCATGGCCGAGCTGCCGCCCGTGCCCTGCATCGTGCCGAACGCGAGGTTCGCATAGCGTTTCGCATCGGCCGGCGCGCTTTCGACGCGCACGCTCGACCAGTTGGCGTCGAGCTCCTCGGCGACGATCGTCGCGATGCCCGTATACGCGCCCTGGCCCAGTTCGACGTGCTTCGCGATGACCGTGACGGCGCCGTCGGGCGTGATGCGCAGGAACGCGTTCGGCGCGAAGTCGGTGGCGGGCGCGGTGGCGGCCAGCGCGCGGCGGCCGAGGCCGGCCCATTCGAAGCCGATGGTCAGGCTGACGGCGGCCGCGGCGCCCGCGGCCTTCAGGAACGTGCGGCGCGACGGCCGTACCGAACCGGTGTTGTCGAGTTCGATCGTCATGGTCAGGCTCCCAGCGTCGTGGCCGCGTCGTGGATCGCGGCCCGGATGCGGGCGTAGGTCGCACAGCGGCACAGGTTGCCGTTCATCGCGGCGTCGATATCCGCGTCGGTCGGCTTCGGGTTCTGTTCGAGCAGCGCGGTGGCCGACATGATCTGGCCGGACTGGCAATAGCCGCATTGCGGCACCTGCAGCTTGACCCACGCGGCCTGCACGGCCTGCGCGGGTTTGCTCTGCAGGCCTTCGATCGTCGTGATGTGCTTGCCCGCGATGCCGGCGAGCGGCAGCACGCACGAGCGGACGGCC
The DNA here is from genome assembly GCF_001039005.1 of Burkholderia cepacia. Classification (GTDB taxonomy): domain Bacteria; phylum Pseudomonadota; class Gammaproteobacteria; order Burkholderiales; family Burkholderiaceae; genus Burkholderia; species Burkholderia theae. Next base: position 121,331 of record NZ_LDWR01000018.1, read on the forward strand.
TGGCCTTCGAGATGCACCGTGCACGCGCCGCACTGCGCCATGCCGCAGCCGAACTTCGTGCCGGTCAGGCCCGCGTGTTCGCGAATCGCCCAGAGGACGGGCATCGACGGATCGGCGTCGAGCGTGACGTTCTTGCCGTTCAGGACAAAGGAGGTAGGCATTGTGTATGTCTCCATGGGGAAAACCCGGCATGCGCCCGGTTAGCGGGCAGTGTGCGCGAGCAGCCGGTTTTTGCGTCTACCCAATCCTGCAAATTTATTGAACAATCCTGCAAATCCCGGGCACGCCGCGGGCCGTTTCGCTATGCTCCCGCGACACGGGGAAATCAATCGAGGAAGCGTCATGGACATGACCGATATCGTGGCGTCGCGCGAATCCGGGCGGCGCGAACTGGCGACGCTGATCGGCCGCTTCGCGCCGGCGGACGGCTCGCATTCGACGGCCGTGCCGGGCCTGATGCTGCATCGGCACACGCGTCCGGTCGATCTCGGCTGCGGCGTGTCGCGCGCCGCGCTCGTGATCGCCGCGCAGGGCGCGAAGCGCGTGATCGTGGCCGGCCAGGCCTACGAATACGACACGCACAATTGCCTGATTACGTCGATCGACTTGCCGATCCTGTCGCGCGTGACGCGCGCATCGCCGGAAGCCCCCTACCTGTGCCTGTCGCTGACGCTCGATCCGCAGCGCATCGTCGAGCTCGCGGCCGAGATGCGGCTGCCCGAACCCGACGCGGGCCCCGAAGGCGAGGGGATCGCGCTCGCCGAGCTGACGCCGCCGCTGCTCGATGCCGCGCTGCGGCTGTTGCGGCTGCTCGATACGCCGGCCGACATTCCGGTCGTCGCGCCGCTGATCGAAAAGGAACTGCTGTACCGGCTGATGACGAGCGGGCAGGGCACGCGGCTGCGGCACATGGCCATCGCGGGCAGCCAGACGCACCGGATCGCGCGCGCGATCGAATGGATCCGCGATCACTTCGCGGAGCCGATGCGCGTCGAGTCGCTCGCGCAGGCGGTCAACATGAGCGTGTCGTCGCTGCACCACCATTTCAAGCACGTGACGACGCTGAGCCCGCTGCAGTACCAGAAGCAGCTGCGGCTGCACGAGGCGCGGCGGCTGTTGCTGAGGCAGGGCGGCGACGTCGGGTCGGTGGCCGCCGTCGTCGGCTATGAAAGCGCGTCGCAGTTCAGCCGCGAATACAGCCGGCTGTTCGGCGCGCCGCCGATGCGCGACGTCGTGCATCTGAGGCGGAAGGAGTTGTTGGGATGACGAGCGGTCCGTCAGGTTCGGGCATCGTCCACGTCAGAAATAAAAATAGAGCGAGCGCCCAAAAAATCAGCTGAATATAGTACTTGTACTATTAATTTTGGAAATCGATTAAACATTGTCTTATGTCATGTGGGCGTGACAAATTTTAGAATTCCCTCTTTTGAGATAAAAGTCACTGTGCGTTGTTTGTCAAATTCGGGAGGCCGACGGCACCCCGATGGACAGGCACTCGACGTGCCGATGGCGTTCAACGGGACGGAGGGAATTTTTTATGATCAGGAGTGCTTTCGTTAGGTCGATCGAAATCGCAAAAGCGGAAAGCATTGCCGAAAGGGCGTGGGGCGGCAGGAGCGTGACGCCCGTCGTCATGCTCGCAGTTGCCGGGATCGTCATGGCGACATCGCCGGTAGCGTGGGCGGCCTTCATCACGGTTCATGCGTTCGGGCAAGACATCTCCGTTCCCCAGCATTTGCCGAGCGGCAGTGTGATATCCCGCTATTACGTTACGCCGATGGCGGCGTGCGGCAAGGCGAGGTGCACGTTCAAGGGAATCAGTAATTATCCGTCTGGCGGAGGCAGCAGCGGGGCAGGGCCGATCATTTCGACGACTGTCGCGGGGGTGTCGGCCCAATTGCTGATCAATGGAAAGGGATATAAGACGGGGAATTACCCGCAAGAACAGTTCAGCACTTCGATTGAAGTGCAACTGCTGAGCAACGGCCAGCCTGTCCAGTCCGGTTCGTTCGGGGGAACGTGGTACTTCACGGTGTTCACGGCGGAGGTTCCCGACGGAGCGCGCATCTATTTGTCGCCGACCGGAAAAGTGACGGCGATCGCGGGCACCTGCTCGGCGCCGAACCAGACCGTGACGTTGCCGAGTGCGAGGCCCTCTCAATTCAGCGGTATCGGTTCGACCGCCGGCGCGAAGCGCTTTCAACTCCAGGTCGACAACTGTCCGCGGGGATACAACCGGATCGGGTATCTGCTCAATCCGGTCGGGGGCGCCATCGCGGGCTCACCGGGCGTGCTGCCGCTCGGTGCCGGTTCGAGCGCGAAGGGCGTGCGGATTCGCGTCGCGGACGACAAGGGTGTAGCGGCAACCTTCGACACGTCGATCAGGGTTGACGCCTATGACAAGGCCACGGGCGGGTCGTATGCGATACCGATGCAGGCGTCATATATCCAGACGGCCGCAGCGATTACGCCGGGAACGGTATCCGGGGCGATGACGGTTTTACTCGATTACCAGTAACCTGCGTCGATTGCGCTTCGTCGGGCTGTCCCGGTGCGGCCCGCGCCCGACCGCCGACCACGGCCGCTTCCCGGGCAGCCGGTCATTTCGCGACGACAGCCGTCTGCAGCGACGCCGGCGCGATCCGCCAGTCCGGCACATAGTGCGCGGGCCACGCGCCGGGCGTGTCGACCGCGTTGAAATAGATCACCGCCTTCAGCAGCGGATAGCGCCACAGCGACCGCTGGAATTCGTCGAGTTCCTCGCGCTTGCGCGCAGTCGACCCGTCGACACCAAGCTCCGTGACCATCACCGGCAGCCCGTAGTCGTTCACCCGCTCGTATTTGGTCCGCAGGATGCTCGCCGCGGAGAAATGGCCGCCGGCCGGCCAGCTCGCGCAGCGCGGACAGTCGAATACCGACAGGCCGACATCGTCCACATAGCCGCGCCCCGGGAAATAGTCGTCGAGGTTGCGGTTGCCGGCCGGCGACCACACGAAGCGGATCTGGTCGGTCATCGCGCGGCAGGCGGTCACGACCCGCCGGTACGCGTCTATGTACGCCGACGCGTCGCCGATGGCCCACGGATAACGCCCGGTGTCCGTTTCCATCTCGTGGCCCCAGCGCACGAACACCGGGGCTTTCAGTGCCGCGAGCGCCGAGCAGGTGGCCGCGATCCGCGTGTCGTAGCGGCCGTGCGCGATGTCCGCGAGCAGCGCGCCTTGCCGCGTGCCGTCAGCCGCCCAAGGCTCGACGGTCAGCATCAGCGAGCGGTTCCGCGCCTGCGCGCTCTGATAGGCATCGCCGATTTCCGTGCCGATGTCGGGCGCGTTCCACGACACGAACACGTGATCGAACGCGAGGCCCGGATCGGTCGCGAGCGTCTTGTCGGGATCGTATGCGCCGAGTTTGGGTTGCTTCACCGGTTCGCCCGGCGCGGGCGCAACCACGACCGGCAACCCGGAGCGCCACATCATCGCCTGCCAGCCTTTCGGCGCGCGCAGCCCGATGCCCGTCAACAGCATCGCGAGCGCGTAGACGAACAGTGCGTTGCGCATCGGCAGGCGGCTGAAGAACATCTGCCTGAACGCCGACGCGTCGAGCCCTTGCTCCCGGCCGTGATTCACCGTGACGACGGCAGCGATCACGAGATACAGGATGCTCGTCAGCGTCGAGAACAGATAGAAGCCGGCTGCATTGCGCGGATTCTCGACCATCACGACGGGCAGGCTGCAGAACAGCGAGATCAGCAGGTACGGCGCGACCACGCGCAGCGGCGCATCCTGTTCGATCGTGCCGCCCTTCGGCGTGACCTTGAACGCAAATTCCTTGCCACGGATGAAATCGAACAGCGCCGACGCGCAGCCGAGCACCACCCACGGCCAGCGCGCGAACACGAACGACAGCCCTTCCCACGACAGCAGCTTCGTATTCAGCGGGCGGCACGACTGGGTCGAACGTGTGGCCCAGGTCACGACGCACAGGAGCAGCGCCGCGAGCGGCAGCGCGTAGGTGAGGTACGTGAGGTAGTCGACGTGCGCCCAGACGCGGCCGGTGAGCAGCGCGACGACCGGAATCACGACGCCGCCGGCCATCGCGACCGCGCACAGCGGGTACCACAGCTGGCAGAACAGGAACTGCGCCTTCAGCTTCAGCGGCAGGCCCGCGAAATAGTGGCGCGTATAGCGCAGCATGATGATCATCACGCTCTTGGACCACTGGAATTCCTGCATCGCCAGGTCGGCGAACGTGCGCGGCCCTTCGCCGTTCGCGATCGCGTTCAGCGCATGCATGCCGCGCCAGCCCTTCGAATTGAAGATCATCGTGGTCGAGTGATCCTCGGCAAGCTCGGGCCCGAGCCCGCCGATCTCGCGCAGCGCGCGGCAGCGCACCGCGTAGTGCGAGCCGATGCACAGCGGCGCGAGGCCGCCCGCATAACCGGCCTGCATCGTGCCGTGCAGCGGCCCCTCGACGTTCACGCGGCCGCGCGCGCTCCAGCTCTCGGCCGCGTTGCTGTCGCAGATGCTCGGCGCCGACACGTAGCCCACTTTCGGATCGACGAACGGCCGCAGCATCTCCTCGAGATAGGTGCGGGTCGGCACGTGATCGGCGTCGAGCTGCGACACGAAATCGTAGTTGTCGTAGCCGTATGTGTCGTAGAAGTACGCGAGGTTGCCTTCCTTGCATCGGGTGCGGCGCGGCCAGCTCGTCCGGTGGTACGCGGCAACACCGCGCCGCGTCGACACGAAGACGCCGTGCTCGCGGCACCAGTCGAGCGTTTCGGGCGTCGGGTCTTCATCGGCGAGCCAGGTGTCGTGCGGGTAGCTCTGGTCGAGCATCGCGAGCAGCGTCGTGCGGACGATGTCGAACGGCTCGGACGGCGCCTTGGTGACGACCATCGCGACGCGCCAGTCGCGCGGCACGGGCAGCGCGGGGTTCGGAACGACCGCCGAGCGGATGATGAAGATGAAATAGCCGGGAATGAAGGTGGTCCAGAACAGCACGAAGCAGTTGACGCCGAAGCGGAACGCGTCGACGTAGTGCTCGTCGCGCAGCCACCAGCGCCAGAAGATGCCCAGCGCGACGAACCAGCACAGCGCGAGGACCTGGAAGATGAATTTGGTCCCGCCGTCCATCAGCGGGACGAGGAGCGGGACGTCTGCTTGCAGCGAGTCGGTGCGATCGGCTTCGGCTTCGGCTTCGGTGTCGGTGTCGGTTTCGGTGGTGTCGGTGGTGTCCGGGGCGAGGCCGCCGGCAAGCGACGCAACCAGCTTCTTCATGGTGTTCTCCCGTCAAGGTCAGACCATCAGTTGTGAAGCAGGCCGCGCTGCAGCCGGGTGTCCTCGCTGTCTTGCGGTTGTTCCGAAGCCGGGTCCGCCGCCGTGCGTTCGCCGCACGAGCGGCCCACGCGTTCGTAGCGGCGAAAGCCGCCGTCGACCGCCAGCCGTTCGCTGAACAGGTTGCGCATGTCGAGCATCACGGGATCGGCCATGTGGTCCGCAAGGTCGGCGAGATCGAGCGCCTCGAACGCTTTCCATTCGGTCATCACGACGACGGCGTCCGCGCTGCGCACCGCGTCGACCGCGGAGCCTTCCATGAACACCTGCGGCAGCAGCCGCGACGCCTCGTGCGGGCGTGCGGGGTCGTACGCGCGGATATGCGCACCCGCGCCGACGAGCAACTGGATCACGTCGATGCTGGGGCTTTCGCGCACGTCGTCGGTCTGGCCTTTGAACGTGAGGCCGAGCACGGCGATGCGCTTGCCCTTGATCGAGCCGCCGCAGGCTTTCTCGATGCGGTGCAGGATCTGTTCCTTGCGCAGCGCGTTCGATTCGATCGCCGCGCTGACGATGCGCAGCGGCACCGCATGTTCGGAGGCCGTCGCCTTCAGTGCGCGCGTGTCCTTCGGGAAGCACGAACCGCCCCAGCCGGGGCCGGCTTTCAGGAACGACGCGCCGATGCGGCGGTCGAGGCCCATCCCGTTCGCGACCACCTCGACATCGGCGCCGACCGCTTCGCACAGGTCCGAGATCTCGTTGATATAGCTGATCTTCACCGCGAGGAACGCGTTCGCCGCGTACTTCACGAGTTCGGCCGTCTCGATCTCGGTGGCGAGCACGAGATGTCCCATCGCTTCCAGCGGCGCGTAGATCGCTTTCATGATCTCGATCGCGCGCGGATGCTCGGCGCCGAACACGACGCGATCCGGATGCATGAAATCGTCGATTGCCGACCCTTCGCGCAGGAACTCCGGATTCGATGCGATCGCCGCGTCGACGCCGTCCGGTGCACAGCGCTCGACGATCTGCTTGACGATCCGGTTCGTGCCGACCGGCACCGTCGACTTGGTGACGACGACCGCGAAACCGATCAGGTTCGACGCGATCTCCCGCGCGGCCGCTTCGACATACTGCAGGTCCGCGTAATCGGTGCCCGGCAGCGTCGGCGTGCCGACCGCGATGAACACCGCGTCGCGATCGCGCACGCTTGCCGCCAGGTCGCTGCTGAAGCGCAGCGTGCCGCGTTCGACGTTGCGTGCGACGACGGTGTCGAGGCCCGGCTCGTAGATCGGCATGAGGCCTTCGTTCAGTGCGTTGATCTTGCCGCGATTGTTGTCGATGCAAACGACGTCGTGCCCGAGATCCGCAAAGCACGCGCCGCTCACCAGCCCGACGTAGCCCGTGCCGACGATGGCGATCCGCACATTCATGGTTGTTCCCCTGGGTGCCTTTCCGTGAAACTTGCGCGACTACTTGTTCGATTCGAACTGCAGTTCCTTCTGAAACCACGCCGCGGCGTGTTCGACCATCGGTTCGATCGCGGTGAAGCGCGGCCGCCAGCCGAGCACCAGCGCGGCCTTTGTCGCGTCGGCGTACAGCGCGGGCGGATCGCCCGGCCGGCGCGCGGCCATCACCGTCGGCACGCGGCGCCCCGTCACGGCTTCGACGGCGCGCAGCGCGTCGAGCACCGAGGTCCCCTGGCCGGTGCCGAGATTCAGCGCGACGCTGTGGCCGCCGCCGCACAGATAGGCGGTCGCCTTCAGGTGCGCGTCGGCGAGGTCGCTCACGTGCACGTAGTCGCGAATCGCCGAGCCGTCGGGCGTCGGGTAATCGGTGCCCATCACTTTGAACGCACCGCCCGTGCCGAGCGCCGCGCGAATCGCGAGCGGCAGCGCGTGCGTTTCCGGTTCGTGGCATTCGCCGATCGCGCCGTCGGGGTCCGCGCCCGCCGCGTTGAAGTAGCGCAGCGCGACCCACCTCAACCCGTACGCACGCTCGAAATCGGCGGCCATCCGCTCCATCGCGTATTTGGTGAAGCCGTACGGATTGACCGGCTGCTGCGGCGTGCGCTCCGAGATCGGCAGCACGTCCGGAACGCCGTACGTCGCGCACGACGACGACATCACGATCTGGCCGACACCGGCCGCCCGCATCGCGCTCAGCAGCGTGCAGGTGCCCGTCACGTTGACCGTGTAGTAGCGCTCGGGGACGAGCACCGATTCGCCGACATAGGCGAGCGCGGCGAAATGGATCACGACGTCGGGCCGGTGCGCGGCGAGTGCTTTCGACAGCGCGTCGCGGTCGAGAATGTCGGCCGCGACGAGTGGCCCCCATTGAACCGCGTCGCGATGGCCGGTCGACAGATTGTCGTAGGCGACCGGCTCGTGTCCCGCTTGAGCGAGCGCCTTGCACGTATGGCTGCCGATATAACCCGCTCCGCCGGTTACAAGCACTTTCATGCGGTCGCTCCGGTCATGCGCAGCACCGGTTCGAGCCACAGTTCACGGGCGAAATAGTCGACCGTCCGGCGCAGCCCTTCGTCGAGGTCGATCGCCGGCCACCAGCCGAGCTCGGTCGCGGCGACCGAGATGTCGGGCTTGCGCTGGTGCGGATCGTCGATCGGCAGCGGCCGGAACACGATCTCCGATTTCGAGCCCGTCATCGCAAGCACTTTCTCCGCGAGCTCGATCATCGTGAATTCGCCGGGGTTGCCGATGTTGACCGGCGTGCCGACGTTGCGCTTGGCGCCCATCAGGCAGAAGAAGCCGTCGATCAGGTCGCTGGCGAAGCAGAACGAGCGCGTCTGCTTGCCGTCGCCGTAGATTTCGAGCGGCACGCCGTTGAGCGCGCCGACGATGAAGTTCGACACGACGCGGCCGTCGCGCGGCGACATCCGCGGGCCGTACGTGTTGAAGATACGCGCGACGCGCACGTCGATGCCGTGCGCACGGTAGTAGTCGTAACACAGCGCCTCGGCGGCGCGCTTGCCTTCGTCGTAGCACGCGCGCGGGCCGATCGTGTTCACGTTGCCGCGATAGGTTTCCATCTGCGGATGCACGCCCGGATCGCCGTAGATCTCGCTGGTCGACGCCTGGAACACGCGTGCGCCCGTCTTGCGCGCAAGTGCAAGGCAATGGTTCATGCCGAGCACGTTCGTCATCATGGTGTGGACGGGATCGATCTGATACGTGGGCGGCGAGGCCGCGCACGCGAGATTCCAGATCTCGTCCACCTGCAGCTCGGGCAGTCCGAGCGACACGTCGCCCTTCACGAACTCGAAGCGGCCGGACGCTTTCAGGTCGGCGACGTTGAGCTTGCGCCCCGTCAGCAGGCTGTCGATGCACGTGACGGATGCACCTTCCATGACCAGGCGCTCGCACACGTAGCTGCCGAGAAACCCGGCGCCACCCGTCACGAGGGCGCGCCGACCGGCGCGCGTCTCGATCGCAACCCTGTCATTCATGGCTCTCTCCTTCGTCGTACATCTCGTCGAACCACACGTCGATTTGCGCGACGGCGGCGCGCACACGTTCCATCCCGCTGCACGGGCAGCGTTTCGGCAAGCGATGGTTCGCATGGACTGATGTCGACGAAGCGCCGCGACAGGCACTCCGGTTTCGCTGACTTCCCCGCTGATGCTTGAACGACGCAAGCGTCGATCGATCGCTGGTGATCTTCATCGCCGTTTCCCCGACAAGCTGATTGACGAGCGGGCCGCCATCCGTGTACTTCGTGCCGTGGCGTGCCTCTCGGTGAGAGCCGGGTATCAGGCAATCGGCATGCCAGGGACGCCGCAGTCCCGGTGTGCGCACGCGCGGTCGCGCAATTGCCGCGCGTCACGCGAATTTGTGTTTCATGTGTGTATCGTGGGGACAGGAAAGCGACTCGAACGATTGCCGGATCGATGCAATTCGATACGACGAAACTCGCGATAGATCAGGCTTTTGCGGGGCGGGGGGCGTTAAACAGGTGTTGATTTTGAATGTTTCAATGGTGAGAACTGCGGCGATAAAGGATTAAAAACGTTTCTTGAATGTGCCGGCTATCGCGCGATCCATGTTTTGAAAGGTGGATCGCATGAACGTAAAAAAGCGATGTACCGTCTCCTGGTGGAATTGAAAGTTTTCATTTGTTTTGATTGTTACGCCGGTAAACTGGCGAGATGACAACATCATCGGCCGACACATATATTTTCATTCTTACTATTTTTCGACCTTTCGATTGCCGTGTGATCGTGTCGGTATTTTCACGGATGAATCAAAATCGTTCCAGTTGTCGGTGCGAATGCATGTCGACGACATATCGGAAGCGGTCGTGCCGGGCTGGTGGAGCCGGGCGACAAGCGATTCGATCCCCGTTTGTCCGGGCATGGGAGACCGGCCGCACGCGCCGTCCCGCGTGGTTTGCAAGCGGAAAGACCGACGCCGCCCGGCCAGCGCGGCGGCGCGCTTCTCAAGTTTGAAACAACCGTTCATATGACCGTTCGGCGAGGGCCGGCGTGCCGGATTCGTCCGTCAAATCAGGGCATTGCTTCGCGATGTTCAACGATCGCCGCGTGTGCCGGACCGTTGCCGCGATACATTCCTGAAACAAAAAATGACGTTCTCGGCGATTCGTGCCCGCGTGGCAACCGTTTGCCGCGCGCAACGAACGGTGGAATAACGCGTGGCACACTGCTTGCGGTATTGGTCGCATCGGCGAGCGGTCGAGATGACGCAACAAAGATGTGGGGCGACCACCTCGTCAATAAGCCAGTCGGGGAAACGGCGATGAAGACTATAAGCAGTAGCTTGATCGGCGCGTACTTTGCGCATCGGTGGGGTAGTCGGAAAGATCGGGGTGTTGCTCGCGACGCAGTGCCAGCTTCGCGGGTTCTTACATGCCGCTTTCTCGGCCTCGGCACGCTTCGCGTGCTGGAGCGGTTGTCGCGCCACGCGGCAATCGGGCGACAGCGCTGCTCGCCTTCATTCAGTTCACCCGGATGGGTCAGTCTGTTCGTGCCGGACAGCGTGACGCCGATTCGTCTTCGACCGTGCAGGGTGGTTTCGATTGCGCCAGGCCAATACTGGCGCCGGCCGGATTAGATCGAATACCTGTCGGCCGGATTATCCGGAAGACCTTTCGTAGATCGCTCAGGGAGAAGACATGTTACCTGGCTGCGATGCAGGCCCGTTATCGCTCGATTAAAAGAGCATTTTGAGCGGCGCTGCATTTGCGGTGGTAAATGTATTCGCGCATTTTCGATCCCGGAAAGGGATGCCGCGTTTCGGCATCTCGTCCGGTGGGGTATCGAATATCGCGAGCCGGAAAGGTGTGCGCGTCGTTTCGGTTAATCCAATGGCGGGGTTTTCGGGAATTAATAAAAGTTCATAGGATTCATCGAAAACACCTACTAATAAATTTTGGACAACTTAGAAACACAAAACTAAACTTCGGCTGGCAAAAATAGAAAAATAAATGAATTTCAAAGGCAACATGATTCTCGTAATTAAATAGTGATCCTTATCATGAGGATTGCTCAAGGCAGGAAGATTGATGGCGTGCGATCTTCCTGGCTCATTCAGTCCACGCCGTTATGGAGTCGACCATGAAGAAGCTTCTGATTGCAGTAGCAGTTCTGGCGGTTTCGGGTGCAGCGTTCGCAGGCAGCGGCACGGTGTCGAGCAGCAGCTCGTCGAGTGGCGGTTCGACGATGGCCGGTGTGGCCGGGTTCGGTCATTTCTCCGCGACCGATTCCGGCTCGGCACTCGGCGCAGCCGGTGCAGTTGCCGGCGGCCCCGGCAGCGGCTCGATCTCGTACACCAACCACACGCAATCGTCGTCGGTCGGCGGTTTCGGCTTCGGCGGTGCACAGGCTGGCGGCACGAGCGGCGCGAATGCCGGTTCGATCGGCTGGACGTATCACCACTAAGCCGGGGCACGTAGCGTTCGTCATTGGCTGGCGGTACGGGGGCCGGGTTTTGTTCCGCAAGGGCGCGCCCGGTTCCTGGACTGCCGAACAACCTCACAGCAAGGAATTGCTATGAAAGCCAAAGTCATTTTAGCGACAGCGCTTACCGTCCTATCGTCGGCCGCATTGGCAGCCGGTTCGTCCACGACCAACCAGACGCAATCTGTTGCGGCAGGTGTTTCCGGTTCGGTACTGGTCGGCTCCGGCAGCTATACGAGCAATTCGAATTCGGTAGCGGGCGCAAGCGCAGGCAGTACCGTGACACCGTCCGGTTCCGTTGGTACGGCATCCGCCTTTCACAACTCGACGTCGACAGCCAGCGGTTCGGGCACGAACGGGGGAGCGTTCGCGGCAGGCGGCGGTATCGGTGCCGCAGGCTCGTTCGGTGGAAACAGCAGCACGAACGAGAACGCGAATGCGCTATCGGGAGGGGTTTCCGCCACGATCGTGCTGGGTGCGAACCACTACACCGCATCGAGCGCGAACGACCAGGGAAATGCCAACGCAGGTGCCGCCGGGCTCACGGGCAGTGGCGGGTCAGGCGCGATCACGGGTTCGAATCACTACAACTCGTCGACCGTTTGGAGTACCGGGCCGGCCGGCTCTCCGTCCGCATCAGGCGGAAGCCAGGCAAGTTCCAGCGCGACCGGGAGCAGTCATTAGTCAGGTGTGGGGGGACCAGTTTCTCAGCGACGCTGGTCTCTTTCCCCGCATTGTTGTCACGTAAGGAGTTGGCATGAAGCAGAAAGTGATTGCCGCCGCTCTGATGCTTGCGTCACTGACGGCATATGGCGCTGACCGTGCTGCCGAGGACGTGCAATCGAATATGCAGACGTCAAACAACCCTGACCAGACAACCAAACCGTCAGAACAACAAACGCTTTCGTCGGGCAATGCCATCGGCGGACCGGACTCCCAGCAGTGGCAGGGCATGTCGGCCGGCTCGTGGTCCCAGCTGGGCAGCGGCTGGAAGCAGTTCGGGGAAGCAGGAAAAGCTGAAGGGATTCAGGGGAATTAGTACGGTTGCCTGGGTGGGAGGTCAAACCTCGTCCGGAGAGTGAAATGAACAGCAACAAGATCAAGGTGGCATGTGCGGCCATGTTCGCGATGACCACGATCGGGGCCCAGGCGCAAACCGCCGATTCGACTTCGAGCGCACAGTCTTCGACGTCGTCGACGGCAGTCAGCCAGGGCGGCGGCTCGAGCATGAACACGAACACCACGAGCTCGCGCGGCGGCAACGCCACCAGCAGCAGCGGGGTTCGCGGCAGCGGCAATTCGAGCGTGAATGTGAACGTGACGATGCCGTCCGGCACGAGCGGCGGATCGAACGTGACGCCGCAGAGCACGAGCGCGCTCCAGACAGCCGGTTCGCCCGGCACCAACCCGTACAACACCCAGTCGTCGGAAAACGTCAACTACTCGGGTACGCAGACGATCAAGACGAACCCGGCCATTCAGGCGCCTGGTCTCACGACCACGCTGTCCGACACCTGCATGGGGTCGGTGAGCGTCGGCGTGTCGTTCCCGGGGTTCGGCGCGACGGGCGGCACGACGCTGGTCGACCAGGCCTGCGTCCGCCGTCTCGATGCACGTGAATTCCGTGCGATGGGCCTGACCGACGTGGCGCTCGCGCTGCTCTGCCAGAGCGACGCGAACCGGCGCGCGGTGGAAGCGACCGGCCACCTGTGCCCGGGCACGACCGCGCCGCTCGCGCGTTCGAATGTCGCGCCCAGCGCCGAAGCGACCGTCGCCGACGACGTGAAGTATCACGATCCGATCGTGCGCAACCGCATGGGCCTGCCGCCGCTCGACGCTGCCGCGCCGGCGCCGGCACAGGCTCGCCCGGTGGCGACGACCGCGGTGCAGGCGGCGCCCATCCCGGTGCCGGTCCCGGTGCCCGTGCCGACGATGGCGCCGGTTGCGGCAGCACCGGCAGTCGCGGCGCCGGCGGTTGCCGCGGCCGCACCGGCAGTTGCTGCACCGGCAGTTGCCGCAGCCGCACCGGCAGTTGCAGCGCCGGCGGTTGCAGCCGCCGCACCGGTCGCCGCTGCCGTGCCTGCTGTTGCTGCCGCACCGGCTGTCGCAGCCGCACCGGCTGTCGCAGCCGCACCCGCAGCTTCGCTCGTACCGGCAGCCGCAGTGGCAGCCGTGCCGGCGGCGGCCGTCATCGCCGCACCGGCGGTTGCCGACAAGGCACCGGAGCCCGCACCGGCGGTTGCCGACAAGGCACCGGAACCCGCGCCGGCGGTTGCCGACAAGGCACCGGAGCCCGCGCCGGTTGTCGCCGACAAGGCACCGGAGCCCGCGCCGGTCGTCGCCGACAAGGCACCGGAACCCGTGCAGCCCGTCGCCGACAAGGCGCCGGAGCCGATGCCGGCCGCGACCGACAACGCAGCGCAAGCCGCTGCCGCGCCGGCTGCTGACCCGACGCCGGCCGCTGCCGTCGTCGCGATGCCCGCAGCCGATGCGAAGGCCGCGGACAGCGCGCCAGCCGCAACCGACGCCGCGCCGCAGGCAGCGGACGCTGCGATGCCCGCGCCGGCAGCCGATGCGAAGGCCGTCGAACCGGCTCCGCAGGCCGCCGTTGAAGCACCCGCACCCGCACCGGAAGCCGCGCAGCCTGCGGTAGCCGACATGCCGGCTGCCGACGCGAAGGTGCCGGACGCGGCCGAATCCGCGGCCGCACCTGCGCAGCCTGCCGATATGCCTGCGTTGTCCGATCCGGCGCAAGGACTGCCGCCGGCCCCGGCCGACCAGCAGGCCGCACCGGCCGCACCGGCCACGCCGGCTCCGGCGGTCGTCTCGACGAGCACGTCGTCGTAAGCATGCGGGTCCGTCTCTCGTGCAACCGGAACACCGGTCGCACGAGAGTCGTTCGGACCCGATGCACGATGGACGTCCCTGTTTGACGGGTGTTGATCCCATCCCCGAGGTCAACACCTCTTTTTGCCCGACGAGGATACAAGGAGGCCTCAATCATGAGGATCTTTTTGGTCGCTCTGCTGCTGATCAGCGCGCAAGCCGCCGCGCAATCGGTGTTCCAGAATCCCGCGGTGTTCGTGATCCTGAGCGAGCAGACTGCCGCGAACGCCGTGAGCGTCCAGCAGGCGCTGACGACGCTCGGCCGCGCCGACAACACGGCATGCGCACCGATGATGATGGTCGGCGACCCTCAGATGATTTACATGATGCCGGAGGAGGGGCACGCGCCGTCGTGGCAATCGCCCGCGTACGGCCGCGGCACGCCGTTCGAAGCGCAGAACGGGCCGGCACCGACCGGCAAGACGATCGGGGCGATGCAGCATGCCGAGGACATGCGGACGCAGCCGTGGAGTGACGGCAGCGCGATTACGCAGAAGATCGCCGGCGAGTCGAGCCTGTCGGCGGCCGACCGGGTGAGCGATTGGCAGCGCAAAGGGCTCAATACGATCGAGACGGCCCGCGCGGAGGATGTGACGGTGAACGGCAAGACCTACCGGGCTTATCGCGAGGATATCAACCGGTCGACGAAGCCGGTCATCGAGCCGCAGATCTACACGCAGCGCGTCGTTTTTTGCCGATAACGAAACGTCAATCCGGCACGAGCTGTTCCGACCTATAACCTTACGCGACGAGGCCATCGTGAACTATTGCTGCCAGATCAGGCTGTCAGGCCCGCAGGACGTCGAACGGGACGCGGGCACTGCACCGTTCGTGGCCATCCGGCGCAATCATGTCGCGCCGTCGCGGCCGCTCGTGTACCTGTCGCAGCATCACGATGCGGCGCTCGTCGACTGTCTCGCGTCGCGCGGCTGGGACGTGTGGCGCGCGAAAACCGTTGCGGACGCACTCAATCTCGTCAAGGCGAACCGCCCGCATGCAGGCATCGTCGATTTCGGCAGCTTCGCGTCGCCCGACGTCGCGTCGTTCGAGGCGCTGCTGCGCGACCCACGCGTCGGCTGGGTTGCGCTCGCCGATGGCGAGCGGCTGCGCGACATTACCGTCGCGCGCCTGATCCGCCATTGCTGTTTCGACTACGTGCGCAATGCGACCGCATACACGACGATCGGCTATCTCGTCGGCCATGCGTACGGGATGCTGAAGCTCGCGGATGGCGACCCGGGCGCGGACGCGGTGCCGGCCGGCGGCACGATGATCGGCTCGTGCGACGCGATGCGCCGGCTGTTCGCGACGATCCGCAAGGTCGCGAACACAGAGGCCACCGTGTTCATCGCCGGCGAATCCGGCACCGGCAAGGAGCTGACGGCGGCAGCGATCCACCAGCAGTCGTCGCGCGCCGACGCGCCGTTCGTCGCGGTGAACTGCGCGGCCATCCCGGCGACGCTGCTGCAGGCCGAACTGTTCGGCCATGAGCGCGGCGCGTTCACGGGCGCGCACCAGCGCAAGATCGGCCGCATCGAGGCCGCGCACGGCGGCACGCTGTTTCTCGACGAAATCGGCGACATGCCGTTCGAGAGCCAGGCGAGCCTGCTGCGGTTCCTGCAGGAAGGCAAGATCGAGCGGCTCGGCGGACACGCGTCGATTCCGGTGGACGTGCGGATCGTGTCGGCGACTCACGTCGATCTCGAGACCGCGATGCAGATGGGGCGGTTCCGCGCCGACCTGTTCTACCGCCTGTGCGTGCTGCGTATCGACGAGCCGCCGCTGCGCGCGCGCGGCCGCGACATCATGCTGCTCGCCGATTACGTGCTGCGGCGCTATCGCGACGACTGTTCGCACCGGATTCGCGGCTTCATGCCTTGCGCGGTCGAGGCGATCCACAACTATCCGTGGCCCGGCAACGTGCGCGAGCTGATCAACCGGATCCGGTTCGCGGTCGTGATGACGAACGGCCCGATGATCTCCGCCGCCGATCTCGAGCTGCACCAGTACACGTCGCGGCAGCCGCCGACGCTGGCGGAAGTGCGCCGGCAGGCCGAGCGGCACGCGATCGAGGAAACGCTGCTGCGCCACCGCCACCAGCATGCGGACGTCGCGGCCGAGCTGGGTATTTCGCGCGCGACGCTGTACCGCCTGATGACCTCGCACGGGCTGCACGGCTGACGCGCGTTGGCGCGCATCCGCTCAAGACCGTGCGGCGGCGGCCGTTAAGACAGGAAACGGCCCGTCCGGACCGCCCGCGCATCGACGCGCGCGCGGCCGCACGCGGCGCATCACGCTTATCCGAGGTTATCGTGTCAGAGTGCAGTCACTGCGGCAGGACGTTCCTGGTCGGCGGGCGGTCGATCGACGGCCACCGCTATTGCAGTCCGGCGTGCGCGCAAGCGCATCCGATCGTCGTCGAGGCCGAACGGGTGCCCGACGAGAAGGTTCGGCTGTATGTCGACGACTGGCGATACGGGCCATGCCCGATCTGCCTGCGCGAGGGAAATCCGGTCGATGTCCACGCGTCGCATCGTGTCGTGTCGCTGGTGTTCGTCACGCGCTGGGCGACGCGTCGTCACGTGTGCTGCCGCCGCTGCGGCCGCAAGAAGCAGGCGGCCGCGCTGCTCGCGTCGGTCACGCTCGGCTGGTGGGGGCTGCCGTGGGGCATCGTGCTGACGCCGATCCAGCTCGTGCGCAACGCGCTCGGGCTGGCCGCGCGCGATCCGGAGGTCGCGACGCAGCAGTTTGAGCAGCTCGTGCGGCGCAAGCTGGCGGCGCGCCGGCTGCAGCGCGAGCGGCAGGGCGCCGGCGCCTGATCCCGCGCGCCGGCGCGCCGCGCCCGGTCAGGCCGGCCGCTCGAAGCCCGAGGCGACCCAGCGCTCGGCGCTGGCCTTGGTGAGCTTGAAGCCGGCGGACACCTTTGCTTCGGCCAGCAGCTCGCCGTACGGATCGAATGCCTTGAGCTGCGCGTACGGCTCGAATTCGTCCGGCACGATGTCGAGCGTCACCGACACGTCCTGCCCGTCCTCGCCCTGAACCGCGACTTCCTTGTGCAGCATCGCGCGCCGCTGCTGCTCGTGCCGCATCAGCACCTCGGTCGCGGTCTTCACGAGCGTGCGGAACGCGTTCGCGTCCATCGGCTTCGGGTTCTTCTTGTCGCGGCCCATGGTCCACGGCCCGACGAGCGCGGGCTCGGACTCGCCGTCCTTGATCATCTCGACGGCCCAGCCGTCGTCGTCTTCGTTCTTGATGATGCGGGCCGTCCAGCCGTTGTCGCGCCAGAGGCCGTGTTCGTGGATGGAGGTGTCGTCGGATTGCAGATCGGATTCGGTCATGAGGAGCGCGAGAAGGTCGGGCAGCCGGCAACAGGGCGGTGGCGCGCGGCCGGCATCGGCGCAGCGCTCGCCGCCGGTGACCCGGAATGGCAGCAAAGGCCGCAATTTTACCTGTTGACCGGCCGCATGGCCCGCGCGGCGCGCAACGCCGGCCGTTTGGCCGATGCCCGCGGCCGTTGGGCACCGGTCGCCGGCCGTTCGAACCCGCGCAAATATCAAACTCGTATTACGTCCCCGACGGCCGATCCATATACCGTCCGATATCCCGCCCGCGCCCGGCTCCATAGAATCGACGTTCGGGATAAAAATATCCCGAACGTCCTTTCAACGTCGAACCGGCCGCGTGCGTTCCGCATTGCACGGCCGGTGAACAACCAGGAACCGCGTATGAGGAAATTCAATGTTCGCATCGTCTTCGCGTACGACTGGCCGCTGACGCTGGCCGGCATCGAGCAGGTCGCCGGCAGCGGCTGCGCGATCGAGCTCGTCGCGGTCTACCGGAGTGCGGCCGAACTGGTGGCGTCGCTCGGCGGCGTCGACTGCGACATCGTGCTGGTCGACTATGCGATCCGCGGCGACGAGCGGATGGACGGCCTCGCGCTGTTGGACTGGCTGCGGCGCACGCGCCCGAACGCCGGGATCGTCGCGCTGGTCGCGAACGAGAACCCGCTGATCTTCCGGTCGATCCTCGCGATCGGCGGCGTGAGCGTCGTCAGCAAGCTCGACGACGTCGGCCATATCGTCACGGCGATCCATGCGAGCTACAGCGGCGGATGCTACCTGTCGCCGTTTGTCAGGCGCGCGGTCGACGCGCTCGACGAGGGCGGCGAGGCGCCCGTGAAGCTGTCGGTGCGCGAGATCGAGGTGATTCGCCTGTATCTGTCGGGCGTGCCGATCAAGACGATCGCGCAGCGCCTGAGCAAGGGCAAGCAGACGGTCAGTGCGCAGAAGATCAGCGCGATGAAGAAGCTCGGCGCGAACAACGACGTCGAGCTGATCCAGCGGGCGGCCGGGCTGGGGCTCGGCACCGGCGCGGCCGTGCCGCGGGCCGGCGGCGTGGCGTGAGCACGCGCGTGCCGAGGCGCCGCCGTCAGGCCGGCAACGCGAACCGCGTGACGGCGTCGCGCAGCGCTTCGGCCTGATCGCGCAGCGAGTGCGCGGCGGCGGCGGCCTCTTCGACGAGCGCCGCGTTCTGCTGCGTGACCTGGTCCATCTCTCCCACCGCGCGATTGACCTGCTCGATTCCCGCGCTCTGCTCGCGCGACGCGTGGCTGATTTCGTCGAGGATCTCGTTCACGCGCCGCACCGACTGCACGAGCTCGGTCATCGTCTCGCCCGCGTGCGTGACGAGCGTCGCGCCGTGCTCGACGGTCTCGTTCGACGACACGATCAGCGACTTGATCTCCTTCGCGGCCGTTGCCGAGCGTTGCGCGAGCGAGCGTACTTCGGCCGCGACCACCGCGAAGCCGCGGCCCTGTTCGCCCGCGCGCGCGGCTTCGACCGCCGCGTTCAGCGCGAGGATGTTGGTCTGGAACGCGATCCCGTCGATCACGCCGATGATGTCGCCGATCTTGTGCGAACGGTCGGTGATCTCGTTCATCGTGCGCACGACATCGTTGACCACCGTGCTGCCGCGCGTCGCGACCTGCGCGGCCTCGCCGGCGAGCGACGCGGCCTGCGCGGCGCTGTCCGCGTTCTGCTTCACATTCGCGGTCATCTGGTCCATGCTCGACGCGGTCTGCACGAGCGCGGCCGCCTGTTCCTCGGTGCGCTGCGACAGATCCGTGTTGCCGGACGCGATCTCGCTCGCGCCGACGTTGATGTTCTCGGTGCCCATCCGCACGCGCGACACCATGTCGATCAGCCCGCCCTGCATCGTGTGCAGCGCATGCAGCAGGCTGCCGCGATCGTCGTGCTTCACGGCGACGCGCGCGGTCAGGTCGCCCTGTGCGATGCGCTGCGCGGCGTCGAGCGCATCCTCGAGTTCGCCGCCGAGGCTCGCGCGCACGCTTTTCAGCACCAGCACCATCACGGCGGTCGCGAGCGCGCCGAGCACGGCCGTCATCGCGAGCCAGCGGCCGATGCTCTCGAGCACGGCCGAGCGCACGTCGTTCATGTACATGCCCGTCACGAGATACCAGTCCCACGGCGCGAAGCGCTGTACGGCGCTGGTTTTCTCCTGCGGCTTGTCGGCGCCCGGCTTCGGCCACAGATACTCGACGAAACCCTTGCCGCCTTCCACGTTGCCGGCCTTCACGATCTCGACGAACAGGTGCTTGCCGTTCGGATCGGTGAAATTCGACACGTCCTTGCCGTTGAGGTCCGTCTTGATCGGGTGCATCACGATCACGGGCTTCGAGTCGTTGACGGAGATGTAGCCGTCGGCGCCGTGGCGCATCGCGGCGATCGCTTCGAGCGCCTTCTGCTTCGCGTCGGCTTCCGGTATCGCGTTCTGCTGCGACAGCTTGTAGTAATGGTCGGTCACGCTGGCGGCTTGCGCGACCAGCGACGCGAGCTGGTCGCGGCGGTCCGTGATCATCGATGCGCGCGTCTGCCACGCGCCGAGCCCGGCGATCACGAGCAGGCCGAGCCACAGGATGACGATCATCGAGGCGAGTTTCTGATTCAGGGAAAGGTTGCGCATGGTGTGTGGTCGGTCAGTCGAGGATGCTCGCCAATACGGCGTGACGGGATAAGTGTCTTGACGGCGCGCGCGGCGCATCGCCGTAGACGGGTAATCCCTTAGACGCGGCGCGGCTGCCCATGCCTGCGACGTCGGCACGGGTATCTATGCATATGCATAACGGGCGTCGCTATACTGTCGGGGCGATTGCGCGCGCGTGGCGCCCCGGGGCGGGCGGCGGCGCGGCGCTGAACGAAACCGAAAGGAGGCAACGATGCGAATTCTGGTGGTGGGGGCCGGCGCGGTCGGCGGATATTTCGGCGGACGGCTGGCCGCGGCGGGGCGCGACGTGACGTTCCTGGTGCGCGACGGCCGCGCGGCTGCGCTGGCACGCGACGGGCTGCTGATCCGCAGTCCGCGCGGCGACCTGACGCTCGCGAACGTGCAGACCGTGCGCGCGGGCGATGCGGGCGCCGGGGTCGCGCCGTTCGACCTCGTGCTGCTGAGCTGCAAGGCCTACAGCCTCGACGACGCGATTCTCTCGTTCGCGCCGTTCGTCGGGCCGCAGACGCTGATCCTGCCGATGCTCAACGGCATGCGTCACCTCGACGTGCTGCGCGACCGGTTCGGCGCCGCGCAGGTGCTCGGCGGGCTGTGCGTGATCGCGGCGACGCTCGATCGCGAGCAGCGCATCGTGCACCTGAACGACACGGCCGGGCTGTCGTTCGGCGAACTCGCCGGCGGCGAATCGCCGCGCGTGCGCGCGGTGGCCGACGTGTTCGATGGCGCGGGTTTCGACGCGACGCTCAGCGACGACATCGCCGCGCGGATGTGGGAGAAGTGGGTGTTCCTCGCGACGCTCGCCGCGAGCACGTCGCTGTTCCGCGGCTCGGTCGGCGACATTCTCGCCGCGCCGGACGGCCGCCGCCTGCTGGAGACGATGGTCGGCGAATGCAGCGCAATCGCCGAATACAACGGCCAGCGGCCCGACCCGGCGGCCGTCGAGCGGATGCAGCAGATGGTGCTGACGCCGTCGCCGCTGACCGCATCGATGCTGCGCGACGTCGAGAATCATGCGCGCGTCGAAGCCGATCATGTGATCGGCGATCTGCTCGCGCGCCGCGACCCGCAGGCGGCCGACGCGCTGTCGTTGCTGCGGATCGCGTACAACCACCTGAAGACGTACGAGGTGCGCACGGCGCGCGAGCACGCGGCGGCGTAAACACCGGCGCGGGCGTATCGCACGGCCGGGCGGCCGCCCCGGCACGTTCCGCGCTGCACAAATTTGCCATCTGGCGCCGTTTACGGGCGGAAAGCGCAAAAAAGTATCGAAAATCAGGCGTAAAGTTGGTGGAGCCGCGCGCTCGATCGACCTACATTGCTTCCCATGCGACCGGTCGCGTCGCCGCGCGAAACACGCGGCGCACGCGCGAACAGCCGAACAGGCCGGCCAGCGATACATGGGAATGGAGACGCCAAGATGATGCACCCCGATCTCGAAGTGGTCGAAGTGCGACGCGACGAGTCGTTCAAGGTCTGGTCGCACGGCTATCCGTATCGCACGATCCGCTGGCACTTCCATCCCGAATTCGAATTGCATCTGATCGTTGCGACGCGCGGCAAGTATTTCGTCGGCGATCACGTCGGCTCGTTCGGCCCCGGCCATCTCGTGCTGCTCGGCCCGAACCTGCCGCACAACTGGGTCAGCGACATGGCCGAAGGCGAAACCGTCGAGCGCCGCAATCTCGTGATCCAGTTCGATCCGGCGTTCGTGCGCCGCTGCATGGACGCGTTTCCCGAATGCCGCGATGCGCAGGCGCTGCTCGACGATGCGCGGCGCGGTGTCGGTTTCGACGAAGCGACGAGCGCCGCGATCGCGCCGCTGTTCGACGAACTGCTGGCGGCGCGCGGCATGCGCCGCATCGCGCTGTTCATGACGATCCTCGAGCGGCTGTGCGGCGCCGACGAGCGCACGCTGCTCGCGAGCCCCGCGTACGACCAGGCCGATGTCACGCCCACGCGGCTCAGCCATGCGCTGTCGTATATCGGCAAGAACCTCGCGTCCGAGCTGCGCGAATCCGATCTCGCGCAGCTGACCGGGCAGAGCGTCAGCGCGTTCTCGCGTGCGTTCCATCGCCAGACGGGCATGCCGTTCGTGCAGTACGTGAACCGTCTGCGGATCGAATCCGCGTGCCAGATGCTGCTCGCCGACGATACGAGCATCACCGATATCTGCTTCCAGGCCGGCTTCAACAACGTATCGAACTTCAACCGCCAGTTCCGCGCGGTGAAGGGGATGGCGCCGTCCGAATTCCGCGCGCTGCAGCGCCTGAACGCGCGCAGCCGCGAACTCGCGCTGCATGCGGCGCCCACCGGCAACCCGATGCCGCCGCGCGTACTGACACCCGGCGCGCCCGAACTCGCGCCGCAGCCGGGATGATCGCCGGGCCGCCGCCCACCTGAGTTTTCCACGCCGTTTTACCCAGCCGATCGCGCCGCCCGCGTCGCGAGGGGCTTGCTCACCCACGAAAAAGCCTTATACAACCGGAGACACCGTCATGACGCATGCATCGCCCGCCTCATCCCCCCGCCGCGCCGCCCGCATGGCGGCCCTTGCCGCGCTCGCCGTCGCGGCCTTGCTGCCCGCCGCCGCGCATGCCGCGCCGCTGCGGATCGGCATGACGTTCCAGGAACTGAACAACCCGTATTTCGTGACAATGCAGAAGGCGCTGACCGATGCGGCCGCAACGATCGGCGCGCAGGTCGTCGTCACCGACGCGCATCACGACGTCAGCAAGCAGGTGAGCGACGTCGAGGACATGCTGCAGAAGAAGATCGACATCCTGCTCGTGAACCCGACCGATTCGACCGGCATCCAGTCGGCGATCACGCAGGCGAAGAAGGCCGGCGCGGTGGTCGTGGCCGTCGACGCGAACGCGAACGGGCCGGTCGATTCGTTCGTCGGCTCGAAGAATTACGACGCGGGCGTGATGTCGTGCGAATACCTCGCGAAGGCGATCGGCGGCAGTGGCGAGGTCGCGATCCTCGACGGCATTCCGGTCGTGCCGATTCTCGAACGCGTGCGCGGCTGCAAGGCCGGGCTCGCAAAATTTCCGAACGTGAAGCTCGTCGACACACAGAACGGCAAGCAGGAGCGCGCGACCGCGTTGTCGGTGACCGAAAACATGATCTCCGCGCACCCGAACCTGAAGGGCCTCTTCAGCGTGAACGACGGCGGCTCGATGGGCGCGCTCGCCGCGATCGAGGGTTCCGGCAAGGACATCAAGCTGACGAGCGTCGACGGCGCGCCCGAGGCGATCGCCGCGATCCAGAAGCCGAACTCGAAGTTCATCGAGACGACCGCGCAGTTCCCGGCCGACCAGGTGCGCATCGCGCTCGGCATCGCGATCGCGCGCAAGTGGGGCGCGACGGTGCCGAAGGCGATCCCGGTCGACGTGAAGGTCGTCGATCGCGGCAACGCGAAGGGCTTCAGCTGGTGAACGACGTGCGACACGACGCGAAGGGCGGCGGCACGGCCGACGCCCTTCGCACGGAGAGGCCGATGGATACGATACTCAGGCTCAGCCGCATCACGAAAAGCTTTCCCGGCGTGAAGGCGCTGTCCGACATTCATCTCGAGATTGCGCGCGGCGAGATCCACGCGCTGCTCGGCGAGAACGGCGCGGGCAAGTCGACGCTGATGAAGATCCTGTGCGGCATTCATCAACCGGATGCCGGCACGATCGAGATCGACGGCGCCGCGCGCCGTTTCGCGAACTATCACGAGGCGGTCGCGACGGGCGTCGGCATCGTGTTCCAGGAGTTCAGCCTGATCCCGCACCTGGACGCCGTCGACAACCTGTTCCTCGGCCGCGAGCTGCGCAACCGCTGGGGCGCGCGCGACCGCACGCGGATGCGCCGTGCGGCGGTCGGCATCTTCGCGCGGCTCGGTGTGTCGATCGATCTCGATGCGCCGATTCGTGTGCTGTCGGTCGCGCAGCAGCAGTTCGTCGAGATCGGCAAGGCGCTGTCGCTCGACGCGCGCATCCTGATCCTCGACGAACCGACCGCCACGCTCACGCCGGCCGAGGCCGAGCACCTGTTCGCGATCATGCGCGAGCTGAAGCGGCAGGGCGTCGCGATGATCTTCATCTCGCATCACCTCGACGAGATCTTCGCGGTGTGCGACCGCATCACCGTGCTGCGCGACGGCCAGTACGTCGCGACGACCGACGTCGCGCGCACGGACGTCGAGCAGCTCGTGCGGATGATGGTCGGCCGCCGGATCGAAAGCAGCTTTCCGCCGAAGCCCGCGCTGCCGGCCGACGCGCCGGCCGTGCTCGAAGTCGACGCGCTGCAGCTCGAGCGCGGCGGCCCGGTAAACCGCTTCGCGCTGCGGGCGGGCGAGATCCTCGGCTTCGCCGGGCTGGTCGGCTCGGGCCGCACGGAAACGGCGCTCGCGGTGATCGGCGCGACGCGCGCGCACCGCAAGGAAGTGCGCGTGCGCGGCGCGGCGGCGAAGCTCGCCGATCCGGCCGACGCACTGCGCGCGGGCATCGGCATCCTGCCGGAAAGCCGCAAGACGGAAGGGCTCGTCACGTCGTTTTCGATCCGCGACAACATCTCGTTGAACAACCTCGGCAAGTACCGGTCGATGCGCTGGCTGATCGACCGGCGCGGCGAGGCGCGCGCGACGCACGACGTGATGCGGCGCGTCGGCGTGAAGGCGCCGTCGATCCACACCGAAGTCGCGACGCTATCCGGCGGCAACCAGCAGAAGGTCGTGATCGCGCGCTGGTTGAACCATCACACGTCGGTGCTGATCTTCGACGAGCCGACGCGCGGCATCGACGTCGGCGCGAAAGCCGAAATCTACGGGCTGATGCGCGAACTCACCGCGCGCGGCTACGCCATCATCATGATCTCGTCCGAACTGCCGGAGATCGTCGGCATGTGCGATCGCGTTGCCGTGTTCCGGCAAGGGCGCATCGAGGCGACGCTCGAAGGCGACGAGATCGATCCCGACACGGTCATGACCCATGCCACGGCCGGCACGCGAGGAGCGACCCATGAACCTGCCTGATTCTTCTTCCACGCCTTCGACGACGCTGGCCGCCACCATCGGAAACGGCGATGCGCCACCGCGCCGCGCGATGTGGGCGCGGTTGCGGCGCTCGACGCTGTTTTATCCGCTCGTCGGCCTCATCGTCGTGTGCATCGCGATGATGATCGCGAGCCCGAGCTTCCTGTCCGCCGCGAACCTGGAAAACGTGCTGCGCCAGGTGTCGATCAACGCGATCATCGCGGTCGGCATGACCTGCGTGATCCTGACCGGCGGGATCGACCTGTCGGTCGGCTCGGTGATGGCGCTGTCGGGCACGCTCGCGGCCGGGCTGATGGTCGCGGGTGTCAACGCGGTCGCCGCGCTCGCGATCGGCATCGCGGTCGGCCTCGGTTTCGGCTTCCTGAACGGCGTGTTCGTCGCGTTCGCGGGGATGCCGCCGATCATCGTCACGCTCGCGACGATGGGCATCGCGCGCGGCCTCGCGCTGATCTACACGGGCGGCTATCCGATCGACGGCCTGCCCGACTGGGTCGCGTTCTTCGGCAGCGGCAAGGTGCTCGGCATCCAGGCACCCGTGCTGATCATGCTGGTGGTCTATGCGATCGCGTGGCTGCTGCTCGACCGCATGCCGTTCGGCCGCTACGTGTATGCGATCGGCGGCAACGAGCAGGCGACGCGGCTCACCGGCGTGCGCGTCGCGCGCGTGAAGCTGATCGTCTACACGCTGGCCGGGCTCACGTCGGCGCTCGCCGCGATCGTGCTGACCGGGCGGCTGATGAGCGGGCAGCCGAACGCGGGCGTGGGCTTCGAACTCGACGCGATCGCGGCCGTCGTGATGGGCGGCACGTCGATCTCCGGCGGGCGCGGCGCGATCCTCGGCACGCTGGTCGGCGCGCTGCTGCTCGGCGTGCTCAACAACGGCCTGAACATGATCGGCGTGAACCCGTATGTGCAGAACGTGATCAAGGGCGGAATCATCCTGCTCGCGATCTACATCAGCCGAGAACGATCGCGGTAACGCGTGATCGATCAGATATCCGAATCATCAACGAAAGAGATACCTCATGACGACACCCGAAGCCCAGCCGCGGATGACCGCGGTCGTCTGCCACGGCCCCGAGGACTATCGCGTCGAACAGGTCGCGAAGCCGCACCCCGGCGCGAACGAGCTCGTGATCCGCATCGCCGCGTGCGGAATCTGCGCGAGCGACTGCAAGTGCTATACGGGCGCGAAGATGTTCTGGGGCGGCCCAAGCCCGTGGGTGAAGGCGCCCGTGATTCCCGGCCATGAATTCTTCGGTTACGTCGAAGCGCTCGGCGATGGCGCGGCCGAACATTTCGGCGTGGCATTGGGCGACCGCGTGATCGCCGAGCAGATCGTGCCGTGCGGCAAGTGTCGTTATTGCAGGTCGGGTCAGTACTGGATGTGCGAAGTGCACAACATCTTCGGCTTCCAGCGCGAGGTCGCCGACGGCGGGATGGCCGAATACATGCGCATTCCGCCGACCGCGCTCGTCCACAAGATCCCGCTCGGCGTGTCGCTCGAGGATGCCGCGATCATCGAGCCGTTGTCGTGCGCGATCCATACCGTGAACCGCGGCGACCTCCAGCTCGACGACGTCGTCGTGATCGCGGGCGCGGGCCCGCTCGGTCTGATGATGACGCAGGTCGCACACCTGAAGACGCCGAAGAAACTCGTCGTGATCGACCTGATCGACGAGCGCCTCGACCTCGCGCGGCAGTACGGCGCCGACGTGACGATCAACCCGAAGCGCGACGATGCGCGCGAGATCATCCGCGCGCTGACCGACGGCTACGGCTGCGACGTCTATATCGAAACGACCGGCGCGCCGGTCGGCGTGAACCAGGGGCTCGACCTGATCCGCAAGCTCGGCCGTTTCGTCGAATTCAGCGTGTTCGGCGAGGATACGACCGTCGACTGGTCGATCATCGGCGACCGCAAGGAGCTCGACGTGCGCGGCGCGCACCTGGGGCCATACTGCTATCCGATCGCGATCGATCTGCTTGCGCGCGGGCTCGTCACGTCGAAGGGCATCGTCACGCACGGCTTCGCGCTCGACGATTGGGACGACGCGATTCGCGTCGCGAAATCGCCCGAATCGATCAAGGTGCTGCTGAAGCCGGCCCGCTGACGGCCGGCGTGCGCCTCACCGGAGACATCATGGAATACGTCATAGGCGTCGATATCGGCACGCAGAGCACCAAGGCGCTGCTCGTCGACCGGCACGGCACGATCGTCGCGCGGCGCTCGGCCGGTTACCAGCCCGATACGCCGCGCCCGCTGTGGGCCGAGCAATGGCCGCAGGTGTGGTTCGATGCCGTGCTCGAATGCGTCGCGGGATGCGTGAGCGATGCGCGCGCGCAGGGCGTGCCGGCCGACGCGATCCGCGCGGTGTGCGTGAGCAGCCTGTACGGCGGCTCGGGCATCCCGGTCGACAGCGACATGCGGCCGCTTCATCCGTGCCTGATCTGGATGGACCGGCGCGCGACCGCCGAAGTCGACTGGGTCAACGCCAACGTGAACGTCGAGCGGTTGCGCGTGATCACGGGCAACGGCGTCGACAGCTACTACGGCTTCACGAAGATGCTGTGGCTGCGCGACCAGCGGCCGGACGTGTGGGCGAACGTGCGGTATTTCCTGCCGCCGAACGCGTACGTGATCTACCTGCTGACCGGGGAAGTCGCGGTCGATCACAGTTCGGCCGGCAATATCGGCGGCGTGTACGACGTCGCGCGCCGTGAGTGGTCCGACGATGCGCTCGACATGCTCGGCATTCCGGCGACGATGATGCCCGAGCGGCTCGTCGATTCGACTGAGATCGTCGGCGGGCTGCTGTCGCAATGGACCGAACAGCTCGGGTTGCAGGCCGGCACGCCCGTCGTCGCGGGCGGTGTCGATGCGGCCGTCGCGACCTTCGCGGCCGGCGCGACGCGCACCGGACAGCACGTCGCGATGATCGGCACCAGCATGTGCTGGGGCTACGTGAACCGGCATGTCGATGCGCGGCACGGGCTCGTCAGCATGCCGCACGTGTTCAACGGGCAGCGCGACCTGTACGTGTTCGGCGGTGCGATCACGGCCGGTGCGTCGGTCGCGTGGTTTCGCGACCAGTTCTGTCATGCGGAACTCGATGCGGCGCGCCTGCTGCCGCACGGCGATCCGCACGTGTTGCTCGAGGAGGCGGCTGAAAGCGTGCCGGCCGGTGCCGACGGCGTACTGTTCCTGCCGTACCTGATGGGCGAGCGCAGCCCCGTGTGGGATGCGAAAGCGAGCGGCGCGTTCGTCGGGTTGAGTCTCGCGCATACGCGAGCACACCTGTATCGCGCGGTGCTCGAAGGTGTCGCGTTCGCGTTGCGGCACAACATCGAGGCCGGCCGTCAAGGGGCGACGGCGCTGGACGATCGGCTGATCGTCGTCGGCGGTGCCGCGCATTCGGCGCTGTGGATGCAGATCATTGCCGACGTGACCGGCTTTCCGGTATGGACGATCGAGCAGGACGTCGAAGCCGCGATGGGGGCGGCACTGCTCGCGGGTGTCGGGGCAGGGCTCGTATCGCACGACGACGCGCAGGGCGGCTGGGTGACGCTCGTCGAGCGCGCGCGGCCCGATGCCGAACGCGAGCAAGCGTATGCGGCACGTTTCGCGCTCTACACGGCGCTGTACCCGGCACTCAAACCGATCATGCACCGCTTGAGCACATCATCATGAAGACACGATTCGACTTCAGCGGCTCGCGGGTGCTCGTCACGGGCGCGTCGAGCGGAATCGGGCGCGCGTGCGCGGTCGCACTGGCGCAGTCGGGCGCGCGGGTCGTCGCGGCGGGGCGCGACATGGCCGCGCTCGATGCGCTGGCCGGCGAGACGGCATGCGATACGCTGCGTATCGATGTCGGCGGCGACGAACACGCGATCGACGCGGCGCTCGCCGCGCACGAGGCGTTCGACGGCCTCGTCAATTGCGCGGGAATCGCGTCGCTCGAAGCGGCGCTCGATGTCGGCGCCGCGCATTTCGATCGCGTGATGGCCGTCAATGCGCGTGGTGCGGCGCTCGTCGCGCGGGCTGTCGCGCGCAAGATGATCGAATGCGACGGACGGGGCGCCGAACGTGCGCGGGGCAGCATCGTCAACGTATCGAGCCAGGCCGCGCTCGTCGGGCTGCCCGCGCATCTGAGCTATTGCGCGTCGAAGGCGGCGATGGACGCGATCACGCGCGTGCTGTGCATCGAACTCGGGCCGCACGGCATTCGCGTGAACAGCGTGAACCCGACCGTCACGCTCACGCCGATGGCGCAATTCGCGTGGAGCGAACCGGAGAAGCGCGCGCCGATGTTGGCGGCGATTCCGCTCGGGCGCTTTGCCGAGCCGGATGAGGTGGTCGAACCGATCCTGTTTTTGCTGAGCGATGCGGCGTCGATGATCAGCGGCGTGTCGCTGCCGATCGACGGCGGGTATACGGCGCGATAGGCCACGCGATGCGGTGACGGGCGACGGGCGGCCGGCCGCCGCCAGCCGCACATGACGGGAAATAGGGGCGAATGTGCGCAGCGGCCGACGCGCGGCTAGACCGGGTCTTTGCTCGGCGGTCCGTCCGGTTGTTGCGGGTTGTCGTGGTGATGACCCGGCGGCGACGACAGCGGGTCGTCTTCCGGATCGCGGTTCGGGTCGGCCGGTGGCTCGGGCGTCGGGGTCGTGTGATCGGTCATGGAGAACTCGCGCAGTGCGTGACGGCGGCGGCGCGGCAGGTGCGCCTCGTCTCCGTTATAGGCAATCGAACGTGCGTTTGCAGCGGGATTCTTGCGGCGGGGTATCGATCGTCGAACGGGTTCGTCTACCGCAATGCGTTGTGTGGTCCGCGCGATCGCGGTCAGCGCAGATCCGCCGGCGTATCGACGTCGCGCAGGATGCCGGGATCGTCGACGTCCAGCAGTTTCACCGGCGCGCTCGCGAACAGCATGCGGGCGCCGGTATCGCCGTCGAGCGCGGCCAGTGCGTCGTAGTGGTGCGCGGCGAAGCCGACCGGATGACCGCGCACGCCGCGATGGGCGGGGGCGATGATCGATGCGCCGTCCGTATCGAGCGCGCGCGTCACCGCTTCGTAGGTCGAAGCCGCGATCCACGGCATGTCGCCGAGCGCGACGAGCCAGCCGGTCGCGTCGGCGGTCGCGCGCACGCCGGCCGCGAGGGTCGCGCCCATGCCGCGCTCGGTGTCGGGTGCGTAGACGACCTGGCAGCCGGCTTCGTTCAGCAGAATCGCGAGTTTTTCGGCGCCGGGACGCACGATCGCGATCACGTCGGCCGTGGCCGCCGCGAGATGGCGGGCGGCCGCGACCGCAACCGGTGTGCCGTCTGGCAGCAGCGCGAGCAACTTGCTGTGCAGGCCGCTCGGGTCGAAGCGTTGACCAAGGCCGCCGGCGAGCAGGACGCCGGTGGCGAGTGACGCATAGGGCATCGGCGCGGGGGGAGTGAGACAGGTGCTGCGATTGTGCGGGACCGGGCGGGGATCGGCAAGTGAGGATGTTACCGAGTCGCGCCCGTCAGATCGGAAATACCGTCATCGCGAACCTTCGTCGAGCATGCTTTCCTCGACGGGGCCGTAAATCGCGTGGGATTCACGCTGCATGACGGCCCAATAGCGGTCGCCGAACGACCAGTGCCACCATTCCGACGGGTAATTCGTGAAGCCGGCGCTCGTCAGCGCGTCGATCAGCATCTGGCGGTTACGTGCGGCCGCGCGGCTGATGAATGCGTTGTGCGTGTAGCACGCGCCGGACGATTCCTGGTTGGTGGCGTTCATGATGCTGCCCATGTCGGCTTCGATGCCGTCCGCCGATATCAGCGTGAGGTCGACGGCAGCGCCGGTCGGATGCGCGGCGACTTCCGGCGGGGCGACGTAGCGGCTCGCGAGTTCGTACAGCGTTTCGTCGGACGGCAGCGGATTCAGTGTGTCGCGCAGTTCGGCGAGATGGTCGGCGAAGTATTCGCGCTGGAGCGCGAGCGGGCGATAGCCTTCCTTGACGTAAAGGCGCAGCCCGGCGGGCAGCGCGGGCGCGGCGACGACCAGCCGTTCGGCGATACCGCGGCGTACCTTCAGGAAATGCGGGCTCGGGTTCGAAACGACGCTGCGCGAGAGGTCGACGGCGATGCGCTCGTCAAAGGTAGCGAGATCGACAAACCCTTCATGCGACTCCATCAGGGCGATCGACCGGACAACGGGATCGGAGAGCGATATCACGATAGCGGGTGAGGTGGCGCGATGACGGTTGCGGGTCACGAGCCGGCGGGCGGGGTGTTGCGCCGCGCCTGGCCGTCCGTGGTCGTTTTGGCCAGACGAATCGCCAATATGCCAGAGTCCGGCGGCGGAGGTGTCGCGGTTGGTCCTGCGGGCGGGCGAGGCTTACCAGAGCGTCTTCACGTGCGCATAAGCGCGGATTTTTTCGTCGCGGGTGACGAGTGGTGCGCCGAGCCGCCGCGCGGTGGCGACGATCATGCGGTCGGCCGGATCCTTGTGGAACGCGCCGGGCAGGGCGGTGGATTTCGCGGCGATGTCGGCGTCGACGGGCACGAAGCGCATGCCGTCGATCTGCGCGACCGTGGCGAGCCATGCGTCGACATCCATCGACAGGGCGAGGCGATCGTTGCGCACCAGCATCGCAATCTCCCACGCCGAGATCGCGGACGCGGCGAGCGCGCCTTCACTGCGCGCGCGATCGATCGCGGTTCGCGCTTTCTTGCTGAGCGAAGGATCGCCCGCCACCCACCACACCAATGCATGCGTATCCAGCACGATCACCGCGACGCCTCCCAATCATCTTCCGCAATCGGATCGAGAGGATTGTCGTAGCGCATGACCGAGCCGCGCAATATGTCCAACGGCTGAGCTTCGCGTGCGTGATACGGCCGGATCTCGAGCGTCGGTTTGCCGTGATCGGTGACGATCAGGCTTTCGCCCGACGACTCGACGAGCCGGAAGTATTCGAGTGCGCGAGCCTTGAACTCGGATTTCGAAACGGGAGCGTGCGGCATCATGATATGGACCTGGTCATGTGACGATGGTCATTTTATGGCAGTGCGGCGGAGCGAGGCAAGTCGCGAAGGTCACGCGTGACCAGACGCATGCAAAACGCGACAGGGCGCGTCGATGTCGAGGGCCGGAAGACGCTGTCTGCCTTGCTCGCGTGCTTGCCGTGATCTAGATTTTTTCTATCAGGGTTCTCAGGCGGGAGGGACTGCCATGGAACTGAGCGTAGAACGTGTCGATGTCTGGGCGGCAACCATCGACGACAAGCCGGGCGGCCTCGCGACAGTATTGGGCGCTCTGCGGACTGCCGGCGCGGACTTGCAATTCATCGTCGCACGCCGCACATCGGAGGTGCCGGGCAAGGGTGTTGTATTTGTCGCGCCACTGCAGGGAGACGCGGTGATTCGCACGGCCACGCAGGTGGGGTTCAGCGTCACCCCGAGCGTTCACTCCGTCCGCGTAATGGGTCTGGATCAAATGGGCATCATCGGGCAACTGACCCAGATGCTCGCGGAAGGCGCGATCAATCTTCGTGGCGTTTCGGCCGCCGTACTGGGTTCCCAGTTCATTGCCTATTTCGCGGTCGATTCGGTGGACGATGCGGACAAGGCGGTCGATATCCTGCAGCGGGCATAAGGCGGCTGCGTTGGACGGTGGACTGGTTGTGGCCGGAGGGGGGCTCGCGTTTCAGGACGTTGCGGTGCCCCCTATATGGCTCAGGTATCCGCCCACCGTCTCAGCAGGTTGTGATAGATCCCGGTAAGCGCGATCACGCCCGGGTCGCGCCCACCTTTGTCCGCAGAAAGCGCCTGAATCTGCGTATCGAGCTGGAACAGCAGCGTGCGATCGGCATCGTCGCGCACCATGCTTTGAATCCAGAAGAATGAAGCGACGCGCTCGCCGCGCGTCACGGGCGTCACGTGATGCAGGCTCGACGCCGGATACAGCACGAGATCGCCTGCCGGCAGCTTGGCGCGATGCACGCCGTACGTATCCTCGACACACAGCTCGCCGCCGTCGTACGCATCGGGTTCCTCGAGAAACAGCGTCGCCGACAGATCGCTGCGCACGCGGAAATCCGTGCCGCGCAGCAGCCGGATCGCGTTGTCGACATGCGTGCCGAACGTCTCGCCGCCTTCATAGCGATTGAACAGCGGCGGAAACACCTTGAGCGGCAGCGCCGCGGAGAAGAACAGCGGATGGCGCGCGAGCGCATCCTGGATCGCGTCGCCAACCGCGCGCGCCGCCGGCGAGCCTTCCGGCAATTGCCGGTTGCGTTTCGCGAGCGCCGACTGCGCGCCGGACGTTGCATTGCCGTCGACCCATTCGGCCGCATCGAGCACGTCGCGGCATTGCGCGACCTGCGTCTTGGTCAGTACGCCGGGGATATGAAGCATCATGTTGCGGATTCCATAACGTGCGGCGCCAGTTGCATCGCCGCCGCACGAAATGCGTCGAGCGGCGACGATGCGAGATACGCGCGCATCTTCGCGATGAACGCGGGTGTCGCGGTGGCCGGCACGCGTGCCAGCCACGTGAGCGCTTCGTCGATCTGCCCGCGCTCGCCGAGTAGCCGCGCAAGGTTGAACTGGCCGCGGAAGTCGCCGGCAACGGCGGCGCGGCGATAGTGGTCGAACGCGGCGTCGGTGTCGACCGGCACGACCCAGCCGTCCTCGTAGAATCCGCCGATCAGGTTGATCGATTTCGCGTGACCGAGCGCGGCCGCGCGGCGGAACCAGTCGAGCGCGTCGGTGCGGTTCTCGTCGACACCGTTGCCGAGCGCGAGTGCCGTCGCGTAGTTGTACATGCCCCAGTCGAGCCCGGCCTGCGCGGCGAGCCGGTACCAGTACACGGCGACCGGCGCGCACGCGGCCGTGCCCCAGCCGAACTCGTAGCAGCGGCCGAGCATGTTCATCGCCATCGGATGACCGGCCCGCGCGGCGTGCCGGAACCAGTTGAACGCGGCAGCCGGATCGCGTGCCACGCCATGCCCGTCGAGCAGGTACTGCCCGTAGACGGCCTGCGCATCGACGATGCCGTTATCGGCCGCCGCCGCGACCCACGCGGCGGCGCGCTCGGGCGGCCCGGCCAGGATGTCGGCGAACTCGCGCGGCGATACCGACGCGAGCGCCTTCAGCGATACGGCCTCCATCGATCAGTAGCGCGCGTTCAGCGTGACGAACGCCGAGCGGCCCGGTGCGATCGACGCGTAGTGCGCCGGATACGCCTGATCGAAGTACGTGCGGTTGAACAGGTTGTTCACGTTCAGCTGCAGGTCGAGCTTCTTGTTGATCCGGTATTGCGCCATTGCATCGAAGCGCCAGTACGACGGCACGGCGCGCAGGTTCGCGGGATCACCGAACACTTCCGACATGTAGAACGCGCCGCCGCCGACCGTGAACTTCGGCGTCACGTCGTAGTTCGACCACATCGTGAGGCTGTGCTTCGGCGTGTTCGGGAAGCGGTTGCCGTCGTTCGCGCTGTCCTTGCCGTTGTCGCGCAGCGCGCTCTTCATGTACGTGTAGCCGCCGAACACTTGCCACTGCTTCGTGATCTGGCCGGCGACGCCGAGCTCGAGGCCCTGCACGCGCTTGTTGCCGACCATCGCGTACTGGTTGTTCGGCAGCGTCACGCGCGCGTTCGTCGTATCGATCTGGAACAACGCGGCGGTCAGCGACAGCTTGTCGTTCAGCACGTTCCACTTCGTGCCGAGCTCGATGCTGCGGTTCTTCTCCGGCGACAACTGATCGGCGTTCGGACCGACGCCGCCGCGGCCCGGCGTGAGCGACTGCGTTTCGCTGCCTTCGCCGAGCATCATGCCGGCCGGCGTCGACGACGTTGCATACGACGCGTAGATGCTGCCGTTCTGCGCGGGTTTGAACACGAGGCCGGCCTGCCAGTTCACGAGCGTGTCGTCGCGCGTATAGGTCTTGCCGCCGTTCGCCTTGGTGTCGGTGAAGCGGGTCGAGTAGTCGTCGACGCGCACGCCGGCATTGACCTGCCAGCGCGGCGTGATCTCGATCGTGTCGAAGCCGTAGATCGATTTCGTCGTGGTGCGTGCATGCGCGTAGTCGTTGGCGCGCGTGATCGAGCCGGCCCACGGGTCGTTCGGGTTCGGCGACCACAGGCTCGTGCAGTTGTAGCCCGACGCCGCGCCGATGCCTTTCTGGCAGACCTTGCCGTTATCCGTGGCGACGTTGTACGTATCGCGCTTGCCCCATTCGCGCGTCAGCTCGATGCCGGTCGTGAAGCTGTGCTTGAACGGGCCGGTGCGGAACTCGCCGAACAGCTCGGTCAGGTTCGCGAGGCTGTTGATCGAGCTGTTGCGGTTGTTGTTGCGGCGCCAGACCTTGCCGTTGACCACGTTGCCCTGGCTGTCGTCCGGCTGCGTCCAGATGTAGTCCTGCGTCGATTCCGTGTAGCGCGTGGTGTTGCGGACCGTCAGCGACGACGTGATGTCGTGTTCGATCTTGATCGTGCTGATGTCCGACGTGGTCTTGCGGAAATCGCGGTCGATCAGCCCGTAGAAGTTGTGTCGATCGACGGGTGCCGGATAGATCGTGCCGACGTTCGCGGGCTTGTTCGACGTCGTGTAGAAGTACGGGATGCCGCCGTCGGGCATGTCGTCCGTCGACAGGTGGTAGTAGCTCGCGGTCACGCGCGTCGACGTGCCGAGGCCGAATGCGATCGACGGTGCGACGCCCCAGCGCTCGTTGTTGACGGCGTCGCGGCCGGCGACGTCGTTGTTGTGGCTCATCAGGTTCAGGCGGAACGCGGCGTGATCGGCGAACTGCCAGTTGCCGTCGGCCGTGAAGCGGCGATAGCGGTCGGTGCCGAGGCCCGCGCTCGCGCTGGCCGACGTGCCGAGGTGCGGCGCCTTCGTGATCAGGTTGATGCTGCCGCCCGCGCCGCCGCGGCCGCCGTATGCGCCGTCGGAACCCTTGGTGATCTCGATGCGCTCGGTGTTGAAGATCTCGCGCGTCGTGGCGCCCGTGTCGCGCATGCCGTCGACGAACATGCTGCCTTGCGTGTCGTAGCCGCGGATGAACGGACGGTCGCCGAGCGGGTTGCCGCCTTCGCCGGCGCCGAACGTGATGCCGGGCACGGTGCGCAGCGCTTCGGTCAGCGTCGACGCGCCGCTGTTCCGGATCAGTTCCTGCGGGATCACGGTGACGGACTTCGGCGTGTCGACGAGCGGCGCGGTGAATTTCGCGGAAGCGGAAAAGTCGGCCTTGTAGCTGTGCTCGGTCTTGCCCTGGATCTCGATCGGCGCGAGATGGCCTTCGGTGCTGGACGGGGCCGAAGGCGGCGTGCCGTCGGCGAAAGCGGGGCTCGCGGCGAGCACGCTGCACAGGGTGGTGAATTTACCGAGCTTCAACTCGTCGGGACGGGACTTCATGGTGCGCTTCGACCTCGCGATGTGGCCCCGGGAGCGGTGCGCTGCGGAAATGTGCATGCCGCCGGGAATTATTACGATTTGTTTTCAGGCGGCATTCTATGTAATTTTCCGTTAAATGAGAAGCGTTCTTGTTTGTATTTGTAAGGGGATTGTTGACGAATGTTGCGGGGTGGTTAGGCGTGGTTGAGGGGCGGGAAATGGCCGATTGGCCGAGTGTGACGAGATCTTCGAGCGAGGTAGATTGATTGTGTCGCGAGGCAATCCATGTGACTGCAAAATGCCAGGATGACTGCATCGAAAGCATTTTGAAGGAATGCATCATGCCTGTGATTACCGTTCGAAATTTGCCGGACGAAGTGCATCGTGCCCTTCGGATCCGCGCGGCCCAGCACGGGCGCAGCACCGAAGCCGAAGTGCGCGACATCCTCGAACAGGCCGTTCTGCCAGGCGGGCGGCTCAAGCTGGGAACGATGCTGGCGGAAATCGGGCGGGCGGCAGGCGGCGTCGATTTCGACGTCGAGCGCGACACGATGCCAACCAATCCGATGAGCTTCGAATGATCCTTGTTGATACGAATGTCATTGCCGAGCCGCTGCGGCGCGAGCCGAGCGCCGCCGTGATCGCGTGGCTCGATGCCCAGAACGCCGAGACGCTGTTTCTAGCGGCGATCAGCCTCGCCGAAATACGATTCAGCGTTGCGGCGTTACCGGAAGGGCGAAGGCGGGACCAGCTGCATCAGAGCATCGAGCAGCGCGTGCTGCCATTATTTCGAGGCCGGATCCTGCCATTCGACGATGCTGCGAGCAAAGCATATGCGAGCCTTCGAGCGCGCGCTCGTGCCGCCGGTACCGCGATCGCACCTTCCGACGGTTTTATCGCTGCCACGGCCGAGTCAAGCGGCCTGATCGTAGCTACGCGCGACGTCACACCGTTCGAGGCGATGGGGGTTCGCGTGATCGACCCGTGGGCGTGTTAGTTTCCGGTTGCGGGCCCCACCGGCTGCGCCGCAATTGAAAAACGCGCCGTGCGATGCGGCGCGTTTTGTTTCAGGCAAGCTCGCCCGCCAATCTGAAACGATGGCAGGCGAGCGCGATACCTTCGGTGCGGCTCAATCAACCCCGTGAAACACCGCGTCCTCCGGCCCGAGGTACGCCGGCGGGCGCCACGTCGCGTCGCGCATCGAATGCTGGACGAGGTTCTCGACGCCGAGCAGCACCGCGAAGATCGCCATCCGCACCGGAATCCCGTTGTCGGTCTGCCGGAAGATCGCGAGGCGCGGGTCGCGGTTCAGGTCGACCGACAGGTCGTTCGCGCCCGGCCGGCTGTCGCGCGGCAGCGGGTGCATGATCAGCGTGTCGGGCTTGCAGACCGAGTCGACGAGCGCCTGGTTGATCTGGAAATCCGGTGTGTAGCCTTCGAACGACTCGTCGGTGAAGCGCTCCTTCTGGATCCGCGTCGCGTAGACGACGTCCGCGCCGCGCAGCCCGGCCGCGAGGTCGGTCGTCTGTTCGATCACATGGCCGTTCGTCGAGATCTGGTCGATGATGTAGGCCGGCATTTCGAGCATCGGCGGCGACACGAGCGTGAACTTGAGCCCGCGATACAGCGCGAGCAGCTTGACGAGCGAGTGCACGGTGCGGCCGTACTTGAGATCGCCGACCAGCGCGATGTGCGCGCCGTCGACGATCTTGCCGAGCCGCGAGAACTCGCGCTGGATCGTATAGAGATCGAGCAGCGCCTGGCTCGGGTGCTCACCGGGGCCGTCGCCGCCGTTGATCACGGGCAGGTTGGTCGCGCGCGCGAACTCGGCCACGGAGCCTTTCTCCGGATGGCGGATCACGAGCGCGTCGACGTAGCCGGCCATCACGCGGCTCGTGTCGTAGATCGATTCGCCCTTGGCCATCGACGAGAACGTGAAGCCCGTCGTGTCGCACACCGAGCCGCCGAGCCGGCAGAACGCCGCGCCGAACGACACGCGTGTGCGCGTGCTGGCCTCGAAGAACAGGTTGCCGAGCACGGCGCCTTCCAGCACGCGCGAAATCTTGTGGCGCCGCGCGATCGGCTGCATCACGTCGGCCACGCGGAACAGCGCCTCGACCGATTCCCGCGAGAACTGGTCGACCGACAGCAGTTGCGGCTTGCCCTCGAAAAAGAACTGCTTCGCGAGCCCTTGGTTATCTACGCTTTGCGTATATCCGCCACCTTCCGGTGCCGAACGCTCGACGATTTCCGATACGAAGCGCTCGACGATCTCGGGCATCCCGCGCGATTCCTGCGAATCGTCGGGCAGCAACCACGTATCCAGCGCGCGCCGGCTGACGCCGATGCGATTGGCGAATGCTTCGCGGGTCATGTTGAGGCGGCGCATCGCGTCGCGTAGGAAGGCTTGCTGGGGAACGGTCATCGGCGGCTCCTGACGAAAAATATACGCGGTGCGTATATTAGTTCCTGGCGCAATGAAGTCAAGGAAAATCTGCGCGAACGGGCGGTGCGGCTCGCTTGACACGCGGCAGGTTCGTACTGGCGCGCGGCGTCCGTCTCCGTATAATCAGGTCAGGCCCCGTGCCCCGCATCTTGCAGGGCGCCATGCCGCAGACGATTCGCCCGGTCGGGCTTGTTGATTCGAAGGAGGATGAGAATGACGCGTACGATTGCTGCAATGCTGCTGGTGGTGACCGCCGCGCTCGCCGGTTGCAATACGGTCGCCGGCATGGGCCAGGATATTTCGAAGGGTGGCCAGGCGATCAGCGATACGGCCGAAAAGGCCAAGTAAGCCGACTGGTTCCCGAATGCAGAAGGCGCCGGGCCGTCCCGCGATTGCGGGGCGGCCCGGCGCTTTTTTTCGGGCTGCGTTAACGCCGGCGGCGTCAGGCGTGTTCCACGAATGCGTAGCGGCCTTCGACCTTGCGCGGCGTGAACCAGCCGTAGTCGGGGAACATCCGGTTGCGGACGAACCAGACGTAGCCCACCAGTACGAGCGTGACCACGAGGCCCGGCAGCGCGGTCGACGGATCGCGTCCGAGACCGGCGATGGTCTTCGGCAACTGCAGCAGCGACAGCAGGATGAATGCGTGATACGCGCCGACGCGATGGGTGGCGAAACCCCAGATGAACAGCAACGACAGCGGCACGGTCAGCAGGAGGAACAGCGCGACGAAGCCGCCCGATACGCCGGCGTCGCCGGCGGCTGCGGAGAAGTAATATGCGAGCATGAGGCTGATCGCCAGCTGGGCGATGCCGAGCGCGACCAGGATCCAGGTGTGCACCTTGTTCTTGCGGCAGCGTTCGGGATCGGGGCGCGACGCGATCAGGCCGGCGAGCACGCGATCCTTGAGACCCTGTCCGGACAGTTCGGCCAGCGTGTCGGCCTTCCTCGTTCCCGCGGACAGCAGCACCGCGATTCTTGTTTTGGCTTCCTTCCTGTTCATTGCGTGGCAGCTTGTTGTTCGATGGTTGTCAAAGGTCCCGGCCACGCGAATATTGCATCTTGCGGGGTGACACGCAACGGTTTTGCGGTGTGCGGACACATTCCTACAGCTGCTGCCGGCATCGCGGGAACCCGGGGAGCCGACAGGCCGTGTGACGGGAGGGCGCGACCGTCGTTTCCGCCATCGCGCGATGAACGCGGATCAGTCGGCGGAGGTTTGCGCGGAGGGCGCGGGGCCGGCCGGCTGTACCGGCTTCAATTCGCGTGCCTGACCGGGCGGTTCGCGCCGCCGTGTCGCGCCAACGAGCATGCCCGCGACGACGAGCCCGATGCCGGCGACACGCGTGCCGCTCAGCGTCTCGCCGAACAGCGCGACCGCGAACAGCACGGCCGAGACCGGCGCGACGGCGGTGAACAGCGCGGCCTCGGTGCCGCTCGTGCGCGCCGAGCCCGCATACCAGCACAGGTAGCCGAGCACGGTCGGCACCAGCGCGTAGTAGGCGATCGCCGATACGGCGCCGACGGTCCAGCCGCTTGCCACTGCGCGCCATTCGAACGCGGCCGGCACGAGCGCGAGCACGAAGCCGAGGCCCGACATCGCGGTGGACAGCGCGAGCGGCGGCAACGGCGCGGCAAGCCGCCGGTTGAGCAGGATGAAGACCGCTTCGCATGCGACGGCGGCCAGCACCAGTGCATCGCCGGCAAGCGTCTGGAGCGACGGCATCGCCTGGCCGGGTGCGAACGTGACGAACACGACGCCGGCCGTGGCGAGCGCGGCGGCCAGCCAGTCGCGTGGGGTCTGCCGCTCGCGCAGCACAACCGCCGCGATCAGCGTCGACATCGCCGGCAGGGTGCCGAGCATCACGCCTGCGTCGAGCGGCGACGACAGCTTCGTGCCGCTGATCAGCAGCACCGTATAACCGACGCCGCCCGCTGCGGCCTGGATGACGAGCAGCAAGGCGTCGCGCGCGGAAATGCGCGGCCAGCGCATGCGTTGCGCGCGCATCAGCGCGAACAGCAGCGGGGTCGCGATCAGGAAGCGCAGCGCCGTGGCCGCGAACGGCGGCAGGCCGCCGGCCGCGAGACGGCTCGCGATGACGGTACTGCCGACGCCCGCCATCGCGGCGGCGAGATAGAGATAGCCAATCAGTCGTGTCTTCATGCGCCGCATCGTCGCGTATGGCGGTAGTGCGCGTCTTGAACGAAATTGCAGCGGGCGCGTGGACGTGCGGGCGTGTCGAATGCGGTGCGCTGCGTGCCCGCACCGGCGGCATTGGGGGGCAGCGGTCGATGCGGCAACCGACTTCGCACACGGTGTACCCGGCGGCCTCGCGCCGGGATAACAGCAGCGTCAAACGGCCTGCGTGAAGCGCCCCGGCGTGATCCCGAACTGGCGTGCGAATGCACGCGTCAGGTGGCTCTGATCGGCAAAACCGGCTTCGGCCGCGGCATCCGCGATCGGCAGGCCGCTGGCGAGCAGCGCGCGCGCCAGCCGCGTGCGCGACTGGATCAGGTAGGCATGCGGCGTGATGCCGAGCTCGCGCGCAAACCCGCGCAGCAACTGGAAGCGGCTCACGCCGCTCAGGCCGGCCAGCTCGGCGAGCGAAACGGAGGCGGCCGGTGCCGCGTCGAGCCGCTCCCGGGCGACGCGGATCGCCGGCGCGACGCCGGCCGCCGGCAGCGTGCGGTTCGCGTGACGGGCGAGCAACCCGGCGACCAGCATCACGAGCGCTTCGTCGCGGGCGAGCGGCTGGGTTTCCCCTGCGACGATGCGCGCATGCAGCCTGCCGACGGCGGCGGCAAGCCGCGTGTCGCGCACCGCCGGATGCGCAAGCTCGACGCCGCCGAGGTCTTCTTCCGCCGCGACACCCGCGACCAGCGCGGGCGCGAGGTACAGCATCCGCCAGCGCCGGCCCGTGCCGGCATCGATCGGCGAACCGTCGTGCATCTCGCCCGGGTTGACCATGATCGCGTCGCCGGCCAGCGCGTCGACCTGCCCGCGGCCGCTCCACGACCGGTGCGCGCCGCTCACGATCACGCCGACCCCGAATTCGTCGTGCGCGTGGCGCGGAAACGCGCGGTCGGATTCGAGGCTGATCGCCTCGATGCCTTCGCCGGTCCGTCGGTAGTGGGTGACACGGTGCATGTGCGCTCCTCGCGCCGGTTGCGGCGCGGATGACGTGCACTTTAGCGCGTTCCGGCGCGGCGCGCCCTTCATCCTTTTGGCCGATACCGCGCGGCGCGCGTAGCCCGCACCATGTGCACATGAGCAGCGTACACGGCCCGCCGGGCCTGAAGCTGCGCGGGAGACGGCAGGTGGAACGACAGGATCCGGTATTCATTCAGGTTGGCGCGCTTGCGGACGGCTTCGCACCGGAAGCGAACATTCTCGCCCCCGTCGACGCGCTCGCCGGGCGCACGGTGGCGCTCGGCGACGCGTCGGGCGCGTGGCGCGTCTATACGTTCGAGCCGGGCGCGCTGCAGTGGCGCGATGCGGCGACCGATACGGGCGGCCGCGAGCCGTGCCGTGTGACGCGGCTGCGCGACGGGTTGTACTTCGTCGACTACATCGATTCGTCCGCCCGCGCGACGTCGGTCAGTCTCGTGATCGATTTCGACAACGGCGTGTGGACGTCGGTCGTCGGCGTGTTGCCGACCGAAGCCGACACGCACATCGACGCGTTCACGCGCGTCGCGCGCGGGCTGCCGCTCACGGGTGTCGACGCGCAATTCCGGCACGGCACGCTCGGCGGCCACGCGCAGCCGGGGCCTTTGCACGGGCCGACGCGCGAGCTGATCGGCAAGCGCACGATGTACCGCTACAGCCCGACCGAATGCTACGAGCACATCTACCTGAACGAGAACTTCTACGCGTGGCAGTGCCTGCAGGGCGTCGAAGGCGGGCTGGCCGATGTCGACCGCTGCCATTACTTCAGGATCGCCGACGAGCTGTATCTGTTCGTGTGGCGCGAAAAGGTGGTGCCGACGCTCGGCGTCGTGCTGATCGATCTCGCGCAGCGCAAGACCGACGGCAAGATCTTCGGTTACCAGGGCGGCGATTTCGGTACGCTGTCGAACTTCCAGATCGGCGCTCACGCACAGGTACTGAACGAAACCGTGCATCCGCTCGGCGGCGAGGCGCAGCGATGAATGCCGTGCTGGGCAGCGGCCGCTTGCGTGCGGATTTCAGCGGGCGAGTCGTGCTCGTCACGGGCGCCGCGCAGGGGATCGGCGCGGCGATCGCGCGCCGTTTCGCGGAATCCGACGCATTCGTCGCGCTCGCCGACCTGAACGGCGAGGCGGCCGCCGCGCAGGCCGACGCGCTCGCCAGCGCGGGCGGCGAGGCACGTGCCTATCGGGTGGACGCCGCCAGCCGCGACGAACTGGGCGCGCTGGTCGCGGCGGTCGAGCGCGATGGCGGCCGGCTCGATGTGGTTGTCCACAATGCCGCGTATTTTCCGCTGACGCCATTTGCGCAAATCGACGAGCCGACGCTCGAACGGACGCTGTCGGTCAACCTGTCGGCGCTGTTTTGGCTCGCGCAGGCCGCGTTGCCGGCATTCGAGCGTGCGGGGGCCGGGCGGCTGCTCGTCAC
Organism: Burkholderia cepacia; assembly: GCF_001039005.1. GTDB lineage: Bacteria > Pseudomonadota > Gammaproteobacteria > Burkholderiales > Burkholderiaceae > Burkholderia > Burkholderia theae. The sequence goes on from NZ_LDWR01000018.1 coordinate 164,908, forward strand.
GTCGTCGGTGACGGGGCCGCGCGTCGTCTATCCGGGGCTCGCGCATTACGCGGCGTCGAAGGCTGGCGTGAACGGCTTCATTCGCGCGGCGGCGCTGGAGCTCGCGCGCCGCAACGTGACGGTCAACGGCGTCGAGCCGGGGATGATCCGCACGCCGGCGGCCGGCAATCTGGGCGACGCGTCGGTCGCGGCGCAGATCGCGCGCGACATTCCGCTTGCGCGGATGGGCGAGCCGGAGGACATCGCGAACGCGATGCTGTTTCTCGCATCGGCGGACGCCGCGTACATCACCGGGCAGACGATCGTCGTCGACGGCGGCGCGACGTTGCCGGAGAGCGGGGCGGTGCTGGGAGACGGGTAACGGCGAACAGGCGAGAGTGGCGAGAACTGCGAGAACTGCGAGAACTGCGAGAACTGCGAGAACTGCGAGAACTGCGAGAACTGCGAGAGCGCCGGCCGCGACGCGGCCACGGCCGGCAAGCTGCTTGCTGCGGCGCCATCTTCGGCCGCGCAGCGCATCGTCGCGACTACAGCCAGCCGTTCTGGATGAATTCGACGATCGAATAGCGGCGGGGCTCGAGATCGTGCTGCCCGACGGCTTCGATGATGCGTGACACGCCATCCGCGTAGGGCGTCGCGCCGTACACGCGCGATTCGAACTGCAGGCTGCACGCGCCGTCGTCGATGCGGATCCGGTGAACCGCATGGCGGCCGAGCTGATCGTCGGGGATCGCGAATTCGCTGCGCTGTACGTCCGGGTCGCGCACGGAGCGGATGTCCTCCGGCCGCACGCCGAGCGAATGGCCGATGCCGACTGCCGTGCCGGGAACGGACGTCTTGCCTGCCTGATGCGACTCCGACAGGCTGATCTCGCAGTCGCGAAACAGGTGGCCGCTGGTTTCCAGCATGCTCATGAACTTGAGCATCAGGATGTTCGTGTTCGGACAGAGCACGATCGGGAAATCGTGCGATCCGGCTTCGAGGTCGGAGCCGGTGGACAGTTCGACGAGCGGCGACGCGGTCGCCTGGCAGAACGCGATCGCGTCGGCGAGTTCGCGGCCGGAACCGGCATGCACGACGATCGATCGGGCGTCACTACGTCGCGCGTCGTTACGTTGGGCGTCGTTATGCCGCGCATCGTTTCGCGCGCGGTCCGACCACGGCATCACGCGACAGGTTGCCGGATCGAGCCGGTGCGAGCCGAGCAGCTCGTTGGCCAGCTTGCCGGTTCCTACGACGAGTACTTGCATGGGATTGACGGGTTGAAGTTCAGGATTCGAGACGGGAACGGCGCGGGCCGTCGGGTAGCCCTGCATGGCCGTGGCGCGCGCCGCGGCGGGCCCGCCTCGCGCATTATGCCCGGCCGCCCGCATGCGCGCTGGCCGGGCCGCGCATGCGGCGCCGCGGCACGTCAGCTCGCCGACACCGTCGGCAGCCACGCGTTCGCTGTGTTCTGCGTGGCGAGTTGCTTCGCGATCGAGCGCGCAAGGCGGTCCGTATCGGACGCCACCGTGTCGTGTTTGGCTTCCGACGCGCCGTGCAGGCCGGCGCCGACCGCCGCCGACGTCGCGAGGCGGCCGGCCGCCGCGCCGACCCCGGCGGTTTCGACCATGCCCGGCAGGTGGCCGCTGTTCGCGCTGACGGAGAACGTGTCGAGCGGCTGCGGTGCGCCGTGGGCCGGCCGGAACGACACGGTGACCGACGCACCCACTTCGCTTTTGCCCGCGCCGAGCCCGATCAGGATGCGGCGGCGGCGGTTGCCGGCGTCGATCGTTTCGAACCGGCCTTCGACCACCAGCGCGTCGCGGCCGTCGGGCACCGGACCGCGCAGCGCGGGAATGCCTTGCGACCGGAGTTCGCGCACGAGCGCGTCGGCGAGCTGCTCGCGGGTCTTCAGCGCGCTCTGCTGGCGCTGCACGTCGGCGGACGAGCCCTTCGCGAGCGTCGCGAGCTTGCTGATCATCCCGCCGTCGACCTTGACGTCGGTCGTGTCCACATCGAACGGGGACACATAGACGACATCCGCATGAACCTGCGGCAGCGTGCGGGCCGCCGGCGCGGCGGTGGTCGCCGTGGTCGCGGTCGATGCGCAGCCGGTCATCGCGAGCGCGCCGGCGATCAGCGCGGCACTGGTCAGACGTTTGGCGTGGGCGGTCAGTGCGTGAAGGGAAGGGAACATGTCGATCTCCGTGGCCTGGATGAAGTTGCCGATACTGTCGCGGCATTCAGGAACGCGAACGATCGGAAGCGGGGCGTGGACGCTGGCGGGGAGAGGGTTCATGCCGTTGCGCAACACGCAGGCGCAAGTATGCGGAGGTCGGGCGTGACGCGCCACGCAGGAATTATGTCGGCGCATGTCACGGGCCGGCGCGCACGGCCATCGAGCAGTCAGGCGGTCAAGCAGCGAAGCGGCGAATCAGTCGGGCCCTCAAGCCCTCAGGCTCCCGGGCTCCCCAGACCTTCAAGCCGACAGCGAAGGCCGCGCCGGCCCGGACGAATCGAGCGGCAGCGCGACGACGGCTTCCAGGCCGCCGCCCTCGCGGTCGCGAAACGTCAGCGATCCGCCGTGCAGGCGCGCGATCCGCTCGACGATCGCGAGGCCGAGGCCGGTGCCGCCCGCATGGCTGCGCGCGTTCGCGCCGCGGCTGAACGGCGCCTTGAGCCGTTCGAGTTCCGCGGCGCCGATGCCGTTGCCGCGATCGCTGACCACCGCGTACGCGATGCCCCGTTCGGTCCAGGTACGCACGCCGAGGCCGGTACGGCCGTACACGACGGCGTTCTGCATCAGGTTCATCAGCAGCCGCATCAGGCCGATCGGGCGGAACGCGAACGCGGGCACGTCGCCTTCGTCGAATTCGAATTCGTGACCGAGCCCCGCGAAATCCGCGACGAGCTGGCCGATCAGCGCATTCAGGTCGCCGGGTTGCGGTGTCTCGCGCTCTCCGCTGCCCGCGTAGTCCATGAATTGCTGCAGGATCGTATCGATCTGGTCCAGGTAATGCTCGGCCGATGCGGTGAGCGCGTCGTGCGTGCCGCGCGGCAGCGCCATCGCGAGCGCAAGGCGCAGCTTGGTGAGCGGCGTGCGGATGTCATGCGACACGCCGGCCAGCATCAGCGAGCGGGTCGCTTCCGCCTGTTGCAGCGCGTCGGCCATCCGGTTGAACGCGCGGCTCACGTCGGCGATTTCGGTCGGGCCGTCGGTGGGCAGCGGCGGCGGGCGCTCGCCCGCGCTGACGCGCTGCGCCGCGCGTGCCAGCGCGTCGAGTGGCCGGTTCAGGTGGAGCTGGATCAGGTAGCCGGTCAGCGCCGCGAGTAGCGCCAGCCCGACCGACAGCACGAGCGCCGTCGTGATGCCGCTCGCCTGCGCGTCGGCGGCCATCGGCAGCGGCACCCAGACCGGCGAGCCGGCCGCATGCAGCCGGATCCACAGGCGTTCGTCGTCGCCCGACTGCCAGCGCGCCGGGAGGTCGGGCGGCAGGTGGCGTTCGAGTGCCTGCATGAACACGTCGCGCTGCCAGGTACGGAAGAAGGCCGCCAGGCTCGGCGCATGCGGTGGCGCGGCGGGCGGCGGCGATGCCTGGCCGCCGAGCTGCGCGACCATCGTGCGGCCCCTGTCGGCCGGCATGCCGGCGAGCGTGCGGTCGAGCAATTGCACGTAGTCGGAGAAGATGATCGATGCGCGCTCGATGCGCGGGCGTTGCACGTAGTGCAGCAGCACGACGAGCGAACAGACGAGCGACAACGCGACGAGCGCGACCAGCAGCGCGATGTTGCGCGCGAGCAGCGAGCGCGGCAGCGGGAATCGCATCACGGCTCGACGCCGGCCACCAGCATGTAGCCGATGCCCCAGACCGTCTTGATGAAGCGCGGCTTGCCGGGATCCTCCTCGACGATCTGGCGCAGCCGCAGGATCTGCACGTCGACGCTGCGGTCGAGCGCCGCGTGGTCGCGGCCGCGTGCACGAGCGAGCAGGTTCTCGCGGCTCACCGCGCGGTTCGGCGACGAGCCGAGCGCGTGCAGCAACAGCATCTGCGCGGAATGGATCTCGACGGGCACGCCGTCGCGCATCAGCGTCTGCTGGCCGACGTCGAACGTGAACGCGCCGAAGCGCAGCTGCTGCGACGTCACCGTCGGCTCGCCGGCCGCCATCTTCTGCCGCCGCAGCAGCGCGCGGACGCGGGCAACGAGTTCGTCGGGGAGGAACGGCTTCGCCAGGTAATCGTCGGCGCCCGTCTCGAGGCCGACGACCTTGTCGGCCGCGTCGCCTTTCGCGGTGAGCATCAGGATCGGCAGCGTGTGGCCTTCCGCGCGCAGGCGCCGGCACACGCTCAGGCCGTCCTCGGGTTCCATCATCAGATCGAGCACCAGCAGGTCGTAGGGTTCGCGCTGCAGCAGGCGGTCGAGCCGCTTGCCGTCGGCGACCGCGCGGACCTGGAAGCCGTGGCCGGTCAGGAAGCGCTGCAGCATGTTGCGCAGCTCGGCTTCGTCATCGAGCACGACGATCCTGCAGGACTGTTCCATCGGCTGCCTCCCGGTGCGTGCCGCGCGGCCGGACTGATCGTCCGGGTTCAGCGGGCCGCCATGCGCTGGCGCATGAAGCTGGCGATCTGCGCGAGCGTGACGTAGCCGTTGCGCTGCGCGTCGATCTCGTCGAAATGCTGCGCAACCATCGGCATGCCCGCGGCGGCCTGCTCGCGGGTGAGCTTGCCGTCGTGCGTCGTGTTCGCGCTGGCGAAGCGGGTCTGCAACTGCATCAGCGCATGTTCGACGCGAGCACCGCCGTTCGCCGCGCCCGGCGGCACCTGCTGGGCCGACGCTGCTGCTGAGACGATACACAAAACGACGACGGCAATCATCTTCTTGATGGACTTCATGGGGTTTCTCCTTGCGTGGCCGACGGTCTGCGCCGGCCGGGTGGTTGATGAAACTGAAACGGATGGAAAACGAAACGGATTGATGCCGGGTCATGCCCAGTGAGCGGGCACCCAGATGCGGCCGGCCCAGTGCGCGGGCACCCAGACGACGGCGCGCGGCGGGTGAGCGACATACACGGCGCGCGGCGCGACGTACACGGAACGCGGCAGCGGCGGCGCGAGGTACAGGACCTTCGGCGGCGGCGGTGCGACGTACACGATGCGCGGTGCGGGGGCGGGTGCGATCACGACGGCTTTTGGCGGTGCAACATGCACGACCTTCGGCGGCGGCGTGACGACGACGGCGGCCGGCGCGGGCGGCGGTGCCTCGACCACGACAGCGGCCGGTACCGGCGTCGGAGCAGGCGCTGCGACAGCGACCGCGGCGGTGGTCGGCGGTGCCGTCACGACCACCGCGGCCGGCGGGGGCGGTGCGACGGGCACCGGCACAGGAACGGGCACCGGCACCGTTCCCCCCGCCACGACAACCGTGCCACCTGCCGCCGTGCTGCCGTGGATCACCGTCGTGCCGCCGGTCGAGACCGTGCCGCCGTGCACGACCGTCGAGCCGCCCGACGTCGTCACGACGCCCGGCGCCACGCGCGTCGCGCTGCCGGAATGCGTGACGCTCCCGCCGTCCGTGCCCGTCACGGTGCCCGAGCGCGAGCAGGTCGAGCCTGCGCAATTCGTCGACGCAGTGTGGCTGGCCGTGTTGCCGCCGGAACCCGTGATCGTGCCGCTCGACGAGTACTGGCCCGGGCCGTTGCGCGTCACGCTGCCCGACGTCGTCGCGCTGCGGCCGTCCGAGCCCGTCAGCGAACCCGTATGCGAGCAGGTGCCGCTCGCGCAGCTCGTGTCGCCGCTGTGCTCGACCGAACGCCCGTTCGGGCCGACGGCCGTGCCGCTGTTCGAGAACTGGCCGGGTGCGGTGCGCGTGACGGTGCCGGTATTGGTCGCGAGGCCGCCGCCGGGGCCGATCACGCCGCCCGCATGCGAGCAGCTGCCACCGCCGCATGAGCCGGCGTGCGCGCCGCTGTAGGTGCCGCGCGGCGTGTAGGCCGTGCCGTGGCCGGACCAACCGGCGAAGGCCGGCGCGCTGGCGAGCGTGACGAGTGCGGCGGCGGTGAGAAGGAAGCGGGTTTTCATCGGGTGTCCTTGCGGTTCGTTGCGGTGCACGCAGTGGCGTGGCGACGGGACGAACTTTAGGACGGCGACGCGCGCCAGTCGCGTCATAAAAGATGTCGCGGTGTTACATGTGGCGCGTTGCTTTTCGGTACGAAGAATGCGTGCATCGGCCGCGCCGATCGTCGGCGTGCCGCACCACGCAAGGCCGACGGCGATGCAGTCGCGTGAGGGAGGCAGGCAACGGTGTCGATCGACGCGTGTCCTGCGCAGTCCGAACCGGTGTCGCTGTGACATGCGGCGACATATTTGCCGACTGAAACATGCATGCGCTGCGTTGAGCCATGTATATCGAACGCGGATAGTGCTGCACGTAGAACCGGAGCACGCGTCACCTCGACATTCGGTCGCAGTCGCGTACCGTTCGACGATTGTCCCGGCGCTCGGAAACCGCAGTGTTCGTATGTCGCGCATCCGCATCCGTCGACAACCGGCACGCACACGGTCGACCGGCTCCGCCACGACACACGGCGACATATTTCACGCGCGACATGTTCACGCCGGGCCATCAACCGGCAAACCGCCAGTCCGCAAGCGCCCGCGACCGCCGTCCGTCGCACGAACGTGCTTCACCGCGACATACGGCGACACATTTCCCGCGTGGTTTTTCCGTTCCGCGCCTACTACAGTGCGCTTCATTCGACGCGACGGCGGCACGTGCCGCACATGACGCGTCCGACTTCAACCGCAGGAACGACCCATCATGCTCACGACCACCGGCAAGCTCGCCTACTTCGTCACACTTTTCATCATCGCCGTCTCGCTCGTCGAGGCGGCCGTGCTCACCTGGCGCCGCAGCCGCCAGCCCGAACCGTTCGACTGGAACGAGGTCTGGCTGTCGCTGGCCGATCTCGCGGGCCGCAAGCTGCTCGCGCTGGTGCCGCTGTCGCTCGCGACGCCGGTCTTCGATTTTGCGTGGGCGCACCGGCTCTTCACGATCCCGCTCCACAGCGTCGCGCTCGCGCTGCTCGTGTTCGTCGGCCAGGAGTTCTGCTACTACTGGTATCACCGCGCGTCGCACCGCGTGCGCTTCTTCTGGTCGACCCATGCGGTGCACCATTCGCCGAACCAGTTGACGCTGTCGTCCGCATTTCGTCTCGGCTGGACCGGCAAGATCGCCGGCGCCGCGATGTTCTTCACGCCGCTCGTCTGGCTCGGCGTGCGTCCGGAAGCCGTGCTCGCGATCCTGTCGTTCAACCTGATGTACCAGTTCTGGCTGCACAACACGTGGATGCCGAAGCTCGGCTGGCTCGAATACGTGTTCAACACGCCGTCCGCGCATCGCGTGCACCATGCGTCGAACCTCGACTATCTCGATGCGAACTACGGTGGCGTGCTGATCGTGTTCGACCGGCTGTTCGGCACCTATGTCGCCGAGCGCGCCGACGAGCCGTGCCGCTACGGCCTCGTCACGCCGACCCGCTCGCGCAATCCGTTCGTCGTCGAACTCGAGCACTGGGCGAGCCTGGCCCGCGACGTCGCGACGGCCCGCGACGTGTGGACCGCGATCCGTTTCGTGATGCTGCCGCCGGGCTGGCGTCCGGGCAATCAGGGCGAAACGACGGAGGAGCTGCGTCGCCGCAGCCTCGTCGCCGTGCGCACGGACGCGTGAACGGCGCTACGCTGTCGGCACGTCGGCACGTCGGCACGTCGGCACGTCGGCACGTCGGCACGCCGGCCACACGTGCCCGTGCCGAGGCCGACATCACATATCCTCACGCATCATCAAACCACCCTCGATCCAGGAGAGAACATCGATGGAACATGACCTGAAAGGCAAGGCAGTCGCGATTACCGGCGGATTCGGCCATCTGGGCGTCGCGACGGCCGCATGGCTGGGCGAGCGCGGCGCACGCGTCGCGCTGATCGGCCGCGGCGCGGTGTCGGCCGAGCAGGTGCTGCCCGGCGTGCCGGCCGACGCGCTGCGCATCGGCGGCATCGATCTCGTCGATCCGCAGGCCGCCGCGCGGGCGCTCGACATCGTAAAGCGCGAGTTCGGCCGGGTCGACGCGCTGCTGAACATCGCGGGCGCCTTCGTGTGGCAGACGATCGCCGACGGCGACGCCGCCACGTGGGACCGCATGTACGAATTGAACGTGAAGACCGCGCTGAATGCATCGAAGGCCGCGCTGCCGCATCTGTTCGCGAGCCCGGCCGGCCGCATCGTCAACATCGGCGCGGGCGCGGCGTTCAAGGCCGGCGCGGGCATGGGCGCATACGCGGCCGCGAAGGCCGGCGTCGCGCGGCTTACCGAGGCGCTGGCGGCCGAACTGCTCGACCGCGGCGTGACGGTGAACGCGATCCTGCCGAGCATCATCGATACGCCGCCGAACCGCGCGGACATGCCCGACGCGGATTTCACGCGCTGGGTGCGGCCGGAACAGATCGCGGCGACGATCGGATTCCTGCTGTCGGCCGACGCGCAGGCGATCACCGGCGCGTCGATTCCGGTGAACGGCCGCGTGGCGTAGCGCGCCCGCGAACGGCTCGCGCGCGGTCCGGCCGTGCGTACAATGTCGCACCGGAAACGCGCGAGCCCAGCCTGACACCATGAATCAGCCCAATATCCTGATCGTCGAAGATGAAATCGCGATCGCGGACACGATCGTCTACGCCCTCGGCACGGACGGCATGCAGACTGTCCACTGCACGCTCGGGCAGGCGGCGCTCGATCATCTGCGCGACACGCGCTTCGACCTGGTCGTGCTGGACGTCGGCTTGCCGGATCTCAGCGGCTTCGAAGTGTGTCGGCGGCTGCGCACCTTCACCGATGTGCCGGTGATCTTCCTCACCGCGCGGCACGACGAAATCGACCGGATCGTCGGGCTCGAAATCGGTGCCGACGATTACGTGGTCAAGCCGTTTTCGCCGCGCGAGCTGGCCGCACGGGTGCGCGTGATCCTGCGCCGCTTCTACCGGACGGCCGCGCCGGAATCGATGCCTGCGCCGGCCGTGGCAAGTGCGCCCGTCGCACCGGGTTTCGTGCTCGACATCGACGGCGCGCGCGTATCGTGGCTCGGCCACGCGCTGGACCTCACGCGCTACGAATTCGGCCTGCTGGCGCTGCTCGTCCGGCACCCGGGGCGCATCTATTCGCGCGAACAGCTGATGGACCTCGTGTGGCAAGAGGCGCTCGATTCGGCTGACCGCACGGTCGACACGCACATCAAGACGTTGCGCGCGAAGCTGCGCGCGATCGATCCCGAGCGCGACCCGATCCGCACGCATCGCGGAATGGGTTATTCGCTGCAACCGTAACGACCGGCACCGCCATGCATATCGGCCTGCGCATCTTCTTCGGCTTTTTCCTGATCGTCGGTCTTGCCGCGCTGATCACGCTGCGCGTGTTCGTGCAGGAGGTGAAGCCCGGCGTGCGCGAGGCGATGGAGGACACGCTCGTCGACACCGCGCAGGTGCTGGCGACGCTGGCCGCCGACGACATGGCGAACGGGCATATCGCCGACGGCGCCTTCGCGCGGCAGCTCGAGAAACTGCACGAAAACCCGGTCAGCGCGAACGTGTGGGGCATGCACAAGAACACGATCAGCTACCGCATCTACATCACCGACGCGCACGGTATCGTGCGTTACGACTCGGACGGCGGCGCGGTCGGGCAGGACTATTCGCACTGGAACGACGTGTACCGGACGCTGCGCGGCGAATACGGCGCGCGCAGCACGCGTGCCGATCCGAACGACGACAGCAGCACCGTGATGCACGTCGCTGCGCCGATCCGGCGCGGCAACGAGATCATCGGCGTGCTGACGATCGCGAAGCCGAACCAGACCGTCGCGCCGTTCATCGCGCGGAGCCAGCGCAAGATCATGCTGTACGGCGCATTGCTGATGGGCGGCGCGATCCTGATCGGCGCCGCGTGCACGTGGTGGCTGGTGCTCGGGTTGCGGCGCCTGCAGCGCTATGCGCGCGCGATCGCGGCCGGCGAGCGCGCGGCGATGCCGCTGCAGGGCGCGAGCGAGCTGGCCGAACTCGGGCGCGCGGTGGAAAGCATGCACCGGCGGCTGGAGGACCGGCAGTATGTCGAAACCTACATCCATACGCTCACGCATGAGATGAAGAGCCCTTTGGCCGCGATCAGCGGTGCGGCCGAACTGCTGCAGGAAGACATGCCGGTCGCGAACCGCCGGCGCTTCACCGAGAATATCCGCCGTCAGGCCGGCCGTCTCGAACAGATGATCCGCAAGCTGCTCGCGCTGGCCGAAGTCGAGCAGAAGCAGCACCTGTCGGTACACGAGCCGGTGGCGCTGCTGCCGGCGCTCGAGCAACTCGTCGACGATATCGAGCCGCGCGCACGCCAGCGCGGCGTGAGCCTGCGGATCGACGCGAACGGCACGGCCGATCCGTCGGTCGTCGAAGGCGATCCGTTCCTGCTGCGCCAGGCGCTCGGCAACCTGCTCGACAACGCGCTGGATTTCGCGCCGCAGGGCAGCACGATCCGGATCGCGCTCGAACGACAGCCGGCGGGCAGGGCACACGTCGCGGTGGTGCGCGTGACCGATGACGGCCCCGGCGTGCCCGACTACGCGCTGTCGCGCGTGTTCGAACGCTTCTACTCGCTGCCGCGCCCCGACGGGCAGGATCGCAGCACGGGCCTCGGGCTGTGTTTCGTCCGCGAAGTCGCGACGCTGCACCGCGGCCAGGTCGCGCTCGCGAACCGCGACGAAGGCGGCGCGTGCGCGACGCTGACGCTGCCGTCGGCGGGCTGAACGCGCTTCACGCTCGCCACACATTCGCTTCACGCCGGCTTCAAGCGCCCTTCACCGGGCCTGATCATGCTGACCGTATCTTCCACTCCGGTACCCGTCAGCAATGAATCGAGTCCTGTTGTTCAAGTCCGTGATCACCGCGTTTCTCGCGCTATTGATCCTGATCCCGCTGCACATGGTCCAAAGCATCGTGCAGGAACGCGCCGCGTATCGCGAGAGTGCGCTGCAGAGCATCTGGGCCAGCTACGCCGGGCCACAGACGGTGACGGGGCCGGTGCTCGTCGTGCGCTACACCGAAGTCACGCGCGTGCGCGACGAGACGCCGGCCGGCGGCGCGACGAAGACGAGCCTGAGAAGCGAGACGAAACGCCTGCTCGTGTTTCCGAAGACGCTGAAGGTCGACGGCACGCTCAAGGTCGAGACGCGCTATCGCGGCATCCACAAGGCACTCGTGTACGGGCTGGACAGCCGGCTGACGGGCACGCTGGCGCTGCCTGACCTGAAGAAGCTGCCGCAGGCCGACGGCCACGTGAGCTTCGCGGTCGACAGCACGTATGTCGCGATCGGCATCGGCGATATCCGCGGGCTGAAATCCCAGCCCGACCTGCGCATCGGCGGCAAGCGCTTCGACGTGGAGCAGGGCACTCGGCTGGACAGCCTGCGCCAGGGTGTGCACGCGAATGTCGATCTCGCGGCGCTGGCGGAGGCAAACGCGGCGGCGGTCGTACCGATCAGCATCGACCTGCCGCTGGCGGGCGCGGAATCCGTCGCGTTCGCGCCGGTGGCTGACCAGAACGATTTCTCGCTGACGTCGACGTGGCCGCATCCGAGCTTCGGTGGCGCGTTCCTGCCGGGCGAGCGCACGATCGACGCGCGCGGTTTCACCAGCAACTGGCACGTGACGTCGTTCAACACGAAAGCGCGCGAGCAGGTCGCGACCGGCGACGGGCAAGGCGCGATCGAGATGGCGTCGGTGTCGGTGATCGAACCCGTGAACGTCTATCTGCAAGCTGAACGCGCGACGAAGTACGGCGCGCTGTTCGTGATGCTCACGTTCGCGAGCTTTTTCATGTACGAGCTTGTGAAGCGGCTGCGCATTCACCCGATCCAGTACACGCTGGTCGGCCTGTCGCTCGCGCTGTTCTTCCTGCTGCTGCTGAGCCTGTCGGAGCACATCGCGTTCGGTTATGCGTATCTCGCGGCGAGCGCCGCGTGCATCGGGCTGCTCGGCTTCTACCTGTCGTTCGTGCTGCAAAGCGTGAAGCGCGGCGCGACGTTCGCGGCGCTGCTCGCGACGCTGTATGCGGCGCTCTACGGGCTGCTGCTGTCGGAGGACAATGCGCTGATGCTTGGTTCGCTGCTGCTGTTCGCGATCCTCGCCGGGATCATGACGCTCACGCGTCGCGTCGACTGGTATTCGCTCGGCGCCGCCTGGCAGCCGCTCGCCGACAAGTCGGGCGCGGGTGCCGTGAAGCCGGCCGAGCCGGCGAAGTAAGCACGCGGGTCTCGTGCAGGCGGCCGGCCGGGAACGCTCCGGTCGGCCCGCGTGCCGTTGTGGCCGACCGCCGATTCACGCGTGCGGTGCAGGCCGCCGAAACCGCGCCAGCGGAATTTCGGCGACGGCCGCGATCTCGATCAACAGCTCCGGATGATAGAGACGCTCGACCTGAACGGTCGTCGTCACCGGATAGGGTTCGGCGAAGTACGTCTTGCGGATGTCGCCGGCCTGCATGAAGGCTTCGATGTCGGTCGCGTAGTGGACGAGCGAGATCACATCCCGCATCTGCCCGCCCATCGCGGCCAGCACGTCGCGGATGTTGTCGAGCGTCTGCCGAACCTGAATGCGCATGTCGCCGGCGCCGACCACCTGGCCGTTTCGATCGAGCGCCACTTGTCCCTTCAGGTGCACGATCCGGCCATCGCCCTGGATCACGGCCATCGAGAACGCGCCGAACGGCGCCCAGACTTCCGGCGGATTCACTGCTTCAGCCATGACGCAACTCCTGTCGGTCGATGGGAAAAACGCGGTTGCACGAATTGCGGCGACCCGGCGCGCAATGCGAGCGCGTCGCCGACAGCGCCGCACGCTTAGGCGACAATCGCACCATTATCGATGAACGCGTGGCGACGCATCGATGCACGACGTGCGGATTCGCCATGACCAGGTGACGATACCGGGGATGTAACGCAGCGCCGGTCGGGCGATGCCGCGGGCAGGCCCGACGGCATCCCCTTATACTGGACGTTCTTCGTCATTCGATTTTCGCCGTGCCCACGCCTGCCCCCACCGATCCGTCCGAGGACGATCCGCGTCCGACCCCGCCTCAACAGCCTGAACTGGAAGACTGCTGCAACAGCGGCTGCTCGCCGTGCGTCTTCGATCTGTACGACGACGCGCTCGCGCGCTATCGGATCGAGCTGGCCGAGTGGGAAGCGCGCCACGCGAAACACCCGCATCACCGCTGAGCCGGATGCCGGCAAGCGGCGCGTATGCACCGCTTCTGCGCCGGGGGCTTCGCCGGCAGCGCAATTTCCGCCGCGTTTCACGCACCCGCATGCAGCCGCCGATGTAGCGGCCCGAGCGCCATCGATAGTGCGATGCACGCAACCAATACGACCGTCAGCACGAACATCGACGTCCTGAACCCCTGCACGTAGTCGACCGCGGCCGGATGCACGCCGAGCCGCGCGAAGAACACACCGCCGATCGTCGCGGCGCCGACGGCCGCGCCGATCTGCAGCATTGCGCTGACCATCCCCGACGCGACGCCCGCGCGGGCCGCGTCGACTTCCGCGAGCACGATCCGCACGACCGACGGCAGCACGAGCCCTTGCCCGATGCCGATCGCCGCGATGCCTGCGTAAAAGCCGGGCCCGGGCGCGCTTTCGCGGGCGAGCACCGCGGCGGTCGCGACGCCGGCCGCGAGCATCACGTAGCCGAGCGTCAGCACGCGATACCCGCCGAACCGGCCGACGAGGCGCGGCATCAGCAGCGGGCTCGCGAGGAAGCCGAGGCCGAGCGGCAGGATCGCGAACCCGGCCGCAAGCGGCGACCAGTTCAGGCAGCCCTGAAGATAGATCCCGTAGCTCAGGAAGAACGCGCTCAGCATGTAGAACAGGAACGCAAGCATCAGCCCGAGCGCGACGACCGGGTTGCGGAACAGGCGCACGTCGAGCAGCGGATCGCGGCCGCCGGCGAGCCGTCTCGCTTCGACCGCCAGCAGCGCGCCGAGCATCGGCAACGCGCCGACGAGGCACGCGACCATCCACAGCGGCCAGCCGGCTTCGCGGCCGTGCGTGAGCGGGTACACGAGCATCAGCAGGAACAGCGACATCAGCACCATGCCCGGCACGTCGATACGCTGGCCGGCCGGCGGCCGGTTTTCCGGGATGAAGCGCCAGCTGCCGATCAGCGCCAGGACGCCGATCGGCAGATTGACGAGGAAGATCGCGCGCCAGCCGAGTCCGAACGGATGCAGGCTGATCAGCGCGCCGCCGCCGAGCTGGCCGATCACGGCCGCAAGGCCGAACGCGAACCCGTAGAAGCCCATCACGCGCACCTGTTCCTGCGGGCTGAACACGCTGCGGATCGTCGCGAGCACCTGCGGCGCGAGGATCGCGGCGAACAGGCCTTGCAGCACGCGGCCGCCGACAAGGACGGTGCCGCTGTCGGCGAGCCCGCACAGCGTCGACGCGAGCACGAAGCCGGCCATGCCGAGCATGAACATGCGCTTGCGGCCGTACAGGTCGCCGAGACGGCCGCCCGTGATCTGCACGACCGCGTTCGCGCACGCATAGGCCGATACGACGAGCTGGAGCTCGGCCGGGCGCGCGCCGATGCCGTCGCGGATGGCCGGCAGCGCGAGATTCACGATGAAGTAGTCGAGCGGCGGCAGAATGGCGCCGACGAGCAGGACCACGAGCGCCCAGCCGTGATGGCTGCGCGGTGTCGCCGCGGCGGCCGCGCCGGCCGGCGCGCAGGGGGCAAGGGTAGGGTTGGTCATGGAAGCTGGGTCCAAAAAATGAGGGCCGTATGCGTGAGTGGCGCAGGCCGGCCATTGACCCCGTATTCTGGTGGCGGCTCATGATTCGGAAAAGCGGGAAAGAGTGGTAGCATCCATCGGGTTAATCGATGGATGGAGAACGGCGATGCGCGGTTTCGACCTGGACCAGTTGCGTACTTTCGCGGCGGTCGCGGACGCCGGCAGCCTGACGGCTGCGGCGCCGCTGCTACACCTGTCGCAGTCGACGGTCAGCGAGCAGGTGCGCAAGCTCGAATCGCGCGCCGGCGTGCCGCTGTTCGTGCGCAGCAAGCGCGGCGTCGAGCCGACGCCGGCCGGCACGCGGCTACTGCAGCACGCACGGCGCATCGTCGCGCTGAATGAGGCCGCGTTCGACGAACTGCGCGGGCAGGCGATCAAGGGCGAGCTGCGCGTCGCGATCACCGATTACTACCGCACGAATGAAGTCGCGGGCATGCTGGCGCGGCTGCGGGAGTGCTATCCGCAGCTGAGCCTGCACGTGAGCGCGATGAAGAGCGTGGACATCGAAGCGGCGCACGCGCGGGGGCAGATCGATCTCGGCGTCGTGATGAACATGTCGAGCGGGCCGTTCCGGCCGGCATCGGCCGATACGCGCTGGGTGCTGCGGCGCGAGCCGCTGTCGTGGGTCACGTCGCCGGCGCTCGCCGAGCAGTTGCCCGAGCCGCTGCCGCTGGTGCTGCTGCCGGACGACTGCATGATGCATCAGGTCGCGGTGCGCTCGCTCGACGAGCAGCACACGCCGTACGTGCTCGTGCACAGCGCGTCGGGTGTCGCGGGGCTGCAGTCGATGCTCGCGGCGGGGCTGGGCGTCGGCTGCCTGTGCGCATCGGCGATCGGCGACGGCCTGATGCGGCTCGGCGCGAAATACCGGCTGCCGCCGCTGCCCGACGCGGTGTTTTCGCTGACGCCGCCGATGCCGGGCGAGCGCGAGTCGGTCACGCAGGCGCGCGAGGTGCTGTCGCGGCAGCTGCTGATGTAAAACCGTGCCGCGCAACACGCGGCGGTGCGTATTCGAGAGGCGCGCCAAGGGACGACAAGCATGGACGACGAACTGAAAAGCCAGATGGCCGAACGGCTGCAGGACGCACTGGAGCGCGTGGTCGACGAGCGCTCGCTGATCCATTTCCTGCGCGTGCTCGGCCATGACTGGAACACGGAGCGGCAGCTCGAAGCCGACCTGCCGCCGTCACCGTATGCGCGCGCGGCGCTCGGCTGGGAAAACCGCTCGATCGGCGAGTACCTGGAGGCGATGATCGACTGGGCCGAGGCGTCGGAGGAAGGACTGCGCTTCTACGACGTGCCCGACAATCCGTGGCGGCGTATCGCGGACATCCTGTTCGCGGGGAAAATCTACGAGTAGCGACGAGTTGCGCGTCAGGGGGATTGACGCGCGGGGCTCGTGTCTATCTTTCGTAGACATGCGCGGCGGCCGGCATGGCCGCTTCGTCTTCCTATTCGGCCGTCCCCTCCGCATACGCGCGCAACCCGTCCGCCAGCGCATCGAACACGGCCCGGCAGCGCGGGCTGGTCCGCAGGTTCTCGTGCATCACGACCCAGGTTTCCAGCTTCATCGCGGGCCCGTCCGGCAGCACGCGCACCAGCCGCGCGTCGCGTTTCGCGAGTCCCGTCTGACAGAAGCCGATCCCGTAGCCGGCGCGGATCATCGCGAGCTGCGCGAGGTTGCTGTCGGTGCGCAGCGCGAATGCATCGCGCTTCCACAGCGGCATGCCGCGCCCCGCCGAGCGGATGAACGGCGTGACCGTATCGAAGCCGATCAGCGCATGATGCGCGAGTTCGTCGATCGTCGCGGGCGTACCGTTGCGGGCCACGTAGTCGTCGCGCGCAAACAGCCCGACTTCGATGTCGCCGACGCGCCGCGCGACGAGCGCGTCCTGCGCGGGCGGCGCCATCCGGACCGCGATGTCGGCCTCGCGGTTCAGCACGTCCTGGATGCGGTCGGTCGGCACCAGTTCGATGACGAGCCCTGGATGGTCGCGCCGCAACTGCGCGAGCAGCGGTGGCAGCACCTCGACGGCGATCACGTCGCTGGCCGAGATCCGCACGATGCCGCGCACGCCGGCGCCGTGGCTCGCGGCCGCGCGTTCGAACGCGGCTGCCGCGCTGCGCAGTGCCTCCGCATGGCCGCGCAGCGCGAGCGCCGTTTCGGTCGGCAGCAGGCCCGACGGCGAGCGCGTGAACAGCGTCTGGCCGAACGCGGCTTCGAGCGCGGCGACGTGGCGGCCGGCCGTCGGCTGGGTAATGCCGAGCGCCCGCGCCGCGCCGGACAACGAGCCTTCCGTCAGCACCGCGAGAAAGGTTCGGTAACGCTCCCAGTTCAGATCGGTGGTCATATATAAATGTATAGCTGATCTGCCAGGTTAAGCAATTCCTTATTAGTCGGCCGCACGCCAGAATGCATCTCACGACGATTCATTCAAGGAGCACGGTTATGACGACGAACGCAGGCGGGACACAACGACAGGCACTCGTGCTCGGCGCGAGCGGCGGGATTGGCGGGGAAGTCGCGCGGCAGCTGCGCGATGCCGGCTGGCAGGTGCGCGCGCTCAAGCGCGGGCTCGACGCCGAGGTGGTGGAGCGCGACGGCATCACATGGATGCGCGGCGACGCGCTGGATCGCGAGGCGGTCGTGCGGGCCGCGCGCGGCTGCAGCGTGATCGTGCACGCGGTGAACCCGCCCGGCTACCGGAACTGGCCGACGCAGGTGCTGCCGATGATCGACAACACGATCGCGGCGGCGACGGTGGCGCAGGCGACCGTCGTGCTGCCCGGCACGGTCTACAACTACGGCGCCGACGCGTTTCCGGTGCTGCGCGAAGATGCGCCGCAGCATCCGACGACCCGCAAGGGCGCGATCCGTGTCGAACTGGAGCGGCGGCTGCAGGAAGCGACCGCGCAGGGCGTCCGGACGATCATCGTGCGCGCGGGCGATTTCTTCGGGGTGCGAGCCGGTAACAACTGGTTCGCGCAGGGGTTGATCAAGGCGGGGCGGCCCGTGTTGACCATCAGCGTGCCGGGGCGGCCGGGTGTCGGCCATCAGTGGTCGTACTTGCCGGACGTCGCGCGCACGATGGTCGAGCTGATCGAGCGGCGCGACACGCTGGAACCGTTTGCGCGTTTCCATCTCGGCGGGCATTGGGATGCGGACGGCACGCAGATGGCCGCGGCCATCAGTCGCGTCGCGCAGCGGCACGGGATGCGGCCGGCCGTGCGCAAATTCCCGTGGTGGGTCGTGTGGGCCGCGGCGCCGTTCGTCACGACGCTGCGCGAGATGCTGGAGATGCGCTACCTGTGGCGCGAGCCGCTCCGGATGGACAACGCGCGCGTGACCGCGGTGCTCGGCCGTGAGCCGTTGACGCCGCTCGATACGGCGGTGGAGACGACGCTGGCGGGGCTGGGGTGTCTGAAGTGAGCCAGGGCCCGTGCCACGGCTACGCCTGGGCACGGGAAAGCGTCATCGCGAATTGAAGAACTCCGGGACGACAATTCTCCACATACCCACGCGTGTCCGATGCGCATCATGTCGGTCAGCACCGATAATGCGAAAACGGGGGAGCGATGTGGTATTCCGGATGGAAAATGTCGGTTGCGGGAGCAATCATGTTCACATTGAATGGATGTACCAACCTGGCAGGTGTGCTGTACTGCGACAACTCGCAGTTCAACTTCCCGGACTACCACTGCTTTGAGTCGTACAGGTAGGAACAGGCGCGACGACTGCAAGCCGCCGCGCCCGCGTCCCGTGCGGTTTCCCGCTGTCCGTCACGCCACAACCGGCAACACCTCGACCGCATACCGGTGCAGCAGGCTGCGCCCGAGCACCGGATCGTGCAGTTCCATCTCGAACGCAGCGCCGTCGCCCATCGCCGCGATCGCGCCATGCACGGCGACGGTGCCGCCGTACATCGCGCAGCGCGCGGGTATCGTGCGGCGGTCGTCGAAGCGCTGCCACAGTGCTTCCGGCGCCAGCAGGCCGCTGACCGCGCCGTGCTGGTACGCCTTCCGTTCGCCGTCGCGCGAAATCAGCCACGAGCGCATCTCGATCGCATCCCAGTGATCGGCGACGTCGGCATATCGCCACGCATCGCGCCCGAGCGGCTTCGCGCACACCTGCTTCGACACGGCCACGCCGTACGCCTCGACTTCGCGATCCGTATGATCGGAGCCAACCGTGACCAGCGTGCCGACCGCGCTGTCGACCAGCACGCATTCAATCTCGCCGCCCGAGCGTGCGCCGAGCACGCCGATCGACGGCGCCTGCGTGAGCAGCGCGGCCGATACGCGATAGAAGCACGGTGTGGTCGACGGCGGCGCGACGCCGAGTGCCGCGAGTTCGTCGATATGCGCGCGGATCGCTTCCGGATCGCGGCCGGCCCAGCCGGCGATCACGACACGCTCGATCTCGACGTCGACGGCGGCCGGCGCGTCTTGCCGGGAAATCACATTGAACGACAGGGCTTGCATGCGGGTATCCGTTTGAAGTGCAAAGGCATGAACTGGAATGCGGCGACGCTCAATCGGCGAGCGGCCGGTGCGCGGTCTCGCGTGCGACGAGGAGCGCGATCGACGTGACGACGAGCGCGGCGGTGACGTACAGCGACACGGCCGTCGTCGAGCCCGTCTGCCGGAACAGCGTGGCGATCACGAGCGGTGCGAAGCCGCCGCCGACGATGCCGGCGAGCGTGTAGGCCAGCGACGAACCCGCATAGCGCACCCGCGTCGGAAACTGCTCGGTGACGAACGCACCCTGCGGGCCGTACATCACCGCATGGATCACGAGGCCGATCGCGACGGCCGCGACGATCGCGACGGGCCGCGCCGAATCGAGCAGCGCGAAGAACGCGAACGCCCAGACGATGCCGGCGATCGCGCCCGCGAGATACACGGGGCGGCGGCCGAAACGGTCCGACAGCGCGCCGAAGAACGGCACCGCGAGCGCGTTGCAGGCCGTGCCGATCATCACGGCCGTCAGCGCGACGGGGCGCGACAGGTGCAGCACGGTCGTCACGTAGGTCAGCGTGAACACGACGATCAGCGCGTACAGCACGTCCGAGCCGATCCGCGAGCCGCCCGCGATCAGCAGGCGTCGCCAGTGGAACTTCAGCACGTCGGCGACGGGCACTTCGGCGGTTGCGTGCGATTCGGCGAGCTGTTCGAACTGCGGCGTTTCGTCGACGCCGCGCCGCAGCCAGAAGCCGAACACGACGAGCAGCGCGCTGGCCGCGAACGGCACGCGCCAGCCCCACGACAGGAAGTTCTCGGTCGTGGTCGACAGCGTCACGAGCGCGATGCAGCCGGTGCCGAGCAGCGTGCCGAACGACGGGCCGATCTGCGTCCACGACGCGGACAGCCCGCGCCGCTTCTGGTCGCCGTGCTCGACCGACAGCAGCACCGCGCCGGCCCATTCGCCGCCGAGCGCGACGCCCTGCACGAAGCGCAGTGCGACGAGCAGGATCGGGCTCAGGATGCCGGCCTGCGCATAGGTCGGCAGCGCACCCATCAGCGCGGTCGTCACGCCCATCAGCACGAGCGTGAGCATCAGCACCGCGCGGCGGCCGATGCGGTCGCCGAGATTGCCGAACACGAAGCCGCCGAGCGGGCGCGACACGTAGCCGACCGCATAGGTCGAGAACGCGAGGATCGTGCCGGCCAGTGGATCGACCGATGGGAAGAACAGGTGGTTGAAGACGAGCGCGGCGAGCGTGTTGTAGATCGTGAAGTCGTACCACTCGAGCGACGTGCCGATCATGCTCGCGGTCGCGAGTCGGCTGTTGCGGACGCGGCGGGGCGCGTGGGCGGCGGGCTGGGCGAGAGTGCTCATGGGTTCGGGCATGTCGTGACGGATGGCGGGATGAAGCGCGGGGCCGACGCGTCGGCCACATGGAGAATGCGGCGCAGCCGATGTCGGCGTTTGCGTTCGTGCGTTCGTGCGTTCAGGCAGGCAGTGCGGCGGCGGTGGCCGGCTCGGCTTCGCTGCCGCGGTGCGCCACCGGCAGCGGCGCGGCGGCGCGCCACAGCAGGTCGAAGGTGCGCACGTCGTCGTGTCCGGCAAGCGCGGCAGCCACGCGGCGCGTCGTGGCCGCGTCGCTGCCTTCGATCAGCACGAGTGCATCGGCGGCCGGGCGGGCGGCCGCATCGGCGCCGATCGGCGCGGACAGCTCGGGTGCGGTGCAGAAGAGCCGCGCGGCGTGGATGCCCGGCTCGTTCAGCGCGACGTCGAAGCGTTCGCGCAGCTGCGGCACGTCGATACGATCCGGCGGCAGCACGAACAGCGCGAGATGCGCGCCTTCGCCGTCGCCGGCTTCGATCGTCAGTTCACCGACGCGTCGTTGCGTGCCCGTCATGCGTTCGAAGTTCGCGAGCGACCAGGCGGTCTGCTGCGTGAACGCGCGCTGGTATGCGTTGCTACGGAACACGTCGAGCGCGTCGGTCACGTACAGCGCGAGGTACTTGCGCGGGCCGCGATCGGTCGCGCGAAAGCGCCGGGCGTGCGTGAAGCCGGGAATCGCGACACGTTCCTGCATGTGCTCGCGGTCGCACCACGCGTTGAAGTCGGCTTCGTGCGCGGGGTCGATATCCGTCCAGACGCAAAGCTGGCCGTGCGGAAGGGAAAGGCGGGTCATCGCGGGGTTCCTCGTGACGGGGGGGTGTCAGGAACCGCAGTTTCCCGAAGACGGGCCGCGCCCGTCCAACAAGAAAACAAATTCGCGGTGAACAGGTTTTCTTATGAGCGGCGCGGGCGGCGTTTCGCGGCAGGGGCGGCGGCGGGCGGCGCGGTTTTTGTCGTGCGCTTCGCTTTGGCTTTCGTCGTTGTCTTTGCCGACGTACGGGCGGGCGATGTGTCGACGGCATCCGGCCTGGTAGGTGCGGCCGGTTTCACCAGGTTCGCGGCGGCCGACGTCGCGCGCGCGACTTCGCTGGCGAGTTCCGCGATGCGTGCGGCGACGGGCAGGCCCTGCGAGCGGTAGGTCGCGACGAGCGGCAGCGCGGGGAATTCGGGCTCGACGTCGAGCAGTTCGAGCGCGCCTTCGTGCAGTTCGCGCCCGATGATCGCGGGCGGCAGCGCGGCCACGCCGAAGCCGTCGGCGACGAGGCGGATCATCGCGGCGACCGACGTGATGCAGTTGATGCTGGCCGGCCGCTCGACGGCCGCGAACAGCCGCTCGATCGTCGCGTGCGGCCCCGAGTGGCGCGAGAAGCTGATGATCGGATATTCAGCCAGGCGTGCGACGTCGAGCGGCTGGCCGCCGAGCCCGAGGCGCGGGCTTGCCGCCCAGTGCACCGGGAATTCGCACAGTGGCAGGTTCGTGAAGTCGGGGCCCGGCACCGGGTCGGTCTGCAGGATCAGGTCGACGCCGTCGGTGCTGAGCAGGCGGATCAGGTGCAGCGTCGTGTCGCTCGTGATCTCGACGTCGAGGCGCGGATAGCGTTCGCGCAGTTGCGCCATCAGCGCCGGAAACCAGCTGTGCACGATCGATTCGATCACGCCGATCCGGATCAGGCCCGCGTCGCTCGCCGCATCGATATCGCGGCGCATTTCGCCGTCGAGCCGCACGATCCGCTCCGCGTAGGCCAGCATGCGCCGGCCGGCGGGCGTGAGCGTGGCCGAGCGCGTGTTGCGGTCGAACAGGCGCACGTCGAACGCTTCCTCGAGCGACGCGATGCGGCTCGACACGGCGGCCTGCGTCGTATGCAGTTTTTCGGCCGTGAGCCGGAAGTTTTCCAGCTTCGCGAGCCAGACGAAGGTTTCAAGAAACCGGATGTTCATCGAGTCCCGAATGTGAGGCGGTGCCGCGCAAGCGGCGGATCGGGTCGATGTTAATGGATTTCGGCGGCAGCGAAGGCGTGGGCGGCGCGTTCAGCGGCATCAAAGCGTGTCGAACGCGAGCGTCGGCACGTCGACGACCATCGCGCCGCCGTCGGCGACGAGCGTCGCGCCGGTCACGAACGACGCGTCGGGCGATGCGAGGAACGCGCAGACGGCTGCGATTTCGTCCGGATCGGCCGCGCGCCGCAGCGGCACGTCGGCGCTGACGCGTGCATACGCGCCGTCGAGCGTGTCGCCGTGCGCGGCCATCAGCGGTTCCATTTCCGCGTCGGCCATCGGCGTGCGGACCCAGCCCGGGCAGACGGCGTTCGCCCGCACGCCGTGCGGCCCGTAGTCGCGCGCGAGCGACCGCGCGAGCCCGAGCAGCGCGTGCTTGCCGACCGTGTAGCCGCACACACCGGGCCCGGCCGCGAGCGCGGCGATCGACGCGACCAGCACGATGCTGCCGCGCTGCGCGATCAGGTCGGGCAGGCATGCGCGCGCGCTGACGAACGCGGTGTCGAGGTTCGCATGCATCGCGTTGCGCCACTGCGCGTCGTCGGTTTCGTCCGCGCGGCCGACGCCGTGACCGCCCGCGCACGCGACGAGCGCGTCGACGCGGCCGAAACGCTCGGCGATCCGCGGCAGGAAGCCGGCCCAGTCGGCCGTGCTCGCGGCGTCGCCGGCCAGCGCGAGGCCGCCTGTCTCGGCGGCCAGCGCGTCGAGCGGCGCCTGGCGGCGCCCGATCAGCACGACGCGGTCGCCGCGGCTGGCGAAGCGGCGCGCGCACGCGGCGCCGATGCCGGTGCCCGCGCCGGTGATCGCGATCGTGCGGGGTTGCGGGTGCGTCATGTCGTTCTCCGGAAAGGTGGCGTTGCCGGTCACTTTAGGCGGCACCGGCGAGTGCCGGTATCAGCCGAAAGGATGAACGCGGACGGCGTCCAGCTAGCCGGAGCGGTCGCGGCCCATTTTGCAAAGGCTGACGATGTCCGGCACCGAATCGCTCTATCCTCCACATTTTTGGGATAAGTCACGAAAGCCCGGCACAATAGCGCGGGCGTGCCCGCGCATCGACACGCGGCACGTTGGCCGGCCGATTCCGTCGTGCGAGCGGAGCGGCAGGCCGGCGAGATCGGCGCGAGCGTGCGCCCGATGCGCAGACATCGCGTCTGCCGGTGGATCGTGTGGCCACGGCGGATCGCCCGGTTGCGCGCTGGCGCGACCGGACCATCGACAAGAACAGGGAGGGCCGGTCATGAGGCTGGACGACGAAAGAGAAAGCATGAACGTCGAGGATCGCCGCGGTGCCGGCGGTTTCGGCGGCGGGCGCGGCGCGACGATCGGCATCGGCACGATCGTGGTCGCGCTGGCCGCGTCGTATTTCTTCGGGATCGACCCGCGCGTGGTGCTCCAAGGCGCATCGGCGCTGCAGGGCCACCAGCAGCAGGCGCAGCCCGCGCCGACGCAGCGCCAGGGCGCGCCTGCGAACGATCCGGGCTCGGTGTTCACGCGCAAGGTGCTCGGCAATATCGAGCGCACGTGGACGGGCGTGTTCAACACCCAGCTGCATGCGCAGTACGAGCCGCCGAAGCTCGTGATGTTCACGAACTCGACGCGGACCGCCTGCGGCACGGGCCAGACGGCGATGGGGCCGTTCTATTGTCCGGCCGACCGCAAGGTGTATATCGATCTCGGCTTCTACGACGAACTGCGCAAGCGTTTCGGCGCGGGCGGCGATTTCGCGCAGGCTTACGTGATCGCGCACGAAGTCGGCCATCACGTGCAGAACCTGCTCGGCATTTCCGACAAGGTCGACGCCGCGCGCCGGCGTTCGAGCCAGGCGCGCTCGAACGCGCTGTCGGTGCGGATGGAACTGCAGGCCGACTGCTTCGCCGGCGTGTGGGCGAACAACGCGCAGCACGCGAACCAGCGGCTGATGGAACCCGGCGATTTCGAGCAGGGGCTGAAAGCGGCGGCCGCGATCGGCGACGATCGCCTGCAGCAGCAAGGGCAGGGCTACGTCGTGCCGGAAAGTTTCACGCACGGCACCAGCGACCAGCGCGTGTACTGGCTGCGGCGCGGGATGGAGTCGGGCGAGGTCAGCGCCTGCGACACGTTCGCCGCGAACGCGCGCTGACAGAGCGGGCGCGCATCGCCGCGCCCGCGTCGTTCCGGCCACACCGGCCACACCGGCCACACCGGCCACACCGCCACACCGCCACACCGCCACACCGCCACACCGCCACACCGGGACGATTTGCCGATTTGTGCTCACCGGCGCTTTTCGGCGCCGGTAGGCTGGCCCGAACTTCGATGCGTTCGTCCGCCAGCCGATTCCACCATGCCGACCCCCTCCGTTCCCGCCGACCAGAACGCCGCCGACTGGCAACGCGCGTTGCGTGCGTGCGTGGAAGCGTTCGACGCGTTCGCGAGCCCGTCCGCGATCGTGTTCTACCGGCTCGACCAGAGCGGCGAACCGGCCGATTTCGAGCTGTTCGGGATGCCGGAATCGATGCATCGCACCTATGTCGCGCGCTACCGGATGCTCGATCCACTGCATCCGTCGCGCTGCGCGGCGGGCGAGCGTGCGGTCGTCACGCTCGCTTCCCAATTGCCTGACGAAAGACGCGAGGCGTCCGCGTACTGGACCCGCTTCCTGCGGCGGCACGACGTGGCCGACGTCGTCGAGATCTGGCTGCGCGACGCGGGCCGGACGGTCGGCGCATTCTCGCTGCTGCGCTTCGGCACGGGCGAAGCGGGCGGCGGCGTGGCCGCGAACAGCACGGCAGGGCGATTCGCGCCCGGCGAGATCGACGCGCTCGCGCGGCTGCAGCCGGTCGCCGAAGCCGCGCTGAGCCCGCTGCTGCGCGCGCGGCGCGGAATCCACCGGATCGGCTGTGAAGAGCGGCTGACCTACCGCGAGGAGCAGATCGCGCGCCTCGTGCGAGACGGCCGCTCGAACAAGGAGATCGCGCGCGATCTCGCGCTTGGCCAGCCGACCATCAAGACGCACCTGATGCGCATGTACCGCAAGCTCGGCGTGTCGAACCGCACCGAAATGGTCGGGGCGTTGTTCCTGTAACACCTTCCGTTTCCGGTGACGCGGTCTGTTGTTTGCGACTGCAGGCGCCTCCCACGCGCTGCCAATTTGCGCTCACCGAGCGCGCTCCCCCGTCGATACAGTGGAACGACGCCCGCGTGCCCACGCATACGCGGTCCAGCCACGACAATACCGAGACGCCCATGAGCAACACGAACTTCGTCGCCGTCAGCGACACCGTGCGCACCTTCGTTGCGCGCGATTTCGGCCTCTTCATCGACGGTGACATGCAGCCCGCGCACGCGGCCGCGCGACTCGACGTGTACGACCCCGCGACGGGCGAGCGGCTTGCGACGGTCGCGGACGCCGACGAGCACGACGTCGACCGCGCGGTCGCCAGCGCGAAGCGCGCGTTCGACGCCCGCGTGTGGAGCGGGCTGCGTCCGGCCGACCGCGAACGCATCCTGCTGAAACTCGCCGACCTGATCGAGGCCGACACCGAAACACTCGCGCAGCTCGAAACGCTGAACCAGGGCAAGTCGATCCACGTGTCGCGCGCGATCGAGGTCGGCGCGAGCGTCGAATACGTGCGCTACATGGCCGGCTGGGCGACCAAGATCACCGGCCAGACGCTCGACGTGTCGATCCCGTTCCCGCCCGGCGCACGCTATACGGCCTATACGCGCAAGGAGCCCGTCGGCGTGGTCGCTGCGATCGTGCCGTGGAATTTCCCGCTGATGATCGCGGTGTGGAAGCTGATTCCCGCGCTCGCGGCCGGCTGCACGATCGTGCTGAAGCCGTCGCCGGAAACGCCGCTCACCGCGCTGCGCCTCGCCGAACTCGCGCGCGAAGCGGGCGTGCCGCCCGGCGTGTTCAACGTCGTCACCGGCGGCCGCACCTGCGGCGCCGCGCTCGCGAGCCACCCGTCGATCGCGAAGATCTCGTTCACGGGGTCGACCGCGACCGGCAAGCTGGTCGGCGCGGCGGCCGTGCAGAACATGACGCGCTTCTCGCTGGAACTCGGTGGCAAGAACCCGATCGTGATGCTCGACGACATCGACGTCGCGCAGGCGCTCGACGGCGTCGCCGCCGGCGCGTTCTTCAACCAGGGGCAGGTGTGCGCGGCCGCGTCGCGCATCTATGTGCACCGCAGCAAGTACGCACAGCTTACGGACGGCCTCGCGGGCGTCGCGCAGTCGATGAAACTCGGCGCGGGTCTCGACACGACCGCGCAGATCAACCCGCTCGTCTCCGCGCACCATCGCGACAAGGTTATTCAGCACATCGAAGGCGCGCGCCGCGCGGGCCTCACGTTCCTCGCGGGCGGCACGCCGGCCGACGACCTGCCCGGTTATTTCGTGAAGCCGGCCGTGATCGCCGATCCGCATCCGGACAGCGCGATCGTGCGCGACGAGGTGTTCGGCCCGGTGATCGTCGTCGTGCCGTTCGACGATGCGGCCGACGCGGTGCGCCTCGCGAACGCGTCGCCGTACGGCCTCGCCGCGAGCATCTGGAGCAACGACCTGAAGCGCGTGATGAACCTCGTGCCGCAGATCGAGGCCGGCACCGTGTGGGTGAACTGCCATATCCCGCTCGACCCGTCGATGCCGTTCGGCGGCTACAAGCAATCGGGCATCGGCCGCGAATTCGGCCAGTACGCGATCGAAGGCTTCACCGAAACCAAATCCGTCTGCATCGCGCACTGACGCGCGGCGCGAACCTCGAACCCGAACGACCCACGTTCAAACGATCCGACAGTGGAGACTGCAATGAGCTACAACGAAGCGAAATTCTGGCATCCGATGGTGCATCCGAATGAAATGAAGCAGCGCAAGCCGATCCGCATCGTGCGCGGCGACGGCTGCTACGTGTTCGACGAAGAGGGCCGCAAGCTGGTCGACGGCGTCGCGGGCCTGTGGAACGTGAACGTCGGCCACAACCGCCAGGAAGTGAAGGACGCGATCGTGCGCCAGCTCGACGAGCTCGAATACTTCCAGCTGTTCGACGGGATCTCGCATCCGCGCGCGGAAGAGCTGTCGAAGAAGGTGATCGACCTGCTCGAACCGGAAGGGATGCGCCGGGTGCTGTACAGCTCGGGCGGCTCCGATTCGATCGAGACCGCGCTGAAGATCGCGCGCCAGTACTGGAAGGTGCGCGGCCAGGCCGATCGCACGAAGTTCATCTCGCTGAAGCAGGGTTATCACGGCACGCACTTCGGCGGCGCGTCGGTGAACGGCAACACGGTGTTCCGCCGCAACTACGAGCCGAACCTGCCCGGCTGCTTCCACGTCGAGACACCGTGGCTGTACCGCAACCCGTTCACGCAGGATCCGGAGGAACTCGGCCGGATCTGCGCGGAAATGCTCGAGCGCGAGATCCAGTTCCAGAGCCCCGATACGGTCGCCGCGTTTATCGCGGAGCCGATCCAGGGCGCGGGCGGCGTGATCGTGCCGCCGGCCAACTACTGGCCGCTGGTGCGCGAGGTGTGCGACCGCTACGGCGTGCTGCTGATCGCCGACGAAGTCGTGACGGGCTTCGGCCGCAGCGGAAGCATGTTTGGCAGCCGCGGCTGGGGCGTGCGCCCCGACATCATGTGTCTCGCGAAGGGGATCTCGTCGGGCTACGTGCCGCTCGGCGCGACGGTCGTGAACGCGCGGATCGAGGACGCATTCGCCGCGAACGCGGACTTCGGCGGCGCGATCATGCACGGTTACACGTATGCGGGCCACCCGGTTGCGTGCGCGGCCGCGATCGCGAGCCTCGACATCGTCGTGAAGGAAGACTTGCCGGCGAATGCGGCGAAGCAGGGCGCGTATCTGCTCGAAGCGCTGCAGCCGTTCGCGGAACGCTTCGCGGCGGTTGGCGAGGTGCGCGGCAAGGGGCTGATGCTCGCGCTCGACCTCGTCGCGAACAAGGCGACGCGTGAGCCGATCGACCCGCTGTCCGGTTATGCGAACGCGGTGGCGGAAGTCGCGCGGGAGAACGGCGTGATGGTGCGCCCGGTCGGCACGAAGATCATCCTGTCGCCGCCGCTCGTGATCCAGCGCGAGCAGCTCGATCGGATCGTCGATGCGCTCGCGGCAGGCTTCAAGGCCGTGCCGTTCGCCTGACGGCGCGACCGCGTGCCGGCAGGCCTGTGGCGGGCGGCGTGACCGCCGTCGCGGGTTTGCCGATTTGCGCTATGACCGGATTATTTTGCCTGCGTATTTTTTCGACATCGGATCGCGTTTTGATCGACAGGAAGCCCGGGCGACGAAGCGCGGGTTCGGGTCAACAAAGGAAGGAGACAAAGATGTCGGGATGGTCAGGAGTTACCGGCGCCGCGGGCGACACGCCCGCCGGCTCGCCGGCCGAAGCGGGCGGCGGCACGGCGCTGAAGGCGGGCGCGGTCGGCTTTCCGACCGCGCTGGCGAGCGCCGTCGGCCTCATCATGGCAAGCCCGGTGATCCTCACCGCGACGTCGGGCTTCGGGATGGGCGGCTGGGCGTTCGCGGTCGCGATGATCATCGCATTCGTGATGATGCAGGCGCAGGCCACCACGTTCTCCGAAGCCGCCGCGATGCTGCCGACGGCCGGCTCGGTTTACGATTACCTGTCGTGCGGGCTGGGCCGCTTCTGGGCGATCACCGGCACGATCTCCGCGTATTTCCTCGTGCACGTGTTCGCCGGCACGGCGGAAACGATCCTGAGCGGCATCATGGCGCTCGTCAATTTCGAATCGCTGAACGCCGCATTCGAGAAGCACAACAGCTCGTGGCTCGTCGGCGTCGGCCTCGTGGTCACGTTCGCGATCACCAACATCATCGGCATCAAGGTGTTCAGCAAGCTCGAGATCGTGCTGACGGCCGGCATGTGGCTGTCGCTGATGATCTTCGGGATCCTCGGGCTCGTGGCCGCGCCGGCCGTGCATCTCGATGGCTGGTTCGGCGGCTCGGAAGTCGGCACGTCGGTGCCGGCCGTGCTGTCGCTGGTCGGGATGGCGATGTTCATGTTCGTCGGCTGCGAGTTCGTCACGCCGCTCGCGCCGGAAATGAAGTCGCCGGGCCGCACGATTCCGCGCGCGATGACGATTGGCCTCGTCGGTGTCGCGATCTGCATGTTCCTGTACGGCGCGGCGATCCGCCGCCAGGTCGCGAACGTGCCCGTGAGCCCCGATGGCCTCACGCACCTGCTCGACACGCCGGGCGCGATTCCCGCGTTCGCGCTGCAGGTGCTCGGCCCGTTCGGCCGCATCTGGTTCGGCGTCGCGTTCCTGTTCGCCGGCGCCGCGACGATCAACACGCTGATGGCCGGGCTGCCGCGCATCCTGTACGGGATGGCGATCGACGGCGCGCTGCCGCGCTGCTTCGCGTACCTGCATCCGCGCTTCAAGACGCCCGTGGTCGGCATCGTCGCGGCGGCGATCGTGCCGATCTTTCACGCGTGGCTGATCAACGGCAATCTCGACAGCATCCTGCACCTCGTGCTCGCCGCGACGTGCGCGTGGGGCACCGCGTACCTGCTCGTCACCGCGTCGGTCGTGATGCTGCGCATCCGCCGCCCGGACCTGCCGCGCCCGTACCGTTCGCCGCTGTTCCCGCTGCCGCAGATCGTGTCGAGCGTCGGCATCGTGCTCGCGATCTGGTACATCACGCCGCCCGGCATGAACGCGCGCGACATCTACGTGCCGTTCGGCGCGATGCTCGGGCTCACCGCGCTGTACGCGCTGTTCTGGACGCTGGTCGTGCAGCGCCGGCATCCGTTCAAGCCGGTGCCGGTCGAGGAAGTGCTGCGCAACGAGCACGTCGCGTCGTGAAGGCCGCGCTCGCCCGGTGGCGCGCGGCGCCCGATGCGCCGCCGCCCGGCCATCGGCCCGGCGCGATCGCCGCGCGCGTGCTCGCCGATCTGCACGCCGCGCGCGATGCCGACGGTGTCGGCAGCCCGACGGCGCGGCTGCCGAACGGCGTGCGCGTGAGCGTCGAGGAGCGCGTCGAGCGCCAGTTCCTGATGCATACGGTCAGCGTGATGGTGACGGCGACCGCCAGCGGCCCGGCCGCGCAGGGCAGCGCCCGCATGCGGCAGACCGGCTGGCTGCGCAGCACGGGCATCGACGCGGTGCTTGTGCCCGGATGTGACCCCGGATTCCTCGACACGGTGGCGGCGCTGGTCGCCGAGCCGTCGCTGGCCGACGCGCTGCGGCCGCTGCACCTGACCGACTGCGCGATCGACGCGCGCGACGGCCGCTGGACACTCGCGATCGTGCCGTTCGGCGGCAGCGAGATCGTGAACCGGATGCCGTCGTTTCGCCGTTATGTCCGCCTGACCGGCGAGCAGGCCGCCGCGCTGTCGGCGGCCTGTCTTGCGTTCGAAACCGCACTGCACAGGTTTTTGCGCGGGTAAGCTGTGGCGTTGCGGCCCGGCGAACGCGTCGGTCGCATCCAGGAATCAGGGTTTCACCGGAGGCGCCGATGTTGTTCCAGTCTCGCTCACACGAAGACGTGCACGATCACGGGCTCGCGATCGCGGGCTGGCATCAGGTCTACCGCCAGATGACGCCGGGCCGCTTCAAGGGCACGGTCACGCAGGTGCTGTACGACGATTTCCACTTCTTCCGCGAAACGACCAACCGGCGCGTCGCGCAAACCGGGCTCGCGCCGGCCGGGCGCACATCGCTCGCGGTGCCGCTGTCCGTGCCGCTCGCCGGCACCTTCCAGGGCCAGCCGGTCGACGGTTATGCGCTGCTCGCGCTGCGCGCCGGCGAGGATTTCGAGTTCCACACGCCGGAAGGGATGGGGCTCGTCGGGATCAGCGCGGCGTCCGACATGGTCGACGAGCTGTGCGAGGCCGAATTCGGCACGGCCGGCGCGCGCAAGCTGCGGCACGTGACGCGGCTGTCCGATGCGCAGGGCGTCGCGCTCGGTGTGCGGCTGTCGGCGCTGATCGACGATGCGCAGCGCAACCCCGGTCACCTCGAATACGCGGCCACCCGCAAGATGTTCCGCGACGCGATGCTCGGCATGTTTCTCGATGCGCTCGAACAGGGCATCGGCGTCGAGCGCCGCGACATCACGCACGCCACCTACAGCGACATCGTGAGCCGCTGCGAGAAGCATCTGCGCGACCGGCCCGAAGAACCCGTCACGGTGCTCGAACTGTGCCGCGCGCTGCGCTGCAGCCGCCGCACGCTGCAAACGAGCTTCCAGCGTGTCGCCGACGTCACGCCCGTCGGTTATCTGCGCACGATCCGGCTGAACGCGGTGCGGCGCATGCTGCGCACGACCTCCGTGCAGCAGCTCGGCGTCGGCGAGGCCGCCGCGAGCTGGGGGTTCACGCATCTCGGCTATTTCGCGCGCGAGTATCGCGACCTGTTCGGCGAGCTGCCTTCCCAGACGACGCGTCCCGCATGACGCACGCGCCCCGCGACGCAGCCGTCGGGCCGCGTCGCGGGGCGCGCACTCCACCGTTTGCCGATTTGCGATAGAGGTCCTGAATTTTCGCTGGATAGAGTCCTGTCACCCATATCGACAACACCATCGGTTTGCACTGCGAATCGATAATCACAAAGGGCGGGACATGAAGATCGGACGACGACTGGCCGCAGCCGCGGCCACGCTGGGTTGCATGCACGCACACGCACAGACTTCGGGCGGCGTGACGCTGTACGGCACGGTGGACACCGGCATCATTTACTCGACGAACCAGCAGTTCACGCGCGCCGACGGCAGCACGGGCGGCGGCCATGCGTGGCAGATGGGCGGCGGCAACCTCGTGCCGTCCCGCTTCGGGTTCCAGGGCGCCGAGCCGCTTGGCGGCGGGCTCGACGCGGTGTTCAACCTCGAGCAGCAGTTCCTGTCCGCGAACGGGCAGGCGCTGCAGGGCGGCACCGCGTTCAGCCGGCAGGCGTGGGTCGGGCTGCGCAAGGACACGATCGGCACGCTCGGCCTCGGCCGCCAGTACGATTCGTACACGGACATGCTCGGCGCGTATGTGTCGAGCAACAACTGGGCGACGCCGTATGGCTCGCATCTCGGCGACGTCGACAACCTGAATGCCGCGTTCAACTTCAACAACGCGGTGAAGTTCACGAGCGCCGATTTCAACGGCCTCACGTTCGGCGGCACGTTCAGCTTCGGCGGGCAGGCCGGCGACTTTTCCGCGAAGCGCGGTTATTCGGTGGCCGCGACGTACACGCGCGCGCCGGTGGCGTTCTCGGTCGGTTATCTCGACCTGCACCAGCCGCTCGACGCGGCGCTCGGCGGCGCGAGCGGCTATATCGGCGATTTCGCGTGCAGCAACCCGGGCGCGATGTACTGCCTGCTGCAGGACGCCGGCTCGATGCGCGCGTTCGGCGCGGGCGGCTCGCTGACGCTCGGCGCGGCGACCGTCGCGCTCACCTACACGCATACGCGCCTCGGCGACAGCCGCTATTTCTCGACCACCGCGCAGCCGCGCACACAGGCGTTCACGTTCGATATCGGCGAGCTGAACGTCACGTACATGTTCACGCCCGCGCTGCAGGGCGGCGTCGCGTACATCTTCAACGCCGCGCATACCGACGGGCGCGGCACGACGCGTTTCCACCAGGTGAACGTCGGCACGAACTACAGCCTGTCGAAGCGCACGGCGCTGTACGCGGTCGCGATCGGCCAGATCGCGAGCGGGACGGGGCTCGGCACCGACGCGAACGGCAACGCGGTGAACTACGCGCAGATCCCGGTGCTCGCGAACAGCAATTCGAGCCGGCAACTGGCGGTGATGGCCGGGATCCGCGTGAACTTCTGACCTGGCCGGGAAGGTCCGGCCGG
>NZ_LDWR01000180.1 GCF_001039005.1 Burkholderia cepacia
GTACAGCCGCGATATGCTGAGGATGAGGGAGCGGAAGCTACCCCAGCGCCGGCGCAACCTCATCCGGCAGAACGAACGAAACCGGTGGTGCTGTCTGCTGCTGGGGCGCTTTTGCGCAACGTGGCTGCGTTCCAGCGGGAGCCTGTCAAGACGGACGGCTCGAACGGGAAGAAGGCCGACCAGGAGTCGAGCGAGTCGACTGGGAAAA
>NZ_LDWR01000181.1 GCF_001039005.1 Burkholderia cepacia
CGTCGTCGAGCGCTTCGATTTCCGCGCCGAGCATCGGCTTGCCGGGTTCGAGGCCGACCTGGCGGCACACCTTCATCGTGACGATCGCGTTGTCGCCCGTCAGTACCTTCACCGCGACGCCGTTTTCGCGCAGCGCGGCGAGTGCCGGTGCGGCCGATTCCTTCGGCGGATCGAGGAAGGTCAGGAAGCCGCGCACGACGAGGTCGTGTTCGTCGGTGGTGCGGTACTGCGCGCGCTCGTCGCCGCGCGGAATCGTGCGGGTTGCGAGCACGAGCACGCGGAAGCCGTCCTCGTTGTACGCGTTGGCCTGTTCGAGCAGCCGCTTGCGTGCGACGAAGTCGAGCGGGCGTACGCCGTCTTCGTCCTGGACGTGAGTCGACACGGCCAGCATTTCCTCGACCGCGCCCTTGCAGATCAGCAGGTGCGTGCCGCGCGTATCCTCGACGACGACCGACAGGCGGCGCCGGACGAAATCGAACGGCAGCTCGTCGATCTTCTTGTAGCCCTGCGGCTTCACGCGTTCGCCGATCTCGTCGGCGCGCGCGACGACCGCGATGTCGATCAGGTTCTTCTGGCCGCTCTGGTGGAAGCTGTTCAGCCAGCCGAGCCGCAGGATCTCCTCGTTCTTGTGACCGGACAGGTCGAGGTGGTGTTCGAGGATGATCTTGTCCTGCGTGAGCGTGCCGGTCTTGTCGGTACACAGCACGTCCATCGCGCCGAAGTTCTGCACCGAGTTGAGCCGCTTGACGACCACCTTGCGGCGCGCCATCGCGATCGCGCCGCGCGCGAGGTTCGCACTGACGATCATCGGCAGCATCTCGGGCGTCAGGCCGACGGCCACCGCGAGTGCGAACGTGAGCGCGCTCAGCCAGTCGCCCTTGGTCAGGCCGTTGATCATGAACACGATCGGCACCATCACGAACATGAACTTGATCAGCAGCCAGCTCACGCTCGAGACGCCGCGGTCGAAGCTCGTCTCGATGCGCTTGTGGCTCACGACGTTGCGTGCGAGCGAACCGAAGTACGTGTCTTCGCCGGTCGCGACGACGACGGCCGTCGCCGTC
>NZ_LDWR01000182.1 GCF_001039005.1 Burkholderia cepacia
CAGCGCCGGCTCGCCGTGCATCGCGCGCGCCGCCTTGACCGCGAACTGATGCAGCGCTTCGATGACAAGGAGCGCCGGCCGCGCGCTCGACCAGTCGCGATACCGTCGCGGATCGGCGTCGCCCGCGAAGCGCGCGGGATCGGACGGATCGCGGATCACGCGACAAAGGGCAAGAAAGCCTGGCCGCGCCGTCTCGCTCCCCCTCTCAAACCGGGTATGTCTCATTGTTATGCCTTGTTATGTCTGTGTTTTGGCTTCCCGAACCCCGGCGACCGCTCTCACATCGTCCGGTGTCGTGCGAATCGACTGCTGAATGGCTGCGAGTGTATCGATTCGTCGTCGAAAGAAACGATCATGCGACCAATTGCAGAAACGGGCGACGAACCGCGCTTGGCGCCGATGGAATGCAACGCGGGTGCGCCCGACCGCGCGCCGTGCCGGTGCGCGCAAGCGGGCGCGGCCGGCCGCCGCTCGTCGGGGAGGAATACCGTTCGTCCGCGCGTTCCACCATTCGTCGCACCGCGCAATTCGGGGGAGCGGTTCCCGCTAAGGTGGCGACATGGATCAGATACCCCGGGAGGTGCCCATGTTGGCGGCCAGCTTGAGTCATGTCACGAAAACCTATGGAACAGGCGCGCTCGCCGTCGCGGCGGCCGACGATGCGTCGCTCGATATCGTCGCGAACCGCTTCACGGTGATGTCCGGCCCTTCCGGCAGCGGCAAGACGACGTTGCTCAATCTGCTCGGCGGCATCGATCGCCCGATGCGCGGC
>NZ_LDWR01000183.1 GCF_001039005.1 Burkholderia cepacia
CACCCATCCCGCCCCCACAGCCGCGCGCGAAAACTCTCTCAAATCCTGGTAAAAAGCTGCGCAGTTTTTCTCGCTGCGGGCCTGACCGAGCAAGAAGAGAAAAAACATTCTCGTCTGCGCACGAAAAAATAGAGGCATTCGCTGCCCGTGCCCACACACGTCTTCCGACGTCCCGCCGCGCAGCCCAGAACAGAACAGAACAGCACAATCAGGAGACATCCCCCATGACCGCCCGCTTGCCCATCGACGGCACGCCTGCCCTGTCCGACTACCGCCTGACCGACAACCTGACCGCGACACGCGGCCGGATCTTCCTGACCGGCACACAAGCGCTGGTCCGCCTGCTGCTGATGCAGCGCACGGTCGACGCCGAGCAGGGGCTGAACACGGCCGGCTTCGTCAGCGGCTATCGCGGCTCGCCGCTCGGCATGGTCGACCAGCAGCTGTGGAAGGCGAAGAAACTGCTCGACGGCAGCGGCGTGCGCTTCCTGCCCGCGATCAACGAGGAACTCGGCGGTACGGCGGTGCTCGGCACGCAGCGCGTCGAGGCCGATCCCGAGCGCACGGTCGAGGGCGT
>NZ_LDWR01000184.1 GCF_001039005.1 Burkholderia cepacia
GCGCACGACAAGCCGCCGCACTGGACCCGCCAGCTGCTGCTCTCGTTCCACAACCCGTTCGTCTACGTGCTGCTGGTGCTGGCCGCGATCAGCTTCTGCACCGACGTCTATTTCGCCGCGCCCGACGATCGCGACTATGTCGGCATGACGATCCTGCTGACGATGGTCACGATCAGCGCGCTGCTGCGCTTCGTGCAGGAATTCCGTTCGCTGCGCGCGGCCGAGAAGCTCAAGGCAATGGTCCGCACGACCGCCACCGTGCAGCGCGCGATGACCGACACGTC
>NZ_LDWR01000185.1 GCF_001039005.1 Burkholderia cepacia
CTTTAACTGTGGATAAACTTCCTGTAATGGTTGCTGTTCCATACTGACTCCAGCCAGAACTGTTCATCCTTAAACCACTTGTGTGGGCATGAGCACCCCGCCCTTCCCAACAGTTGCGCAGCCTGAATGGCGAATGGCGCCTGATGCGGTATTTTCTCCTTACGCATCTGTGCGGTATTTCACACCGCATATGGTGCACTCTCAGTACAATCTGCTCTGATGCCGCATAGTTAAGCCAGCCCCGACACCCGCCAACACCCGCTGACGCGCCCTGACGGGCTTGTCTGCTCCCGGCATCCGCTTACAGACAAGCTGTGACCGTCTCCGGGAGCTGCATGTGTCAGAGGTTTTCACCGTCATCACCGAAACGCGCGAGACGAAAGGGCCTCGTGATACGCCTATTTTTATAGGTTAATGTCATGATAATAATGGTTTCTTAGACGTCAGGTGGCACTTTTCGGGGAAA
>NZ_LDWR01000186.1 GCF_001039005.1 Burkholderia cepacia
GCCCCCGG
This sequence comes from Burkholderia cepacia, assembly GCF_001039005.1. GTDB lineage: Bacteria > Pseudomonadota > Gammaproteobacteria > Burkholderiales > Burkholderiaceae > Burkholderia > Burkholderia theae. The sequence continues at coordinate 9 of NZ_LDWR01000186.1, forward strand.
CCCCGCCCCCTGATGGGTATTTAGATTCGAAAACGGCAATACAAAATAAAAAAGAAAATATCAATACAGGCAACTCCGCCTTCAAATTATCGACTGACCTTATTACATATGCGATAAATCAACTCGGCAACGGAGCCGCTCGAGGCCAGATTCGTGATCTCAAACTACTCAAAAAGCATCTGACCCCAGACATATTGCAATCGCTATCCGAAGCAGAATCAAAATTGTCCACCCTTAAATCCGCCGACGCCATTAAAAATGCAGGCAAATTCATCGATGAGATCTCACGAAATCCAAGGAGCTTTAACGCCGATGACGTACGCTCGCACACTAAAACATTAGTGAGGCATGATCGTCAAGATACGGATTCCTACGATGATGATGAAGATTCATGGAATGATGAAGGATCATTGAAATCCAAAGAAATAAAAGAAAGAATAAGCGCTCAGCTACGTAAGTTTCAACAATTAGACTCAGAAATCGAGAAGCTTGAGCAGCAGCAGAAGCTTGAGCAACAGC
>NZ_LDWR01000187.1 GCF_001039005.1 Burkholderia cepacia
GCGCCGCGCGGCGCAGTGTCCAGGTTCAGCGCGAACCGCTGCGTGCGGCGCCGGCAGGTTGCCCGCCCGCGCCGGCCGACCAGAACGGCAGCCACGGCGTCGTGACGAAGCTCGCCGCATGCAGCGCGCAAAGCAGGCCGAACGCCCACGCGTACGCGCTGGCCTGCGTGCCGCCGATCGATGCCGATTCGGCCTGCAACCGTCACGCGAGGAACAGCGTGCATAGCGTCGTGAACGCCGGTCAGCCGAGGCGCTGCACGATATTGAGCGAGGTGGTCGCCATCGGCAGGTTGCGGCGCTCGACCGACGTATACGCGGCGGCGATCGACGGCGCGCCGATCGCGC
>NZ_LDWR01000188.1 GCF_001039005.1 Burkholderia cepacia
CGGGCACGGACACCTACGGCCTCGCGAACGGCACCAGCCTCGCGACGCCGCAGGTGACGGGCATCGCCGCGCTGATGCTGTCGGTGAACGGCAACCTCACGCCCGCGCAGATCCAGCAGAAGCTGCAAGGCGGCGCGCGCACGACCAAGCTGGCGGCCGGCACGTCGTGCACCGCGATGCCGGCAGGCTCGGGCATCGTCGACGCAGGAGCCGCCGTGGCGTCAGCCAACCAGTAACCGGCACCCTGCTTCGACGCGGCCGCGCGCATGCCGACCTGGCGTGCGCGCGGCCGTTTCATTGCCGGCAATCCGGCGATCCGGCGCGCGCGCATCGACCCGATTACGTTTCTCGAAATAACGCCTGACAAAAGGGTTGACGCTTCGCACAGCGAGCCATTACCATCGCTCCCGTCTAATTACATGGAGTGTTCTGTGAACACCGATGCGAGTTGTAGTTGGTGCTTGACCAACTCGACTGCTGCCTGAGGAAAACGCGCAGAGCCTCGTCTTCTGCCGCATCC
>NZ_LDWR01000189.1 GCF_001039005.1 Burkholderia cepacia
CGGATCGTTCGCGGCCTCGTTCAGCGTCGCGAGCGTTGCAACGAGTGCGGGATCGAGTGGGGATTCGTCGGATTCTGAAGTCATCGGTTCGGTCTGTAGCGGCAGGATATTCGTTCGGGCATTCAGCGCCGGTCGCGGACACTATATCGCTTCGCCCGTCACGCGCCCTTGATCGCGGCACGCATGAACGACACGAAATGCGTCGTGACGGGATCCTCGCGGCCCGACAGCCACGCGAGCCCCACACGCCACTTCGCGTCCCGGCCGTCGAGCGGCAACACCGTCGCG
>NZ_LDWR01000019.1 GCF_001039005.1 Burkholderia cepacia
GCCTGCGCGTCGGGCTGTTCGAGCGGCGCGACTGCGGCGCGCAGGCGAGCGGCGTGAACTACGGCGGCGTGCGCTGCCAGGGCCGCCCGGCCGAGCAATTGCCGCTCGCGCTGCGTGCGCGGCGCATCTGGGATCGCCTGCCCGAGCTGATCGGCATCGACGGCGAATTCGTCATGTCGGGCCACTTGCGGCTCGCGCGCAGCGACGCCGATCTCGACGCGCTCGACGCCTACGCTACGCTCGCCGGCGAGCACGGCTTGCCGCTGCAGGTGATGCGCGGCGACGCGTTCCGCCGTCGTTATCCGTGGCTCGGCCGCGCGGCGCTCGGCGGCTCGCTGTGTGAAACCGACGGACATGCGAACCCGCGCCTCGTGTCGCCCGCGTTCGCACGTGCTGCCCGCGCGGCCGGTGCGGACGTGTTCGAGCACACCAGCGTCGAAGACGTCCGCCACGACGGCACGCGCTTCCACTTTCTCGCGGGCGGCCGCGCATGCACCGCGACGTGGCTGATCAACTCGGCCGGCGCCTGGGCCAACACGATCGCCGAGCGGTTCGGCGAAGCCGTGCCGATGGAGCCGATCTATCCGAACATGTGGGTCACCGAACCACTGCCGCCGTTCATCACGCACAACCTCGGCGTGTACGGCGGCGGCGTGTACGCGCGGCAGGTGGCGCGCGGCAACTGCGTGATCGGCGGCGGGCGCGGCCGTGGCGACGGCGAATTCGGCCAGCCGTCGGTCGATACGACGCGCGCGGCGATGCGCGATGCGTGCGCACTGCTGCCCGCGTTGCGCGACGCGTTGCTGATCCGCACATGGAGCGGCGTCGAAGGCTGCACGCCCGACCACAACCCGATCATCGGCGCGAGCGGCACGACGCCGCGCCTGCTGCATGCGTTCGGTTTTTCCGGCGGCGGCTTCCTGCTCGCGCCGGGTGTCGGCGACGTGCTCGCCGATCTCGTCACGACCGGCGAAACCGCCACGCCCCTGACTGCCTTCTCGATCGGCCGCTTTGCCCCGCAAGCCGCGCCGGCCGCCCCCTTCCCCCAAGAGGAGACCTCTCGATGAAACTGCTCGGAACGATCGCGGCCGCAGCCGCACTCTGCATGGCCGGCGTCAGCGCGCCCGCGTGCGCGCAAACGAAGACGATCTACGTCGGCATGAACGGCGGCCCGATGGAAAAGGCCTATACGAGCCAGGTGCTGCCCGACTTCGAGAAGGCAAACAACGTGAAGGTCGTCGTCGTGCCCGGCACGTCGTCGGACGTGCTCGCGAAGCTGCTCGCGAACCGCAACAAGCCGCAGATTCACGTTGCGTTCCTCGACGACGGCGTGATGGCGCGCGCGGTCAGCCTCGGCGTGTGCCAGAAGCTCGACGATACGCCGGTGCTGAAGGAGCTGTATCCGTTCGCGCGGATGAAGGACGATGTCGGCGCGGGCGTGCAGCTCGGGATGACCGGCATCGCGTACAACAAGAAGCTGTTCGCGGAAAAGGGCTGGACGCCGCCGACGTCGTGGATGGATTTCGCCGATCCGAAATACAAGGGCAAGGTCGTGTTCCAGTCGGCGTCGAGCAGCACGTTCGGGCTGCACGGCTTCCTTGCGATCAACCGGCTGCTCGGCGGCAACGAGCAGAACGTCGAGCCCGGCTTCAGCAAGTGGGCAAGCACGGTCGGGCCGAACGTCGTCGAGTACATCCCGAACTCGGCGAAGATCTCCGAGATGGTGCAGACCGGCGAAGCCGGCCTGTTCCCGCTCACGCCGACCGGTGTCGGCGACCTGCAGGACAAGGGCATTCCGGTCGCGTATGCGAACCCGAAGGAAGGCCCCGTGCTGCTGCTCGTCGACCTGTGCGTGGTCGCGAACAATCCCGATCCGCAGCTGGCGCAAAAGCTCGCGCAGTTCCTGTTGTCCGCACCCGCGCAGACGAAGGCCGCCGAGGCCGGCAAGCAGATCCCGACCAACCGGCTCGCGAAGATGCCCGCGGCGATGCAGCAAAGCCTCGGCAATGTCGACGATCTCGTGCGCAAGGTGACGGTGGTCGACTGGACCGCGATCAACGCACGCCGCGCGCAGTGGGATACGCGCTGGAACCGGCAGATCGAGCGCTGATCCCGCACGGGTGCGGGCGCGGGTGCGTTACCGCAGCCGCTCGGCGAGCGCGCGCGCAACCATGTTCAGCGCGTCGCCGCGTTCGAGCGCGGCGCGCGGCCGGGCGGCGTCGCCGTGCGCATCGAGCGCACGCGGCGCGAAGTCCGGCGACGACGAGAACTTGACGATCGTCAGTGCGGTCTTCGGATCGACGAGGATCGACTGGCCGAAGCGCCCCGCCGCCGCGAACGAGCCGTCGCCGTCGTTCACCTGATACCAGTAGTCGCGATACGCATCACCGTCCTTGCCGGGCACGACGTTGCCCTTCGCGAACAGCGCCGCGTTGTGCGCGGGCTGCAGCGCCGCGCGGATCGTTGCGGCGGGCAGCGTGCCCGGCGCGCCGCCGAACCCGGTGCGCACGCGCTCCGCGAAGCGCGCGGCATCGCGCAACGTCGTGTACAGCCCGCCGCTCGCCATCGCCATCGCGTTGCGGTCCACGGCGACGTATGCATCGTCTTCCGCGAAATCGCGCCACAGCCACCGCTCGACCAGCGCGCTCCACGACTGCCCCGTCGCGCGCTGCATCGCCCACGCAACGGCTTCCGGCGAGCCGTTCTGGTAGAACCACAGGCTGCCCGGCGCCACGTCCGGCACACGCCGCACGGTCTGCAGGAACTCGACGATGCTGGCCGGCGCGCCTTCGCGGTGCGGCACCAGCCCGACGGCGCCGAACAGGCCGAGATCGGGCGGCACGCCCGGCGTATAGGCGGTGGGTACTTCCATGTCCAGGTTCTGCTGCAGCGTCGCGGTGCCGAACGGCGTATCGGCCAGTTCCGGCACCGTGCGCGACAGCGGCGCGCCCGCATCGAGCACACCGGATTCGATCATCTGCGCGGCCAGCAGGCCCGTCACCGATTTCGTCATCGACGCCCATGCGTGCGGCTGATCGGGCCGGAAACCGTCGAAATACCGCTCGTAGATGATCCGGCCGCGCTGCACGACGATGAAGCCGTCGGTATGGGTCGCGCGCAGGTATGCATCGAGCGTCAGCGTCTCGCCGCCGATCGTGACGGGCAGCGCGTCGAGACCGGGCGCCGGGTGCTCGGGGAGCGGCATCGGCGCGGCCGCATGCCGGATGCCGGCCGTCGGCGCGAGCAGCCGCGTGTTGCTCAGCGCCCAGCGCAGTCGCGCCGGAGTGAACGCATTCGCCTTGTTGACGGCCTGCTCGGCCGGCGGCGGAAAGCCCTGCATCACGCCCGGCGCGGCGACGTCGGTCGCGGCGGGCGCGGTCGCGGCGAGCGCGAGCCCGCCGGCGAGCACGAAGGTGCCGGCCAGCCGGCGGGTGCGCCGGGTCGCCGAAAAGCGTCGATGAATTCGCATCGGGTCATGCCTCGTAGTGAAAAGTGACCGGGCGACGTGCCCGGCAATCAGGGTTGCTGGCCGTCGATTCGCAACAGGTTCGACACCGACGCGACACCATCGACGCGCCGCGCGGCCGCCGCCGCGAGATTCACCTGGTTCGTATCCGTGACCGAGCCGGCCAGCGTCACGTTGCCGTCGCGCACCCGCACGAGGATGCGCGTCGCGTTCAGGTTTTTGGTGCGTGCGAGCGCCGTGCCGACGCGGCGTTGCAGCTTGCGGTCGGCTGCCTTGCGTTGTGCCGGCGACAGGCCGGCCGGCGCAGACGCCTGCGCAGATTCCTGCACGGGCGTCGATGACGGGGCCGCCGTGCTCGCGGCATCGGATTGCGCATGGGCGGCGACGGTGCAGCATGCAGCCATCAGCAGCCCCGCGGCAAGTCGGGATGAAGTACGCATGATCGAATCACACTCCGGAAAAACGGTTGAAGGAAACCTCAGAACTGCGTCATCAGGCCGATCGACACGCCGGTCGTCGCGCTCGCGCCGCGCCGCAGGTTCAGCGCCGCGATCGTCGCGGGGTCGCGCATGTAAGCGCCGGTCATCCCGTTGCGGTCGACTTCGACATACAGCTCGGTGCGCTTCGACAGGAAGTACTCGGCGATCGCATAGGTCGTCAGCTTGTGGCCGTCCGCGCCCGACGCGTTGCCGAGATTGCGCGCGCGGTCGTAGAACGCGGCCGCGCTCAACTGCACCGCCGGCAGCGGCTGCACGACGATGCCGAACGACGGGATGTCGTCACGCCGCGACGGCGCGCCGGCCTTGTTCGCGGTCACGTTCAGCGACGCATAGCTCAGGTAGAAGCGTGCGCGGCCGAGCTGCAGCGTGCCGCCCGCCTGGATCGTCTGCGCCGATTGCGAGCCGTCGGGGCTGTACGTCTTCGCGTACGACGCGCCGCCCATCAGGTCGGCCAGCGTATACATCGCGGCCGCCGAATAGTTGGTGCCCGCGCGCGATGCGCCCGCGACGCCGCCCGGCGAATAGCTCGCGCCGACACGCAACCCGCCCGCCTGCCCGAGATACTTGATCGTGTTGTTGAAACGCGAATCGAGCGTGAAGAAGTTGCCGTCGAACAACACGCCCGGCTCGACCGCGAGCGACTGCCCGCGCCCGCCGAGCGGATCGAGCGCGATGCCGAGATCCTCGGCCGCGTTGAACTGGCGGCCGAGCGTCACGCGGCCGAAATCGCCCGACAGGCCGACATACGCGGCCTGCGAGAACAGCGTGCCGGCTGTCTTCACCGCGCCGGTGCCGCTGTTGAACGCGCCATCGAGCACGAACAGCGCCTTCAGCCCGCCGCCGAGATCCTCCTTGCCGCGCAGGCCGAACTCGTTGCCCGCGATGATGTTGTTGTTGAAGCCGACCTGACTGCCGCCCGGCAAGCCGTTGACCCAGCGCACGCCGCCGCCGATCCGGCCGAACAGCGTCACGCTGGACTGCGCGTGCGCGGCCCCCGAAAGCGCGCCGATCAGCGCCGCTACCATCACCTTTCTCATGCGTCTCCTCCTTGTTGTCGAATCGTCTCTTTTCTTGCTTCCCTGCTAATCGATAAGGATTACTGCACTTCACGAATGCTCGTCTTTCCGGAACGGCCGATGCCGTGGCGTCAGCCGCGCGACTCGCGCATCGCGCCCGGCGTGTCGTGCGGCCGTTGCGCCAGACGGCGCAGCGATCGCTGCGGATCGAGGCACAGCACGCCGAGCGCGCCGCACAGCACAAGCACCACGCCGCATACGAGGCTCGCCTGCTCGAAACCACGTGCAGTCGACGCGCCGGCCGCCTCGATCAGCATGCCCGTCACGATCGGCGCGCCGAGGCCCGCGAGCGACGCGAAGCCGTTGCTGAGCGCGAGCACGCCGCCGCGCTGCGCGTCGGGCGTGACTTCGGCCAGCATCGCCGGGCCGATCGAATACATCGTCAGCGTCATCCCGCTGCCGAGCGTCAGCGCCGTGAGCTTCGCCGCGCGCGGCAAGTCCGGCAGCGCGAGCGCCGCCAGCAGCAGCCCCGCGATCGCCAGCGTCGTCGCGACGAACACGCCGCGCCCGTAGCGCGACGGCACGCCGCGCGCGAGCAGCACCTGCGACAGCCACGCCAGCGCGAGGCTGAGCGGCGAAGTCGTCGCGACGAACAGCGCGAACATCCGTCCCGCCGCATGCGGCTCGAAACCGAGCCCGAGCTGCAGATAGGCCGGCATCCACGTCAGGCTCATCGCCAGGATCCAGTTCGCCGCGAAATGCCCGAGGAAATTGCCGATCACCGTGCGATCGGTCAGCAGCAGCCCGTACGGCACGCGTTCGTCGCGCGCGATGCCAGCCGTGCCCGCGACGCGGCCGCCGCGCACGAGCGTGCCCTCCTCGCCGCATGCGGCCCATGCGACGCACCACAACGCCCCAAGCGCCGCGAGCAACGCGAAGTTCGCGCGCCAGCCCCAGTGCGTCGTCACGACCGGAATCGACAGGCCGGCGATCAGCATGCCAAGCGCGCTGCCCTGATGCAGCAGTGCGACCGGCAGGTTGCGCCGCGCATCCGGAAACCACTTGTACAGCGCATGCACGGCGACCGGAGACGCGGGCCCCTCGCCCGCGCCGAGCAGCACGCGGCACGCGATCACGACCCAGATCGACCCCGCGACCAGCATCGGCAACTGCAGCACCGACCACGCGGCCGCCATCCCGAACAGCAGCCACTTCGCCGGCCAACGGTTCGCGGCGATGCCGCCCGCGACGGCCGCGACCGCGAACAGCCAGTTGAGGCTGCCGCCGATCAGGCCGAACTGTGTCGGGCTCAGGTGCAGCTCGCGCATCATCGGCACCGACACGAGCCCGAGCGCCACCTTGTCGAGAAAATTCACCAGCATCATCAGCGCGAGCATGATCGCGATCGACCATGCCCGTGCCGGGCGGTATTGCGTGTCGCCTGTCGTCATCCGTGTCTCCGTGTTGTCTGTCAGGGCCGTCGTGCGCGGCCGCTACGCGTCGTGCTCGCCCAAGCCCGGCACGTGGTCGTCGCCGTCCGGCAGCCCCAGCGAGAACTTCACCGGAAAGCGCACGGCGAGCGCCCCGTCGATCTCGTGGGCGACGCCGCGCGCACGCACGTGCGGATCGGCGAACAACTCGTCCGGGTCCAGGAGCGGCGACACCGGCAGGTCGAACCCGCGCAGCGCGCGCATCCAGTCGTCCAGCGTGCGGCTCGCGAATACCGACTTCAGCAGCTCGCTGACTTCGCGCTTGTGCCGCTGCCGGCCGATGCGATGTACAAAACGCAGATCGCGCAGCGCGGGGAACGCGTCGCCGAGCGCATCGCCCAGCGTCATCCAGAACTTGTCCTCGAGGATGCCGAGCGCGAGATGGCGTCCGTCCGCCGTCTCGAACAGGTCGTTGTCGGGCATCACCCATGGCGCATCGGACGGCGCTGCGCGATGCGCGCGCGACGCCCATGCGGCGGGCGCCGTCCATGCGAGCGTCGCGTCGTGGATCGATACATCGAGGTGCTGGCCGCGGCCGTTCGCACGCGCGCTCGTCACGGCCACCGACAGCGCCAGCGCTGCATGCATCGCGGCCGCGTAGTCCGCGAGCCGCACGCGCGGCCGCCCGACCACGTCGTCGACCTGCGCCGGGACCGCCCAATAGCCGGCTTCCGCGAGGAAATTCAAATCGTGGCCGGGGCGTGCCGCGTTCGGGCCATCCTGCCCGTAGCCCGAAATCGAGCACATCACGATGCGCGGGTTGATGCGCGCGAGCGTGTCGTAGCCGATCCCGAGGCGCGCCATCACGCCGGGCCGGAAGCCTTCGACGACGGCGTCGGTGCGGCGCACGAGATCGAGAAAGCGGTCGCGATCCGCCGGCGCCTTCAGGTCGAGCGCGACCGACCGCTTGCCGCGGTTGAACTGCGCGAACACGGCGTCGCCGAGCAGGCGCGACGCGTCACCGGTGAGCGGCGGCTCGATCTTGACGACGTCGGCGCCGAGTTGCCGAAGCAGCGCGCACGCATGCGGGCCCGGCAGCAGTTGGCTCAGGTCCAGGATCGTCACGTCGTTCAGGCACGACCACGCGGGTTTCGCGTGCGGCTGCGCCGGTTCGTCGGCGCGCGGGTCATCGATCGTCATCGCTCACGCTCCCGCGCCGGCCGGTTCGAGAATCGCCTTCGCGATCGTGTTGCGCTGGATCTCGCTCGTGCCGGTCAGGATCCGGAACATCCGCAGCTTGCGGAAGGTCTGCTCGACCGGATGGCCGCGCGTCACGCCGACGTTGCCGTGAATCTGCACGGCCTTGTCCGCGACTTCGAAGCAGCGCTCCGACACGAACAGCTTGCACGCGGCGGCCGCCATCCGCAGGTCGGCGCCCGCGTCGGCGAGCATGGCCGTGTGCGCGATCATGCTCTCGCACGCCCACAGCGCGGCGGCCATGTCGGCGAGCATGTGCTGGATCGCCTGAAAGCGCGCGATCGGGCCGCCGAACTGCCGGCGCGTGCGCGCGTAGTCGAGCGATGCGCGGTAAGCCGACATCGCGAGGCCGAGCATCGTCGGGCAATGCAGCAGCCGGTTCACGTTGATCCGCGACATGCCGAGCTTGAAGCCGTTGCCGACGCCGCCGAACACGTTCTCGCGCGGCACGCGCACGTTGTCGAAACGGATGTCCGCATCGATGTGCTGGCCCGACATCGGCACGTATTCGTGCTCGACGGTGACGCCCGGCAGGTCGAGATCGACGAGCACCGCCGTGATCTGCGGCGGCGTCGCGGTCGCGTCGGTCACGCACATCACGATCGCGAAATCGGCGAACGGTGCGCCGCTGATGTAGTGCTTCGTGCCGTTGATCACGAGCGAGTCGCCGTCCTCGGTCGCGCTCGTGCTGATGCTCATCGCGTCCGAGCCCGAATGCGGTTCGGTCAGCGCGAAGCAGGTTGATTTCTCGCCGCGCATCACCGGCTTGAAATAGCGTTCGAGCTGCGCGGGCGTCGCGTACTTCAGCATGTTGCCGACGCGCGGCGGCCCGCCCAGTTCGCCGAGCACGTGCGGCGCAAGCGCCGCGCCCGATGCGGCGAGGTCGGCCTTCAGCGCGCAGGTCTCGACGATCGACAGGCCCTTGCCGCCGAGCGCGACGGGCAGGCTCGCGGTGTAGAAGCCGAGTTCGGACGAGCGTCGCCACACGCGGCGCAGCACGTCGCGCGGCCACACGGCTTCGGAGTCGAGCCGCAGCTCGCGCTCGATCGGGCGCAATTCGTCGTCGACGAAGCGCAGCACGGCCGCGCGCAGCGCGACGAATTCGGGGCGGTCCAGATGATCGAACATGGTGGTGTCTCCTTCAGTTGACGCGGCGCGCGACGCCGTGCCAGTACTGCTCGCGTACGAGCTTGCGGGCGATCTTGCCGCTGGCGTTCTTCGGCAACTCCGCGACGAAATCGACGGCGCGCGGCAGCTTGTAGTCGGCGAGCAGCGCGCGGCAATGCGCGACGAGATCGGCGGCCTGCGCGTCGCGGCCGGGCTTCAGCACGACGACGGCCTTCACGGCCTCACCCCACTTTTCGTCGGGCACGCCGACCACGCACGCTTCGAGCACGTCCGCGTGCCGATACAGCGTCGCCTCGACTTCCGTCGGGTACACGTTGAAACCGCCCGAAATGATCATGTCGTTCTTGCGGTCGACGAGGTAGATGAAGCCTTCGTCGTCGGTGCGCGCGAGATCGCCCGTATGCAGCCAGCCGTCGACCAGCACCTCGCGCGTCAACTCCGGCGCGTTCCAGTAACCCTGGAACACGTCCGCGCCGCGAATCACGATCTCGCCGATCGCGTCGCCTTCGACTTCGCGCCCGTTCGCGTCGACGACGCGCACCTCGGTCTCGCCGAGCGGCCGGCCGCACGACGCGAGTCGCGCATGATCGGACAGCAGCGCGGAGGCGTGGTCGGCGATGCCGAGACGCGTGACGCCCGACGTCGACTCGCTGGCGCCGTAACCCTGCGACAGCACCGGGCCGATGCGCGACCACGCCTCCTCGATGCGCGCCGGCGCCATCGGCGCCGCGCCGTAGCCCAGCACCTTCAGGCTGCGCAGGTCGGCGTGCACGAGGTCCGGCTCGTTCAGCACCATGTTGATCATCGCCGGCACCATGAACGCGTGCGTGATGCGCAACCGCGCCACGTCGGCGAGGAAGCGCGCGGGCTCGAACGCGTCGAACAGCACGAGCGTCGCGCCGCAGAACAGGTAAGGCTGCATCAGCATGCCCGACGCGTGCGTGATCGGCCCGATCAGCGCGAGCCGGTCGCCGGGCTGCGCGGGGCGATCCATGCCCAGCACGATCTTGCGCAGCGACGCGAGCCGGTTGCCGTAGCTCTGCATCGCGGCCTTGATGCGCCCCGTCGAGCCGGACGAGAAATGCAGCACCGCGAGATCGTCGATGGCCGGCGCGTAGTCGGGCGTCGCGCTGCTGCCCTGCGCGAGCAGCGTTTCGTAATCGAGGTAACCGTCGGTCGCGCCGTCGATCGATACGAATCGCTCCACCGACGCGAAGCCCGGCGAGTCCGGCGTGTAATGCGTATAACCGCGGCCGCCGATGAACGCGACGGGCGTGCAGTTGCCGACGACGTCGGCCGCCTCGGCCGCGGTGAAGCGCGGATTCAGCGCGGCCTTCACGAGGCCGGCCTTGTACAGCGCGCACTCGATCTCGACGAGCTCGATGGCGTTGCGGGCCTGCACGGCGATCCGCGCGCCGGGCGCGAAGCCCAGCCCGCGCAACGCGTTCGCGAGGCGCGTCGAACGCTCGTCGAGCTGGCGGTAGGTGACGGCGCGGTCGCGATGCAGCACGGCGGGCTGGTCGCCCCAGTAACGGGCCGCGCGCCGCAGGAAGTAGGCGAAGCTCAAGCGAATTCTCCTGGTCGAACGATGCCGCCAGTCTGTAAGATGCACGGGCATCACCACAATGCATCACTGGCTATAAAGTCATAACCCGTGGGAATCCCCTGATGGATACGCGCGACCTGGAATACCTGCTGGCCGTCGAACGGCACGGCAGCATCGGCAAGGCCGCCGACGCGTTGGGCCTGTCGCAGCCGGCGCTGACCAAAGCCATGCAGCGGCTGGAGACGCAGGTCGGCGTGACGCTGTTCGAGCGAACCGCGAGCGGCATGACGCCGACACCGGCCGGTGCGCGGTTCGTCGCGCGCGCGCAGCGGATCGCGCTCGAATTCGACGATGCGATGCAGGAGATGCGCGCGATCCGCGGCGGCGAGCAGGGTGTCGTGCGGATCGGCTACTCGCCGACCGTGCCGACCGCGCTGGTGCTCGGCGCGTGCCGGCAACTGATCGGCGAACGGCCGGCCGCGAAGCTGCGGCTGCGCTGCCGGCTCGCGCGCGAGCTGCTCGACCTGCTCGCGGCCGGCGAGCTCGATCTCGTCGTGGCGCCCGCGCCGACGCAGCCGGACGCGACGCTCGCGCGCGTCGAGCTGTTCAGCGACCGCCTGTCGGTACTCGCCGACGAAGCGCATCCGCTGCAGCGCAAGCGCGGCCTCACGCTCGCCGATCTCGTCGACCAGGAATGGCTGCTGCCCGAGACGACGCTGCCCGTGCGGCGCCAGATCGACGACGCATTCCGCGCGCGCGGCCTGGCCGGCCCGCGCCTGCGCGTCGAAACGGATTTCGGCAGCACGTCGCTGCTGCACCTGCTGCGCGGCACGCCGTTGCTGTGCGTCGGCGGAACCGAGGCGCTCGATCAACTCAACGGACTGCGCGCGCTCGACCTGCTGCCCGGCGAACTCGACCTCGGACGGCGCATCGCCGCGATGCATCGGGCGGGCGCGTACCTGCCGCCGCTGGTACAGCGCATCGTCGCGCTGCTGCAGGCGCGCGTGAAATAGCCGCGCGCCCCCGCCGCGACCATCATTTGCGGGAGTGATGACACTCCCCTTTTTCTGCGGATTTGACCGGGAAGGCGGTGCCGACAACACTAGCCCGCAGTGCCGCACAGACGGCGCGCGCCCGCCTCCCCCTTCAGAGTCCGCCATGTACCCGACCGACACCGTGCAATCCCCGAGCGCCGCCCGGCCGCTCGCAGACCGGCAACTGCGCCGGATCGTCATCGCCTCCGTCGCCGGCAACGCGATGGAGTGGTACGACTTTTTCGTGTACGGCACGGCCGCGGCGCTCGTGTTCGGCCACGTGTTCTTTCCGCCCGGCGCGTCGCCGCTCGCAGGCAGCCTCGCCGCGTTCGCGGCGTTCGCGCTCGGCTTCGTCGCGCGGCCGCTCGGCGGGGTCGTGTTCGGCCACGTCGGCGATCGCTGCGGGCGCAAGGCGTCGCTCGTGTGGACGCTGCTGATCATGGGCGCATCGACCTTCGCGATCGGCCTGCTGCCGACCTACGCGCAGGTCGGCCTGTGGGCGCCCGCTGCGCTCGTCGCGCTGCGCCTGCTGCAAGGCATCGCGTCCGGCGGCGAATGGGGCGGCGGCGTGCTGATGATCAGCGAGAACGCGCCGCCCGAGCAGCGCGGCTATTACGCCGCCTGGAGCCAGCTCGGCGTGGGCGGCGGCTTCGTGCTGTCGTCGGCCGCGTTTCTCGCCGCGCAGGCGCTGCCGGACGACGCGTTCCGCGCGTGGGGTTGGCGGCTGCCGTTCCTCGCGAGCATCGCCATCTTCGCGATCGGCATCTATATCCGCCGCCATCTGCCGGAAAGCCGCGACTTCGAGCAGGCGGGCAAGCGCGGCGCGCACACGCATCTGCCGATCGTCGAATGCCTGCGCCGCCACCCGAAGGAAATCCTGCTCGCGATGGGGCTGCGCGTGGCCGAGAACGGCGGCGCCTACATCTTCCTCGCGTTCTCGCTCGTCTACGGCAAATACGTCGGCATCCCGAACGGCGTGATGCTGACCGGCGTGATGATCGCGATGATCGTCGAGATGGGCGCGATGCTCGCGTGGGGCAGGCTGTCGGACCGGATCGGCCGCAAGCCCGTGTACCTGATCGGCGCGCTGAGCCTCGTCGCCTGCGCGTTCCCGTTCTTCTGGCTGCTCGACACGCGGGCAACGCCGCTCGTGTGGCTCGCGCTCACGGTCGGCACGGCCGTCAGCCACGGCGCGATGATCGGCACGCTGCCCGCGCTCGTCGGCGAGCTGTTCAGCACCGAGGTGCGCTACTCGGGCGTCGCGCTCGGCCATGAAGTCGCGTCGATCTTCGCGGGCGGGATGTCGCCGCTGATCGCGACCGCGCTGCTCGCGCGTTATCACGCGTCGTGGCCCGTCTCGCTGTTCCTCGTCGCGCTCGGCCTCGTCACGGTCGCCACGCTGTGCGTGATGCGCGAGACACGCACCACGCAGCCCGACGGTTCGCGCGGCGACGCGGCGTGAGCGCGCAACGCTCAGCGCCCGCCGGTACGCCGCGCGCCGTCGAACGCCGGCGCCAGTCCGAGGTGGTCGAGCAGCCACGCGAACTCGCCGAGCCGCTGCCGCATGTACGCGGGCACGTCGACCTCGGCATAGTCGTGGAAGCCAGCACCCGTGCGCACGCCGTCGCGCCCGGCCTCCATGTTGCGCACGACGCTGTCGGCCGGCGCGAAGCGCGGGCCGATCTCGCCGGCCAGGTACGTCGACGCGTAGTACAGGATGTCGCAACCGCCCCAGTCGATGAATTCGAGCAGCCCGAGTACCGCAAAGCGCGGGCCGAAACCGGTGCGGATCGCCGTATCGATGTCCTCGGCGCTCGCGACGCCCTCCTCGACCATCCGCGCGGCCTCGTTCATCGCGAGCGCCTGGATGCGCGGCACGATGTAGCCGGGCGCCGGCCCGCAGATCACCGGTTTCTTGCCGACCCGCACGAGCAGCGCGGCGAGTCGATCGACGACGGAGGGATCCGTCGCGTCGCTGCGGCTGATCTCGACGAGCGGCATCAGCAGCGCGGGGTTCAGCCAGTGCGCGTTCAGCATCCGTGCGGGATATACGACATGGCGCTGCAACTCGGTGACGACGAACGTCGACGTCGTCGACGCGATCGTTGCGCACGCATCGACGTGCGCGCAGAGCCAGCGCAGCGCGTCGGCCTTCGCGTCGAGCACTTCGGGCAGCGCCTCGAACACGACGTCGGCGTCGCGCACCGCTTCCGCCGCGCCGTCCCGCGCGACGAGCTCGATGCGTGCGACGACGGCATCGGCCTGCGCAGCATCGATGCGGCCGAGCGCGACCTGCGCGTGCAGCGGCCGTGCGATCTCGTCGCGCGTACGTGCGTCGAATGCACGCCATCCGGCCGCGTCGCGCGGCTTGAAGTCGACCAGCGTCACGTCGAGCCCCGCGAACGCGAACACAAGCGCGATGCCCTGCCCCATGCGTCCCGCACCGAGCACGTGCACGCGCGTCACATCGGCGGCCGCGATCATGCCTGGTACCCCGCGTCGAGCAGCGCGCGCATCGCGTCGTGCGACAGCGTCGCCAGCCCGAGCCGCTCCAGCGTGCGGCCTTCCGCATACAGGTCGCGCACCGCGACCGCGCTCGCGATGCTCAGCAGCCCCTGCGCGACGGGCGTCGGCACGTTGGCCCAGCGCCCGCACGACACGATGAGCGACAGCCCGAGCCGGGTGTCCTCGAGCATGTAGCGATGCGTGCGCAAATCGATCTTCTCGCGCCAGTCGCCGCTATCGGTCAGCTTGCCGTGCGCGCCACGCCCGTACATCCACTCGTCGCCGTCGGCCGCGTAGTGATCCGCGAGCGGGAAATGCGGCGCGCGATAGCCGAGCGCTTCGCGTACCGCAATGCGCTCGGCGTCGAGCGCGTTCGTCACGCGGCGGATCGCCGGTTGCGTGCCTTCGTTGTGGATGTCCCACGCGTCGAAGTGTTCGAGCGGCCCGGCGTTCATCAGGATCAGCGGCGGATGGATCACGGGCCCCGCGTTCATCAGCGCGCCGGACAACGCGTCCTCGACCGGCTCGACCGACGGATAACCCGCACGCAGCACGTCGAACGCCCAGCCGGCCGCATTCGCCGGAAACACGCCGGTCGGCAGGCGCGTCGCATACGCGCTGATCACGACCTCGTTGTCGCCATGCTTGCGCACCAGGTACGGCAGCGTGCCCGTCTCGGCGAACGCGACACGCGAACGATTGCCGGCGTCGGCCGCCGCACGCGCGAACACGACGCTGCCGAACGTGCCGGGCGGCAGGAACACGACCTGGCCGTCTGCCAGCAGCGGCGCGACCTGCGCGGCAAGCGCGTCGTGCGACGTGGCCGGCAGCGGCACCACGACGAGCCGCGCGCCGCGCAGCGCGGCCGCGAGATCGTCGGTCAGGCGAATCGCGCCGGGCGCGTCGCCGAGCGGAACCGGCCGCTTGCCGCGATAGTCGGTCACGTTCAATACGCCGAGCTCGCGCAGCCGCGCGTGCGGTTCGCGATCACGCCGCCACCATGTCACGTCGTGCCCCTTTTCGAGCAGGTCGATTACGGCCGCATGGCAGCCGTGGCCGCCGCCCAGTACACATACCTTCATCGTCGTCTCCGGTTGATCGAGTGTGATCGAGACTACGCGGCCGCCCCGGTCGCGTCGCTTCAAAACGCGCAACGGCACGCCCGTTCGCGCAACGCAATCGCGGCGCTGCGCATGCGCCGCCCGCGCATGCTGACGCGCCAACGCATCCGCTCCGAGGCCCACGAATGGATATCGCCCTTTCCCGCCATGCACCGAACCGGCTCGGCACGCTGCAGGCGCCCGACGAAGTCGAACGCGCGGTCGCGCACCGGCTCGGGCCGCACCGGATGGCTGCGCACGGCCGCGATCCGTTTCGCGCGGAGCTGTACGAGGTGCCGCTGCATCACGGCGCGCTGCTCGAACTCTGCTACGGCCGCGAAACGCGCATCGATTTCGGCGGCGACGCCGATCATTTCCTGTTCAGGCTGACGCTCGCCGGCGCATGCGAGCTGCAGGCCGGCGCCGCGGTCGCGCAGGCGGGCCCCGGCGAGCTGACCGTGTCGTCGCCCGCGCTCGCGAGCCGCCTGAGCACGAGCCCCGATTGCCGCAACCTCGTGCTGCGGCTCGAACGCGGCGCGCTCGAATGCAAGCTGCAGGACATGCTGCACGCGACGCTCACGCGGCCACTGCAGTTCGAACTCGCCACCGGCGGCACGGGCACGGGCGCCGCACTCATGCTGCCGACGTTCGAGTATCTGTGCCGGCTCGGCGCGCAGCCGGGCATCGGCACGGCGGCGACCACCTTCGGCGCCGATCTCACCGCGTGGCTGATGTCGCTGCTGCTCACGCACCTGCCGCATTCGTACAGCGACGCGCTCGCGCGCGGCACCCCACTGCTGCCGGCGCACGTGCGCCGCGCTTGCGACCACGTCGACGCACATCTCGGCGAACCGCTCGCGCTCGCCGCGCTGGCGGCCGTCGCAGGCGTCGCGCCGCGCACGCTGCAGCACGCGTTCCGCGCGTTCCTGCACACCACGCCGGCCGCCTACGTGCGCGAGCGCCGGCTCGCCGCCGTGCACGCGGCGCTGCAACGCGGCGACGCGCGCAGCGTGACCGACGTGCTGATCGCGCACGGCATCCACGGCTTTGGCCATTTCGCGAAGGCGTATGCGCGGCGTTATGGCCATGCGCCTTCCGTCACCGCGAGACAAACACGATGACGCACTCCGCCCCCGGCCGCCCCGCGGCCCCCGCCCGCGCCGAACCAGCAGCGCGCGACGGCGACGCGCACAACGGCCTGCGCGTGCAGGATCTCGATCTCAACTTGCTGAAGACGTTTCGCGCGGTCTACGAGGAGCGGCATGTCGGCCGCGCGGCGCTGCGGCTCGGCGTCACGCAGCCGTCCGTGAGCTACGCGCTCGGCCGGCTGCGGCTGATGTTCCGCGACGCGCTGTTCGTGCGCACCGGCACCGGCGTCGAGCCGACGCCGCGCGCGCAGCGGCTCGCGCTATCGGTCGACAAGGCGCTCGCGATCCTGCAGGACGTGCTCGACGAAGGCTCGCGCTTCGCGCCCGACAGCACGCAGCGCGTGTTCCGCCTGCACATGAGCGATTTCGCGGCGAGCGCGTTCCTGCCGACGATGCTCGCCGAATTCGACCGCCGCGCGCCGGGCGCGGTGATCGAGACGCTGCATGTCGACGAATGCCAGCTCAACGTCGCGCTCGAATCGGGGCGCATCGATTTCGCGCTCGGGCATTTCGCCGACGCGTCGAGCCACTTCCAGCGCACCGCGCTGCTGCACGAGCGCTGCGTGTTGTTGATGCCGCGCCGCACCGCGCAGCGCGTCGCGCTGCCCGACGATTTCGTGCTCGACGGCACGGCGCCCGACGCGCTGCGCTTCGTCGCGATCACGTCGCATCCGCAATCGATGCAGTTGCTGGAACGGCACGGGCTGATGCCGCGCGTGCGCGCGGCGCTGCCCGATTTCATGGTGGTGCCCGCGCTGCTGCACGACGGCGACTATGCGCTGATCCTGCCGGAGACCATCGCGATCACGTTCGCGGCGCGGCAACCGTGCACGCTGTACGAGATCGCCGACGCCGGCGAATGGGCCGTCAATGCGTACTGGCACCGGCGCTTCGATGCGGACCCCGGCCATCGCTGGCTGCGCGCGCTGCTGCTCGAACTGTTCAGCATCGGCCAGCAGGCGCCGTTCGACGCATGGCTCGCGCCGCAGCCGCCGGCCTGCGCATAACGACGCACGCCGGCGCGGGCCGGCCGGCGTGGCCGCGACGATCAGAACGACGTGAGGATGCCCGCGACGATCGAGCTGGCGGTCGCGCCGGGCTTCGCGACCGCGACGCCGCCGCCCGCCGCGCCGTTGACGACGAAGCGCGCATGCGCGCCGTTGCGCACCATCGCGGCGCCCGTGTACAGCACCGTGCGCTTCGACAGCGGATAGTCGAAGCGGATGCCGTACGAATCGGCGTTGCCTTCGCTGTCCGCGACCTTGCGGTAATGCCCGACGCTCAGCAGCAGCGACGCGCGCCCGATCGGCACCGTCGCGCTCAGTTCCATGATGTCGCTGTGCGGATAGGCACTCTGGCTGTCGATCGCGGTCGCAACGTCGGGCCCGCCGCGATGGCGCATATACAGCGCGGCGACCTTCACGACGTTGAAGTCGTACGAGATCGCGCCGACCGTGTAGTTCCCGTTCGCGGCCGGGCTCGTGTCGCCGAGCGCGGATGCGGCAACCGGGCTGAACTTCTGCTGCATATAGTCGACGTCGACCGACAGGCCGCCGCGCGCGTAGTTGACACCCGCGCCATACGTATCGCCCAGTGTCGCCGGTTGCCCGGCCGCGCCGTTGGTGCCGCGCGCGGCCATCGCGCGCAGCATGAAGCCCGCATAACGCGGCGACGTGTAGCGCATCGAGTTGCGCACGCGCAGGAATGCCGGCCCGACGAAGTTGTTGGTCGCATTGCCCCATGCGAGCCCCGCACCGAGGCCGGGCAGGCTGTACGTGACGAGCGTCGTGTGCACGATCGTGTAGAGCTCGCCGAACTGCACGCCGCCGAACGGCCCCGTGATGCCGACCCACGCTTCGCGGCCGAACAGCGCGCTGCTGTTCGACAACGCGCCGCTCGCCGCGTTGAAGCCGTCCTCGAGCTTGAAGATCGTCGCATAGCCGCCGCCGAGATCCTCGACACCCTTCAACCCCCATTGCGACGCGAACAGGTTGCCGCTGCCCATGCGCGTCACGTGGTTCGGTCCGGCGTTCGCGTATTCGATCGCGGTGTCGACGCGGCCGTAGAGCGTCACGCTCGATTGCGCGGCGGCGGGCAGCGCCGCGCTGGCGAGCAGCACGGCAAGCGGTACGGCAAGCCGGTCGGCCCGCCTGTTCGGATGGTTCATCTTCGTCGTCCCGTAGAAGTGCCGGCGCCTGTCGGCATCGCGCCGTCTGGTGTGAAGCGCGTTCGCCGCGAAGGGCCAACGCCGCCAATGAAAAACGGGCCGAGTCTAGGAACGACAATTTCGGACGTCGACGCAATGCGATCTATAACGCTTATAGACGTGCCGCATGAAGCGCGCGCGCCCCGCCACATGCGTGTTGCGCGACACCCTGCGCGCACAGCCTCGGTGTTTTCTTTATCCGGGTCGGTAAATGTCCGTGTGGCGCGGCTGTCACTCCGGCTATGGCGGCCGAATTTGGCCGACTACGCTGCGTCTCCGATCGTGTCACCCGCACGCTTTCGCGCCGCGCCGGCGCCCGGCTCGCAAGGCCGATGCCGCGCATCCCCACCGCCCGCTCCTGGAGAATCCGCATGTCCGCATCCACGGCCCGCGCTGCCGACGGCAAGCGCTATACGTACGAATGGTATGTCGTCGTCATCTGCATGCTCGCGTACGTCTTTTCGTTCGTCGACCGCCAGGTCCTCGTGCTGATGATCGAACCGATCAAGCGCGACCTGCACCTGTCCGATACGCAGTTCAGCCTGCTCAACGGCTTCGCGTTCTCGCTGTTCTACGCGGTGATGGGGCTCCCCGTCGCGTATCTCGCCGACCGCTACGCGCGTCCGCGGATCATCTCGATCGGCATCGCGCTGTGGAGCGTCGCGACCGCCGCATGCGGGCTCAGCCAGCATTTCGTGCAGATGTTCATCGCGCGCATGGGTGTCGGCGTCGGCGAGGCCACGCTGTCGCCCGGCGCGTATTCGATGCTGGCCGACTACTTCCCGAAGGAGAAGCTCGGGCGCGCGATCGCCGTGTATTCGCTCGGCTCGTTCATCGGCGGCGGCGTGGCGTTCCTGATCGGCGGCTACGTGATCGCGCTGCTCAAGCATGCGAGCGCGTTCACGCTGCCGGTCGTCGGGCAGGTGCATGCGTGGCAGGTCACGTTCCTGATCGTCGGGTTGCCGGGGCTCTTCGTCGCGCTGCTGTTCGCCGCGACCGTGCGCGACCCGCAGCGCAAGGGGCTCGCGCAGGATCGCTCGGGCGCCGTGCGGCGCGTGTCGATGCGCGATTCGCTGCGCTTCGTCGGCACGCACCGCGCGACCTTCACGTGCCACTACCTCGGCTTCTCGTTCTACGCGATGACGCTGTACTGCCTCCTGAGCTGGACGCCCGCGTTCTATATCCGCCGCTTCGGGATGACGGCCGTCGAAGCCGGCTACACGCTCGGCATCGTGCTGCTGGTCGCGAACACCGCCGGCGTGTTCTGCGGCGGCTGGCTCAACGACTGGCTGCTGCTGCGCGGCCGCAACGATGCGCCGATGCGCGCCGGCGCGATCGGCGCCGCATGCATGGTGATCCCCGCGACGCTGTTCACGCAGCTCGACTCCGTGCCGGCGTCGCTCGCGATGCTCGTCGTCGCGATGTTCTTCGCGTCGTTCCCGATGCCGACGTCGACCGCCGCGATGCAGACGCTCGCGCCGAACCAGATGCGCGCGCAGATCTCCGCGCTGTTCCTGCTCGTGTCGAACCTGATCGCGCTCGGGATCGGCACGACCGTCGTCGCGCTGTTCACCGATCGCGTGTTCGGCGCGCCGGCGGCGGTCGGCCATTCGATGTCGATCGTCAACGTCGCGGCGGCCACGCTCGCCGCGCTGCTGCTCGCCGCCGGGTGCCGGCACTATCGCCGCAGCCTCGACCGCGAACGCGGTCATGCATCGGCAGCGGCACCGCAGACGGCCGATGCCGGCGACGCGGTCGCCGCACGCTGACCCCAACCGGCCGCCCAACCATTATCAATTCGACTGATTCAGGCATCGTTTTTTTATCGATTTGATTTATGCGATGCCCGTCCCTATTCTCGATCGCATGACGGCGCGGTGTCTGCCGCGCCGCGTTCCCCTTACCCCACGGAATTTCCCATGCAAGCGAACCGCCACCAGGTCCGGATCGACGCGCTGATCGACGCGGCGCAGGACATTCGCTGCTTCCGGGTTTCGCGCGTGGACGGCCAGCCGTTCGACGCGTACGAACCGGGCGCCCATATCGACGTCACCGCACCGTCCGGCATCACGCGGCAATACTCGCTGTGCGGCAACCCCGACGAGCGCGGCACCTACCTGTTCGCGGTGAAGAAGGAAGCGCAGTCGCGCGGCGGCTCGCGTTCGCTGCACGACGACGTGACGGTTGGCGCCGAACTGTCGATCGGCGCGCCGCGCAACCTGTTTCGTCTGACGAATGCCGCGAGCGAGCACGTGCTGATCGCGGCCGGTATCGGCATCACGCCGCTGCTGTCGATGGCGTATGCGCTGCACCGGCGCGACGCGCGCTACCGGCTGCATTATTTCGCACGCAGCCGCGAACATGCGGCATTCGTCGACGACCTGTCGGCCGAACCGTTTGCGTCGCACGTGACGTTCCACTACGGCGTCGAGCCCGACGCGCTCGCGGCCGAACTCGGCCGCTGCGTCGCGTCGGTCGATGCGCATGCCCACGTCTATACATGCGGCCCAGGGCCGTTCATGGATGCGGTGGTCACGGCCGCCGCGACGCGCGTTCCCGATGCGTCGATCCATCTCGAACGCTTCGCGGCGGACCCGGCCGCCGCCGATACGAATGCGAATTCCAATGCCGATGCCGGCCCGGCCGACGGCTTCGAAGTGCGGCTGCAGCGCAGCGGACAATCGGTGCGCGTCACGCCCGACACGTCGATCGTCGATGCGCTCGCGCGGATCGGCATCGAGGTCGATACGTCATGCGGCGAAGGCCTGTGCGGCACCTGCATGGTGCCCGTCATCGACGGCGAGCCCGATCATCGCGACCACTGCCTCAGCAAGGCCGAGCGCGCGAGCAACACGGTGATCTGCTGCTGCGTGTCGCGCGCGCGCTCGGCGGTGCTCGTCCTCGATCTCTGACACGCGCACACGGCCCGGCCGTCACGCGTCGTCGAAACGCTCGACGATCTCGGCCAGCAGCGCGCGCATCCACGCGTTGCCCTCGTCCTCATGGAAGTGCTCGTGCCAGTGCATCGTCACCGGCGCGGGCGGCAGCGTCACCGGCAGGTCGTAAAGCCGGAACGCGTTGTCACGGTTCAGGATCTGCGCGAGCCGCTTCGGCAGCGTCGCATAGAGATCCGTGACCGACAGCACGCTCGGCAGCGCGACGAAGTGCGGCACTTCGAGCGCGATGTTGCGGCCCACGCCCTGCGCACGCAACGCGTCGTCGAGCGCGTGATGGCTGTGCTCGACCGATTTGACGTTGACGTGCGCGGCGCGCACGAACTGGTCGAGACTCAGCGCGGCGCCGGCCGGCAAGCCGCGCCGGCGGCCCGTCATGCAAACGTAGGTTTCCTCGAACAGCACGTGATGGCGCGTGCGCGGCATCAGTTCCGGCAGGTTGCCGATCGCGAAATCCAGCCGGCTCGCGCGCAGCGCTTCCTCGATCTCCTCCACCGGCATCGGCTGCACGCTCAGCGTCGCGCGCGGCGCCCGCTCGCGCAGCGCCTGGCAGATCGCCGGCAGGTACGCCATCTCGCCCGCGTCCGACAACGACAGCCGGAACGTGCGCGTGCTGGTCGCCGCGTCGAAGCGCTCCGCATAACGCAGCGCCACGCGCACCATGTCGAGCGCCTTGCCGACGATGCCCGCAAGCTCGAGCGCAACCGGCGTCGGCTGCATGCCCGAGCGCGTGCGCACGAACAGCGGATCGTCGAACAGCGTGCGCAACCGGCCGAGCGAATAGCTGACGGCCGGCTGCGACAGCGCGAGCCGCTCGCCGGCCTTCGTCAGGCTGCGTTCCTCGACGATCGCCTGGAACACGCGCAACAGGTTCAGATCGAGATGATCGACCGACGCCATCGTGACCTCCATCATTTGCCGTATTTATTGACTCGCTAATTTTAGATCAATTTGACGGATATGTAGCGGAAGACGAGACTGGTCTCTCGATACCGCGCCCCGCGCGGCCCGTTTTCGCGACTCCTTCCCCACGACAACGATGAGCGACATTCCCTACCAGACGATCGACACCCGTGCGCTGCACGGCCTCGCGCAGCCCGACCGCATCGCGCCCGCGATGTATCACGACCCCGCGCTGTTCGAAGCCGAGCTCGACCGCATCTTCTACCGCACCTGGATCTGGGTCGCGCACGAGAGCGAACTGCCGCAACCCGGCGACTTCATCACGACGACGATCGGCCGCCAGCCGGTGATCGTCGTGCGCGACAAGACCGGCGACATCAACGTGCTGCAGAACCGCTGCCGCCATCGCGGCGCGACCGTGTGCGAATCGCACAAGGGCAACGCGAAGGGCTTCACGTGCCCGTATCACAGCTGGTCGTATGCGCTCGACGGCACGCTGCGCGCGCTGCCGTACGGCGACGGTTACGAAGGCGTGTGCGAGAAAGGCGACCTGCCGCTCGTGAAGCTGCGCGTCGGCGTGTACCAGGGGCTGATCTTCGCGAGCTTCAACGACGACATCGAACCGCTCGAGGATTTCCTCGGCGGCGCGAAGCCGTGGATCGACCTGTTCATGAAGCAGGGCGCCGGCTACCCGATCAAGGCGAACGGCGAGCACAAGTTCAAGTTCAAGGGCAACTGGAAGATCCAGCTCGAGAACACCACCGACCTCTATCACTTCCCGGTCGTGCACAAGTCGTGGATGAAGTCAATCGACGACGAGACGGCCGCCGCGATCACGAGCTTCATGACGAGCGAGGCCGCGTTCTGCCGCGCGCTCGGCAACGGCCACAGCCTCGCGGTGCTGATGCCCGAGCTGATCGACCTCGACGAAGACGACGGCGCGCCGCTGCCCGAGCGCTTCGCGCCGCTCGCCGAGAAGCTCGCCGAACGCCACGCGCCGGACGAAGTACGCCGCATCGTGCGCTCGCTGATGGGCGTCGGCTTCAACCTGAACCTGTTCCCGAACCTCGCGCTGTCGATGGCGTTTTTCCGCGTGCTGCGGCCGATCTCCGCGAACGAAACCGAGATCCGCCACGTCGCGCTCGCAATGGACGGCGGCCCCGACGAGGCGAACCGCGAGCGGCTGCGCATCCACGAGCATTTCCAGGGCCCGTTCGGTTTCGGCAGCCCCGACGATGCGGAAGCGTGGGAGCGCGTGCAGCGCGGCGCGCATGCGGGCCCCGACGTGCCGATCCTCGTGAATCGCGGGCTGAACCGCGAGACGACCGCCGCGAACGGCGAAAAGACCGCGCATGCGACCGACGAGACCGGCATGCGCGAGGCCTACCAGCAATGGCGCAAGATGATGGAGCAACAATGATGGACGACCGCAACGCCCTTTTCTCGCAGCAGACCTTCGCCCGCGCGGTCGAATTCGTGTGGCGCGAAGCCGAGATGCTCGACCGCCGCGACTATCGCGTGTGGCTCGACCTGTGGGATCCGGCCGGCCACTACGTGGTGCCGATCGATCCCGACGCGACCGACTTCGCGGCCACGCTGAACTACGTGTTCGACGACCAGGACATGCGCGAGAAGCGCGTGCAGCGGATGGTGTCCGGTTATTCGGCATCGGCGACCGACGCGGCGCGCACGGTGCGCACCGTGTCGCGCTTCACACTCGAAAGCGGCAGCGCCGATACCGTCGAGCTGAAATCCGCGCAGGTCGTCGTCGCGTACAAGCGCGGCGTCGCGACGCTGTTCGCGGCCGACGTCACGCACAAGCTGCACGTCGACGCCGAGGGCGAGATGCGGATCGCCGAGAAAGTCGTGCGCCTGATCGACTCGACCGAAGCACTCAGCGCGATCGGCTTCCTGCTGTAAGCCGTGGCCGGTTCGCCGCCGAAAACGCAACGGTGAACCGGCAACCTTCACCTTTCCGGACGACCATGCCCACACTCGAAGTTTTCCTGCCGGCCGGCCATGACGACGCGCGCAAGGCCGAACTGATCGCACGATTGAGCAGCGCGACCGTCGATGCGATCGGCGCGCCGATCGAATCCGTGCGCGTGCTGCTCACCGAATTGCCCGCGACGCACATCGGCCTCGGCGGCCGCACTGCGGCGGACGGCGCGCCGCCGTCGCTGCCGGTGATCGTCGCGATCCTGATCGCCGGGCGCACCGACGCGCAGAAGCGCGCGCTGATCGCCGCGTTGTCCGATGCCGGTGCGAACGTGCTCGACGCGCCGCTGCAGGCAACGCGTGTGATCATCAAGGACATTCCGAACACGGACTTCGGCATCGGCGGGCAAACCGCGCGGGCGCTGGGGCGCTGATGATGTGCGGGGCGTCGTTACGCCGGTCGTCGTTATACGTGCTCACCGGCGAGCGGCAGCGTCACCCGGCAATCGAGGCCGCCGCCATCGGCCGGACTCGCGCCGATCCGGCCGCCATGACGCGTCACGATGCTTTTGCACAGCGACAGCCCGATCCCGTTGCCGCCGGCCTTCGACGACGAGAAGCCGTCGAACAGCCGGTCGTGCGCACCTTCCGCGATGCCCGGGCCGTTGTCGATCGCGCGCAGCTCGGCGTGCCCGGCCACGTTCGCGGTGCCGAGCGTCAGCGTGCGCGGCATGCGTTCGCAGCCGGCGAACGCCTCGATCGCGTTGAACGCGAGATTCAGGATCACCTGCCCGATCAGTACGCGTTCGCAGCGGATCGGCAGCGGTGCATCGGCCTGCACGATCTCGACCGTCACGCCGGCCTCCTTCGCGCGCAGCTCGATGAAATACGCGACGTCCGCCAGGATGTCGCGCAGGTCGGCGATCGCGGCGACCGTGTCGCGCCTCACGATGAATTCGCGCACGCTCTTGATGATCAGCGCCGCATGCTCGGCCTGCCGGTCCGCGCTGCGCAGCCCCCAGATTGCGTCGTCGACGGCGCCGCGCCCGTTCAACCGCTGCACCGCGCCCTCGATGAAGTTGCGCACGGCCGCGAGCGGCTGGCTCAGTTCGTGCGCGATCACGGTTGCCATCTCGCCCATCGCGTTGTAGCGGCCCGCGTATTCGAGCATGCGCGCCTCGGCGCGCCGCGCGTCCTCGATCGCGACTTCGTCGCTGACGTCGCGGAACTGCACGAGCAGCCCGTCGAGATCGCCTTCGATCTCGACCTGCCGGCACGTGATGCGCAGCCAGCACGTCGAGCCGTCGCGCCGCACGATCCGGTAGCGCTGCGGCTCGGACGGGCACGTCGACGGCGCATCGCGCAACTGCGCGACGAGCCGGTCGCGATCGGCCTCGGTGCAGTAGTCGAGCACCTCGCCGAGCGCTTCGTCCGGCGCGAGCCCGAGTACGCGGCGCCCCGACTCGCTGATGAACTGCGCGCCACCGTGCGGCGACACGACCGCGACGCCTTCGTCGAGATCCTGCATGAACTCGCGCAGCCGCGCCTCGTAACGACGCAGTTGCTGGCGAATCGCCTCCTCCGCGCTGATGTCGCGGAACTGCACCATCACGACATCGTGCCCGCGCAGCGGCACATAGGTGGCGATCGCCTCCGACAGCATGTCGACGCCCGTGCGCGACCGGTAGCACCACTCGTACACCTGCGGCCCGTCGACCATCGCGCGGTCCATCGCGCCCACGCCGATCTCGCGCCGGTACTTCGGTTCGGGGCGCGTCATGTCCGGTGCCTTCAGCGGCAGCAGTTCCTCGACGGAAAAGCCGAGCGCGATGCACGCGGCGCGATTCGCCCACACGATCGCCTTGGTCTGCGCGTCGTGCAGCAGCACGCAGGTGGTCAGCGCGTCGAGCAGCCGGTGGAAATCGTCTTCGTCGGGAAAACTCATGATCGGATTCGGAGGAAGGCGCGCAGTGTCGCGCGGCCGGAAACCCAACATAGCACCGGCGCGCGCCGCCCGCATCTGAAGATTTCTTTAGGCCGGCACGGATCGTCACCAGTCGCGCGGCCCAACGCACCAATTGCTGCGGGTTTTCGGCGTTTCTAGACTGGCTGCATCGTCGTGCCGCACAGCACGCATGCCGCCCCGCATTCGAACCCTTATCCGCCCAGGAGACAGTCATGCCCCACGCCGCCCTCGCTATCGAACCCGCGCCGACCTCGGCCGCGCAGCTGTCGCCGCTCGACGCCGTGATCGAGACCGTCGCCGCGCGCCGCGAAGAATTCGACCGCCTGTCGCACGTGCCGCGCGACGTGATCGCGCTGTTCAAGCAGGCCGGCATCTATCGCGCGGGCACGCCGCGCCGCTTCGGCGGCGATGCGCTTGCGCCGACCGCGTTCCTCGACATGATCGAACGAATCGCGACCGCCGACGGCTCGGCCGCGTGGGTCGCGAGCTTCGGTTCCGCGAACGTCTATCTCGCCGCGCTGCCGCTCGACACGCAGGCCGAGCTGTACGCGAGCGGCCCCGACCAGGTGTTCGCGGGCGGCCTGTTCCCGGTGCAGCCGGCACAGCCCGCGCCCGGCGGCTGGCGCGTGAACGGCACGTGGAAATTCGCGAGCGGCTGCAAGGGCGCCGACTGGCTCGGCGTCGGCATCGCCGTGCCGGGCGCGCAGGACGCGGCGCCGAACAAGCCGCGCACGGCCGTGTTCCGCGCCGCGGAGGTCGAGATCGTCGAGAACTGGAGCGTGGTCGGCATGCAGGGCACCGGCAGCCACGACCTGCGCGTCGACGACCGCTTCGTGCCCGAGGCGTGGACCTTCGTGCGCGGCGGCGAGCCGACCGTCGACGAGCCGCTGTACCGCTATCCGACCGTCGCGTATGCGGCGCAGGTGCTGGCCGTCGTCAATCTCGGGCTGGCGCGCGCGGCGCTCGACGTCGCGAACCGCATGTCGGGCGGACGCCAGACGACGACCGGCGCGCCGCGCCTCGCCGATCGCGCGTATTTCCGTATCGAGCTCGCGAAGGCCGAGGCGCAGCTGCGCTCGGCGCGCGCATTCTTCTACGATGCGACCGACACGGTGTGGCAATCGATCCTCGCGGGCAACCCCGTGACGCCCGACCAGGTCAGCCTGCTGCGGCTCGCAGCCACGCAGATCGCACGCGAAGGCGCGAGCGTCGTCGAACGCGCGTACCGCCTCGGCGGCACGGCCGCCATCTATCGGTCGCATCCGCTGCAGCGACTGCTGCGCGACGCGATGGTCGTCACGCAGCACGCATTTCTCGCCGAAGGCAACTTC
Organism: Burkholderia cepacia; assembly: GCF_001039005.1. GTDB lineage: Bacteria > Pseudomonadota > Gammaproteobacteria > Burkholderiales > Burkholderiaceae > Burkholderia > Burkholderia theae. Next base: position 27,429 of record NZ_LDWR01000019.1, read on the forward strand.
GACGGCGCCGGCGCGGTATTCACCGGCGTCACGCCGTTTCCCGGCTACCTGTAAGCCGTTTCCCTGAAAGTGCATGAAGCCGCCGCGCCGTCGCCGGCCGGCTCATGCACTCAACCGATTCCTCTGGAGAACCTGATATGTCCGATTCGAATCCGCTGCCGCTGCGCGTGTTGTTCTGCTGCGGCGTGTCGCAAAACTTCTTCGACCTGCCGCGCGAGAAGATCGGCGAAGTGTGGCAGGCGTACGGCGCGATGCTCGCCGCCGTCGAAGCGATGCCCGGCGTGCGCGTGCTCGGCGTGATGGACGACGACCGCCTCGTGGTCGGCCAGGCCGACGGCGCGCCGTGGACGTTCTACATCATGGCCGACGTCGCCGATTTCGACACGACGGTCGCCGTGTGCAACCTGTATCGCACGACGCCGGTGGGCGAATACAACCTGTGGCGCTACGGCAAGATCGAGGCGCGGGTCGGCCGCGCGCTGACGGTGCCGCCGGCCGCGCGGCCCGCGTCGTGAGGCGCGCGATGACCGCCCCGTCACCCGGCCTGCTCGACGCGCTCGCGCAGCGCGTGACGGCGTTCGACGCCGAGCGCGCGGTGCGCGCGACGATCACGCGTTACATGGCGCTGTGCGACGTGCCCGAGGATGCCGGCGACGGCCCGCCGCTCGCCGGCCTGTTCACGGCCGACGCCGTGTGGGAAGGCATCGGCCCGCAGTACGCGCGCAAGTTCGGCCGCCTCGAAGGCACGGCCGCGATCGTCGCGATGCTGGGCCGTTATCTGCCGCCTGATCCGCATTTCTCGTCGAACCTGCATTTCCTGACGTCGGAATCGATCGACGTCGGCGCCGGCAACACGACCGCGCGCGGCCGCTGGATCATGCTGCAGGCGTCGTGTTATGCGGGCGGCACGGCCGAGCTGATCGCCGCGCGGCTGACCGTCGATTTCGTGCCGGCCGCCGATGGCTCGACCTGGCTGATCCGTCATTTCCGCACCGAACGCGTGCTCGACGGCCCGTGGCCGCTCGCCGCCGCGCCACGGGCCTGATGCTTTTCACCGCTTCCGTACGAGATCGACCATGACAGGCTTCATCGACACCTTCACGCTGGGCGGCCCGGGCCCCACGATCGCGATCAAGGACACGATCGACATCGCCGGCCATCCGACCCGCGCGGCGAGCCGCGCGCTCGCCGATGCGCCGCCGGCCGCGCAACATGCGGACGTCGTCCGCCTGCTGCTCGACGCGGGCTGGCAAATCGCCGGCAAGGCGAACATGCACGAGCTCGCGTTCGGCATGACCGGCATCAACGACTACACGGGCACGCCCGTCAATCCGCAGGACGCATCGCGCATTCCGGGCGGCTCGTCGAGCGGTTCCGCGTCGCTCGTCGGGCTCGGCGCGGTCGACGCGGCGCTCGGCACCGACACGGGCGGTTCGATTCGCGGGCCGGCTGCGTGCTGCGGCGTGTTCGGGCTGAAGCCGACCTTCGGCCGCGTGTCGCGGCGCGGCGTCGCGCCGGCCGACACGACGCTCGATTGCGTCGGGCCGTTCGCTCGCGACGTCCGCACGCTGGCCGCGGTGATGGCCGCGATCGCGCCGGGCTTCGATCGTGCGCGCGCAGCCGCATCCGCGGTGGACTGTACGATTGCGCAAATCACCGTCGACACCGATCCGGCGATCGCTGCCGCACTCGACGCGGTGCTGCGCGCGTCGGGCCTGCGCTCGCACGCGATCGTGCTCGACGCGCTGCCGGCCGCGTTCGCCGCGGGGCTCGCCGTGATCAACGCGGAAACGTCGCGCGCATTCGGGCATCTGGTCGCGACGGGCAAGCTCGGTGCCGATCTCGATGCGCGGCTGCGCACGGCCGCGACGACGACACCCGCCGCACTCGACGAAGCCGAAGCGGTGCGCGCGCGCTTCACCGCGCAGGTCGACGCCGCGCTCGAACATGCGGACGTGCTCGTGCTGCCGACGCTGCCCGCGTTGCCGATCACGCTGCAGCAAGCGCGCGACGGCGTATCGGTGATCGCGATGTCGTCGCTGATCCGGCCGTTCAACCTCAGCGGCCATCCGGCGCTCAGCGTGCCGCTGCCGCTGGCCGGTTCGCCGCTGAAGGCCAGCCTGCAGATCGTCGGACGCAAGGGCGCGGACGAACAGGTATGCTCGATCGCCGCACACTTCGAAGCGGCGCTCGCCGCATGAATCACGATGCGGGCGCCGCTACGACAAGCGCGCGCCCGCGAACCAGGGAATCACGCACCATGTCAGATCGAGTCGTCCTCGTCACCGGCGCCGCGCGCGGGCTTGGCGCCGTCATCGCCGAGCGCTTTCATGCGGCCGGTTATCGCGTCGCGCTGGCCGATATCGCCGCCGACGCCATTCATGCGCATGCGCGCGAACTCGACCCGAGCGGCGAACGCGCGATCGCGCTGCCGCTCGACGTCACGTCGAAGCACGATTTCGAAGCGGCGCGCGACGCACTCGTTGCCCGCTGGGGCACGATCGACGTGCTCGTCAACAACGCGGGCGCATCGAAGGTCGTGCCCGCGATGGAGATCACGGCCGAGCAGTTCGACCAGGTGATCGACGTGAACCTGCGCAGCGTGCTGTTCGGCTGCCAGGTGTTCGGCCAGTATTTCGCGACGCGCGGCGCGGGTCGCATCGTCAACATCGCATCGCTCGCCGGGCAGAACGGCGGCTCGGCAACGGGCGCACACTACGCGGCCGCGAAAGGTGGCACGCTGACGTTGACCAAGGTGTTCGCGCGCGATCTCGCCGCGCAGGGCGTGACCGTCAACGCGATTTCGCCCGGCCCGCTCGATCTGCCGATCGTGTATGAAAGCGTCGCGCCGGAAAAACTGCGTCAGGTGCTCGCGAGCCTGCCGGGCGGCAAGCTCGGCTCGGCCGGCTTCGTTGCGGATGCAGCCGTGTTGCTCGCGTCGGGCGACGCGCATTTCGCGAACGGTGCGTGCTGGGACATCAACGGCGGGCTCTACATGCGCTGAACGCAGCGGCCCGATCAAGGCCCTAACGCGACGACTCCCCGTCGTCGCCCCACACGACCATCACGTCGCGCACGAGCGCGGCGATCGACGTCGCGCCGAGCTTCTCCTTGATGCTCGCGCGATGCACGTCGACGGTCTTCACGCTGATCGACAGATCCGACGCGATCTGCTTGCTGCCCTTGCCGTCGACCACGCCGCGCAGCACTTCCTTCTCGCGTGCGGTCAGCGCATCGAGCCGCTGGCGCAACTCGCGGTGACGTTGGCCGACCGCATGCCGCTGCTGCGCGAGCCGCAGCGCGCGCTGCACACGCTCGAGCATCTGCTGCGAGTTGTACGGCTTCTCGACGAAATCGATCGCGCCGTTCTGCAGTGCACGCACCGACATCGGGATATCGCCATGCCCGCTGACGAAGATCACCGGCAGCGTCGCGCCGCGCGCATTCAGTTCGGCCTGCACGTCGAAGCCGCTTTTTTCCGGCATCCGCACATCGAGCACCAGGCACGCGGGCAGGTTCACGTCGAAACGTGCGAGAAAGTCGGCGGCGTTCGCGAACCCTTCGGACGCGATGCCGACCGATTCGAGCAACCACGCGAGCGACGTCCGCATGCCGCTGTCGTCGTCGACGATGTATACGATCGGTGCGGGTGACGTCATCGCGGGTGTCTCGCTCAATATCGGTATAGGTATCGCACGCGCCGCGCATGTAGCCGGTTGCCGGCTCGTCGCGAGCGTCGTTCGCTGGGGGTATGCGGCACATCATAACGAGCCGAAAACCCGCTGAATACCCTTTTACGTGCCGCACGAACGCACAATCGCGTTTTTTTCGCGCGCGGCGCGGCGCGCCTAGGTAGAACCTTTAGACGCGTTGGCGAGAACGCCATCTCCATCGTCAATCGTGCGAATGGTCGGCCGCATTTTCGCGACGTACGCTTGGGTCATCGTCGACGATCCGGCGCCGCATCGGCGGACCGCGCAATCGTCGCCTTCGTCCCATCAGGAGCGCCCATGTCCGCCACATCCTCCATGACCGAACTCCCGCGACCGGCGCGCGTCGAACCGTCCGACGCGCAGAAGGCCTTCCGGCAAGCGATGGCCCACCTCGGCGCGGCCGTCAACGTGATCACCACCGCGGGGCCACACGGCCGCTGCGGGATCACCGCGAGCGCCGTCTGCTCCGTCACCGACGCGCCGCCGACGTTGCTCGTGTGCCTGAACCGGTCGAGCGCGATGCACGCAACCTTCGAGCGCAATCGCCATGTGTGCATCAACGTGCTGCCGGCCGAGCACGAACTGCTCGCGCGGCATTTCGCCGGGCTCACCGATCTGCCGATGGAGCGGCGCTTCGACCTGCCCGTGTGGGATCGCGGCGAACAGGACGTGCCCGTGCTGCGCGACGCGCTCGCGAGCCTTCAGGGCACGATCGCCGAGATGAAGGAAGTCGGCTCGCATTCGGTGATGTTCATCGAGGCGACGTCGATCCGCGTGCGCGACGACGGCGACAGCCTGATCTACTTCAGCCGCGCGTTTCATCGTGTGTCGCGCACCGCGTGCGTGCGCTGAGCCGTCGCCTGACTATGCGGCAGCACGCAACGCGCGTTGCCCGGCCGCGAGCGCGGCGCCCGCGAACAGCGTCAGCGCCGAATACACGAGCCCGCGCGCGAGCCCCGCGCTGTCCGACACCCAGCCGATCGCGACCGGCCCGGCGATCTGGCCGAATGCAAAGACCGTCGTGAACGCGCTGATCCCCTTCGCCCAGCCGTCGGGCGGCAGGTTGTGTCGCACGAAGGCGGTCGTCGATGCAACCGCCGACAGGAACGTCGCGCCGAACAGCACGCCCGACGCGAACGCGGCCACCGGATGCACGAACATCGCGGGCATCAGCGTCGCGACGCCGAGCAGCGCGTTGAGCACGGCCAGCGCCTGGCCGCCGCGCATCCGGTCGAGCAGCCGCGACCACAAGCGCGCCGATACGACGGTCGCCACGCCAAGCATCACGTAGAACGCGGCGACCACCGTGCCGCTCATCCCCGCGCCACGCAGCAGCGCGACGATGAACGTCATGTAGCCGATGTAGCCGACGCCGAACAGGCCGTAGCCGGCCAGCGCGAGCGCGAAGCGGGCCGGGCTCGCGGCCGCGCTCGATGTCGCGCCGTCGCGCGGCGCGGCCGGTGCCGCGTGCGCATGCTCGATGCGGCGCGCGGCCGATACGGCCACCGCCGAGAACAGCACGCACGCAACCGCGAGCGCGAACCAGGCCGGCTGCCAGCCGTGCACGCCATGCGTGAGCGTCGCCGGCACGAGCATCGACGACGCGACGATGCCCCACCCCGTGCCGCCGTAATAGAGGCCGAGCAGCAGCCCCGCATCGCGCGGCGACGCCGACGCGAGCCGAGCGGCCAGCACGCCGCCGCTGATGAAAATCAGCGCGCTGCCGACGCCCGTCGCGAGCCGTTGCACGAGCAGCGCGTGCATGTCCGACGTGAGCCCGCAGGTGGCCATCAGCAACGCTGTGAGCACGCAACCGGCCGCCAGCAGCGTGCCCGCATGCCAGCGCCGCGACAGCAGCGGAAACACGAGCGCGCCGATCAGGTAACCGGCCGCGTTCGCCGTGTTCAGCGCGCCAGCCTGCGCAAACGTCCAGCCGAGATCGGCCTTCATCGGCGGCAGCAGCAGCGCATACGAAAAGCGCGCAAGGCCGAGCGCGATCGCGCTGCCGAGCGACAGACCGATCGCGAGCCGCCATGCGGCCATGCGGTCGGGGTCGGTAGCGCCGGCGTCCGGCCGCGACGGGCCGGCATGCTGCGGTTGCGGTGCTGCGCGCATCGAGTGTCTCCTTTTTCGTTCGAAGACGGGCACGTCGTCACGGCGGAACCGGCGTTCCGCACGCGCCCATCCCGGCTGTCGACGCTTCCGATCCTGTCGAACGATCATACTTGAGCCGGCACGGGGCCAGCGCGGGAGAACGGCAGCCGCTTGCCTGCGCTACCCGCGCAATCCGGCCGCGAAGGTCGTGAACACTGCACGTCCCTCGGGCCACTCCGCCAATCCCGCTTCCGCATTCAGATGGCCGCGCGGGCCGAGCAGCAGCGGCATCGCGCCACGCTCGCACGCCCATGCAAGGCCGCGCCCGGACGGGTCGTACCCGTCATCCGAACTGGCGATCGCCAGCACCGGCACGCCACCGAAATCGCCGCCCGGCACTTTCGCGAACGCGCTGGCCGCGGCCGGAAAACGCGGGCCGCCCGGATCGGGCACCGCCACGAGCAATGCGCCGCGCACGACGCGCGCCGACGCCGCACGCCAGTGCGCGAACAGCAGGCAACCCAGCGAATGACAGATCAACACCGGCGGCGCGTCGGCTTGTGCGACGGCTTCATCCAGCGCCGCGATCCAGTCACGCAGGTCGGGGGCATCCCATGACGCAGGCGCCATGCGGATGGCACCCGCATGCGCGGCCTCCCAGTGGCTCTGCCAATGATCCGGTCCCGAGTTGCCGATCCCCGGCACGATCACGATCGTGTGGTCCATCTCCGTCTCCCTCTCCATGAACAGGCGAGCTCGCAGTCTCGTCTGCCGGAAACCGGCCGGGAATGGCAAATCATCGGATATTGAGACAATATGCCGATGAATTAACGGAGCAGGAAAGCGAACATGTCGAACGGAGAACTCGATCGCCTGGATCTTTCGATCCTCGAGGCGCTTCAGGAAAACGCGCGGATGCCGCTGTCCGAAGTGGGCCGGCGCATCGGGCTGTCGCAGCCCGCCACGTCGGAGCGCGTCAAGCGGCTGGAAGAACGCGGCATCATCGCGGGCTACGGCGCGCGCATTGACCCGGCAGCGCTGGGGTTGGGGATGATGGCCATCATCCGGCTGAAGACGACGCACGAACACATCAAGCCCGCGCTGCGCGCGTTCGCCGAGATGCCGCACGTCATCGAGGTCCACCGGATGACCGGCGAGGATTGCTTCCTGCTGAAGGTACTGGTGCCGACACCGGGACAACTGGAAACCATCATCGACGCGATTGCCCGCTTCGGCGCGGTCACGACGTCGCTGGTGCTCCGGTCCGAGCCGGCCAAACCGCTCGGCAAGGCGCTGCTCGGCTGACACGGGCATCGGGCCGCCGACGCGCCCCTTCCGAGCAGCGATGCGTTCGCACGCATGGCCGCATGGCCGCCGCGAGCGACGTCGATCACGACGATCGAATTCCCGATGAAAAATCGTCGAATTCAATGCGTCGATCCCGATTCCAGAGATAAAAAAATGATATCGAATTCGTCATTCGCTTTATCCATGTTTTACGACACGCGACTCGCCGATCTCCCCCGTGTTTAGCACGCTACGGCTAAAAACCTTGCAACGCATTGCATTCGACAATTCGTCATACTAATATCAACGCCACTCATCCGGCATTCACGAAATGCCTGATGAGGAGTGGCAACTTTTTAGCCGCGCTTTCATGTTGAAGCACTCATGTTCACCACAGGAGAGTTGACATGCAGGAAACCCAGCAGATCGAATTGCTTGACTGGATGCAGGAAGACACGCACCCCGAGGCCGTCGACATGATGGTCGAGGACGCCGTGGTGCCGTTCGGCACCGCGCTCTGGCCGGTCTGAGCGGGCCACCCGTTCTCGCGGAAGGGCATCGGCCCTTCCGCCGTTTCCGGAGACACGCATGCTGAACCTGCACCGCGCGCTCGGCTTTCACCCCGCGCTGCGCGACAAGCTTGCGCGCGGCGAGTCGGGAAAACTGCTGGTCGGCCATGACACCCGCAATCGCGACATCGCGTTGCGCGCGTTTTCCGCCCTGCCCGATTCGCTCGACGCGACCACCCTCTGCCTCGAAAGCACGCCCCCCGCCGACACCGCCGCCGCGCTCGAACGCGCCGACCTGTTCGTGCTGCTGTACGACTCGTCGTGCCTGCCGACACCATCGCCGAGCGGGCCGCCGTTCCTTGCCGCGATCCGCCCCGCGATCGTCGAGCACTGGAGCAAGTCGGTTTTATTCAAGGATTACGGCCCGCACCTCGACGAAGCGTTCGCCGAGTCGCTCGACGACATCGCGGCGCGCAACGGCCGGCTGATCGACGCGGCCGCGCACGCGTCGCAGATCCGCTTCATCGACGAAGCGGGCAACACGCTGACAGGCTCGCTCGCGCCGGACCAGAAATGGACGAGCGTGGACGGGATGGGCAATCTCGACGTCGTGCCCGGCGAGATCGCGACGCACGTCACCGACCTCAACGGCTCGGTCGTGTTCAGCGGCACGTTTCTCGGCACCGTGCCGTTCGCGATCAAGTACAAGGTGGCCGAGCGGCTCGCGACGCTGCATGTCGAACGCAGCATGATCGTTGATTTCGACAGCGACGATCCCGGCTTCCGGCGCGATTTCGCGACCTATCTCGACCGGCACGCGAATCACCGGCGCATCGAGGAATTCGGCATCGGCACCAACCTCGGGATCCGCGGCCTGTACGGCCGCAACGCGGGATTCGAGGAACGCCATCCGGGCCTGCATCTCGGGCTCGGCGGCGGCGAAAACGGCAGCCATCATCTCGACCTGATCTTCGCGCGCGGCACGCTGGCGCTCGACGACCGGATCGTGTTCGACGGCGCGTTCGCCGTCTGACGAAACTGCTGCGTGCTCAGGCTTCGGCGGCCGCCTCGCTGCCGAGCCACTTGAACATCACGAGGCAATCGACGAAGCCGAGCCGCGCGTGACGGTACGCGCGCGGCAGTCGGCCGACGATGTCGAATCCGAGCTTCTGCCACAACGCGACCGCAACCTCGTTGGTCGCGACCACCGAGTTGAACTGCATCGCGAGAAAGCCGCGCTCGCGCGCGACCTGCTGCGAGTGCTCGCACATCAGGCGGGCGACGCCGCGGCCGCGCGCGGCTTCGCTCACCATGTAGCCGCAGTTGCACACGTGATTGCCGGGCCCGGCCGCGTTCGCCTTCAGGTAGTACGAGCCGAGCACCACGTCGTCCTCTTCGGCGATCCACGTGCAGAGCGGCGCGTCGAGCCACAGCGCGCTCGCGGCTTCAGGTGTGGGCGCGGGATCAAATGCGTAGGTTTCCTGAGCAGCGACGATGGCGCGGTAGGTCGGCCAGAAGCGCGGGAAATCGTCCTCGGTCATCGGGCGAAGCGTGATCATGCGAATTCTCTCGCGAAGGGGATGTCGGCGGGCATGCAATCGATCGTACCGCGATTCATCGATGGCTGCCGTCTCGCAGCACGCCGCTCCGATACGCGCCCGGCGGCACGCCGTACCAACGCTTGAACGCCTGCGAGAAACTCGACAGGTCGCTGAAACCGAGCCGCTCGGCCACTTCCGCGAGCGACAGACGCGCATCGCCGAGCAGCGTCTCGGCCAGCGCGCCGCGCGCCTGCGCGAGCAGCGCGCGAAACGTCGTGCCCTCCTCCTGCAGCCGGCGCTTGAGCGTGCGCGGGCTCGTGTTCATCAGCCGCGCCATGTCCTCGAGCGAGAACGGCGCGGCGCCGGGCGTCGCGGTCAGGTACTGGCGCACCATCTCCGACGTGCCCACGCGTGCGCGCCGCGCTTCGACGAGTTGGCCGCACATCTGCTCGCACATCGACACCGTCAGCGGATTCGCATGCGGCAGCGGCCGGTCGAGAAACGCGCGGTCGAATGCGAGGCTGTTCGCGCGCGCCGAGAAAACCGGTTCGATGCCGGCGATGCGCGGCGCGGGTAGCGACGGCGCGCGCGCGGCCTGCAGCGTGAAGCGCGACAACGCGAAATCGTCGCCGCCGATTTCCTGCAGCAGCACGGCCGCGGCCGTCATGTCGCGTTCGACGACGAACCGGCTCACGGCGCCGTCGAGTTCCGGCGCGCCGAAGTTGAGCACGCCGGTGTCGGGTTCCTCGCGGTACGTGATGACGGTGAATGCATAGGTGAGCGGCAGGAAACGCATCGCCAGCGCGAGCGCGTCGCGCGCGGTCGCGCTCGCGATCAGTCCGTAGCCCCACACGCCGTACGCCGAGAAGTGATAGCGCAGGCCGACCTCGAACCCGAGGCCCGGCGCGCGCCCGAGCGCACGCAGCAGGTTGCCGGTCAGCCGCAGTTCCTGCGCGGCCGTCACCTCGACTTTCGGATCGTCGAGCTGCGCGTTCCCGAGCCCCGTGCCGGCCAGCAGGGCCGTGTGCGGCACGCCGCGTTCGTCGCCGAAATCGACCAGCAGCCGGGCGCTGGCCGGACTCCGGGTGAAGTCCCAGAAGCTCATGCGGAGAAACCCTCGAAGCGCCGATTTGGCCCAAATACTAAAACAATTGTCCCGAAGCAGCATTGGTGTTTTCCCATGCGGCCAGCACCATCGGCGTCATCCAGTCGCCGTCCGAACGACGCCATCGCCCCCTTAGGAGACACCATGCGACCGAGTCGCCCGACCGATCCCGCAACCCGCTTCGAACGCCGGCGCGAAACCTGCGCCCGCGACCGCGCGCCGACGCGCAACGCTTGATCCATCGACCATCAGGAGACGATTCATGAGCAAGACTTTCGACTACATCGTCGTCGGCGGCGGTTCGGGCGGATGCGTCATCGCCGGGCGGCTGACCGAGGACCCGGCCGTGACCGTCTGCGTGCTCGAGGCCGGCGGCCGCGGCGACGGCGCGGTCGTCAACGTGCCGACCGGCGCGGTCGCGATGCTGCCGACCCGCGTGAACAACTGGGCCTTCGATACGGTCCCGCAGCCGGGGCTCGGCGGGCGCATCGGCTACCAGCCGCGCGGCAAGGCGCTGGGCGGCTCGTCGGCGATCAACGCGATGGTCTACATCCGCGGCCATCGCGTCGACTACGACGGCTGGGCCGCGCTCGGCAACGAAGGCTGGGCATACGACGACGTGCTGCCGTACTTCCGCCTGAGCGAGCACAACGAGCGCTTCGACGATGCGTGGCACGGCCGCGACGGTCCGCTGTGGGTCAGCGACCTGCGCACCGGCAACCCGTTCCACGCGCGCTACCTGGAAGCCGCGCAACAGGCCGGCCTGCCGCTCACCGACGACTTCAACGGCGCGCAGCAGGAAGGCATCGGCATTTACCAGGTCACGCAGAAGCACGGCGAACGATGGAGCGCGGCGCGCGCGTACCTGTTGCCGCACGTCGGCCGCCGCGACAACCTGACGGTCGAGACGCACGCGCAGGTGCTGCGCATCCTGTTCGACGGCACGCGCGCCGTCGGCGTCGAAGTGCGGCAGCACGGCGAAGTCCGCACGCTGCGCGCGCGGCGCGAAGTCGTGCTCGCGGCCGGCGCGCTGCAGACGCCGCAGTTGCTGATGCTGTCCGGCGTCGGCCCGGGCCGCGATCTCCAGCAGCTCGGCATCGCGGTGCACGCCGATTTGCCCGGCGTCGGCCGCAACCTGCAGGATCATCCGGATTTCATTCTCGGCTACCGGTCGCGCAGCGTCGACACGATGGGCGTATCGGCGCGCGGCGGCCTGCGCATGCTGCGCGAGCTCGCGCGCTTTCGGCGCGAACGGCGCGGGATGCTGACGTCGAATTTCGCGGAAGGCGGCGGTTTCCTGAAAACGCGCGCCGGCCTCGACGCGCCGGACATCCAGTTGCACTTCGTCGTCGCGCTCGTCGACGATCACGCGCGCAAGCTGCATGCCGGCCACGGGCTGTCGTGCCACGTGTGCCTGCTGCGGCCGCGCAGCCGCGGCTCGGTGACGCTGCACAGCGCCGATCCGCTCGCGGCGCCGCGCATCGATCCCGCGTTCTTCGACGATCCGCGCGACCTCGACGACATGGTCGCGGGTTTCCGGCTCACGCGCCGGCTGATGGAAGCGCCGGCGCTCGCCGAATGGATCACGCGCGACCTGTTCACCGCGAACGTCACGACCGATGACGAGATCCGCGACGTGCTGCGCCGGCGCACCGACACCGTGTATCACCCGGTCGGCACCTGCCGGATGGGACACGACGCGCTCGCCGTCGTCGATCCGCAACTGCGCGTGCACGGCCTGCAGGGGTTGCGCATCGTCGATGCGTCGATCATGCCGACGCTCATCGGCGGCAACACCAATGCACCGACGATCATGATCGCCGAGAAGGCCGTCGACCTGATCCGCGGCGTTTGCCGCACGTCTGCGCAACCGCATGCCGACACCGTCGGTGCATCGATTGACCACGACGCCGTTCTTGCATCGTGCGCCGCACACGCGGCCATTCAGCCGGAGGACACCCGTCATGTTGTCGCCTGAAACGTCCCGCGCGACCGAACCGGCCACGCCTGCCGCACCGCTTGCGGCGATCATCATCGGCGCCGGTTTCGCCGGCATCGGCATGGCGATCGCGCTGCAACGCGCCGGCATTCACGATTTCGTGATCGTCGAACGCTCGCACGACGTCGGCGGCGTGTGGCGCGACAACAGCTACCCGGGCGCCGCCTGCGACGTGCCCTCGCACCTGTACTCGTTTTCGTTCGAACCCAACCCGGCCTGGTCGCGCGTGTTCGCGCCGCAGCCCGAGATTCACGCGTATCTACAGCATTGCGCGCGCAAGTACGGCCTCGCGCGCCATCTGCGCTTCGGCGTCGACGTCGAGCACGCACGGTACGACGAAGCGACTGCGCTGTGGCGCGTCACGCTCGCCGACGGCACGACGCTGAGCGCCGCCGTGCTCGTCAGCGGCACCGGCCAGTTGAGCCGCCCCGCGATGCCCGACCTGCCCGGCATCGACACGTTTCGCGGCCGCGCGTTTCACTCCGCGCACTGGGATCACGACTATGCGCTGGCCGGCAAGCGCGTGGCGGTGGTCGGCACCGGCGCGTCGGCGATCCAGTTCGTCCCGGCGATCGCCGGCGACGTGCAGCGCCTGGTCGTCTTCCAGCGCTCGCCGGCCTACGTGATGCCGCGCCCCGACCGCGCGTATCGCCCTTGGGAAAAGGCGCTGTTTCGCCGGCTGCCATGGGTGATGAAGCTGCATCGCGCGTCGATCTACCTGCGCTACGAATCGCGCGCGATCGCGTTCACGCGCCTGCACGGGCTGATGGATTATGCGGTCGGCCGCCCGTTCCGCAAGCTGCTTTCACGCGACGTGCCGGACGCCGCGCTGCGCGCCCGGCTCACACCCGACTACCCGATCGGCTGCAAGCGCATCCTGCTGTCGAGCGACTATCTTGCCGCGATGAGCCGCGCCAACGTCGAACTCGTCACGCAGCGGATCCGGCGCGTGACCGAAGACGGCATCGAGACCGTCGACGGCGTGCACCATCCGGTCGATGCAATCGTCTACGGCACCGGGTTCGCGGCAACCGAATTCCTGTCGCCGATGCGCATCACGGGCCGCGACGGGCTCGATCTGAACGACGCGTGGCGACGTGGCGCGCAGGCGTATCTCGGGCTCACCGTGCCCGGCTTTCCGAACTTCTTCATGCTCTACGGCCCGAACACCAACCTCGGCCACAACTCGATCGTCTACATGCTCGAAAGCCAGATCGCGCACGTGATGCGCTGCTTGCGCGCGATGCGGCGCGACGGCGCGAACGCGATCGACGTCGACGCGCGCCGCTACCGGCGCTTCAACGTACACGTGCAGCAGCGGCTCGCAGGTTCGGTGTGGAGCAGCTGCAAGAGCTGGTACGTCGATGCATCGGGGCACAACAGCACGAACTGGCCGGGCTTCACGCTGAGCTACCGATGGATCACGCGCTTCACCGGGCTGTCCGCGTACCGCTTCTCGCGTCCGCTGCCCGATGCCGCCGCGTCGACGCACGGCGTGGTGGTCGCGCCGCCCGCGGGCCGGCTGGAGGTGCTCGCCGCCACATCGCTGCGCGGCTTCCTGCGCGTCGCGTTCCGGCCGCTGATCGGGCCGCCGTTCGGCGCGCGCATGCAGCGCCGCGTCGTCGCGTTGCTGTCGCCGCTGATGCCCGGCGCGGGCGGCACGCTGCGCTACCGCACGTCCGCGCACCGCGTGCCGGTCGAAGTCGTCGCGCCGAAACGCGGCGATGCGGGCGGCGCGATCCTTTATCTGCACGGCGGCGCGTTCTGTCTCGGCGGGCCGCATACGCATCGCGGCGTGACGACGCGGCTCGCGAACGACGCCGGCCTGCCGGTGTGGGTGCCCGACTACCGGCTCGCGCCCGAGCATCCGAGCCCGGCCGCGCTCGACGATGCGCTGGCCACGTACGACACGTTGCGTGCGCAAGGTCATGCGCCGCACCGGATCGTCATCGCCGGCGATTCGGCCGGCGGCGCGCTCGCGCTGTCGCTCGCCATCGCGCTGCGCGAACGCGGCGAGCCGGCCGCCGCCGCGCTGCTGCTGATCTCGCCCGTGACCGACCCGGCGCTCGGCGGTGCGACGCTGGCATCGCGCCGCCGCGACGATCCGATGATCCGGCGCGGCTGGCTCGAACAGGGGCTGCGCTGGTATCACGGCGCCGGTTCAGCCGCGGCGCGCGGCCCGCTCGACACCGACCTGCGCGGCCTGCCGCCGATGCTGATCCAGGCGGGCGACCAGGAGGTGCTGCTGTCGGATGCGCAGCGGCTCGCGCATCATGCGATCGCGTGCGGCGTGCCGTGCCGGCTCGAGATTCATGCGGCGCGCTGGCATGTGTTTCATCTGCAGGCGTTTTACCTGCGGTCGGCACGGGACGCGTTGCGGACGCTGGCGGGGTTTGCGGTGGAACGCGTCGCGGCGACGGCGTGACGACGAACCGGTGACATGCGGCGCTCGGCGCGACGGTTCGCGGCTGCCGCGGTCGGCCGGACCGCGCATGCGCGACCGCCATGGCCGCTTGCAACGAAGCGACACCGTTTTGCGAAAACCGGCCGGTTATTTTTTTCTGTCGCACACGGCCGTCATGATCTCCCGCAAGCCCCGGCGCGCCGCCGGGGCGCGCCCCACCCTGACGGAGAGATGATGAAAAGAAGGCACACCCTCAACACGCTTGCGCTGCTCTGTTGCGTCGGCATCCAGTGCGCGACGTCGGCGTTCGCCGACGAACCGAAGAAGGTCGCGTTCGTCGACACGGGCAACACCGGGCGCAGCGTGATGGCCGAGGCGATTGCCGGCCAGTTGATCGCGCAGCGCCACGCGCATGTCGCGGTGATCTCGCGTGCGGTCGACGAGGATCCGTATGACGAAAAGCCCGAGGAAAACGGCGTGATCCTGATGAAGCGGCGCGGCATCGACACGTCCGCGCACCGCTCGGTGCAGTTGAACGCGAACGACGTCAAGCATTCGGACGTGATCCTGACGATGACCGACAAGCACAAGGAGAAGGTGCTCGCGCTTTATCCGTCGGCGGCCGGCAAGGTGTTCACGCTCGCCGAATACGCGACCGGAAAGCACCTCGACGTGCCCGACGCATGGGGCAAGCCGATGGACTTCTACGAATCGGTGACCGCGCAGCTCGACACGTACATCCCCGCCGCGCTCGACAAGGTCGCGAGCGCCGCGCCCGCGAAGCCGTAACGCGCGGCAAACCTGTCGGCTTGCTGGTCGCGCAATGCACCGGCGCCGGCGGGTTTGCCACTCTCGGCATTCCGCCCCGACACCCCGCCCACGGCGCGTGCCCTTCATCGCGCCATCGATACAGGCCATTCGGCCGAATCGCCGCCGTACGCCCCGGATGAAAGAATGATCTTCGTCCGGGAAGCCGGCTTCGCTGTCTGACATCCCGAACCATGAAGCACCGCACGCACGCCGGCCGCAACGCCGTCGCGCTGCGTGCCGTCTCGCGCCGGCAATCGGCAGCGTGATGCATCGCGCTTCGTTCACCCCGCCGGTGGCAGGCCAAAAAGCCGCATCGTTTCCATCACTCTTTTTGTAGCTTATAAGTTACAATGCTATCCAAGTTCGAACTGCTGCGCTATCAGCGCGACGACGGTCGCGAGCCTTTCACCGAATGGCTGAACGCCGTGCGCGACAAACTCGCCCAGGCGCGGATTCGCGAACGCCTGCGCCGCGTGCAGACAGGCAATTTCGGCGATTGCGCGCCTGTCGGCGAAGGCGTGATCGAACTGCGCATCCATGTCGGCGCCGGCTATCGCGTGTACTTCGGCCGGTACGGCGGGGCACTGGTGCTGCTGTTGTCCGGCGGCGACAAGGGCAGTCAACCCGACGACATCAGGCGCGCAAAGGAACACTGGTTGAACTGGAAACGGAGGCAAATGTGAACAAGCTCAAAGGCGCGGTATCGCACCACGACGCGGAAGTCGCCGAACTCGGCGCCGACCGCGAACTCGCGGTGGCGTATCTGCGCGTCGCCATGGAATCGCTCGACGATCCCGACAACCGCGCGGCCGGCCTGCTCGCGCTGCGCACGGTCGCGGAAGCGTACGGCGGGCTCGGCGCGGTCGCGGCCGAAGCCGGCATCAGCCGCGAATCGCTGTATCGCACGCTGTCCCCCAACGGCAACCCGACGCTGAAAACCCTGCTCGCGGTGCTCAAGACCGTCGGCCTGCGCCTGTCCGTCGTCCCCGCGCAGTCGGCGCACGCGTAAGCGGCACACGGCCCGCTTACGGCCGGACCATCCACACGAGCAGCATCTCGGCCGGCGCGGTATTCGTCCCCGCCGGCGGATGCTCGATCGTCGGTTCGACCGCCAGCGCCTGCGCGATCGTCGCCGCATCGTCGATCGGCGTCGTACGCACGAACGTCATCAACCGCGCCGGCCGGTGCAGCGCCTCGCGATACAGCGCGCCATACCACAGCGGCCGCATGCCGAGCGCGTCCTGCAACACGTACGGATAACGCCACAGCCGCAACACGAGGCGGCTTTCCGGGTGGCCCGGATCGACGCGGACGAACACGCGGCGCGTGCTTTCGCCGTGCGTGTAGCGCGGCAGCACGGGTAACGTATCGGCGGTCGCCTGCGGCAACAGCCAGCGCAGCGCGGTGGCCGGCGACCACGGCGTCGCGCGCTGCCAGCCGGCCTGCGCGAGATGGCGGTCGAGCGTGTCCGACGTCGCGCTCCATTGCAGCGGCAGATATTCCTCGCGGTCGCCGCCGATCTCGGTGCGCCGCGTCGGCACGCGCTCCCACCCGCCGCGCAGCCACTGGTCGACGGTCATCGCGACCACGTCGCCGACATGCGGGCGCGACGCGCGGTCGAGCTGCCATTGCGCGGGAACCGTCCAGACACCCGCCGTCGCAAGCACCACCACCACCGCGACGAGCGCGCCCCGCGGCTGCACATGCTCGTGCACATGCCAATACGCATAGGCGCCGGCAAGCAGCGCGAACCAGGCCAGCCCGAGGCTCCAGCCGCCAAGCAGCCCCGACAGCCAGGTGTCGCCGACGTACAGCCGCGCGAAACCGCCGAGCACGATCCACAGCACGACGGCCGTCACGACCGGAATGCGCCACAGTGCGGGCCGGTCGCGCGTCAACACCCAGCCGAGGCCGCTGCTCGCGAGGATCGCGAACGCGGCTTCGGCATCGGGCAGCGGCACGTGCAGCGCGCCGGGCGGCAGACTCGCGGGCGTTGCGCCCGGTACGCCCGCGCCGAACACCGGCACGAGCACGAAGGCGATGCCGACCGTCGCGAGCCACCACACGGCCGTCAGCCAGCAGCGATGGATCATCAGCCAGACCAGAAACGCGGCCGCGACGATCAGCCCCGTATCGTGCCCGTGCAGCACGGCAACCGCGCGCATCGCGGCGTCCACGGGCGGCGTGCGCAGGTTCTGCAGGAACGCGTACAGCGCGATGTCCGTGTGCATCAACGGATCGTTCGCGACGACATCCTGCACGAGGCCCGCGAACAACCACACGCAGCCGATGAACAGCAGCGTGAGCACGGGCACCGTGCCCGGCAGGCGGCGCACGCGCGCGATCGCGCCGTTCAGCCGCGCACCGAGCCGCGGCCAGCGGTGCGCACACGCATGCATGGTCGCGACGAGCGCACGGCGCAGCAGCGGCCAGCCGCGCCGCAGCGCGACGCGCACGCCGATCCACACGAGCGCGACCAGCGCGGCGACGACCAGCAGGATCACGGCGACCCGCACACTGATCGCCGCGGCCAGTGCGGCCGACGCGCCGAACAGGATGCCCGGCGCCACATGCACGGGCGCCCATATGAGTGCCGAGATCACGTTGACCGGATAAAACGACCGGCGCGGCAGCGTCGCGCAGCCGACGACGACCGGCACGACCGCGCGCACCGGCGCGAGAAAGCGCGCGAGCACGATGCTCTTCATGCCGTGACGCAGCACAAACTCCTCGCCACGCGTATAGGCGGCCGCATAACCGAAGCGCGCCCACACATTGCGGATCACGCCGCGGTAGCGCCGCCCGAGCTCGTAGCTGATCCCGTCGCCGACCACGGCGCCGACGGCCGCGACGCCGATCGTCGTCCAGCCGTCGAGCGCGCCCGCGCCGATCAGCGCCCCCGCCGCGAACATCACGGCGCCGGCCGGCACGACCGTGCCGATCAGCGCGATCGCCTCGGCGCAAGCGGTCACGAACACGATCGTCAGCACGAGCAGCGGATGCGCGCCGATCGCGCCGATCCACGCGTGGATCGTGTCGCTCATCGCACGCTCCACCGCGGTGCGGCGCGGCGTGCGAACACCGGGTCGGCAGTGGCGTGGGAAACGTTCATCGCGGGATGCGCGCGGTCGCGCCGGCGTAGGCGGTCAATCGAACTCGTGCTGCCGCGCATCGGCCTCGAGCGGCGCGTCGTGGTACCCGACCGTCGCGATCTCCTGCAGATAGCGCGCGAGAAACGCGCCGATCGATCCGGCGGCCTCGAATTGATGCACGTGACGGAATTCATGAGTCAGCAGGCGGCGCGTATCCTGCCCGCGCAGCACGTACACCGCATGGCCGAGGGTCAGGCCGATCGTCCCCGGCGACAACAGCCCCGTGTCGCGGGCGATCGCGGCAAGCGTTGGCGTTTCGGGAAACGGCATGCGGTCGACGATCACCACGCGGATCCGCTCGGGCTGCGCGACGCCGACCGTGCGCGCGTCGTCGGCTTGCGCCGGCGTCAGCGGCGCGCCCTGGGCGATCCCGCGCGCCGCCTCCGCTTCAGCCCATGCGACGGCGGCGGGCAGCGCGGACGGCAGGATATCGGCAAGGTCGATCATCGCGGGGCTCCTCGGTGACGAAGTGGCATCGGGCACCAGTTTAGTCCCGAATCAGGCGGGTTCGCGGGGCGGCGCTCGACACACCGGCCGGCGTGCCCCGGTCGCGGCAGTCATCCGGGAATACCCGGCCACGCACGCGTTCCGCATCGTACCCTTTCCCGTGGATTATTTCGTTTTGGTGCGCATTCCGCATCCGGCTATCTCGAAAATTTCCCGGATGTGTACCGTTTTCGGATTCGGCGGAATATATTGGTCAGAAGAACAGCCGCGGCGGCAACCGGACAGCCGTTCGCCGCGTCATCCCGAAGAGGATCGCTAGAAGATGATCAGGGTAATTCTGGCTGACGATCACGCAGTCATGCGGGACGGACTGCGTTACATCCTGGAGAGGGCCGGCGGTTTCGACATTGTCGGCGAGGCGAGCGACGGCTCGGCCACGCTCGCGCTGGCCGAGCGCGCCGCCGCCGACGTGCTGCTGCTCGACCTGTCGATGCCCGCGCCGACCGGCATCGAGCTGATCCGGCTGCTCAAAAGCCATGCGCCGTCGCTGCGCACGCTCGTGCTGACGATGCACGCGGAAGCGCAGTACGTGGCGCGCGCGTTCAAGGCCGGCGCAACCGGCTACCTGACGAAGGACAGTGCCACCGCCGAGCTCGTCGAGGCCGTCGGCAAGGTCGCGGCGGGCGGCGTCTACGTGAGTCCGTCGGCGGCCGAAGGCCTCGCGCACACGCTGTGCGCGCCGGCCGCGGCGCTGCCGCACGAACGGCTGTCCACGCGCGAGCTCGACGTGATGCACCGCATCATCGCGGGCCAGACCATCACGCAGATCGCGTCCGAACTCGCGCTGAGCGCAAAGACGGTCAGCACGTACAAGACGCGGATCCTCGAGAAGATGGAACTGCCGCACGAAGCCGCGCTGGTCCGCTACGCGGTGCGCCACGACCTCGACCCCGGCGTCGACGACGCATGACGGCCGCCCACCTCCCGCCCGCGCCCCCGGACGACGAAGAGCCGGACGCGTCGCGCCTGTTCATGTCGTCGCTGCCGCCGCGCCGGCGCGAGCGGCGGCTCGCGCTCGCGACGGTCATCGTGTCGGCGATGTTCTTCGCCGCGCTCGCGCCGTTCGCGGGCGTGCCGCTCGCGCCGGGCTGGGCGTTCATCCCCGTGTATCAGTCGGCGATCGTCGTCAACGACATGGTGACGGCCGGCCTCCTGCTCGGCCAGTACGCGATCCTGCGCGAGAAGTCGCTGCTCGTGCTCGCGGGCGGCTACCTGTTCACGGGCTTCATGGCCGGCACGCACATGCTGACCTTTCCCGGGCTGTTCGCGCCGACGGGCCTGCTCGGCGCCGGCGACCAGACCACTGCCTGGCTCTACCTGTTCTGGCACGGCGGTTTTCCGCTGACGGTCGCCGCCTACGCGCTGCTGCGCGTGGCGTCGCGCGCGCGTCCGGCCCCGCTCCCTGCCCCGCAGCGCCGTGCGGCGATTCCGGTGACGCTCTGCATCGCCGCGGCGGGCGGCGCGACGGTCGCGCTCGCGCTGCTCGCGACCGCCGGCCACTACCTGCTGCCGCGCATCATGAACGGCAACCGGATGGCCGCGACGATGACGAACGCGATCACGGTCGTCTGGGGACTGAACCTGGTCGCGCTGATGCTGATGTGGCGGCAGCGGCGCCGCCATTCCGTGCTCGACCTGTGGGTGATGACCGTGCTCGTCGCCTGGCTGTTCGACATCGCGCTGTCGTCGATGCTGAATCACGGGCGCTACGATCTCGGCTTCTACGCGGGCCGCGCGTACGGCCTGGTCGCATCGGGTGTCGTGCTGTTCGCGATGCTGTTCGAGAACGGCCGGCTGCATGCGCAGACGGTGCGCGCGCTGGCCGGCGCGCGCTACCAGCATCTGCTCGTCGTGCAGAAGGGCGCGCAGCTGAACGATGCGAACGAGCAGCTCGAACAGCGCGTCGCCGCGCGCACCGCGCAACTGAGCGCGTCGAACCGCGACCTGCGGCGCGAAGTCGAGGAGCGCGTGCGCGCGGAGCGGGCGCTGCAGGCATCGCGCGAGGAACTGCGCGAGATCGCCGCGATCAGCGCGACCGCGCGCGAAGCCGAGCAACGCCGCATCGCGCGCGAGCTGCACGACGAACTCGCGCAGACGCTCGCGACGCTGAAGAACGATCTCGAATGGCTGATCGACCACGTGCCGCAGGACGATGCGCCGCTTGCACGCAAGATCGCGACGATGCACACGCTGTCGCGCGGCGCGGTGGCCGCGACGCGCCGCATCGCGTCGGACCTGCGCCCGCTGATGCTCGACGATCTCGGTTTCGCCGCGGCGATGCAATGGCTCGTGGAGGATTTCCGGCGCCGTCACACGATCGCGTGCACGCTGCACGTCGACCCGCCCGAGCTGCAGCTCGACGAGCCGTATGCGACAGCCGTGTTCCGCATCGCGCAGGAAGCGCTCGCGAACGTCGCGCGGCATGCGGCCGCGTCGCAGGCGAACGTCGAACTCGTGTACGGCGACGATGCGATCGCGTTGACGATACGCGACGACGGCGCGGGATTCGATCCCGGCGTGCCACGCAAGTCGAGCTCGTTCGGCCTGGTGGGTTTGCGCGAGCGCGCGTATCTCGTCGGCGGCACGCTGCAGATCACGACGACGCTCGGCGAGGGTACGACGGTCGAGGTGGATATTCCGCTGCCGCACGCGCCCGTGGCGATCGCGCATGGCGGGGATGGGGTTTCGCGGGGGTAAGTGCGGTGGCTTGCGGTAGCGCCGCGTCGCTAACGTGGTCAGTGGTAGTCGTCTTCGCGTTGATGACGTACGGCGAGGATCGTTACCTGCTCCGCACTTTCGATCTCGAACAACAGGACATAGCCTGACGTACCGAAGGACACGATCAATTCGCGCAGAAACGGATTGCTCGCGTCGATCTTGCGACAAGTGAACGGAAACAATCGCAGCATGGCGACGCCGCGTTCGATCGCCTCCAGGGCCCTCGCCGCCGCATCCACATCACGTTCGAGAAGATATCGATACGGTCGAACCAGATCTTCACGCGCCGCTTGCGTATAGCGGACCGGGTAGCTCAATCAGCCGCCTTCGCCGCACGTGCGGCGTTCAGCATGCTCTCAAGCTCGTTCTGCACATCCGCGGCATCGACGTATTCGCCGGTACGCCGCGCCTCGTCGCGCGACGCCAGGCCGCGTGCGACGAACTCGCGCTGCATGCGCCGGCGCGCAATGCCATCACGCAACGCCGACTCCATGAACGCAGACAGCGTCTCGTTTTCTGCCAGAACCGATTCCGCCTCTTCACGCAGTTTCGGGTCGACTCGCAGCGCAGGCATCGTTGCTGTTTTCATCGCACACTCCATGCATTACATATGTAATGCATAATAGCACGTCAGCATGAGCGTGAAGAGTCGGCCATATGGAATAGTCGGCTTGCGAGGTGTTCTCATCCCTGCCCCCCATCCCGTTACGCCGAGCGCCCGATGACAGAATCGGCACAGCGCTACAATCCACCGCCATCGCCATCCGCACACTTCTCGCGCCAACGCGCCGGCCGCCCGGATCTCCCGTCACCACGATGAAAACCATCCTCACCTACGTACTCTGCTTCGTCGCCGTCGCGGCCGGCTGGCTGGCGGTATCGCTGCTGTGCTGGCCTGTCCTGCTTGCACTCCAGGCGCTGACGACGGCGCTGTTCATCCCGCATCCGGCCGGCAGCTACCTCGGGCTCGGATTCGTGTCGACCGCGCGGCTGATGGATTTCCCGACCAGCTTCGTCGGCGCCTTGTCGGTGCCGTTCATGAATGTGCCGCTCGGGTTCATCGCGATCATCTGGTGGTTCGGCGTGTTGCTGATCGTGCCTTCCGCCTGCAAGCGTTACCGCACCAAGCCGCGCGGCCGCACATCGCGGGCCGTCCTGTGGCGCGCGGCCCGCTCGCTGCTGATCTTCACCGCCGTGCTCTTCGTCGTCGCGACGCCGTTCCTGCGGCGCTACGAAATCGTGACGCAGGATCACCTCTACGTGCGGCACCTGTTCGACTGGCACGAGCGCGCGTACCCGCTCGCGTCGCTGAAGGAGATCCACGTGGACATGCCCGAATACAACCGCGGCATCATCACGTGGGACTTCAGATTCGACGGCGACAACCGCTTCTCGACGACCGCGCCGGACATCGCCGCGCTCAAGTACCTGCTGTCGAACACACACGCATCGACCAACTTCAAGGTCGTCGGGAACCAGGTGATGATGCGGTGACGCCGCGCGCGCTCACACGCGCGCCGCCACCATCCCCCGCTCCGAGCGCGTCCACGCGACCAGCGCGCCGATCCCGAGCAGCGCGAGACACACGATCGGCACGATCATCGGCCCGAACGCGGTGCCCGTCACCTTGCCCGCGAACGGCATCAGGTTCTGGCTGAAGAAGCCGCCGAGGTTGCCGATCGAATTGATCGCCGCGACGCTCGCGGCCGCACGCGCGCCGGTGAAGTAGCGCGGCGGCATCGACCAGAAGCACGGATACAGCAGCGGGATGCACGCGCCGCCGAGCACGAGCGCGACGAAGCGCAGCGGCGTCGACGGCAGCACGAGACTCAGCAGGAAACCGAGCGCGCCGAGCGCCGCGACGATCGCGATCGTGCGCAGGATGCTCTTCGCGCGGCGCAGCTTCGCCGGCAGCCACACCAGCAGCAGCACCGCGAGCGCCCACGGCAACATGCTCAGGAGGCCATTCGTGCTGCTCGACACGCCGAACGATTTCACGAGTGTCGGCAGCCAGTACGTGACGCCGTACAGCGACGTCGACATCAGCATGTAGGTTGCCGCGAACAGCATCACGCGCGGATCGAGCAGCGCCTTCCACGGCTGCCCGTGCTCGGCCTGTGCCGGCTTCTCGCGTTCGAGCGCGGCCGCGACGATCTGCTTCTCGCGCTCGTCGAGGAACGGCGCTTCGCGGAACGACGCAGGCAGCACGCGAAACACGACGATCGCGACGATCACGGCCGGGATGCCCGTTGCAATGAACACCCACTGCCAGCCCGCCAGCCCCCACACGCCGTTCAGGCTCAGCAGCACGCCGCCGACCAGCGAGCCGAGCATGTTCGCGAGCGCGCTGCCGAGCGTGAAGATACCGAGCACCTTCGTGCGGTAGCTCTGCGGAAACCACAGCGTCAGGTAGTAGATCACGCCCGGATAGAAACCGGCCTCGGCGATGCCGAGCAGGAAGCGCAGCGAGCAGAACGCGGGCATCGACGTCGTGAAGCCCATCAGCACCGTGATGAGGCCCCACGTCAGCATGATCCGCGCGAGCCACACGCGCGCGCCGTAGCGATGCAGCGCGAGCGTGCTCGGCACCTCGAACAGCAGGTAGCCGATGAAGAACAGCGACGACGCGAGCCCGAACGCGGCCTCCGTCATCCCGAGGCTGTGCACCATCTGCAGTTTCGCGAAGCCGACGTTCTGCCGGTCGATGAACGCGATCAGGAACATCACGACGAGAATGGGCAGCAGGCGCCGCGCCACCTTCGACATGATGCGCTGTTCTTCGGCGGACGCGGGGTCCAGGGTTTCGGTAGCGTTCACTGCAGGCTCCTTACGTGAATCGGTTGCGTGTCGGTTGAATCGGCGCCGTGCACAACGAAGGCGCGGGCGCGGAATGTTTCGATGAATGGGGTCCGGCGCAAGCCGGCGGCGTTCAGCCCGACCGGTAGTCGTCGAGCATCGGCGCGAACATCTCGTGCCACGCGCGCGGCTTCGCCTTGATCGTGCCGGCCAGGTACAGGAATTCGACGTAGTCCATCAGCTGGTTCGGCCGCACCGAGAAACGCGTGTCGGGCGCGGCGAGCATCTGCATCACGTCGTCATGCGACACGCCGACGCCCGACGACGCCGCATAAAGCGCGGCCGCCGCGCGCGGGTCCTGCGCGATCAGGCGGTTCGCTTCGTCGAGCGCGCCGAGAAACGCGGCGGCCAGCGCGGGCTCCGTATCGACGAGCCGCTTCGGCGCGAACACGACGTCGAGCGTCACCGGGCCGAGCACGTCGACCGAGCTCACGACACGGTGGATGCCCGGCTGCCGCAACTCGAGCGTCGAGAACGGCGGCGACGTGAAGTGCGCGGTGACGCCGTTCTCGCGGCGGATCAGCGCCTGCATCGCCTGCGGATGCGGCAGGTTCACGGTAATCGAATCGAGCTGCGCGAAATGCGCGTGGCCGAGCTGCCGGCTCGCGATCATCTGCAGCACGACGGCCGACAGCGACGTGCGGATGCCGGGCACCGCGATCCGGTCGGACGGCGTGAAGTCGCGCAGCGACGTGAGGCCCGGACGATTCGCGTTCAGCGACAGCGACGTGGTCGACAGCCCGCTGATGCCGATCACCTCGACATTCGGAATGCCGCGCGCCCGTGCCCACAGCTCGATGAAGCCCGGCGCGCCGGCGCCCGCGAAATCGAGCGTGCCGGCCATCATCGCGTCGTTGACGGAATTGCCGCCGTCGAGCAGCACCCAGTCGACCGCGACGTCGCGCACGCCGTGCCGTGCCGCGTGCCGTTCGAACAGCCGCTGCTTCTCCATCACGAGCAGCGGCAGGTACAGCACGCCATAACCTTTCGAGATCCGGACCGTGCGCGGCTTCGCGCGCACGAACGACGGCGCGGCGAGCACGCCAAGCCCGGCGGCGATCAACGCGCGGCGGCGCGGCGACGTCGTCATGCGCGGGGCCCCACGCGGCGGGCGGCAAACAGCGACGCGAGGGCCGGCGTCGTGCCGCGCCGCGCGTGCGTCGTGCCCGTGACATGCTGCATGTTGCCGTCTCCTTGAGTATTTCTGGTATTAATGCCGTCCTTGCGTGCTGCTTCCGGCTCGACACAGGTTATCGACCGAGTCTGAGAAAATGCTGACATCCCGTCCCAGGGAAAACCCCTAATCCACCTACCTGCAAAACGGCACCATGCGCATTCTCGTCGTGGAGGACGATGCCGAAATCGGCGCGGCGATCCGCAGCCGCCTGGCGCGGCTCGGCCACGCCGTCGATCTCGAAACCGACGGCGCGACCGCGAACGGGCTGCTGCGCGTCGAGCGCTTCGACCTCGTCGTGCTCGATGCGAACCTGCCCGGCATGGACGGCTTCACGGTGCTGCGCAACCTGCGCGCGTCGGGCAGCACGACGCCCGTGCTGCTCGTCACCGCGCGCTCGGCGATCGACGACCGCGTGAGCGGCCTCGGCTTCGGCGCCGACGACTATCTCGTGAAGCCGTTCGACTACCGCGAGCTCGACGCGCGCGTGCAGGCGCTCCTGCGCCGCAACAGCGGCCATGCAAACGACGTGCTGACGCTCGGCGGCCTCGTGATCGACCGCAGCAGCCGTCTCGCGGAACTCGATGGCCAGCCGCTGTCGCTGTCGCGCCAGGAGTTCGCGCTGCTCGAAATCCTCGCGAGCCGACCGCAGCGCATCTTCTCGAAGGAAGAACTGCTGAACCAGCTGTTCAGCTTCGGCAACGAGCCGACCGCGAACGCGGTCGAGCAGTACGTGACGCGCGTGCGCAAGAAGCTTCAGGGCAGCTCGGTCGAGATCCGCACCGCGCGCGGGATGGGGTATCAGATTGCCGCGCAATAACTGGTTCCCGAAGACGCTGTTCGGGCGCACGCTGCTCTTCATCGCACTCGTCGTCGCGACCGGCGCGCTCGCGCTCGCGGCGATCGCGCGCTACTACGCAGGTGTCGCTGCCGAACGCGCGTACGACCAGTTGCTGGCCGGCGCGTCGATCCAGGTCGCGGAGAACCTCTACGTGCAAGGCGGCGTGCTCGCGCTGAATCCGCCGGTGGCCGCGCTGTCGACGCTGTCGCGCTACGACCTCGTCTACTACAAGGTCGTCGATTCGCGCGGCATCGTCGTGGCCGGCTACAACGATCTGTCGAGCACCGCGACGCTCGCCGCCGCGAAACAGGGCCCCGCGTTCGCGAACGCCGTCTACCAGGGGCACCGGATCCGCACCGCGACCATCGCGCGCTACATGCCCGAGGAAAGCACACCGGGCTGGGCCCTCGTGACCGTTGCGCAAACCACCCACGCGCGCCAGCAGCTCACCAACGACATGAGCATCAAGGTGTGGACGCTGATCCTGCTGATGAGCGTGCTCGCGATCGTGGCGAGCGGCCTCGCGATCCGGCACGGCCTGCGTCCGCTCGCGCAGATCGGCACGATCATCGCCGCGCGCGACCCGGCCGACCTGCGGCCCGTGGCCGTCGACACGCCGAGCGAGATCGACGCGATCATCGGTTCGATCAACGGACTGATGCACCGCCTTGCCGAGCGGATCAACGCGATGCAGCGCTTCATCGCCGACGCCGCGCACCAGATGCGCACGCCGCTCGCGCGGCTCGACGCGCAGATCGAGCTGCTCGACGGCGAATCCGATCCCGCGCGCCACGCGGCGCGCCTCGACGCGCTGCGCGCGACCTGCGCGGATGTCGGCCGGCTCACCGGCCAGCTGCTCAATCACGCGATGGTGATCCATCGCACCGAGGCCGTGCCGCTGCAGCCCGTCGAACTCGTCGCGCTCGCGAAGGACGTGCTCGGCCGCACGATTCCGCTCGCCGGCGAGCGCGACGTGGCGGTCGCGTTCGCGAGCGACGCGCCGCTGGCCTGGATCGACGGCGACGCGATCAGCCTGCAGGAAGCACTGTCGAACGTGCTGCACAACGCGCTGCTGCACGGCCATGCGGACGACATCGTCGTATCGGTCGCGACCACGGGCAACGCCGACGGTGCGGTCACGCTGACCGTCACCGACAACGGCCGCGGGATTGCGCGCGAGCACTGGGACGCGGCACTGCAACCGTTCGTGCGGATCGCGCCGGACGGCAGCGAGCGGCGCACGGGGTCGGGCCTCGGGCTCGCGATCGTGCAGGAAGTGATGAAGGCGCACGGCGGTCGCGTCGGGTTCGCGTTTCCCGAAACGGGCGGGTTCGCGGTGGTACTGACGTTTCCGCGCGCGGCCGGGCACGCGGACGGTACCGGCAAACCCCGCGAACAGCCAGCCGCCTGAGCAGGTTTCCGCCGCGCGGCATCGGTTCGCCGAACACCGGCACTGCAACCTGTCCGGACAATCCGGGCGGCTCATGACTATGTCCGACGTTTCAGCGGACTGTTTCGGATCGTGGCTCCATGACCGCTTTGTCAATCACTCGCGTGCAACATCATAGGCAATCCGAAAGCCCGTGTGTCCGGTAGACGTATCCCGCGGTCGCCCCGTCCGGGCGGCGATGCGGTAGCGATAGCAGTAGTCGCGATGACACAGATACGAGCCGCCTTTCAGCGTATGCTCCCGCTCCTCGAGCGCCTGACGGTTCCGGGCCTTTCCCGCGCTCGACAGCGACTGCGTCGCGAACGGATCGGCACACCATTCCCAGACATTGCCGCTGCAGTTGTACAACCCTGCGGGATTCGGCGAAAACGCATCGACCCGAACCGTGCCGGCGTAACCGCCCGGCGACGTGTTGAGATGGGGAAACACGCCGTGCCAGATATTGCAGCACTGCATCTCGTCGGACGGCTCTTCATCCCCCCACGGATACCGGCGCGCTTGCGCGCCCCCTCTTGCCGCATGCTCCCACTCGGCCTCGGTCGGCAGCCGACCGCCGCACCACGCCGCAAACGCGCGGGCGTCGTTCCACGACACGTGGACCACCGGATGCTGCTCGCGTCCCGCGATCGACGAACCGGGCCCCTCCGGCGCCGCCCAACTGGCGCCATCGATCGCCAGCCACCACGGTGCGTCCGCTGTGCCTACCAGATGGTTCGCCGACACGGAGGACGATCGAAACACGTAGCTCCAGCCGATGCGCTCGGCTTCCGTCAGATAGCCGGTCGCGGCGACGAACTCCGCGAACCGCGCATTCGAAACGGCATAACGATCCATCCCGAAGGCGCACAGCGTGACGCGCCGCCGCGGCCCCTCGCCGTCAGCCTTGATGACGGGGGTATCCGTGCCGACCCAGCTCCTGCCTGCTTCGAACCAGACGATGTCCCGGCTCGACGGCACACCGGCGCCCGTACTGTGGGCGCCGGACGCGGACGCATGCGCCGAGACTGCCGACAGTTGCTGGCGCTGTCCCACTCCGGGACAGCACGATCGATGCTTGTCGCTGCTCAATTTTTCTCCCCGCTGGACAACCCGTTCCCCTCGTCCGCCCGCCACTGCAGGCCAAACCCCGGCATGCGCGGCACGTCAACCACCCGACGTCGACCCGGCCGGGGCCGCGCGCTTGCGCTCGACCTCGGCGCGCATCGCCTGCGCCTGGACGGCCAGATGCGAACGCAACCGTTCGGCGCGATCCGCGTGGCTGCGGGCCAGAAGCTGCGCGCCCCCGATCGCACCTTGGAACGGCAAGCCGAGCCGCGCGTATTGCTCCGGTGGCGCGTCGTTGGCCCGCATCAGGTCGCGCATGAGTTCGGCCATCCGCAATTCGACCGACTCGTCGTACAGCGGCCGTTCCTGTCGCGGATCGTCATGCAGGTCGAAAAGCAGCGTCCCCGAACGGTACGCATACCCGACGGGCCGACTCGCGATCTTCATCGTCCTCACGCCCTTGGTAAACGAAAAGGGTTCCGACAATTCGATGTCCTGCAGTTCCTCGACACCGAACATCTCCCGCATGTGGGTCGGCATCAACGTATATTCGTACAGCGGTTCGTTACGGTCCGGATCGGGGCCCGAGCGCATGTACACGTAACGCCCGTCCGTCACGTTGACCTGCTCGCCATGCATGCCGAACAGCGCGGCCTCCCGAACGGGAACGTCGTCGTCGATCGTTTTCCCGAGTGATCCGCCCTGCATGTCCGGCGTGGGTTGCAGACCGAAGAAATCGAGCAGCGTCGGCGCAATGTCGATCATCTGTACGAGGGACTGGCGCCGCACGCCCGTCCGACGATACCGGGGATCCCAAATGAAGAGCGGTGTGTTGGCGAGTTCGTTGAACCACGGCTGGACCGTCTTCGCCCACCACCCGTGTTCGCCGAGCATGTATCCGTGGTCGGTACAGACAATGAGCATCGTGTCGCGCCATAGATCCAGCTCGTCCATCAGGTCGAGGATCCGCCCGAGCGAGTGGTCGCACATGGACACGAGCGACGCGTACCCGGCTTGCGCCGTACGAATGTCGCCGTCCGTCTCGCCAGCGGAGACCGGGCCGTAAGGCGGCCAGTCGAAGTGCGCGTCGCCTCGATCGCACGGATAGAGGTCGCGATACTTCGGATAGCTGGCAAACGGCTCGTGCGGATCGAACGTCTCGATCTGCAGGAACCACGAATCCTTGTCGTGATTCTTCCTCAGGAACGCTTCGCCCGCATCGAATGTCAGCGTTTGCGGATGAAGATCCTCGGTCGGGTAATACTGGCGATTCACGAAATCCTGCCGCGCGGATTGCTCCTTCAGCGCGCCTTTGAGCCGGGCCGGCATCGGAGGCGGCCCCAGCTCCGCTTTCCATGGATCGCCCTCCTGCCCCCGAAAGAATTCCCAACTGCTGTATCGCGTGTGATAGGTCGCGCCGCCATCTTCCCAGTAGTGCGGATGATCGCTCGCCAGATGGGCGTGAATGCCCTTCTTGCGGAGCATGTCCGGCATCGAATCGTCGAACGGCTCCAGCGGCCCCCAGCTTCGATGCAGAAAGTTGTAGCGCCCGGTGTGCAGTTCCCTGCGCGCCGGTATGCAAGCCATGCTGCCGATATAGCAGTTGTCGAAAGTCGCACTGCGTTCGGCGAGCCGTTGGAAATTCGGTGCGTTGACCCATGTGTTGCCGTACGGTGGCAGCATGTGCCGGTTCAGGCTGTCGTACATGACGAGTATGGCTTTCATGATCGGTTCAATTCACTTTGCGTTTGATTCGTTGCGGGTGGCTCGTTCCATCGGGCTTGCGCGTCGTTTCGCTCACGCGCGTCTTGCCACCCGGACGGCCGCGCCCACTTGCGTGACGCGCGGCATTCGATGACTAAATGGTTCCCGTCTTACCGGGCCTGCGGATTGATGCGGAGCCGATTGCGTACCTCGCTGACACCCGGCACGCGTTGCGCGACCGACGCGGCCAGTGCGGCCTGCTCGGCATCCACGACCTCCCCGGACAAAGTGACGACACCGGACCGCGCGAAGATGAGCAGACGGCTCGAATCCAGGCGTTTCGTTCGAGCCAGCGCACCCGCCACCTGTTTGCGCAACCGTCGGTCTGCTGCCTTCGTCGCCTTGCGCAACTCGCTGCCCGACGCCGACGTCGGCGCCGACGCGGGCGTCGATGCCGCCACGCCCGGCGACTCCTGAGCCGCCGCACTCAGCGCAATCATCACCATCATCGATGCCACGATGTACCGGCATCCCGTTCTGCGAACCTGCATGTCGTTTCTCCCGTGATTCTCCGGCGTCGCCGTCGCCCCTTGCGCCGCGACGCCGCTGGCCATGCCTCTAGAACTGCGTCATGACGCCGATCGAGACGCCGCTCACCGTGCGCCCGTCGGGACGCAGATTCAGTGCCGAAACGTTCGTCGGATCCTTCTTGTAAGCACCCGAAAACCCGTTCCGGTCGAACTCCACATAGAGTTCCGATCGTTTCGACAGGAAGTACTCGAGCATCGCGTACGAGGTCATCTTTCGGCCATCCGCCCCGGCAACGTTTTTCAGGTTGCTGGCCATGTCGTAATAGGTGGCGCCGGTGAACTGCAAGGCCGGGGTGATCTGGTAGACGATGCCCACCCCGGGAATGTTGTCCCGCCGCTCGCTGCCGGTCGCGCTCGCCGCGGAGACCGCCAGTGCGCTGTAGCTCAGATAAAGCCGCGTCGGCCCGAGTTGCCACGTCGCACCGCCCATTGCGGTTTGCGCCCACTGGTTGGTGGTCGCGCTGTAGGTCTTCTGATACGCGGCCGCCAGCAGCAGCGAGCGAAACTGATAACTGGCGCCGACGGCCAGATTCGTTCCCGCGTGCCAGTCGCCGGCCACGCCTCCCGGCGAATAGCTGGCTCTCAGCGCGAATCCCCCGATTCGGCCGACGTATTTGACCGTGTTGTTGAATCGCGCATCGAGCGTAAAGAAATTGCCGCCCCAGACAATACCCGGCGAAATCGCGAGCGACGGGCCGTTGGCTTGGTTCGGATCGAGCTGAACGCCGATATCCTCGGCAGCGTTCAGTTGACGTCCAAGCGTCAAACGCCCGAATCCCCCCTCGAGTCCGACATATGACCGCTGCGAGAAAAGCGTACTCGACGTTTTCAACGCGCCCGTGCCCAGATTGAAGCCGCTCTGCAGCAGAAAGACGGCCCTCACGCCACCGCCCAGGTCTTCCTTGCCCGTGAAGCCGACGGTATTGCCCGCCATCGGATTGTTGTCGAATCCGACTTGCTGCCCGCCCTTTCCGCCATCCGTCCATCGAACGCCGCCGCCGACCGTGCCGAACAGCGTCACGCTCGACTGCGCGTGCGCCGCGCCGGTAACCGCGAGCGCAATCACGCCCAAAGTCAGTCTCCTCACCACGCCACTCCCTTGATAATTAATAATCCTTATTAAATTGCCGATTCAACCGGAAGACATCGAACCAGGTTTCTCCGAGCCCTATGCGAGCCGGACGCGAATGGATTCTCGACGTACCGCCTTCGCGTCCGGTGGTTTCCTATCGATCTTCTTGCGTATGCCACTCCCCGGGTCGCGGCAAGTCGACGGAAGGGAAACGGACACCTTTCGCGGCGGGCAGGACGTCAGCCGTTTCGACTTGCCAACGCAGCAGGCGCTCCAGCAACCCGGCCTCGACGTCGGAAAATTCAGGGGCCCCCGCCAGGTTGGTCGTCTCGCCGGGATCCGTCGTTCGACGATACAGTTCAGGCGCCTCGTAGAGTCGCCACACATAGGTCCATTCCGGCGTCCGGATCACCGCGGCCTTGCCCACGGTTTCGGGCTGCCCGCTTTGCAGTTTCGCCTTGATGTCGTACGGAAAGCCGGCCTGTTCGAAATGATCGACTTCACGGGTCAGGAAACCGCCCTCGCTGAACACCTGCTCCCGATGCGTCGCCCCGTCCACCAGGAGGCAGTGCGCGAAGCTCTTCCCGTAGTGCGCATGCGTCGCCTCCAGGCCCGCCAGCTCGAGCAGCGTGGGAAACACGTCGATCAGCTCGACCATCGCGCTCGAGGTCTTGCCGGCCACGTCCGGCCCGGAGGCGCCGGATACGATGAGCGGATTGCGCAACAGGCATTCGTGCACGCCCGACGGCCACTTCTCGACGAGCCCGAAATCCCCGATGTATTCGCCGTGATCCGAGAAGAACGTGGTAATCAGGCGTCCCGGTTCGGTGGCCCGGGCAGCCGCGTCCATCACTCGGCCGACGTGGTGATCCAGTCTCGACACCATGCCGTAGTACACAGCGCGCAGTTCGCGCCATTGCGCGTCGGTCAGCCGGTCCCATTCATGCGCAATGGACAGCGCATCGACGTAATCCGGCATCCGGCCGCGCCCGACCGCGCGCTCGGGCACCGCGGTGCGGTCGTACATCGAGAACCACGGCTCTTCCGCCTCGAACGGCGGATGCGGCGCAAACAGCGGGACATACAGCACCCAGGGTTCGCGAGGCGGAGCGGCGAGCCAATGCTCCGCCGTGCGAATCACCACTTCGTCGTATTCGACGGCGGCCTGCTCCTGCGAACGCTGCCCCCGGTAAAACGCACGCACCATCGGGTCCGCGGGGTCCCCTTGGGTCTTGCTCCGCAGGAATTCCGCCGCGCTTCGCCGCGTTTCTTCCGGCAGGAAGCCATGTTCATGCGCCGAGCGTTCGGTCGCGCCGGCCGCGAACGAGTCGCCGCGACCGCCGGCCATCGCAACGTGATAGCCGTTTTCCTTGAAGACGCGCAGGAAATTCGGCTCGTCCGGCCCAAGCAGGTGACCGAGCGTGCGATGCCCGGCCACGTGCGGATACTGTCCCGACAGAAACGACACGCGCGACGGCGAACAGACGCTGTGTTGTCCGAACGCCTGCGTAAAGGCAACGCCGCCGGAGGCGAGCCGGTCCAGGTTCGGGGTGAGGACGGGTGTCGCGGGATGGACCGCGTGAACGCAGTCGGCACGCAACTGGTCCGCGACGATGATGACGAAATTGGGCTTCGTGGTCATGAAATATCCGGTAGCAAAAACACGGGTCGATGTCAGCGAACTGACCTGATTGCGGTGATGACGATCGCGCCGAGCAACGTCGCACAACCTGCCGCGATGAACAGCGCGTCGAAGCGGATGGCGCCACCCGGCGCCGTCAGCCAGGTGGCGAGAAGCGAAAGGGCAAGCTGCGGAACGACGTTCGCGAGATGGAACACGCCCATGTCCTTTGCCGCGGCATTGCGGTCGGGCAGCACTTCGGTCACCAGCGCAAGGTCTACCGCCAGATACGCGCCCTGCGCCACGCCCAACCACGCGATCACAGCCAGCAGTTGCGAGAACGTCGCGCAGGACAGGAGCACCGGAAACCCGAGTGCCATCCCGATGCCGGCCCCGATCACAAAGACCTTGCGGCGCCGCAGCCGATCCGACAGGCGACCGAACACCAGCGCACTGACCGTCATGGCCGTCGTGGCCACCAGCAGGCACATGAACATCGCGTGAGGCGTCTCTTTCGTCGACAAGCCGATCCGGTCCCGCAGATAGAACAGCAGGTAGTACTGCAGGCTGCTTACGCCGAACAGCACCAGCGCACGCGACAGCCATGCGATCGCGAAGTCCGGATACCTGACCGGATTGGTCCAGAAACTCGCCGCCAGTTGCCGCCACTGCAGCGGTTTCACATGTCGGGTATCCAGTCGCCTGTCGTTGGCGAGCACGACGAAGCAGACAATCGCCGCCAGCGCGATCGCCCCCTGCATCAGCGCGATCGAAACGAGGTCGGGGGCCAGTTGCCTCGCGATCCCGACGCCCAGAAGAATGCCGATCGGCGGCGTGAATCCGACGATCGACGAATAGAAGCCGAGCTTGTCGGACCGGACCTGATCCGGAAGCACCGCATTGAGGCCGCTCAAGGTCGAATTGAAGGTCAACGCCATCAGCCCCCATCCGAGCGCGAGTTGCGCGGGTGTGCGAGCGGTCGCCAGAACCGCCATCGCGCCAAGCCCACCCAGCATGCCGCCCAGGATCCACGGCTTGCGCATGCCCCAGCGCGATCGCGTGTGATCGCTCAGCACACCGAATATCGGCTGGGCGATCAGGCCGATGAACGAGCCGATGCCGAGCGCCCGCGCCAGCACGGTTGCCTTGTCGGTCGGCGAAATCCTTTCCGCCAGCATCGGCAGGATCATCATCGGATACGGCAACATCGCCAGCCAGACGCCGACGAAGGCGACCGTCAGCGTCACGCCGAGATACCGGTTGCCCGTTTTGCGGGCCGATACATACATCAATTCGTCCATACCCTCTCCGTTCATCGTCGCATGCCGCCGCCGTCCGCTCAGCGCCCGAACACCCGCCCGTCGAGTTGCACCGACCCGACGATCGCGTGATCGGTCGCCGCACGCGCCAGCGCGATGCGATACGTGCCGCCCTCGATCCGCCACTGCCCGACCTGTCCGTCGAACCGTGCCAGCAGACGCGGATCGACCTTCAGCGACACACGGACGGATTCGCCCGCGCGC
The DNA here is from genome assembly GCF_001039005.1 of Burkholderia cepacia. GTDB lineage: Bacteria > Pseudomonadota > Gammaproteobacteria > Burkholderiales > Burkholderiaceae > Burkholderia > Burkholderia theae. Next base: position 63,143 of record NZ_LDWR01000019.1, read on the forward strand.
AACGTCACGCGCTCGAAGCCGAGCAGCCGCACGCGCGGCTCGCCGCATGCATCCGTCAGGTAGAGCTGCGGCACGTCGTCGCCGTCGCGCGTACCCGTGTTGGTCACCGTGAAGCGCGCCGTCACCGTGTCGCCGCCGTCGAGCCGCAGGTCGTCGTACGTGAAACGCGTATAGCTCAGGCCGAAGCCGAAGCCGAAGCTCGGCGTTCGGCCCGTCTTCGCAAACCAGCGATAACCGACCTCCGCGCCCTCGTGGTAATGCACGTCGATCGGCGTCCCGAGTTCGACATCCGCGCCCGGCAGCGCCGGATGCGGCGTATCCGCGATATCGGCCGGGAACGTGACCGGCAGGCGGCCCGACGGATTGACGCGGCCCGTCAATATTTCCGCGATCGCCTGCGCACCCGCCTGGCCCGGATACCACGCCTGCACGATCGCGGCGACTTCGCCGCTCCACGGCATCGCGACCGGGTTGCCGGTCTGCAGCACGACGACCGTATTGGCGTTCGCGCGCGCCACCGCGGCGATCAGCGCATCCTGACCGAACGGCAGCGTCATGTCCGGGCAATCGAAACGCTCGCCTTCATGACGGATCGCGTTGACGATCACGACGTCGGCGCGGCGCGCCAGCGCGACGGCGTCCGCGACGTGCGCGCCGCTGTCGTATTCGACGATCGCGTCCGGCCGTTGCGCGCGCAGCGCCGCGAGCGGCGATGCGCCGCCGAAGCACATCGCGGTCGGCCCGAGCAGCGGATGACTGCGCATCGGCACGACCGCCGTATAACCGCCCTGCGGCATCACCTGGCTGGAGCCCGATCCGGACAGCACGCCCGCCTGCGCAAGGCCCCCGATCACTGCAATGCGTCGCGCGGCTTGCGCGAGCGGCAGCACCTGCCGCGCGTTCTTCAACAGCACGATGCCCTCGCGGGCGATCTGCAGCGCGATCGCGTCGTGCGCGGCGAAATCGACCGGCTCCGGCGCGCGCTCGCGATCGATGCCGACCGCATAGCAGGCGCGCAGGATCCGCGTCACCATCTCGCCGATGCGTGCCGGCGACACCTTGCCTTCGTCGTAGGCGCGCCGCAGCGGCTCGTTGAACCACTCGGCCTCGTCGAGCTGCGCGCCCGAGTGCTGGTCGAGGCCCGCGAGCGCGAATTCCCAGCCGTACACGGCGCGCCAGTCCGACATGATCCAGCCCTTGAAGCCCATCGCGTCCTTCACGACGTCCTGCAACAGATGACGGTTACCGCTCGCATACGCGCCGTTGACCAGGTTGTAGGCGGCCATCAGCGCGCCCGGATTGCCCTCCTCGATCGCGATCTGGAACGCGAGCAGGTCGCTCTCGCGATGCGCGTCCGGATCGATCACGGCGTTCAGGAAGAACTTGTTGGTTTCGCTCGCATTGAGCGACACGTGCTTGAGCAGCGCGATCACGCCCTCGCGCTGGGTGCCGGCTACGACGCAGCCGCCGGTCCGCCCGGACAGCAGCGGGTCTTCCGACACGTATTCGAAGTTGCGGCCGTTGCGCACGTCGCGCACCAGATTGATGCCGCCGCCCAGCGCAACGTTGAAGCCGCGGGCGCGCGCCTCCTTGCCGATCGCCTCGCCCATCGTGCGCGCCAGCGCCGGATGGAAGGTCGCGCCGAGCGCCAGCCCGGCCGGGAACGCGGTCGCGCGCTCGTCCGCGGTTTCGGTATGGCGCAGGCCGAGGCTGGCGTCGGCCAGCTTCAGCGCCGGCACGCCGAGACGCGGCACGCCGGGGACGTAGCCGGCGATGACGGGCAGGTCGGCCGGCACGCGCGGCTCGCGGCCGGTGCGACCGAAGACCCGCACCATCAGGCTGTAGAGCAGCGAAAACCGCTCGTCGTCGGTCATGCGGGCTTCGGTGTCGCGCGCACGGGCGTCGGGGCAATCCGCCGGCGCCAGGCTCGCGGCGGCCGAAGTCGTGCCCGCGGACGCGGGAGATTCGATGGGGGTCTGCAGTCGAGTCGAGGATGTCATCACGCGTTGCTTCGTATGAATGGGACCGGCCGACACCGCGCTTGCACCGTCAGCCGAACAGTTCCTGCCAAATAATTATCCGAGTGGATAATTATTGTTTTGAGCGTACGTGTCAAGCGGGTAAAGGCGGCAACGACGGCGGGGTTTTCCCCGACACGCGCGGGCCACAATGCCGCGCCGGCGCGCGGCATCGGACCGGGACGGCCCGTTGCGGCCGGCCCGGACGGACGGCACAATCCGGGGATTCGATCAAGGACAGGACAGATGCAGATTGCCCGGCAGGCACAGCAGGAACGCAGCGAACAGACCCGTTCGGAAATTCTGGGGATCGCGCTCGAACAATTCTCGACCCGCGGTTTCGATGCGGTCAGCGTGCGCGACATCGCGGACGCGGCCGGCGTGAACCACGCGATGATCCGCTACTACTTCGGCAACAAGGAGAACCTGTGGCGCGCCAGCGTGACGCAGCTGTTCGACCGGTTCATGGAGGGCGTGGCGCTGCCCGACCCGGCGTCGGACGCGTTCTCGATCGACGGCGTCAAGCAATACATCCGCAACTACGTGCGGTATTGCGCCGCGCATCCCGAGCATGCGCGGCTGATGATGCAGGAGGCCAATCGCGATTCGGAACGCCTGCAGTGGATGGCGGAAACCTTCGTGCGGCCGCGCCACGATCGCTCGGTGCCGCTGGTGCGCTACGTCAGCGAGACGACTGAAGGGCTCGCGCGGATCGACCCGGTCGTGCTGCTGTACATGATTACCGCAATCGCGCAGGTGCCGTACCTGCTGACCGCGGAAATGCGCTATGCGCACGGCATCGACGCGCTCGACGAAAAAGCGATCGATGCGCATTGCGACGCGGTCGTCGCGTTCATCTTCCGTTGAAGCGGCGGGTGCGCGGCCGGGCAACGCACCGCCGCGCCCCCGGCTCAGGTCGCGCGACTAGGCCGCGACCTCTCCCCCGAGATACGCATCCCTGATCCGCTCGTCCGCGAGCAGCGCCTTCGCGGGCCCTTCGAGCACCACGCGCCCCGTCTGCAGCACATACCCGTAGTGCGCGATCTCCAGCGCGAGGCTCGCGTTCTGCTCGACCATGAACACCGTCACGCCCTGCTGGTTGATCGCGTCGATCAGTTCGAGCACCTTGTCGACATAGAGCGGCGACAACCCCATCGTCGGTTCGTCCATGCAGATCAGCTTCGGCCGCGCCATCAGCGCGCGCGCCATCGCGAGCATCTGCTGCTCGCCGCCCGACAGCGTGCCCGCGCGCTGCGCGAGCCGCTCCCTCACGCGCGGAAACAGGTCGAGCACGCGTTCGTAGTCGTCGGCCACCGCCGCGCGATCGCCGCGCGTGTACGCACCCATCAGCAGGTTCTCGCGCACGCTCATGTCGCCGAACAACCGCCGCGCCTCCGGCACGGCCGCGATCCCGCGCCGCACGCGCTGCGGCGTCGCGAGCGCCGTCACGTCGTCGCCGTCGAAGCGCACGACGCCGCGACGCGGCCGCATCAGCCCGAGGATCAGCTTCATCGTCGTCGACTTGCCGCTCGCGTTGCCGCCGAGCAGGCTGACAATCTGGCCGCGGCCGACTTCGAAGTTCACGTCGAAATGCACCTGCACCGGCCCGTAGAACGTGTCGAGGTGTTCCAGTTTCAGCAGCGCGTCGGTCATGTTGGTTCGCAATCCGGAAGAAGAGGCGGTCATGCAGCCGCCTGCACCGTGCGATCGGCCGGCGCGCCGCCCGCATGGCGGCGGCCGAGATAGGCTTCGATCACGCGCGGATCCTGCCGCACGTCGCGCGGCGCGCCTTCGGCGATCTTCACGCCGTTGTCGAGCACCATCACGCGGTCGGACACGCGCATCACGAGTTCGAGCTTGTGCTCGATCAGCAGGATCGTCAGGCCGCGCGCCTTCAGCGACTGGATCAGTTGCAGCATCTCGGCCGTTTCCGTCTCGTTCATCCCGGCCGTCGGTTCGTCGAGCAGCAGCAGGCGCGGATGCAGCGCGAGCGCGCGGCCGATCTCCACGCGCCGCCGGTTCGCATACGACAGGCTATGCGCCGGATGATCGATGCGCGGCGTGAGCCGTTCGCCAAACCCGGCGACGATCGCGCGCGCCTCGTCGCGCAGCGCCGCTTCCTCGCGCCGCACCGATGCGGGCCGCACGAGCGCGCGCAGCACCTCGGCCGCCGCGCCGAGCACGGGCCAGCCCGGCCGCGCCGCGCGCAGCCGCGCATGCGCGCCGATCAGCACGTTGTCGAGCACGCTCAGGTTGCCGAACAAGCGGCCGTGCTGGAACGTGCGCGCGATGCCGAGCGCCGCGAGCCGTTCGGACGCCGTGCCCGTGATGTCGCGGCCGTCGAACGTCACGCGGCCGGCGTCGGGGCGGTCCGCGCCCGCGATCAGGTTGAACAGCGTCGACTTGCCCGCGCCGTTCGGCCCGATCACGCTCAGCAGCTCGCCGTCGGCGAGCGTCAAGCTCGCGCCGTCGAGCGCGGTCACGCCGTCGAAACGGCGCGTCAAACCCTGCACATCGAGCAAGGGTCGGGTGGTGGTCATCGCATTCCTCCTCACACCGTGCCGAGCAGGCCCTGCGGCCGGAACCGGACGAGCAGCAGCAGCACGACGCCGTAGATCAGCATCCGGTAGTCGGCCGCCCAGCGGAACAGCTCGGGCAGCCCGATCAGCGCGATCGCACCGGCGATGCCGCCGAGCACGTTGCCGAGCCCGCCGAGGATCACCATCGTCAACGCAAGGATCGACACCTGCGAATCGAAGGTCTGGTGATTGATATAGCTGTACAGGTGAGCGGCAATACCGCCGCTCACGCCGGCCGCGACCCCGCCGACCGCGAACGCGATCGCCTTGTAGCGGTTCGGCGCGATGCCGTGCGCGCGCGCGGCGACGTCGTCCTCGCGCACCGCGCGCAGCGTGCGGCCGAGATGCGAGCGCAGCAGCCGCACCTGCACGAGCGCGAATCCGACGAGCACCGCGAACGTGAACCAGTACGCAGCGCGCGCGGTCGTCGCCCACGACAGCGGCGCGATGCCGGTGATGCCGAGCGGGCCGCGAGTGAGGCCGTCCCAGTTCAGGATCACGAGGCTCACCACTTCGCCGATGCCGAGCGTCGCGATCGACACGTAGTGCCCGCGCAGCCGGAACGCCGGATAGACGAGCAGCGTGCCGAGCACGGCCGTGATCGCGCCCGCGCACGGAATCGTCACGGCCGGCGACCAGCCGAGATCCGACGACAGCAGCGCCGATGCATACGCGCCGATCACGAGCAGCGCCGCATGGCCAAGCGAGATCTGCCCGACCGTGCCCGCGACGAGCGTGAGGCTCAGCGCGAGCAAGCCGTACAGCCAGGCGTTGGTCAGCGTCTGCAGCACGTACGGCGATGCGCCGAGCCACGGCAGCACGGCCGCCAGCGCGACCAGCGCCGCGAGCACCGGGCGCGGCACGCGCACGGCCTTCGCGGCCGCGAGGAAGGTGCCCGTCATCGGCTCGGCAGGCAGCGCGCGCTTCGCGCTGAACAAGCCGTTCGGCCGCCAGACGAGGAACACGAGCAGCAGCCCGAACGCGAACAGGTCGCGATAGCTCGTGCCGAACAGCGCGACGCCGTAGCTTTCGACGAGACCGAGCAGCAGGCTGCCGGCGATCGCGCCCGGCACGTTGCCGAGCCCGCCGATCAGCAGCGCGACCACGCCCTTCAGCGTCGCCTGGAAGCCCATCGCCGGATCGATGCTGTTGTAGTACATGCCGACCAGCAGCCCGCTCACGCCGCCGAGCGCGCACGCGATCGCGAACACGGTCTGGTTCACGCGATCCACGTCGACGCCCATCTGCAGCGCCGCATCGCGATCCTGCGCGGTCGCGCGCACGGCCCAGCCGAGCCGCGTGAAGCGCAGGAAGCCGTAGAGCAGCGCGGCCGCCGTGATACCGATGCCCGCGATCAGCAGGTCGAGCGAACCGAGCGTCGCGCCGGCGATCCGCACGTGCCAGTCGGGCAGCTGCGTCGGCACCGCGCGCGGGTCCGCGCCGAACGCGAGCTGTGCGAGCTGGTCGAGGATGAAGCTGATGCCGATCGTCGCGAGCAGCGGCGCGATGCGCGCCGCATGACGCAACGGCCGCAACCCGATCCGCTCGATCGCGACGCCAAGCGCGCCGCAGCCGACGACGACCGCCGCGAGCGCGACCGGCAGCGGCAGCCCGAAGCGCGTCAGGCACAGCCAGCCGATGAACGCGCCGACCATGTAGACCGAGCCGTGCGCGAAGTTGATCAGGTGCGACACGCCGAAGATCAGCGCGAGCCCGACCGCGAGCAGCGCGTAGATGTTGCCGACGATGAGGCCGTTGAGCGTGTAGTCGAGCCAGGAAGCCATCACGATGCGTCCGGTTTCCGAATCAGCGCGCCGCGAGCTGCGGCTTCGCGCCGTCCCACAGCGCCCACTGCCCCTGCTTCACGACGAGATACACGGTGCGCGCGCCCGCGACGCGGCGCGTCTGCGGATCGAAGCGCACCTTGCCGAAGATCACGCTCGGCACATCGCTGACCTTCGCGAAACCGTCATGCGCGGCCTGCCGCGTCGTGCCGTAGCGGCGCAGCACCTCGGCCGACAGGATCAGCGCGTCGTATGCGCGCGCAACGAACGAATCGGGATCGGTGTGGAATTTCGCGCGATAGCGCTGCACGAACGCCTGCACCTCGGGGCGCGGCTCGGCCGGGAAGAAGTTCGATTCCGTATAGACGCCGTCGACGGCCGCGCCGCCCAGTTCGAGGAATTTCGGCGAATACACGGAGCCGACCGCCGCGATCGGCAGCGCGACGCCCGACGTGCGCGCCTGCCGCACGATCTGCGCGCCGTCCGCGTAGTACGAAATCAGCACGATCGAATCGGGCTTCGACGCGCCGATCCGCACGAGCGTCGAGCGGAAATCCTTTTCCGCCGGCTGGTAGCCCTCGGCCGCGACGACCTGCGCGCCGAGCCCGGCCACCGCCTTCGCGAAGATGTCCTTGCTGGTGCGGCCCCAGTCGGTGTTCAGGTACAGCACCGCGATCCGCTTGAAGCCGAGTTCCTTCACCGCGTAGCGCGCGAGCAACGGCTGCTCCTCGGCCTGGCTCAGCGCGGTGCTCCACAGGTAATCGCCGCCCTTCGTGAAATCCGGATGCGAGTTCGTGAAGCCGAACTGGACCAGTTGCCCGCGCTGGTAGATCGGCGAAGCGGCCATCGACGTCGCGCTGGAGAAATCGCCGAGCTCGATCGCGATGCGCGGATCGGCAACGAACTTCTGCGCGATCGCCACCGCCTGGCGCGGGTCGCTGCGGCTGTCCTGGAAGTCGATCGCGAGCGGCCGGCCATGAATGCCGCCGCTGCCGTTGATCTCGTCGAGCGCGAGATCGAAGCCGCGCTTCCATTGCTCGCCGTATTGCGCGTCCTGGCCCGTGAGCGGCCCGCTCACGCCGACCACCACCGGCTCGCCGGACACGCCCGCCGCGAGCGCGCCGCCCGTCGACAAGCCCCACGCGGCGGCAAGCGCCGCCACCGTGCCCAGCACGCGCCGCCATGCGCCGCGTGCGTCGTTCCCCGAAACGTTCATGCCGCCCCCACCTTCAGTCAGTCGAAAAGAGTGAGGGCATGTAACCATCCGGTTCAGGGCGATCCAACGAAGTTTTGCGCATATCGATATCGCGCGCGGCGCGAAGCGGATGACGCTCGCGAACGGTCATCCGCATGTCGTGTATTGCGCGGTGTGCGAGCGTGCATCACATCACGTTGATTCGATTGGCGTTTCCCGCGCGGCGCCATTCGCAGCCGAAGCACCGGCACGCACCATCGGCTGCCGCGACACCCGCACGCTTCGCAGTTTTCGCGCAGTCGATAGCAAAAATCATTATATGAATCGCGCATGCTCGCACTTCTACAATGCGCAAATCGCATCATCGGAACGCGTCATGGAGCTGCATCAACTCGAAGCCTTTTCCGCAGTCATGTCGGCCGGCAGCGTGACCGGCGCGGGCGAACTGCTCGGCCGCTCGCAGCCGGCCGTTACACGGCAGATCCAGGAGCTCGAAGCCGATCTCGGTTACGCGCTGTTCGACCGCCACGGCCCGCGCGTCACGCCGACGCGGCGCGCGTTCCTGCTGTACGAGGAAGTCGAGCGCTCGCTGGTCGGCTTGCGCGCGATCGAGGCGCGGGCACGCGCGCTCGGCAACGAAGCGGCCGAACCCGTGCGCATCGCGGCGACGCCTTCGCTCGCCGCCACGCTCGTGCCGGCCGCGCTCGCCGCGCTGCCCGACGGCGCGCATGCGCCGCACTATCAGTTGCGCAGCGAATCGGCCGAGCATGTCGTGCACGAGGTGCTGGGCGGCACGGCCGACGTCGGCGTCGTCACGCTGCCGATGGCGCATGCGGGGCTCGACGTGCACTGGATCGCGCAAACACCGTGCGTCGCCGTGTTGCCCGCCGGCGACCCGCTCGCCGCGAAGCCGCGCATCGCGCTACGCGATCTCGCGCGCCGCCGCATCGTCACCGTCGCGAACCGGCACCGGCTGCGCCAGCGGATCGACGCGCGCTGCCGCGAACGCCGC
>NZ_LDWR01000002.1 GCF_001039005.1 Burkholderia cepacia
CGTACTTGCTCATCTGCACGAGCGCAAGCGCGTCGGCCACGCGCTCCTTGATCTCGTTCTTCGGCGTGCCTTCCTGCTTCAGGCCGAACGCGACGTTCGATTCGACCGTCATGTGCGGGAACAGCGCGTACGACTGGAACATCATGTTCACGGGGCGGCGGTACGGCGGCAGCGATGCGAGGTCCTCGCCGTCGACGAAGATCTTGCCGGAGGTGGCCGTCTCCAGCCCGGCGAGCATGCGCAGCAGCGTGGACTTGCCGCAGCCCGAGCTGCCGAGCAGCGCGAACAGCTCGTTTTTCGCGATCGTCAGGTTCACGCAGTCGACGGCCGTGCTGTCGCCGAATTTCTTCACGACGTTCTCGATGCGCACGAAGGCGTCGTGGCGTGCGCCGGCCGCGGCCGGCGCGGCGGGGAGCGTATGGATCATCGTCGTCGCCCTCAACCGCCCGACTTCAGTTGCAGCCACAGACGGTTCTGCATCCGCGCGATATCGGCGCTTCTCGGCATCGCGAGCGACGTCTTCGCAATCGTGCTGTCGGACAGGTAGACGCTCGGGTCCTGCACGATCGCCGGCGTCACGAATGCGCGCGCGGCCTTGTTGGCGGTCGGATAGAAGATCTCGTTCGTGATCGCCGCGTTGGTCTTCGGCTCCTCGATGTAGTTGATCCACTTCAGCGCGGCTTCCGGATGCGGCGCATCCTTCGGAATCGCCATCACGTCGAACCACAGCAGGCCGCCTTCCTTCGGATTCACGTAGCGGATCTCGTACGACCGCTTCGCGTCCAGCGTGCGCCGCCGCGCGATGCTGACGTCGCCCGACCAGCCGAGCACGACGCAGACGTCGTTGTTCGCGAGATCGTCCGCATAACCGGCCGAGCTGAACTGCGTCACGTACGGGCGGATCTTCTTCAGCACGTCGTAGGCCGCCTGGTAGTCGGCCGGGTTCTTGCTCTCGGGATCCTTGCCCATGTACTGCAGCGCCGCCGCGAACGCGGCGTCCGGCGCATCGAGCAGCGAGATCCCGCAGCCCTTCAGCTTCGCCGCGTTCGCCGGGTCGAACAGCAATGCCCAGCTGTCGGTCGGCGCGTTGTCGCCGAGCCGCTTCCTGACCGCCTCGACGTTGTAGCCGATACCCGTCGTGCCCCACGCCCACGGCACGCCGTACTGGTTGCCCGGGTCGGCCTTCGCGATCATCTTCATCAGCACCGGGTCGAGGTTCGCGAGATTCGGCAGCTTCGACTTGTCGAGCTTCTGGTACACGCCGGCCTGGATCTGCTGCGCGAGATAGTTCGACGTCGGCACGACGATGTCGTAGCCCGAGCTGCCGGCGAGCAGCTTGGTCTGCAGCGTATCGTCGCTGTCGTAACTGTCGTAGCGGACCTTGATGCCCGACTGCTTCTCGAAGTTCGGCACCGTGTCCTTGGCGACGTACTCCGACCAGTTGTACACGTTCAGGTTGGTGTCGCCCGCCCGCGCGGACAAGCTGGCCGCGAGGGCGAGCCCGGCCGACGTGACGAGCGCGGCACGCAAGGCCGGATGACGACGGATACGGATACGCATGGGGAGTCTCCTTGTGATGGGGATCGGCCGTTGCGCCCGGTCCGGGTCCGGACTCGCGTCAACGCCGTCGAGCGGTGTTCAGCACAAGGGTCAATGTAGAGATCGCGGCGCGCACCGTCAGTCCCGAAAACCGGGACAAACGGCAACGCCGATCGGGGCCGGTTGGGTAGATTCCCGCGTAGGCAGTCGAAAATATTCGTGATACCTGTAGCGCCACCTGAAATCTTCGAAACACGACGCCATGAGCGCTGCGCTTCCCGCCCCCGATCTCCCGCTGAGCCACGTCGCATTCGTGACCGAAACGCTGGGCGACATCGCGCAAACCGTCGGGACGCCGCAGTTCATGCGCACCGTCTACGACACCCTCGTGCGCTACGTCGACTTCGACGCGGTGCATCTCGACTACGACCGCGGCCCGTCGTCGGGCCGGCGCAGCGTCGGCTGGATCGGCAGCTTCGGCCGCGAGCCCGAGCTGGTCGCGCAAGTGATGCGCCACTACTACCGCAGCTACGCGAGCGACGACGCGACGTACGCGGCGATCGAAACCGAAAGCGACGTGCAACTGCTGCAGGTATCCGCGCAGCGCGTCGCGAGCGAGCTCCGGCATCTGTTCTTCGACGCCGGCGACATTCACGACGAATGCGTGATCGCCGGCGTGACGGGCGGCACGCGCTACTCGATCTCGATCGCGCGCTCGCGGCGGCTGCCGCCGTTTTCGCTGAAGGAACTGAGCCTGCTGAAGCAGCTGTCGCAGGTCGTGCTGCCGATGGCGTCCGCGCACAAGCGCCTGCTCGGCGCGATCTGCGCGGACGACGTGCCGCGCGACGAGCTCGATCTCGATCTCGTCGCGCAATGGCTGCCGGAATGGCAGGAACGGCTGACCGCGCGCGAAATGCACGTATGCGCGTCGTTCATCCAGGGCATGACGTCGGCCGCGATCGCGCAAGCGATGGGGCTCAAGACGTCCACCATCGACACGTACGCGAAGCGCGCATTCGCGAAGCTCGGCGTCGATTCGCGCCGGCAACTGATGACGCTCGTGCTGAAAAATGCGTCGCGGCGGCACGACGCGTAGATTCCTCGCGCAGCGGGCTACCGACCGCCTGCTCGTTGCGTGCGCATCCATCTCCGCGCCGCCTCATAACGATCCGACAATTTATTGGTTCCCTCGACGATGCGCTGTCCGTATCGTTCACCGACTCGTCAGACCTATCGACCAACGGGGGAATCCAACAATGAAACGAATCCGGTCATTCGCACTGCTCGCGCTGCCGGCCGCGCTCTACGCCACCGGCGCGCACGCGCAAAGCAGCGTCACGCTGTATGGCATCGCCGACGCGGGCATCGCGTACGTGCACAACGCGCAGAACGCGAGCGGCGGCAACGCGTCGAGCCTCGTCAAGTTCAGCAGCGGCAACCTGTCGGGCAGCCGCTGGGGGCTGCGCGGCATCGAGGATCTCGGCAGCGGCCTGTCCGCGCTGTTCCAGCTCGAGAACGGCTTCAACATCGGCACCGGCGCGCTCGGCCAGGGCCAGCGCGAATTCGGCCGCAAGGCGGTCGTCGGCCTCGCGAGCAGCACATACGGCACCGTGACGCTCGGCCGCCAGTACGACCCGGTCGTCGATCTCGTGCAGGGTCTCACGCAGGACAACTACTTCGGCGGCGTGTTCGCGACGCCCGGCGATCTCGACAACTACGACAACAGCCTGCGCGTCAGCAACTCGGTGAAATACACGAGCCCGCTGATCTCGGGCTTCCAGTTCGCCGCACTGTACGGCTTCGGCGGCGTCGCGGGCGCCACCGGCAACGGCCGCACGTACAGCGTCGGCGCGAGCTATGCGAACGGCCCGCTGTCGCTCGGCGCCGGCTTCTTCTACGCGAACGGCGGCTCGACGGTCGCCAATGGCGTGCGCACGTGGTCGAGCAGCTCGGACACACTGTTCAACACCGTGATCAACCAGGGCTTCTCGAGCGCGAAGTCGATCCAGATCGTGCGCGTCGCCGGCCAGTACGTGGCCGGGCCGGCGACCTTCGGCCTCGCGTATTCGAACACGCAGTACGGCGCGGACACGCTGTCGGCGTTCAGCCAGAACGCGAAGTTCAACAACGGCTCGGCGTTCTTCAACTGGCAGTTCTCGCCGGCGCTGCGCGCGGGCGTCGGCTACAACTACACGTCGCTGACGGGCCCGGCTTCCGCGCACTACAACCAGGTCAACCTCGGCGCGGACTACGCGCTGTCGAAGCGCACCGACCTGTACGCGCTGTTCGGCTATCAGAAGGCGAGCGGCAACACGCTCAACGCAAGCGGCGCGACCGTCAAGGCCGCCGCGTCGGTCGGCTCGTACGGCGTGAACGCCGGCACCGATACGCAGGAACTCGCGATCGTCGGGATTCGCCACAAGTTCTGATCGCGTCGTTGTACAACTCAAGCCCGGCAGGCGCGCACCGCGGTGCGCGCCTGCGGCGTTTACACTGTCCGCATTCCCGTTCCACCCGACGCAAGGAGGCCGGCATGCTGACCGTATGGGGGCGCCGCAATTCGTTCAACGTCCAGAAGGTGATGTGGCTCGTCGACGAGCTCGCGCTCGAGCATCGTCACGTGCCGGCCGGCGGGCAGTTCGGCGAGCTCGACACGCCCGCCTTTCTCGCGATGAACCCGCACGGGCGGGTGCCCGTGATCGACGACAACGGCACGGTCGTCTGGGAATCGCACAGCATCCTGCGCTACCTCGCCGCGCGTTACGGACGTCCCGGCTTCTGGCGCGACGATCCCGCCGAACAGTCGCGCGCCGACCGCTGGATGGACTGGTCGCAAACCACGCTGCAGCCGGCGTTCCTGACCGGCGTGTTCTGGGGCTTCTACCGGACGCCGCCCGAGCGGCGCGACCCGGCGCGCGTCGAGCAGAGCATCGCGCAGTGCGCGCGGCATTTCCAGACGCTCGATGCGGTGCTGGCCGGGCAGCCGTTTCTCGCGGGAGACACGATCACGCTCGCCGACATCGCGGCCGGCACGCATCTGTATCGCTACTTCGAACTCGATATCGCGCGGCCGCACGTGCCGCATGTGGAAGCGTGGTACGAACGACTGAAGGCGCGGCCCGCGTTCCGCACGCACGTGATGATTCCGTTCGACGACCTGCGCGGCCGGCTCGATTACTAGGCGCGTGCCGGCGGCGAAACCGCTTGTTGGAAGGTTGTAAGAACAACGGCGTATTTTTCCGACCGGTACGCCCGCCGGATGCACACGCATCGCCGCGACGCTGCTCGTCGCGGTACGGGCCATCGCTGACCAACCACGCAGGCTATGTGATGAGCGCTCAAGACGTTCCGGCCGACCTCGCGTTCGAGCCGGACAACGCGGTTGCCGTGCATCGAAACGCCGGGCTGGACGCATTGCGGGCCTGCCTGACGCTGCTGGTGGTCTTTCACCACTGCGCGATCACGTACGGCGCGCTCGGCGGATGGTACTACCACGAGGTGCCGGCGAGCCCGGCCGTGGAATCCGCGCTGCTGACGCTCTTCTGTGCGATCAACCAGGCGTTCTTCATGGGCCTGTTCTTTTTCATGGCGGGCTACTACACGTCAGGTTCCATCGATCGCAAGGGCGCCGTCCGTTTCATGGCGGACCGGTTGCTCAGGCTCGGCCTGCCTTTGCTGGTGTACGGTTTTCTGATCGGCCCCGCGACGATCGCACTGTCCCGGTCGGGCACGGGCCACCCGTTTGCCGATACGTTGCTTCACCTGTGGCGGAACGGCAGGTTCGAGAACGGTCCGATGTGGTTCGCCGAAGCGTTGCTGATTTTCAGCGCGGCGGCCGCGCTCTGGCGCATCGCATTCGCGCGCATCGCAAAGCGCGACACGGACCGAACCGTCCGGCAACCCTTCCCGTCCGACAGAACGCTGGCTGTCGCGGCGTTGCTGACGGGGTGCGCGGCACTCGCGTTGCGGTCCCGATGGCCGATAGGTGTCAACGTATGGGGGCTGCAACTCGGGTACTTCGCCAGCTATGTCGTGCTGTACGCCGCCGGTATCCGGACAGCCCGCGTGCAATGGATCGAGCATCTGCCGGCACGACAGGTCGGCCGGTGGTGGCGCGTCGCGCTGCTGGCGCTACCTGTGTTGCCGGTTGCCTACCTGCTCGCGAATCACGTTCCCGAACTACGCGGCCGTCCGCAGGCGGTGGTCTACGCGTTTTGGGAACCGCTGGTCGCGTGGGGAACGATACTGTTTCTCGCACGATTTTTTCAGCGACGCTTCGATCGACTGACGGGCGTATGGCAGCCACTGTCACGACGCGCGTACACCATCTACATCATCCATCCGCCCGTGCTCGTGGCAACCGCCCTCGCGTGGAGAAACGTGCCCGCGGCCCCGTTCCTGAAGTTCGCGGGGACCGGCTGCGTCGCTTGCGTCGCGTGTTATCTGATCGCCGGCCTCCTGCTTCGATCGACAAGGCTCGCGTCGATCCTGTAAAGGCACGCATTCCCGACGCCTGCGCAGGAGGACGCGCGAACCCACCGGAAACGCCAGCCTCAATGCCGTCGCATTCCGCCGGCCCCGCTCATTCCACCGAACGGATGCGTTCCGCCGAACCCGTGACTCGCGCCAACCGGGAACGGACCATGATGAAAACCTGCGCCCACCGGCATGCCGAAGCGGCGATGCCCCATCGAATTGAAGTGATCGACGTGATCGAAGTGGTGGAAATGACGGAAACGATCGACGAACACGAAGCTCACGCCCGCGCCAATGAAAAGCGGCGGCCCCCAATACCACGGGTCGGCATACGGATAGGCAGCAGCCGGGTACCACAGCACGCTGCCGTCATCGCTTTGCACGATCTGCCACGTGCCATCGCTTTGCAGGCATGCACGCCCCACGATTTGCTGCTCCGTGCCGTCGATGTTCGCTTGCGCGACCACCGCACGGCAGGTGGTGCCGTAGTCCGGCTGATCGTCATACATTTGCGCAAGGACGGACGCGGAAAAACCGAGACAGACGATCCCTATCCCGGCTCGAAACACGTTGCACATGATCGGCTCCTGCATGGTTGCCCCCGACCACTTGCTCCATGGCGTCGCTCGCGGCGCCCGGCGCATCGAATTGCTTGCGCAAGATTCATCGCGCGGCGCGAACGGCTCGCCGCTTCGTATCGGGTCTCCTGATGCTTAGACGATGCAGCACCCCCGGATATTCCAGGGGTCGGGGTGAGAATGGCAACGGCTGGAACCCTCGGCAATCGCGGCCGAATCAGGCGTCCGATTCAGCGTCTGACAACGCGGTAGATGCCCGCCGCCGTGATCCCGAAAACCAGATGAGCCACCAGCGTGATCGCGCCGCGAACCGGCACGAACCAGGGGAAAATCGCGGTGAAGGCATACAGGTTGACGCCGTACAGGACGAGCCCGAACACACCGCCCGCGAGCAGCGCGGGCCCGAGCGACAGGCTGCGGATCACCTTCGCCAGCACGGCCGCACAGACCAGCGACAGCGCGGCATGCACGATTGACGCGACACCCATCACCAGCGGGTCGAAACCGGTGGACGCGCCGAGCATGCGCCGCCCCATTACGATGGCTGCCGTGAGGCGCGCGTCGCGAAACAGGTTCCGAATCGCGTCATCGCCGACGATCGACCAGAGCAGCAATTCGATGAGGGTCGATCCGACCGCCGCGCCAAACGCTGCCCACAGAATCGGGACCGGACTGTTTTGTTTCAATTGTCGTCCACCCTGGCGAGCAGCGGATGCATCGAAGCCGAGTACGTGCGCGACCGAGCGTTACGACGCCCGTTCGCAGTCCGTCCAATACGCGAAAGGATCGCGATGGTTGGGATAGTGCTCGTCGAGCCATTTCAGCAACGTCGCGCGCGCATTGTCCATGTCGGCTTTCAACGACGACGTCGTCAGTTCGTGCACTTCGATCGATTTTTCGCGATCGATCACGAAGCAGTTCCAGTCGGGGCCGTCCAGATCCGGATCGTCGGATGCCTTCGACGACTTGCCCCAGCCGAACCCCTTGCGTGCGTCGATGTAGTAGCGCGGATGCACTTTCAGGTACGACATCTCGCCGCCCTGCAGGCTGCTCTCCGCGCGCAGCACATCGTGTCCGTCGACGATCTGCGTGACTTCCGGAAGCCGGCGCGAGCGCCATCCGACAGGCAGCGTCGCCACGGCTCGAACGCTGTCGTACGTCCCCCACTCCAGACCCCACGCTTCGGCCATGCGTTTCATGAACGCGTCCGCACCCGGATAGCCGCGCAGCTGGATTCTCGTCGACAGCGTGCATTCAACGCGGCCGCGACCGCCGGGACCAACGGACCCCTCGTCTTCCGACACTTCGAACGGATTGCCCGGACGCGATGCGCTCTTCGCGTCCGCGGGCGCAATGCCCGAAAACAGTTGATCCAGCGCCGCACGCGCTTTCGACGACTTGTTGTCTGGTCTGTTCATCGTTGACCTACCTTGCATCCGAACGGCTGCAAAAATTCTCGATTCTCGTTCATCTCTCCAACCTCACCGATTTCGGCGGCCGCATTGTCAGCGACCTTATAAAGACGTACACAAACTCCAGACGGCCCTTCGTGACAGGTCGCCACGACCGCGCCATCTAGCCCTCTTCCCGTAATGCCGCTCGCATGCGCTCCATCAACGCGAGCACCTCCGGCCGATTCTCCCCCTTCGCATGCACGAAGTGATACCGGAGCAACGAATCGACCTCATGACGGCTCACCCGGACGAGCGCGCTGCGCTTCAAGTACGCATCCGCGAGCGGCGTCCGCGCCAGCGCCACGCCGAGCCCTGCTTCGGCTGCCGCCAGCACCAGGTTGTAATCCTCGAACCGGCGATCCTGCGCACGCGACTTGAACGGAATGCCCAGCGCCTCGAACCAGGTGCGCCATCCGGTCACGTCGGAATCGTGCAGGAGCGGTATATCGAGCAGCGCGGCATCGCCGTGCCGCCGCCGCTCCCTGGCCAGTTGCGCGGCGAGCCGCGGATGCGCGACCGGATAAAGCCGCTCCGGCATGAACGCGCTGGTTTCGAGCTGACGCCAGTTGCCGCGCCCGTACCGAACCGACAGATCCGCTTCGCCGCCGGCGATATCCACGTTGCGCAGATCGATATGGAGATCGATGCGCAACGCGGGCGCTTCGCTCTCGAGCGCGCCCTGCCGCTCGAACAGCCAGAGCTGCGCGAATGCCGGCACCACGCTCATCCGGACCAGTCGCGGCGTACGCGGCGAGCGCCACTGATCGGCCGCACTGTCGATGATCGCGAACGCCTGCTCGATCCGGCCGACGAAGCGCTGCCCGTCCGGCGTCAGGCGCACGCCGCGTGCATGACGTTCGAACAGCGCCATGCCCAGCCAGTTTTCAACGGCGGCCACCCGCCGGCTGATTGCGCCGTGCGTCACGCCGGAAACATCGGCGGCCGCCAGAAACGACCCCTGACGCGCCACCGTGCAGACCGTCTCCAGGCTCGCGAGCGGCGGCCGCGGGCCCGACGTCGGCAAACCGTCGGGCAGCGCCTCCGCCACCCGACGCTCAAGCACCGGACCGTCAGCCCGCTGCGGAAACGAGCTGTGAGCCATATTCATATCCGGGTGTTGATCTGTGCGCTAGCTTAGCATCTTGCCACGTCGCACCATTGCCGCATGAATACTCTTTCCTCGGCTTCGTCGCGCGGCGTGCGTCAACCGCTGGTCGCGGCAGGCGCGGTGGCTTTCACGATCGTCTCGTGGGCTTCCGCATTCCCGTTCATCCGGATCGGCCTGCATGGGCTGGCCCCGCTGCAACTCGCGGCGGCGCGCTTCGCGACCGCGGCCGTGCTCGTGATCGCATGGCTCGCGTGGCGGCGGCCTCCCCTGCCGGCGAAGCGCGACGCGTTGCGCTTCGTCGCGTGCGGCTTTCTCGGCATCGCACTCTACAACGCGCTGCTCAATACCGGTGAGCAAACCGTGTCGCCCGGCGCGGCGAGTTTCATCGTCAACACGTTGCCGATCTTCACGGCGCTGCTGGCCGCCGTGTTTCTGCGCGAGCGCTTCAACCGGTGGGGATGGTTCGGTTCGCTGGTCAGCCTTGCCGGCATCGCTGTGATCGCGCACGGGCAGCCGGGCGGCCTGGTGCTCGGCTCCGGGAGCACGCTGATACTCTGCGCGGCCCTGTGTTCGGCCAGCTATTTCGTGTTGCAGCGGCGGCTGATTCCCGTGTACGGCGCGCTGCCCTGCGCCGCCTACACGCTGCTGGCCGGCGCGCTGCTGCTCACGCCGTGGCTGCCCGGCGCACTCGTGTCGCTCGGCGGCGCGTCGCGCGACACGACGCTGGCGGTCCTGGTGCTCGGCGTGTTTCCCGCCGCGCTAGGTTACGCAACCTGGACCTTCGCACTCGGCTACTTCGGGGCGGCGCGCGCCGCCAACTTCCTCTATCTGACGCCGGCGGTCGCGACGCTCTTGTCGATGGTGCTGACGGGCGAGCGCCCGGGCATCGAGACGGCGTGCGGCGGCCTGCTGGCGATTGCAGGCGTGATATTCGTCGCATTGCGCGGGCGTTCTTAGGATCGCGGTTGTTTCGGGCGGCCATGCCGGCCCGATGATCCGGAAGCGGATTGGTCCATAAGCGCCCCGATCTCTGCGAAACCGAACGAATTATGCGGGCTTTCGATCCACGCCAATTCGCAGGCGCTGCCGGACTTGACCGTTAGTTGCATCTAAGGGAGATCGCGCTCGATGAAGCTTTTCGATGAATCCGAGTGCGCAACCGCGAACGTCCAAACTGTGCAGACAAATCGACCGAACAGTTCCCGATTGACCGCACGTCAGTGTGCATGGCTTCGCCCCGGCGACCGGCCGAATAATGGATGCGGACGTAAGGCCATCGACAGCGAACTGCAGCCTTCGACTCGCTGCGGCGCACGATTTCGGGCCTCGGGAATCGTCGAAATTCGGGCGCTGACCCGCACCGCGCCGGCCCCACTACGCAATTCGCCGCAGCGCGCAAAATCAGCTTCGGATATATTCATACGAATTGCGTGGCGTCAGGCGTGGGTCCACCCACCCGCTCGCGCGGGCGGCCTGTCACACCGCCGGATGCCATGCAAGCGAAGCCCATGATGGGTATGGAGACTCGTCCGATCGCCCCGACCTCGCCGTCGGCCGGTCGAGACGTCAATAGAAAGATCATTCAATTCGGAGATGGCAGATGGAACGAAGCACTGTCGGCATGCGCTGCAAACCCCTGATCACCGTCGCACTGGCTGCCGCCGCGTTTGCGGCCGCATCGACCGCGATGGCCGACCAGGTCGTGAAGATCGGCAGCGTCGAACCGACGACGGGCGGCATCTCGCACCTCGGCAAGGACAACGAGAACGGCGCGCGCCTCGCGGTCGAGGAAATCAATGCGAAGGGGCTCACGATCGGCGGCAAGAAGATCACGCTGCAACTCGACGCGCAGGATGACGCGGCCGACCCGCGCCAGGCCACGCAGGTCGCGCAGAAACTCGTCGACGACAAGGTCGTCGCCGTCATCGGCCACCTGAACTCGGGCACGTCGATCCCGGCGTCGAAGATCTACAGCGATGCGGGCATCGTGCAGATTTCGCCGTCGGCCACGAACCCGACCTACACGCAGCAAGGCTTCAAGACGACCTACCGCGTGGTGGCAACCGACGCGCAGCAAGGCCCGGCGCTCGCGAGTTATGCGCAGGCGAAGGGCGTGAAGAGCGTGGCGGTGGTCGACGATTCGACCGCCTACGGCCAGGGCCTCGCGAACGAGTTCGAGAAGAAGGCGAAAGCACTCGGCCTGAAGGTGCTGTCGCACGACGCGACCAACGACAAGGCGGTCGACTTCCGCGCGATTCTCACGAAGATCAAGGGCGAGAACCCCGACGCGATCATGTACGGCGGCATGGACGCCACCGGCGGCCCGCTCGCGAAGCAGGCGAAGCAGCTCGGCCTGCGCGCGAAGATCCTGTCCGGCGACGGCGTGTGCACCGACTCGCTGGCCGAACTGGCCGGCCCGGCGGCCGACAACGTGCTGTGCTCGCAAGCCGGCGCGGCGCTCGAGAAGATGCCGGGCGGCGCGGCGTTCGTCGCGAAGTACGAGAAGCGCTTCAACCAGGGCATCAAGTTCGACGCGCCGTTCGCGTACGACGCGGTCTACATCGCGGTCGATGCGATGAAACGCGCGAACTCGACCGATCCGGCCAAGATCCTCGCGGCGATGCCGGGCACGAAGTACGACGGCGTGATCGGCACGACGACCTTCGATTCGAAGGGCGACCTGACGCACGGGATCATCTCGATCTACGGCTACAAGAGCGGCAAGAAGACCTTCCTCGACCAGGTCAAGATGTAACCCGCCCTGGCGCCGGCACGACGGGAACGCCACCCGTCGGCGCCGGCGCCGCGCGGGCCGATTTCTGAATCACGGAGACGAAGCAACATGTGTGCAATGGCGTATACCGAATTTCAGCAGGAGTTGAGAAAGGCGCAGCTGACCGCACGAGAGTTCGCCCGACTGATCCGGATGAACGAAAGCTCCATCACGAACTATTCCAGCAAGGGCACCGTCCCTTCCCACCTCGCGGTCATCGCGAAACTGATCGGCACGCTGGCCGCGCACGAGATCGACTTCCGGCGCGTGATCAAGCAGATGCGGATCGAGCCGAAACGGCCGCGCGGCGTCGGCGTGTTTCCCGCGGCCGACAAGCCGCGTGCAAGGAAAACCGCGAAAGCCGACGCGTGAGCCGCGGCATGCGTCGAGTGCGGCACGGCTTGCCGCTCGACATTCGATGTCACCTCACGGGCAACGCGACGCGCGCCGCCCGATCGTCACCCCGCCGCCCGCACGTGGTCGAGCAGCGCCTGCAACGGATGGCGCAACTGCCGAGCGGACATGCGCTTCACCTGGCTGCGACATGAATACCCGGTCGCCAGCGCCTCGCCTTCCGCGTCCGGCGCAGCGACGTGCGCGGCCCACGACTGCGCATAGATCGTCTTCGACGTGTCCAGGTTGCGCGCCTCGTGCCCATAGGTGCCGGACATCCCGCAGCATCCGGTCGCCTGAACCTGCAAACGCAACCCACGACGCGCGAACACCTGCGCCCATTGCTTGCCGCTGTCCGGCGCATTGGTCTTCTCGGTACAGTGCGGCAGCAACCGGTATGCACCGGACGTGCCGTCCGCGACCGCTTCCGGCAGCGCCTGCAGCAACCATTCCTGCGGCAGCGCAACCGTCGGCACATCGCTGAGCCCCGTCACCTTCAGGTATTCCTGCCGGTACGTGAGCGTCATCGCCGGATCGAGGCCGACCAGCGCGACGCCCGACCGCGCCAGCGCGGCCAGTTGCGTCGCGTTGCGGATCGCCGCCTTCTCGAACGCCCGCAGAAAGCCTTGCACATGCAGCGCCTTGCCGTTCGGCGCGAGCGGCGCGAGCCACACCTGGAAGCCCATGCGCGCCGCCAGCTCGATCAGCGTCGCCAGTTGCTCGGTCTCGAAATAGCGCGTGAACGTGTCCTGCACGATGACGACGCTGCGCGCGCGCTGCGCATCGTTCAGCTCGGCGAGCGCGTGCGGGTCGGCCGGCTTCACGCGCCATTGGCGCATCACGGCCGCGAGATCGAAGCGGCTCAGCAGCGGGCTGTCGACCATGCCGACCTGCCGCTCCAGCAGCGTGCGCACCCATCCCGCGCGCATCAGCCCGTTGTACAGCGCGGGCACCCGCGCCATCCACGGCATCGTGAATTCGAGCGAGCCGATCAGGTAGTCGCGCAGCGGCCGCAGGTAGCGCTGGTGATACAGCTCGAGAAAACGCGACCGGAACTCGGGCACGTTGACCTTGACCGGGCACTGCCCGGCGCACGACTTGCACGCGAGGCACCCGGCCATTGCGTCGTACACCTCGTGCGAGAAATCGGCGTCACCGTTGCGCGCGGCGCGGCTGTTGCGCCAGCGGGCGGCAAGGCCGCTCAGGAATGGCTGCCGCGCGCGCGCCGCCGCAACGACGTCGACGCCGGCCTGCCCTTGCAGGCGCAACCATTCGCGCATCAGCGACGCACGCCCCTTCGGCGAGTGCACGCGTTCGCGCGTCGCCTTCCACGACGGGCACATCGCGTCGTCCGGATCGAAGTTGTAGCACGCGCCGTTGCCGTTGCAATGCATCGCGGTGCCGTAGCTCTGCCACACGCGCTCGTCGATCTGCCGGTCGTGATCGCCGCGCGTCGGCACTTCGTCGATCTTCAGCAGCCGCATCGTGTGATCCGGCGGCGTCGCGATCTTGCCCGGGTTGAACTGGTTGTGCGGATCGAACGCGGCCTTCAGTTGCTGCAGCGACGGATACAGCTCGCCGAAAAACGCCGGCGCATATTCGGAGCGCACGCCCTTGCCGTGCTCGCCCCACAGCAAGCCGCCGTGACGCTGCGTGAGTTCGGCCACCGCATCCGACACGGGCCGCACCAGCGCGGCCTGCCGCGGGTCCTTCATGTCGAGTGCCGGGCGCACATGCAGCACGCCCGCGTCGACGTGGCCGAACATCCCGTACTGCAGCCCGTGTCCGTCGAGCAGCGCGCGAAATTCCGCGATGTACGCGGCGAGATTCTCGGGCGGCACCGCGGTGTCCTCGACGAACGGCTGCGGACGCGCCTCGCCCTGCACGTTGCCGAGCAGGCCGACCGCGCGCTTGCGCATCGCATACACGCGCTTCACCGCGTCGTCGCCGGCCGCGAGCGTATGGCCCAGGCGCTCCACGCTGGTATCGGTGCGCAGGTGGTCGACGAACGCATGCACGCGCGCATCGACTTCTTCCGCATCGTCGCCGCTGAATTCGATCAGGTTGATGCCGAGCGTCGGCCGCCGGTCGTCCTGCGGAAAATACTCGGCCACGCTGCTCCACACGAAGTCCTTCATCGCCAGCATCAGCACCTTCGAGTCGACCGTCTCGATCGACAGCGGCTTGTGCTCGATCAGCGCGCGCGCATCGCGCAGCGCGTCCATGAAGCCGGCGTAGCGCACGTTGACCAGCACCGAAACCTTCGGGATCGGCAGCACGTTGAGCTTCGCCTCGACGACGAAGCCGAGCGAGCCTTCGGCGCCGCACAGCACGCTGTTCAGGTTGAAGCGGCCGTCGGGTTCGCGCAGGTGCGCGAGGTCATAACCGGTCAGGCAGCGGTTGAGCTTCGGAAACTTCGCTTCGATCAGCGCCGCCTTGTCGTCGCTGATGCGCCGCGCGGTACGGTAGACCTTGCCGATGCGGTTCTGCCGCGCACACCGGCGCTCCAGTTCGTCGTTCGCGAGCGCGTCGCTGTGCAGTTGCTCGCCGCCCATCAGCACGAAATCCAGCTCGAGCACGTGGTCGCGCGTCTTGCCGTACGTGCAGCTGCCCTGCCCGCTCGCGTCGGTATTGATCATCCCGCCGACGGTCGCGCGGTTCGACGTCGACAGCTCCGGCGCGAAAAACAGCCCGTACGGCTTCAGCGCGGCATTGAGCTGATCCTTGACGACGCCCGCCTGCACGCGCACCCAGCGCCGCTCGACGTCGATTTCAAGGATCCGGTTCATGTTGCGCGACAGGTCGACCACCACGCCGTCGGTCAGCGACTGCCCGTTGGTGCCCGTGCCGCCGCCGCGCGCGGCTACCTTGACGTCGCGATGCGCGGGCTCGGCGAGCAACGTGGCCAGCAGCCGGACGTCGTCCGCATGCGCGGGACAGATCACCGCTTGCGGCAAGCGCTGGTAGATCGAGTTGTCGGTGGACTGGACCGTCCGGTTCGCATGGTCCGCATGGATTTCCCCGGCGAATCCGGCGGCCTGCAGCGCGGCGAGAAAGTCACGGTACGCGTTCGCGGGCGGGCTGGCGGGACGGGGCAACGGGGCGATCGACATGGGGCAAAAGCGGGGCTAAGTCGCAACGTGGGTGGAACCGGTGTGCTTGCCTGCGCCAAAACATGAGTTTTGAGCAAGTTTCCACGCGACCGGGAATTCCAGTATCTTTGGAATCTCCACGAGAAACAAACGAATTCTCACCCGGCGAATATTGCATAAAACTCATGAATTACCGTCGCCTCACCCCGTCCATGTCGCTGCTGCTCGTGTTCGAGGCAGCCGCGCGGCACGAAAGCTACACACGCGCGGCCGAGGAGCTGTCGCTGAGCCAGAGCGCGATCAGCCGGCAGGTCCAGACGCTGGAGGATCAGCTCGGCGTGCCGCTGTTCCGGCGCGAAGGACGCTCCGTGAAGCTGACGGAAGTCGGGCGCCGCTATTTCGCCGAGCTGAGCGGCGCGCTCGGGCGCATCCGCGGCGCGACCTTGCAGGCGATGTCCCATCAGGCGGGCGCCGGCACGCTGCGGCTCGCGACGTTGCCGACGTTCGGCTCGAAATGGCTGCTGCCGCACCTGCACGACTTCTACGCCGCGCATCCGGGCGTGACCGTGCACCTTCATTCACGAATCGGCGGCATCGATTTCCTCAACGACGACCTCGACGCGGCCATTACCGTCGGCGCGGGCGACTGGCCCGGCCTGCATGCGCATCGGCTGTACAACGAGTTCCTGATCGCGATCGCGAGCCCCGATGCGGGCAGCCGCAAGGCCGGCGCACGCACGCCGGCCTGGGCCGCGAAGCAGACGCTGCTCGGCGTGACGAGCAACCAGCAGGCGTGGGCCGAATGGTTCTCGCACTATCGGCTCGACCATCGCCAGATGCGCATCGGCCCGAGCTTCGAGCTGACGTCGCACCTGATTCAGGCTGTGCGCGCCGGAATGGGCATCGGGCTGGTGCCGAAGGTACTGGTGGAGGACGAACTGAGCCGCCACGAGCTCGTGTCGATCGGCGACGCGATTACCAGCCAGCGCAGCTATTACCTCGTCTACCCGCCGGGGAACGAAACGCTGCCGTCGCTCGTCGCGTTCCGCGAATGGCTGCTGAAGTCGTGCTGAAGTACGGCCGGCAGCGTGCCGGTCAGGTCCGCCATTCGCCGAGAATCTGCTCGGCGAGGTAGTCGCACGGCGGCCGCGCGGACTGCGCGCTGCGCGCGAGCACGACCTCGAGTTCGCCCAGCGACGGCAGCCCGTGGCTCTCCGAAAGCTGGACGAGGTGTTCCGGAACGCAGCAGCGCGCCAGCGGCGCGACCGCGAGCCCGGCCTCGACCATGCTGAGCAGCCCGAGGTAGCTCGGGCTTTCGTACGACATCCGGAACGGAATGTTCTGCCGGTTCAGCGCCTTGATCGCGTGATCGCGCGCCATGCTGCCGCCGTGCGTGAAAAACGCCACCGGCAGCGGCCGCTCCTCCCACACGTTCCGTTTCGGCGACCCGGTCCAGACGATCGGCTCCATCCGGATCAGCTCGCCGGTCACGCCCTTGATCCGCGTGAGACACGCGAGGTCGACCGTGTTGTCCTTCAGCATCGGCACCAGCGCGCTGCTCGGCTGGCCGATCACGCGCACTTCCACGCGCGGATGCATCGCGGCGAATTTGCCGAGCACCTGCGGCAGCAGCGACGAAATGTAGTCGTCGGGCACGCCGATCGTCACGCGGCCGCGGATCTCCGGGCGCACGACCGATGCCCACGCCTCGTCGCGCATCGCCAGCATCCGGCGGCCGTATTCGGCGAGCATCCGGCCGTCGTCGGTCGCCGTCACGTTGCGCGTATCGCGGATGAAGAGCGGCTTGCCGAGCGCGTCTTCCAGCGCCTTGATCTGCATGCTCACCGCCGACGGCGACCGGTGCACGGCCTGCGCGCCCTGCGCGAACGATCCGGACTCCGCCACGGCCACCACCATCGCCAGCACATCGAGGTCGAGCTTTTTCATCGTATTCAGAAAATCTGATCAATCGATTCAGTTTATCCCGTTTTACTGTTCCCCTCCACGGTCGGACAATCAATCCCGTCAGCACTCGTTGCAGGAAGCGGAAACATGCATACGTCCGGATCGATCTACGGATTTCTCGTCATTGGCGGCATGCTCGCGGTCACGCCGGGGCCGAACATGGTCTACGTGATGTCGCGCTCGATCGCGCAAGGACGCACGGCCGGGCTGATCTCGCTGGCCGGCGTGATGCTCGGTTACCTGTTCTACATGTTCGGCGCGGCGTTCGGCATCACGACGCTGTTCATGAGCGTGCCCTATGCGGGCAGCGTGCTGGGCGCGGTAGGTGCGGTTTATCTGCTGTATCTGGCGTGGCAGGCGGTCAGGCCCGGCGGCCGCTCGCCGTTCGAGGTGCAGGCACTGCCGAACGAACAGCCGCTGCGCCTGCTCGCGATGGGTGCGACGACCAGCGTGCTGAACCCGAAGCTCGCGATGCTGTTCGTGTCGCTGCTGCCGCAGTTCATCGACTACCGGAGCGGCAGCGTGTTCGGCCAGTCGCTGTTTCTCGGTTCGCTGCTGATCGCCGCGTTCATGTCGGCAAACGGGCTGGTGGCGATCTGCTCGAGCAGCATCGCGAAGTTCCTGCACGGGCGCCCGACGCTGCTGCTCGCGCAGCGCTGGGCGATGGGCCTCATCCTCGGCAGTCTCGGCGTGCAGATGGTGGTCGATGCATCGAAACTGGCGGGCGTGGCGTAAGTATCGCGCGGGCGCGGCACGGGCCGACGCAATCGCGCGCCGCGCGTCGGCCCGCATCCATCACGCCGCCACCGCCTGCCGCTGCGCCTCGAGTTCGCGCACGAGCGGCAGCACGCGCTGGCCGAAGTACTCGACTTCCTCGATGAAATGCAGGAACCCCGCGAGCACGAGATCGACGCCGATCGCCTTCAGCGCGACGATCCGTTCGGCAATCTGCTGCGGCGTGCCGATCAGGTTCGTGCGGAAGCCGTCGTTGTATTGCACGAGATCCTCGAACGTCGATTTCGCCCAGTTGCCCTCGCGCTCCGGCGACGCGCTGCCGGCCTGCTTCACCGCATCGCCGAACGCATGCACGGCCTCGACGTGCGCGTGCCGGATGATGTCGTCGAGCACGGCGCGCGCCTCTTCCTCGGTGTCGCGTGCAATCACGAACGCGTTGACGCCGATCCGCACGCGGTGGTTGTTCGCGGCGGCCTTCGCGCGGATGTCGTCGATCTGCGCCTTCAGGTTCTCCGGCGTATTGCCGTTCGTGAAATACCAGTCCGACACGCTCGCCGCGTTGTCGCGCGCCGCGCGCGAGCTGCCGCCCTGGAAGATCTCCGGATGCGGTTTCTGCACCGGCTTCGGGCTCAGCGTGTAGTCGTTGAAGCGGTAGAAGTCGCCCTTGAACGTGAAGTTGTCCTGCGTCCAGATGCCCTTCAGCGCCTGGATGAATTCCTTCGAGCGCCGATAGCGTTCGTCGTGCTCGAGCCACGGCTCGCCGATCGCGGTGAACTCGCCCTTGAACCAGCCGCTCACGACGTTGATCGCGATGCGCCCGTTCGAAATATGGTCGATCGTCGCGAGCTGCTTCGCGACCACGGCCGGATGCCACGGCCCCGGCAGGATCGCGGCCAACACCTTGAGCTTCGTCGTCGCGTGCAGCAGCGCCTGGCTGAACGACACCGACTCGTGCTGGTATTCGGCGCCGTAGCCGGCCGTGAAGCGGATCTGGCTCAACGCGTAGTCGAAGCCGGCCGCCTCGGCCGTGCGCGCGAGCTGCTGGTTGTATTCGAGGCTCCAGTCGGTGCGCTGCTCGATCGTGCTGACGACGAGGCCGCCGCTGACGTTCGGTACCCAGTAGGCGAATTTGACGCCGTCGGCGGAAGAGTCGGTAAGGCTCATGAAGATGTCCTGATCGGGTGGGGAAACGGAAGCGACCTACGCGGCCGCGGCGGAAAGCGCATGCGGGCGCAGTTGCGGCACCGCGCGCTCGACGGCAAGCGCGATGCGCGCGCGCAGCGCCGGGTTCGTGATGTCATATCGATCGAAATCGCTTTCGGACGCATACACGCCGATCGGCAGCGTGCGTGCCTGGAAGAAGCTGAACAGCGGTCGCAGCTGATGGTCGATCACGAGCGCATGACGCTCGCTGCCGCCGGTGGCGGCGAGCAGCACGGGCACGTCGACGAGCGCGTCGTGACGCACGAGATCGAACAGGTGCTTGAACAGGCCCGTGTACGACGCGCGATACACGGGGCTCGCAACGACGAGCGCATCGGCCGTCTCGATCGCGTGGATCAGCGCTTCGAGATCGGCCGGGACCTGCGCGCGCGTCAGCGCGCCGGCCAGCCGGCCGCCGATCTCGCCGAGTTCGATCAGCCGTGTATCGATCGGCAACGCGGCGCCGAGCGCCGCGACGATCGCGCCGATCAGCGCCAGCGTGCGTGACGGCCGTTGCAGGCCGCCCGATATCGCGACCACGTTGAGGGTGTGGCTCATCCGATGCGTTTCCGTTGTCGAGCCGCGTATCGATGCGGCGATACCGCTTCGGGTGAGCAAGGAGCGTGCCATTCACATGCGAGTGTGTCGGGACGATCATCTGCATCACGAAATTTCACGCGATCGCCCAACCGACAACGCATTCGCTCACATGCGCGATCGTGGTTAGCATTCCGACGCAGGTGTCACATCGATATTTCATGGCGTGATGAACCAGGAGAAGCAGTCTCGCTTGCGCGCTGCTGCTCAGGCAGCAGGGTGTCGTGCGCCATCGCGTCGAATACGCTGCATTGACAGCATGCCCCCCTCGCTCTCCCGCACCGTTTCACGCTGCGCGCCAATCGCGCTTTGGTTATCAGAAATCGATACTTTCAGCGCGCAGCGAAACGGTGAACACTCTGCTGACCACGCAGCAGCCGGACCACGGCACCCATCGACACGGGATCGCTTCCCTCGGCCATCCAACGGTTCACCGCCATGACATCCCATTCCGCATCGCCGCGCCCGCTCAACCTTCGCGTCGTCACCGCGCCCCGTGGCGCACCCGTGTTGACGTTGCCCGCGCGTCAGGCACCGATCCGCGCCCGTGCGCAGGTATTCGTCGATCCGCGTTCGGTCGCGCTGCTCGAACGGATTCGCCTCGTCGCGCCGAGCGACGCGAACGTGCTGATCGTCGGCGAGACGGGCACCGGCAAGGAACTGATCGCGCGCCACGCGCACAGCCTCAGCCACCGCAACAGCGGGCCGTTCGTCGCCGTGAACTGCGGCGCGTTCTCCGAAACGCTGGTCGAGAGCGAGCTGTTCGGCCACGAGAAAGGCGCGTTTACGGGCGCGTTCAGCGCGAAGCCGGGCTGGTTCGAAGCCGCCAACGGCGGCACGCTGTTTCTCGACGAGATCGGCGACCTGCCGCTGTCGATGCAGGTCAAGTTGCTGCGCGTGCTGCAGGAGCGCGAGGTCGTACGGCTCGGTTCGCGCACGGGCATACCGATCGACGTGCGCGTGGTCGCCGCAACCAACGTCGACCTGCAGCAGGCGGTCGCGACCGGGCATTTTCGCGGCGACCTGTTCTACCGGCTCAACGTCGTGCAGCTCGCGGTGCCGACGCTGCGCGAGCGGCCGGGCGACATCCTGCCGCTCGCGCGCCACTTCTTCGACGACTACCGCAGCCGCCTCGGCTACGGGCCGCGCAACATCGATCCGCGCGCCGAGCGACGGCTCGAGGCGCACAGCTGGCCCGGCAATATCCGCGAGCTGGAGAACGTGATTCATCATGCGCTGCTCGTGAGCCGCCACGAGTCGCTGCAAGACACCGACCTGCACATTTCATCGCCGTGCGTGCCGGCCGCCGGCCCACGTGCGCCGGATTCGTCCGCCGGTGCGCAGGACGCGCTCGAACGCGCGCTGCACGACCTGTTCGACGACGGGCACGGCAACCTGTTCGAACGCATCGAGGACACCGTGATGCGCGTCGCGTTCGAGTTCAGCCACCGCAACCAGATCCAGGCGGCACGGCTGCTCGGCATCAGCCGCAATGTGCTGCGCGCGCGGCTGATCCGCGCGAAGGAGATCGCGGCGGCGAAGTAGCCGCATCCGGCGCGGGCCGCCGCGCCGGCACCGCACGATCGCGCCCGCGATCCGTGCAACGACGACCCGACCTGATGTATCGTGGCGCGAAGTGCAGGCCCGACCGCGCCCCGTTCACCCGTCAGGAACCGTCGCCATGAAAAAGCTTGTGAACCGTCCGTCCGATGTCGTGCGAGAAATGCTGGAAGGCATCGCGCGGCAATCGCCGCATCTTGCGATCCTCGGCGACGAGCACGTGCTCGTCCGCCAGCCGCTGCCCGAGCCCGCGCAGCGGCCCGTCGCGATCCTCTCCGGCGGCGGCAGCGGCCACGAGCCCGCGCACGGCGGTTACGTCGGCGAAGGGATGCTGAGCGCGGCCGTCTGCGGCGAAGTATTCACGTCGCCGTCCACCGACGCCGTGCTCGCCGCGATCCGCGCGAGCGCCGGCCCGAACGGCGCGCTGCTGATCGTGAAGAACTACACGGGCGACCGGCTCAATTTCGGGCTCGCCGCCGAACTCGCGCGGGCCGAAGGCATTCCGGTCGAGACCGTGATCGTCGCCGACGACGTATCGCTGCGCGGCCGCGTCGAGCGCGGCCAGCGACGCGGGATCGCCGGTACCGTGCTGATCCACAAGCTCGCCGGCGCGGCCGCCGCGCGCGGGTTGCCGCTCTCCCGCGTCGCGGGAATCGCACGCGACGCGGCGGCCGAGCTCGGCACGATGGGCGTCGCGCTCGATGGCTGCACGATCCCGGGCGCCGACAAATCAGGCTTCACCCTCGCCGACGACGAGATCGAGCTCGGCCTCGGCATCCACGGCGAAAAAGGCGTCGAACGCCGCGCGCCGATGCCGGCCGACGCGCTGGTCGACACGCTGCTGTCGAGCATCGCCGCCGATCTCGTGCTCGACAGCGGCGAACGCGTCGCGCTGTTCGTCAACGGTCTCGGCGCGACGCCGGACATGGAGCTCGCGATCGTGCTGCGTACCGCGTACGACAACCTGAGCCGGCGCGGCATCGTCGTCGCGCGCGCGTGGGCCGGCACGTTCCTGTCGGCGCTGAACATGCCCGGCTGCTCGATTTCGGTGCTGCGGCTGAACGACGAACGTGCAGCGCTGCTCGACGCGCCGACGCAGGCGCGCGCATGGCCGGGCGGCGGCGCCGTGAATACGCGGATCCGCGTGGCCGCGGCCGATTCGCACGACGCGCCGCTGCCGCCGCTCGATGCAGCCGGCCGCGCCTGGGCCGCGCGACTGCAGCCTGCGCTGCACGCGGTCGCGCAGACCTTGATCGACCACGAACAGACGCTGACCGACCTCGATGCGGCGGCCGGCGACGGCGACCTCGGCGCGAGCATGCTGCGCGCCGCGCAGGCGATCCTCGAATTGCCAGAAACCGCGTACGGCACGCCGGCCGGTGCGCTCGCGGCACTCGGCGCCGCGTTGCGCCGTGCGATTGCAGGCAGTTCGGGGCCGTTCTATGCGACCGCGCTGCTGCGCGCGTCGCGCCGGCTGGCCGATATCGCGGAGCCGTCGGCGCGCGACTGGGCCGCGGCGTTCCGCGGCGCGGTGGATTCGATCAGCGAACTGGGTGGTGCGCATGCCGGCGACCGGACGATGCTCGATGCGCTGGTGCCGGCCGCCGATGCGTTCGACCGTGCGCTCGACCACGATCGCGATCCCGCAAGCGCATGGGCGGCGGCCGTGGAAGCCGCCGAACTGGGCGCACAGGAAACCGCGCACATGACGCCGCGCGCGGGGCGTGCGAGTTATCTCGGCGAGCGCGCGAT
The DNA here is from genome assembly GCF_001039005.1 of Burkholderia cepacia. Lineage (GTDB taxonomy): Bacteria > Pseudomonadota > Gammaproteobacteria > Burkholderiales > Burkholderiaceae > Burkholderia > Burkholderia theae. The sequence goes on from NZ_LDWR01000002.1 coordinate 23,226, forward strand.
CGGCACGCCGGATGGTGGTGCCGTGGCGGTGTCGTACTGGTTGCGCGCGTTGCAGCCGCACGTGCGGTAAACCGCGGCGCGTGCGATGCGGGCCGGCCACGCCGCCCGCATCACTCAGCCTGCCGTGCGCGTCGTCGTCCGCCCCGGCAACAGCGCGGCGGCAACCGCGGCCGCACCGAAACTCGCAAGCCAGCACCAGTAGCCGATCGCATCGAGATGCACGGGTTCGACGTCCCCGGCTTCGTTGACGAGGATCTGATGCTGCGTCAGGAAGCTCATCCCGAACAGCAGCGCCAGCACGGCGAGCACGACCGCCTGCGTGCGATACCGCTTCACCGTCAGCAACCAGGCCGCAAGCACGAGCGGATTCGCGAGCCACGCGTAGATACCGGCGAGCACGCCCATCCAGCCCGTCAGCAGCACCTGCCAGCCGTCGGCCCACGGATGCGGTTGCGGCGCGCCCGTGCGGAACGGCGCCGTGAACATCGCGACGAGATAGAGCAGCAGGCTGATCGCCAGCAACGTCGTGGCGGCGCGGCCCATCGGCGGGCGGACCGATTCAGGAGACGACGTCGTCGCGTTCATGACGCGTCACGCGTTGCGTTCAAACGCCCTCGACCAGCACCGCGCGATAGCGTGAGCCCTTGAAGCGGTGCTGGACGACGGCCTGGTATTCGGGGCCGTGGTACCACGCGTGCGCGGCTTCCTTCGACGGAAACTCGACGATCACGACACCCTCCGGCCCTTCGCCTTCCAGCGTTTCCTGCGGGCCATAAGCGGCGAGCACCTTGATCGGATGACCGGCCAGTGTCGCGCCGACCTTGCTCTGGTAGAGATCGAGTTCGTGCTGGTCCTGCGTGCTTTCCCGCGTAAAGACGATGTAGGTTGCCAAGATACGTACCCCTTCCTTGTGCGATGGGTGGGAGATCGGATGCACGCTGCCGTTCCGCCGGCTGCATGTGCCGTCCCGGGCATGGCGGTGTGCCGCGCGCCGGTCGTGAGAATTATAGGTGCCCGCCGGCGATTGCGCCGGCCGCCTATCCGCGCAGGATGCGCTGCGCCTTCAGGATCACCGGCGCGTCGACCATCTTCCCGTCGAGCGCGACCGCCGCGCCGCCGCTTGCGTCGACGGCTTCGAGCACGCGCCGCGCCCACGCCCGCTCCGCATCGGTCCATGCATACGCGCGATGCACCGCGTCGAGCTGCTTCGGATGAATGCACAGCTTGCCGCCGAAGCCGAAGCGCCGCGCGTAGCGCGCATGCCGTTCGATCGCATCGGCATCGTCGATGATCGTCGACACGCCGTCGACCGGCGGTGCGATGCCGGCGAGCCGCGAAGCCAGCACGATCCGCGAGCGAAACGCGTTCAACTCCTCCCCGTCGCCGTCGATCCCGAGGTCGACCTGAAAATCGAGCGTGCCGAAGGCCACACGCACGACGCGCGGCGACGTACAGACTTCATCGAGCCCGGCCATGCCGGTCGCCGTCTCGACGATCGGCAGCAGTTCGAGCGCGCGATGCGCGTGCGCGAGCACCGCATCGATCTGCGCGCGCGCGTCGCATTTCGGCAGCATCACGCCGGCCGTGCCCGGATGCGCGGCGATCGCCGCGATGTCGTCGGCAAACCATGCGGTGTCTGCCGCATTCACGCGCACCCACACGGGCCGCGCGGCATCGAGATGCGCGACGACCGCATCGCGCGCCGCCGCCTTGCCGTCCGGCGGCACCGCATCCTCGAGATCGACGATCACCGCGTCGGCGCCGGCCGCACGCGCCTTCTCGAAGCGCTCCGCGCGATTGCCGGGAACGAACAGCCACGAACGGGCGGATGCGGCCGTCATGCCGAACCCTCCGGAAACAGCGTGCCGAGCGCGTCGCGCGACGCGACCTGCCACGCGTCGGCCACGAGCCGCTCGACCTCGCCGGCCGATGCGGCGCCCGAGAACGCGGCGAGCGTGCGCACCTTCTGCGCGATCTCGTCGCGCGACAGCGTATTGCCGGGATCGCCCTTCGGCTCGTCGACACGGCCCGCGAACGTGCGGCCGTCGCGCGTCGTCACCGTCACCTTGCCGATCCAGCGCACCGGATACGCGCGATCGACCTCATCGTCGAACGCCATCGACACGCGGTCGCGGAACGCGGCGATATGCGCGGCAGCGTACTCGCGCTCGAATTCGTCGACACCGGCGTGCCCATGCCACGCGGCCAGCGCGAGCACGGTGCCCATGTTGAACTTCGCCTGATGCACGGTGCTCGGCACCGTGACCGCGCCGAGCACGTCGATCGCCCCCTGGTGCACGTGCGTGACGACCGCTTCGATGTCCGTCGCGGCAAGCCGCTCGCGCGCCATCACCGCGAGCAGCGCATCGGCGGCCGGATGCGTGTGGCGGCACGACGCGTGATACTTGAACGACGTTTCCGCCGTCGCCCAGCGTTCGCCGAGCCGGTCGGTCAGCCGCGCGGGTTCTGCATCGGTCGACATCCCGGCCGCCATCCCCTGTGCGCCTTCGAGAATCCGCGTCGCGCCGCGAAAGCCGTCGTGCGCGAGTTCGGCCGCCATCAGCCCGTTCGCGGCGGCCATCGCCGTATGCAGCTGCTTCGAATCGGCCGCGTCGCGCAGGAATTCCCACAGCCCGCTCGCCTGCGTGCCGGCCGATCCGAACGCATCAAGCATCCGTTCCGGCGACAACCCGAGCAGCCGCCCGGCCGTCGCGGCTGCCGCCACCGTGCCCGCGGTGCCGGTCGTATGGAACACCTTGTAGTGCGAACGCCCGAGAAACTCGCCGACGCGGATGCCGACTTCATACCCCACGACCACCGCCTCGATGAATGCGCGCCCGCTCGCGCCGCGTGCCTGCGCAAGCGCGAGCGCCACCGGAAACACGACGGTCGCCGGATGGAACACCGAACCGTTGTGCACGTCGTCCTGCTCGGCGAAATGCGACGCCGCGCCGTTCATCATCGCCGCGAAATACGGTGTCGCACGCGTGCGGTCGATCAGCACGTCGGCCGTGCCGGGCCCGCCGGGCGAGCCGCCCGCGCGGCGCGCGAACGCGGCGATCGTCTCGACCGGGCGCGCGCCCTTGCCGGCCAGCGCGGAGCCGAGCCAGTCGACATAAAGATTGACGGTGCGCGCGACGACGTCGGCAGGAATCGCGTCGAAGCGCAGTTGCGACGCGAAGGTCGCGAGCGTGAGGCCGGGAGCGGGAAGCATGCTCATCATCGTGGGTCGTGGAAGCAGAATCAGATCGTGCCGTTCGCGCGCAGCGCATCGATATGCGCGCGGTCGTAGCCGAGTTCGGCGAGGATCGCGTCGGTGTGCTGGCCGAGCGCCGGCACCGCGTCCATCCGCGGCTCGATGCCGTCGGGCAGCCCGGGCGGCAGCAGCGCGGGCATCGGGCCGGCCGCCGTGTCGACGCTGCGCCAGCGTTCGCGCGCCTTCAGTTGCGGGTGCCGCCACACGTCGTCGAGCGTGTTCATCTGCGCGTTCGCGATACCGGCCGCGTCGAGCCGCTGCATCACGTCCGCGGCCGTCAGCGTCGAGAATGCGTCGACGATCAGCGCATGCACCGCATCGCGCGCCGCATGGCGTTTCGAATTCGCGTTGAAGCGCGGATCGTCGGCGAGCGCGGGCTGGCGCAGCACCTGTGCGCAGAACAGCTTCCATTCGCGTTCGTTCTGCAGCCCGAGCATCACGGTCTTGCCGTCGCCGGCCGGGAACGGGCCGTACGGGCAGATCGTCGCGTGCGACGCGCCCGACGGCGCGGGCGGGCTCTGTCCGTCGATCGCGTAGTAGAGCGGGTAGCCCATCCACTCGACCATGCTCTCCAGCATCGACACGTCGATCCGGCATCCTTCACCGGTGCGGCCGCGCATCAGCAGCGCGCTCAGGATGTTCGTGTACGCATACATGCCGGCCGCGATGTCCGCGATCGAGCAGCCGGCCTTCGCCGGTTGCCCGGGCGCGCCGGTGATCGACAGGAACCCGGCTTCGCTCTGGATCAGCAGGTCGTAGGCCTTGCGGTCGCGATACGGACCGTCGTCGCCGTAGCCCGAGATGTCGCACACGATCAGGCGCGGATGCGCGTCCTTCAGCACGTCGTAGCCGAGGCCGAGGCGCTCGGCCGCGCCGGGCGCGAGATTCTGCACGAGCACGTCGGCATCCGCGAGCAGCGCGTTCAGCACGGCGGCCGCGTCGGGCTGCTTGACGTCGAGCGTCAGGCTCTCCTTCGAGCGGTTCACCCAGACGAAGTGCGACGACAATCCGTGCGCGCGTTCGTCGTAGCCGCGCGCGAAGTCGCCGCTGCCGGGCCGTTCGATCTTGATCACGCGCGCGCCGAGATCGGCGAGCTGGCGCGTGCAGAACGGTGCCGCGATCGCATGTTCGAGCGTGATCACCTTGATGCCGTCGAGGGGTCTCATCGTCGGCCTCCGTCAGAACGAGCGCGGCAGGTCGAGGATATGCTCCGCGACGTAAGCCAGGATCAGGTTGGTCGAGATCGGCGCGACCTGGTACAGCCGCGTCTCGCGGAACTTGCGCTCGACGTCGTATTCGCACGCGAAGCCGAAGCCGCCGTGAAACTGCAGGCACGCATTCGCGGCTTCCCACGACGCATCGGCCGCGAGCAGCTTCGCCATGTTCGCCTGCGCGCCGCACGGTTCGTGCGCATCGAATCGGCGCGCGGCGTCGAAGCGCATCAGGCTCGCGGCCTCGACGTTCACGAACGCGCGCGCGATCGGAAACTGCACGCCCTGGTTCTGCCCGATCGGGCGCCCGAACACGACACGCTCCTTCACGTACTGCGACACCTTGTCGATGAACCAGTAACCGTCGCCGACGCATTCGGCCGCGATCAGCGTGCGCTCCGCGTTCAGCCCGTCGAGGATGTACCGGAAGCCCTGCCCTTCCTCGCCGATCAGGTTCTCGGCGGGAATCTCGAGGTTGTCGAAGAACAGCTCGTTGGTCTCGTGGTTGACCATGTTCGGAATCGGCTGCACCGTCAGCCCGCGGCCGATGGCCTCGCGCAAATCGACGACGAAGATCGACATCCCTTCCGATTTCTTCTTCACGTCGGCGAGCGGCGTCGTGCGCGCGAGCAGGATCATCAGGTCCGAATGCTGCACGCGCGAGATCCACACCTTCTGCCCGTTGATCACGTAACGGTCGCCGCGTTTCTCGGCGGTCGTCTTGATCTTCGTCGTGTCGGTGCCGGTGGTCGGCTCGGTCACGCCCATCGACTGCAGGCGCAGTTCGCCGCTCGCGATCTTCGGCAGGTACGCGCGCTTCTGTTCAGCCGAGCCGTGGCGCAGCAGCGTGCCCATGTTGTACATCTGTCCGTGGCACGCGCCGGAGTTGCCGCCCGAGCGGTTGATCTCCTCCATGATGATCGATGCCTCGGTGAGCCCAAGGCCCGAGCCGCCGTATTCCTGCGGAATCAGCGCGGCGAGCCAGCCGGCCTTCGTCAATGCATCGACGAACGCGTCCGGATAATCGCGCGCTTCGTCGATCTTGCGGAAATACTCGCCGGGAAACTGGCTGCACAGGTCGCGCACCGCTTCGCGGATGTCCTGGTACTGATCTTGTTGCGTCGTCTGCATGGTCCGTTGTCGAAGAATGGAAGGGAACGCGGGGTGTGCGTTATGCGAGAGTCGCGGTGGCCTGCATCGTCAGCCAGTCGTCGCGATCCTTCGCCCACAGCTCGATCGTGCCGCCGTCGTCCGACGGCTTGCCGCACAGCGTGAACGGCTGCCCGTCGAAGGTCGGGCGCACCGCGCGGAACGCGAAGCTCGCGAGCGTCGCGTCGGGCCGTTCGCGATGCACGAGATCGACCAGCAGCGTCGCGATCAGCGGGCCGTGCACGACGAGCCCCGGATAACCCTCCTCCTGCGTCACGTAGCTGCGGTCGTAGTGGATACGGTGACCGTTGAAGGTCAGCGCCGAATAGCGGAACAGCATCACCGCGTCGGCGGTGACGGTGCGCGTCCACGTCTCGCCCGTGGGCGCCGCGACCGGCTTCGGCATCGGTGCTCCCGGCTGCGGGGCATCGCGATAGACGATGTCGTGCTCTTCCTCGACGCACAGCGCACCGTCGCACTCGATCCGGTGCTGCACCGTCACGAACACGAGCCGGCCGCTGCGGCCCGTCTTGTCCTCGATATTCGCGATCGTCGATTCGCGCGTCGCGCGCCGCCCCGCGCGCAGCGGCACATGGAACGTCAGCCGGCCGCCGGCCCACATGCGGCGCGGCAGCGGCACGGGCGGCAGGAAGCCGCCGCGCTTCGGGTGGCCGTCGGGGCCGACTTCGGCCAGCGGCGCGACGGGCAGGAAATAGAGCCAGTGCCACATCGGCGGCACGACATCGCCGGGCGACGCGCGGTCGAGCGTGGCGGCCAGCGCGTTCAGCGGGAACGCGGTGATGTCGTCGCCGAGCGTTTCGGTCTTGCCGAGCCACGCGTCGAGCGACGCGGCGGCGGTGGGTTGCGAGGATGAGGTCGACACGTGCGGAGTCTCCGGTGCGCTTGCAATGTCCCCAATATGCACGCCGCGCGCCGTTTCGCGAAGTCGGCTTTCCCGAACCGGGGCTTCGAATTTGCTTAACTGGCACGCGCTGCCCGGCCGGACGGATCTCGTCTGACCATTCAATATAGTCGCCGCGCCGGCCGCGCGCGGTTCGCGCACGCCAACCTTACAGTTTGACCATCCCCGGCACGCCGCCTAAATTGCTTCAGACGGGCCGGCCGCGCCGCGTGCGACGTGTCATCCGGGTGACAAAAACCGATAGTTTGCTATCGAATTGTTTTGCCCCTATCATCTCGCCCATGACCAATCTGCACGACCTCCGCCTCGCCGTCAGCAGCCTGCTCGTGCTGTCCGCGCGCAAGTGGCGCCGCACCAGTGACGGCGTGCTGAACGCGTACAACGTGTCCGAAGCCTGCGCGACGCCGCTCCTGATCGCCGGCCGCCTCGGCGAAGGCGTGCGGCAGGGCGCGCTCGCCGAACACGTCGGCATCGAAGGACCGTCGCTCGTGCGCCTGCTCGACCAGCTGTGCGCGGCCGGCCTGGCGCGCCGCGACGAGGATCCGCACGACCGCCGCGCGAAAACGATCTCGCTGACGGCCGCCGGCCGCGCGGTCACCGCGAAGATGGAGGAAGACCTGCGCACGCTGCGCGCGCAGGTGCTCAAGGGTGTCACGCGCGCCGATCTCGAAGCGACGCTGCGCGTGCTCGACGCGTTCAACGCATCCGAATCGCATGCGCCCGCGGCGGGCACGCCCCACTCCGGTCACACCGCGCCATGACCTATCCGAGCCTTCGCGACTGGCTGTTTTCGGGCAAGACGTTCGCCGCGTCGATGCTGGCGCTGTACCTCGGCCTGTATTTCCAGCTGCCGCGCCCGTACTGGGCGATGGCGAGCGTCTACATCGTGTCGAACCCGTTCGTCGGCGCGACGCGCTCGAAGGCGCTGTATCGCGCGCTCGGCACCGCGCTCGGCGCGGCCGCCGCGATCTTGTTCGTGCCGCCGTTCGTCGAGACGCCGCTGCTGTTCGCGATCATCGTCGCGACCTGGTGCGGCACGCTGCTCTACCTCGCGATCTCCGACCGCACCGCACGCAGCTACGTGTTCATGCTCGCCGGCTATACGATGCCGCTGGTCGCGCTGCCGACCGTGACCGATCCGTCCACGATCTTCGACGTCGCGATCGCGCGCACCGAGGAAATCGTGCTCGGCATCGTGTGCGCGAGCGTGGTCGGCAGCGCCATCTTCCCGAACCGGCTCGCGCCGATGCTGATCGAACGCACCGACGCGTGGTTCAAGGACGCCGCGTTCTACGGTCGCGAAACGCTGTCCGGGCAGATCGCCGGCAAGGCGCTGTCCGCGTGCCGGCAGCGCCTCGCGGCGACCATCACCGGCCTCGAATTCCTGCTGAGCCAGCTGGGTTACGACCATGCGCATCCGCGCATCCTCGCGCGTGCGCAGGCGCTCGCGGGCCGCATGCAGCTGTTCCTGCCGCTGATGTCGTCGCTCGCCGATCCGCTTATCGCGCTGATGCGCGACCTGCACGTGCGCCCGCCCGCGCTCGACGCGCTGCTGGCCGACGCCGCGAAGTGGTTCGACGCGCCGCTGCCGGCCGTGAAATCCGGCACCGAAGGCGACATGGCTCACGATCCGGTCGCGGACAACCTGCGCGAACGCATTGCCGCGCTGCAGCCGCCCGACAGCGCGCTGGCGAGCTGGGACGGCGCGCTGCTGTCGAATGCGCTGTGGCGGCTGCGCCAGGTGATCGACATCTGGCAGGACTGCCGCTCGCTGCGCGCGCTGATCGCGAACGAGGCCGGCGTCTGGCAGCCGCGCTACCGGCACTGGCGGCTCGGCGGCACCGAGCGCTTCTTCGATCGCGGGATGATGCTGTTCTCGACGCTGACCGTCATGCTCGCGATCGTGTTCGCGTGCTGGCTGTGGATCTCGTCCGGCTGGCACGACGGTGCGGCCGCCGTCACGCTCGTGGCCGTATCGTGCAGCTTCTTCGCCGCGCTCGACGAACCGGCGCCGCTGGTGTTCAAGTTCTTCCTCGCGACGACCGCGAGCGTCGTGTTCGCGGGCCTGTACCTGTTCGTCGTGCTGCCGCACGTGCACGATTTCGCGATGCTCGTGCTGATGTTCGCGGGCCCGTTCATCCTGATCGGCACGCTGCTGCCGCGCCCGCAGTTCAACATGGTGACGATGCTCGTCGCGGTAAACACGGCCACCTTCATCAGCATCCAGAGCGCGTACGAGGCCGACTTCTTCGTGTTCCTGAACAGCAACCTCGCGGGCGTCGCCGGGCTGCTGTTCGCCTATGTGTGGACGCGCGCGACGCGGCCGTTCGGCGCGGAACTCGCAGTGCGGCGCCTGTTGCGCTCGGGCTGGGAGGATGTCGCGCGCTCCGCGTCGACGCAGCCGCTCGACGATCAGCGCAACCATGCATCGCGGATGCTCGATCGCGTCACGCAGCTGCTGCCGCGCCTCGGTGCGTCCGACGACCACCGCCACCCGTCGATCGAAAGCTTCCGCGACCTGCGTATCGCGCTGAACGCGCTCGACCTGCGCCGCTCGCGCCGCCGGTTGTCGGGCGACGTGCCCGACGCGATCGACCGCGTGCTGGCCGGCGTGACCGACCACTACGCGCGCTGCGCGGCCGCGAACGCGCGCCAGCCCGCGCCGCCGGCGCTGCTCGCGACGATCGACGACGCGCTGCGCCGCGTGGCCGGCCGCACCCTGCCGCGCGCGGCGCCGGCCGACGACGGCACGACGCCCGCGGCACCAGCCACGCCCGCGACCCACCGCCGGCTGCGCGACACGCTGCACGCGCTCGTCGGCCTGCGCCTGTCGCTGTATCCGGCCTCGGCCGGGCAAGCGCCGCAGGCGCCGGACGGAGCACGCGCATGACCCGGCTTCCCAACCTGTCTTTCCGACCGCGACCATGATCGGCGAAATCGACATCTTCGGCGTGTTCGTGCCGGCTCCGCTCGTGCTGATGCTGATCGCGTACCTGATCAACATCGTCGTGCGCGCGGTGCTCGAACGCGTCGGCTTCTACCGCCTCGTCTGGCACCGTTCGATCTTCGACCTCGGCATCTATGTGTTCGTGCTTGCCGCCGTCGTGATCGTTTCCCACCATCTCGTGGCTACCTAACGTGAAAAAAACCTGGCTCTCGGCAGGGCAAATCCTGCTCACCCTGATCGTCGTCGTCGTGGCCGGCCTCGTGCTGTGGCGGATCATCAACTACTACATGTTCTCGCCGTGGACGCGCGACGGGCACGTGCGCGCCGACGTGATCCAGGTCGCGCCGGACGTGTCGGGCCTCATCACGTCGGTACAGGTCGACGACAACCAGGAGGTCAAGCGCGGCCAGGTGCTGTTCGTGATCGACCAGGCCCGCTACACGCTCGCGGAACGGCTCGCCGAAGCGACACTCGCGCAGCGCCGTGCGACGCTCGCACAGGCGAAGCGCGAATACGCGCGCAACCTGCAGCTCGGCAACCTGGTCGCGAGCGAACAGGTCGAGGAAAGCCGCACGCGCGTCGAACAGGGCGAGGCCGCCGTCGCCGATGCGCAGGTGTCGCTCGACACCGCGAAGCTGAACCTGCAGCGCACGACGATCGTGAGTCCCGTAGACGGCTACCTGAACGACCGCGCGCCGCGCGTCGGCGAATACGTGCCGGCCGGCCGCGCGGTGCTGTCGGTCGTCGACCGCAACTCGTTCCGCGTCGACGGCTACTTCGAGGAAACCAAGCTGCGCGGCATCCATATCGGCCAGCCCGTCGACATCATCGTGATGGGCGAGCCGCATACGCTGCGCGGCCATGTGCAGAGCATCGTCGCCGCGATCGAGGATCGCGACCGCACGCAGGGCGCGAACCTGCTGCCGAACGTGAACCCGGCGTTCAGCTGGGTGCGGCTCGCGCAGCGCGTGCCGGTGCGCGTCGTGCTCGACGAAGTACCCGACGATTTCCGGATGATCGCGGGCCGCACCGCGACCGTCTCGATGCGCGCATCCGACACGCGCCGCAACGACAACGCGAAGCCGGCTGCCGGCGCCAGCGCACCGTCGGCGGCCACGCCGGTCGCGACGGCTTCCGGGATGGCCGCCAGCGCGGCGGGAGCGTCGCAATGAAACAGCACGGTCTGCGCCTCGCGGCGGCGCTCGCGCCGCTTGCGCTCGCACTCGGCGCGTGCAAGTCCGTCGGCCCCGATTACGCGCTGCCGCAGCAGGCGTACGTCAATGCGCCGCTCGCGAACCATGCGCTCGACGACGCGAACGGCACGCTCGTCTCGCGCGACGCCGTGCCCGGCAACTGGTGGCAACTGTACGACGATCCCGTGCTCGACGAACTCGTGCGCGCCGCGCTGAAGTCGAACACCGACCTGCGCGTCGCTGCGGCCAACCTCGCGCGCTCGCGCGCGGCGCTGGAAGTCGCGAACCAGCAGGGCGGGTTCTCGGGCGGCGCGGATGCGGCCGTGCAGCGCGCGCAGGAATCGGCCGAGCAATACCTGCTCGAAAACAAGCTGCCGGTCGTCAACGAAGGCGCGGTCGGCATCAACGTGTCGTACGAGATCGACCTGTTCGGCAAGCTGCGGCGCGGCGTCGAAGCCGCGCGCGCGGACAGCGAGGCCGTCCAGGCGGCCGGCGACCTGGCGCGTATCACGGTCGTCGCCGACGTCGTGCGCGCGTACGTCGAATCGTGCTCGGCCGGCGACGAGCTGGCGGTCGCGAAACAGTCGCTCGCGCTGCAGAAGCAGCGCGTCGCGCTGTCGCAGCGGCTGCGCGATGCCGGGCGCGGCAACCAGACCGACGTGACGCGCGGCGTGACGCAGGTGCGCACGCTCGCCGCCGACATCCCGCGCTTCGAAGGTCGCCGCAAGGTCGCGCAATACCAGCTCGCCGCGCTGCTCGCGCGCTCGCCGGCCGACCTGCCGAAGGCCGTCGCCGAATGCGAACGCCTGCCGAAGCTGCGCCAGCCGATTCCGATCGGCGACGGCGCCGCGCTGCTGCGCCGCCGCCCCGACGTGCGCGAAGCCGAGCGGCAGCTCGCCGCCGCGACCGCACGGATCGGCGTCGCCACCGCCGCGCTGTACCCGTCGATCAGCATCGGTGCGTCGGCCGGCTCGGTCGGCGTCGCCGCCGACCTGTTCTCGTCGACCACGAATCGTTGGTCGTTCGGACCGCTGATCAGCTGGTCGTTCCCCGTCAACGGCCAGCGCGCACGCGTGCGCGAAGCCGAAGCGGCGACGGGCGGCGCGCTCGCGCACTTCGACGGCGTCGTGCTGAACGCGCTGCGCGAAACGCAGTCGAGCCTCGCGACCTATGCCGCCGACGTGCAGCGCACCGACGCGCTGCGCACGGCCTACGACTCGGCGCGCAATTCCGCCGACGAAACGCACCGCCTCTATGCGGCCGGCCGCGAATCGTTCATCTCCGATCTCGACGCGACACGCACGCTGACGAGCGTGCAGGCGCAGGTCGCCGCGGCCGAAGGGCAAGTCGCGGCCGACCAGGTGCGGCTGTTCCTCGCGCTTGGCGGCGGATGGGACAGCGACCACGCGGCGACCGCGCAGGACGGGCCCGACACCGCGCACGCCGCGCACACCGCTTCGGCACCCGCGGCGAACGAGTAATACCCCGGGCGTCATAGACTTCGGTATATAGCGCCAGCGTCGCAAAACGCCTTGTACAAAGGGGTTTTCGTGATTCGCACCATAGCATCCGGAGGGCGACGGACGCCCGCATTGGCGGTAAACTCGCCGATGCATTCCATTCATCTTTCGCTGCCGGTCCGGCAGCGACATCCACTCCGGAGATCCATCATGCGAACCAGCGCCCGCAACCATTTCGCCGGCCAGGTCGATGCCGTCAAGCCCGGTGCCGTCAACGACGAAATCACGCTTCGCACGCAGGACGGCCTCGACATCGTCGCCGTGATCACCCACGGCAGCGCGGCTTCGCTGGGCCTCGCGGCCGGCACGAAGGCGTTCGCGCTCGTCAAGGCGTCGTCGGTCATCGTGATGGTCGACGTCGACAGCAGCAAGGTGTCGGCCCGCAACTGCGTCGCGGGCACCGTATCGTCGGTCGTGAAGGGCGCGGTCAATTCGGAAATCGTGGTCAAGGCCGCGGGCGGCGCCGAGATCGTCGCGATCGTCACCAACGACAGCGTCGATCGTCTCGGCCTCGCGAGCGGCACGGCCGCGTCCGCGATCTTCAAGGCATCGAGCGTGATCGTCGGCGTCGAGTGATCGCGTGACGATCGCGATGGCGATCCGTTTTGCGCCGCGTATTCGCGCGGATCGTGCGGCCCGGCTGTCCTGCGGGTGCGCACGATGACGACCGAACCCGATCGCGCGAAACCGTCCTCGCATGACCGGGCGTTGCCGTCGCTGCTGCACGTGGCGGCCAACGCCGACACGCCCGACGCACGCCTGTTCGGCGCCCTCGTTGCGGCACGCGCGTGCCGCAACGAACTCGCGCTGCTCGGCCTGTCTCACGCGCAACTGGCCGGCCTGCTTGCCCGCCAGTTTCCGCGCCTGCCTTCCGCCGATGCCGTCGCACTCGTGTCGACGGTCGCGATCGCACTGCGGCCCTCCACCCACGCGGCATTCGTTGCGACGCTGCACGCGCGGCTGATGGACGACGCGAATCCCGCCGCCCCCCGCGACGACGCCGACTGTCTCGCGTCGATCATCGCGCATGCGTGCCTGCGCCCCGACCATCTGTGGCGCGACCTCGGACTCGACGGGCGCGACGCGGTATCGGCGATGCTCGATCGCTTTTTCCCCGTGCTCGCCGCGCGCAACGTCGCTCACCTGCGCTGGAAGAAATTCCTTGCACAGGAAGTGGCCGCATCGCTCGGCATGCCACCAGGGCCCGCACCCGGATGCCCCGGCTGCGAGGATTTCGGCTTCTGCTTCCCGCAAGCGCGATAACCGTCGCGGTAGCCTGCGCGGCCCATTCGTTTCAACTGGAATTCTTTCCGCACCCCGAACTCGATCCGGCGACGAGCCGGTTCAGTTGCTGCTTCCGGCTGGCGGATGTCGGCGCGTTCTTCGACGACGTGCTCGCGGCCGGCATTCCGGAGCAAGCAAGCGGCAGGCCGCGCGCGCACCGGCCGACACGCGAAGCCTGGGTCGGCACGATCGGCGCACTGATCGACCCGGACGGTGCGCTGATCCGGTTGATCCAGACGGAAGACCAGGGTCGCACCCGCTGTCGTTGTCGCGATCGAGCGGCGATGGAAACGGGCGGGCGCGCGATTCGACGCACGCCCCATAAACGGTCACCTTGCGACGCGCATCGCATGCGATGTGGCCGCCCGCCGTTCATCACGCAATCAATGTCGATGCCGGTGATGAATGTCCGGAAAATGCGCATGGCTGTGCGTGATCGGCAGATGCACGTGCGGATGCGTGTGCGGTTCGTCACCGTCGTACGCGAAGTCGTGCGTATGCTGGTGATGTTCGTCGTGCCGATGCCGGTGCGTGTGCTCGAGCCGCTCGTGCGCATGCGTGTGTTCGTGCCGTTCGCGCACGTGCAGCCAGATGCCGACCGCCATCAGCGCGGCGGCGATCCAGAACGTCGCCGGCGGCAGCGCGGGCCAGATCAGCAGCGACAGCACGACGCCGAACAGCGGCGCGATCGAGAAATACGCGCCGGTACGCGCGCTGCCGAGATGACGCAGCGCGACGACGAACAGCACGAGGCTGATCCCGTAGCCGCCGAGCCCCGTCAGCATCGCGGCAGCCGTGACCGGTACGGCGGGCAGCGTCGCTCCGGTCGCCAGCGCGATGCCGATGTTCACGGGTCCGGCGATCAGCCCTTTCACGCAGGCGATGACCATCGCGTCGTTCGCGGCAACCTTGCGGGTCAGGTTGTTGTCGATCGACCAGCACAGGCACGCGCCGACGATCAGCAGCGCGCCGACCGGCACGCCGGCCTGGCCCGGCGTCCACGACAGCAGCGTGCCGCCGGCGACGATCGCGACCATCCCGAGGAACACTTGCGAGTCCACGTTCTCGCGAAACACGACCCACGCGATGACGGCCGTCAGCACGCCTTCGAGATTGAGCAGCAACGCGCTCGTCGCCGCCGGCGTGCTCGACAGCCCGAGCATCAGCAAGGCCGGGCCGGCCACGCCGCCCGCCGCGATCGCGCCGGCCAGCCACGGCAGGTCGGCGCGCTGCAGCGGCGCGGCGGCCGCGGCCGGTGCGCGACGGTTGTGCAGCCCGCGCAGCAGGATCCCGATGCCGAGCCCGACACCGCTGCCGAGATAGAACAGGCCGGCGACCATGAACGGCGACATCGCACCGATCAGCGCCTTGGCGAGCGGTGTCGCGGCACCGAACAGCGCGGCAGCGGCGAGTGCGACGAAAATCGCGGAATGTCTCGGGTTCATGATCCGGTTTGAATTGATGTTGAAAAATGATGAACGTGGCTTCGGGTCGTATAGGGTCGGCGCGAGCGCCCTGCATCTTTCCAAATGAAAGCTGCATCGCAGTGGCCGACTTGCTCTCGGCCTGACGATCCCGGCGAGATTATCGCGCGTCATCGTGTCACGATGGCCGGACGACATCGTTCACATGCCAATCGGCGATCCCGATATCAATATTTTAGGAAACCGAATTATTTGATTGGAGCATTACTGCATTCAGGCATGCTTGTTATTCATACGCACACAGGAACGTCGAAGCATCGTGCAGACAGCACTCGTTGACGGGCCTGTTTCGTCCGGTCGCGTTGTCGGTCTGATGCTGGATGGATGCGTGCCGGCAGTCGAGCGCCGGGGAGGCAGTCCTGACCTGCCTCGAGCGAGGCAGGTCAGTCTGTCGTGTCATGCGCCGCATGCGGCATGCATGCGAATGAGCGCCATGCAGTCGCACGGCGGCGCGGCATGTGTTACTCGTTTCCGGCCGTTTGCTGCTCGACCTGCGGCGCGGCGTGGGTCTGCGCTTCCGCGTTCGCCGGTTGCGGCGCGACGGCGGCGGTGTCGGTTTGCGCTTCCGGGTTCGCCGATTGCGACGCGACGGCGGCGGTCTGCGCTTCCGGGTTCGCCGGTTGCGACGCGACGGCGGCGGCGGCCGCGGAGTCTGTCTGCGCTTCCGCTTCCGCCGGTTGCGGCGCGGCAGCGGCCTCGGCCTGCTGCTCGGCCTTAGGCGGCTGCTGCGCGCCCTTGGCCGATTGCGCCGCACCCTTGCCGGGGCGGCGTGCCTTCAGCCGGCGCGCACGCGCTGCGTCGTCATGCGTCACGCGCCCTGCTTCGTTGCCTTGCAGATCGACCCGCACCGCGTCTTCGACGAGGCAGGACCAGTAGCGGTTGCCACGGCACCACGTCGACATCGCTTCGCGCAGTTCAGCTTCGTTGAGGCCCACCGACTGTGCCTCGCGTGCGAGGTCGTCCCAAATGCCGACCTTGAGCGGCACTTTGGGGGCCGGATTCTTCGGGAACGCGCGCGGAAACTTCCGCTGCAGTTTGCCGATCGCGACGATGACCGGATCGACCGGCGCCGACGGCTTCGCCGCAGCGGGTTTCGCGCGATGCGATGCTTTCGCGCCGGCACCCGGTTTGGCGCCGCGGGGCGGCTGGTCGCCACCGGACTTCGGCTTCGCGCCGGCGTCCGTCGGCGCTGCCGGCCGCTTCGCGTTGCGATCCTGCTTGGCCTTCGCTGCGAGCTGCGCCCGCAATTCGGCAAGTTGTTCAAAACCCATAAATTCAATCCACCAGGAATATAAGGTGTGGTTCGTGCGGCCATTCCGCGCGGCGCAACCGCTTCGCCGCCATGCATGCGCCCCGTCCGCCTCCGATGCGGAACACTGCGGGGCCGCATCGTGCACGCCACTCTGTTTTCAGGCACCCGGCCACGATGCCGGACAAGGCAGGAGTGGAAGTATACCGGTACGCGCGGCAGCCGGCTGACTCGCCGGTCTGCAATTGCCCGATCCGGGGGCCCGGAAATGCGTCCGCGCGGTCGTGTTGCGCATTATATGGATACGCTCCCGGATGTCACGTGGCTCACCGCCGTCACCGAAAATCGGGCCAGTCTCGTGCGACACGATCTGCCCGGCTTCGGCGCTTGCCGACACCCGCCGTGCGGCATTCCGCCCGACAAAGGCGGGGACGATCGCGTCGCCCGAGTGCGGTGACGAACATGCCAACGATCCCGGTTCGCGAGCGACGCACCGCATGCGGCGATGGATCGGCGCAACGTCTTTGCGACACGCCCGTACGCCCATCGATTACACCGGCACCCGGCCCCGATTCGTTGCGCTCGCATCGATCGCGTGGCGGACGAGGATGCCGGAAAATGCGTAGTATGGCCGGATCAACGTCGTCGGCAGCATACCTCGGCCCGTCTCGCTGCGCACCCGGTCAGCTGGCGGCGTCCCTCTTGCCTGCGAAAAGAACCGGTTATACGAAACGGAGCGGATTCATGGTTCCCCAACACGAGATTCTCCACGACGGCATCACGCGCGAGGAGATTCACCATCGACAGATCGACATGCGCGGCTACCGACGCAGCGACGGCCTGTTCGAAGTGACGGCCTGTCTCGCGGATCGCAAGACAAGCGATTTCACGCCGCCGGGCGGCACGCGGACGGCCGCGGCACTGTCGCCGATCCACGACCTCGGCGTGACGCTGGTCTTCGACGTCGACATGGTCGTCCGCGCCGTATCCACCTTCATCAAGTCGCACCCGTATGCGCAGTGCCCGGGCGGCGGCGACTCGCTGCAGGCGCTCGTCGGGCTGACCATCGGTGCCGGCTGGAACAGCGAGATCCGCAAGCGCCTGCCGTCCTGCGATACGTGCACACACCTGAAGGAATTGCTCGGCCCGGTCGCCACCACGGCCTATCAGACGATGGTCGGCATCCGGCCGTCGTCGCTCGACTACCGCGACAGCGAAGGAAAGCCGCTCAAGATCGACAGTTGCCATGCATATGGTGCATCGCGCGATCTCGTGAAGCGTCTTTGGCCCGAATACCATCAGCCTTCGGCGCCGGCACAAGGCAGCTAAGGACTCGGCATTCGGCCGGTCCGGTGTCTGCAGGAACGTGTGAGTTGTGTGCACAAACGGCCGCAGCCCTCGTCTCGCGTCGACCGGTTGCCGCTGACGCCACACCGGACGTCAGAACACGCCCAGCGCGAGTCCTGCGGCCAGGCCCGCACCGAGTTCGGCGCAACGCGCGAGGTCATCGGTATCGATCGTCTTCGGTGCGAGGATGCGCTCCGGCGTCTGCGCGTGAGTACAGACGATCAGGCCGGGCGCCACGTTCTTCAGTCGCCATCCGGTCGCGATCCGGTCGATCTGCCGCAACGCGTTCTGTCCGTCGCTACCCGCGCAGATCATGGCCGCATACGGGCGGCCGTTCACACGATCGAGCGCCGCGTAATAACAGCGATCGAAAAAGTCCTTCATCAGCCCGGACATCGCCGCGAGATTCTCGGGCGTCGCAAACAGGTAGGCATCGGCGACCAGCACGTCGGCGGCGCTCGTCGCGTCCGCGCGCTGTAGCCTGACGTCGACACCGGGTTGCTCACGCGCCGCGCCGGCAGCCGCTTCGGCCATCTGCTGCGTGCCTCCGGTCATCGTGTGATAGACGATCAACAGCGTCTTCATTCGTAGTCGCTCGCGTTCGGCGTCAGGTACGGCGGCGGCGGCCGGTATCTGCTGGATGGCTATTCGTCACGTGTCGAGGCGGTTCTGCGTTCACTTGTGCGGATCGGCGGGTTGGCACGCACGTCGGCTCGTCGGCTCGTCGGCTCGTCGGCTCGTCGGCTCGTCGGCTCGTCGGCTCGTCGGCGCGAAGCGCGCATCGATCGTACGCATGGCTCCGGCTTCGATTCGCGCATGATCTTCCGCGGTAAACGGTCAGCCTGGCGTGGCGCGTGATGCGTCGCCGTCGTCCGACCGCGCGTAGTACGCGAGAAACATGTCGGCAGCGGAGTGCGCAACTTTCTGCTGCTCCGGCGCCGTGAGCGGCGGCTGGCCCATCGTTATCTGCGGCCAGAATGCGAATGCCTTCACGACGCCATGCAACTGATGCGCGGCAAACACCGGATCGGTGACCGACAGGCGGCCGGCGGCCGCGGCCGCCCGCAACCAGACCGTCACGTCTTCCTCGCGCTCGCCGAGACGCTCGACCATGTCGCGCGCGCGTTCCGGCGAATGAATGGCCGCCCCGATCGCGACGCGCGCGAGTGCGAGAAATGACTCGTCGCTCATCAGGCGCAATTTGCGGTCCAGCAACGCGAGCAGTTGCTCGCGCAGCGGCACGTCGGCGCGATAGGTCGGCGAACTGCCGGTCCGGGTCGCATCCCACAGCTTGTGCAGGATCGCGGCGAACAACGTTTCCTTGCCCGGAAAGTGGTTGTAGACCGTGCGCTTCGACACGTCCGCACGCGCGGCGATGCGATCCATGCTGGTCGCGTCATAGCCGGCCGCGAGAAATTCCTCGATGGCCGCATCGACGATGGCCGCGCGCTTTCGATCGGTCAGCCGCTGAGGGGGAGTGCTGGTATCCATACGGAAATTTTACACCGGGCAGTTTACTTATCCTAAAAATAAACTACACTGTTTAGTGTACTTTATTCTCCGGACGAACCGACATGGCATCGCCTCTCGTTTTGATTCACCGCATTCTGGGTTTTGCGGCCGCCAGGCGCGGCCGCACGCTGTCCAGCGATTCGCCGCAGCACAATGGCGAGCGCTTCAGCAATGTCGCGCCGCGTCCGGTCGAAGGGTTCGGCAAGACGCTCGGGATCGCCTGGAACATGCTGGTCAACAAGCCGCGCAATACCGCGCCGGCAGGCGCGCTGCCCGTCGATTCGCTGACCCGCGCGGAACTCGACGCGGCCCCTGATCGCAGCCTGTACCGACTTGGCCATTCGACGCTGCTGCTCAAGCTGCGCGGCGAATTCTGGCTGACCGATCCCGTGTTCGCCGAACGCGCATCGCCGTTTCGACGCGTCGGCCCCAAGCGCTTCCATGCGCCGCCGATCGCACTTGAAGATCTTCCGCCGTTGCGCGGCGTGATCCTGTCGCACGATCACTACGATCACCTCGACCGCGATACGGTGCTCGCACTCGCGGCAACCACCGGCGTGTTCGTGACAACGTTGGGCGTCGGCGATCGCCTGATCGAATGGGGTATCGACGCGACGAAGGTCCGTCAGCTCGACTGGTGGCAGAGTGTCGACGTGGCCGGCCTGACGTTGACCGCGACACCCGCGCAGCACTTCTCCGGGCGCAGCCTGTTCGACGGCAACAGCACGCTGTGGGCGTCGTGGGTCATCGTCGACGACGACCTGCGCGTGTTCTTCAGCGGCGACACCGGCTACTTCGACGGGTTCCGGACGATCGGCGAGCGCCTCGGGCCGTTCGACGTGACGCTGATCGAAACGGGCGCATACGATGCGCAATGGCCGTACGTGCACATGCAGCCGGAAGAAACCGTGCAGGCACACATCGATTTGCGCGGACGCTGGCTGATCCCGATCCACAACGGCACATTCGATCTCGCGATGCATCGCTGGCAGGAGCCGTTCGAGCGCGTCACGGCGCTGTCGATCGTGCGCGGCGTCGAGCTGTCGACGCCCAGGATGGGCGAGCGGCTCAATCTCGACGCACCGCATCGCGGCGAGCGTTGGTGGCGCACGGTAGACGAACGCGCGACGACGCCGGCAACGAAATCACGCCGCTGGCAGCTCTGCGCGACGCAGGCGACGAAGTAACAGGTTCACCGTTCGTGGCGCACTCCTTCCGGGAGCGCGGCAATGCCGCGATTCCGGAAGAGACGTTACCGGGGCACCTGCACGTCGGCGGCGTGCCTGAAGACACGATCCCCTGAATAGAGAAGCCATGCATCCGGCACCCGTCCGATACACACCCAGCCAACGAGACGACGGCGTCGCCATCGACGCACGCAACCAAGCAGACTCCAGGTCGACCAGCCGCGAGAACGACCTGCGGCACACGCTCGCAGAGCGCGTCGCGAAATGGACCGAAGGCGTCGACCACCTCACCACTGCCATTCCGAACCTGAGTTTCCATCGAAGGGAAGCACCGACGCAGCCGATGGACTGCATGGTCGAGCCGAGCTTCGGTCTCGTCGTTCAGGGCGCGAAGCGGATGATTCAGAGCGGCGATGCCTATATCTACGACGCCAATCGCTTCCTGATCACGTCACTGGATTTGCCGGGTTCGACGCAGGTCATCGAGGCCAGCCGCGAAAAACCGTTTCTCGGGCTCGGGCTCAAGCTGGATTTTCGCGTGATGGCCGAACTGATGGCGCAGGTCGCACCGGATCACGACGAGCCCGCCGCAGGCCGCGGCCTCGTCGTCGGCGACATGACCGAACCGCTGTACGACGCGCTGAACCGGTTGCTGGCATTGCTGGATGACCCGAACGCCATTGCCGTGCTCGCACCGTACGTCGAGCGGGAAATCTACTACCGCCTGCTGACGAGCGACCAGGGCGCCCGCCTGCGTCAGATCGCGTCCGCCGGCAGCCAGGGCAATCGTGTGTCGCGCGCGATCCGGTGGTTGCGGACCCACTATGACGAGTCGCTGCGAGTCGACGATCTTGCGGCGCAAGTTCAGATGAGCAGTTCGACCTTCCATCACCACTTCCGCCAGCTCACCGGCATGAGCCCGCTGCAGTATCAGAAATGGATACGGCTCAATGAGGCGCGTCGGCTGATGCTGTCCGAGCGGCTCGACGCCGCGTCAGCGTCGTTCAGGGTCGGGTATGCGAGCCCGACCCAGTTCAATCGCGAATACAGCCGGTTGTTCGGCAATTCACCGCGAAGAGATATCGATAGCCTGCGCGGCAGGACGGACGTCGTTCTGTCGATCGCGGCAACGTATTGATCGCGGGACTGGAGCAGGGCGTTGTCACGTGACAACTCGCGTTGAAAATCGGCGCTCCACATCGGAGTGGCGACTCGACCAGGTGTCGTGATGCACTGAGCCAGCGGCAAATCGATTGCCCTCCGATGCCGGGTTGACAACGATACGTATCAAAAACCATAAATTACGTGTCAAAAAATACAATTCATGTCACTTTCGATTCGCGCGGCGGCCGCAGCACATGAGAAAGCCATGCGCCCCCATTTCCGGGGGTGATCTCATTCATTTTGCGTGAAACAACATGAAGAATATGGCGCAAGTCATTGCCAGACAAGGATTTCCGAGAATACCCCATTTCTCGAAAATGTTTCACGATCCGACCTGTTTGTGTTGGCACGCCTCCGTCAGCGCATGCACTTGCGCCCCAATCGGGGCCCGCACGCGTGTGACGTCACGGATAGGTACCAAACTGCGCTGATTCAGTACTGGATCAGCATGACAAAACCACGCCCCTCCCCTGCCGACAAGGTAGGCGACGAAACCGGGTGGCGGCATTCCTATAAATGGGGCCATATCAATCACTCCTACGGTGAGTTCGCCTGGATGCAGTTCGGCAAGCGGCAGGGGCATTCATCTGGCACGGGAATGCGAGTAGACCGCGATAGAGTATTCAGACCGACAGATCGATTGATGCCTCGCGACCTCTTCGCCATGGACGAATTCACGACGACAACTCGAGTACCTCATACCGATTCGCCACTCGAGTTGCCGGGTATAGCGGCCCTGTTGTCACGTGACAACTCGCCAACCGATTCGCCTGCCAACCGCAGCTTGGCGGCAACCTATTGCCGGAAAATCCCTCCCAGATTTAGCGCCCCCCTTTCGGCATCCTTTGTTTCTGTAGATCGCAACGTGCTCTGAGACGTATAACGAAGACGCCATTGATCAGCACTCTGGGGCATTTGTCACGTGACAACTCACCCTGGCGCAAAGCGATTGGAGAGGGTCAAGGGCTGTACATCGGACGTTGATGCAATGTCGCGGCAATCGGAACCGCGATCGGTTCAATGACTCTCTGGCAACGGACAACACCACCAGGGATCAATTTCTGGCGACTTGTCACGTGACAACCGCGTATCTCGGCGCTATCGACGAAACCGAACGATCGTAGTCGCAATCACTTTTATCAGCGAAAAGACATAGTCAGGCGACCAGTCTCTCCGATTCAACTTCGTCATCCACGTAAAAAACACCGAGTTCTCTTCCTGTCTTTGCGCAATCGTCACGAACGCAATCCACATTTTTATTTTTACTCGGTTGCTAATCGCGAACGATTCGTTAGCCATTTGGCCCACTTGTCACGTGACAACCACATCAGCTACCAAGACATACATCGTGTCGAACGCTTTTCTGGACATTTCGATAATAACTGCATATATTACGCAAAACTCCTTGGAGGAATTAAATGGCTTTCAAGATCGCCGTCAGTAATCAAAAAGGTGGGACTGGAAAGACAACCATCTCCGTCAACATCGCGGCTGCGTTCGAGGCCGGCGGCAACAAGGTCGCCTTGATCGATGCCGACCCTCAAGGCACTTCCGTCCGATGGGTCACGAGCGGCGAGAACACGCTGCCGATGACGGTCCTTTCTCTGGCCCCCGCCGGCCGCGGTATCGGTGGCGAGATCAAGAAGCAGGACGCGAACTTCGACGTGATCGTCGTCGACTGTCCCGGCAACCTCGAAGATCCCCGCATCGCATCTGTTCTGGAAGTTGCGGACTTCTGCCTCGTGCCGCTGTCGCCGTCGCCGGCCGACCTGTACAGCACGGTCGCGATGATTCGCATGATCGAGTCGATGCGCGCCGTTCGTAACCCAAGTCTTTCTTCCGCATTGATGCTGAATAGTGTCAATGGAAAAACTAAAATGCGTGAAGAAATTTTAAAAATTCTAATGGCTGAAGAAATAGGGGAGCATCTGCTCGACAGCCAGATCGCGCAACGCGAGGTCTACCGTCAGACGTTCGCACTCGGCACCACGATCCATCATCACAATCGATACCTGAAGGGCCTGAAAGAAGCCCGCGCGGAAATCGAAAGGCTGGTCACGGAAATGGCCCAATACATCGCGTCGAAGCGCGCTACCGGAGCCGCCGCCCATGGCTAAGGACACATCGAAAGAGAAGAAACCGACCGGCAACCTGCATCTCGCGGCCGGCCTGTTGCGTGGCCTCGCGCAGGAAAACGCGGCACTCGAAACGCGGCTGCCCGAACCGGCGGCCGCGCCGAATCTCGCCGGCGAAGCGGCACCTGTCGTCGCCACCGCCACGGCCGCCCCCACCGGCACGCCGGATCTCGGCGCGCCGCAGAAGGTGCTGGTCAAGGACTGCATCCCGAACCCGTTCAACCCGCGCGTGTTCTACTCGGAGTCGAGCCTGCACGAGCTCGCACTGACGTTGAAGCGGGAAGGGCAGATCGAGCCGATCAAGGTCACGCGGCTCCCGGAGTTTCCCGGCAAGCTCGTCGTGATCGACGGGCAACGCCGGCTGCGCGCGACGAGCATCAACGGCGACGAAACCATCAACGCCACGTTCCGCACGGACCACACGCCCGAGCAGCTCTATACGATCGCGTATCGGGCGAACCACGACCACGAACGCCAGACGATCTTCGACGATGCGGTCGCGTGGAAGCGCCTGCTCGACGAGAAGGTCTTTTCCGACCAGAACACGCTGGCGGAGAAGATCGGCAAGGACAAGGCGTCGATCAGCAAGACGCTGTCGCTCAACGCACTGCCCAACACGCTCCTGGAACGGATGGCCAGCGCGAACGACGTGGTCGGCCTGCAAGCGGCGTACTTCCTGAAGCTGATCTTCGAGCGGCTGGGCGAACCGACGGCCGACCGGCTGCTTACCGCCGTGATCGACCGGAAGAAATCGGTCCGCGATCTCGAGAATTTCCTGCGTGCGCAAAGCGACGGCAACAAGAAAGCAGGACGCACGCGCTACAGCGTTCGTCACGACTTCGCGCTCGAATCACGCGCGGTCGGCCAGTTGAAGACCTACCCGGACGGGCGTCTGGATCTGCAGTTGAAGGGGGTCGACGCGTCCCACCAGGAAGCGCTCGCCGACAAGCTCAAGACCGTCATCGACGCGTACGTCGCCGAGCTGGCAGCGGCCACGCCAAAGTAACGCGCCAAAAGCAGAAGGCCTCGCATCCGCGTTGCGCCGCAAAGCCGGACGTTCGAGTCCGGCGCACGACGCACACTCCGCTGCGAGGCCTTGTTCAGTTGCCGGCGAGACTGCTTTTGAGCAGGAATTCCAGCAGGTCGTCCGAGGTCGGTTCGCCCCAGGTATCCAGCGCCAGCCAGCGGAAGAAGCTGGTCTGCGCAAGCTTGCTCGCCTTCTTCTTCGGCGACAGCGTCAGGTCCTTCGAGCCCGCCACCGTCTCGTTGTAACGCTCGATCAGCTTGGTCTGGTCGTCGATCTCCAGCTCGCGGAAATACGCACCGGCTTCCTCGACCTTCGCCGCCAGATACTTGTCGCGAATCTGCTCCTGCTTGCTCTGCGCGGATTCCTTCGCCGGCGCGGCCGCCTCGGTGCCCTGCCCGTCGGCCAGCGTATAGCCGTGTGTCAGCGCCTTGCGGAAATACGCGGCCACGTTGTCGACCGGCGCCGCATTCTTCTTCGTAGTCCGATTGAGCGTATAGGCGATCGCCGCCTTGATGCGCTGCACGCCGTATTGCGTGATCAGCCGGCGCGCTTCCGAACGCGGAATGCCGAACTTGGCGACCTCCTCGACCAGCGCTTCGTTCTTGACGTCGCCGTCCTCGACCGTATCCGCACTCTGCTTGCGCGTCACCTTGAACTGAACGGCTTCCACGCTACGGCCGGACTTGTGTTCGATCAGCTCGAGCGTGTGATCCGATACTTCGTTCACCTCCTGAATGCACGGCACCAGGACCTTGCTCTTGAACAGCTTGTATTCCTTGTACGACTGCGACGCCTTGTCCTGACCGAGAATCAGGTCGCGGAATTTCGGCAGAGGGATCTTCGCGGTGATGCCGATCCCTTCGTAACGCACCGTGTTCTCCCACAGCGCGAGCGAGTGCGACCGCCGGAACTCGCGGGCGATTCGCATATCGATCAGCGCGTAGATTTCGGGGTTGAGCAGTTCGCTGCGAATCTGGTCGGAGAAGCTGTACTTCAGCACCGATTGCTCGAGCTCCGCGCCCGCAAGCAGGCCCGACGCTTTCCAGACAGTCGAACGGTCCGCGGCCAGGTAGTCCCAGTTGACGACGGTACTGATCAGCGAGTTGACGGTGTCCTTCACGTACTTCGTGTTGTTGCTGTTCAACCCGCTCTCGTGCGAAAGCGACGCGATCGAGATCGAAAAGCTCGTCCGGCCCGGCTCGAACGCCTCCTGACGAAGCGCGTTCTTGATCAGCGAGCTGAACATCTTGCGCTGCTGCAGACCGATCTTTCCCGACTTGGGCGCGATATGAATCGCCTGGACCGCCTTGCGCAGCAAGTCGGGAGGCTCTGGTGTCTGAAACAGCGAAACCTGTTTGTCTGAGCCTTTGCTTGCGGGCTTGCGCGGCATCGTGATGTCCGGATAAGGTGACCGTGTTGGAAGCGGACTTTATACCTTTTCGCGCCGGGGGGCAACGTCCTTGCTCCTGCATCACTTGCACTTTCGCGGCTAAGCTCCAGATGCAAAAGGGAAATTTCCGATTAACCGATCTGCACGAAGCCCCATATCCATCTACCTTTTGGCCAAAACACGTCCCACAAGCCGCTACCTTTCATGTTCGGGCACAGAAACCCGGCACGAGATTTGCCCTCGGGAAGGTACCCATCCATGGGGAGCACCCGAGCGGAATTGCGATCGTCGGCCGAATTCGTGGTGCCCTGCAGCACAGTCGCGTTTTGCTCCCATAAATAGCTACCTTCATCGATTCCCATAGGAGGGTACCTGTCGGCAGACGTCGGCTTCGCGGGCTGCGTTATTTTCGATCTCGAAGGTAGAAATCGCTCCCATAAACGGCAACCAATCATGTTCCCCATAAAGGGTTACCTGTTTGCTGCAGCGATCCTGTCTATGGGAACCGCACACAGAGCACCATGGCGAAATGCAATCGATCGATCCCGGATGCCACCCATAAACGGATACCTTCGAGATGCCCCACAAATGGCTACCCAAAGAAATTCGCTGTGCATCCAGACACTTACCGATCGATAAAAGAGCCCCATAAAAGGCTACCTTCATGTGTTCCCATAGACGACTACCCCACGTGTTTTACGGTCGATTTCCCATAACCGGGTACGCTTGCCCCATATCCACAACCCCGATTCCCCACAATCCGGTACCCCAAACCCCAAATCCACAGACCTAAAGCCCCAGACCCTTCCACCTGTGCTCCCATAAATGGGTACCGAACAAGGCTCAAACCCTTATGGAATAAGGCTGTGAGCCGTCTAAAAGTAGTTAAAGAAGTAAACGTTGTTAACCAAAGATGTAAACACACGTGTGCAGACACAGAAAGACAAGCCCCATAAACCGCTACCAATGGGAGCCGTCTGTGGTGCTCCAAGCGTCCCAATGCCGCGATTCAGGCGTACCGAGCAATGCCCTGGCGCCTTGTTCCACCAAGGCTTCAAGCCCGACAGGGCTTCCAGAAGAGGTGAGTACCCACTCACATGAGGCGAAACGTAGAAACCTATGGGGGAAATCGGGATGAAAAAGCCCGTTTTCACTGACAGGTTCCCTTTTATGGGACCAAAAAATCAACGGCGCGGCTACCCACGTGCCGGCGATTGACCAGCAAAACCCATCCGCGACCGAAAACGCGGACACCTTCGGTTTCACCCACAGCAGTTCGAAATCATCCTGGTCTGAACGTGCGTGGTTTTTTGCACTCGTGCTTCCCCGTCCGCGGACAAGTTTTTTCCGATCGTCTGTCGACACGCCTCGTCACATTTAGCCTGTGGACTGTGCACAGAGGAAACGGACCGAGGTTCATTTCGCCGCCCGGAGGTCTTCCAACTTTTCTACCTTTGGGAATCAACCGACGAGCAATGCTGTGCCGCCAAGTCGCGAGGAGGGGTCAGGACGGCTTCCCGCGAGCAAACATCGTGTCCTGCGCCGTCCGCACACAGCGATGGCTCCTGGGTCGATCTCAAGCTCGTTGCGAGCCAAAGTGAAGATGCCGTCGACGACGAAGCTCACCGCAATCGAATCCGGGCGACGATCCCGAATAGACTCACCTTCCAAAACGTCCGGATCCCGTAAAGGCTCACCGATACGGCTGCTACACAGGTATATGCAAGCTGTGCAGACCGGGTCGGCGACGGATGTCGGCCCACTGACACGATCAAATAAAAGACCTGTGGCACCTATGTGCGGTGCCCGATGTGTCCGCACCCACGGTCACTAGGATCAATGAGTCTTGTTGCGACTTCAGCGCCAAAGGAACATCGCTCGTCCGTGCGGTTTCCTCGGCGCACCCGTGAGGCGATGCCGATCAACTGCTTCACCTTGCGTCTCGCGTCTACCGTTTTCGTCATACATGCCACACGGCAACGCGTTTCAGCCGAGGTAACCATCTGCATCACAGTGCTGCGATAGGTCGCAGGATTAATCGCCTCGCCCTGTAGTGACGCGCCACGATCGTCTCGATCACCGCGGGAACCGAATCGTGGCCGTTTATGGGAGAAACCGACGCTTGAACCCCGTCGACCGGCAACGTGGCACACAGGTCGACTGCTGTAGCGGTGACTGCGGCCGTGCGATGACGATCACGTAGAGCATGAGCGTATCGGCAACGCCACCTGTGAAATCGTCGTGCGTGTCTCGTATCGCACTGCGTTACCTGTCCTCATCTATTCACCGAAGCGTGAGGTTCATCGGACGTTTCCGCTTCCCGCAACTGCACGATCCGCACGCGCGCCGAAACGCGACACACCGTCCCTGTCCCGCTCAAGCGACGGTCGCGCGACCCCCGCGTTTTCTCCCATACGTGTATCCCCAATTCCGTTTGCACGTTGGCGCCACATTTTTCTCGACACGGTTATGATGCACAGGTCCCGATCGCGACACGACGACCGATCGGGACAGGGGCGGTATCTCGATGGTCTTTCAATCCGTGATAAACCAGAAAAGAGAGTTCAGCGATGCGAATCCAGATCAGAAAACTCACGTTGGCTGCGACCGCAGCCGCGTTCCTGTTCGGCTCGGCAGTTCCCGCGTTTGCCCAGACCGACGCCAGCGCGCCCGCTGCACAGGACGCCAAGGCAGCGAAGAGCCAGGCACGCAAGGCGGCCAGGGCCCAACGCAAGGCAGAGCACAAGGCTGCGCGCGCAAAGAACACCGCCGAGCTGAAGAAGCTCGAGGACGCCGGTTACAAGCCGGCGGCTAACGATCCGAACTATCCGCAGAACCTGCAGAACGCGGAGAAGAAGGCGAACCCTCAGTAAGCGTTGCCCACGCAGCAAGCCACGGTTCGATCCGCGGCTTGCGTCGTGCATCCCGGTCACGCGATGCACGACGAAAGCGAATGCCCGGCATGAACGACGATCAACACGTTCGGCGAATCCGCATTATTTGATTCGTAATCCTGCATTTCAATTTCATCGTGCGCATGACCCACATGTCGATGCGATCAGTGTCGCCCGCCCGACACCCCCGCGTTTCCCGTCATCTTCAGCCAGTCCTTGAACGCTCGCACGGCGTCGTCGTCCGCTCGCGCGGATGCCACATACGTGAAGTAGCGCCACGGCGGCAACGCCGGTTCGCTGAACGGCTGCACGAGCCGGCCTTCGGCGATGTCGTCCGCGACAAGTGCGATCGGTCCCATCGCGACGCCGAGCCCGTCGAGCGCGCCTTGCAGCGTCAGGTAGAAATGCTCGAGCGTGAGCGAGTGTCGCGGCACGAGATTCGCGTGCCCGGCCGCCGCGAGCCATTCGGGCCACATGCCCGGATAGGTTGCCGCGTGCAGCAGCGTGAAGCCGGCGAGATCGGCAGGCGTATGCAACGGCCGGCCCTCCAGCAGCTTCGGCGCACACACCGGCAGCCGCACTTCGGACAGGAATTCCTCGGCGACGTAACCGTCGATGGCCTGCGGGCCGCCGCGAACGATCAGGTCGACCTTGTCGCGGAGCTTCTCGATCGGCTCGTTCGACGTCGACAGCCGCACCTCGATGGTCGGGTGCGCGACCTGGAACGACGACAACTTCGGCACGAGCCACCTCAACGAAAACGTCGCGGGCGCACTGACGCGCAGCACCCGCTGCTGCGCGTGGCCGAAGTGTTGTGCGGTGGCGAGCGCGATCCGGTCGAACGATGCGCCGACCTCGGCGAGATACGCGCGACCGGCGTCGGTCAGTTCGACGCGCCGGTTGTGGCGTTCGAACAGCGACCGCCCGAGCCACGCCTCCAGTTGCTGCACGTGCCGGCTGATCGCGCCGTGCGTCACGCACAGCTCGTCGGCAGCCAGCGTGAAGCTGCCGAGCCGCGCGGCGGCTTCGAACGCGCGCAGCGAATTCAACGGAGGAAGGCGTCGGGCCATTGTGTCGTTTCGCGTGATATTTCCTCACGCGACGTCTCAGGTTTAATCGTTTGATCGGGCGATCCAGCTCCGCCAATATGGCACACAAATGGCCGGCTCGGCCGAATCAGTGTCTGAATTTCTCACATGGAGTGTGGAGCATGTCGAACGTGGTGGTCGTGGGCGCCCAATGGGGCGACGAAGGCAAGGGGCGCGTCGTGGACTGGCTGGCCGCACAGGCCGATCTCGTCGCACGCTACAACGGTGGCCATAACGCGGGCCATACGCTGGTCGTCGACGGCAAGACGTACAAGCTCGCGCTGCTGCCGAGCGGCGTCGTGCGCGGCAAGCGCGGCGTGATCGGCAACGGCGTGGCGCTCGATCCGGAAGCGCTGCTCGCGGAAATCGGGCGAATGGCCGAACTCGGGCTGTCGGTGACGCCGGACAATCTGTCGATCGCCGAGAACGCGACGCTGGTGCTGCCGATTCACCGCGCGATCGACCAGGCGCAGGAGCGTCTGCGTCGCGAACCCATCGGCACCACGCTGCGCGGGATCGGGCCGGCGTACGAGGACAAGGTCGGGCGCCGCGGGCTGCGCGTCGACGATCTCGCGGAACCCGGCCAGCTTGCCGGCAAGCTCGACGTGCTCGTCGAGCATCACAACGCGTGGTTCCGTGGCCTGGGGCTCGACGAGTATTCCCGTGACGCGATGCTGGCGACGCTGGTCGACCTTGCGCCGAAGATCCTGCCGTTCGTGCGCCCGGTCTGGGCCGACCTCAACGACGCGACCGACCGCGGCGAGCGCATCCTGTTCGAAGGCTCGCAGGCCGTGATGCTGGACATCGACTGGGGCACGTACCCGTTCGTGACGTCGTCGGGCACTGTCGCATCGGCGGCGGCGTCCGGCACGGGCCTCGGCGCGTCGAAGCTCGGCCACGTGCTGGGCGTGACCAAGGCGTATGCGACGCGTGTCGGCGGCGGACCGTTCCTCACCGAGCTGACCAATGCAACCGGCGAAACGCTGCGCGCGCGCGGGCAGGAATTCGGCGTCAACACCGGCCGGCCGCGACGCTGCGGATGGCTCGATGCCGCGCAACTGCGCCAGGCCGTCAGGATCTCGGGCATCGATTCGCTGGCGCTCACCAAGCTCGACGTGCTCGACGGCTTCGCGTCGATCGAGCTGTGCGTCGGCTACGAACTCGATGGCGCGCGGGTCGACCATCTGCCCGCGAGCCTCGATGCACAGTCGCGTGCGAAGCCGGTCTACGAACGGTTCGACGGCTGGCACGGCACCGTGAAGGGCGTGCGTGAGCGCGCGGCGCTGCCGCAGGCCGCGCAGGATTTCATTGCGCGTGTCGAAGCGGTCGCGGGTGTGCCGGTATCGATGATCACGACCGGTGCGGAGCGCGACGACACGATCGTGCTGAGCAATCCGTTCGATGCGGCGGCTGCGTAACGCGTCAAACGTGACGTAAATCGCGGGTCGGCATCGTGGTCGCCGGGTAGTTTTTGCCGACCCGATGCCGTTGGCGGGTCAGCGCGTTCGATCGCATACACACCGCTTCCGGACGTCGCGCGCATGGCTGCTCCGCGACACGATTCGGCGTCCGGATCACGCAGCGTACGGCGAACTGGACACGCCTGCAGCGCTGCTGTACTGTTCCGCACAATTCGCGCCAGACCGGCTTCGGCCGGCGCCGCCGGCACCATGGCCGCACGGCGGCGCGACGTGATCTCAATGCCGGGGACAGGTCGATGGACACGTTACAGATGATGCGCATTTTCGTGCGGGTCGCGGAGGAGGGCAGCTTCACGAGCGCGGCCCAGCGCCTCGACATCACGACGGCCTACGCATCGCGTTCGGTCGCGCAGCTCGAAACGCATCTGCGCACGCGCCTGCTCAACCGCAGCACGCGCCGCATCGCGCTGACCGACGCCGGGCAGCGTTATCTCGACCGCTGCCAGCGCATCCTCGGCTATATCGACGAAGCGGAAGCCGAGGCGGCGGACGCACAGGTGAAGCCGTCGGGACGGCTGCACGTTCACGCGACGACGAGTTTCGGCCAGGCCTATGTCGTACCCGCGGTCGTGCGCTATCGGCAGCGCTATCCGTCGGTCGCGGTCGAGCTGACGCTGTCGCAGCATGTGCCCGACATCATCGACGAAGGCTACGACGTGTCGCTGCAGTTGAGCACGGCGGAGTTGCCCGATTCGGGGCTCGTGTCGCAGCGGCTCGGCGAGGTGCACAGCGTGTTGTGCGCGTCGCCCGCCTATCTGAAGGAGCGCGGCACGCCGCGCACGGTGCGCGAGCTTGAAGGGCATGCGTGCCTGCAGATCGTCACGCCGGTGTTCCCGCGCGATCGCTGGCATCTCGACGGCCCGGACGGCCACGAGACGTTCGACCTGCCGTTGCCGGACTTCCAGGTGAACATCGCCGATGCGCTGGGTGGCGCGCTGCGCGCCGGCCTCGGGATCGGTTCGCTGCCGATGTCGTCCGCGCTGCCCGCGCTCGCGAGCGGTGCGCTGGTGCGTGTGCTGCCTGATTACCGGTTGCAGAAGCTGACGGTCTACACGCTGTACGCGTCGCGTCAGTATCTCGATGCGAAGATTCGCACGTTCGTCGATTTCCTGCGGGAATGCGTACCCGAAATGCTGGCCGCCGACGAGGCTGCGCTGAACGCTTCCTGTAATTCCCGGGATTCCTGAGTTCGGCACTACCGGTGCGTAGTGCACCGTGCTTCGTTCAGGCGAAGCAATTAATTTGCAATCCTGCCTTTATAGAAGGCGTCCAGCAGGCGTCCGCGATGGACCCGGGCAATGATGCCCGGGCAATCGGCGCCCTTATGAGAACGCTTGCTTTCGATATCGAACATCGTTGGTTCGATGCGCGGCGCCAACCTCCTAGAATCGGTTCGACCTGCTTCATCGCATGCGTGTGCCAATCCGCACTCACTCCATCGAATCCGAAACGACATGGCAGACCGACTATCCAGAACCCGCCGCCGGCTTCTTCATGCCGGCCTGGCGATCGCGACGGGCGCCGCTCACCCGGGCTTCGCGCTGGCGAGCACGGCCGGTGCGCGGACGTTGCGCATCGGTTATCAGAAAGGGCCGCTCAGCCTGCTGAAGGCGCGCGGCACGTTGCAGGGCAAGCTCGCGACACTCGGCGTGAACGTTACATGGACCGAGTTTCCGTCGGGACCGCCGCAGCTTGAGGCGCTGAACGCGGGATCGATCGACTTCGGCGACGTCGGCGAGGCACCGCCGATCTTCGCGCTCGCGGCCGGCGCGCCGCTCGTCTATTACGCGCAGACGCCGGCCGGCCCCGCGGCCGAAGCGGTGGTCGTCGCGAAGGATTCGCCGGTCAGGACCTTTGCGGACCTGCGCGGCAAGCGCATCGCGCTGGTGAAGGGATCGAATACGCACTTCCTGCTGGTCCGGCTGTTGCAGGCCGCGAAGCTCAACTACACGGACGTCACGCCGGTCTGGCTGTCGCCGTCCGATGCGCGGGCCGCGTTCGAGAATCGTTCGGTCGACGCGTGGATCATCTGGGATCCGTTCCTCGCGGTGGTCCAGCAGGCATTTGGCGCGCGCATCGTCGCGGACGGCACGGGGCTCGTCGAGAATCGCGGCTACTACTTCGCGTCGCGCAGCTATGCGCAGCGCAATGCCGACGTGCTGGACGTCGCCGTGTCGGAACTGACGGCGGTTCAGCGATGGCTCGATGCGAACCGCGCGCAGGGCGCGGCCGAGTTCTCGAAGCTCTGGGGGATTCCGGAGCCTGCCGTGGCGCTTGCGTTTCGCCGCGCGCGCTTCGGCGTCGAACCCGTCACGCGCGACACGCTCGCGTATCAGCAGCGCATCGCAGACGTGTTCTACCAGGCCGGCATCCTGCCGAAACGCGTCGACGTCAGCCAGGCTGCGCCGCCCGCGCTCGCGTGACGGCATCGCCGGCGCGGGATTTGCTCAACGCGTGACGCAAGCGGCCTACGGCGCGACGCGGGACAGCGGCACCGCTTCGCCGCGCAGCTTCGCGACGTCGCGGCCCGGCGCCTCGCCGAAGAGCCGCGCGTATTCGCGGCTGAATTGCGACGCGCTCACATAACCGACGCTGCGGCACGCCTGCCGCGCATCCATCGCCGACAGGCACATCAAGCGGCGTGCCTCCTGCAACCGCAGTACCTTCTGGCATTGCAACGGGCTCATCGACGTGACCGCACGGAAGTGGTGATGGAAGGTCGACGGGCTCATGTCCAGCTGTCGCGCGAGCGAGTCGACCGACATCGGATCGACGTAGTGGTCGCGAATCCACGCGACGGCGCGCGAGATGCGCTGCGTCGTCGAATCGGCCTGGCCGACCTGCGCGACGCGCGCGCCCGACGGGCCACGCAACAGGCGAATGAGGATTTCGTCGACGATCAGCGGTGCAAGCAGGTCAAGCTCGTCGGGTTGCGCGATCAGCTGCATCAGCCGCGCAACGGCGTCGACGATTTCCGGTAGGGCATCGTGCGTGTCGACCGCGCTGCAGTCGACGGCCTTCGGCAGCCCGCGCGGAAACACGCGTGGCGTGAGCGCCGCGATGCGGGCCGGGTCGAGTTCGATCTGGACGGAAAGAAACGGCTCGGCAGGGTCCGCGTGCGTCACGCGGCCGGTGACGGGCAGGTCGGCTGTCGCGACCAGCATCCGCGATTCGTCGATCACGTAGGTGTTGTCGCCGATGCGCATCGACTTCGCGCCTTGCCCGACGACGCTCATGCACGCGTGGTGCACGCCGTGGTGCCAGTGCGTCGGCGACGCGGATACGCGGGCGATGCGCATGCCGCGCACCGGTAGTTCGAACGTGCCGTCGTGTGGCGCGTAGGCGGCGATCAATGCCGCGAGCCGGGCTGCGGGCGACCGGGCAGGCGACCGGGGGGCGTGACCTGGCGTGGTGCGCGGTAGCGGCGGCGTTCGGGCGTCGATTTCCATGTTGTGCGGGCGAATGGCGGAGTGGTCAGTACAAGGCGCGCAACTGCGATTCCCTGTTGGCTTCCAGGCAGGGAATCGCACGGCGGTCACATCGTACGGCGAGTCGCGTACGCGGGATTGCCTAAACCTGTCGGAAATTAGCCCGATCATCCGGACCTGCAGGGCCGGCGCTCGCATTGCCCGTCGTCGCGCGGTGTGCAGCGCACAAATTCGGAAATTAAGGCAAAACAATCGCAGGATCGGGCAAGCCATTTCCCGGCGGTTTTCATACTATTGCACCTGCTGAAAGAAATGTGTTCCGGCGCGCTCGGGTGATGCGGGCAAGTGTCGCATGACGCGTGGACGCCGCCGGCCTGGCCGCGCGTGTCGCCGCCGCGATCCGCCGGAAAAGACTCAGGACTGCTATTCGAATGTTCGTGCATCGGGCCAACCGAGGCCGGCTTGCGCCCGTAGTATACCGGCGCGCGACGCGGCGGCGGATGCAGAGGCAAATAGATGCAAAGGCAGCCTTCCGCGCAGGGGAACCGGACAAATGGACCAACTTCAATCGATTCGGGCATTCGTGACGGTAGCCAGGGAAGGCGGGTTTCGCCGGGCGGCGACGCGGCTGCGCGTGTCGACGGCGATGGCGAGCCGGCTGGTCGATGCGCTCGAGACGCGCCTCGGTGCGCGCCTGCTTCAACGCAGCACCTGCCACCAGTCGCTGACGGAAATCGGCGAGCTGTATCTCGCGCGCGTCGAGCGGATTCTCGGCGCGATCGACGAGATCGACGGCCGTTTCGTCGCGATGGGCAGCAAGCCGGAAGGCATGTTGCGCATCGCCGCGCCCGTCGCGTTCGGGCTCAGCCAGTTGAGCGCGTTGCTCGATCGCTTCGTGCACCGGTTTCCGGACGTGCGGCCGATCGTGACGCTGACCGATGCCCACGTCGACCTGACATCCGAAGCCATCGATGTCGCGTTCCTGACCGACGGCATGCCGGTTTCCGGTGCGCACGCGCTGCATACGTTGGCCGCGTACGAATCCGTGCGTGTCGCGGCACCCGGTTACGTCGCCGCGCACGGTGGCGCGGCCGCATCGGGCGACTGGCCGGACATCGCGGCCGTGCGGCTCGATCTGCCGGTGGCCGACGACGAGTACGCGGCCGGACTGCGACCCGACGCGGCGTCCGGCCATACGGGTGTCGGCCATCTCGAGATGGCGCGGCGCCTGGCCGTGGCCGGCATGGGCGCCGCGGTGCTGCCCGCGTATCTCGTCGACGCCGATCTGGCGGCCGGCACGCTGGTTCGCGTCGCGCCGGTCCGCCCGCTCGCGCCCGTCACGTTGAAGCTCGCGCACGCGCGTGCCGCACGTCTGCCGGCCGCCGCGCGAGTGTTCATCGAATTCGCCGGCGCCGCGTTCCGGCCTGCACGCTAGCGGCCCGGTTCGCCGCCGCGGCAACGCGCGCCCGCCGGGGCCGCGCGCTCGCCATTCTTTTTTCACGGAAGCAGTTCGGCAAACGAACGCTCCGCAGGGCGCAGTGCACGCCCGCCACACGCGCCCGCCTCCGCGACGGAAAGGAAGCGACAGCATTCCGACTTCGCGTGCGGGCCATGAGGAGACCTGGTGATTCCCATTGAAGGTCGTTTATTTGTGAGAGGTCGCTCCATGCGCGTCGAACGGGTTCCATACCGCTTAATCACTGCCGCAACGGCTGCCGTTTTCCTGGCCGCGTGCGGGAAAAAAGAATCGGCGCCGCCGCCGCAAACGCCGGAAGTCGGCGTCGTCACCGTGCAGCCGCAAGCCGTCCCGGCGGTGACCGAGTTGCCGGGACGCACCAGTGCGTTTCTCGTCGCACAGGTGCGCGCACGGGTCGACGGCATCGTGCTGCGCCGTGAATTCACCGAAGGCACGGACGTCAAGGCCGGCCAGCGCCTCTACAAGATCGATCCGGCGCCGTACATCGCCGCGCTGAACAGCGCGAAGGCGACGCTGGCGAGGGCACAGGCGAACCTCGTGACGCAGAACGCGCTGGTCGCGCGCTACAAGGTGCTGGTGGCGGCGAACGCGGTCAGCAAGCAGGACTACGACAACGCGGTGGCCACGCAAGGTCAGGCCGCGGCGGACGTCGCGGCCGGCAAGGCAGCGGTCGACACCGCGCAGATCAACCTCGGCTACACCGATGTCGTGTCGCCGGTCTCGGGCCGTGTCGGCATCTCGCAGGTGACGCCGGGCGCCTACGTGCAGGCGAGCCAGGCGACGCTGATGTCGACGGTGCAGCAGCTCGACCCGGTGTATGTGGATCTCACGCAATCGAGCCTCCAAGGGCTGAAGCTGCGCCAGGACGTGCAGAGCGGGCGTCTGAAGACGACCGGCCCGGGCGCCGCGAAGGTGTCGCTGGTGCTGGAAGACGGCAAGACCTATGCGGAGCCGGGCAAGCTGCAGTTCTCGGACGTGACGGTCGACCAGACCACCGGCTCGGTGACGATCCGTGCGCTCTTCCCGAACCCGGGCAAGGTGCTGCTGCCGGGGATGTTCGTGCGTGCACGGATCGAGGAAGGCGTGAACGAGAACGCGTTCCTGGTGCCGCAGATCGGCGTCACACATGACCAGAAGGGCCAGGCGATCGCGCTGGTGGTGAACGCCGGCAACAAGGTCGAGACGCGACCGTTGACGACGACCGGCACGTACGGCCAGAACTGGATCGTCGAAGGCGGTCTGGAGGCGGGTGATCACGTGATCGTGCAGGGCGTCGACAAGGTGCGTCCGGGCGCGACCGTGAAGACCGTCGCGGCACAGCTTGCACCGGCACCGGACACCGCATCCGCCACACCGGCAAGCGCCGCGCCGGCGAGTACCGCCGCCCATGCTGCAGCAAGTTCGGCCGTCGCATCGGCCGCGCAATAACAGGGAGTCCGTTTCATGGCCAAGTTCTTTATCGATCGCCCGATCTTCGCGTGGGTGATCGCGATCGTGCTGATGCTGGCCGGCATCGCGTCGATCTTCAAGATGCCGATCGCGCAGTATCCGACGATCGCGCCGCCGACGATCCAGATCCAGGCGAATTACCCGGGCGCTTCCGCGAAGACGGTGGAAGACACGGTGACGCAGGTGATCGAGCAGCAGATGAGCGGTCTCGACAACTTCCTGTACATGTCGTCGACGAGCGACGATTCGGGCAACGCGACGATCACGCTGACCTTCTCGCCGGGCACGAATCCTGACGTCGCGCAGGTGCAGGTGCAGAACAAGCTGTCGCTCGCGACGCCGAACCTGCCGCAGGTCGTGCAGCAGCTCGGCATGCAGGTCACGAAGTCGAGCAGCAACTGGCTGATGTGGTTCGCGTTCAACTCCGAGGACGGCAACATGTCGAAGGAGGACCTGACGAACTATGTCGCGTCGCACGTGCTCGATCCGCTCAGCCGCGTCAACGGCGTCGGCCAGACGCTGCTGCTCGGTTCGCAGTTCTCGATGCGCATCTGGCTCGATCCGGTCAAGCTGACCAACTACGGCCTGACGCCGGTCGACGTGACGGCCGCTATCACGCAGCAGAACGTGCAGATCGCGGGCGGCCAGATCGGCGGCACGCCGGCGAAGCCGGGCACCGTGCTGCAGGCGACGATCACCGAATCGACGCTGCTGCGCACGCCCGAACAGTTCGGCAACATCCTGCTGAAGGTCAACCAGGACGGTTCGCAGGTTCGGCTGAAGGACGTCGGCCGTGCGGCGCTGGGTTCGGAGAACTACACGTTCGACACGAAGTACATGGGGCAGCCGACGGCCGGCCTCGGTATCCAGCTCGCGACCGGCGCAAACGCGCTCGCGACTGCAACCGCGCTGCGGGCCAAGATCCAGGAGCTGTCGAAGTACTTCCCGCACGGCCTCGTCGTCCACTACCCGTACGACACGACGCCGTTCGTGCGCCTGTCGATCGAGGAAGTGGTCAAGACGCTGATCGAGGGCATCGTGCTCGTGTTCCTCGTGATGTATCTGTTCCTGCAGAACCTGCGGGCGACGATCATCCCGACGATCGCGGTGCCGGTCGTGCTGCTCGGCACGTTCGCGATCATGGGCGTGGCCGGCTTCTCGATCAACACGCTGTCGATGTTCGGCCTCGTGCTCGCGATCGGCCTGCTGGTCGACGATGCGATCGTCGTGGTCGAGAACGTCGAGCGCGTGATGGCGGAAGAGGGCCTGTCGCCGAAGGAGGCGACCAAGAAGGCGATGAGCCAGATCACCGGCGCGCTCGTCGGCGTGGCGCTGGTGCTGTCGGCGGTGTTCGTGCCGGTCGCGTTCTCGGGTGGTTCGGTCGGCGCGATCTATCGCCAGTTCTCGCTGACGATCGTGTCGGCGATGGTGCTGTCGGTGCTCGTCGCGTTGATTCTGACGCCGGCGCTGTGCGCGACGATCCTGAAGCCGATCTCGCAAGGGCATCACGAAGAGAAGAAGGGTTTCTTCGGCTGGTTCAACCGGACCTTCGATCGCAGCCGCGATCGCTACACGAGCGGCGTGAACCACGTGATCCGGCGCTCGGGCCGCTGGCTCGTGATCTACCTGGCCGTCTTCGTCGCGGTCGGCGTGATGTTCGCGCGTTTGCCGAAGTCGTTCCTGCCCGACGAGGACCAGGGCTACATGTTCATGATCGTGCAGACACCGTCCGGCTCCACGCAGGAAACGACCGGCAAGACGCTCGACAACATCAACACGTACCTGACCACCGCGGAGAAGGATGTGGTCGACTCGGTGTTCACGGTCAACGGCTTCAGCTTCGCGGGCCGCGGCCAGAACGCGGGTCTCGTGTTCGTGAAGCTGAAACCGTACGAGCACCGCCAGCGTTCGGACCAGAAGGTCCAGGCGCTGATCGGCCGGACCTTCGCGCACTACTCGCAGTACAAGGATGCGATGGTGATCCCGTTCAACCCGCCGTCGATTCCCGAACTCGGTACGGCTGCCGGTTTCGACTTCGAGCTGACGGACAACGCCGGTCTCGGCCACGAAGCATTGATGGCCGCGCGCGGGCAGTTGCTCGGGATGGCCGCGAAGGACCCCGCGCTCGCGCTGGTGCGCCCGAACGGCCTGAACGACACGCCGCAGTACAAGGTCGACATCGACCGCGAGAAGGCGAACGCGCTTGGCGTCACGGCGGCCGCGATCGACCAGACGTTCTCGATCGCGTGGGCGTCGCAGTACGTGAACAACTTCCTCGATACCGACGGCCGGATCAAGAAGGTCTACGTGCAGTCGGATGCGCCGTTCCGGATGACGCCGGAAGACATGAACATCTGGTACGTGCGCAACAGCGCGGGCGGGATGGTGCCGTTCAGCGCGTTCTCGACCGGCCACTGGAGCTACGGATCGCCGAAGCTCGAACGCTACAACGGCGTGTCGTCGATCGAGATCCAGGGGCAGGCCGCGGAGGGTAAATCGACCGGCCAGGCGATGACCGCGATGGAAGCGCTCGCGAGCAAGCTGCCGGAAGGCATCGGCTATTCGTGGACGGGCCTGTCGTTCCAGGAAATCCAGTCCGGTTCGCAAGCGCCGGTGCTGTATGCGATCTCGATTCTCGTCGTGTTCCTGTGTCTCGCGGCGCTGTATGAAAGCTGGTCGATCCCGTTCTCGGTGATCATGGTCGTGCCGCTCGGCGTGGTCGGCGCACTGCTCGCGACGATGCTGCGCGGTCTCGAGAACGACGTGTTCTTCCAGGTCGGCCTGCTGACCACCGTGGGCTTGTCTGCGAAGAACGCGATCCTGATCGTCGAGTTCGCGCGCGAACTGCAGGCGAAGGAGAACATGGGGCCGGTGCGCGCGGCGATCGAAGCGGCGCGCCTGCGGCTGCGCCCGATCCTGATGACGTCGCTCGCGTTCATGCTCGGCGTGCTGCCGCTCGCGATCAGCAACGGCGCGGGCTCGGCGAGCCAGCACGCGATCGGCACGGGCGTGATCGGCGGGATGATCACGGCAACGTTCCTCGCGATTTTCATGATCCCGATGTTCTTCGTGAGGGTTCGCGCGATCTTCAGCGGCGAGACGGAAAACGTCGACGATGCCTGGCGTCTCGTGCAGGGCGACCTGCAGCACGGTCACGGCGATGCACACGATTCGAAGGGGCAGTAACGATGCAAAAACACGCTTTGACTGCAACTACGGCCGCACTGGCTGCCGCGCTGTTTGCCACGGGCTGCACGATGGCGCCGCATTACACGCGGCCCGACGCGCCGGTCGCACAGGCGTTCCCGGCCGGCGGCGTCTATGCGACGCAGCCGGGTGCTGCCGGCGCGCGCAGCGCGAACGGCCAGGCGGCGACCGCCATCGGCTGGCGCGAATTCTTCGTCGATCCGCGCCTGCAGCGGCTGATCGAGATCGCGCTGAAGAACAACCGCGACCTGCGCGTGTCGGTGCTGAACATCGAGGCGGCGCGTGCGCAGTACCAGATCACGCGCGCGGGCCTGTTCCCGACGCTCGATGCGACGGGCACCGGTAGTCGTCAGCGCTTGCCGAATGCGCTGACGTCGGTGCCGGGTCAGAACATCACGACGACCTACAACGTCGGGCTTTCGGCATCGTGGGAGCTCGACCTGTTCGGCCGCGTGCAGAGCCTGAAGGACCAGGCGCTCGCGCAGTACCTGTCGACCGCGTATGCGCGGCAGGCGTCGGAAATCTCGCTGGTGTCGCAGGTGGCTGACCAGTACCTGACGGTGCTGTCGACCGACGATCTGCTGAAGGTCACGGAGAACACGCTGAAATCCGCGCAGGCGTCGTACGACCTGACGAAGCTGCAGTTCGACAACGGCACGGGCTCCGAGCTCGACCTGCGTCAGGCTCAGACGGTCGTCGAGACGGCGCTCGCGAACCAGCAGGCTCAGGCACGCGCTCGCGCGCAGGCCGTGAACGCGCTGGTGCTGCTGATCGGCGAGCCGCTGCCGGACGACCTGCCGCCGGGCATGCCGCTCGACTCGCAGAACCTGCTGACGGACGTGCCGGCCGGGTTGCCGTCGGACCTGCTGACGCGTCGCCCTGACGTGATGCAGGCCGAGCAGACGCTGCTTGCCGCGAACGCGAATATTGGCGCGGCACGCGCGGCGTTCTTCCCGCGCATCTCGCTGACGGCGGCGTTCGGCACCGCGAGCCCGACGCTCGGCGGCCTGTTCAAGGCCGGCACGGCGGCGTGGTCGTTTGCGCCGAACATTGCGCTGCCGATCTTCGAGGGCGGGCAGAACATCGCGAACCTCGATCTCGCGCACGTGCAGAAGCGTATCGAGATCGCGAACTACGAGAAGGCGATTCAGTCGGCGTTCCGCGACGTGTCGGATGGGCTGGCTGCGCGCGGCACGTACGACCAGCAGATCGCTGCGCTCGAGCGCAACGAGCACGCACAGCAGCGCCGCTTCGACTTGTCGGACCTGCGTTACAGGAACGGCGTCGACAGCTACCTGTCGGTGCTGACCGCGCAGACGGACCTGTATTCGGCGCAGCAGTCGCTGATCAGCGCGCGGCTGGCGCGCTGGACGAACCTGGTCGACCTGTACCGTGCATTGGGCGGCGGGTGGATCCAGCGGGCCGGCGAAACGCCGCGCGCGCCGGACACGCCGGTCGACTACGACAAAGTGGCCGCGAACGGGTAAGCGCGATGAACGACAGAAGCGGGCGACCGCTCCTGTTTGCCGAACCGGTTATACGCGCAGAAACGAAAACGCCACGGACACAAATCCGTGGCGTTTCTTTTTGCATTACCGTCCGTCGCAGGCGCAGCGGCAGCGGCGTTACGTTACCCCTGCTTCGCCCAAAGCGTGCGGCCGAAGAACGTGAGCGTGCGATCCCATGCGATTTGCGACCACACCGGATCGAACTGCGTGCCGGCGATGCGGCCGGTGCCGACGGCCTCTTCGTTGGCGAACGCATGATGCGCGAGATAACGATGGAACTCGAACCCGACCTTCGCATCGGTCAGCTTCTTCTCGAGCGCATCGACCTGGTCGAGCGCAAAGAACGCGTCCTGCGTGGCCCAGTGGCCCATCAGCGGCACCTTGAGCTTTGCCGGATCGATGTAGTCGAGCGGCGGGAGGCCGTACCACGTGACGCCCGCATCGGCATCGGCGTACTGCAGCGACAGCAGCGTGAGTGCGCCGCCCATGCAGTAGCCCGTCACCGCGACGCGCGGAGCAAGCGTCTTCAGATAGGCCACTGCGCCGGGAATGTCCTGCGATGCGGCGTCGCCGAAATCGAGCCCGGTCATCAGGTGGTGCGCTTCCTCCTCCTCGACCGTCGACTTGCCGCGATACAGGTCGGGCACGAGCGCGAAGTAGCCGCAGCGCGCGAGGCGATCCGCGACGCCGCGGATCTGGTCGTTCAGCCCCCACCATTCCTGGATGACGACGACTGCGGGCGCGCCTTCGGTTTGTGCCGGCGTGGCGAGATACCCCTGCAGTTCCTGGCCGTCCGGGCGGCGAAACGTGATCATGGAACCGGATGTTTGAGACATGAAACCGCTCCTTGTCGAAAAATGCGATGAGTGCGGCATCGGGCCGGCCAGCGGGCGCGGCGACGATCGGGCATGCCGGGCGTCGTGGTGCCGCTCGCGTTCGTTTCGGCCGACGCCGACCACGCGGCCATTCTATGCGCAAACACCGGCTGCCTGCGTGAACGACGCTGCGCGGTGCGATCCACGGGTTCGTTCACGTCGGTCGAAGATGGCGATCCCGTTGCGGAGCGGATGACCGAAAAGCCAACACCCCGCCCCTGAACGGGAGCGGGGTGCTTGCTTGCCGTGCGCGGACCGGTATCCGCGCACATGGATCCGGCTTACTGACCGAAATAGACGGAGTCGCGGCCTTCCTGCTTGACCGCGATCGCGCGGCCGGCACGCACGCCGGCAGCAGCTTGCGCGCCGTAGCCGGTTTCATCGGCGTTCGTCACACGGGCCTGTGCGGTTTGCAGCGCGCGCGGGTAATACTGGTCGGAGACTTCGGGCTTGTAGCCGGCTTGTTCGAGCTGGACGAGTTCGGCGCGCACCTGGGCACGCGTCAGCTGGCCCGACGGGTTCGATTGTGCGAAGGCGCCGTACGAGGCGGACAGGGCGGTTGCGGCGACGACTGCGTAGATGAACGACTTCATGATGACCTCCGGTTTCGTTGATTTCGCGCTTCGCTCGTTGCGTTCAGCGGTTGATTGCATCGTAGCGATCACGTTACCGGTCGGAAATACGCGTTCCAGTGATTCATTATTGCAACTGGGTAAACGATCCGCGTGGATGGGTGATTTTGTCTGATGATTGATGGGTGCGTCGGGCCTGGCCCTTTCGAACTCGATATTGTCGGCCGGCACGCGTCGAAGGGACGACCGGTTGAATCGTATTCCGAAGTATTTTTGACAGGTCGCCGGCATTGCCCATGCCAGGTTACTCGGCCAGAACCGCCTGGCGCTTCCGGTATTCGGCCGGCGTGATCCCGACGTGCCGCGCGAACGACCGCCTGAGCGTATCGACATTCGCGAAGCCGCATTTCGCCGCGACCTGTTTCGGCGTGTCGTGGCCGTTCTCGAGCAAGTGGCGGGCCGCCGCGATGCGGGTCGCCTCGACCCATGCGGCCGGCGTCATGCCGACTTCCGTGCGGAACAGCCGCGCGAAGTGGCGCGGGCTCATGCCCGCATGTTTCGCCATCTCCGCCACCGAATGCTCGAGTTCCGGATTCGCCGCGATCCAGCGCTGAACCTCCTGCAGCACCGAGCGCCCGGCGGGGCGCGCCTCGCCCTTGCGGCTGAACTGGAGTTGCCCGCCCGGGCGCTTGAAGAACATGACCAGTTGCGCGGCGACGCGCCGCGCGATTTCGCGGCCGAGATCCTCCTCGACCAGCGCGAGCGCGAGATCGAGCCCGGCCGTGACGCCGGCGCCGGTGTGCAGCTTGCCGTCGCGCACGTACAGCGCGTCCGCATCGACGGAGAGCGACGGATAGGCTTCGGCAAGCGCGTCGGCGGCGGCCCAGTGCGTGGTCAGGTGGCGCCCTTTCAGCAGGCCGGTGGCCGCGAGGATGAACGCGCCGGTGCAGATCGAGCCATACCGCTTGCT
Organism: Burkholderia cepacia; assembly: GCF_001039005.1. GTDB lineage: Bacteria > Pseudomonadota > Gammaproteobacteria > Burkholderiales > Burkholderiaceae > Burkholderia > Burkholderia theae. The sequence continues at coordinate 68,152 of NZ_LDWR01000002.1, forward strand.
TTGCACGGCCGCCGATCGCAGCCACGCGAGGACGTCGGTGCGCAACGTGATCTGGCTGGCGCTCGGTGCGCCGGCGACCAGCAGCGTATCGATGCGCTCCGGGATGGCGGGAACGATCCAGTCGGGCAGCAACTGTGCACCGGAAGAACTGCGGATCGGACCGGATTCGCCCGCGATGATCCGCAACGTATAGAACGGCTTCCCGCATTCGGCGTTCGCTTGCGCGAAGACGTCGAGCGGCGCGGAGACATCGAGCAGTTGAACGCCCGGTACGGCGAAAATTCCCACGACCTTCGGCATGATCGGTTGCGTGTTGTGTCGAACGTGATGCGTAGCAGTATAGGGGCGCCCCTTTGGCCCCGCGGGCACCGTGTCCGTTCGTCACGCGAAATGGCAGGATTTGACGTAGTACGTCTATTGATGACAGCTATCGGGCTCCGGAGAATCGGGGGTGTCTTCAATGGAGGTCGATCATGACTGAGAACGTTGCCGGCATCACCCTTCCCGATAGCCAACTGGCTCGCGAGATCACCGAGCTTGTGCGCGATACCGAATCCGAATTGCTGTTTCACCACTCCAGCCGCGTCTTCTATTTCGCGGCGCTGGCGGGCCAGCGTCGCGGGCTCGAATACGATCCCGAGCTGCTCTACTGCGGCTGCATGTTCCATGACATGGGGCTCACGCACCAGCACAGCAGCGCGTGCGAGCGCTTCGAAGTGGATGGCGCCAACGCCGCCCGCGATTTCCTGAAAAGCAAGGGCATCTCGCAGCAGGATATCGATGTCGTGTGGACCTCGATCGCGCTGCATACCACGCCGGGCATTCCGCAGCACATGCATCCGGTGATCGCGCTCGTCACGGCGGGCGTCGAGATGGACGTGCTGGGCCTGACGTATCCGGAATACAGCGACGCCGAGCGCGAAGCGGTCGTGAGCGCGCATCCGCGCACGCCGCATTTCAAGGAGGACATCATCCAGACGTTCTACGACGGGATCAGGCACAAGCCGGATACGACGTTCGGCAACGTGAAGGCCGACGTCATCGCCGACAAGGAACCGCATTTCCACGCCGGCAATTTCTGCAGCGTGATCCGCAACTCCGCATGGGCTGGCTGACCGCGGTCGTCCGCCGGAGCGTTCGTCGATGCCGGTCGCCGGACCCGCGCGACCGGCGCCGCCTCAGCCGATATTGATCGACTGCCCGACGTGCAGCACGTTCGGCGTCGAGGCCATGCCCGGATTCAGCTGCAGGATCTCGTTGAGTGCACGTGCATCCTGTTGGTCGCGCGTCATCGTCTTCTGATCGTTCGGCGACACATGCGCCGCATCGAGCAGCGATTGGCGATGCGCGTCGGCGATCACCCAGAGCGAATCCCCCGCGACGACGATGTACGGTTGCGCGGCCGGCGACGGCGGCGCGGAGGGTTGCGCGGGCGCCGTGCTGCCCGTCGTGCCGGTGCCGGGCGGCTGCGTCGCGGTGGCGCCGGGCGCGAGCCGGGTCGTCGGCGTGCCGCCGGTCTGCGGCGGCTGATGCGATGACGACGATGACGTCGGCTGCGGCTTGTGCGTCGACGACCCCGATCCGCTCGAAGGCGATCCGAAGAACAGGCTCTGCAACTGCGTGAAGCCCCAGATTCCGATCGGCACGAGGATCAGCGCGGTCGGGTATTTCTTGACCCAGCGCGTCGCGTTCGGGAAATGGGTGTTCAGGCGCGCGCCGAGCAGGATCGCCGTCGATGTCGCGGCTGTCGCCGCGAGTCCGTAATGGCCCTTGTCGTATTGCGCGATCGTGCCGGCGACGCCGCTCGCCACACCGACGAAATCCGACGTCGAATCGATCAGGCGCACGACGCGGCTGCGCTTGTCCGCGTTCACGCGATGCGCGCTCACTGCGTAGACCAGGCCCGAATACGTCGCGGCGAGTGCCGCGCTCGCGGTCGTCAGCGCGCCCGCGACCGTCGGCGTGGTCATCAGCCCGTGCACGCCGACGGCGATCGTCCCTGAATAACCGACGATCGCGCTGCCGCGCCCGACGAGGCCGAGCAGCCGACGGGAATTGCCGCGGTGCAGCTGCGTGAGCGACGTGCCGCCGACCATGCCCTGCATGTTCGCCAGCAGGTCGGCCGACAGTTCCTTGATCTGCGCGGCCGCATCGTCGAAACCGATCAAACCTTGACGGTGCATTTCGACGAAGTGGCTCGCCTTCACGCGGGTCTCGTTCGTCAGCAGGTCGAGCTGTTCGAGCCGCGCCGGATTGTAGCCGTGCACCGAAGCGCTCAGCTGCTGCGCGAGCGAGCGCTGCAAGCGGTCGAGTACGTCGTGCACCGCGCGCGGGTCGCCGCTCTGCAGGCTCTGCACCGCACCCTGGTGCATCGCGCCGAACACGCGGCCGGCACGCGCGCCGACGAAGAGCGCGGTGTTCGCGTGACTCAGCGCGTCCGAGCTCATCATGTTCATGCCGTTGAACACGTTCAGCGCGACCAGCGAGCTTGCACCGGCCACCGTGCCGCCGAAACCCAGTGACCACATCCAGTCGCGTTTGCCGAACGACGGCCGGTGGACGCGCAGCGCGTTGAGTTGCGCGAGCGCGGCTTTCTGCGGGTCGCCGCGCTGGTGGCTCGGCTGCGCGGCGATGTCCCGGTTCACGATGACGGGTTTGGTGTCGTCGATGGCGAGCTTCGGGTCGGCCGCCACCGCGCGCCAGAAAGCGGTGCTCGACGCGTTCGCGTGCGCGGCGATTTTGAGCTGCATGGGTTCGGTGTCCGGCTTGCCGTATTGGCTCAACCAGCGGTTGCCGGCGTCGCGTGCGCGGAATTCGGCCCGGTTGGCGGCCGCGGCGGTATTCCAGTAGTTCTCCTTCGCATAGGTAATCGTCGCCTGCCGCGCGCGATCCATCAGCGCGGTGGTATTGCCTTCGTAAAGTTTGGTGCGCAGCTGTGCGAGCGTCTCGGGCGTCATCCCGTTCGCGAGGCCGACGCGTTCGACTTCGGCGAACAGCACCTGGTGCTGGTTCGCGAGCGTTTGCGTGCCGACACGCTCGAACACGCGCGTGAGCGCGTCGGCACCGTGCAGGCGCGCAAGCTTGCCGGGCGCGCGCAGTTCGTACTCGACGAGCTTGCGGGCGAGTGCGGCGGTCAGGTCCTGGTTCGCGATGAAGTCCGAGCCGTGCGTTGCATACGACAGCCCGAGGTGAACCCAGTCGAGTTCCTTGCGGTCGAGCACGGCCTCGACGAGCTTGAGGTGGCCGTCGCCCGGCACGGGTTCGAGCACGGCATCCCAGCCGTGGAACGTCACCATCACGTGCGGCGCGTCTTTGTCGGTGTTCCGGCGGGCCCACGTTTCGAGCGCGTCGAACGTGCGCACGTAGTCGTGGTACGCGTCGTTGGTGCCGGCAAGCGTGCGCTGGTCTTCGGCCGACACGAGCGCGCGCGACGGCGCGGTTTCGAGGCGCAGCACGAAGCCACCTTCGGATGCCGCGTCGAGCCATTTGTACAGATGGTCGAGGTCGTCGAGCTCGAGCTGGCGACCCGTGCCGTCGATGTCGATCCGCGCGTTCGCTTCGTCAAACTGAGCGTTATCGAGGTTGCCGAGCTCGCGCACGCGGCGGATGAACGCCGGGTCGTGCTTCCTGCCGAGCGCCGCGGCCAGCGAATGCGGATCGACCGCGACCGACACGACCGGCATCGCGCCGCCGTAGCGTTTGACGAGCGCGAGCATCTCGTCGGGGTTGTCGCGCAGCGTGAAGCCGCGCGCCATCAGCGCAATGCGATCCTGAATCTCGGCCTTCGCGCGTGCATAGGCCTGCAGCGCATGCCGGTCCGCGGCGCGCGCGATCGACAGATAGGTCATCGCGCCCTTCGCATGGCGGGACAGCACGTTTGCCGCGTGATCGGGCCGCGACAGCGGGCCATGCCACGGCATGCTCGACACATCGCGCGCGAGCCGCAACGGGAGGCCGAGTGCTTTCATCATCACGCTGTCGGCCATCATGACCTGCCGGTTTGCGCCGAGATCGAGCGGTTTGCCGCTCCGGCCCGCAAACGCCTTGACGCGTTCGTGCTCGGGGAACCAGTTGTCGACTTTCGCCTTGCCGAAGCGAAGGATCCATTCGGCGATCGTCGCGCTCGACAGGCCGGGCTGATAGGTCTTGATGCTGAACGGTTCGCCGGTGGGGAGCGCCGGCGACGCGGCGGGTGCCGGTACGGCCTGCGTGTTCGGGTTGCGGTTCTTGCCCTTGCCGCGCGTGCGTTTCTTCGGCTTCGCCGGCGGGCTGGCAGCGGGCGCGCCTGACGCGGGGTCGTTGGCGAGTCTGGCTTGCCGGGTCGTCGCTGCCGTCAGTTCGGTCGCGATGCGCTTCTCCAGCTCGCCGAACGGCGCGGACGATTCCGTGGCGGCTTTCTTCAGTTGCTTGTCGAGTTCCGCCTGTTTCAACGCATAGGCTTCGAGCTGCGTCGGTTTTGCGCGCGCGTCGAACGCGGCCGGATCGAGCTTCGTCACCAGGAAATGGCGGTTCGCGCCATCCGGGCCGCCGCCGATCGTCGTCTTGTCGAGATCGATGCCGGGCTTGCCCGCATCGTTGAAATGCGTTGCGTCGTCGAACCATTGCAGCTTGCCGTCGCGTGTCGCGAGGATGCCGTCCGGCTTGTGCAGCGTGTCGATCAGCGCGCCTTCCGTGCCGTAGACGTAGATGAAGTACGCCGGGCCGACCTGGCCGAAATCGATCACGCGCCGCAGATGCAATGTGTTCGCGCCGCTGAAGTCGTGCACGTCGTCGGCCGATTTCGGCAACAGGTTCGGCGCGACCCATCGATGGGCGAGCGGCGTCGCCCCTGCGGGCGGCTTGCCCGCCGACTGAATCCTGCCGATCCGGCGTTGCACGCGGTCGCTCAGTTTCAGCGGCGGCGGTTTCTGCTCGGCGACCGGCAACGCCCGCTCGGCAGGCTCGAAGCCGCCATAGCGGGACACCGCCGATTCCGGCAGCGAGGACGGGACGAACACGACGCCGCGCCGTCCGTCGGGCAGCCCGCGCGCGCGGCGGCGGAACGCGGTGCCGAGAGCCTGCGCCCCGATCGACGCGTCGCCGACCGAGGTCTTCTCGTGATAGGTCCAGCCGCCCTGTTCGGGCTCCGCGTAGCCGAGCACCTTGCCGGTCTTCTTGTCGACCGCGAAGATCGTCGCGCCAGCGGGCAGGGCCTCCGCGGCCTTGGCGGCCGCTTTGGGCCGCTTGTACTGCGGCGCGCGGGCGAGGGCGTCGATCTGCTTGACGACCTCATCCGCGGGCACGTCGCCGGAAGGCTCGGCATCCCACACGCGCTTCGTGTCGATATCTTCGACCTTCGCCGCGCCGCCGAATTGCCGCAATTCGTCGAGCGACACGGGCGACAGGTAGAAGTCGAAATCCGCGCGCGCCTCGTGCGGCGGCTTGCTGTCGTTGCGCTTGCGCGGACGCGTGCCCGGATACACCGCGTCGCGTACTTCGTGCGATGGTGTGTCGCCGGGATCGGCCGCCTCGGGCTGGCCGGGCTGGCTGTATGCGTCGGTCTTCAGGCTCGCGACGAAATCGGGTTGCGGATGCGTGCCGTCGTCCGCCGGCCGGTCGAGGTGCTTCGCGATCAGCACGTGCGCGTTGGGCCCCGTGTATTGCGCGAGATCGCGGATGTCGGCCAGCTGCGTCCCGTCGATCCGCTTCAGGTCGCGCTTGCCGTGCGCATCGAGCCAGTCGGCCGCACGCGACTCGGGCGTGAGCACGGGCGCGGCCGGCATGAAGGTCGACGGATCGGGCACCGGCCACATCATCATCGACGGCATCGTCCGCGGCGCCGCACCGGCGCGCCCGGCCTCGCCGTCACGCATGGCCTGCTCGGCCTGCGCGCGATACAGCGCGCGGTAGACGGGGTTGCCGGGCAGCGACGTGGGCGCATTGCCGAACGCGTCGGCGAGTCGGGCGAGGCCGGCTTCGTCGCCGGGCATCACGTGGTCGGCTTCGCGCGCGATCGCATCGGGGAGTACCGCATGCTCGGCGATGTCGATACCGGTCGCTTCGAGGATCTGCTTGCGCACCGCGAACGCGTTGGCCTGTGCGCGCGCTTCGGCGAGCAGCGTGCTTTGCACGTACGCGTCGGGGTTGCGGGTGTCGAGGTCGAGCCGGTTCGTTGCCACGTCGACCGCATGACCGATCTCGTGCGCGAGCACGTAGACGATCGTGCCGGCGTGGCGCAGGCCGCCGTCGATCACGATCCGGCGCTGTTCGGCGTCGACCTTGCTGCCGGCGCCCGCGCGGCCCTGCACGATCTCCCAGTGGCCCGGATTCAGCAACCGCATCTGATCGGCGAGCAGGCTCGACTGACCGGCGAGCGCATAAGCGGCGTCGGGCAGCGGCGCACCGCCGAACCACATCCGGATGCGCGTGATGAGAGACGGCTTCTGGACGAACGCGCCGTCCGGCAGCGTTTCGCTGATCGCCGGATGCGCGAGTTCGACGTGGCCGCTGGCGATGCCACGTTTCAGCGGGTCGATGACGGCATCGATCATCCGCGGCGTCCGGTTGGCGGCCGGGTCCGGATGCCGGATCAGGACGGAGGGATCGCTGAAATAGAAGTTGCCCTGTGCATCGAACAGGCCTTCGAAGTCGAACGACAGGCCGTGACGTTCGGCCAGCGCGCGCATGGCGGCGAGCTGCCGCATCGATTCGCGCGTCACGCGCTTCGGCAGGATGCCGTTCATCACGTCGATGCTGCCGAGCTCGGCGAGCGGGCTGTACAGCACCGCGATGCGGCCGCGGTACGTGAACGGACCGTCGACCGTGACCGTGCGCATGCCGAGCGCTTTCAACTGGTCGAGCCCGCGTGTTTCATGCTCGAGCATCGTGCGCGCCTTGTCGCCGCCGGCTTCGAACAGGCCGATCGCGTTGCGCTTGCCGAGTTCGAACACCGCCTTCGCGGTGCCCGCGCCGAGGAACGGGCCGAGCAGTTCGGCGGGATCCACGCGCCGCGACGGATCGCCGGCGACATGCAGGCCGCTCGCGTCGGCGGCGAGCGCGCCCGGGTCGATCCGTTCGCGCGGCGACGGCGTGTAGCGGGTCCACGTACCCGGGCCGCCGAACTGCATCCGGTGCGTGCGGTCGGTGTGCGACTCGCCGATCGCGCGAACCGTGCCGTTGTCGGGCACGTAGATCGTGCGCTGCCAGATGTTCGCGAGCCACGCGCCGTGCGCCGCGCGTGCGTCGCCGCCATCGAGCACGAGGCGGTTGCCCGTTTGTGCGGGCCCGAACGCGTGGCGATGGTCGATCGAGTAGTCGACCGGCGTGGCGGGACGGCCGTGGGCGTCGAGCAGGCCGCCGGCGGCATCGGTTCGCGCATGGACGAGCGTCAGCGGTTCGCCGCTTGCATAGGACACCGGACCGTTGCGGGAGAAGGTCAGCTTCGGCGCACTGCCGCCGAACCAGCGCCGCGGGAACGGCGACACGCGATCCGCATGCTCGTTGCTCCACTGCACCTGTTCGTCGAGCGTGCGCGGCAGGTGCGTGCCGCCGTCGCCGGCCGATTCCGTCGTGCGCGGCGCGGGCATGCGCCGCGGCGCGCCGCCGTGACGCTTCTGCTTGTCCCAGATGCCGTCGTAGAAAGCCTGATAGGTCTCGCCGCGGCGGCCCGACACCGGCGTGTCGGCGAATGCGTCGGCGAGCCGTTCGACCGTGCCCGCATAGTCGCTCGACGGTCCCCAGCGGTCGGCCTCGTGCTGGAGCGCGTCGGGCAGCGTCGTCTTCGCCGCGATGTCGCCGCCGCCCGCGAGGTCGATCTCGTAACGCGCTTCGAACGCGTTGAGCTGCGCGCGCGCTTCGGCTTCGAGCGCCTTGCGCGTGAAACGGCTGCGGCCGCTGTAGTCGAGCGAATCCAGCGTGCCGTCGATCGCCTCGACCGCGTGCTTTGCCTCGTGCGCGAGCGTGTACGTGATGCTGCCCGAATCGCGCAGGCCGCCGTCGATCGTCACGCGGCGCCGCTTCGGATCGATCCGGCTGCCGCCGCCGCGCTTGCCGAGGCTCACGCGCCAGCCGGCGTCGCTCATCATCCGCAACTGCTGCGTGAGCGTGTCCGATTGCTGCGCGAGCGCGTGGACCGCGTCCGGCAGCGGTGCGCCGCCGAAGCGCATCTGCAGCCGCGTGAAGAGGCCGGGGCCGGCCAGCGACGGGTCCGGCGGCGCTTCGGTGGTTTCCGGATGCGCGGCGGGCGGAAGCGCGTGGTCCTCGGCATGCGCGTCGCCGGTCGGGGTCGGTCGGGACGCGTCGCTCGCATCGTTTGCCGCCTGCGAGGCAGACTGCTCGGCCGGCTTGATGAGCACCAGGATGCGGTTCGGCGCGCTGAATGCGCCGTCCAGCGCGCGTGCCGCGCGAGCGGGCGGTTGCGGCGGCAGGGCGGCGCTGTTTTCCGGGTCGGTGGCGCCGCGCTTGGTCGACGCGAGCACGATGACGGTGTCGTCGTTCGCGGGCGGCGGCGCGCGGCGTATTGCGGGCGCTTCGGGAGCCGGCGTGGGCGTGTCGGCTTCGGCGATGCCTGCCGTCGCGTCGGCGTGCTGCGCCTGCGCGTTCGTGCCGACGACGCGGCCGCCCGTGACCGGCGCATCGGGCGCAGGCATGTAGCGAGTCAACGACGCATCCGCGCGCAGCGTGCCGTCCGCGTGCAGCGCTTCCGGCGTGGCGGCGAACACCGGGCGCTGCCAGCGGTTCGCGAGTTCGGGCGCAACGTGCGCGTCCGCGGCATCGGCGATGACGACGATCGGTTCCGCGACGTCCGCGGGCAGCGATCCCGCCGCGCGAGGTTGCGCGGCATCGGGCGGCGCCGCAGCATGGTCGTCGCCGTTACGCACGATGAAGAGCGTGTGCTCGCCGTAGTCGAGTGCCTCGACCGACGGGCCGCGCGGCACGGAGACGCCGGCCGGATCGAGCGTCGCGGGCCGGGATGCCGGTTCGGCGTCGGTCAGGTCGATCACGCGGACCGGCGTGCGCGGTGCGACGCTGGCCGGTTCTTCGAGGGCGCTCGCACCGGGTGCGCCGGGCGCCCGCGCGACGGCCGGATCTTCCGCCGCGCGCAGGTCGCTGCTGCGCCGATTCTGCGCGGCGACATGCGAATCCGACGAGCGCGTTTCCTGCTGGTTCTCGTCGCGCGCGGCCTGTGCTTCGCTCGTGTGCTGCGCATTGCGTGCGCTTGCCGCCGTGGTTGCGGTGGCCGTGTTGCTCGCTTCGGACGCGCGCGTCGCGGCTTCGTCGGCGGCGGGCGCGTTCTGCGCAGGGTCCGCGGGCGGAGCGTTGTCGTTCGCCTGTTGCTGCAGATCGTCTTGCCACTGGGTGGGTGTTTTCGCGACGAGCTTCGACGGCGCGTCGATTTCGCCGTCGCTGCCGAACGACAGCCGGTCGCCCGTCTCCGTGATCGAATCGATCTTCGTGCCTTCGGTCCAGGTCTTGCCGGTCAGCTTGACGATACTCAGTTCGCCGTTCTCGCCGAGCATCACCGAGGCACCCCGCGGCAGATTGTTCAGGTCCTTGTTGTTGAGACCGTCGAGCACGCGCACGGGCATGTTGTCGTAGGTGAGCACCTTGTCGCCCGCCATCAACGTGCCGTCCTTCGCGACCTTGATGTCGACGCCGTCGAGCGACGCGCGCGTCGCGCCAAGCGCGAGTTGCGGCGGCTCCTTCCCGCTCAGGATTTTCTGCAGCTGCTGGCCGTCGATCGAGATGCTGTCGCCAGCCGCCGAGCGGGCGATCACCGGCCTGCCGGTGACGCGAACCGCCGCATTGACCACGCGATCCCTCACGCCGCCCGCACCCATCAGCGCGACGTTCGTGAAGCCGGACTTGAGATCCTCCCAGCCCTGCTTGCTGTTCCCGTCGGCGAAAGCGAAACCGGCCTCGACGAAGCTCTCGCCCGCGGCGCCGACGCCGGTGGCGAGCGACGTGCCGCGCACGATCGCCGTGGTCACGCGCGCGGCTTTCGCCGAGCCGGTGAGTGCCGTGATCGTCTTGCCGAACACTTCCGAACCCGCGAACTTCGCGGCGCCGGCCGCGCCCATCGGCACGAGGTTGAGCCAGTCGCCTCGCGCGCCGGCGTCGGTGAACGGATTGATGCTCTGGTTGTGGTCCCATCGCGAGCCGATATCGATCGCGGATTTCGCCATGCTCGAACCGATCGCGGTGTCCATCATGGCCGCGCCCGTGAAGTTCAGCGCGGCGCCGGCAAACGCACCCGCGCCCGTTGCGTCGAGCAGCACGCCGGCGCCCTCCATCAGCAGCCCGAGACCCATCATCCCGAGGTTCACCTTGCCGCCGGTCAGCGTGTTCAGCGCGCTGTCGAACCAGTCGTCGTGATGCGCGGCCTTCTGCTGGAACTGCGCGTGACCGTTGCCGTCGTAGCCCGTCACGAGGTCGAGCGTGCCGCTCGACGCAAGCTGGTTGTTGTCGAGGTAGTCGCCGACGTTGTCGTATTGCGCCGACGTGTCGTCGACGTACTGGACGTTGCCCTTGCCGTCGGTGACCTTGAAGAGCGCGCTCGTCACCATGCCGGCCGTCTTGTCCGAATAGATCAGCGGCAGGATGTTGACCTGCGTGCCGGCGCCGCCGCCGAGCTTCAGGATTTCGCCGCGCACCTTATTGATCGTGTCCAGCTTGTCCTTGTCGGTGTAGCGCACCGTGTCGTCGTTGACGGGCGCGGTGGGCGAGCCGGCGTCCGACGACGGCTGGACGTCCGGCGCGAGCCCGATCGCGGTGCCGATCAGGTTGCGCTGCTCGTTGTCGGTCAGCTTGCCGAAATCGATCGTCGCGGCCTTGTTCGTGCTTGCGCCCGCCTGGTCGAGCAGCGATTGCGACAGTTCGCCCTGGTGTGCGCGGAAGAAGCCGTCCAGCGCCTTCGAATACGCGTCCTTGTCGTCCTGGCTCTGCGGGTTGCGCAGGTTCTCGGCGAGGCTCGCGTCGAACTGATCGAGCAGCACCTGCTGATGCGACATCTCCGTCAGCAACTGCAGCTTGTTGATGTTCGCGTCGGCCTGCTGCAGATCGCTGCGCGCCTTGTCGAGGTCGCCCTGGTACGGATTCGCGCGTAGCGGCGTCGGCATCGGGATCTCGTCGCCGTCCACCGTGCGCAGCCGCACCGGCGTCGGGTTGTGCGCGTACCAGTCGTCGTAGGTTTTCTGCGTGTCCGCGAGCTTGCCCTTCAGCACGCCTTCCTGCGTCTGCGCGTTCGCGAGCTGGAATTTCGCGGCTGCGTCGTTGTACGTGTTGGACAGCCGGCCGTCGGCCGCGCGCAGCGCGCCCGCGACGACGTGGAGCTTTTTCGCGTCGAGCGCGGTCTGGCCGGTCGCGGTGGTCGGCACGGACGTGTTCGAGCCGGGCGGTCGCAGCACGAACGACGGATTCGTGAATAGCGTCGTGGGGGGAAACGATGTCGACAGACTGCTGGCCGGTGCCGACGTGCTCAATGACGATGACGGTGTCTGCGTCGTCGATGGAGCCGGTGTACTCGATGTATTCGGCGTACCCGATGCGCTCGGCAGCGACGTGCTCAACGACGGCGACGGTCCTGGCGACGGGGCCGGTGTCGTCGTGGGTGGCGGATTCGTCGATAGCGTCGGCGTCGGGTTCTGCAGCACGAACGGCACCTTAGGCGCGAGCTGCGCGTCGATCTGCGAGCCGGCGTCGTCGTACTGCTGCGCGAGCGTCTGGCCGTAGGCGACGACGAATCCGTCGTGCGCGAGGCTTGCCGTCTGTTTCGCCTGTGCCAGCGCATCGGATGCATGGCCGAGATCGACGTCGACCTTCGGATGCGGATCCAGCGATTTCGGATTCGCGGTATGCCAGTCGTCGGACGCGCTTTTCGCCGTGTCGTATTGGGTCTGCAAGTCGTCGACAGTGAGCTGCGCGCCGAGCATCTGCATGTAGCTGCCGCTCGTGTTCGCTTGCGTGGTCGCGCGATCGAGCGCGGCCTTGTCGTCCTTCGCCGCGCCGGGCGTCGACCCGATCAGGCAGGCGCTGTCGACGTCGTATTTCTGCTGCAGCGTCGTGACCTGCTGTGCGTCGAGCGACGCAGCATAGGCCGCGTTCGAATAGTTCGCGATCTTCGCTGCCTGCGCGACGTTCGCTTGCACGGCGTTCATGTCGACGTTGCCGTTCTGATCGGCCGCGGGCGGGTCGGGCAGATCGACCTGCAGTTGCAGCTGTGCGAGCGCATCGTTCAGATTGCCGACGCCGGTATCGATCGCGTCCTTGTACGCGGGATCGCCCATGTACGACTGGAACTGCGTATAGGCAAGATTCGCGTTGCTGACGTCCGCCCAGTACTTGGCCTGGCCGACCGTCGCGCTCGACGTTGCCGACTGCCAGTCGTCGTACGCCTGGACCTGGTCGGGCGTCTTGCAATCGCCCTGTTGCGGAACGAAGTTCGGATTCGCCTTCGTCTGATCGGGGAACAGCTTCTGCAGCGCGGCGAGTTTCGCGTCGGCCTGCTGCTGCGCGGGGCCTTCGATGTTCTGGTTCGTCGGGTCGGAGCTGTACTGGTCGGCCTTCGCCTGTTCGCCATACAGGATGCGGTAGCCGGCGTCGGTCGTCACGTCGAGCTCGCGTTGCGCGGTGTCGGCCGCATTGCGCGCTTTCGTGTAGTTGTCGACGGCGGCCTTGTGCTCGTCGGGCGTCGAGTCGGGGTCGCGGCTCGTCATCCGCAGCACGCCTTGCGCGCCTTGCAGTGCCTGCTGCGCGTTGTCGTATTTTGTTTGCGCGTCCTGGATCACGCCCTGGACCGCACGCGTCGTGTCGTTGTCGACGGTGATCTCGGGCGGCGCCACGCGATATTGATCGGCCAGACTCTGCAGCAACGCGGTGGCCGAGCCGATTTCGGCGTTGGTCGGCTTGGACGGATCGGTGCCGAGGTCCGCCTGCACAGGGATCGGCGGCGCGGCGGCCGGGTTGACCGGGTTGGCGGGACCGTTGTTCGGGCCGTCGTTGGACGTGCCGTCCACATTTTGCGGCGGCTTCGGCGCGAGGTCCGGATTCAGCGTTTGCGACAGGAAACGCTGCCAGTTCAAACCCAGACCCATTCCGTCGATGGACAGCATGCAAGGCTCCCGTCAGGCGCGGCCGTACGCGGGATGCACGCCGCCTGCGCCGCATGGCGCGAATTCGAGTGTACGGAAGCGGGGGGAGCGGGCACGGGCACGATTCGTAGCGGGTGACGGCAGGGAGCCGGCTCGTCCGGGCAACGCTACGGGAAACGGCCATGCCGGAATACGACGCGGTGCACGTGACAGCGCGGCGAGGGGGTGGGAGCCGCGATTCGCCTGGCTTCGCGTGTTACGGCATCCTTTCTGGTGTGTGGCGAATTCTTACTTTCTGCTTTCGTTTGGGTGGCCGGGGTCGCGAAATAGGCCGTGACGCCTCGGCGATCTATCGCGTGACGCGGGTCCGGCGCTTGAGCAGTGCGGTTGCTTTAGCGTTCCACTGTCAGAACGTTGTTACGTGACAACTGCAAGTTACAGCGGATGATTTTATATACTGAATTTCTGTTCGACCCCACGAGGCGAATCTTCGATTCGCGCGCGGCCTCTCTAACCGGCTTTCCAGCCCGTTGGGATACCCGTACTCCCGCAATCCACAAGTTTCCGGCAAAACGCCTATAATGGTTGGGCAAATTGCCGGAGAAAGGTCATGAGCACCATCGCTTTTCATCCTTCGGGCGTCGCGCATCCGCGTCAGGCCGAATTCACGATTCTCGAGCAGCTGTTGGCGATCCGCGTCCGATCGGGGGCCGATCTCGCCGAGCTGGCGAGCGCGCGCGTCGACGTGTCGGTGATCGACCGGCTGTCGGAGCGCGGCCTGAAATCGGACGAGCTGGCCTTCATCATTCCGCGCCGCACGCTGAGTCATCGTCGCCAGGCGCACGAACGCCTGTCGCCGGAGGAATCCGACAAGGCGATCCGCCTCGCGCGCATCGTCGCGCAGGCGACGGCCACGTTCGGCGACCAGGACAAGGCGATGGCGTGGCTGCGCAACGGGCTCCAGCGCTTCGGCGGCCGCACGTCGCTCGACATGGCGAGCACCGAGCATGGCGCGCGGCTCGTCGAAGAGGCCCTCACGCAGATCGACGAGGGGTACTTCGCTTGACGACGCTGTGGCGGATCAGCAATTACGCCGACCTGAAGGGTATCGGCGGGTTGCGTGCCGGCGGGCGCTGGCATTTCGCCGGGCAGCCCGTCGTGTATCTCGCCGAGCATCCGGCGCTCGCGCTGCTCGAGACGCTGGTTCATTTCGAAATCACCACCGTCGCGCAATTGCCGAGCGGATATCAGCTGCTTCGCATCGAGGTGCCCGAATCGGTGGACATCGCCGAGATCGCGGAAGGCGACGCGCCGGATGACTGGCGAACCAATGTCGACTGGACCCGCAGCGCCGGCACCGAGTGGCTGCATACGCAGCCGAGCGCGCTGCTGCGCGTGCCGAGTGTCGTCGTGCCGCACGCGCACAACTTCCTGTTGAACCCGCTGCATCCGGCCGCGTCCGAGGCCCGCGTCGCGGAAGTCATGCAATCGCCGTACGACACGCGGATTCTGCGGTTGATCCAGTCGAAGCCGGGCGAATAGGAAACCACGAGGAACCGGGCCCGTGCCGGGCGCCGACTCAGCGCTCGTGCGCGGCGCGATCTGCAGCCGCGTCCTGCGGCAGCGTTTGCCGGATGCGCGTGACCGTTCGCGTGCTGACGAGGCCGAGCATGGCGCTGACATCGGTATGCGCGTGGCCGGCGAGCAGCTGGCGGCGCGCATAGGTGTTGCGCAACACGCGCGGGCTCATGTCCGCCGCGTGGAAGCCGATTGCGGTCAGCGCGTCGCGCACCACGAGCAGCAAGAACATGTCGTTCATCGCACCACCGCCGCGCGGCGCGGGAAACAGCAGCGCCGATGCGGGTGCGTCTGCCGAGCGCGCGCGCCATGCGGCGAGCGGCGCCAGCGCAAACGCCGCGAGTTCGATCCGGCGGGCCGGCCGCGCGCGATCGCGCGGCACGGACAGCGTCGGCGCACGCGCGTCGAGATCGGGCGCGTCGTGCGTCGTCGCGCGAATCTCGGCCGACGTGATGCCGCTCGCGAGCAGCAGCGCGACGATCGCGCGATTCCGGCAATCGGCCGGCGTGTCGTCCGGTTGCGGTTGTACATAGCGCTGCAGCGCCGCGTCGGCATCGGGCGGCAGGTAGCACGGCTCGGGCTCGCCGACCGGCCAGACGAGATGGCGCGTCGTCCGGCCGGCCGGATGAATCGTCCGCACGCCGGTGTCGACCAGATGCCGGCCCAGCCGGTCGATCAGCTTCGCGTAGCGCACGCGGGTCGAGGTGCCGGGCGCGCAACTGCGTTCGAGTTCGGTCAGGAAGGCTGCGACGTGGTCGGGCCCGAACGTGGCCAGCGACACGCTGTGTGCGATCAGGTGGCGCAGGAACCGTTCGAACATCGCGACGTGCTGCACGACCGAACGCGGCGCGAACGGCCGGCGGCCCGCGCCGGTCGCGGCGGTTTCCTGCCATGCGCGAAAGGCGCCGACGGGGTCGTGAATCCAGCGATTCGTGTCCATCCACGATTTATAGCCGGAACGCGGTGGCGCCGGCAATCGTTCCGGGATTCGGCTGGCCGGCACGTCAGCGCGTGCCGCGCGCATCGCTGCGCGCCGTCGCCATCACGCGTCGCGCGAAGGCGCCGGCGTCGCGGCCGCTCCCGTACGTGCCTGTCCGCTCAGCCGCGCGAACGCGGTGAATGCCAGTTGCGTCGCGATGGCCGCGAGCGTGCCGGCCGCCATGCCGTTGCCGAGCACGATCTGCACGGGCGCGCCGAACTGGCGATACAGGTTCGGCACGAGGATCGGCGCCAGGCCGACGACGAGCGCGGCCGCGAGCGTGTACTGGTTGGCGCGCGCATGCAGGTCGACGCCGGCGAGCAGCCGGATGCCCATCACGCCGATCATCGCGAACACGACCAGCGCGGTGCCGCCGACCACGGCGGCCGGAATCGCATACGCGAGCCGTGCGAGCGGCGCGAACAGCGCGATGACGATCAGGATCGCGCCGGCTGCGGCGGTCACGTAGCGCGAGCGCACACCGGTCGTCTGCACGACGCCGATATTCTCGGCGCTGGTCACGATCAGCGGCGTGCCGAACAGCGCGCCGGCCAGCGATGCCAGCGCATCGCCGCGTATCGTCTTCGGCACGTCGCGCGGCAGCGAGATCGTCTTGCCGCACGTTTCGCCGACGGCGACCGTCTGCGCGGTGGCCTCGGCCATCGAGATCGCGGTGAAGATCAGCAGCGGCAGCGCGGCCAGCACGTCGAAGCGCGGCATCCCGAACGGCAGCCACACCGGATGCGTGAACAGCGGGCCGCGCCACACATCGGCGAGCGCGGGCATTGCGTCGAGCGCCCAGCCGAGCGTCGCGCCGGCGATTAGCCCGATCAGCACCGCGAGGCGTCCGAGCGTGCCGCGGAACGCACCCGCGACGACGATGGTGGACACGATCGTCGCGAGCGCGAGACCGAGCGCGCGCGGCTGCGCGAAATCGGCCGCCCCGGGCTGGCCGACGACGATCGTCGCGTAGATCCGGATCAGGTTGACCGACACGAGCAACAGCATCGCGCCGACGACGATGCGTGGAAAGAGCCGCAGGCAGCGCGTGAAGACGGGCAGCAGCACCCAGTAGAACGCGCTCGCGAGCAGCGCCGCGCCGGTCGCGGTCGGCAGGCCCGATTGCGCGGCGATGCCCGCGAACAGCATCGTCGGTGCGCCGCCGGGCACCATCACGAACGGCATGCGCGCGCCGATCGGGCCGGCGCCGAGTGATTGCAGCAGCGTGCCGATGCCGCAGGCGAAGAACGTCGCGCCGATCAGCTGGACCGTCAGGTCGGCCGGCAACGCGAGGACTTTCGCGATCAGGAACACGGCCGTGATCGGGGACGCGGCCATCGACAGCACGTGCTGCAACCCGAACAGCGCGAGCTGCCACGCGGGCAGCCGTGCATCGACGGGCGGAGAGATCGGTTCGTGCGACACGGCAGGCCCCTCGGAAGCGAACGGCGACGATGGCCGGAAACCGGCGGTGAACGGACCGTCAGGTCCGCAGCCAGGGCAACTGTGCGGCGCTGTAGCGGAACGTCTGGAACACGCTGTTCAACTGGCCCGGGCCGGTCTTGCGCGCGGCTTCGTCGGGGTATTCGGCGAACCACGGGATCACGTATTCCCACACGACCTCGCCGGCGGGCGTCACTTCGAACAGCCGGCCCGTCGACGATTCGGTGACGTGCGTGTTGCCGTTCGGCAAGCGCTGCGCGTTGCCCATGAACGGCGTGTAGAACAGGTTCACGACGTCGTCCGCATACGACCACACGACACGCTGCGTCGACGGGTCGATCTCCACGACGCGCGAGAACACGACGTGCGCGCCGTGGCGGAAATTGCCGTTGTCGAACGCGAGGATGTTGCCGTTCGCGAGCGGCACCGGCGCATGCTGGTGCGACACGACGTCGGGCCCGATCCGCAGGTCCACGCGGCCGGTTTCCCGGTTCACGCGGATGATGCCCGACGTCGTGCGCAGGCTCATCAGCACGCGGCCGTTCGCATCGACGCCGAGACCGTTGACGAGCGGCCAGTGATAACGGCCGAAGCCGGCCGCGATCGGGAAATCCTCGGGCCGCAGATGGTCGCGCGCATGCCATTCCCAGACGATCTGCCCGGCCCGGTTCACTTCGCGGATCACGTCCGCGTACATGACCTTGTCGTCGCCGTGCGGCGTCCCGCCCGGCACGCGCCGCGCGAACGCCGCGTCGACCGGTTCGCACGCGGCGTAGAGCAGGTTGCCGTTCGGCAGCCACTGCGCGTCGTGGTGATGCGCGGGATCCTCGTAGCGCCACACGGTTTCGCCCCGCGGCGTGACCTCGTAGAAATCGCCGCCATGCCACATCGACCACGGTGCATAGCGCGATTCGGATTGCGGATGATTGCCGTTGTAGCCGAGGTTGCCGTTCGCGAGGATGACCGCATGGCGGCCGGGGCGCACGGGCATTTTCCAACGGTGCACGACTTCGCCGTCGATGTCGACGAGATAGACGTTGCCGTCGGCCGTCTGCGGCGCGATGAGCGTATAGCCGCCCGCGGACAGCGCGGGATCGTGGGCGATGAGGCCGACGCCGCGGCGGCGCTGGGTGATCTGGTCGACGGTCGTCACTGCGGTCTCCATTCGAATCGGACACGGGGATGCAGCGAAATCTAGACGATCCGGGCGGTCAGTAAAATCGGATTATTCTTGACGGCCTGTTCGGAAAAATCTAACGGTACCCTCATGCGTTCGATATCGCAGACATTCCGCTGTTTCGACGAAGTCGCGCGACGCGGCTCGATTCGCAAGGCGGCCGACGCGCTGCACCTGACCGCTGCCGCGGTGCACCAGCAGATCCGCAATCTCGAGGAGCAGGTCGGCGTGCCGCTGTTCGACCGGCTGCCGCGTGGCATGCAGCTGACGCTCGCCGGCGAGATCGTCATCGCGGCCGTACGGCGCGGCCAGCGCGACTTCGACAACGCACTGACGCAGGTTGAAGACCTGCGCGCGTTGCGGCGCGGGCACGTGAACCTGGCGGTGCCCGCATCGACGGCCGAACAGCTCGTGCCCGACGCGATCCTCGCCGCGATGCAGCGTTATCCGGGCGTCACGTACAGCGTGCGCTCGGGAAACGGCGAGAGCATCGTGCGCTGGGTCGAGACGGGCGAGGCCGATATCGGTTATGCGCTGCGCCGGCGCACGGCGCCGGGCGTCGTCGAGGTGCGCGCGTTCGCGCAGCCGCTGGGTGTCGTCACGGCGCCCGGCCATCCGCTGGCATCGACCGTCGGCAAGGTGCGGCTGCGCGACTGCTTCGCGCATCCGCTGATCCTGATGACGCCCGACACGGAACTGCGCGCGATGTTCGACCAGATCGACGCGCGGCAGCCGCGCACCGTGCGGCCGCTGGTCGAGACCGGATCGGTGCCGATGGTGCGGCGCCTCGCGGCCGAAGGCGCGGGTGTCGGCTTCCTGATCGCGGAGAACGTCGCTGACGACGTGGCCGCTGGCCGGCTGGCCTGGACGCCGCTCGCGGATGCGGGCGCGCGCTCGTTCAGCTGCATCTACCAGCGGGCGGACATGAGTGCGACCGTCGCGATGACGATGTTTCTCGAATTTTTCTCCGCGGCGATCGACGCGATGGAGAGCGGTTTCGCGCGTGACTGCGGGGCGGCCGGCAAGCGGCGCCGGGCGCCAAAGTAACGGAAACGGCATCGGCCATGCGCCCGCATGGCGATGCCGTGCAACAAGCGAATCGCATGCCGGTTCAGCGAAGTTGCACACACAACGGCCGGTCGCATCACGTCTTTTCCTTATTGCGGAAAAAATTTTGTTCATGGGACTATCGAACGCGTTGCCCGCGCACCGAGGGGGTCGCAGGCAGCGAGACGCCCATCGCAACGAACGACAAGAACATCGACACAATGAAAAAACCGGCGATTTTCCCGTATGCATCCGCGTTGCTCGCAGCCGCCATGATGACGGCCTGCGGCGGCAACGACATCGAAACCGATGCGGGCTCCACGACGACACCCACGGCCGACACGAGTTGTCTCGCGATCGACAACAGCGGCTCGACGGTTGTCGTGGGCTCGAACCAGCCGGGCGATCCGTCGCTGCCGGAAGCGTCGTCGGGTTATCGCACGGGGATGAAGCCCGTCTATGCGAAAACGTACCTGGTGGCCACGTCGAACGCGTACGCGAGCGCGGCCGGTTGCGCGGTGCTGAAGAAAGGCGGCACGGCCGCCGACGCGGCGGTCGCCGTGCAGGCCGTGCTCGGCCTGACGGTGCCCGAGGCGACGGGCCTCGGGTCGGGCGGCGTGCTGCTCTACTATGATGCGCGCGGCAAGACGCTGCAGGCGTACGACGGCCGCGAAACCGCACCGGCCGCCGCGACGGAGAACTACCTGCGATACGTCGACGACGCGACCGACCAGTCGGCACCGCAACCGAACGCGCGCGCAAGCGGCCGCTCGATCGGCACGATCGGTGTGCCGCGGCTCATCGAGGCGCTGCAGCAGGATCACGGCCGCTTGCCGTGGCAGGGCCTGTTCGGCGACGCGATCACGCTTGCGACCAACGGCTTTCCGATCGGCGGCCGGCTCGCCGACGCGATCGCGGCGAACGCCGCGAACCTGAAGCGCGACGCCGAGGCCGCCGCGTATTTCCTGAACGCCGACGGTTCGCCGAAGACGCTCGGCACCGTGCTGAAGAATCCCGCTTACGCCCATACGCTGACGCTGATGGCGCAGTCGGGCGCGAACGCGCTGTACACGGGGCAGATTGCGCAGGACATCGTTGCGAAGATCGCGACGACGAAGGGCGCGGACGGCTCGACGCTCACGCCGGGCAAGACGACCGTCGCGGATCTGGCTGCGTATCAGGCGAAGCGTCGCGAACCGGTGTGCACGACTTATCGCAACTACTGGGTATGCGGGATGCCGCCGCCGTCGTCGGGCGGCATCGCGGTTGCGTCGGCGCTCGGCATACTCGAAAACTTCGACCTGAAGTCGCTGAAGCCGACCGCGATCGATCTCGAAGGCGGCAAGCCGACCGTCGCGGGCGTACATCTCGTCACCGAGGCCGAACGGCTCGCGTATGCCGATCGCGACAAGTACGTGGCCGATACGGACTTCGTGCCGCTGCCGGGCGGCACGTGGGACACGATGCTGAACAAGCCGTACCTGAAATCGCGCGCGGCGCTGATCGACACGAGCAAGAGCATGGGCACCGCGCAGCCCGGCAATCTCGGCGCGGTGCCGCTCGGCGTCGACACGACGCTGATCGAGCACGGCACGAACCAGTTCACGATCGTCGACGGCGACGGCAACGTGTTGAGCGCGACGACGACGGTCGAATCGAGCATGGGCTCGTTCCACATGACCAACGGCTTCCTGCTGAACAACCAGCTGACCGACTTTTCCGCGAACCCGGTCGACAGCGCCGGCAATCCGGTGGCCAACCGCCTGCAGCCGGGCAAGCGGCCGCGCAGCTCGATGGCGCCGACGATCGTGTTCGGGCAGGCCGCGGACGGCTCGCGCGGCGATTTCGTGATGGCGACCGGTTCGCCGGGCGGCGGCACCATTCCGCAATACGTGGTCAAGACGCTCGTCGGCGCGCTCGACTGGGGCCTCGATGCGCAGCAGTCCGCGGGGCTCGTCGATTTCGGCGCGAGCAACAGCCCGACGACCACGATCGGTGCCGAGCATCCGAACGTCAACACCGCGAACAACGGGGCGAACGATCCGCTGATCACGGGGCTGCTCGCGCTCGGGCACAAGGTGTCGACGTCCGCGCAGGCGAGCGGCGTCAACACGGTGATGCGCGTGACGGTCGGCCAGTCGCCCGCGTTGCAGGGCGGCACCGATCCGCGTCGCGAAGGCGTCGTGCTCGGCGATACGTTCCGGCCGTAATTCGACGGAACACGCGCGGCTCCGATCTGCCTGTTTCTGCCGACAGGCGCTCGGGGCCGCGCGTCGTGAAGGAGTCGCAATGACGAACGCGCATCTGCTTGAAATGGACGCAATCCTGTCGGCGCCGGGCTTTTTCGATTTCCTCGGCGACGTCGATTGCGACCGCGCGCTGGACAGTCGCGACGCCGACCCGTTCGATGCGCAGTGGATGGCGGCATTCGATGCGATCGACGGCGATCCGGGTGCCGCGATCGATACGCCGGCCGTGAATGCGTTGCGCGAAAAGGCGTACAAGTTCGCCTTCAGCGCATCGGGCAACGCCGATGTGGCGGCGTGCGTGTCCGACGACATCGAACTGATTGCGAGGAGCCGGTTGTCGGGCCGTACCGACGGCTGGCCAATACACATCCTTTGGGATGCTTATAAAAATGGCCGGTTTCCCTGCTAGCCGTTTCACCTGCCTGGTTGCCCGATGCGTGATGGTCGGGTAGATCTCCATCGCGACGCGACCCGCGCCGCACGTCACCGCGTCTGCATCCGCCCGCCTGCAAATACCTCCGTCGTTTCGTCGCAAGCCCCCGATTGTCAAACTATGTGAGTCAATCGTCAGCATTTGCAACGGAAGTAACAGTCCCCGCAATTCAATCGTTTTGCACGCCGGCGCCGCTACATTAGCTCCACCTGCCGCACGTCGCGGCGAGGCATGCGACAAGCCGCCCGGAGGCGGCTCGCAGCAACAACGTCTTTGGGGAGAATGACCATGAACAAGATTCGTACGATTCTGCTGGGTGCCGCACTGACCGCGATGGCGACTTCGGCTGCGTTTGCACAGACGGCCCAGACCGGCGCCGAGGGTTCCGCAGGCGTTGGCGCACAGGTTCAGACGCCGCTGCTCGGCGGCGGCGTGGGCGTGCAGGCTGGCGCCGGCGCGAACGCGGCAGGCTCGGGTTCGGGCGCGGGCCACCTCGTCGGCGGTGCACTGAACGGCGTCGGCAAGACGGTCGGCGGCGTCGGCTCGGCAGCCGGCAATGCGGTTGGCGGCGCGACGCATGCGGTGGGTTCGGCAGCGGGTGCGGCGAAAGATGCCGCGGCATCGACCGTGCACGCGACGAAGTCGCACGTGAAGCACGTCGCAGGCACGGCGAAGAGCCACGCGCAAGGCGCGGTGTCGACGGCAGGCGATGTCGCGGGCGGCGCGAAGGCGAAGGCCGGCGAAGCGCTCGACGGCGCGGCGAATTCGGCGCAGGGCGGCGCATCGATCGGCCTGAAGGGTTCGGCGTCGGCACAAGGCGGCGCGCTGTAAGCGACACGTTTCCCGTCACGGCCCGGCCCGCTTCGTTGCGGGCCGGGCCGTTTTTTTATGGGCGCGCGGCCCCTGCCCATTGCCCGCCCGTCATGCTTAAATAGCGGGGCTCCCGGTTGCCGGGCCGCCGCGACGGCAGCGGCCGATCCGGGCAAGCATGTCCGATCGACATCGTGACGACAGACGAAACCAAAAACGCCGTTCCGGCTCGCCCGGCGCGGTCCGATAACATTCCGAGGCATCACGTCATGACCATCCTGTTCCGTCTTCTCGCGCTCGCCTGCGCGCTCTGGCTGGCCGCCTGTGCGGCACCGCCGTCGCCATCCGCCAGTACCGGCGCGTCCGCCGCCGCGCCGCAGGCGCCGGACGCCAGCGAACGCCGCGGGCTCGGCACCGCGTGGGGTGAGTCGGTGCGATCCGAAACCCGCAATGTCGAATTCGAACGCGCGGATCCGGCGAAGCCGACGGATCTCGCATCGGTCTACTACAACGATGCGTTGCCCGGACATCCTCCCGCCGCCCAGGTTCGCCGGTTGCCGACCCGCGTCGCACTCGCGAACGGCGACATCGCGCTGTCGTTTACCGACGAAAAGGGCGCGCCGCTGCGTCTTGCGCGCAGCAACGGCCGCTGGCACATGGCGGGCGTCGAGGGTTCGCGCTACATGATGGTGCTGCGTAACCAGGGACGTCGCACGTTCGAAGTCGTGTCGACGGTCGACGGGCTCGACGTGCTGTCGGGGCGGCCGGGCAGCTATACGAACGGCGGTTACGTGCTGTACCCGGGCCGCACGCTGACGATCGAGGGCTTCCGCAAGAGCCGCGACGAAGTCGCTGCGTTCCGTTTCGCGGCGGTGCCCGACAGTTATGTCGCGAACGCGAAGTACGGCGATACCGCGAACGTCGGCGTGATCGGCGTCGCGCTGTTCGCGCAGAAGGGGAGCGACGAGGAAGCGTTGCGCCGCAACGCGAATCCGTTCCCCGGCAACGACAACGGCTTTGCGCCGCCGCCCGTACCGCGCGGCGAGTGACGGCACGTGGCGAAGCGCATCGCGTTCGTCGCAACGAACGACGCATGCGGTGCGCGCCTGAAACGACACTGCCCGGTCTGCATGCCGGCGCATACGACGACCTCCAGGACACTTCTGCGCGATCCATGCGGACACGAAATAGCCCGACGATATCGGTTGCGTTGAAGGCCGCGGCGCTGGCGCTGCTGGCCGCGAATGCCGCCGTTGCATGCGCCGAAACACCGGCGCCCGAATCGGTGCTGCTCGCGAATGGTCATGCGATCGAATGGGCGCGCCCGAGGTTGCTCGAGGTCGACGCGGCCCGCCACCGGACCTCCGTGCTGAGCGTGCCGACCGCGCTTCGGCGCGCCCTTGCCGATGCATCGAGCGTCGCGTTCCCGTCGGATCGTTCGAAGCGGATCGACGGCAACGACTATGTGCTGGTCGTCGTCAACCGCTCGTCAAGCAGCCGTCCGACCGGGTATTGCGGCGCGGGCGAAGAAGGGGCGCTGTACGTGCTGGAACTGCGCGGCACCCGCGCGGTGCCGCGCTTTTCGTTGCCCGTGCAAAGCTGTCTCGACTCCGTTTCGCTCGAAACCGATGGCGGCACGCAATCGCCGTATCGGGCGATCGCGTGGCGCGACGCACCGGCCGGCCTCGACATCCGGTGGGAATATCTCGCGCACGGCGGCGCAACGCATCGCGTCTATCGTTTCGTGAACGGCACGTTTGCCGAAGTCGAGGTTCCGGAGTAACGCGGTCGTGCTGCGGCACAATGGCCGTTCGAATTCGCATCGCGTGCTTCCCCACCATCCGGATCGACGGAGAACCGCATGTCGTTACCCGCTTTCAGGTACCATCCCGACCCGCTGGCAACGGGCAGCGTGATCCGCTCGGACGCGCGCTGCGTGTGCTGCGGCGATGCGCGCGGTTACGTCTACACCGGCCCCGTGTACGCGGTCGACGAGTACGAGCAGTGCATCTGTCCGTGGTGCATTGCCGACGGCTCGGCGCAAACGCAGCTCGATGCAAGCTTTACCGATACGTATGGCATTGGTGGCGGCGAATGGGACGAGGTGCCCGAAGCGGTCGTCGACGAGATTGCCTGCCGCACGCCGGGTTTTCAGGGCTGGCAGCAGGAACGGTGGTGGACGCATTGCGGCGATGGCGCGCAATTCATCGGCCGCGCGGGCGCTGACGAACTGACGGCGCTCGGCCCGCAGGCCGTCGCGTCGATCCGGGCGTCGACCGGGCTCGACGACGGTGCCGAGTGGCAGCGTTTTTTCGCCGCGCTCGACAAGGACGGCTCGCCGACCGCGTATGTGTTTCGTTGCGTCCATTGCGGCGAACTCGGCGGCTATCAGGATTGCGATTGACGGCCGGTCCGCGTCATCGTCATGAAACAGAGGAATCTTCGTGAAGTTCATCCACGCGGCAGACATTCACCTTGACAGCCCGTTGCACGGCCTGAGCGCGTATCCCGACGCGCCGGCCGCGCAGTTGCGCAACGCGTCGCGCGAGGCGCTGCGGCAGCTCGTGGATCGTGCGATCGAAGAGGAAGTCGCATTCCTCGTGATCGCCGGCGACCTGTACGACGGCGACTGGAAGGATCACAACACGGGCATCTTCTTCGGCCAGCAGATGGGGCGTCTGCGCAAGGCCGGCATTCGCGCATTCGTTCTCGGTGGCAATCACGATGCCGAAAGCGAGATGACGAAGAAGCTGACGTTGCCCGACAACGTCACCGTGTTCGGCCACCGCAAGCCGGAAACCGTCAAGCTGCCGGAATTCGACGTCGCGCTGCACGGGCAGAGCTTCAAGGACAAGGCCGTCGTCGACAATCTCGCGATCGCCTATCCGGACCCGGTGCCCGGCTACTACAACATCGGCGTGCTGCACACCGCGCTCGAAGGCTACGCGGCGCACGCGAACTATGCGCCGTGCACGTTGGCCGAACTGCATGCAAAGGGTTACGACTACTGGGCGCTTGGCCACGTGCACGAATTCCAGCAATGGTCGGGGCCGTCCACCGTCGTGTTTCCCGGCAACCTGCAGGGGCGCCATATCCGCGAGACGGGCCGCCGCGGTGCGGTGCTCGTGACGGTCGAGCAAGGCCGCACGCAGGTCGAGCGCCTGTATCTCGACGTGCTGCGCTGGGAAGCGGTGTCGGTCGACGCGTCCGACTGCTTCACGGTCGCCGACCTGTCGAGAAAGATCGGCCAGTCGCTGGAGGCGCTGCTGACCGTCGACGGCCACGTGCCGCGCGCGGTGCGCGTGACGGTCACGGGGCGCACGCCCGCGCACGGCCTCTTTTTCGGCCGCGCGCCGCAGTTGCGCGCGGAGGTGCTGAACCAGGTCGGCATCATCGGCAATGAACGGCTGTGGCTCGAGAAGGTCCGGCTCGCGACATCCGCTGCCGATCATCAGCAGGGCGAGAGCGAGCAGCTCGAAGCGCTGGAGGACCTGAAGCAGATTCTGGCCGACGCCGCGCACGATCCTGATTTCCTCGCGCTGCTCGAACGCGACCTGAAGCCGTTCGTCGGCAAGATGCGCAGCGACGTGAAGGAGGAAGTGCCGTTGCTGACGATGGCGCGCGCGGGCGAGCTCACCGCGCTGGTCGAGCAGGTCGGTCCCGCGTTGCTCGCGCGGCTGGCACGGGGGGAGTAAGCGATGCGCATCAATCAACTCGATCTGATCAAGTACGGCAAGTTCACCGACGAGACGCTGCGTTTCCCGTCGGCCGGCGAGGATTTTCATGTGATCGTGGGGCCGAACGAGGCCGGCAAGTCGACGATCCGCACGGCCGTGTCGGAGCTGCTGTTCGGGATGAAACTGCAGACGCCGCTCGACTTCCTGCACAGCACCCCCGAGTTGCGAATCGGCGGCGTGTTGGAGAACGGTACGGGTGAATATGCGTTCCACCGTGCGCGCGGGCGCAGTCCGCTGCGCACACCTGCCGACGACAAGCTGCCCGACGACTATCTGGCCGCCCTCCTCGACGGCGCGACGCGCGAATTCTTCGAGCAGATGTTCGGGCTCGATCACGGGCGGCTGGTTGACGGCGGCCGCAGCATTCTCGATGCATCCGACAAGCTCGGCCAGGTGCTGTTCGAATCGGCCGCCGGGGTCGGCAGTCTTGGGCCGGTGCGGGAGGAGCTCGACGCGCGTTCGGTCGAGCTGTGGGCGCCGCGTCGTAGCGGCAGCGCGTTTGCGCTGGCCGAAACCTTGTTCACCGAAGCCGTGACCGAGCTGAAGACGGTCCAGGTGCGCACGCGCGACTGGGTCGATCGCAAGGACGCGCGCGAAGCGGTCGAACAGCAGATCGAGCAGGCGCGCGCGGAGCAGCGTCGGCTTGAAGCGCTGCGTTCGAAGCTCGAACGCGTGCGGCGGCTCGCGCCGTACCTGAAGGAGCTGACGGTCAAGGATGCGGCGCTGGCCGAACTGGGCGCGGTCGTCGAGTTGCCGCCGACCGCGTATGCGGACCTGCTGAAAGCGCAGGGCGATCTCGCGGCGGAGCAAAAGGTCCTCGAGGAACGGCGTGCCGACCTGCTCGCCAAACGGCAGGCGCGCGATGCGATCGACGCCGATGCAGACACGCTCGCGCTCGAAGCCGATATCGAAGCGCTCGATCGGCTGCGCGGCGCCTGCATGAATCACGCGCAGGATCTGCTGCTGCTCGGCGCGGATGTCGAGCGGCACCTGTCCGCCGCGTTTTCGTCGGCCGCCCAGCTCGACTGGCCGACCGACGAAGCGTCGCTGCGTGCGTCGCTGCCGACGGCGCTGTCGCTGAAGACCGTCGCGAACCTGTTGCGCGAACACGGCGCGCTGCACCAGGCGCTCGCCGGCGCGCGCGAATCGCTCGACGAACGCACGCGCGAGCTTGCGCAGGTGCGCGAGCAACAGGCGCGCGTGTCGACCGTCGACGTGCCGGAAGCGCTGCGCGCGGCGCTCGCCGATGCACAAGGTTTTCGCAGCAGTGGCCAGCGCGAGCAGGTGCTCGACAGTGAAATCGCTGCCGCCGAGCGGACGCTGTCCGGCGCGCTCGATGCGCTCGGCCAGTGGCGTATGCCGGTCGACACGCTGCGCGCGCTCGACGTGCCGTCGGCGGCGCGGCTTGGCGTGCTGCTCAAGGAAGAAAGCGAGCATGCAAGCGCGGCTGCCGCCGCGCGCGATGCGCGAGATGGCGCGCTCGAAGAGCTCGAGCGGCTCGAACTGCAGGAGAAGCATTTCGCGGAGAACCACAAGGTCGTCACGACCGCGGACGTGCTGGCAGCGCGTGCGCGACGCGACGGTGCATGGGGCGATATCCGCAGCGGTGCTGTCGACCTCGCAGCAGGCGCACCGGCGGTCGACGACGCGATTCGCCTAGCCGACGAACTCGTCGATGCGCAGCTTGGCGCGACGCAGGCGGCGGCGACGCTGCAATCGCTGCGTCAGCAGGTTGAAGCCGCGCGGGCTGGCGTGACGCGCAGGCAGGCTGCGTCGAACGAGCGCGAGCGCGAGTTGGCCGCGCATCGCGACGCATGGGCCGCGCTCGCGACGCAGGCCGCGGTGCCCGGCATGCCGCTGGCGGCGATGGGCGACTGGCTCGCGAAGCGCGACACGGTGTTCGCCGCGCAGGTCGATTTCGACCGTCAGCGCCGCGAGTTCGACACGATTCGTGCGGCACGGGCCGGTGCCGAAGCCGCGCTGCGTGCGGCACTGCATACCGTGTCGCGCGGCGGCGAGTCGGACGGACTCGCCGCGCTCGTCGCGATCGCCGAGACCTTCGTGCAGTCGGCCGAGAAAGCGATCGCGCAGAAGGACAGCCTCGAGGATCGCGCGCGGGAAGCCGAACGCGGATCCGCGACGGCACAGTCGCGGGCCGACCACGCGCAGACGGCTTACGATGCGTGGCACGCGCAATGGCGCGACGCGCTGGCCGACGCGAAACTGTCCGCGAGCGCGGTGACGCTGGCCGCGGCGGAAGGCGCGCTCGGGCTCGCGAACGCGGTGACCGCCGAACTGGCCGATGCGGACGCGCCGCGCAACCGGATCGCCGCGATCCGCGCGGAGCTGGCCGCGCTCGAGGCCGGCGCGCGGCGGCTTGCCGAAGCGCTTGCGCCGGAATGGCTGACGAGCGGCGACTGGCCGGACGTTGCGCGCCGATTGACGATGCGCCTCGCGGCCGCCAGGGAAATCGCGCGCGCGATCGGGCGTGCCGACGAGGCCGCGCGGCAGGCCGACGGCAAGGTCGCGGATGCGGCCGCCGCGGTGGCCGGTGCCGATGCGCGCATCCAGCCGCTGCTTCAACTGGCTGGCGTCACGTCGATCGACGCGGCGTTGCCGCTGGCCGAGCGCTCGGATCGCCAGCGCCAGCTGCGGCAAGCGGTCGATGCCGCGTACGAGGCGCTGGTGCGCGACGGCGACGGCCTGTCCCGGTCCGCCGTCGAGGCCGAGGTCGCGGAACAGGACATTGTCGACGTGCCGGCGCACCTCGAAGCGGTGAAGCAGTCGCTGGGCGATGTCGGCAAGCGGCTGAACGAGCTCGCGCAGCAGCAGGTCGTGGCCGACCAGGCGTTCGGCGCGATCGACGGCCAGGCGAATGCGGCCGTCGCCGAGTCGAAGCGGCAGGAAGCGCTGGCGGCGATGGGCGATGCGGCCGAGCAGTATCTGGAGGCGGCCACCGCGAGCCGGTTGCTGAAGTGGGCGACGGATCGCTATCGCGACCAGAAGCAGGGGCCGATGCTCCGGCGGGCGGGCGAAATCTTCGCCGGGCTCACGCTCGGCGAATTCGCGAAGCTGACCGTCGATACCGAACGGACGCCGCCCGCGCTGTATGCGCGGCGCACGAAGGGAACGTCGGTCGAGGTCGCCGGGTTGAGCGAAGGGACGCGCGACCAGTTATTCCTCGCGCTGCGGATCGCGGCGCTGGAGCTGCAGCTCGGCAGCAGGACCGCGCTGCCGTTCGTTGCCGACGATCTGTTCATCAACTTCGACGATGCGCGCGCGAAGGCCGGGCTCGACGCGCTGCGCGATCTGTCGACGCGAACCCAGGTGCTGTTCCTGACGCACCACGATCACCTGCTGCCGCTCGTGAAGGACGTATTCGGCGCGCGGGTCAACGTGGTCGAGCTGCAGCGCGCGCCGGCCGGCGCGTGATGCGGGGCGCGCACGGATGCCGGCGCACGGGAAGGGTCATCGCGTACAGGTAGTATGTGCGGTTCCGAAATGCCCGCGGCCGGTTCTGCCGGTCGCGGGACTGGCCACACGAGGGGGGAATATGAAAAAGCTGGTAGCCGCCATCGCGTTCGCGGCGGACAAGCATCGCAATCAACGGCGCAAGGACGAAGAGGCGTCGCCGTACATCAATCATCCGATCGCGCTCGCCGACGTGCTGGCCAACGAGGCCGGTGTCGAGGACGAACGCGTGATCGTCGCGGCCGTGCTGCACGACACGGTCGAGGATACCGAGACGACCGAGCAGGAACTGCTGCGGTTGTTCGGCAAGGATGTGGCGGACATCGTGATGGAAGTCACCGACGACAAGTCGTTGCCGAAGGACGAGCGCAAGCGCCTGCAGGTCGAGCATGCGGCGACCATTAGCCGGCGCGCGAAGCTCGTGAAGCTGGCCGACAAGATCTGCAACCTGCGCGACATTGCGCGGCACCCGCCTGCGGACTGGCCGCTCGAGCGCAAGCAGGCGTACTTCGACTGGGCGAAGTCGGTCGTCGACCCGATGCGCGGCGTGCATCCCGGTCTCGAGGCGATCTTCGACACCGCGTACGGCGCACGGCCGGCGGACTGAGGCGCCCGCATGCGATCGGCCCGATCCGTCGGATCCGCCATGCGGCAATCGCCCGTCGTGGCGGGCGTGGATGTGGGCGGCGACAGGAAGCAATGCGATCTCGTGATCCTGCGCGGCTCGACGGTCGTCTGCCGCGAAGCGCGGATCGCGCCCGAGGCGGTGCCGGCGCTGTGTCTCGCACATGACGTCGTGGCCGTCGGCGTCGACGCACCGAGTCTGTGGTGGGCGGGAAGCGGGCGCCGGGCGGCCGAACAGGCGCTCGCGCGCGAACGGATCTCATGCTTTCCGACGCCGTCGCGGGAGCAGGCGATCGCGAGCACGTCCGGCTTCTTCGACTGGATGTTCATGGGAGAGCGCGTCTACCAGGCGCTGGCGGATGCCTATCCGCTGCTGACCGACGCGCGATATGCGGGCGGGCGCGCGAGCTTCGAAACCTATCCTTACGCGATTACCTGCGCGATGCTGGGCAAGGCGGTTGCGTCGGCGAAGCAGAAGCGCAACCAGCGCCGGCAATTGCTGGAGCGACTGGGCATCGACGTGTCGACGCTGCGTTCCGTCGATGCGCGAGACGCGACGCTTTGCGCGCTGACGGCGCAATACGTGATCGATGGGAGCGCGCGTGCGTATGGCGATGCGGAGGGTGGATATATCCGCGTGCCGATCGTGAGCGAGACGATCGTCCTTGACTCACCGTAGTTGCAATGCACGGCCCCGGGGCGGGCGGAGATCGCAGGCTTGTCGTTGCGACAAGGTGAGCTTTTGCGGGAGGTGTGCGGCCGGCCTGGCGACGCAGGTGTCAGGCCGCGATTGTCGGCCGGCACGCATCGGGAATGCCGGCGCACCTGGCATGAAGCCGGCGCGCCGCGCGCTTCCGGGTGGTGCTGCTCAATCCTCGAGGATCGATTTCGGCACGCTGGCCAGATCGCAGGCTTGTGCCTGTTCGAAATAGTCTTCTGCGTCGTCGATCATCACGACCGCGACGTCGATCAACTCATCGAGCCGCTGCAGCAGCGATTCACGCCACTCGATGTCTTCGTCGCGCTCGGGCGTCTTGTCCATCTGCTCGATGATCGAATCGGCCGTCTGCAGGAAAGGAATGGCCTGCTGATAGTTTTCGATCGAGACCATCGCCGCGTTGCGCGCGCCGACGAGCCGTTCGCGATGCTCATCCGCCAGTTCGGATTCACCGCTGATCCGCGGCAATACATCCGAGATGCGTTGCAGAAGCGGCGGGGCCTGTTCTTCGAGCATGATGGCGCGCTCGCGCAGGGCCGAATATTCGTCGCGAAGATCGGCGTCGCCGGATTGAGTGGTGCTGTCCATCGTCGATGTGAGTACGTAGTTCAGTCGCGGCATGATACTCGACCGCGCAAGATCCCTTGTTTGTTCGGCAGATTGGGGTTGCGAGGTCGGTGGAGGGGCGAACGCACGCCGTCGAAGCCGGGAGGCTCGACATCACGTTCGGTGGTCTGACGATTGGTGGGGATGCGAGCCCGGAACGCGGTTGCGCATGCAATGCGGCCGGTCTCTATATATAGGACGAAAGAGCGGTTTGCGTCGCTTCCATGGAGGGCGGCTCGCGCTGCGATGCGCGGCCCATCGAGCCCCAAGCCACCGTGCGCGTCAGCGCACGGTGGCTTTTCAAGATATTTTCACAAAGGGGCTTGC
>NZ_LDWR01000020.1 GCF_001039005.1 Burkholderia cepacia
TCGACCGGTTGAATCCGCAGCCAGAAGCGGCCACTGAAGACAAACGACCCTATGTCCGCTCAGGATCGACAAAGCGCCTCCCGGACGCAAGCGGTCAGGAATTGGGCTTTGCTCCACGCTCATAATGTCATTCATAAAACATGGTTCCTGCGAGGGTGACCGTCGTTTGTGGGTCGACTGCCATGTATATTGACGTATTGCACATCAGTTCGGAATGCCATGGCGACCAACCAAGAACACGATGAGATGACGGCGCGCTATTTGGCGGCAATGGAGAAAGAGTCCCGCGAGCGGCTAGCCAAAGCGGCTGACTTAATTTCGAATTTCACAGCGCTGGCTGCATCTAAGGGAGTGATTCTGGGCAGTGAGTCGTATGAGTACATCCAGACCATCGGCATCGTCGCCAAGGCCCCAGGCATTGCAAGGATGCTGCTGGGACCGATAAAGACCGAGCGTGACGGACTGCTATCGTTCGACGAAATTGCGAGTCGACTACCTCCCAGCCCACATTCCGAAGGCTGCTTCGCCGGTCCCGACTTTATCTTGATGGCCGATCCCTGTTACCGACGTGGGATGCACCCAGTTAACAACTGGGCTCCGAGGTTCATCGATCTGTTTTGGCAGTTCGACGGCCTCGGCATTGAAAAATTCATCGCCCTTGACGATGATCGGGTCCGGATTGATGTTGACCGGCTGGGTTATTTCGAGTTCGATACTTGGTATGGGGCCCCGTTCGACGAGGATATTCGAAAAGTCAAACTTGGCATCGCTAAGCTAAGCCCCCCCATGGACATTGAACCTCGGCATGTCTCGTTCTTGTTTGCCAACATGTATTGCTTGGACATCAAATGGAGCGAATCTGATGGCCTCAAGTCGTTTCAAGCCCTAGAAATGAAGACGGAGGACGTCCAGATTGAGATCGGTGGACAGCGCTACTTTCCAGCCCGCTACTTACACGCCGAATTCGACCTCGTGGCCAACTGCTTCAGACACTTTGATGGCGCAATCCAACTTTTCACGGAAGATGAATACTTCCAACGACGAGATTCCGACTTCAACATGACGTTGAAGAACCTTGCGCACATCAAGGCCAGATCGAGAAAAGTTTTCAAAATTAATGGTCCTTTGAAAACGGGAAAATGGGTCGAATTCTGCTGTCATTTCTTTACAAAAAATCCTCTAATCTTCGAGTACTTCAGTGGTGAGTATCCGAAGCATGTCACTGAGGCTCTCGAAAGGATCAGGAACCACACATCGCAACGCGCTAGAGAGGCCTAATCCCACTGTTGGGCCGGTTCGCGGGGACGAGCAAGGTCTCTCTCAATTATTACGCGCCCTGCAAGCGAAGACGCGGATGATTTCTCCACGAGACTCAGAAAGTATGTGAATCGCCGTTCACGGTAGCAGTGACCGGCGGCTCTGGATCGATCGCTGCCAAAAGACGAACTCCCCGTTCAGTGTGCCAACGCGGGCCGAATTGATCGGTCACCGTTGCAACGAACGAGTCGCGCCTGACTTCACCACCTCAAAAAATCGACCTTCCCGTATAAGTCGTCAACCACTCCAGCGTCAGCGTCCCTGCACTCCGAATATATTAACTTGAATGTGATGCCTTCGGCACCGACGGGACGGAAGGGTGTCTCGCCGTCTTTGACATTCGGGATCGGCCAAGAGTAGTTTAATTTAAGAAAAATATCTTAATATTGGATGTATTCGTTTGGGGCGGTGGAAATCTAAAATGAGGAATTACGTTATTCTGGAATGTCCAGTGTTAACGTGTCAAATCTAGTGGATCGCCGAAAAGATTTTCGAGCAGAGAAGGCTGAACTTTTGATGTCGCGGAACTTGCATAGCTGCATCAACGTTGCTTCCGTAGCTGTTTCAATAAATAAAGTTTGGCTCACAAGTAACTCAATGCAGTTATCCATTGAATTCAATGGGTCGGTGGTCCCCCGTAGTGATCCTTTGGCGCGCTCGCCGAGTGCGATTACGTCAGATAATGAATTGAAACGCGGGCCTGAAAGTTTTGCTACGGTGCGTAGGAAGTTATTTTTAACCACCGATCGATAGCTGAAACCAGGGCGATAGTTCACCCCGCTTCGTGCACGACTTTGCCAATATAAGGGGGCCGAAAAACTATAGCCATCAAACAAATTCAAGCCGCGAAGGCAAATTATCTCCTCGGCGGTCGGCCTCCTCAGTGCTGAACGCTGCTCAATTTCTTTTGCTACATTTTTTGCAATTCTGTGTGCCGCTATCCACACCGCCTCGTGGAAATGACTGGTGCTGCATTTTTTAAAGCTTACGTATGGAGTCAAGGTTGTGGGATCAACATATAGCGAAAGCTCAAATGCCCCAGCGCCGGGTGTTTTTGTTGCTGATCCGCAATAACTTTTGATTGCCTCCTTGTCTAAATAGATGATTGCGGAGTTGGCTGCGCGAGTCCATGACATCGCCACATATAAAGATAAATAATATAGTGTGACAAAAAGCCATGATGGACTCAGGCTCGGCGCGGAACAATTCGCTAATTCACTTATTATATGGGCTCGTTGCTCTGTCGAGTGGTTGAGTAGATGTTGCGCTTCAGCGAATAGTGTTGCCCCAAATTCTCGGTCATTCACTTTTAAGACGAACTCTGATGTGTTTGACGTGAATAGAGTATGGGCGCCCCTAGTGCGCCAACTGTTTAGGTTCCGATCCCTGTACGGCTCTAGCTCTGTAAACGCTGGAATGGCCACCGACAATTTAGGTAACAATGCTTGCCCGATAGGTGCAACATCTGCATCCCATGCTTTCATTTAGAGCATATCCGATTGGATTGCAATTGATCCTGCAAGCGCGCTTCTGACCGCCTTCTTTACCGTCCCAACAGAACGAAGCGAGGAGTCGGCATACGAATATTTCGCTATCGGTCGGATCACTTTTTCAATACTTTCCGTTTTTGCATTTTTATGGGTAAGTAGGCTCTGCCTAACGGCCTGCTCGAACACGTCGAATATCGCTTCCAAAAAAGCGCTCCGCGTTAGAAGTTTTTGATCATCTAGGGCTCGCTCGAAAGCCTCAATGTAATTTGATAGTAGGGAAATTCTTTTTTTGTTATCTAATCCTTGAAGAACCGAAGAATCTAGCGCTTGGCCGACTGCTCGATTGAAAGTTACTCTGGAAACTTTCCCGGTCACTGACTTTGCTGGGCTCATTGGTGAGCTAAATTTTAGATTTGGATTTTGTCTTATTCCGTCAAACAGATCACGTAAAATCCCATCTCGTTCGCCTTCTATCTGCGCTAGTTGCTTGATGTCGAGTAATAGTGCGGCAGGAACCCCGATCTGCTTCGTATTTATGTCAATGAATAATCGGGTTTCTTCCGCTCGACTTAGATTTTCGTAAATGGAAACTGGAACGCGGAGGTCTTTTTTGAAACGATCAAGGTGAATTTGATAACCCCAAAGCCGGTGTTGACCATCCAAAACAAGGAATGCTTTTTGTGCGCGCTCAAATGAAATTGTTTTATTGGTTGTATTGTATTTTATTTGGGCTTCCCCTTGCGAGGATAGTACAATGTTCGTCGGAATGGATCCGGTGTTTTGGTGTAGGTATGATGCAATGTCGTTGGCCCGATTTTCGCTGAGCTCGCGCTGAAACCCGCTAATGTTATCTTCCTTGCGGCTTGAGATAAAGCAGTACGCAAAAAGATCGGATACTGGCACCGATGTCATATAAAATCGATGTTTGTTTTGGGTTATTACCAAGCAGGGGTAGCTAACCTTGGCGCGAGTACGTTTTTTGACTGTTGTCGAAGTCGTTTTCTTGGTTGATTCTTGGGCCATTTTTTCTCGCCTACAGTATTTATGTGTCGCAAGGTAGAGAGGGGGCATGCGCATTGACACCGTCGTTAGCCTTATCCTAACTCTAAACACCCTTGCAGGGTAACAAGGGGATCAAATGCCTCACCGGTAGAGGTGGGAGGTAACCGAGCGTGTTTTTAGAGAAAAATAGGTCACCATCGCTGAGATCGTCTATCCTGACGGTCTAAGAAATGTTGGACGAAGGGGGGGGCGCTTGAGCGACGGCTATCGAGCGCACCGAAGGGCAGTTATGGGTCGATTGCTGCCGATTGATGAGTTCTCCATTGAGTGTGTAGATATTCACTTGCCGCTTCTGCGCCAGATCAAGCACGCTTAACCTCTACACCTCAAAAAATCGACCTTCCCGTATAAGTCGTCAACCACTCCAGCGCCAACGTCCCCGCCAACGAGTTCCCGTTCGCATCGAGCCCCGGCGCCCACACGCATACAGCCATCTCACCAGGCAGCACCGCAACGATCCCGCCGCCGACACCGCTTTTCGCCGGCAATCCGACGCGATACACGAAGTCACCCGCCGCATCATAAGTGCCGCAGGTCAACATCAGCGCCGACAACCGCTTCGCGGAACTCGAATCGACCACCCGCTCGCCCGTCGCCGGCGCGACACCACCATTCGCAAGAAACAGCGCAGCGCGCGCGAGCTCGACACAGTTCATCGTGATCGCGCACTGGCGGCAATACGCATCGATCACCGTATCGGGCGGCATCTGCATGTTGCCGAAGCTCGCCATGAAGTGCGCCATCGCGCGGTTGCGTTCCGCGTGCTGCAGTTCCGACAGCGCGACGCGCGAATCGTAGTCGATGTCGGTGGTGCCGATCAGCCGCCGCACGAATTCGACGAGCGCCGTCTCGGCCTTCACGAAGCGGCGGCACAGCACGTCGGTGACGACCAGCGCGCCGGCGTTGATGAACGGATTGCGCGGCTTGCCGCGCTCGCTTTCGAGCTGGACCAGCGAATTGAATGCGTTGCCGGACGGTTCGCGGCCGACCCGTTCCCACAGCGCGTCGCCCAGCATCTGGAACGCGAGCGTGCACGCGAACAGCTTCGAGATGCTCTGGATCGAAAAACGCTCGTGCGCGTCGCCGACCGTGTAAACATGTCCGTCGAGTGTCACGACGGCCATCCCGAACTTGTCGGCGGGCACTTTCGCGAGTTCGGGAATGTAGTCGGCGACCCGCCCCTGGCCAATCCAGGGGGCGAGTTCGGTGTGGATGCGTTCGAGGATCGTCTGGTAATTCATAACATCAGGCGGGTAGGTGCGCGGCCCGGATTCCGGCGAGCCCGTATGGAACCGTTTCGGCGCCGATTCGTCAAGCACACCCAGCATCGCGCCCTTATTTTTGAGACCGGCAAACGGACGAGCGGCAGGCGCAGTATCATGCGGTACGTTTCGGCCGATGGCCGGTGCCCGGCACCGGCCGGCGCCGCCGTGGCTTCCCCGATGAACCGACCGCTGCCCATGCCTTTTCGCATCCTGCTCGTCGAAGACGACACCCGCCTGTCCACGCTGATCGCCGGCTACCTGCGCAAGAACGACTATGAAGTCGACACTGTGCTGCACGGTGACGCCGCGGTGCCGGCGATCCTGTCCATTCGCCCCGATCTCGTCATTCTCGACGTGAACCTGCCGGGCAAGGACGGCTTCGAGATCTGCCGCGAGGCGCGCAAGCAGTACGACGGCGTGATCATCATGGTGACGGCGCGCGACGAGCCGTTCGACGAACTGCTCGGCCTCGAGTTCGGCGCGGACGACTACGTGCACAAGCCGGTCGAGCCGCGCATCCTGCTCGCACGGATCAAGGCGCAGCTGCGCCGCGCACCCGTGCGCACGACCGAGAGCAACGCGCAGCAACCCGAACGCTACGCGTTCGGCAAGTTCTCGATCGACCGCACCGACCGCACCGTCGTGCTGCCCGACGGCAGCACACCCGATCTGACGTCGGCCGAATTCGACCTGCTGTGGGCGCTCGTGTGCCATGCGGGCGAGGTCGTCAGCCGCGACGACCTGATGCTGCAGTTGCGCGGCGTCGAATTCGACGGCCTCGACCGCACGATCGACGGGCGCATTTCGAAGCTGCGCCGCAAGCTGCGCGACGACGCGAGCAACCCGCAGCGGATCAAGACGATCCGCAGCAAGGGTTATCAATTCAGCAAACACGCGTGGGAATGACGCCGCCTTCGTGCGACGCCGTCACGTCCCGCGCGGGCATTCCGCCCGCTAGACGGGAACCACGATGATCCGACGAACCCGTTCGCACCCCGATGCACCGCCGCTGCCGACGCTGCGCTACGTCAAATGGCGCTGGCTGCATTTCCGCCGTGCGTGGACCGATACGCGCGCCGACCGCATCCCGAGCTGGTCGCGCCTTTATGTGCGCACCTACCTGCATCTGCTCGGCCTCGTGCTGCTGACCGCGCTCGTGCCGGCGCTCGCGCTGTGCGTCGAATTGTCGCCGCAGGTCGTGTGGCATTCGTTCGACTCGCTGCCGGGCGACATCTGGGTCGTGATCGCGTTCGTGCTCGCCGCGCCCGCGCTCGCGGCCTATCGGTGGATGCGGCCCGTCTGGTCGGATCTCGTGATGGTGCGCGAACGCGCGATCGACTTCACGGGCGGCCGCTTCAACACGCGTGCACGCGAATCGCACAGCGTGATCATCGGCCCGCTGGCGCGCACGCTGAACGCGCTCGCGATGCGCATGGAGCGGCTGATCGCCGCGCAGCGCGATCTCACCAACGGCATTTCGCACGAACTGCGCACGCCGCTTGCGCGTGTGCGCTTCGCGCTGGAGATGCTGCGCGAGCCTGCGTCCGCGGGCGAATACCAGAGTGCGCTCGAGAGCATCGCGCAGGACGTGACCGAGCTCGAGGAATTGATCGACATGAGCCTCACGTTCGCGCGGCTCGAATACAGCTCGCTGCAGTCGAACCTCGAGATGACCGCGCCCGTCGCGTGGTTCGAGCACCAGGTCAAGGACGCGCAACTGCTGTATCCGGAGCGCGCGATCGAGTCGCGCATCGCGATCGAGTCGGACTTGCGCGTGAAGATGGACCGGCGGCTGATGTCGTACGCGATGCGCAACCTGCTGCGCAACGCGAGCAAGTATGCGCGATCGCGAATCGTCGTCGGGATCTCGCTCGTGCACGGCAACATTGGGATCTTCGTCGAGGACGACGGCCCCGGCGTGCCGGAGCACGAGCGCGAACGGATCTTCGACGCGTTCGTGCGCCTCGACCGCCGCACCGGCGGCTACGGGCTCGGCCTGTCGATCACGCGGCAGGTGCTCCATGCGCACAACGGCCGGATCGCGGTCGTCGATCCGGTCGAACTCGGCGGCGCGCGCTTCGAGATCAGCTGGCCGGTCGGTGCGGCACGCGCCGCGGCCGGCCCGTCGTCCTGACGGCAGCGCGGCGGACGGTTTCGCGCGCCGCGCACGCGCTCAATACGTGCGGCCGAGCTGCAGGTAGAAGTTGCGGCGGCCGGCGGGCGCGAGCGCCACGCCGATGTAGACAGGCCCGAACGCGGTCGACAGGCTCGTGAAGAACGTATAGCTCTGCTTGAGCGCGCCGCCGCCGACTCTCACCCCGCTCGACCAGACATTGCCGACTTCCGCGCTGGCGCCCACCGACAGCGCCTTGACCGGCGACGCGTTGAACGTCATCAACTGATTCATGTAGGTCACCTGCGCGTACGCGAGTTCGTTGCCGTTCAACTGGTCGGCCGCATAGGCGGACAAATGCTGGAAGCCGCCGAGCGTGAAGTTGAACGCGTTGATCAGGTTGGTGCCGCCGATACTCTTGCCGCCTTCGACCGTCGCGCTGAAGCTGTGCCGGCCGAACTGCTGCGCGATCATCGCCTTGCCGTAGATTTCGGTGTACGGCGCGTCGGTGACCCCGTCGGCGAAGTCCTGCGCCGATTCGCCGTTGCGCGATACCAGCGAGCGCTCGACGCGCAGTTCGGTGTAGTAGCCCTTGCGCGGGAACATCGGATCGTCGAGCTGGTCGATGACGAGCCGCGCGCGCGCAACCAGTGCCTGCGACGTGAAGCTTGGCCAGAGCAACTGCGGGCCATCGCCGAAGTCGAACGGCACGTTGTAGGTCGGCGTGCCGTGACCGGTCACGTAACCGAGACCGATCCGGAAATCGCCGAGCCGCGCGATCGGCAGGCCGAAATCGATCCCGGCGCGCGCCGTCTGCATCAGGTACTGCGTCATCTTCACGTCGCCGGTGGAGTCGTACAGGTTCGCGTAGCGGCGCTGGTATTCGGCGTAGGGCGACACATAGACGCCGTACGCCATCGACAGCGGCTGGCGCAATTCGACGCGCGCCGACTGCAGGTCGCTGCCGATCGTCGTATCCGCGCGGAACTCGAGCCCCGATTCGGTGAGCCACGGCCGCCGGTAGCCGACATGCAGGCGGAAGCCGCCCTCGTCGGTCGAACTGCTCGACATGCCGAGCCCGAACAGCAGGAAGTTCGGTCCCCAGTATTTCTCCCGCGCATTGATTTCGAGCACGTTGTCGTCGCCGTGGCTCACGACCTGCTGGGTGACGCTCTCGAAATTGCCGCCCGTCGTCAGCCCGAGCAGATCCTGGCTGACCGTCTGCGGATCGTAGAGATCGCCGGGCTTCACGTGCAGCGCGTTGCTGACGACGCGCTTCGGCACGCCGCCGCTCGTCTTGATCTCGATGCGCGTGATCCGGACCGGCGGCGGCAGCGGTTGCGCGTGCGCGGAGCGGTAGGCGGCGTATTCCTCGGGGCTGAGCGCGTAGCGCTTCAGGCTCGGCAGCGCGGCGGTTGCCGCCGCCGCGCCGGCGGAGATGGCCTGGCGCGCGTTCTGGAAATCGGTGAAGCCGAGCGAGCCGAGCGCGGGCGTGAGCAGCACGTCGTTCGCGGTGATCTGCTGGCGCTGGGCCGATACGTTCTGACGAATCAGGATGCCGACCATCTGCTGCATCACGTCGGCGGGCGACGCGAGCGCGTCGAGCGGGCGCAATTGCGAGCCGATGTCGACGGCGATCACGACGTTCGCGCCCATCTGCCGCGCGGTGTCGACCGGCAGGTTGCTGACGAGGCCGCCGTCCACCAGCGCGCGGCCATTGATCTCGGCCGGCGCGAACAGGCCGGGCATCGCCATGCTCGCGCGAATGGCGAGCGGTAGCGAGCCGTGGTCGAGCACGACCATCTGACCCGTCTGCAGGTCGGTCGCGACCGCGCGGTACGGGATGGGCAG
The DNA here is from genome assembly GCF_001039005.1 of Burkholderia cepacia. Classification (GTDB taxonomy): domain Bacteria; phylum Pseudomonadota; class Gammaproteobacteria; order Burkholderiales; family Burkholderiaceae; genus Burkholderia; species Burkholderia theae. The sequence goes on from NZ_LDWR01000020.1 coordinate 9,099, forward strand.
GCGGTCGAACGGCTGGTTGGTCGGCACGGCGGCCGTCCAGTTCGCAAGCAGCGCCTGCAGCCGGTTGCCCTGCACGAGGCCGACCGGTGCCTTCACGCCGTTCTTGCCGAAGCCGAGCGTCAGACCGTTGATGTACAGGCGCTCGTCTTCCCGGCTGGTTTGCGGCAAGTCCGCGCGCTCGACCACGTCGAACGCGATATCCGCCAGGTTGACCTCCGACAGCCGCTTCTGCATGTCGGCGGCGGCCATCCCGCTCGCGTACAGGCCGCCGACCACGGCGCCCATGCTGGTGGCCGCGATGCAGTCGACCGGGATGCGGTTTTCCTCGAGCACCTTCAGCACGCCGAGGTGCGCGTAGCCGCGCGCGCCGCCGCCGGACAGCACGAGGCCGATCGACGGGCGGCCGGCCGGGCCGCCGTCGGCCGTGCAGTCGTGCGTGGCGGCGGGCGTCGCGTCGGTGGCAGCGGGGGCGGCGGCCACCGACGTGCCGGCAGCAGCGGAGGCGGGCGCGGTGGCGGTGGCCGGCAGCGGTTGCGCGGCGACCGTGCAGCACCAGAAGGCGACGAGCGTCGTGCAGAGCGGGCGCACCCGCGCCCAGCGGAAGGAAACGGTCGCTGTCATGGTGGAAATAACTGGCGTGATCGGGCGTCTGAGGCCTGCCGGGAGCAGGCAAGACCGAGAGATTACCGTGTTTTACAGGCGCAACGCGAGAGGCCGTTGCATAGCCCGAAACGTCAAGAATGGTATTTTTGACAATTGCGTCGCGAAAAAATCATCGGAATTGCCTAAAGTATCGGAACGATTTGCCGCTAAGCTCGTGATAGGGCGGCGTGGACACGCCGCGGGAATGCGGTGCGGCCGTCCCGGCCCGTTCGCTCACAAAGGTTTGATATGTCGACACCGCTGTTCGGAAAGTTGTTTGCGCAACCCGTTGCGATCGACCCTGGAACGGCGAGTACGCAGATCTACACGCATGAGCGCGGCGTGGTGCTGAACCAGCCGTCGGTCGTCTGCTTCCGCAAGGCCGGCGCGACCGACGCGCGGCCGACGCTGGAGGCGGTCGGCGAGCTCGCGAAGGCGCTGCTCGGCCGCGAACCGGGGCATCTCGAAGCCGTGCGGCCCATGCGGCACGGCGTGATCGCCGACGCGCACGCGGCCGAGCAGATGATCCGCAGCTTCATCGACATGTCGCGCACGCGCTCGCGCTTCAGCCGCCGCGTCGAGGTCACGCTCTGCGTGCCGTCCGATGCGACGGCCGTCGAGCGCCGCGCGATCCGCGAGGCCGCGTTCGCGGCCGGTGTATCGGATGTCGAACTGATCGAGGAATCGCTGGCCGCCGGGCTCGGCGCGGGCCTGCCGGTGACCGAGCCGGTCGGCTCGATGGTCATCGACATCGGCGGCGGGACGACCGAAGTCGCGGTCATCTCGCTCGGCGGCATCGTCTACCGTGAGGCGATCCGCGTCGGCGGCAGCCAGTTCGACGCGGCGATCGTCAACCACGTCCGCAACCTGTACGGCGTGCTGCTCGGCGAGCAGACGGCCGAGCATGTGAAGAAGACGATCGGCTCGGCCACCAGCGCGGTGCCGCGCACGTCGACGCGCGCGGTCGGGCGCGGCATCGGCGACGGCCTGCCGCGCTCGGTCGAGCTGTCCAACCACGACGTCGCGGACGCGCTGGCCGCGCCGCTCAAGCAGGTGATCGGCGCGGTGAAGTCGGTGCTGGAAAACGCGCCGGCCGAGCTCGTGACCGACATCGCGAATCGCGGCGTGGTGCTGACGGGCGGTGGCGCGCTGCTCGCCGACCTCGAGCGCCTGCTGTACGACGAGACGGGGCTGGTGGCCCGGATCGCCGACGAGCCGGCCACCTGCGCGGTGCGCGGCGCCGGCGAGGCGATGGGGCGGCTCACGATGTGCCCGGTCGACTGATTCGGCGCGGGCCAGGGCGCGCATCGCGGCGCGGCCATTCACATTCTTTCGATCTCCGGACGACCGGTTCCTTGTCGAGCGTGCGACGGCGGTTGTGTTGCCGACAGCGCGACCACGGGCCGTCGTCGATCCGTCGCGTGGACACGCGCGAGCGCGCCGTGCTAGCGTGACGCGCCCATCCGGGGCCGGGCCGGCCGATCCGGCCGACGACCTGAGAGACCAAAAACCTTGAAATACCACACCAAACGGGGCTTCGCGGCCCGAACGGGCCGCCTGCTGGCCGCCGTCGCATGCATCTGGGTTGCCGCGGCCGTCGCGCTCGTCGCGTACGGGATGCGGATGCCGAGCCAACCGGCGGACGTCGCCGTGATCTTCGGCAACGCGCTCGACGATACCGGTGCGCCGAAACCCGTGCTCGCGGCCCGGCTCGACGTTGGCGTGCGCTGCTACCGCACCGGGCAGTGCCCGGCGTTTCTGGTCAGCGGCGCGATCGACGGCCCCGGGCTGAACGAGGCGACGGCCATGCGCGACTATCTCGTGGCGCGCGGCGTACCGTCCGACCGGATCGCCGTCGATGACCAGGGCGACAACACGCTTGCAACCGCACAGCACACGCTCGCGTACCTGCAGGCGCACCGGCTGTCGCGCGTGCTGATCGTCAGCCAGTACTACCATCTTGCGCGGGCGCGTCTTGCGTTCGAGCGCGTCGGCATCGCGCCGGAGAGCATCTACGCCGCTTATCCGCGCCGCTTCCAGTTGCGCGATGTCTATTCGAGCTGGCGCGAAGTGCCGGCCTACGCGGTGTATGCGCTGCGTCTGTGGGTGAATCCCGACGCGAGGCCGATTTCGTTTCGGCCGATGCTGTACCTGATGAGCCTGTTTTCCTGATGTGGCGCACGGGGGTGAACGCCTCCAGTGCCTGATTTTCTCCGCCTTCCGATTTCCTGCCGCTTCACGCCGGCGGCAGCGTTCCTTTTTTCTCGCCGACCTTACCAGTAATAGTTGCACGGACAAGCGATAACGATTCGCGTTTCAGGTTCGATGCAACGCGAAAATCGCAGCGATTTCGCCGCGCACGCAGAAACCCGGCTCGTATTTGATTATTAAACGGACGCTGATTGTCGGTGTCGGCAATTTGTCGGCGTGAAGATATTGCGGTGCAATAATCGGTTGCATTGTGTCGAAGTCGTAAATCCGCATTTTCTCGGATGCATTGATTTCGACGTCTTTGCGAAAGATCAAAACAAGCAGGCGAAAAACCTGCGAATGCGACGGCCCGACCTGCGTTGGCGGGTAAAAAATACATGCTCGTTGACCCTTGATCCAATGGGTAAACATCGACTGGAAAATGGCAGGACTTTGATATAGCCTTGTCTGACAAAAGCAGGGCAGTAATCAAATCAACCAGAAAGTCGCTGCAGAAAAAACAGGGGCCACCGTCATGTCATTCGACTAGTTACGCGTCCGCAATCCAGGGCCGATCAACCCGCCATCGATGAATAAGCCGACGTCGCATCGCGACCGCCGGCGGGCACGCTTTTGTCCGTGATTCTCTGCTGTATGCCGTCCGGTACAACGGCAATACCAATATCAAATCCAAAACCAAAATCGAGGAAAAGCATGAATCTTGCGCGTTCGAGAAAAGCCGGCGAGCCGTTTCCGAGACTGCTGTTGCCGACGGGTGTTTTCCTGGCGCTGTCCGGAGCGGGAATCGTTCCCGCCTATGCGACCTGCAGCACGGCGGGCACGACGGTAACCTGTTCCGGCATCGCTAACCCGCTGCAGCCGAGCTACTCGAACAGCGCCAACAACGTGAACGCGACGGTCAACCCTGGCGCGAGTGTCGGCGTATTGCTCGGCGTCGGCGGCACCGCGATGTCGCTGACCGGCAACGGCGTCACGCTGACCAACAACGGCACGATCGATCCGTCCGCACTCGGCTCGGGGCTCGGCGTGCTGTCGAGCGGGGCCGTGGTCGGCAATGCATCCGCGAGCGCGAACACCAACGTCGTCAACAACGGCACGATGAACGGCTCGACCGGCGTGGCGATCAGCGGCGTGACGGGCATGGCGCTGTCGGTCCAGAACGGTACAGGCGGCACGTCGAACATTACAAACACCGGCACGATCGGGTCCAACCCGCTGGTCGGTGCGACCCTCGTCGGCGCGGACGCGCCCGTGGTCACCGCATACGGCGGCGGCCAGGTCAACATGAACAACAGCGGCACGATCAACGGCCGCGTATCGTTCGGCTCGAACGGCACGCCCGGGCAGGGCAATACGTTCACCAACTCGGGCACGATCAACGGCAGCGTGTCGATGGGGGCGAACAGCAACAACACGTTCAATGCCGTGACGGGCTCGTCGGTCAACACGGCGGGCGGCACCGGCGCCGCATTCAACATCACGGTCGGCCCGAACACGCTCAACGTCGCGGCGACGGGCGTCGTCGACGGCGGCGCGGGCGGCAACAACACGCTCAACCTGCAGCAGGGCGTCAACGCGAACGGCACGATCGCGGTCAACAACTACACCAACTTCAACCACCTCGACGTCAACAGCGGCAACTGGACGATCAACGGCGCGTCCACTGCGCAGGATGCGACGCTGAACGGCGGCGTCGCGATCATCGGCAACAACGCATCGCTCGGCACCGGTAACGTCACGGCGAATGGCGGCGCGCTGCAGGCAGGGGCGGCAGGCCTCACCGTCGCCAACAACGTGACGCTCAACCCCGGCGGACTGACGGTGCAGGGCGCGACCGGGCTCACGCTGTCGGGCTCGGTGACGGGCGGCGGCGCGCTGACCAAGAACGACGGCGGCACGCTGACGCTGTCCGGTGCGAACGCTTACTCGGGCGGCACGAACCTGAACGGTGGCGGTCTGGTGGTCGGCAACAATGCGTCGCTCGGCACGGGCGCGCTGAACGTCAACACGAACGCGTCGCTCGACACGAGCGCAAACGTGACGCTCGGCAACGCGGTCAATATCGCAACCGGCTCGACGCTGACGCTCGGCGGCAGCAACAATCTCGGGCTGGCCGGCTCGATCGGCGGAGCCGGCGGGCTCGTGAAGAACGGCGCGGCGACGACCACGCTGACGGGCGCGAACACGTACACCGGCAACACGACGATCAACAGCGGCACGCTGGCGCTGAGCGGCGCCGGCAGCCTGGCGGCAACCGGCACGGTGAACCTGGCCGGTGCGGGCGCAACGTTCGACGTGAGCGGCGCGTCGGGTGCGCGGACGATCGGCGCGCTGGCCGGTGCGGCCGGCACGAACGTGAATCTGGGCGGCAATTCGCTGACGCTCGACGGCAGCGGCAACGCGACCTATGCCGGCACGATCGGTGGCACGGGCGGCGTGACGCTGTCTGGCACCGGCACGCAAGCGTTGACCGGTTCGAACACGTACAGCGGCGGCACGAACCTGAACGGCGGCAACCTCGTCGTCGGCAGCAATACGGCGCTCGGCCTGGGCTCGGTGAACGTCAACGGTTCGTCGACGCTCGATTCGACCTCCAACGTATCGCTCGCGAACGGCGTCAACATCGCGACGGGCACCACGCTGACGCTCGGCGGCAGCAACAGTCTCGGCCTGGGCGGCGTGATCGCGGGTGGCGGCGGTCTCGTGAAGAACGGCGCGGCAACCACGACGCTGTCCGGCGCGAACACCTATTCGGGCGGCACGACGCTGAACGCCGGCGGTCTCGTGCTCGGCAACAACGCGGCGCTCGGCACCGGCGCGCTGAACGTCGGCGGCGCGGCGACGCTCGATACGAACGCGAACCTGTCGGTCGGCAACGCGATCAATCTGGGTACGGGCGCCGCGCTGACACTGGGCGGCAGCAACACCCTCGGGTTGAGCGGCGCGATTGCCGGTGCCGGCAGCCTCGTGAAGGACGGCGCGGCGACCACGACGCTGACGGGTGCGAACACGTACACCGGCGGCACGACGATCAACGCGGGCACGTTGGCGCTGGGTGCGGGCGGCAGTCTTGCGGCAACGGGTGCGGTGAACCTGGCCGGTGCGGGCGCAACATTCGACGTGAGCGGTGCAACAGGCGCACAGACGATCGGCGCGCTGTCGGGCGTCGCTGGTACGAATGTGGCCCTCGGCGGCAACGGGCTGACGCTGAGCGGGACCGCCAGCGGCACCTTCGGCGGTGCGATCGGCGGTACCGGCAGCCTGACGCTGGCCGGCACCGGCACGCAGACGCTGAACGGTGCGAGCACGTACACGGGTGGCACGAACCTGAACAGCGGCAGCGTCGTGCTCGGCAACAACGCGGCGCTCGGCACCGGCGCGCTGAACGTCGGCGGCGCGGCGACGCTCGATACGAACGCGAGCCTGACGGTCGGCAACGCGGTCAACCTCGCCGGCGCCGGCTCGACGCTGACGCTCGGCGGCAGCAACGCGCTCGCGTTGAGCGGTGGGATTACCGGCGCCGGCAGTCTCGTGAAGAACGGCGCGGCGACCACGACGCTGACGGGCGCGAACACGTACACCGGCGGCACGACGGTCAACAGCGGGACGCTCGCACTGGGTGCGGGCGGCAGCTTCGCGACGACCGGTGCGATGAATCTCGCGGGCGCGGGCGCTGCGCTCGACCTGAGCGGTGCAACGGGCGCGCAATCGCTCGGCGCGCTGTCGGGCGTCGCGGGATCGACGGTCAACCTTGGCGGCAACGCACTGACGCTGGGCGGGACCGCCAGCGGCACGTTCAGCGGCGCGATCGGTGGCGCGGGCAGCCTGACGCTGGCGGGCACCGGCACGCAGACGCTGAACGGCGCGAGCACCTACACGGGCGGCACGAACCTGAACAACGGCAGCGTCGTGCTCGGCAATAACGCGGCGCTCGGCACCGGCGCACTGAACGTCGGCGGCGCGGCGACGCTCGATACGAACGCGAGCCTGACGGTCGGCAACGCGGTCAACCTCGGCACGGGTGCGGCGCTGACGCTGGGTGGCAGCAACACCCTTGGGTTGAGCGGCGCGATCGCCGGCGCCGGCAGCCTCGTGAAGAACGGCGCGGCAACCACGACGCTGACGGGCGCGAACACGTACACCGGCGGCACGACGATCAACGCGGGCACGTTGGCGCTGGGTGCGGGCGGCAGTCTTGCGGCAACGGGTGCGGTGAACCTGGCCGGTGCGGGCGCAACGTTCGACGTGAGCGGTGCAACGGGCGCACAGACGATCGGCGCGCTGTCGGGCGTTGCTGGTACGAATGTGGCCCTCGGCGGCAACGGGCTGACGTTGAGCGGGACCGCCAGCGGCACCTTCGGTGGTGTGATCGGCGGCACGGGAGGCGTGACGTTTGCCAGCACCGGCACGCAAACGCTGACGGGCGCGAACACCTACACGGGCGGTACGACGATCGACGGCGGCAGCACGCTTGCGTTGGGTGCGGGCGGCAGCCTTGCATCGACCGGTACGGTGAACCTGGCCGGTGCGGGCGCGACGTTCAACCTGAGCGGCGCGTCGGGTGCGCAGACGATCGGCGCGCTGACCGGTGCGGCCGGCACGAACGTGAGCCTCGGCGGTAACGGGCTGACGTTGAGCGGCGCAGGCAACCATGCGTTCGGCGGGACGATCGGCGGCACGGGCGGCGTCACGTTCGCGGGCGCGGGCACGCAAACGCTGACGGGCGCGAACACGTATTCCGGCGGCACGACGATCGACGGCGGCAGCACGCTTGCACTCGGTGCGGGCGGCAGCCTCGCGGCGACGGGTGCGGTGAATCTCGCGGGCACGGGCGCGACGTTCGACGTGAGCGGCGCATCGGGTGCGCAGACGATCGGCGCGCTGTCGGGCGCCGCCGGTACGAACGTGACGCTCGGCGGCAACGGGCTGACGCTGAGCGGTACAGCCAGCGGCACCTTCGGCGGCGTGATCGGCGGCACGGGAGGCGTGACATTCGCAAGCACCGGCACGCAGACACTGACGGGCGCGAATACGTATACCGGCGGCACGACGATCGACGGCGGCAGCACGCTCGCATTGGGCGCGGGCGGCAGCCTCGCGTCGGGCAGCGCGGTGAATCTCGCCGGCGCGGGCGCCACGTTCAATATGAGCGGTGCGACGGGCGCGCAGACGATCGGCACGCTGACCGGCGCGGCCAATACGAATGTCGATCTCGGCGCGAACGCACTGACGCTCAACGGCAGCGGCAACGGCACGTTCGGCGGCGTGATCGGTGGCACGGGCGGCGTGACGCTGGCCGGCACCGGCACGCAAACGCTGACGGGCGCGAACACGTACACCGGCGGCACGACGATCGACGGCGGCAGCACGCTGGCGCTGGGCGCAGGCGGCAGCCTCGCGGCGAGCGGCGCGGTGAACCTCGCGGGCGCAGGCGCGACGTTCAACCTGGGCGGCGCATCGGGCGCGCAGACGATCGGAGTACTGAACGGTGCGGGCGGCACGAACGTGAACCTGGGCGCCAACGCGCTGACGCTGACCGGCAGCGGCGGAACTTTTGGCGGCACGATCGGCGGCACCGGTGGCGTGACATTCGCCGGCGCCGGCACGGAAACGCTGACGGGTGCGAACACCTACACGGGCGGCACGACGATCAACGGCGGCAGCACACTCGCACTGGGTGCGGGCGGCAGCCTCGCGTCGGGCAGCGCGGTGAATCTCGCGGGCACGGGCGCCACGTTCAACCTGAGCGGTGCATCGGGTGCGCAGACGCTCGGCACGCTGACCGGTGCGGGCGGCACGAACGTGAACCTCGGCGCGAATGCGCTGACGCTGAACGGGACCGCCAGCGGCACCTTCGGCGGCGCGATCGGTGGCACCGGTGGCGTGACGTTCGCGGGCACCGGCGCGCAAACGCTGACGGGTGCGAACACGTACACGGGTGGCACGACGATCAACGGCGGCAGCACGCTTGCGCTGGGCGCGGGTGGCAGCCTCGCGTCGGGCAGCGCGGTGAATCTCGCGGGCACGGGCGCGACGTTCAACCTGAGCGGTGCATCGGGTGCGCAGACGCTCGGCACGTTGACCGGTGCGGGCAGCACGAACGTGAACCTCGGCGCGAATGCGCTGACGCTGAACGGGACCGCCAGCGGCACCTTCGGCGGCGCGATCGGCGGCACCGGTGGCGTGACGTTCGCGGGCACCGGCACGGAAACGCTGACGGGTGCGAACACCTACACCGGCGGCACGACGATCAACGGCGGCAGCACGCTGGCGCTCGGTGCGGGCGGCAGCCTTGCATCGACCGGCACCGTGAATCTCGCGGGCACGGGCGCCACGTTCAACCTGAGCGGTGCATCGGGTGCGCAGACGATCGGCACGCTGACCGGTGCGGCCGGCACCAACGTGAACCTCGGCACGAACGCGCTGACACTGAGCGGCAGCGGCGCCGGCACGTTCGGCGGGACGATCGGCGGCGCGGGCGGCGTGACGGTTGCCGGTACGGGTACGCAAACGCTGACGGGCGCGAACACGTACACGGGCGGCACGACGATCAACGGCGGTAGCACGCTCGCACTGGGTGCGGGCGGCAGCCTCGCGTCGGGCAGCACGGTGAATCTCGCCGGTACGGGCGCGACGTTCAACCTGAGCGGCGCGACGGGCGCGCAGACGATCGGCACGCTGACCGGCGGAGCCGTCACGAACGTGACCCTGGGTGCCAACGCGCTGACGTTGAACGGCAGCGGCAACGGCACGTTCGGCGGCGTGATCGGTGGCACGGGCGGCGTGACGCTGGCCGGCACCGGCACGCAGACGCTGACGGGCGCGAACACCTACACCGGCGGTACGACGATCGACGGCGGCAGCACGCTCGCGCTCGGCGCGGGCGGCAGTCTCGCGTCGGCCGGCACGGTGAATCTCGCCGGCGCCGGCGCGACGTTCAACCTCGGCGGCGCGTCGGGCGCGCAGACGATCGGTACGCTGTCGGGCGCGGCCGGCACCAGCGTGAATCTCGGCACGAACGCGCTGACACTGAACGGCAGCGGCGCCGGCACGTTCGGCGGGACGATCGGTGGCGCGGGCGGCGTGACGGTTGCCGGTACGGGTACGCAAACGCTGACGGGTGCGAACACGTACACGGGCGGCACGACGATCAACGGCGGCAGTACGCTCGCGCTGGGCGCAGGCGGCAGCCTCGCGTCGACGGGCGCGGTGACGCTCGCCGGCGCGGGCGCGACGTTCGACGCGAGCGGTGCGACGGGGGCGCAGACGATCGGCGCGCTGTCCGGCGGGGCCGGCACGAACGTGAGCCTCGGTGCCAACGCGCTGACGCTGAACGGCGGCGGCACCGCATTCGGCGGCACGATCGGCGGCTCGGGCGGGGTCACGGTCGCGAGCGGCACGCAGGTGCTGACCGGCAGCAACACGTACACGGGCGGCACCACGATCGCGACCGGCGGCACGCTGCAGCTCGGCAACGGCGGCACGTCGGGCAGCGTCGCCGGCAACGTCGTCGACAACGGCGCACTGATCTTCAATCAATCCGGCAACATGACGGTGGCCAGCGTGCTGTCCGGCACGGGCGCGCTGACGCAGGCCGGCAGCGGGCAGCTGACGCTGACGGGCACCAACACGCTGAGCGGGCCGACCACGGTCAGCGCGGGCACGCTCGCCGTCAACGGTTCGCTCGGCCAGTCGGCCGTGACCGTACAGAATGGCGCGACGCTGACGGGCACCGGCACTGTCGGCGGCCTCGTGGTGCAGGGTGGCGCGACGGCGGCCGCAACGCAGCCGGGTGCGGCGCTGAACGTGGCCGGCAACGTCACGTTCCAGCCGGGCTCGACGTTCCAGGTCGCGGCGGCGCCGCAGCAAAGCGGCAGCGTCGCCGCGACGGGTACGGCGACGCTGAACGGCGGCACCGTGCAGGTGCTCGCGAACCAGAGCGGCTACCAGCCGAGCACGACCTACACGATCCTCACCGCAACGTCGGGCGTGCAGGGCGCATTCAGCCAGGTGAGTGCGAACTACGCGTTCCTGATGCCGACGCTCAGCTACGATCCGGACCACGTGTACCTGCGACTCGTCGCGAACGGCACCGCGCTGCCCGACGTGGCAACGACACCGAACCAGCGCTCGGTCGCGACCGCGCTCGGCGGGCTCGGCGCCGGCAACCCGTTGTACGACGCCGTGCTGACGACCGACGCGGGCACCGCGCGCCGTGCGTACGGGCTGCTCGACGGCGAACTGCAGGCGAGCATGAAGAGCATGCTGTTGCTCGACAGTCGTTATGTGCGCGATGCGGTGACCGATCGCGTTCGCCAGGGTCTCGCGCCCGGATCGGGCCCGCTCGCCGCGCTGTCGTCGGGCGGCGCCGCGCTGTGCGGCGACAACACGGCCGGTGCGGTCGACCCGACGCTGCCGCCGGAACGCCGGATCGGTTCGCGCGACGGTTGCTACGGTGGCACGCCTTATCAGCCGGTCGTGTGGGGGCAGGCGTTCGGCGGCCGCAGCCGGCTCACCGGCGACGGCAACGCATCGACGATCAACCGCAGCATGACGGGCTTCATCGCCGGTGCCGACATGGCGCTCAACGACAAGTGGCGTGCGGGTCTGGCCGCGGGCGTCACGCACAGCTCGCTTGACAACGACCAGAGCGCGTCGGCGTCGGTGAACAGCTACTACCTGTCGCTGTACGGCGGCGCGCAGTACGGTGCGCTCGGCGTGCGCGGCGGCGCGTCGTACACGTGGTACCGGATCAACAGCGACCGTAATCCGGGCTTCGCGGGCTTCTCGGATCACAATTCGGCCGGCTACGACGCGAATTCGGCGCAGGTGTTCGGCGAAGTCGGCTACGCGCTGCCGGTCGGGCCCGTCGCGATCGAACCGTTCGCGGGCCTCGCGTATGTGAACCTGCATACCGATGGCTACACCGAAAGCGGTGGCGCGGCCGCACTGCGCGCCGGCGGCGAGACGACCCACGTGGGCTTCTCGACGCTCGGCCTGCGCGCGGCGTCGCAGATCGGCTCGATCGCGAGCGGCACGTTCACCGCGCGCGGGACGGTCGGCTGGCGGCACGCGTTCGGCAACGTGCACCCGTCGTCGGCGTTCACGTTCGCGGGCGGCGGCACGTCGTTCCAGGTGTCGGGCGTGCCGATTGCCCGCGACAGCGCAGTGCTCGAGGCCGGCATCGACGTGAACATCACGAAGCGCCTGACGCTCGGCCTCACGTACAGCGGCCAGTACGGCAGCGGCGTGCGCGACAACGCGGTGCTCGGCAACATCCTGTGGAAGTTCTGACCGGCGCGGGGGGCGGCGGGGCAGGCCCGCCGCCCCGGCCATCAGAACGCGATCGACCAGTTGGCGTATAACGCAGCGCGCTGCTCGAGCTGATAGCCGTTGAGGTTCTGCGCGACGGGCGTCAGGTACTCGACGCCGATCCGGTGCCCCTTGAGCGGCCCGGAGCGGAATACGGCGTTCAGGCCGGCGCCGACCTTCAGCACGCGGCCGCCATAGTTGCCGGGCAGATCGTCCGGGCTGGCGACGTGTACGGGGCCGTCGTAGGCGCCGCGGATCGCACCCTGCGCGGTGTAGTTCAGGCGCGCGGACGCGCTCAGCCACGGCGTCAGCCGGAAGGCGCCCCAAGCGTTCGCCTCGAACCGGTTGCCGACACGGTAGCCCGAACGGTTTGCGTGCTGCATCGGTAATTTCGCGAGCGCCTGCGCGCCCCAGCTCCAGCGCTGCATCTGGCCGGTATACGTGATGCTCGGGATCGCATCCCAGGTACCGGTCCCCATCTGCATCCCGTAGTGGGCGAACGTGCTGTCCCCGTTGCGGCGCGAGACGGATCCGGTCGGCATGCTGATGCCGAGGCCGGCATGCAGGTGATGACGGCCGTCGTCGTAAAGCCGGAACAGGCCCGCGGCGACCGTGTCGCCGAGCCCGGACGCCCCGTGCGACATCTCGCCACCGCCCGTCCCATGTCCGCCGCCGTGCCTGCCGTGTCCACCGTGTCCGCCGGACAGTCCCTGCATCGTCATCGGCATGTCCATGTACATCGGCATCACCATCAGGTTGAACGCGTCGCTGGGCGCGTACATCAGGTGCAGCATGTGCATGTTCATCTGCATGCCGGTCGGCTTCATCGTGTAGCCGGCCATCGTGAGCGCATGATCGTCGACGCTTCGACCGTCGCGTTTCACGGCGCCGCCGGTGTTCTGATGCGAGTACGTGTAGCCGATCATCCAGCCGCCTTTCTTGTGCATGTGGTCATACATGACGCCGGCGGGCGCGTGGCTGTCCGGCGTGAGGCCGGCGACGGGCGACTCGTGCGCGCTGGCGGGCGTCGCGGCGAAGCCGACGGAGAGGGTGACGGCCGTTGCCGCCGAAAGAGCATTGCGCTTGAGCGCTGGAAAGCGATGAGTAAACAATTTGGATTCCTATTAATGATTCGTGCATGCAGGAACTGCGCGCAGCGTGCCCGTGCGCGGCGGCGAGAAGCCGCTGTGCAGCCAGATAACGCGAGACCGGAACGAACGCCCGCGCGGCCGTGAATTCAACCGGCGCGCGGCGGGCCGCGCGAGAACGCGTGCGGCCACGGCGGCACATGACGAAGCATCCGCGCGCGTGCGGCAGGGCGACGGTCAGTCGCCGGGGCGGGGATCGCGGCCGAGGCCGTGGTCGATATCGGCACGCGCATTGCGCTCGGCGTCGTGCATCGCGCTCAGCTTCGAATCGAAGCCGAACATTGATGCGACGATGAAGCGGCGCACACGCGGCGGAGCGGGATGGCGCGTACGGAGTTCGTAGACGCCGTCCCAGCGCTGATTGGCGCGTTGAACGGCGAATACGCCGTACTCGCGGTCTTTGTATTGAACGAATTGCATAGGGCGGGTGAAAGTCTTGTGAGGACGAACGGCCGCGTCGGCTCGGCGTCGCTGAACAGAGCGCCATTCTTCGCGACGCACGGCGGGCCGGCCATCAATGTCAACAGAATCTCAATGACGCGCTGGAGCGGCGCTGCACGCGTCTGCGGTTCTGGCCTATCCTGTGCGAAACACGCGATGCGCGCCGCGCGTTGCGCCTCGATACAGGAGCATCGATGCCGAATCACGCCGAAGCCACGACGACGCAGGCGCCGCAGGTCGCGCCTGCTGCCCCGACCTCAGCGTCGGGCCCCGCATTCATCGCGCCCGAGACCGATCCGCAGGCACTCGCGCGCAACAACCAGTACGTACTGAAATCCGGCGATGCGTTCGTGGTCAGCGACGCGCTCGGCGATATCGGCGGTCATGACGACGGCCTGTTCGTCGACGACATGCGCGTGCTGTCGAAGTGGCGCCTGACCTTCGGCGGCCGCGCGCCGTCGCTGCTGTCGGGCGCGACGAGCGCCGACAACGCATCGTTTACCGCCCACCTGACGAACCGCCCGCTGCCGCCGCTCGGCGGCCACGAAACGCCCGAGGGCGTGATCCATATCGAACGGATGCGCGTGCTCGCGGGCGACGTGCTTTACGAAGCGCTGACGTTGACGAATTACGGCGCGAGCGAAGCCGAGGTGCCGTTGTCGCTGTCGTTCGCGGCCGATTTCAAGGATATGTTCGAGGTGCGCGGCACGCAGCGCCCGAAGCGCGGCACCGTGGTGGCGCCGCGCGTCGACGCCGGCGCGGTGCGGCTGCGCTACGACGGCCTCGACAGCGTCGAGCGCAACGTGACCGTGTATTTCTCGCCGGCGCCCGATGCGCTGTCGGTCGATCGTGCCGACTACACGCTGACGATCGCCGCGCAGGCGTGCGTGTCGATCTACCTGACCGTCGACGCGACGCTCGGCCCGGCGCATGCCGAAAGCCCGGGCTGCGGGCGCGTCGCGCTGCGCACCGCGCTCGTCGGCGTGCACCGCGAGATGCGCGCGCGGCGCGAGTCGATGGCGCGCGTGAACACCGGCAATCCGCTGTTCGACGCGTGGCTCGACCGTTCGCTCGCGGATCTCGGGCTGCTCACCACGCAGCTCGACACGGGGCCGTACCCGTATGCGGGCATTCCGTGGTTCTCGACGCCGTTCGGCCGCGACGCGGTGATCACGTCGCTGCAGATGCTGTGGCTGCAGCCGTCGCTCGCGCGCGGCGTGCTGCGGTTCCTGGCCGAGCACCAGGCGCGCGAGACCTCCGCGTTCCGCGATGCGGAGCCCGGCAAGATCATGCACGAGTTCCGCCGCAGCGAGATGGCCGCGACGGGCGAGGTGCCGTTCGCGCTGTACTACGGCGGCGTCGACACGACACCGCTCTTCATCGTGCTCGCGGGCGCGTATGTCGAACGCACCGGTGACGACGCGCTGATCGACGAGCTGTGGCCCGCGCTCGAGCGTGCCGCGCAATGGGTGATCGACAAGTGCGACCGCAATCCTTACGGACTGCTCGATTACCAGCGCACGTCGGAGCGCGGCCTCGCGAACCAGGGCTGGAAGGACAGCCACGATTCGGTGTTCCATGCGGACGGCCGCTTCCCGGACGGGCCGATCGCGCTCGTCGAAGTGCAGGCCTATGCGTGCGCGGCGCTCGATGCGATGTCGATGTGCTCGCACCGGCGCGGCCATGCGGCCGACGCCACGCGCTACGCGCTGCGCGCCAAGACGCTGCGCGACCAGGTCGATGCGCTGTTCTGGATGCCGGAAGGCGATTTCTACGGGATCGCGCTCGACGGTCATGGCGACCTGTGCCGCGTGTTCGCGTCGAACGCGGGCCACCTGCTCGCGTTCGGGCTGCCCGACGCCGAGCGCGGCGCGGCGGTCGCCAGCGTGCTCGGCTCGGCGCTGTTCCAGACCGGCTGGGGCATCCGCACGCTCGCGGCCGGCCAGCCGCGCTTCAACCCGATGGCGTATCACAACGGCTCGGTGTGGCCGCACGACAATGCGCTCATCGCGCGCGGGCTCGCGCGCTACGGCGACAAGTCGGCCGCGGTGAACCTGCTGCGCGCGCTGTTCGAGGCGGCGGTGAGCTTCGAGATGCGGTTGCCGGAACTGTTCTGCGGGTTCCCGCGCCGGCGCGGCGAACCGCCGACCGCGTATCCGGTCGCCTGCCTGCCGCAGGCCTGGGCGGCAGGCGCGCCGTTCATGATGCTGCAGGCGTGCCTCGGCGTGAGCATCGACGCGACGCGCCACGAGGTGCGTGTCGAGCGCCCGGCGCTGCCGGAAGGTGTCGACTGGCTGCGGATCGACGCGCTGCGCGTCGGCGACGAAACCGTGTCGCTGACGTTCCGCCGCGTCGACGGCCAGGTCGTCGCGTCGGCGGAGCAGCCGGGCCGTGTGAAGGTGGTCGCGGTGCTTTAGGGCCTGTTCCCGCTAATAACGGGCTTGCGCTGGCCCCCAGAAGGGCCGAGCGCAAGGAGCATGACGCGGCGGTCGGCCCTTCTGGGGGCCAGCCCCACGAATGATTTTTTCCAAACAGGGGAACGCGCGTTGCCGGCCGCATTGCGGCGTCGCGCGTCGCTTGTTTGGCGCGGCCAAACGGCGCACCTTGCTTCTTGCACTACAGCCGGCAACGCACGTTCGCAAGCCCGTTATTAGCGGGAACAGGCCCTGGTGCGGCGCTGCGCGGACATTGCGCGATGTCGCGCCATGTTCGCGCGCAGCGGCATAGAATCGTGACATGACCCTTGAACGATGCGGAGGTAGACGATGACGACCGACAACCGGCCCGACGACGGCGAGCAGAAGCTCGAGAATCTGGAAGCGGCGGTCGACCACCTGCACAAGTCGATCGAATCGCAGAGCATCGCGGTCGGCGCGGCGAAGGGCATCCTGTTCAGCCTGATCGAAACGCTCGGCGCACTGATCGGCGATCCCGACCTGCCCGAGCATGCGCGCTCGGGTTACGAGGCGCTGCGCGACAAGGCGAGCGAATTGCGCGGCGGGCTCGAACGGCATTGATGCACGGATGGCGCCGGCGCTTGCCGCATGGGCCGCGCCGGCGCTGCCCGATTCCGCAGACAAAGCACAAAACCCCGTGCGCTCAATGAGTTAGGTGGCCGATGCGCAGGATATCCACAAGCTTGCCAACACAATCTGTGGAGAACCTGCGCGCACTGGGCCGGGCGTGCCGCACGCACCGTGCAAAAGCCCTTGCGCTGCCACGTCGGTGACCGGTCAAGGTCCCCGTATCGAATCCCCTTTTGTATCAATGTGTTACGCGCCGGATCTGAGGGATATCCACAGGCTTGCCAACAAAATCTGTGGACAACTTGCAATCGATTGCGTCGCGACAGTTGAGGATCCGGCGTGCGGCGACCGCCGCGCGAAGCCCGTGCACACGGGCTGCCCGATGTGTGCGTCGGCACGTTAATTCGTGCGCGATCAACGAGTTAGGCCCCGGGTACCCAGGATATCCACATCCTTGCCAACACTTTCTGTGGACAACAGCGCGGCGCGCGTCACTCGACCGGCGCCGTGTCGGCCGCCTCGGTCACGATCCAGTCACGAAAGAGTGTCATCGCGGGCGTGAGCGGCTTCGACTTCAGCGACGTGAGCCAGTAGCCGCCGGCGCGTACGTCGATGTCGAGCGGTCGCGCGAGCAGGCCGAGCTGCAGTTCGCGCGAGAACATGCAGGCCGGCGCGAGCGCGACGCCCGCGCCCTGCATCGCGGCCTCGACCATCAGCCGCGACGAATCGAACACGGGCCCGTTGACCGTCCACGGTTCGAGCTGCGCGGCCTCGAACCAGCCGAGCCATTCGTCGGTGCGGTACGAGCGCAGCAGCGTTTCATTCGCGAGATCGGCCGGTTGCGCGAGGCGCCGCGCGATCTCCGGCGCGCACAGCGCGGTGAGCGGCGCGTCGAGCAGGCGCTCGTTGCGCGTCGCCGGCCAGTTGCCTTCGCCGAACCGGATCGCGAAGTCGAGGCCTTCGGCGGCAAGATCGACGACGTTGTTGTTGGTCCGCAGTCGCAGCTCGACGAACGGATGCGTATCGCCGAACTGCTTCAAACGGGGCATTAGCCAGCCTAGGGCAAAGGTGCCGACGACACCGAGCGTCAGCACCTCGCGGAAACGCCCGCCGTCGAACTGCTTGAGCACCGTCTCGATACGGCTGAACGCGTCGCTCAGCACCGGCAGCAGCGCGCGCCCCTCGTCGGTGAGCCCGAGGCCGCGCGGCAGCCGCGTGAACAGTGTGCAGCCGAGCCGCTCCTCGAGCGAGCGCACCTGCTGGCTGACCGCGGCCTGGGTCACGCTCAGCTCAAGGCCCGCGCGCGTGAAGTTCAGATGGCGCGCCGACGATTCGAACGCGCGCAACGCATTGAGTGGAAGATGCGGGCGGAGCTTCATCATAAGATTTTCTTTGGTCAGCGCTCAATTATCGTTGCTTGTCAGGCAACCGTAAAGTCCCGATAGTGCTGTCTCGGCGGCCGCCGTCCTGCTTCAGCGTTTTGCCTTCGTTCCGCATCCATTCCACCACGAGACACATGACATGACCTACTCATCGCAACGCCGAACCCTGTTGCTGGCCGCCGCGACGGCGCCGCTCGTCCTTACCGTCACCGCGTGTGCGTCGCCGCGGGCCGGCGCGCCGGACGTTTCGTCCACGACGTCGTTCGATGCGCTCGAGCGTGCCGCCGGCGGCCGCCTCGGCGTGTGCGCGATCGACACCGCGAGCGGCCGGCGCGCGCTGTATCGCGCGGACGAGCGCTTCCCGTTCTGCAGTACGTTCAAGGCGATGCTGAGTGCGGCGGTGCTCGCGCAGAGCGTCGAGCGTCCGGGATTGCTGCAACAACGCGTGACGTACGGGAAGGCCGACCTCGTCAAGTATTCGCCGGTGTCGGAGAAGCATGTGGACACGGGCATGACGGTGGCCGATCTGTGCGCGGCCGCGATCCAGTACAGCGACAACTCGGCCGCGAACCTGCTGATGAAGCTGCTCGGCGGCCCGTCGGCCGTGACCGCGTACGCGCGCTCGATCGGCGACGACGCGTTCCGGCTCGATCGATGGGAGACTGAACTGAATACCGCACTGCCGGGCGACCTGCGCGACACGACGACGCCCGCCGCGATGGCCGCGAGCCTGCGCGTGCTGACGCTCGGCGACGCGCTGCCGGCCGCGCAGCGTGCGCAGCTCGTTGCCTGGCTGCGCGGCAACAAGGTCGGCGACAAGCGGATCCGCGCGGGCGTGCCGGCCGGTTGGACGGTCGGCGACAAGACGGGCACCGGCGACTACGGGACGACGAACGACGCGGGCGTCGTGTGGCCGCCGTCGCGTGCGCCGATCGTGCTGACCGTGTACTACACGCAGACGCGTGCCGATGCGCGGGCGAAGGAGGACGTGATCGCGGCGGCCACACGCATCGCGGTCGCGACGTTCGGTTGAGCAGGGCGGCGCAGCGTGCGCGACGGGATCCGCCAGCACGCCGTGCCGCAGTCGTGACCCGCGCGGCCAAACGTTGTGTGATCAACGACTTAGGTCGCGCATGCTCAGGATATCCACATGCTTGCCAACAAAAATTGTGGACAAGTCGGCGAGCGGCCGCGTTCGGCGCGCCGCGGGCCGCCGTGCCGCGTTTGAAGCGGCGCGGACAAAGTCTTTCGGATCAAGCGCTTGGCTGCGGTATGCGCAAGCTATCCACATGCTTGCCAACAAAATCTGTGGACAAGCCGGTCGGCCGGCCCGTCACGCGACGAGACGGGCTGCGAACGGCGATTTACCGGCCGCGTGCCGCATTCGAAGCGGCGCGGACAAAGTCTTTCGGATCAAGCGCTTGGTCGCGGTATGCGCAGGCTATCCACATGCTTGCCAACACAATCTGTGGACAAGCTTGTCGGTCCCCCGGCGCGGTATTCAGCCGTGCCGATCGTCGACGGTGGGCCAGCGCGCGAACGCGAACACCCACAACATCACGAAGTTCAGGATGGGGACGAACATCGTCAGGATCCACCAGCCCGAATGCCCGGTGCGCCGGACGATGCGGACATACGGATAGACGACGACGGCGACGAGCACGAGCGAAACGAGCAACTGCCACGCGGTGAAGTGTTCCATGGCCTTCCTCGGAGTGATGTGTCGTGGTGCGGCGTCGGCGGAACAGCCGGCACGGTGTGTCGACGCGCGAAGCCGACGATGCGCGGCCGCGTGCGGCTCGCGTGATCTTGACGCTTGGCATGCTCGGGCGTCAAGGCGCGGGCGGTGCGTTGCCGTGGCACCGGATCGTCCGTATTCGCGCATGTTCGAGCCGCACGTTGCCGCAATGGTGACGCGAAGCTCGAACCATTGGCCGATCAACGAGTTAGCGCACGCTTGCGCAGGATATCCACAAGCTTGCCAACAAAATCTGTGGACAAATCGCCCTTCGCACCGGCACCCAGGCTGGTGAATCGAAGCGCACCGTGACGGTGAGGTCGTGGCCGCTCGTACATAACAGATCACGTTATTGACAATTTGCAAAGTTGTCCAGTAATACGCGCGGAGCGTGCATCTTACGATGCGATACCCAAGTAACGGACTGCTGCCTGATTCCTATATGAGTCAAGAACTCCGAAGTATATGTGGAGTAATAACAGATCTGGTCTTGACCACAAGTGACTGGAGATGACGGAGTTAGAAGCGCCGCGTGTTTTCATGCGTCATGCAAGTTTCCTGTTCGATAACATCTATCGACGACTTTGGAACTTGTCCAATAGACGGGCGGAAGGGAATCCAATAAAAAGTGTGAATTCTCCGAAACTTGTCTCAAAGAAATGAACGACGACGATGATCAGCAGAATCTACACGACAACAATGCCGTGTTCGGTCTGATCGGTTCACCTTTGGCATACGACAGAAGTTGGTTTCAGGCCGAAGGTAGCAGCATCCCATCAGCCGTTGGCGATCTCATTGATTCGCTGCAGCGACAGTATTGGCAGGCGCTCATCGATCCGTCGGTGGTGCTCGCGACAGACGTTTGGCCATCGCGCGAAGAGGCAAGCGATTTGATGCTGCCACAGGATGCCGAACCGGAGCCGGTGCAGAGCGACACTGGGTCGATGGAAGAGTGGCTGGGCGGCAGGATGGGCGTCGATGCGGCCTTTGATCTGTTGGGACCGCACGAGAACCTCGATCTCATCTCAGACAAGCCAGTGCCGGAAATTCTGCGTTTGTTCGCGCCGCCCGAATACCTCGGGGCCGAGGCACGCCGTTCGCCAGATCTGCCGCCGCCGCTCACGCGTCGTGAACACCACGTGCTTAGCGTCGACAGCCCGATGTCGATGCCGTTCCAGCCGCCGGCTTACGGTGACCCGTCCTGAATCATTCGTTCTCCATTCGCCATGTTCAATCCGCAGCAATCCCGCACGCTTGCCGTTTCCGGCGAGGCGCTGCCCTCCTGGGGCGGCAGGCCTGTCCTCGTGCCTTCTCGTGTGACCGGTACCGAGAAGTTTGGCAGGCTGTACAGGTACACGCTGGAACTGACCACCGCCGATGATCCGACGTTGCCCGTTTACGAGGCACGGGTGCTGGTGCAGCCCGACAAACTGGTTGGCACCGAAATTGCCGTCTCGTTTGAATTTGACGGTAAGGGAGAGTTCATCGCGGGACTACCAGGCGGCAGCGGCCTGGGCAACGTTGGCGCGGGCACACGCACGATCATCGGCCTGATCACCGCCGTGCACGGCACCGGCTCGAACGACCGCCATGCGTTCTACCAGTTCACCGTGCGTCCGTGGCTGTGGTTGGCCACGCGCAACCGCGAGAACCGGATTTTCCAGAATCAGAGCGTAGTCGAGATCACCGAAACGGTCCTGACGGACCGGCGCTATCCGTTCACTTTTGAATTGAGGTTGGCGGCACCTGGACTGCGTGGCGTCTATCCGAAGCGTGATTACGTGCGGCAGTTCTGGGAGAGCGATTACGACTTCCTCACGCGGCTGTGGCGCGAATGGGGCCTGTATTTCTTCATGGAAGGCGCCACGCTGGTGCTGTGCGACTCGCCGGGTTCGCACCAGCCGCACGGCAACATGTACGACACGATTACCTGGCATGCGCCGGACAGTGCGCGCATCGATGAGGAGCACATTCACACGCTGAAAGTCTCCCGTGCGCTGACGGCGGGCGTGGTGAGCCTCACGGATTACGATTCGACGCAGTCGCTTGCTGATCTGCGTGTGACGAAAGATGACGGCCGTGACGAGCCGTTCGCCAATGCCGAGCACTATGGCTGGGGCAACTATTCGCAACCGTTGGCGGGCAAAGGAGGGCTGGCGGGCACGCCGAACGAATGGCAGGGCGAGGGCGGACATCTCGCGCGTGTGCGGGTTGATGCGCTGCGTTGCCGCCGCCTGCGGGCGAAAGGCCGCGGCAACCTGCGGGGACTGGCGACTGGCCATACGTTCCATCTCAAAGGGCATCACGACCGGCAGGTCAACGCCGAGTATCTGGTGATTGCGACCACGCTTGATATCCGCAACGTGGATGAGACCAGTCAGCTAGCGGGCGGCCAAGCGCGCTACCGGTGCGTGACGGATTTCGTGCTGCAACCGGCCAATGTGTTCTTTCGCAACCGGCCAAGAGAAAAACCACGATGTAGCCCGGAGACGGCGGTTGTGGTTGGCCCGGAAAAACAGGCGATGTGGGTGGACGGCTATGCGCGGGTGAAGGTGCAGTTCATTTGGGATCGCCACGGCAAACGCAACGAGAATTCAAGTTGCTGGGTGCGGGTGGCCTCGCCGTGGCAGGGCAGCGGATTCGGGACCATTTACCTGCCGCGCATCGGACAGGAGGTCGAGGTCAGCTATCACGACGGAAATCCGGACAGACCGTATGTGTCGTCGCGGATGGTGAATCAGTTCAACCAACCGCCGTGGGTGCTGCCGGACAATCAGGCGCTGTCAGGCATACGCTCGCGCGATCTGGAAGGTATGCAGGCGAACCAGATCGTAACGGACGACACGCCGGGCAAATTGCAGGTGCAAGTGTCGAGCGACCATGCGCAGTCGCGCCTGGTGCTCGGCTACAACACACGTATCGACGGCAACGCGGGACGCAAGGAAGCGCGCGGCATCGGCTGGGAACTGGCAACCGATGCGTGGGGCGTGCTGCGCGCTAATCGCGGCATGCTGATAACGACCGAGACGCGCGCGGGGGCGACGGCACCCGTCAAGGAGATGGGTGAGACGGTGCAGCGTCTTACACAGGCTCGCCAGCAGCATGAGGATCTGTCGCAACTTGCGCAGCGCCACCGCGCCCAGGATTCGGACGTGAGACAGAGCGACGCAACGGCAGCAATGAAGGCGCAAAACGACGCGCTGAGCGGCAGCGCTGGCACAGACGACAACCGGTTCCCCGAAATGACTCGGGCCGATCTGGCGATCGCGAGCGCGGCGGGCTTCGCCGTGACGGCAACCGAAAGCGTCCACTTGGTGAGCGAGCGGGATCATGCCGTAACCGCTGGTAGGGATATCAGCATTTCGGGCGGCCGTTCTCTGATTGCGGCGGTGCGTGGTGCAGTCTCGTTGTTTGCGGCGCAGTTCGGCATCCGATTGTTCGCGGGGAAAGGGAAAGTCGAAATTCAAGCGCAGGGCGATGCGATGGCGCTGGCCGCGCTAAAGGATCTAACCATTACGAGCACGGACGGAAAGATCATTCTCAGTGCATCAAAGGAAATCTGGATTGGCGCGGGCGGCTCGTATATCCAGATCAACGGTAGCGGCATCATCAACGGCTCGCCGGGACCAATTCTCGAAAAGACGCCGAAATGGGGGAAGCCGGCTGCGTCGTTCATGCGCTCCCCGTTACCGGTCATGCCCGTTGCGCCGTTGGAGCAGAATCCCGCGGAGCTTTACACGCAGAAGTTTGATGTCAGTACGGTTGTTGAAAACCTGGGGAATGGACTGACCGTGGTGAACCAACCCTATCGTATCTATTTGCCGGACGGCACGCTCAAACAACAAGGCATGTTGACCGATGGCGTAACACTGACCGTCAGCACGGCGGAGCCAACGACGGTCAGATGCGAGATTGGGGGCGGAGATTGGTGCGTCACCGAAGACGCTTACGACCACCACGAACTTGAAGATGGTTCAGAACAGGCTTGAGATCAGCCCGTTCTTTTAAAGTGACTTGTCAAAGGTAACAGATGACGCAACCGAATCATTCGTCTCGTAAGCCTCAACCGGCGCCTCGTAAGGCGACGCCATCGCCTTATGTCGAAGTAGCTTTCGTGTTCAGGGATGCCCTGCAAAAGCCGATTGAAGGACTGTCCGTGCAAATCAAAGCTGGTACGGGCGTACCGCCAGCCCCTGCATGGAAACTTGGAACAGGCAGCGATGATCTGCCATCTGCAGTTCCAGTGGCAGCACAGGAATCCGCTTCTGCTCCCGGCGGTGCATCAGCTCCGGCAGAGATTTCAATTCCATCAATGGTGAATAACCAGATGGATGCAGTGACGGACATGGATGGCTACGCGATGACAATCCAGAACGCCGCACGTAACCAGCCGATCGATGTTCTAGTGAAGAATCGGCGTGGGGAATACGTGTTGAAGGCGACCGTGATGCCGAAAAAGGGTATCAGTGCCTTCACAATTGTCAGTCCCGAGTATCACCTCGAAGCAACTACGAGGATGACGCCAAAGGAGGCACTGGAGCAGAACCTTGATTTACCTGTTGTACAGCAGGGCGAGATCATGACCATAGAACGTCTGGTTCGCGAATTTGGACCGTACATTGGTTGGTCGCAGAAAGTCACTGAGCAAGGGCGAGTGAAGAAGGATTTTCAAACTCGCAAGAAGGAAATGGTTGAGGACAAGAAAACTCATAAAAAGAAAATAAAAGAAACAATTGAACATCACTATAAGGTCGTTGATACACAGAAACCAACAACTGTTGCATTTAATGTATTGGGCTCTCGACTTAATTATCCAAAAACAACTGAGATTTCTGAGTTGAAATTTAGGGAAATTGCGGGCGAGTTGAAAGTTGAGGTGGCTGCGTTGAAAGCGGTGGCGGCGACGGAATCATCTGGTGCTCCATTTTGTCAAAACGGATTGCCAAAAATTCGATATGAACGGCACTATTTTTTTCGAGCGATACAAGATGAGTCGCATTGGGAGGATCGAAATCTATCCAATATGATTAATTTATTTCCTCAGTTTCCAGATCTTTGTTTGCCGAAAGCGGGTGGCTATTCAATCGGTAAGAAAAAAGAGGGTGATGGCGGATGGGGGCATGAGGATGGCGATGTGATGTATCAGTACGAGCGACTGACTAGAGCTGCGGACTTAAACCTACCTGCTTCAATTATGGCGTGTTCCTGGGGGGTATTCCAAGTCATGGGTTTTTTCTACTATCGAATGGGATATTCAAGTCCAATGGAGCTAGCAAACAAAGCGATGATTGGTGTCGATGAGCAGTTCGAGATATTTGTGGCTTATATGACAAAGGTCAGTGTCGGAGCCTTGAGTGCTCTTCAAAAAAAGAACTGGGAGAAATTTGCAAGGAATTATAACGGGGCGGGATATCCCCTGGTCTACCCGGCGCGGATGGAGAAATATTACAATGAATTCAAATAAACTTCTTCGTCTCCTTTGCGCTGTTGTGGGGTCTTTACATCTGCATTGGGCAATTGCAGGGGAGATATCCCTATACGATGAGTCCCGGTTTGTTACTTTTTCAGATGGGGGGAGATTATACGGATATTATTCGGCTCATAATGAATTATTTTATTGTAGATTTTTATTTTATACAAAAAAATCCGTTCGCGTTTTGGGTGGGGGTTTTCCAATAGAAACATTTGATCTCGATTATCGTGATCAGAGGTACAAATATGCTCGAATTGACCCCGCGTCTTCTATTCGTGGCTTTTTGTCAAAAAAAAGTAAAACTATCACGATAAACACCGAAAGGCCGCGTGCTGGATGTCAGAGTGCGGCAGGATTTTTTCCGAGTGATGGCGGTCTTCCGTATACGGAGGTTGGGAGAATTTATGGTGTGGGAATTGGCGTTTTAAATAACAGATCGTCTATTTATAGAAATTTTGATTTGATCGATAGGATTGGCTATCTTTTTCCTGGTGATGTGGTTGTCGTGATTAAGCGAAAAGGTGAATATTCGTACATTCGTTATGTTAACCCGGATATGTTAATCGAAGATGACGATAAGAGGCACATCAAGACCGGCTGGATCCGTTCCGCTGACCTCGTGAATCCATTTCTGTCAACGAGCAAACCATGATTGATCTTATCCGTCTCGGCGATGAGACAGACCACCGCGGCAAGGTTGTAAGTGCCTCGCCAACCATGAGCTATGGCGACATTGCGGTCGCTCGCAAAGGTGATCGGATCACCTGCCCGCAGCATCCTGAAGTGCGCCCCAATGTGATCGAGGAAGGCGATGAAGAGATCACCGACGAAGGTGTTCCGGTTGCGCGTGCCGGTTATCGAGGCACATGCGGCTGCCACCTGATTTCGAGCGTGCGATGATGACTGAATCCGCGCAGTTCAATCCGTCGAGTTTCACATCCACCAGGGTATGGGTATTGCAGGAGGACGTAACCCGGAACCTGCTCGTTCAGCGTAAGGAACCGGACGCTAACGCAGTGAGTGGCTTTCTGTCCTATTTCGATGCGATGCTGGAAGCCCTGTTCTTGAAAAATGCGAGTGGTCTCCGGTGCATGCCGGTTCCCGCTTCGCGGTTCGATACCCAGCCGTTCCGGTCGGGAAATGGCTATGCCATCGCGCTGCACATGGGCTTTGCGGCCAGCCAGAAGCGGCTGATCCTGAACCGGGATAACCAGTTGTCTCGCATCACGATGACGGTGCGATGGGCTAGTGACCGTGACGGACTGGAACTGCCGGCGTATGCGGTTGCGGAGTTTGCCAGGTTGTACGAGGCCGCCGGGATATTTGCGTGGCGTGAAATGTTCTGCGACACGGACTGGAGCCAGGAAAAACTGGACCGCGTGACCGCCCAAATGGAATTGCCGGTCATACCGTGGAGAAAGGTCCGCGCCGAACAGTGTGCGCTGTTCAATTCGGAGTCCGGCCAGTGGCATTTTGTACCACTAAAGGTATGAATTACGAATGGAATGGGAAGCAGTATGAAGTCGGGTACTTTTTCATGGACCCGATTACGTATGTGGTGACGGTGGAAATTGAACCGGGACAGTTTGAATACGTCACAGAGGCATTGGGGAATGGCCGTGTCCTGGTATGTTTTCTGTCGCTGGCCGATGCGCATATCGAAGGGATGCTCCGAGCCAAGCCGGGATTGCAGTATCACGTAATGGAGGCTCGTAGCCTCCCGCCCCGATTGTTCTTGAATTCCGAGGGCGGACTATTCGCAATGCTGCACTTGGCGTGGGGCGTGGCGGAAGGTCGGATGATCTTGTGTGAGGATGGCGCACCCAGAAGGTTCGGAGGGCCGTTGACGAAACCGATCGGCGATCATGAGCCGATCACGTTCAATGTGAACGCGACCGCACTCGGTACGCTGGATCGAATTTACGAGCAGGCCGGGCTGTTTGCTTGGCGTGACACTTGCGAATGGATGCGGACGACGTGGAACCTGTCCAGGTTACAGACGATGGCGAGACGGGCGATCAGGTTGGCGCCGGCGGTAGCTTGGCCGAATGGTACGGGCGAGACCGACGCGGCGCTGTTTGATGTGGAGTTCGGTCAATGGCATGTTGTCTCGCGAGAGGTGGCCGAGGACATGCCGATGGACGACGGGGGGTAGGGTGGCATTTGCATATCGGGAATGCCAGAGATCACACGGTGTGATTTTTAAGCTGCCTTGTGGCAGTGCCAATTGCGGTTCGTCATGCCTCGCACCGGCTTCGGAGCCTTTGATACGCGATGGCCGCATCACGCGTGAAAAATCCCATTGAATCATGGACTTGGTGACCCGGTGCTCAGGATATCCACAAGCTTGCCAACAAAATCTGTGGGTAAGTAGCGCGGCTCGCGTGCGGCGATCGTGTTGTGCGCCACCGTGGCGTCGTGATGCGAACTGAGGCGAAGCGGCGCAAACGATGGCCATCGCACGTGCCGCGTCTGCATCACGCGTGCCAAAGTCCATCGGATCAAGGGTTTAGCGCTGCGGTGCGCAGGATATCCACAAGCTTGCCAACATTTTCTGTGGAGAAGTCCGGGTTTGCATTTGAGCTTACGCGGGGCAAATTCACGCGGTGCAAATTCCGGCCACGCCGACTTTCTGGAACAGGTGAGGGCTGATGACGGCCGACGACGGATAGGCCGACAGTTTTGCGACGAACTCGGGATGCGTGAACGCCGCGCGAAACGCGTCGGTCGATTCCCAGATCGCGTAGTTCAGGTAAGTCGGGCTGTCACCGAGCGCGCGATGCAGCTGGGTCGAGATGAATCCCGGCTGCCGTTTCATGAAATCGGCGTCGTTCTTCCATATAGCCAGAAAGTCCGCTTCGTCTGCGGGCGCCAGCGTGAACACGTTGACGAGGACGACCGGCTCCGCGGCGATGCCGAGCTGCTGCTGGATCGGAAAGTTCGGATCCATCGGTTTGAACTGGGACATGAGAACTCCTGTGGGTCGTGGGTCAATCGAGCGATCACGCGTGGCCTTCCTGGCCATGCGCGCGGGACATCGCCGACAGGACGCGAAGCGTCGCATCCAGGTCAGCGGAACTGAACTCGCCGGCGATGTCGCGAACGTGCTGTTGCCATTGCTCGACCACCGCCTGATAGGCCGCATCGCCGCGCGGCGTCAGTGCATACAGCGGCGATCGCTTGTGCGCCGGGTTGGGCAGCGACCGGACCAGCCCTTCATCGACCAGCACGTTGATCTGTTTCAGCACGGCTTGCCGCGTGATCCCCATTGCGTCGGCAATCTGCGGGATGTTCGGGGCTTCCGGCGCCATCGAGATGGCGCCCAGCACCTGCCAGCGCGCACTGGTCAAGCCGT
The DNA here is from genome assembly GCF_001039005.1 of Burkholderia cepacia. Classification (GTDB taxonomy): domain Bacteria; phylum Pseudomonadota; class Gammaproteobacteria; order Burkholderiales; family Burkholderiaceae; genus Burkholderia; species Burkholderia theae. The sequence continues at coordinate 37,827 of NZ_LDWR01000020.1, forward strand.
GCGGCCCGGCAAAGGTGTTGCCCCATTCGATCAGCAGGCCGTTCAACCGGAATACGGATAACGCGACGGCGGTCAACTTCGCGGATTTCGTCATACTCGAGACACGGGATGAATTGACAACTACTTTACGTAATGGACAACTAGTTGTCAAATCCAAGATGCACGTCGTGGATCGAGGGCGGATAGGTAAACTTGTGCCGCGATCCGGCACCGATGGCACCGATGGCAGCGGATTGCCGACCGACAACAAGGAACCTGGAGAGCATCAGTGAGAACGATCCGGAAGACGATCGCCGTTCTGTCGCTTGTGTCCGCATGCAGTCCGTTCGCGCGCGCCTGTCAGCCGCCCGACTATCGGACCGCGTATTTCGGCGACGCGGAACAACACATGAGCGACGCACTCCGCGACAAGGTAGTCGACGACATCCGTGCCAATCACTACACGATCGTCGAACTTCGCATCGGCTTGCTGTTCTACCCGATCGTCAGGAAAGGCGACACGATCTACCTCGGCCACCAGCCGATCGCCACCCGGAACGATTCGTTCTGGTACCTCGGGCACGGCTATTACCAGTTGAACGGCCAGCTCTATTACCTGGGCGAACACGTCAGTGCCTATCCGCTCGGCGGTACCGTCGTCGTTCATGTGGAGGATCGGACCCGCCCCAGGCCGGATGATTATCCGCAGGGCCTCATGTATTGCAGGGTGGAGCAGCACGCGAGCATTCTCGAAACCTCGACCGGCCTGCGGGTCGAGCGGATCGTCGAAGACAATTGAGTCGAGGTCATCGCGGCGGCGCGCATGCGTGCATTTGCAGCGGCATGGCGCATTTGCCGCGCACGGACGACAAACCCTTTCCGATCAATGGCTTGATGCCGTTAATGGAAGGTTGTCCACAAGCTTGCCAACATAATCTGTGGAAAAGCGGCGTGGCACGCGTGCATCAGACTGGTGCAGGAAAGCGCACCGTGACAGTCAGCCCGTGCCCGCCGCGCGTGGTGCCGAGCGCGACCGTCGCGCGATGCTGTTCGGCGATCCGCTTGACGATCGACAGCCCGAGCCCGCTCCCCGACGACGTGACGGCCTGCGCACCCTCGCCGCGATAGAAGCGCTCCCACACGTCCGTGCGTTCGGCTTCCGGGATTCCGGGGCCGTCGTCGGCGACCTCGAGCACGGGCGTCGTGCCGTCGATGCGGGCGGACACGTCGACGCGCGCGCCATCGCCCGCATAGCGGATCGCGTTGTCGACGAGGTTGTTCAGCAGCACGCGCAGCGTGTCGGGATTGCCCGCGGTCATCACGGGCGACGCGACGATCGCGCCGAGATCGATCCGGTGCGCATCGGCGACGCGCGCGCGATCCGCGACCACCGACCGGCACAACGCGGAGAGATCGATGGGCGTGGACGCGGACGCGGCCGCTTGCGCATCGGGTTCGAGGCGCGCGAGCGTCAGCAACTGCTCGGCGAGGTGGCCGAGGCGCGTCGTGCCCGCGTGGATCTGCGCGAGGATGCGCTCGCGCTCGTCGGCGCTTGTCGCGCGCCGCAGCAATTGCGACTGGATCGACAGCCCCATGATCGGCGTGCGCAACTCGTGCGCGGCGTCGGCGATGAAGTGCCGCTGCAGCGTGAACGAACGATCGAGCCGCGCGAGCAGGTCGTTGATCGCTTCGGCGAGCGGTCGGACCTCGTTCGGCATCGACGCGACGTCGACCGGTTCGAGATTGTTCGCATTCCTGCGCTTGAGGCCGGACGCGATCGTGCGCAGCGGCCGCAGCCCCGCGCCGATGCCGAACCACAGGCCGATCGCCAGGACCGGCAGCATCGAGAACACGGGCCACAGCAGGTGCACGGCGATGGCCGCGATCGCTTCCCAGCGCGCATGCCGCGCTTGCGCGAGCCGGATCGTCGTGCCGCCGCGCTCGGTCACATAGGTGCGCCACGGCTGGCCGCCGACGTCGATGCTCGCGATGCCTTTCTGCTCGGGCGGCGGCAGGGTCGACTCGCGATCGGTCGAATACACGAGCGTGCCGTTGCGCCAGACCTGCAGCAGCACCGCATCGGGATCGCTGGCTTCGAAGCCGTGTTTGCCTTTGGCGTCGTTGCTGAACGACAGCTCGCCGTTCGGGCCGACGACGATCTGCTTCGACATGCTGCGCATCTGGTCGTCAAGCAGGTCGTCGAGCTCGCGCAGCGCGCCCCAGTAGGTGCCCGCGCTCGCGACCAGGCCGATCACGCACGCGGCCGGCAGCAGCCACATCAGCAGGCGCCGCCGCAGCGACGCGCTGCGCCAGCGCGCGATCGCGCGTTGCACGCCGGTCATGCGCCGTCACCGATCCGGTAGCCGACGCCGCGCACCGTGCGGATCATGTCGTGGCCGAGCTTCTTGCGCAGGTTGTGGATATGCACCTGCACCGCGTTGCTCTCGATTTCCTCGCCCCAGCTGTACAGCCGCTCCTCGAACTGCTCGCGCGAAATCACCGCGCCGGGTTCGCGCATCAGTTCGTGCAGCAGCACGAACTCCTTCGGCGACAGCGGCACTTCGTCGTCGCCGAGCCATACGAGGTGCTTGACGGGATCGAGCCGCAGCGGGCCGATCGAAAGCGTGGTCTGCGCGCGCCCCGCATGGCGGCGGTTGACCGCGCGGATGCGGGCCAGCAGTTCGTCGAGCTCGAACGGCTTGACGAGATAATCGTCCGCGCCGCTGTCGAGGCCTGCGATGCGGTCCGGCACGCCGTCGCGCGCGGTGATGATGATTGCGGGCAGGGTTTCGTCGCGGCGACGCAGCGCGGCGAGCACCGACAGGCCGTCGCGGTTCGGCAGCCCGAGGTCGAGCAACAGCAGGCCGTAGCCGGTCGAGCGCAGCGCGAGCGACGCGGCGTCGCCGTCCTTCACCCAATCGACCGCGAAGCCTTCCTGTCTGAGGCCCTGTTCGAGCCCGCTGCCGATCAGCGGATCGTCCTCTACGAGCAGTACGCGCATGGATTCCTGTCTCTTCAGCAGGGCGCCGTGGCACCCGGGGTTTTAGGGTCTGTTTACATAGGGA